>CAZCNS010000003.1:0-330860 GCA_964500205.1 uncultured Chryseobacterium sp. | reverse complement strand
GTTCGGGCAACCGCAACATCATATTGGGCTACCGTGCGGGTTTCAACAACAGCACCGGGTCGGGCAACGTGATAGCGGGCGATAAGGCGGGCTTCAACAATGGGGCCGGTTCGGACAACACCTACGTAGGCCGCAACACAGGCGGAACCTCTGACCTCATCAACGCCACCGCAATCGGGGCCAACGCACAGGTCACACAAAGCAACAGCGTAGTACTGGGCAATAACGCCAACGTGGGTATTGGAACCTCTGCACCCACAAGTAGACTGCACGTGATGGGCGATGTCGCTGTTACAGGTAGGTATTTGGATTCAAGTGGAGATGAAGGTTCTTCAGGTCAAGTACTTTCAAGTACCGCCACAGGAACGGACTGGATAGACCCAACGTCTCTCGTGGGACCTACCGGACCGCAAGGAGCGGTCGGACCAACGGGGCCAATGGGGCCAACAGGCGCAGATGGCGCCCTGAATGCTTGGGGACTTAATGGAAACGGAGGTACCTCTTCGATTGCGAACTTCATCGGCACAACCGATGATCAAGCATTGATTTTCAAGGTAAATGGACAAAAAGCGGGTAGAATCGATCATAATGACCGCAACACGTTTTTAGGACATCTGTCAGGTTCCAATCTGGTAAACGGTCTGGATAACACGCTCATTGGTACGCTGGCTGGGGCTGGTAGTCAATTTACTTCTGGTAATACGTTCATTGGTTCTCAGTCAGGCACGAGCATTACCAATGGCAACAATAATACGCTCATCGGCCATGGTGCAAGTTCTTCGAATAATGAGAACAGATTCAATCGAGTGGCCATCGGTGCCTATTCGCTTGTTGATTGTGATGATTGCATTGTTCTGGGTACGGTGCAAGGCGTACTCGGAGCCACAACCACCTCGCGTGTAGGTATTGGAGTCAACGCGCCTACCGAACGGCTGGATGTGAACGGCCGCATCAAAGCCAATCAGATACGATTGGTCGATGGTGCAGGTGTAGGCAAGGTGCTGATGTCTGACGCTCAGGGTTTTGCCGGTTGGAATGACTTTTCTAATCTGGAAGTAGATCCTCAGGTATCATCAACGGGAAACAACATGGTGCCCCGATGGAGGCAAGACGTTGGACAGTTGCTTGATGGCTCGATTTTTGACAATGGAACCAATGTGGGCCTCGGTACCACAGAGCCAACCGGCCGATTGGATGTGGTAGGTAAAACCGTCACTTCAAACTTGCAGATAACCAATGGCGCATCTAACGGATTTTTGCTCCGAAGCGATGCTTCTGGCAATGCCACATGGGTCAATCCGAATACCATAGTTACTCCTGAGACCGACCCTCAGGTCAGTTCCACTTCTTCTGGAAAAGTGCCCCGCTGGAATGGCACCACACTCACTGATGGCATATTGACCGATAACGGCAATGGCACACTTGGACTTGGTACATCCGTGCCTACCCGGACCTATCATGTGAATTCTACCGATGTCAATGGCACGTACATGAAACTGACCTCTGGTGCCAATACTGGAACAACAATGTTTGATGGTCTTGACATTGGCATACAACCGAATGGTTCTTCAGATATTACCCTTCATGAGAATGCAGACCTGAGTTTTTTCACAAACGGCCAGTTCAGAATGAGAATCGGTTCCAGCGGGCGAGTCACTGTTCAAGACGACTTTACGGTGAACGATACATTGACGACCAACAGATTCAGAATGTTGGCAGGTAGTGGTTCTGACCGAGCCATCATGATGAGTGACGCACAGGGCAATGCAAGTTGGAGCGGTCTCACGCTAGATCAAATGCCAGGAGGGGTTTTCACCGTGAATAACCCGCCTACTGGAATCACTGGGCCTGCGGGTCCTCAGGGGCCTCAAGGGCCAACAGGTGCTACTGGACCGGAAGGCCCACAAGGCCTTCAAGGAGCAACAGGGCCACAAGGACCAGCTGGCCTTCAAGGAACTACAGGTTCCCAAGGTGTTACAGGCCCAACAGGCGCCACCGGCCTGCTGCCCAATGGCTCAGCGGCTGGTGTGACGCCTTTTTGGAACGGTGCGAACTGGGTTGTTAACAGCTCCAACATTTTCAATGATGGAACCAATGTGGGAATAGGCACAACATCTCCAACTGCCAAACTTCATGTGGAAGGAACCTTCACGTTGGCAGATGGAACCGAAGGTGAAGGAAAACTATTGCTCAGTGACGCAAATGGGAACGCATCATGGCAATTGCTCACACCTGCTAGCATGTTCGGCAGCAACTACTCCCCTCCATCCAATTTTGCTTGTCTTACGTTACGCTCATCATTTGCCACCGGAACATCACCAATTAAAATAGTGACCGTAGGCACTTTTGCCTACATTATTGACCTATCTGCCAACGATCTCAAGATCATTGATATCACCAATCCAGAATCTCCAACACTTGTCTCCACATTTGCGGTAGGATCTTCTCCTGTCTCATTAGCGGTAGATAACGGAAAAGCCTATGTTGGACATTTCGCATCAAACGACCTTCGGATCATTGATGTATCGAATCCGACCAACCCTTCCCTTATCGGATTGTTGGGAGCTCTTGCACCTGTTCGTAACGTGAATGTGTCAGGTTCGTTCGTCTATTACATAAACGGCAATACAGACGAACTCAAGGTAGTGAATGTTTCAGACCCTGCCAACCCTGTTCACGTAGGGTTGCTGGCCCTCGGCACGAATCCAAGATCCATGGACGTAGAAGGTAACTTTGCGTACATCGTTGACACGGATCTTGACGATCTGAAAATCGTAAACATTAGCAATCCTGCTTCACCAACATTGGTCGGGTCTCTGTCTATCGGAGCATTTCCAATGAACGTGAATGCCGTTGGCAATTTCGTTTACATCGTTGACGACAATGCTGACGACCTTAAGATCGTTGACGCAAGTAATCCCGCTGCACCGGTCATTTCAGGAAGTGTGCAAGTGGGAAATAATCCGAGAGCAGTTAGTGTAGCCGGCAACTATGCCTACATAATAGATGGCAACGAAGACAATATCCGAATTGTGGACATCAGCAACCCCACATCGCCAACGAACGTGACATCCCTTGCCTTGACTGCGAACCTACAGGACGTGACCATAAACGGCAACTTTGCCCATGTGATCTGTGGCGATTCTGATGTGATGCACACCATCGAACTGGCATGTTTGAATGCTGTTGTGGTCGATCCGCTAACGTGTGAACTTTCAACCCAGAACATCAATTCGCAGGGAGGGATTGTGGGACCTACCGGAGCTCAAGGCCCAACCGGAGCAGTTGGCCCAACCGGACCCCAAGGACCAGTAGGAGCAACTGGACCAACAGGTGCTCAAGGCCCTCAAGGCATTCAGGGAGTTACCGGACCCACAGGCCCTCAAGGCCCTACCGGACCGGCCATCAACGCCTCTGGCACGCAGCACTTCTTGGCAAAATTCGATGGCTCTACGGTAGCCGTCATCAATTCGGATGTAATTGAATTGGGAGGCAACATTGGAATTGGTACTGCCAGTCCAACTGCCAAACTACATGTGGCCGGTGTTGATGGATTCCTCGCCACGGGAACTGAATTTTCCGGTTCAATTCCAGCCGAAGGTGCGGGTGTACGCATGATGTGGTATCCGAACAAGGCAGCATTTAGAGCTGGAACGATTTCCAGCACGCAGTGGAATGATATCAGTGTGGGAAGATCCTCCGTTGCTCTCGGTCAGAATGTTACAGCATCAGGCAGCAATTCCTTGGCCTTCGGATTCAATAACTTGGCCTCTGCGAGCAGATCTGTAGCAATTGGAGATAACAACACCTCATCTGGACAGTCATCGTTTACAATAGGGTCATCTAACTCAGCAACAGGAACTGGTGCTCAGGCATTTGGCATGGGAACCGAGGCCACCGCTGCGGTAGCCACCGCATTCGGTTTCCTTGGTCGCGCTAATGGTCCGACTTCAACAGTTTTTGGAACAAGTACAAGAGCAAGAAGCGAAAGTGAATTTGCTTGTGGACAATGCAACACGGACTATTCACCGCTCAATAATTCAACAGACAGAATATTCGTCATAGGCAATGGAACTTTGAATATAGGTGGGTCATGCGCAACCAATTCAGATGCCTTCGTAGTGCTTAAGAATGGTAATACCGGCATAGGCACCTCTACCCCTACAAGCAAACTTGAAGTTGCCGGGCAGGTCAAAATAACAGGAGGAAGCCCAGGTGCGAACAAAGTACTGATGAGCGATGCCAACGGTCTGGCCACTTGGCAGTTGCTTACTGGTGTTGTTTCCGGATCATTGAACCAGACCATGCGGCACAATGGCACCAACTGGGTGGCCAACTCTGCTATTCAAAGTGATGGCAGCAACGTAAGCATTGGAACTTCCCAATTGACCCACAGACTGCGTGTCAATGGGGATATTTTCAGCACGGTTTTCGAAGGAAATTCAAGTAATGGCCGCATCAATCTGGGTGGTGCAATAAGTTCTACTGCCAATGTGATCGGTGATGGCACCACACCTTCTCCCACTGTTGCAACGGGAGATGAAGACCTCTGGATTGAAGATGATCTGGAAGTGGTAGGGGCGGCATTCAAGACAGGAGGAGGTTCGTGGACAGCAATTTCTGATAAGCGGTTGAAAAAAGATGTGGAAGCCTACACAGATGGACTTGAACAACTGCGCAAAGTCAATCCGGTCTGGTACCGCTACAACGAAGTTTGGCCGGACCTTGCCGATGGTCGCAGGTTCGTAGGTGTGCTTGCCCAGGACATCCAACAGGTAGCTCCTTATATGGTTGAGGAACGACCATTTGGTTTTACCGCAATGGAGAACGAGGACGGAACAGAGACCGTGATTGATTCTGGTACCCCCTATTTGACCTACGACCCCAGCG
This sequence comes from uncultured Chryseobacterium sp., assembly GCA_964500205.1. Lineage (GTDB taxonomy): Bacteria > Bacteroidota > Bacteroidia > UBA10329 > UBA10329 > UBA10329. Next base: position 325,970 of record CAZCNS010000003.1, on the reverse strand, counting down.
CTTTGGATTACATGCTGATCAATGCAGTAAAAGAATTGGATGTAAGAACAGCATCGATGGACACCACCCGCATCTCTCAACTTGAGCAGGAACTTGCCGAAAAGGAGAATCGCATCGAACGGCTTGAATCGCTCGTTTCGCAACTGATAGCGAACCAACGTCAATTTGAAGGCGACCTGCAACAATGCTGTTTTGAGCATAGTTCAGTGACGAGTGATCAGCGACCAGTGACCAGTGTGGCCGATGCCCCGAAACTGGAACAGAACATCCCCAACCCGTTCCACGAGAACACCACCGTCAAGTATTACCTGCCCAACGGCATGCGCACAGCCAGCATCGTGATCACCGACCTGAGCGGGGTTCAGCTCAAGACCTTCGACCTCGGTGGCACGAGAGGCTTCGGGCAGGTGCTCATCAGCGGTGGAGCATTCGCTGCCGGCACCTACATCTACACCCTTGTTGTTAACGGCCAGCAGGTGGATAGCAAGCGGATGGTGCTCCTCTAAACGAAGGTGATTTTCACTGCATTTTGGTAGTCTGATGGGGCTTTTATGGATAGTGGGGTAAGGTTGAAGGTGTGCTGTCACTGACAACCTAACCCCACTCCTTTCGCTTCTACCTTTGCCGTCCATGGTCAACGGAAAAAAAGTCGTGGTGGTGCTGCCTGCGTATAATGCTTCGCAGACCTTGGAGCGTACCTACAGCGAGATACCTTTCGACATTGTGGACGAGGTGGTGCTGGTGGACGACCATAGCCCGGACGACACGGTGGGCGAGGGGAGGAGGCTTGGCATACGCCACATTATCCGCCATGAGGCCAACCTCGGCTACGGGGGCAATCAGAAAACCTGCTACCGAAAGGCACTTGAGCTCGATGCCGATGTCGTGGTGATGCTGCATCCTGATTACCAGTACACTCCTTTGCTCATCCCTTCAATGGTTCATATCATCGCCAACGGGGTCTATCCTGTGGTGTGTGGTTCACGTATACTGGGCAAGGGCGCGTTGAAGGGAGGCATGCCACTGTACAAGTACATTTCCAACCGCATCCTTACGCTGGTTCAGAACATCCTCATCGACCAGAAGCTTTCGGAATATCACACGGGCTACCGCGCATTTTCACAAGAGGTGCTGAAGGCCATCGACTTCGAGGCCAATTCTGATGACTTTGTTTTCGACAATCAGATGCTCAGTCAGATCTTCATGGCGGGCTTTGAGGTGGGCGAGGTGACCTGCCCGACCAAGTACTTTGAGGAGGCCAGCAGCATCAACTTCAAGCGCAGCGTGACCTACGGACTGGGTGTACTTGCCACCTCGGTGCGGCATCGGCTGCATATGCACGGCATCATCCGCCATCGCATTTACAGCGGGAAGTAAAAGTCCCGTTCTCCGTCAGAATACCGGAAGTGCATCACGTTCGGCCACTGAGGTTGCATCATCTTACGGTCCCATTCTGCATAGTGCGTCAGCATGATCTGCACCACATCAGTTCTCTCAGCGTAGAGATCATTTTTCTCATAAGGATCTGAGGTAAGGTCGTAGAGAGCCATGTTGCCACTGTGCAGGTCGGCCACCAGTTTCCAATCTCCGAGACGGATGGCCCGGTTGTAGCCCGACCGCCAGTAAAGCGCTTCATGCACGCTGCCATCATTTTCTCCTTTAATGAATGGCAAAAGTGAACGCCCGTCAATGGGTCTGTCGTTCGGTGGAGTGATGCCGGCCACTTCCAGCGCGGTAGCGAAAACATCCATGGCGATTACAGGCCGGGTGAACACTTTTCCGCTGTCCAATTTGCCATCCCAACGCATCATGAAAGGAACATTGAGACCTCCCTCGAAGTTGGTGAACTTGCCTCCCTTCAATGGGTGGTTATCCGTGGCCTTGGTATAAGTGGCGCCACCGTTGTCGCTCAGGAAGAAAGTAAGGGTGTTCTGCATGAGTCCTTGTTGCTCAAGCTGTGCCATGATGCTACCCACCGCGTCATCAAGTTGCAGGATCATGGCGTTGTAGATGCGTTTGTTGCGATCCTCGATGTGCGATAGTTTATCGTAGTATGCCTTGGTCGCTTGAAAAGGTGTGTGAGGCGCCAGGAAAGGCACGTACAGGAAGAACGGCCTGTCTGCATTTTCCGCAATGAACCCGTTTGCCTCTTCGGCAATACGGTCGGTCAGGTAGTACTTCTCATCTATCACCTCATTATTCAGGCGAATGGCGCACGTGCCGCTGCGTCCTTTTCCCCAGATGAAAGGGTCGCTGAAGTCAGAATGGCGCTGGTTGAGGATCTCAGGATGGCTGGTGTCGGCCATGTAGAGAGAGTACGCCTCGTAGAAGCCATACTGTGTATCAAAGCCCCTATTGGAGGGTATGGCGTGGTCGCCTGCACCGAGGTGCCATTTGCCGAAGATGCCCGTTGTGTAACCTCGTTGGCGAAGGATCTCCGATAGCAGTATCTCCGATGGTGGCATCCCGTTCCTTACCACATCCTCAAATGCCGGGAATGTGCTCTGCTCCGCAACTGTCCAGTCGCCCGTGGCGATGAAGTTGCTGTAAACGAACATCTCCAGTCTGTTCTTCGGGTAGCGGTCATGCGGCTGATACTCGAAGCCGAACCTCTGCTGATAGCGGCCTGTGAGCAGTCCGGCCCTCGATGGCGCACAGATGGGAGAGCTGATATAGCCTTCGGTGAAGGTTACACCCCGCAAGCCGATAGCATCGATGTTGGGCGTGGTGATGGCCGGTTCCCCATAAAGCGAGATGTCCGTCTTACCAAGGTCATCTGCGAGAATGATGACGATATTGGGCAGCCGGGCCGTGTCTTTTTCAATGGAGGCTAAGTACGACTTTTTGCTTGCAATGAGCTCCTTGTCAAACTCGATTTTCCAAGTTCCCGCTCCGAAAGGCCAAAGGCCGAAAACAAGCAGGGCTGCAAGCGCCACTACTGAACCAAAAATGAGCTTTTTCATCAGAGTTGAAGCTCAAGTCCCTTCACACCCCATTACCACCTCCAAGAAATGCCAAGGCTGGGCAGAATCGGGAGCTGATTTACAATATCGTAGCTCACCCGGTCGATGAAGAAGATGTTTTCGCGGTTGTAAACATTGGTAACGCCCACCACTGCACCCAGCACAGTGCTTCCCAGCTCAAAATCGCGCTTGATGCTCAGGTCCAATCTGTGGTAGAAGGGGAGACGACCCTCATTGAGTTCGCCATATTCAACACCGAGGAAACCGTTCTGGGTGGTGTAGTCCGTCCCGATGCCACCGTCCATGAGCAGATTTTCGTAGAACCCAGCCGTTTGTGTGAAGGGGAAACCGGAGCCAAGGTTCCAGCGCACACTCGCCTCCCAGTTCAGATTCTTTCCGAAAGTGTAGGCACCTACAAGATTGACATTGTGCCTGCGGTCGAAGTGAGGGAAATACTCTTGAATACCATCGAATCTGTCAACCATACCGAGCGAATACACCGCCCACAGGTAAAGCCGTTTGTGGCTGTATTTCAACACGAAATCAATCCCCATTGCCGTTCCCCTTTCGATGATGAAGTCCTTGCGGAGTGATTCGGGCTGGGCGGCATTTTCCACATTGTCCTCGTACAGTTTGTTACGGTTCACGTTCGTGAGCTGCTGAAAGTTCTTCAGGTACCCTTCCACATTCAAGGTCACCCTTCTTCCGAGGTCGAGCTCGAAGCCTGCGATATTGTGCATGGCACGTTGCAGTGGATTATTCACCTCTTCACCGTCAAATTCTTTCGGGAGGTTCTCTGGAGCGGTGAGGAAACCGTAGAACAGGTTCACCACATCGCGGTCACTGTTCGCTGCGATCATGTTCTGTGCGAACAGACCGAATGCGTATTTCACTCGCAGCCATTTGGTGATATTCCATTTGATACCAAGTCTCGGCTCAGGCGATGCCACACCCTGCGATGCGTAATAGTGCAGCCGGAAGCTCGGCTCGATAAGCAGCTTCTCACGGATGTTCCATTTGTACTTCACATAAGCACCGAAGTCCGTGGTATTGAAAGACTGATTGTTTCCTACTCTGGTTCCTACCGAGTTGGTGAACTCATACTGCGTCTGGAATCCTTGAAGGAAAGGGCCGAACTTCAACTCATTGTTTCCTTGAAAATACGTGAAGTTCATACCGCCTGTGAACCCACCGATTTGACTGAAACGCGATGGCTGGTTGGTCTCAGCGAGCTCTATTCGGTAGGATGAGTAGTTGAAGAACGGCTCAAGCAGCACACTGGATCCAGAAGGCACGATGATGACATTGCTTCCTACACCAAAAGAATTCCAGCGATAGTCAGATATGGAGCGGAAGGTCACCTGGTCATTGAAGCTGAATCCGAACAGGTTCACCTTACTTCCGGACTCAGTGTTATAGGTCAGTTTGGCAAAGATGTCTGTGAAGTTGAATGGAAGCCCATCCTCACCAGCATAGGAGTATAGCAGCTTTGAGGTCTGCTCGAGATAAGATGTCTTGGCCGACACCAAGTAGCTCAGGCTGTTCGCTCTACCTTCCTTCAGCTTCATAATCGGGCCTTCGGCAAGCAGATTCGCTCCGAAGGGATTCACGGAGAATTTACCAGAGAACTTTTTTTTGTTGCCATCGCGGGTCTTGATGTCCATGATGGAGGAGATGCGGTCACCGAACTCAGCATTGAAGCCCCCGGTGTAGATGTCCGCAGTCTTTATGATGTCCGTGTCGAACACCGAGAAGAAACCTATGCTATGGAAAGGGTTGTAGATGATCATCCCGTCCAACAGCACTTTATTCTGAATGGGCGAACCGCCTCGAATGTAGATCTGCCCACCTTGGTCTCCAGTGAAGACTACCCCTGGCTGCACCTGAAGCACCTGTGCAAGATCGCTTTCACCGCTCACGTTGGGTATCTGCTTCATTTCTTTGGGCGTGAGCTTGGTGACCGATGTGCGCACCTCAGTGAGCGCTTCCTGACGGTCGGCCCTGATCTCCACGATGTCGAGCTTTATGCTTGATTTCTGCAGAAACAGATTCTGAGCCACCAACTCCTTCGACCCAACGGTAACGGCCACCTTGAGCGTATCATAGCCCAAATAAGTGACCATCAGGTTGTAGTCTCCTGCTGGGACATTGGTGATGAGGTAGTAGCCGTTCACATCGGTCGAAGAACCGAGGCTCGTGCCTTCCAAGAACACATTAGTGAAAAGTACCGGTTCACCGGTCTCCTCCTCATAGACAAAGCCTTTGATCTTGCCTGTGCTCTGGGCAATGACATGGCTGAAAGGCAAAAACAGCAGGAATATGAAAGAGAACGCAGCGCGCTTGTTCAGTTGCATGGCATCTTTTGTCGGGGACGCAAAATTAGATTTATATTAAGGCGAGCGCACTTCAATGCTTTCTGTTGACCCCGTGTGTCGGCAAGATCGCGGTAATCGTTTCGGCTTACCGTCCATAGCTGTTTAGATTTGCCCGAAAACAGATAGACCATGAGCGAACAAAGACCCTTGATACTGGCCACGAATGATGACGGCATCACCGCACCCGGCATTCAGGCCATGGTCAAAGCCGTGCAGGACTTCGCGGAGGTGGTGGTGGTGGCACCCGACAGCCCTCAGAGCGGCATGGGTCACGCCATCACACTCAATCGACCGTTGCGCCTCGACAAAGTGAGCTATCACGGTGAAAGCATCGGCTACCAGTGCAGCGGAACCCCGGTCGACTGTGTGAAGATCGCCATCGACAAGGTGCTCACCCGAAGGCCTGACCTCATCATCTCCGGAATCAATCACGGGGCTAACCACAGCATCAATGTCATTTACAGCGGCACCATGTCTGCAGCGATGGAGGGCTGCATCGAGGGTATTCCATCAGTAGGTTTCTCACTTCTTGATTACGGTCTGGATGCCGATATGACAGCCGCCCAGCACTTCGTGCGCATCATTGCCAAGAACATGCTGCACTTCGGTATGCCAACGGGTACGCTACTCAACGTCAATGTGCCCAATCTGCCGCTCGACAAGATAAAGGGTGTGAAGATCTGTAGGCAGGCCAATGCCAAATGGGAGGAGGAGTTCGATGAGCGCAGAGACCCGCACAACCGCAAGTATTATTGGCTCACTGGTGCTTTCAAGAACTACGACAAGGGCACTGACACCGATGTGTGGGCTTTGGAGAACGGATACGTGTCAGCCGTGCCGGTGCAATTCGACCTGACCGCCCATCATGCCATGAAACGCCTCAATGACTGGGCTTTTGAGAAGCCGGAATGGAAATAGAGCCTAAAGAAACCCTCATTTCATTTCGCTAAGAACATTTTTTCACGCAGAGCAGCAAAGGGAATTTCAACGAATCATCTTTTTGCCCCATTCGGATATTCGAACGAGATTCGTTGATAATTCCTGATCTTTTGCTTTCCGCTTTCATGTTTCTGGTTTCCAATGAATAGCAAGCTCCTTGGTTTCGTTATCGGTCTTTTTCTGCCTTGGATAGGCATTTTCCTTTTCTGGCAGATCGCGCCCCGGCCAGAGGGACTCAATGATATCACGGTGCTTTTTGAGCATCCGAGTGTGGTGTCGGCAGTGATCTCCATCGGTCTGTTGGCCAACCTGCCGGCTTTCTTTGGTTTTTATTGGAAGAAATTCGATGAGAGTGCCCGTGGGGTCATCATGGCAACTTTTCTCTACGCCATTCCCATCGTTTACATCAAGTTCATCCTATGAGGCTGTTCGTGGTAGCGGGAGAGGCATCGGGCGACCTTCATGGGGCCAATCTTCTGCGTGCCATCAAGGCCATCAACCCGAAGTGTGAATTCGAGGGGTTCGGTGGTGAACGTATGGCAGCAGAGGGCATGACCGTGCTGCGAGGATTGGACCACCTTGCCTTCATGGGGTTTGTAGAGGTAGTGAGGAACCTCGGCACGGTAATGCGCAACTTCTCCATCGCCAAGCAGGCTATGAAAGAGCGCAGGCCCGATGCCCTGCTGCTGATCGACTATCCGGGGTTCAACCTGCGACTGGCCAAGTGGGCCAAGCTCAGAGGTATTCCTGTCATCTACTACATCGCACCGCAGGTCTGGGCTTGGAAGGAGTCGCGGGTAAAGGCCATGAAGGTCAACATCGACCGTTTGCTCGTCATTCTTCCTTTTGAGCAGGAGTATTTCGCCAGTCATGGCATGGAGGCTCATTTCGTGGGGCATCCTCTCTTGGACGAGATTCGAGTGCAACCATCGGAGAGCAGCGAGCGCAAAGTGATTGCGCTGCTGCCCGGCAGCCGCACGCAGGAGGTGAAGCGGATGCTACCGGCCATGCTGGCCATCCGCGACCGGTTACCGGAGTATCGCTTTCTCATAGGAAAGGCTCCGGGGCTCTATGAGCGGCTTTACACTGACATCATCGGCCATTCGGACGCAGGTCTTTTCACCCAAGGCACGCAGGCTCTGCTGGCTATGTCCGATGCAGCCTTGGTCACTTCCGGAACGGCCACACTCGAAACTGCTCTGGCTGGTGTGCCGCAGCTGGTCTGCTATCGGGGAAATGCCTTCTCGGTGCTGCTGGCGCGCAGGCTCATCAAGGTGCCGTACATCGCTCTTGTCAACCTTATCCTCAATAGAGAAGCCGTCAGGGAACTGATACAGGACGACCTTGAGCCGGATAATCTCGCTGCGGAACTATCAAAATTGCTTCGGCAAAGGCATCAGGCACTTGACATACAACGCGAGGTCATCGGTAAGCTCGGAGGCGCAGGCGCATCAGCACGGGCGGCAGAGATCATTGTCGGCTTCCTTGTTGCCCAATGAATGAGCCGTGCATGCTCAACATCCGTATCCCTTCACAAGATCGTGCTCCAGGATGTGCATCAAGTGATTGCGCAGCACCTCCAGACCCTTGGTGTAGGAGATGTTGTTGGTGATAATCAAGTGTGCTTCGTCCCGGTAGGGCTTAAGGAATTTCTTGTAAGACGGCATCACATGGTTGTCCCACTGATAACGAACGATGTGCTCCGGGTAGCCACGTTCCACGGAGTCGCGTTGTATCCTGCGCTGCAACTTGATATCCTCTCTCACATCCAGGTATATCCGCAGGTCGAGCAGGTTGCGGATCTCGGTGTAGTGAAAAACGAACAGCCCCTCTACCACGATGATGCGGGCCGGCTCCATCCTCACGGTCTTGGGCTTGGCTTCCGGATTGTTGAAGGTGTATTCTGTCCGTTCAATGGTCTCTCCATTGATGAGGCGCATCAGGTCCTTGTGGAATGATGTTCGGTCTATGCTGGTCGGGAGGTCATAATTCACCTGCCCTTGTCGGTCGCGCTGCTGCTCCTCCTGTGGTTTGTAGTAGTTATCCTGCGAGACTATGCACAAGCTGCCTTCGGGCATGATCTCTTTCAGCTCTCTGAGGAAGGATGTCTTTCCGGAGGCACTGCCGCCCGCGATTCCCATCACATAGCAGCCGGGATGTCTGTGTCGCATGGCGGCAAATTTATTGTGTTGCTGGCTCTTTATATTGGATGGTAGGAAACGTTACCAACGGTGATTTAGCTTTGTGTTAACAATCGTGTCCATTGGCAAGCATTACCCCGAATCTGACCGCACTGCATATCTGGCTGTTGCTGACTTTTTGCAGTAATGGTTCTTTATGGGGGCAAACCTTGTTTTCGGAGGTTGCGATAGACCGTGGTGTCGCGGTCATGAGCGATCACTTGAACTGGGGCCTTGGCATCAGCTTCCATGACTGGGACCGCGATGGCTGGCCCGACCTCACCTACGCCCGTACCGGGTTGCCTCCGGCTTTCTTCCGCAATGATGGTGGCTATTTCAGTCAAGTGATTTTCAACATCCCCAATCAGTCAGAGATGAAAGCCGTCATCTGGGTGGATTACGACAACGATGGCGATGCAGACCTTTTCGTCACCCGCCTGTTCGGAGAGCGTTCCCTCTACGCCAACGATGGTATATTCAATTTCACGGATGTGACAGCGCTCGTTGGCATTTCTGCACATGGCGGCATGAGCATGGGGGCAAGCTGGGCCGATGTTAACCGTGACGGATTTCTTGATTTGTACATCTGCAATTACAGCGCGGAAAATGGGCCTACAAACGAATTCTACCTGAGCAACGGTGACGGCACATTCTCCGAAATGACATCCATTGCAGGCATCGGTGATGGCTCAAGGGCCTCATTTCAGTCCACCTTCCCGGATATTGACATGGATGGCTGGCCTGACCTGTTCGTCTCCAACGACAGGGTTCCATATCTCAACGGCATGTACCGCAACAAAGCCACAGGTGATGGCACTTTCATGGATGTGAGCATGCCCAGCGGCACGGCCATCGGCATTGATGCCATGAGCAACACGGTGGGCGATTTCGATAATGATGGCGACCTCGACATCTACCAGACCAACCACGAGGCGGGCAACGTCCTGTTCGTGAATGATGGCAACGGGGTTTTCGAGGATATGGCCGTTTCCTACGGTGTTGTGGTCAACAGGATCTGTTGGAGTGCGCTTTGGCTCGATCAGGATCTGGATGGTTGGCTCGACCTGTACGTGGCCACATCACCGTTGAACAATACCGCGCAGACCAACATCTTTTCCGATAGGTTTTTCACCAATGTTTCGGGAGTGGGATTTGCGCTGCGTGATGACTCAGGTTTCGCAGACCATATCAGCAGGAGCTACTGTGCAGCCACTGCTGACTTTGACAATGACGGGGCACCCGACATCGCCATTTCCAACAAGCAGCCTTTCCGGGCCGAGCTCTGGCGCAACAACCACATGGGCGGTCACTTCATCAAGGTAGCACTGGAAGGCACGGTGAGCAACCGCGATGCCATCGGTGCCACGGTACGCTGCTTCGCGGGCGGACTGATGCAGACGCGCTATACCCTCTGTGGGGAGGCCCACTTCGGACAAAGCTCCCAATACCTGCACTTCGGCCTTGGCGATGCAGAAGTGGTGGACAGCCTCTTGGTCCTTTGGCCCAGCGGACTGAGGGAGAAGTTCATTGACCTTGCCATCAATACCACGCTCCATTTGGTCGAGGGTGAGGCCGGGAACAACTTGGTCGTGGGCATTGACGGGGAAGCTCCCGCAGTGAACCTTGACGCACCCATAGCTGTGCGTGAGGGTCTCATAGTGTTCACTTCAGATGAATCGGTGGAGGCCGTTCTTCTTGATGTGTCGGGCAGGGTGTTGGGCCATTGGAGTCAGCATGGGCGTGGTGATCGCATTCTTGCCACACTACCTGCGGGCATTTATGTGCTGCGCTGGAATACCGGTAACGGGCGTGCCGGAGCGATCAGGTTCGCACGTTAAGGTCAATCCAATCGCTTGTATTTGAATCGGATGGCATTGCCAATCACCACCACGTCCGAGAAGGCCATGCTCAGTGCCGCCACCATCGGGTTCAGGAAGCCGAGTGCTGCCATCGGTATCGCCACGATGTTGTAGGCAAAGGCCCAGAAGAGGTTCTGCCGGATGGTGAGCAGCGTGTGCCCACCAAGGCTGAACGCCTCTTGAAGGCGGGAAAGCCCTCCACCGTCCATCACCACGACAGTGGCCGCGTTCATGGCCGCCTGTGTGGCATTGCTCAATGAGATGCCCACCGTGGCACGGGTCAGCGCGGGCGCATCGTTGATGCCATCGCCCACCATGGCCGTAGGTTCGGAGTCGGCCCATTGCTGAATCAGCTCCAGCTTCTGTTCAGGGAGCTGCTCCGCAAAGACCTCATTGATGCCCAGGTCACGGGCCACCTGCTCGCACTTGGCCTTGCGGTCGCCACTGAGCAGCACCGTTCGGATTCCTTTTTCCTTGAGAAAAGAGATGAGTTTTTCCGCGCCTTCGCGGATCTCATCTTCCATGGAGAAAGAGGCCACTGCCTCCCCGTTGCGCAGCAGGTGCAGGTCGCCTTTGTTCCAGTCCTCGATTTCCTTCAAAAGACGGAAAGAACCCAGTTGCCAAAGGTTGCCTTCCTCATCGCGGCCCTCCATGCTGATGCCTTTAACCTCGTGTATTTCATGTAGTGGAAAGGCTTCGGTTCCCAATGATGTGGCATGTACGGCCAAAGAAATAGAGTAGGGGTGGGAGGACTTCTGTGCTAACGCGAGTGCAAAGCCCAATTCGGTGAATAGCTTGGTTTCATTGGGAATGAACGTCCTGCCGACCCTCAGCTCGCCCGTGGTCAGTGTGCCTGTCTTGTCGAACACCACTCGGGTCACCTTCGATAGCGTCTCGATGCTCTGCGCACCCTTGAAAAGCACGCCTCGCTTGGCACTGCGGCCCAGTCCCACCATGACGGCCGTGGGCGTGGCAAGGCCCATGGCACAGGGGCAGGAGATCACCAGCACCGCCACCGCGTTCATGATGGCCGATTGCAGCCCGATACCCACCACGAAATGGCTGATGACGAAAGTGAGCACCGCAATTCCGACTACCACCGGCACGAACACAGCACTGATGCGGTCTGCGAGGCGTTGGATGGCGGGTTTCTCCTGCTGCGCCCGTTTCACCATGGCGATGATGCCCGCCAGCACGGTGTCCTTGCCCGTAGCTGTCAGCTGCACGAGGCCGTTGCCATCTGCCACCAGCGTGCCACCGATGAGCGTCTCGCCCTCCGACTTGCGCGCGGGTTCGCTCTCGCCCGTCACCATGCTCTCGTTCACATGCAGCGAACCCTCGATGAGCAGCCCGTCCGCGGGGATGCTGTCGCCTGTGACCAACTGTACGATATCGTTGACTAACAGCTTGTTGAATGGAGTTTGTACGATTGATGATTGTTGATTGATGATTGTTGATTGCGAGTCAGGCGTGGCGGATTTCAGCTTTCTGCTTTCATGTTTCAGCTTTCCCACCACCTTTTTAGCAACCCCCTCCTGCAATCGGCCGAGGTCGGATATGGCTGTGGTGGTCTGCTTCACAGCACGGTGCTCGATCACGTTGCCCATGAGAACGAGGGTGATGATGGTGGCGGCCGTCTCGAAGAAGAGGTAGTTGCCTTCGTTGCCCGTTCCCCAAGTCATCCAAAGCCCCGAGAGGCTATATAGGAATGCGGATGTGGAGCCGATGAAGATGAGCACATCCATGTTCGGCACACCATTGCGCAGCGAGCCGAGCGCACTTTTCCCGAAATGATGCAGGCCCACGGCCACCACTGGGATGCTCAGTGCGAGCTGCACCAGCGGGTCGTGCAGAAAGTGCCACGGCAGCACCATGTGCGCCAGTAAAGGAATGGTGAAAGGAAGGGTGAACAGAAACTTCTTCTCAATGAGGGCAAGTCCCTGTTTATCAATCTTCTTTGTTCCGATGTAGGTGAAGCCTGCATCACCGACCAGCTCCTTCACACGGTCGAGGTCGATGGGGGTCTCCTCGGCAATGGCGACCTCGCCCGTGGCGAAACTCACGTCCACTTTGGAATAGCCCGCCTTGTTGAGTTTCCGCTGAATGCCTGCCGCGCAGTTGGCGCAGGTCATACCCTCTACGATCACGGTGACCTCTTTCTCACTCATCGGAGCAAAGTTACCCCGAAGGATGAGGCTCACACATGACGGAAGATGGTATATAGAATCTTGTACCCGGCCCCGATGGTGCCCTTGACCGTGCCGGAGACCTTAGACTCACCGATGCGGACGCGGTAATCCACGGGCACTTCTGATTGGCGCAGCCCCTTCTTCGCTGCTTTGAGCTGCATCTCCACCGTCCAGCCGTAGTCTGGGTCGCACATGCCGAGGGTCAACAGGCTTTCATATCGGATGGCGCGGAACGGCCCGAGGTCGGTGTAGTTTACTCCGTAAATGATGCGCAACAGCAGCGTTGCCAGCCAGTTCCCGAACCGCTGCTGCGGCATGAGCGAGCCTTTGTCAGCGCGGCCCAGCACCCGCGAACCGATGACGATGTCGGCCTTGTCGTCAGTGATGGGCCGCACGAGCTGTGGCAACTGCTGCGGATGGTCGCTGTGGTCGCCATCGAGAAAAACCACGATATCGGGTTTCATCTCCTGCGATGCGATGTATGCCATACCGCGCAGACAGGCACTTCCGTAGCCCGCTCTCGGCTCATGCACCACCACCGCACCATGCTCCCGGGCCACATGGGCGGTGCGGTCGGTGCTGTTGTTGTCGCAGACGATGATGTGCCGCACCATTTTCCTCGGAATGTCATCCAGCACATGACCTATGGCGGCCTCCTCGTTGAAGGCGGGAATGATGATGTCGATGACGGGGTCCATGGTGGCTGCAAGTTTCCGCATTTCAAACGGGCTGAAAGGGGCAGCTTCGGATAAAAGCGAATCCCCGATCTTAGCCGCATGTTACCCGAGGTCACCATCGTAACACCAGTGCTCAATGGTGCTGCCACCATCGAGCGGTGCATCCGCTCTGTGGCTGTGCAGGGTGTGCCGGTGCAACACATCATCATGGATGGCGGTAGCACGGACGGTACAGTGGACATCATCCGGGAGAATGAGAGCCGCTTGGCCTATTGGCACAGCGGTCCTGACAGAGGACAGAGTCATGCCATCAACAAGGGATTGAAGTTGGCGAAAGGGCGCATATTCAATTGGCTCAATGCCGATGACACCCTTGAACTCGGTGCATTGCAAGAGGTCGTTGACCAGATGCATGATGGGGCAGATGTGGTGGTAGGCACCTGTATCAAGATGACGGCTGATGGCAAGGCGGTCAGCAAAGGGAAAACATCCGTTTTCGAGACTACTGAGCAGACCCTTGCGCGCTACGGCATGGCTCAGCCTTCGCATTTCTATCGCACGGAGGTGGTCAGGGAGTTGGGTGGAGTAAACGAAAATCTGCATTTCACCATGGACATGGACCTTTGGTTCCGGTACCTGCTGAAATATGGAGTGGACAGGGTGCGGTCGGTCGATACCATTCTCAGCCGTTTTTATCTGACGGATGATGCCAAGTCGCAGCAATATGCAGAGGAGATGAAAGCTGAACATTGGGGGCTCATCCATGGCCTTTTATGTTCTATGGATCTACCTGATGCACTCCGGAACCATTTGGAACGGTTTCCCATTCCTGAACATGGCGACAGAATTGCGTTACCAGAGCATGTAGACCGGAGTATGCTGTTGGCATATCTATGTGAAGGAATGATGCCGCAGGCATACGCTGATGCTGATGTACAGCTACTGAGTGAGCTGTTTGATATCGCATCGGACGCAGGGTTGGTCGACCTCATAGACAAGATCGCATGGCAGTTTCGCATAGAGAGGATCCGACCAAGGTTATGATGAAACCTTCAAAACGGCCATTGGTGTTCGAGCAGATGACTAACAGACCTCTGGTCAGCGTGCTTATGCCTGTTTACAATGCCGAACGCTTCATCGTACAGGCGATTGGCAGCATCCTTGCTCAGGACTATGGGCATTGGGAGCTGCTCATCATCAATGACGGCAGCACGGACGGCACACAGCGCTTTCTGGATGGACTGACCGATGCCCGCATCCGTGTTTTTCAGAACGCAGAGAACGAAGGCTACCTCCGTGCCTGCAACCGACTCTTTGGCGAGGTGCGCGGTGCGCTTTTAACGTTCCTCGATGCGGACGACACCTGCGTGCCTGGGCGCCTTGGACGCTGCGTGAGTCGCTTCATGGCAGATGCACAACTCGGTTTCATCACCACGGGCTATTGCCGCACCGATGCGGATGGCGAGGTGATATCCACCCACGTGGGCGGCCCCGATCTGGCTCGGCTGGCATCAGACCCCACGTACTATCCGACCATCTGCTGTGCTACGGTGATGCTGCGCAGAGAGCTGCTGGATAGGGTGGGGGGCTACCACCCTGTGTTCCACCGCATCTCGCATGAGGACTACCACTGGATCTTCCAGTTGGCCTTCCACGCTCACGGGAGGCATTTGCACGAGGTGGCCTATCACTACCGGATGCACCCGGCACAGACGCACCTGTGCAACACTGATCCCCTGCGGTTCTTCGCGGGCAACATCGACAGCGACCTGCGAGCTGCCACTCTGAGCGGTGCAATGTCAGCCCATGAGGGGAATGCCGTGCGCAGCAAGTGGGAGCGGCACATGCTTGCTCACCCTCAGGAGTTGCGATTCCGACAAGCTACTTCGGCACTCAATCACGGGCGCCTGCTCCGCTCTTTGAGGCTGGGTGTGGGCATTCCTTGGACAGCCCCCATACAACCGTCATCGTGGCGGCTCTTCTTCAGTTGGAACAAGTCCTTCATAGGACGGTTGCTGGGCCTTCATGAACGTGAAGGATGAAACGTTGATCTTCTGCCGTGAATGGCCCATAAATGGACGTTTCCGAACAGACGGGATGCTACTTTTGGCCGCTGAGACTATCACTACTTCCATCGGGGCATTTCCATTTGAATGAAGAAAGCACTCATCACGGGCATTACGGGGCAGGACGGGGCCTATTTGGCCGAACTGCTCCTGTCCAAGGGCTATGAGGTCCACGGCATTAAGCGCAGGAGTTCGCTCATCAACACCGACCGCATCGACCATCTCTACATGGATCCCCATGAGGATAAGGTGAACTTCATCCTGCACTATGGAGACCTTAGCGATTCGCTTAACATCACCCGCATCATCAAAGAGGTGCAGCCAGATGAGATTTACAACCTCGGGGCCATGTCGCATGTCAAGGTGAGCTTCGATGAGCCGGAGTACACCGCCAATGTCGATGGCCTCGGTGCGCTGCGCATCCTGGAGGCCATACGCCTGCTGGACCTCACCAAGAAGACGAAGGTTTATCAGGCTTCGACCTCTGAACTGTATGGACTGGTGCAGGCAGTGCCACAGAGCGAGACCACCCCGTTCTACCCGCGCTCGCCCTACGGTGTGGCGAAGCTCTACGCCTACTGGATCACAGTGAATTACCGCGAGGCGTACGGCATGTTTGCCAGCAATGGCATTCTCTTCAACCACGAGAGCCCTATCCGTGGGGAGACTTTCGTTACAAGGAAGATAACCCGTGCAGCGGCCAAGATCGCCCTCGGCCTGGATAAGAAGCTCTACCTCGGCAACCTCGATGCCCAGCGCGACTGGGGCCATGCCAAGGACTACGTGGAGGCCATGTGGCGCATTCTTCAGCAGGAGCAACCTTCTGATTATGTCATTGCCACGGGCATCACCACCCGCGTTCGGGAATTCGTGCAGCGTGCCTTCCGCGAAGCGGGTATCGAATTGGTGTTCAAGGGGGAAGGGGAGAAGGAGCAGGGTGTTGTCAGTTCTTTGAATGGAGATTTCCCGCATTTGAATGTGGGTGACGTGCTCGTTGAGGTGGACCCCAACTATTTCCGCCCCACAGAGGTGGACCTGCTGATCGGTGACCCAGCCAAGGCCAAGAAGGAATTGGGCTGGGAACCCCAATATTCGCTTGATGACTTGATCACCGAGATGGTGCATAGCGACCTTGCCCATTTCGGTAAGCGTGTGCATCTGATGAACTCTGGATTCACGGTCAATCAGGAAAGGGAGTGAACTCGACCGTAGGGCGACATGATGAGAGCTGGGACATGGTTATCGGTCCCCGTGACCGGTGGTGGGATCTCCGCCTCCGCGAGCTATGGGACTACCGCGATCTTATCCTCATTTTCGTCAGGCGTGACCTTGTGGCAACCTACAAGCAGACGGTGCTCGGGCCGCTGTGGTTCTTCCTCAGCCCGTTGTTCACGGTCATCATGTTCACGTTCGTGTTTAGCAAGATAGCGGGCATAAGCACGGACGGTGTGCCCGCCCCTGTGTTCTACCTCGCAGGTACCACGCTCTGGAACTACTTTTCGTCCTGTTTCACCGGGGCATCCACCACATTCACCGCCAATGCCAACATCTTCGGCAAGGTTTATTTTCCGCGTCTGGCAGCGCCTGTTGCCATGGTCATTTCCAATCTTTTCAAGTTCAGCATTCAGATGATGATGTTCATCGCGCTGCTGTTCTACTACCGTTCGCAGGAGGGCAGTGAGCTGCATTTCACCCCATTTGTGGCACTGTTCCCTATTCTGGTTCTGCTCATGGGCGCAATGGCCCTCGGGGTAGGTATCATTATTTCCTCCTTCACCACAAAGTACCGTGACCTGACGTACTTCATCGGCTTCGGGGTATCGCTGCTGATGTACGCCACGCCTGTTATTTATCCTGTGTCGGCCATTCCTGATGCTTACAAATGGTTCGTGGTCTACAACCCTATTGCACCGCTCATTGAGGTCTTCAGACTGGGATTCACAGGCAGCGGGACATTCACCCTTGGTGGCTTGATCTACAGTGGTGTTTTCACGGTAGTGGCCCTACTCATCGGCACGGTTCTCTTCCACAGAACGGAGAAAACGTTTATGGACACGGTGTAGGGAAAGAGGAAATGTGAAACATGAAAGCAGAAAATACAAAAGGAGGGATTTCAACAGGAAGGACCCTTTGTGTTATTGCACCTTTGTGGTAGAAAGTATATTTACAAACAGCTAATGGCTTGCAGCTAAAGGCTTGTAGCTCGAAAAAGAAGAATGTCCACAGTCATCAAGGTAGAGAACGTGTCTAAGCACTACAGGCTGGGGCTTGTGGGTACAGGCACGCTGCGGGATGACCTCGAAGGCTGGTGGCACCGTGTGCGCGGTAAGGAGGATCCCACGCTGAAACTGGGGGAAGAGAACGACCGCTCCTCTATTGGTAGTGGTAACTACGTTTGGGCACTGCGTGACATCAATTTCGATGTGCAGCAGGGCGAGGTGCTTGGCATCATCGGCAAGAACGGGGCCGGCAAAAGCACCATGCTCAAGCTACTGTCACGTGTCACGGCACCAACGCTGGGCAACATCAAGGTGAAAGGACGCATTGCAAGCCTGCTGGAGGTGGGCACTGGATTTCACCCTGAGCTCACGGGCCGCGACAACATCTACCTCAACGGTGCCATCATGGGCATGAAGCGGCACGAGATCACCCGGAAACTGGACGAGATCGTGGACTTTGCGGGGGTGGAGCGTTACCTCGAAACGCCCGTGAAACGCTACAGCAGCGGCATGTACGTGCGCCTCGCCTTCGCGGTGGCCGCCCACTTGGAGCCAGAGATCCTCATCGTGGACGAGGTACTGGCTGTTGGTGATGCGGAGTTCCAAAAACGTTGTTTGGGGAAAATGGGCGACATCTCGCGCAACGAAGGCCGCACCATCCTTTTCGTGAGTCACAACATGGCGGCAGTCGGGCTGCTCTGCACACGCGGCATCCTGTTGGTGAACGGCAAGGTGGCATTCGAGGGCAGAGCCGATGACGCGGTGGGCCATTACCTCAAGCTCAATGACGGCAAGTTGGAGAGCCGCATCGAGTTCAGTAGTCCGCAGGACGCGCCCGGCAACGACAGGGTGCGGGTGATGATGGCCGAGGCCGACCCTGCCCACTTGACCGTGGAAGACCCCGTTGTGCTGCGTTTCAGGATCCTCAACCAGACTGGTGAGGGCCGTGTCAGGGTCATCTACGACCTGCTCAACGCGCAGGACATCATCGTTTTCGGCTCTGGCACCATGGCAGATGCAGCGCATGGTAAAGAATTCACGGTCAGCTGCACCATTCCCGCACGGTTTCTCAATGATGGCGCATACTCGGTGAACCTTTACCTTTCCACCGAGGAGATGCAACCGCTCTACGGCCACGAACGGCTCATCTCGTTCCTGGTTGACGATGTGAAACGAGAACACGCATACATGGGCAAGATCAACGGGGTGGTGAGGCCGAGGTTGGAGTGGACGGAAGGGAAATGATGCGGGAAATGAAGAAGGTCGCCATCATCCAATCGAATTACATCCCTTGGAAGGGGTATTTCGACCTGATGGCAAGAGCCGATGTGCTGGTCATTTACGATGAGGTGCAGTACACCAAGAACGACTGGCGCAACCGCAACATCATCAAGACCCCCAACGGCCCGCAGTGGATCACCATACCGGTGAGGCAGCGCAGCCTCTCGCAGCGCATCTTCGAGACCGAGGTGACCGACCCCAAATGGGCGGTGAAGCACCTGCGCACCCTACAGATGAACTACGCCAAGGCCCCGTTTTTCAAGGAGATTTTCCCTGTGCTGGAGTCAGTTTACGAGAGTCTTGCCACCCCGTTCCTCTCCGAGATAAACCTGCAACTGCTGCTCGCTGTGCGCGACATGCTGGGCATCAGCACCGAGGTCATCGACTCCCGTAGCCTCAACCTGGAGGGCGACAGGTCGGAGAGACTGGTGGACGCGGTGCTCAAACTGGGCGGCACGGAGTATATTTCGGGGCCATCGGCAAAGGACTACCTTGACATGGGACTGTTCAACAGCAAAGGAGTCACGGTGACTTGGATGGACTACTCCTATTACCCGGAGTACCCGCAACTGTTCCCGCCTTTCAAACATGAGGTTTCGGTGGTTGACCTGTTGTTCAACGCTGGGGCCGACCTGTCATTGATCTCAAATGAGCGATGAAAAGACTTGCCATCATCGGAGCCGGGGATCTGGGTAGACAGGTTGCGCACCATGCACTGGGCTTCGGAGGATTGGAGGTGGCGGGGTTTTTCGATGACACGATTCAAGCTGGAACCTACATCAATCATCTGCCGGTGTTTGGGGGGATACCTGATATAATGTCCTCTTTCGAAGAGGGATTGTTCGATATGCTTTTCGTTGGAATCGGTTACCGTTATTTCAAGGTAAGGGAAGAGATTTATGTCAGGTTTTCATCAAGCATCCCTTTCGCGAACCTGATTCACCCATCGGTTACAATTGACCTTTCTGCAAGGTTAGGCAATGGGGTGCTGATTCATCCAGGATGCACAGTGGGAATGAATGCCAAAATCGGTGCTAACGTCCTTATTTTCAATGGTACTCATATTGCGCACGATAGTGCTGTCGGTGCGCATTCCGTTTTAGCCCCGGGTGTGACCATTGCCGGGAATTGCACTGTTGGGAAAGCAGTGTTTCTTGGTGTTGGGACTATTCTGTCCGATGGTTTGAAAGTCCATGACGAAGTTTCCACCGGTGCAGGGGCGGTGGTGGTTGCAGACCTCACCAAACCGGGTGTTTATGTCGGATGTCCCGCCCGGTTGTTGAGGAAAGAGCGTTAATGGATGAACCCATGAAGCCCCGTCTACTTTTTTTGATGCGCGACTTCGTGCAGGCGGGTGCGCAACGTTTTCAATACGAGCTGATACGCGCCATTGACAGGGAACGCTATCATGTGGACGTCCTGATTCCAATACCGCTGGATAGGGCGGAGGGCATGTTTCCAAGTGAGCATTATTTCCCGCTTGTGGAACAATGCGTGAACAGGATTTATCCGATGAGCGAGGTCGGTGGGACATGGCACCGCTTTCACCACTGGATTGGAAGGTCGAAGACAAGACTGTCCAAGCGCAACCCACTTCAGCATCTGCTCGATTTCATGGCAGTGAGGGTTGCACCGAAGCATCTGAGTCGGCTTTCCGATTTCCTCGACTCGTATGACGTAGTGAATGTCACGGAGTACGATTTCTGCTTTGTCAAGGATGCCGTCAGTGACCTCGACAAAGTGATGACCTACGTGATGACCGCGAGCTCACAGACCCATCCCCGCAGTCAGTTCGAGGATTATGACAGGGGGCGGGTGTACTCCTTCGTGGCAGGGTGGGATGAGGTCATGCAGAAGAACGAACTGAGCTATTTCACCAACGGGTACAGGCTCATCAATGTGCCGCTCATCCTCGATATTTCTGATTTTCAGCCACTCAATATGGACAGGGCGACTGATGGGGTTTTGAGGTTGGGACTTTTCACCCGCATCAGCCCATTGAAACCCGTGGAGCCGTTCCTCTTCGCCCTTCATCTCATGGTTTCCAAAGGAATGAATGTGCATCTGCACCATTTCGGGGCGGTTGCCGACCGGGGAATCTCAGCAATCACGAAGGATATGCTGCTCAAGACCATCCATATACTCGGTATCGAGAAGCACATCACCTTCGAGGGCCACGCGGAGAACATTGCCGAGGCCTGTGCAGAGAAGGGCATCGGCCTGGTGTGGCAGCAGGGTTTCATGCGCCATCTGGGCGGCTACGCTGGCATTGAGCTGATGCTGGCGGGTGTGCCCCATGCCTTCTTCGATTTCGAGACGCTGGATCGCTCTTGGCCGCAGGGGGAGTTGCCCGAACCATACTTTCACGATGTGAACGCATTCGCAGACTTTTCCCAAAGGGTGCTCATGGACGGTGATTTCGCCAAGGAACTCGGCCGTATGCAACGTGAGCACATCATGGCCGGCCGTGACGTGTACCGCCATCTCCCGGCCCTCTATGCCGAATTTGACCGCCTTGCCGCCAAACCCCGCTGAATGATGGATCAGGCAGGAACATCCCCATCAGGCCGTCCCTTGGTCACCATCATCACGGTGAACAGGAACAACCTTGCGGGCCTCCGCGCCACACTCGACAGCGTTGCAGCACAGGATTTCACTGACTTCGAGCACATCGTTGTTGATGGGGATTCTGATGATGGCAGCGCGGAATTGGTGCGCGAATACCCGCACCTCTCCCCCAGTTCCGTTTCCGAGCCTGACAAAGGGATTTACAATGCCATGAACAAAGGCATTGCCCTCGCGAAAGGGGACTACCTGCTCTTCCTCAACAGCGGTGACCGACTGGTGGGCAGCGGCACTTTGGGCAACATAGCGCCATTCCTTGGGGAACACGACCTCGTGTATGGCCGCGACACGCTTGTCCGCAACGATGGCCTTCACTGGCTCAAGCCGTATCCCGAAAAGCTGCGGTTCTCGTTCATGCACAAAGACACCCTACCGCACTCATCCACCTTCATCCGCAAGGGATTGTTTGATAAGGTGGGACTGTATGACGAATCCATAAGGATCAGTGCCGACTGGAAGTTCTTCATGCTGGCGCTGTACGCCCACAATGCCACTTGCCGTCATGCGGATGTGCCGGTGGCCGTTTTCGCATTGGACGGGATCAGTGCCGACCCTATGCAGCTCCCGCTCATCCGTGAGGAGAGGCGGTCGGTGATGCAGGAGCATTTCCCGCATCTGATGGAGGACTTTGATGAACTGCAAGAGCTTCGGGCCGAGAGCAGACGCTTTGATGTTCTGCGCGAGAAGATCAGGGCTTCAAGGCTGATCGGGCTGATCCGCTCGTTCGGTCTGTTGGGTTTTCTTGAGGAAAAAGAAAGCTGATGTCGCGACTCGCAAAGTTCATCACCCCGTTGGTGCCTGACATCGTGAAGTTTCGGCTGGCGATGACGCCCCCACCAAAGTCTTCGGCTGAGGGTGGTGGTAGAATTTCCTTCATCAACACACACGACCTTGCAGGTGGGGCGGCCAAGGTGGCTTACACATTGGCCAAGGGGCTGCAGAAGTCGAAGGACGTCAGGCTTTATGTGCGGTACAAAAGGTCTGATGAGGATTGGGTGCGTCCTCTCCCTCCAAGGGCCAATGGCCGGTTTGACTATTACATCGATAGGGCAGAGCAGGAGGGAGGTTGGCTCGATCTCGCACGGCTGGAGCCATTGGCTCTGCTGGGAGATCAGCACTTCAGGTCGAGCGATATCATTCATTTCCATAACCTTCATGGTGGGTACTTCTCTTACGCATTGCTCCCGCTCTTATCGCAGGGTAGGCATGCTGTCTGGACATTGCATGATGAGCACATGCTGACAGGTCATTGTGCTGTGACCCTTGGTTGTGACCAGTGGCAGCGCGGTTGTGGAAGCTGTCCGAAACTTGATACCTATCCAGCCGTGATCATGGACAGGACGGCAGAGATGCGCAGAATCAAGGAGGCTGCCTATGCGCTTTCGAACCTTCATGTGGTATGTCCATCAATGTGGCTAGCAAATCGCGTCAGGCAGGCCTTCCCGAAGTTGGAAGATGTGAGGGTTATCCCTAATGGGATTGACACATCGGTCTTCAGGCCAAGGGACCAGCAATCAGCGCGGGCGGAGCTCGGACTTCCGCAGAATACCTTCCTGCTGCTTTATGCTGCTGAGATGGGGGTCGACACGCCCTACAAGGGTGGGGCAGTGGTGCGCGAAGTCACCGCCCGTCTTGAAGGGGCGGGGGACATGGCCGTGGTGACCATCGGTGACAGGTCTGCGAAGGTCAACGAGCGGCATTTCCAAATTCCTCCGGTACGGGACGAGGGTACTATGGCTAAGGTCTATGCAGCCTGCGATATGTTGTTGTATCCCACAAAAGCGGACAACCTGCCATTGGTGGTGTTAGAGTCGATGGCGTGTGGAACCCCTGTGGTGGCCTCTGCCATCGGAGGTATTCCGGAGATCATCACCCATGGAAGCAACGGCTACCTTGTCACCGATTTTGACAGTGCCGATGCCTTCATGTCGCAGATTGCCGTGTACCGGGAAATGTCGGAGGACGGCAGGTCGGAACTTGCCCGTGAAGCGCATTCCACTGTCACGCAGTGTTTCAGCATGAAAAGGATGCAGGAGTCTTACATGGGACTATATAAGGAATTGATGAATAATTCATTGTAGCCGTATACTGAATTAAAAAGTTAATGTCGAGACTGGTTGCATTGCTGAAGTCCCAACTGCCATTCGCAGTGGATGCCATCGTGCGCTACAGGACGATGAAAACCCCAGCGGGGAAACCCAACCGTGGTATTGCGGTCATCAATTCCCATGACCGTTCAGGCGGGGCTGCGAAAATCGCTTGGACCTTGGCCCGCGAGGTGGACAAGGGCCAGCCGACCCGCATGTTCGTCAATGTCATGCAGACGGAAGCAGGGGGTCGGGTGCTGCGAATGCCCCCGATGTCGAGGAATGGCAGGGCGGATTACTATCTGAATAGGGCAGAACAGGAGGGAGGCTGGCTTGATCTCGCACGGCTTGAACCCTTGGCCTTGCTCCGCGACCCCGCGTTCTCCGAGTGCGACATCGTGCATTTCCACAACCTGCATGTGGGGTACTTCTCCTATGCGGTCATGCCCGCACTGACCATGGGTCGTCACGCTGTTTGGACATTGCATGATGAGCACGCCATCACGGGTCATTGCGGCTTCACCATGGGCTGTGAGCGCTGGCTTGCCGGTTGCGGCAACTGCCCCGACCTGTCTTCTTACCCTGCCGTTACTGCCGACCGCACCGCTGACATGCTGCGACTCAAGGCCGGATACTTCAAGAAGGCTGGGGTGCATCTGGTCTGCCCGTCCCACTGGTTAGCGGAGCGTGTCAAGCGTTCGGCTTTGAAGGAATTGGAAGTATCCGTGATTCACAATGGCATCGACACTTCGGTTTTCCGCCCGATGGAAAAGCTGGAGGTGCGAGCGGCATTGGGTCTGCCAAAGGATGCGTTCATTTTGTTGTATGCGGCCGAAGCTGGCACGGACAATCCCTACAAAGGCGGCAGCATCATCAGGTCTATCTGCGATATGCTCCCGGAAGAGGGTAACATGGTCATGGTCACTATCGGAGACCGAGCGTCCGCGCGAAACGACCGCCATCTGCCTGTGCCGCCCGTCACCGATGAGCAGCAGATGGCGCAGCTTTATGCAGCGGCCGACCTGATGGTCTATCCCACCAAGGCCGACAATATGCCATTGGTGGTGCTGGAGGCCATGGCAACGGGTCTGCCCGTGGTAGCCTCCAGCATTGCAGGCATCCCGGAGGTGATCACGGACGGTGTCAACGGCTTTTTGGTGGATGACCATCACAATCCCGAGGCATTCATGCGGAAAGTGGCGGATTTCCGTGCTTTGGACACGCAACAGAAGGAGAACATGCGTTTCTTGGCTGTGGAGAAGGTGCGGAAGGACCATTCGCTTGAACTAATGGTCAGCCGATACCGTGATTTGTACGCATCATTGAGGCAAAGAAGAAAATGACCCTGCGCATCAGCGTCATACTCGTTGTGCTGAACAACCGGGCCTACATCGGTCAGGCCATCAACAACTTTCTGGCGCAGCAGTGCCCTGATGCCGAGCTGGTCGTGGTGGACGGTGCCAGCACGGACGGTACCCGCGAGGAGATTGAACGGCTGGCCGCAGTTCACCCTTCCATCCGCTGGATTTCGGAGAAGGACAGCGGCCAGTCCGATGCCATGAACAAGGGCATCCGTATGGCGCGGGGAGTATACATCAGCTTCCTCAATGTGGATGACTACTATTCCGATGGGGTGCTCAACGAGGTGTGCGGATTGCTGTCACAATCGGACGCACCGGACTTCCTCGTGGGTAACTGCAAGGTCTGGGATGCTGATGGCAAGCTCGTTTATGTGAACCGTCCGAACCCTTGCCGTCCGTGGCATATTCTGAGCGGAAGACGTCTTCCAGTCAATCCTACCGCGTATTTCTACAGAAAGTCATTGCATGACGAGGTGGGCTTCTACAACGAGCAGAACCACATGAACATGGATCTGGAGTTCATCGCAAGGGTCTGCCTCAGCACGGAACTCGCCTATGTGAACCGCGACTGGGGCAACTTCCGCATGTTGCCGGGCACCAAGACACAAAGCGACATGGAAGCAGGCAGACTGGAGGAGCGCAAGCATACCATGTTGCAGGAAGTGACATCCGAGGCCGGCCTTCACATCAAGTGCATGACCGCGCTGCAACGTGTCAGCACGCGATGGGAGCGCAGCAAGCGCAAGTATTCCTACTACCCCAAGGCCGTGTTGTGGAAACTTGGTTTCAGATGACTGTCGTTGCTTTTCAAATGGCCTGAGAAGATGGTTTTATCGGGAGGCTTCCCTTGCGTTATTTGCAACCATGTCCGTCAACAGTGAATTGATAGAGGCTCGCCCTTCGGTCACCATTCTTATCAGCACCTATAATGGGCGCGATAAGCTTGGACTGACCTTGGAGGCACTGGCACGATTGGACACAGAGGACGCGGCCTTGACGCAGCTGTTCGTAGTGGACAATGCCTCTACAGATGGCACAGCCGACTTCGTGGCAGCCCAGTGGAAGGCGCTCGGTCATCCCTACCCGCTGAAGATGCTCCATGAGCCGAGACCAGGCAAGCTTCATGCTCAGGAACTCGGACTGTCCAAGGTCAAGACGCCTTTTGTGGTCATCTGCGATGATGATAATTCGCTGTATCCCAATTACCTGAACATCGGCCTCAAGTATCTGCTTACCCACAAGGACATCGGTGTGTTGGGAGGGAGAGGCATGGCGGTGAGCACCGTTCCCATCCCCGGTTGGTTTGAGGACTATTCCTATTACTTCGCCTGCGCCCCACAGGCCCCTGCCACAGGTGAGGTACGTCCGAGGCGCAATGTGGTCTATGGCGCGGGCATGTGGCTGCGCATGGAGGGCTACAGGCGCGCCAAGGCCAATGGGTTCCGCTTTCTCTTGGGTTCGCGCACGGGCAAGTCGCTCTCCACAGGCGGTGAGGACAGCGAACTGTGCTGGGCCTTGCGGTTTCAGGGCTATGCCATCTGGTATGTGGATGAGATGCGCTTCCATCATCACATCCCTGCCGACCGCCTTACCGAGGATTACCGCCAGCGGCTGCTCAACGGCATGCAGTCCAATGGCCCGCTGGGCAGGGTCCATCTCAGGGTGGCATCGGGGGAGATAACGCAGCCTGTCAGGCACTTTTGGCTCAAAGAGTTGCTCTACACCATTAAAGACATGGTCCTGCTACCCCTATCAGATGAGGTGGACAAGCCGCGAGACCTCAGGCGCATGCTGCGCAACATCCGTTACCTCATATCGGAGCGTGGTCGCTATGACGCTGCAGTGAATCAAGTGCTGGCTTATGCCCAAAAGTTCGCATGACTCCCTTCTTCTCTGTCATCATACCGGTTTACAACCGCATCCATCGCATTGATCGCGCTGTGGAGTCCCTGCTGGCGCAGTCGTTCACCGATTGGGAACTGGTCATCGTGGACGATGGCAGTACCGATGGCACATGGGAGCATATACTGAAGTACACCGACCCGCGTATCCGGGTTTTCCGAAATGAGGTGAACAGTGAGCGGTGCGCCACCCGCAACCGGGGCATCGAACTCGCGGAGGGACAATACATCACCTTCCTTGACAGCGATGACCATCATCTACCGCATCACTTGGAGGCGTTGCATGGAGTCATATCCAACAAAGGGTTCCCTGAGGCTTTCTTCTTCACCAATGCTTGGAATGAGGATGAGGCAGGAAAGCGCACAGAGCGTTGCTGCCCCGACTTCACCGACCACGACCCGTTCAGCTATTTCCTGCATTACACCGTCAATCCGCAGCGGTGGGCGGTGCACCGTGATGTGATGCTTGCTCATCGCTTTGACCCGGCCATCAATATCTGCGAGGACATGGACACCTCACTGCGCATGGCAGCCGCTGCAGTGCCTGTGCATCAGTTGAAGCAGCGTACCACTTGTTATGTGGCCGCGAGCGACAGCTTCACCCATGGAGCTTCCGACAAGTGGGAGCGGGAACTCGCCAACCTCCAGCGCATCTTCGCACGGGTGGAGCTGAAGGGGAAACTGCCCGCAACGGAGACCGACCGTCTTTTGAGCATGTGCCATTACCATCTTGCCATCAAGGCGTTCGAGCGTGGCGAGCGGCACACCTACTACCGTCACGCTATTCGTTCGTTCGTGCTCTTTCCGTCCGGTTACAATCGTAGGACCAATTGGCCGCTTCTGGTCATGGGGCTGCGAATGATGCCTCTGGTGGGGGATTGTGTAAGTTTGGCCAGACGCTCCTGAGAGAGTGATCATCCTTGAAAGACTACTGTTTTGCTCGCTCTCCTTATCCCTTTTGCTGCTGTGGCCATCTGGTTTGCCGTGGGTCGAGGTGTTTCAATACCGCGTGCACTGGTGGTCACCTTACTCTTGTTCAGCGGGTTGACCGTGTTGGGAACGGAGCTGTTGAGTCTATGGGGTCTTATTGGAGCAGGCGGGGTCAGTGCATTCTGGGCTTTGACGACCGTTGCGGCTCTCCTCATTGGCAGGGTCTGCAGGCCGAGAGCTGATATAGGCCATATGGCCACTTCTTCAGGTGGAATGGGCTTTTCCAAGGTGTTGCTGGCAGGGACATTCCTGCTGTTGTTGATGGTGGCCATTCAGGCGGTGCTCTATCCCCCCAACAACTTCGACTCTCTGACCTACCATCTTTCGAGGACGGTTCATTGGGCCGAAAACGGTTCGGTTGGGCACTACGCCACCAATATCTACCGTCAGGTGTATCAGCCACCGTTCGCAGAGTTCGTCATCCTGCATGTCAATCTGCTCACAGGAACTGATGTGTTTTCCAATCTTGTGCAATTCGTGTTCTTGCTGGGCTGTGTGGCAGGAGTGACGTTGCTTGCGGGTGATGGGGAGCGGATGTCGTCTGGAGCTGCCATTGCCGCCATGGTGTTGGTGGTCACCATGCCGGAGGCCATTCTGCAGGCGTCAAGCACGCAGAATGATGTGGTGCTGGCATTCTTCATCCTTGCAGCAGCCTATTTCGTGCTCAGGGCTGCCCGGTCAGGTGGGTGGGTCGACCATGTGCTGCTGGGACTTGCTGCCGGATTGGCCCTCCTCACCAAAGGCACTGCCTACATCCTCCTCTTACCGTTGGCGCTGGTCTATGCCTTCCTATGGTCGCGGAAGTTGCTTGCAGGAAGGGGGGGCGTGTTGCGTATCACACCTATGGCCATACTCGCATTGGTAATGGCGATAATGGTCAATTCGGGGCATTACAGTCGCAACCTCTCGCTGACGGGCTCTCCGCTGGGTGTGGATGCGCAGGAGTCGGCCATGTACCGCATGCCCTCAGCCGACCCTCGTCTGGTGGCGCTCAATTTGGTGAAGAACATCGGGCTTCATGCAGGCCCCGGTCCATTGGCAGGTCTCCGCGACCAGATGGTATTCAAGTTACATCTGTTGTTAGGCGTTGACCCCGACATAAGGGAGGTCAACTTCAATGGCATGCGCTATTTCAACGCACCGGCACATTTCAACCACGAGGATTTCGCACCCAATCCGTTGCACCTCGCTGCCATACTGCTTGCCGCAGCAATTCTGCTGTGGCGATGGCGCAAAGGGCGCCATGTCTCTTTGCTTTGGCTTGCGGTGGTCACCTTGCAGCTGCTGTTATTCGCGGCATATCTCAAGTGGCAGCCTTGGCACACGCGGTTGCACGTGCCCATGTTCATGCTGGCACTGCCTGCGGTGGTGACCGTGATGCACGGGCCGGGCAGGGCCGGGCAGTTGCTCAGGTGGCTGTTGGTACCTATGCTGCTGTATGGTGCGGTGGTGATGGTCCTCAACCGCACAAGGCCGTTGGTGCGAAACGCGCATACCTCGGTCATCGGTCTTCAGCATGGGCGCTACCACCGTTACTTCACCAATATGCCCGAGCGGTTGGATGAGTACGAAAAGGTGGTTGGGCTGCTGGATGGAATAGCAGAGGACACGGTGGGTATCATGCTGCATATTGACGACTGGGAGTATCCGCTGTATGTCAATGAGACCGGAAGGTCTTGGCGTCCTTTGCACATCGGGGTGAACAACCCCACAGGGGTATTGGAGCAGCCTATAACTCCCGGATTCATCATTGCGACCCTTCACAGGATGGATGTTGATGGTGATGTGGAGCATGGTGGCCTGCGCTATGTGAGTCTTACCCCTGAGCACGGTCTCCTGCATCTGTTGAAGCAGGAATGACAACACTTGAGTCGGCTGTGTTTCCAATGATTAGAATGCGTTGGACTGGGCAAAGCTGCCCCATGGCCGAACCATTCGCGCACTACTTTTGACCACCCTAAGCAGCCGCAAACCATGTCGGATAAGGACGAGGAAGTGAAGAGAAGCATCGGTCCCACCATATCGGTGGTCAGTCCTGTGTACCGTGCCGAGGGCATGGTGGCAGAGCTCGTGGCACGGGTGCGTGCGGTCATGCAGGCCTGCGGCCTTTCTTATGAACTGATACTGGTGGAGGACGGCAGCCCGGACAGTAGTTGGGTAGAAGTGACGCAGCAATGCGCGCTATTTGAAGAGGTGAGAGGGGTGCGCCTTAGCCGAAACTTCGGTCAGCACAAGGCCATCACAGCCGGTCTTGACATGGCCAAAGGCGATTGGGTGGTGGTGATGGACTGTGACCTTCAGGACCGTCCCGAAGAGATACCGCGGCTGCTGGCCAAAGCGCAGGAGGGTTATGATGTGGTGCTGGCAAGCAGGGCAGTTCGGCAGGACAACCTGTTGAAGCGGGCATCATCCGCGCTGTTCTATGGTACACTTTCCTACCTCACAGGCACGAGGCAGGACGCCAGTGTGGCCAACTTCGGCATTTATAGCCGAAAGGTCATTGATGCGGTCACGTCCATGCGTGAGAGCATACGCTACTTTCCTACCATGGTGCAGTGGGTGGGGTTCAAGCAGTGTAGGCTGGAGGTCGCACATGCCCCCCGGGCCAAGGGCGATACGAGCTACAGCCTCAGCCGCCTGCTGCATCTTGCACTCGACATCATGCTGGCCTATTCCGACAAGCCCCTCAGACTCACCATCAAGCTGGGGGTCATGGTTGCGTTGTTCGGCTTTGCCGTGGCAGGCTGGACCTTCATCAACTGGCTGTTGGGCAACCTCTCCGAGAATCCGTTGGGCTATGCCAGCCTCTTCTTCTCCATCTGGATACTTTCGGGCTTTATGCTCATCACCCTCGGCATGGTGGGATTGTATGTGGGCAAGACCTTTGAGGGTGTGAAGAACCGCCCTATCTATGTCATAGCAGAGCAGCGGTGATGGAGGTGGTGCGCTGCTTATGGGACTCTGAGCATTTCGGCTATCCGGTCGGACGGCTCGACCTCGGGCCTGACGATGACCATGCACGGGCTATCGATGCACTGGCCTCCGCTGGCAACCACAAGCTCGTCTATGTATTCTCTGCCCGGCCTTTCCATCATTCGGAGGCCCGGCTGGTGGATGTGCGCGAGCTTTATGCCCTGCCACTATCGGACCGCATGCACGTGGGCCACCATCCCGACATCGTTCCCCATGGACAGGAGCCTCATCCCGCTCTTCAGGAGCTGGCCCGGGCCAGTGGCATCCATTCGCGCTTTAATTGCGACCCGCATTTCACTAAAGGGGAGTTTCAACTGTTGTACGATACTTGGCTACGCAACAGCCTCGCAAGGGAGGTATGTGCCGAGGTGTTCGTGTGTGAGCGCGAAGGGGAGGCCGTGGGCCTGATGACCATCGAGCGACCAAGTGCCACCACCATCAGCATAGGGCTTGCGGCCGTGCATCCGGACCATCGAGGGGAAGGCATAGCCAAGCGGCTGCTATGGAAAGGCATGCGATACGGGATAGGGGAGGGCTGTGCCGAATTCACGGTGGTGACCCAAGGGGCCAACCTCGCGGCCCGCAATCTTTATGCCTCGGTAGGCTTCAAGGTCACAGAGCGCAAGTTCGTTTATCACGTCTGGAGGTGAGATGCGAGCAACACTTCCCGCCATGATGGAGGCGCAGTTGCCGACAGGCGATGACCGATGGCGGTGGCACCTGCTCCGCGCACTGCTGCTGGCTGTGGCTGTGGTATTGCTGGCGCAGTGGTCTTTTGACGCGTTCCATGAGGTGAACCCGCGGATGTTCGATGGGGTGATGTACGAGTACAAGCAGATGCAGACCTACGACCGTTTTGAGGGTGATTTCTCCTGGAGGTCGCGCTACAGTAGGGCGGTCTATGAACTGAATGGAACACCCAATGATGGCTTGTACACGGCATTCTTGTGCCTGCTTGCACCGCAGTGGCTGCTCACAGGCACGGGCAATGCAGTGCGCGCGGGCCTCGCGCTGTTCTTCTTGCTCCTGTCGCTCTCCCTGTGGCTGCGAGCGCGGGTCCATGGCGTAGGCATGTCGCTCATCCTTGCCTCCATCTGTGCCATTCCTGCGCTGGTAAGTCCTTTTTTCGGAGTGGGCACTTACATGCCCGACATCCCTGCGGTGCTGCTCATCACATCAGGGGTGCTGCTGCTCCTGTCTTATGCAGAGACTGGCGGACGTCCTGCTTATCTGTTCCTGGCCCTTCTGTGCCTCGTATTGGCCATCGGCTCACGGCTTAACATGTTCGTGTACGTGGGCGCTCTGCTGCTGCTTGCTGCGCCAATTTTATGGCAAGTGTTCCGCCTTATTCGAGAGGAAGGACGCAGCAGCAGATGCTATGCCTCGTTGGTCTTGCTTACCTTGTTCGTGCTCGGCATGGTGGCCTACGTGGGGCCTCGCTTGGACTGGTTCTTCCGGTATTACAACGACACCGCATATGGTCAGGAGGACATGCTGGGGTCGTTGAGCATCTCATCCGGTCTGCTCTATGCGACCAATGGCCTTTTGGGCGTGTCGGTGGTGTTCATCATACCTCTTGTATTGCTGGTATTCCGCAAGGTGGATAGGCCGATGGCGACACAGTGGTGGTGGGGCATGTTGCCAGCGGCACCGTTCCTGCTGGTCTATGGCATCCCTGTGCTGGTGAAACGGCTGCCGAACAACCCGCACGTGCTCAACTCGGCCTTCGTGGTGTTGCCCGTGTTCCTGATTGTCGTTGCGCTTTTGCTCTCCTCTCGTTTCAAACTGCCGGACCTGTCGCGTTTCCGCCTGCCGCTGGGTGTGCTGGTGGTCGTGCTGATGCTTTCCAGTTTGTTCTGGCAGCAATCCGCTATGAAGGGCTATAAACAGCCCACGCCCTCCAATGAGGCCACCGCATCTCTTGTCGACTTCTTGGAGCAGGAATACCCCGATGGCCCGCCTGCCTTCATCGCCTTTCATGATGACCTGGTGCATATCCCCGTTGAGGTGCATTTTCGGAAGAAGTATGGCCATCGGTTCAGCAACCTGCCCACCTTTATTACCAAGCCCTCCCTGATGAAATGCGTGGATGTTGAGACCTGCATTGCCCATTATCTTGAGGTGCTCGATGAGGTGGATGTGGTGATGGTCAATGATCTTGAGGCCAACAGAAGTCTGCTCATGGGAGCTTATGCTGTGGCCTCAGAGGTTTCTACAGCGGTATTTGTTAAACTTACACTTGAGGGTTCAGGCTTCCTGGAAAAAGAGAGATTTACCACCAGCACTGACGGTGAGGTTGTAATTTTTCAACGTGAAGTCGTAGACCGACTGCATTCATCCATTATTGAGTGAATTCATGGGTTCTCTATTGAATGACCTTCCATTACATTTACCACGATTATCATGCTCCACAACAAGACCATAGCCGTTGTAGTCCCCGCCTACAACGAGGAGACTCAGATCGGTATGGTCATCGAGAGCATGCCCGATTTCGTTGACCGCATCATCATTGTGAACGATTGCAGTCCCGACCGCACATCGGAGGTGGTGCGCGGGTACATTGACAAGGATACTAACCCCAAAGTACACATCCCCAACATCCTCGGCCGCGAGAAGCCCAATCGCTACAACCGCGCCACCATGGTGGTGCAGCAGCTGCAGGAGGAGGAAATAGACCGCTATGTGCCATCCATGGTCTTGAACACCGACCCTGAGCATGAGCGCATCATCCTCATAGACCATCTGGAGAACGGGGGCGTGGGCGCATCCATAGCACGGGGCTACAAGTGGGCCAAGGACCACGGCATCGACTGCACGGCCGTGATGGCCGGTGACGGGCAGATGGACCCCGATGAGCTGGAGAGCATCTGCCGACCGGTGATAGAGGAAGGCATCGACTACGTGAAGGGCAACCGCCTCATCCATCGCAGTGCGCTGCTGGTCATCCCCAAGGTGCGCTACTTCGGCAACTCCATCCTCGGCATCATGACCAAGGTGGCCAGCGGCTACTGGCACGTGAGCGACACGCAGACGGGCTACACCGCCATCGGCAACAAGGCCCTCAACGCCATAAGGCTCTACGACATCTACCGCAGCTACGGCATGCCCAACGATATGCTCGTGAAGCTCAACATCGCCTTCTGCACCCTGCGCGAGGTCGAGATCAAACCCATCTACGATGTGGGCGAGCAGAGCAAGATGAAAATCTTCAAGGTCATTCCCCGCGTGTCGTGGCTGCTGTTCAAGAGCTTCTTCAAGCGGCTGTACATCAAATACCTGTTCCGCGATTTCCACCCGCTGTTCATCCTCTACCATGCGGCATTCCTCATGCTGCTGGCCTCACTGCCCTTCGCCTACAAGATGGTCTATCTCACCATCAATCCGGTGCGCGATGTCAGCGATGCCACCATACTGGCCTTCATGTTCCTGGCCATCAGCGGGTTCAATGCCTTCCTGTTCGCCATGTGGATGGACATGCAGGACAATGAGCGGCTGCAGAAGTGACCCTGCCCATGAGGGATTTCACCCTGAACGCCTACCGTGAATACCTCCGGGCCATCGGTCAGGGAGGGCTGCCCTTCGTCCTGTTCCGCGACCTGATGGCCCAAGGACAGCTGCCGGAACGGTGCTGCCTCATACGTCATGATGTGGACCGCCTGCCCCAGCGCGCACTGGACATGGCCGCACTGGAAAGGGACATGGGCATCGTATCCACCTACTATTTCCGGATGAAGCCCCACACCTTCAGGCCCGACATCATCCGCGCCATTGCCGACATGGGGCATGAGGTGGGCTATCACTACGAATCGCTCTCCGACACGCGGGGCGACATCCCGGCCGCCATCGCTGACTTCCGCCAGCAGTTGCAGCGGCTGCGCGAGGTGACGGACGTGCGCACATGCAGCATGCATGGCCGTCCGCTCAGGGCCTTCGACAACCGCGATATCTGGCGCGACCCCGCCAACCATGCCCTCCTCACCGGTGAACTGGGGCTGCTGGGCGAGGTCTATCTCGACATCGACTACACCGACATCGCCTACATCAACGACACCGGCCGCAACTGGACCAGTGGCGAGAGCAACAGGCGCGACAAGGTGGAATCGCGCATTGCGGCCGATTTCCCCTCCGATGCCGAACTGCTCCATTACCTTCGCACACGGCCTCACCCCCGCATGGTTTTTCAGATACACCCCGAAAGATGGACTGACAGCCAAGTGGAATGGTCGGTGCAGTGGGCGAAGGACGCAATGATCAATGCCGCCAAGGAAATATTGAGACGAAGGGGCTGAACCAAGCTATGGAGTGTCTTTACCTTACACCTGACGCATACGATGATTGGAACCGATTCGTTGATTCCAGTCCTCAGGCCACCATCTATGGCAAAACCTGGTATCTGGACGCCCTGCAACGGCCTTATCGCATTCTGGCGGTTGTGGAGAAAGAGCACATTGTGGGCGGAATGGTGCTCACCCTCAATGAGATCGGACTGAGCCGCAACCCACTGCTCTGCAAGTATCTCGGTGTGTATTTCGCAGAATCCAAGGGCAATCTGTACAACCGGGAGACCCATCGCAGGTCGGTGGCAAAGCTGCTCGCGGAGCAGGTGGCCTCCATTTCCTCCTTCAGCTACACCTTCCACTATTCGGTGACCGATCACCTGCCCTTTCACTGGAAAGGACTCAGCGCGCAGGTGATGTACACCTACCTCATCAATCTCAATGACACAACGGAGGATGCCCTGCTCATGCAGCTCCATACCAAGACACGCAACGACATGGGCTTTGCTGCCCGTAGCGGATGTGAGGTGATGGACAGTGTGGACTTTGAGACTTTCTATGAGATTGACGAGAAGAGTTTCCGGAGGCAGGGAGGCCCTTCGCCATTCAAGAAAGATTTCCTGAGGAATTATATCAATCATCTGGAATCGCACAAGGCGATTCGGCTGTTTGGGATAAAAGGGCCTGACGGTACCGTGATGGCCGTGGCGGGCCTCATCTACGACAGCCATTCCGCCTCACTCGTGCTCAACGGGATAGACCATGAGACCATTGTCAGAGGGGCCAACGAGATGCTGCTCTGGCACTGTATCCGCTTTGCCTCTGCACATTCACAGGTCTTCGACTTCGAGGGTTCCATGTTGCAGCCCGTCAACTCGTTCTACAGGAAATTCGGAGGAGTGCAGACCCCCTTCCTGAAAGTCTACAACCCCTCCCTCTTCAACCTGATGGTTGACAATGCCATCGCCACATACAAGAAACTGAGGTACGGGAAGTAAAATGGGCTTGACGATGTCTGACATGCTGATCCGGTTGAGGTTCGTAATCATTGCCGTACAGCGCCTTTTCATGCGCCCTGAACTGCACCTTGTCAAACGCAGACTTGAATATGAGCCGGTTTTCATTATTGGAGCACCGAGGTCAGGTACCACCCTGCTCTTTCAACTACTTGCCAAGTATTACAATGTGGGATTTATAACCAACATAATGGCTTTGTTTCCGATGTTCATGAGTACCATTGCTTGCATTTTCAGCAATAGGATCTTGAGTTACAGTGCCATCAAGGAGAGTAATTACGGAGTGATTGCAGGTCTGCACTCCCCAAATGAGGGAGGTAAGATCAATGCGTTCTGGTTCAGCGACAGAGGCTGGGAATCCCATTCCAATGCTGTACGAGATTCATTTGCAGCTATAGGTAGCTGTCTGAAAGCACCGATACTCATCAAGGCCTTAGGCAATTCATTGGCCATCGAAGCGATAATCACAGTATTTCCCAAGGCAAAATTCATCTATATCAAGCGTGAACCGATATATGTTGCTCAGTCTTTGTTGGTGGCGCGCAAGAAAGTTTTAGGCGACATGAATGCGTGGTTCAGCGTTCGACCGAATGGCTATGAAGAGGCTATGCGCAGTCTAAGTGTGGCCCAACAGGTCGTCTGGCAAGTGCGGGAAATCGACACCAGGATAATTCGGGATCTGGAAAGACTTGATCCAACCCACATCATCGTCCACTATGAGGATTTGGCCTCTCAGCCTGAGGAGGTACTTGACGAGATCAGCAACAACCTTCATCTGAAAAGAAAGTCAACCTCTTTTGAGGAAAGCGAAATATCCGTCACCTCCAAGCGTCAGGTTTCCGATTTCGAATGGGAGGATTTGAAAAAAGCAGTCCAATGGGCGTACTCAGGTACATAGCTTCGTTGATTGTCCGTGCAGCCTTTTCCCAAGCAGCAGGAGCAGACCCTTTAGCGGTGGTCGGTAGCGTTTTCGTTACTCAGAAGGTCCTCGGCTTCAACCGTTTCGTGGGTTGGCCCATGCACCATACTTCAAGGGTTGTCAAACCCGGCAATGTGAAATTGGGGAAGCGGTCATTTCCCGGTTGGAGCCAAGGCTGCTACATCCAGGCCAAGAACGGGATCACCATAGGTCACAATCTGCGCATGGGCCCCAACGTGGGGCTGATCAGTGCCAACCACAGCGCGGACGACTATGATGTCTGGGTGGGTGACGGCCCCATCACCATTGGCGACAATGTGTGGATAGGCATGGGGGCCGTGGTGCTGCCGGGGGTCACCATCGGTGACAATGTGGTGATAGCAGCCAATTCGGTAGTGAATAGGGATGTGCCCTCCAACTGCATCGCTGGTGGCATCCCCTGCAAGGTCATCAAGGACAAGGCACCCTACACCGGGTTCGACTATAGCACGCTCTGAGTGAGGTGGCTGTTCCAGATACTGTTCTACCTTTCTCTGGTGTTCATCGGGCTTTACCTGTACCGGTTCGACTATCTCATGGTGCCCGTCATCAGGCATTGGGGCCTCTTCTCAGCCTCGCTGCTGCTCTGCTTTGCGGGATTCATCATCAGTGCACTCAACTGGCGGCAGGCGCTGAGGCTGGTGGGCCATGAGGTCCCGTTGCGGTTGGCCATCGTCTCTTCGGGGCTTTCCATCTTCACCAAGTACATCCCGGGAAAGGTGCTGGTGATCGTGGGCCGTGCGGCCTATGTGGTGCAGGAGGCGGGCATTCCCATGCGCGCTGCCTCGGCCGCATCGCTGTTGGCGCAGCT
Organism: uncultured Chryseobacterium sp.; assembly: GCA_964500205.1. Classification (GTDB taxonomy): domain Bacteria; phylum Bacteroidota; class Bacteroidia; order UBA10329; family UBA10329; genus UBA10329. Next base: position 288,223 of record CAZCNS010000003.1, on the reverse strand, counting down.
GCTCATGCTCTGGCTCGGTTTCCTGCTGGGCAGTGTGGTGCTCTTCGATGCCGACATCCCCGAGGTATGGACGGTTGCCAGTGCATCGGTGTTCGCCTTGCTCACAGTGGCGTTGCTTTGCCAAAGGCAACTGATGGCTGTGATCACCCGCATTGGGAGCTTTTTCAACAAAGACTTGAGCCTTCCGCTTGTTCCACTGCGGCAGATGCCACGGGTTTTTCTAAGTTTCACTACGGGCTGGCTCTTATGGTCTGTGGGCTTCCATCTGCTGGTGCTCTCGTCCGTTGCGGGAGCGGCCCCCTCCCTGATGCTGCTGTTCGCATTCCCATTGGCTGCCGTGCTCGCCATAGCCGCCCTGTTCGCCCCCGGTGGCCTGGGTGTGCGCGAGGGGGTGCTCGTGGCCTGCATGGTGCTGTATGGAATGCCTGCGGATGAGGCCACGGGCCTCGCCATCCTCAGCCGCCTTTGGTTTCTTGCGGGCGAGGTGTTCATCTTTGTGCTCGCCTTGATACTTAGGGAAAAGAGCAACAACGCCCAATCCGCATGAGGACCATCCTCCACACTTTCCCCGGCCGGATGGCCCGGCTGCTCCCATACGCCATTCTCACCATCGGCTTCTGGGTGTTCCGCCTGCCCTTGTTGCTGGTCACTCCGTTTGTGCGTTTCGACCCCGACTCGTTTCAGTACGCCAACGTGGCCTACCGCATGAGCCTGGGCCAATGGCCCGATTTCGGTTTCCTGCCCCCGCTTTACCCTGTGTTTCTGTATGTCACCCAGCGGCTGGGCTTGACAGCCTTCGATGTCGCGCTGCTGCAGATGGTGGTGGGCTATGTGGCGGGAATGGTTCTCGTCCATACAGCCATGCGTTGGTCGGTGTGGTCAGGTTGGTTGCTCTCCATGCTGCTGTTCTTCTACTTCGGGGCGTTCAGGTCGGTGTGGTTTCAGGATATGACGCTGCTCACCGAGTCACTTTACAGTACCTCGCTGCTGCTGATTGCTGCCGCATTGCTCCATGCCATCCGAACAGATCGCAGGGCTGCATGGGTGGCGGTGTCTATATTGCTTTCCATACCGCTGCTGTTGCGTCCGCATGGCATCTTCATCGTAGCTTTTTTGGGTGTAGCATTGGTGCTGCAACGTCTGGTCTCCGTGCGGTTTTACGCACTTGCGTTGTTGGGACCCTTTGCTTCGCTGGTTTTGTTGATGGGTATTTATGGATGGGCCATCAGCGGTGAGGCAGTTCCTTTCCGTATTTTCAGGATGCTGGGCCAGCAGAAGGTGCAGCATGTTTCGGAACACCGGCTCCGCGTGATGCTATGGGAAGGGGTGGAACCCGATTCGGCTGTATTTGTGAGGTCTTCATCGTTCTCTGACAGTGTGAGGCAGTCGTCCGGATCCATGTTGCAGAGGCTGGCCACCAGGACCCAGGACTACCTCAACCAGCCCCTTACCTCAGGTGATGTTGCCTACCGCGGCCTGGTGCATGGCGGAGTGGGGGAGATGGCCCAACTGCTGCCGCCTTTTGCAGACAAGGACAGTGCCTACTGGCTTTCGCAGAGCTGCTACCCCATACCGCCACCGTTGGTGCGCTACACCGTGCGCGAGTACTGGCAGCAGGGCGTGCCCGACTTCCGGGCCATGCGCTACCGATACGAGGGCACTTTCAAAGGCGCTCTGGTCAACTACATGCTTCAGTTATCAGGGACGATGCATAAAGTGCATGGCATGGTGACCACCACATTGCCGTTTTTCCTGCTGGCGGCAGTCTCTTGGGGGCTGCTGCTCATCACAGGTTGGCGCAAGCACTTCAAGCTGCACATCGCACTGCTCCTGCTGGCCGCGCTGCTCTCGCTCGATGCCCTTGCCGTAATGGCCGGTGCGGGCCGCATGTTGGAACGCTACACTTTTCCTCCTGTGTTCATTGCCATGGTCATTTTTGCTTTGAGTTTCGGGAGGCTTGTCAGTCAGTGTATTGGATGGTCAGGCCGCAGGCGTCAGCAATGACTCGCAGTGCTGAATTGACCCTCCGCCCCTCAGCCCCAGTCGTGTCCCGTTCAGTAGCTGTTGAGATGCGGTGATGGACGACCGTGCTCCACGGTATCAGCATTGAGAAGCGGTCGAAGACGATTGTTGGGCATCGTTCCGCGATCGTCCCGCCATCTGCAACAACAGGGGCAGGAGGGAGGAGTATGGTTGCGAAGCCGTTCATGTGGCTCATGGTCTTTCAGACGATCGAGATGGAATGTATCTCGATCGTCATGGAAACCATCTCTGTCATGTTTCAGTGTTTAATTGCAGATGATTGATTTTTTTTCATGCTGATAATCAGTGATTTGAATTTTTTTTTTCATGTTCCGATAAAATAAATCTGACCATGTAGAGTTATTGGAATTGCAGGTCGGGCGAAACCGATGCCACCCGACCAGCAAGCATCGGAGTCAAACAAATCTAACCTATCAAAGTACAGAAGCCATGCAAAATTCTGTGAAAGTCGGCCTGAACGGCCTCGGTGTGTCAGCGGTAGTGATGAAGTGCTTCAATATCCATGACGCAATGGATGGAAACGGGAATTTCCCGAGTCCGAACCCCGATCTTGTCACCTATCTCGCTGCAGTGAACCGGCTGGGCGATGCGCAGTCGAAGGTGATGTCGGAGGGCGGGAAGAACAACACAGTGCTGCGCGATGTGGCATTGAGCGAGTTGCGGAGACTCACCTCCCAGTTGGCCACTTATGTGAACAATGTGGGCAATGGCGATGAGGAGATACTGCTCAGCTCAGGATTCGAGTTGCGGGCACAGCCGGCCCCCGTGGGAGTATTGCCGCCCCCTAATGACATAAGGCTCACTGCCGAGGGAATACCGTTGGGGTCGGTGCGGCTTTATCATCGGGGCAATCCCAAGCGGAAGACCTACCACTACCAGTGCCGCGAGTACAAGGAAGGCGCAGGCCCTGAGGCCGGTTGGCTGCCTCTGGTTACCAGCACCGACCGCAGCTACATGTTCGCGGGGCTGATAGGCGGTCTGCGCTACCAGTTCAGGGTGCGCGTGGAGAGTACTGCCGGTGTGGGGTCTTGGAGCCAATTCTTAACGCTTCGGCCACAATAGGAGCCTCGCGCTCATGTGCGTAAAGAGGCCGTTCTTCCTTGCGGAGGACGGTCTTTTTGGTTGGTAGGGCAGGAGGGAGGGCAGATTCTCAAGACCTTGAGCTGTCGACTTCGGCAAATTTTGGAAGTTTGATGAAGTTCAAACCTCACTCCACCCGCACCCCCTCACTGTGCGTGGTGAACTCAGGCGCGTACATACACTGCAACTGTGAGATGCCGTTGTTAAAATCGCCCGCTTCGTGCAACACAAAACAACTCAGTCTCGTTCGTGCCCGTGGCCGATGACCCCTTCGTTGGTCAGTTCTATGAAACTGCAATGCTCAAGTAGTGTGCGAATGGTAATGGCATTTGCCCGTAGGCGGTCGAAAAGCGCGCGATTCCCCATGTTGCCGGTTGTGATGAGGAACAGCCGCAGCGGACGCTTCCTTATCATGTGCGAATGGTAGAAGTCCGTGTCCTTGGTCAGCACGACCAGGCCGTGCATGTCGGCATGGTCTGCAATGTCACGGTCAGGCGTCTCATCACCATTGGGCAGCGCGTCCACATGGATTGCTTCACAACCGATGGAATGCAGTATCTCGCACAGCTTCGAGGGCAATTGCGCATCTACAATGAACCTCATGCCGTCCTTGCGTAGGAACTGACCCTTGCCAGCCGCGATGCATAGGCCAGACAGGCCTGTATGTCCTCTTTCTCCAAAGCGGGGTAGTCATCCAATATCTCAGCTGTGGACATGCCCGATGCCAGCAGGTCAAGGATCAGGTCAACGGTATAACGCTTGTTCCTGATGGTCGGCTTTCCGTGACAGATGTCAGGGTTCAGTGTGATGCGGTCGAGGAGGCTGCTCATGATGGATGTGCGAGTTGTAGAACAAAGGTAGCCTACTGTGGGTCTCACCCCACCCGCACCCGCACCCCCTCACTGTGCGTGGTGAACTCAGGCGCGTATATGCACTGCAACTGTGAGATGCCTTTTCTAAGGGAAGAACTTGTACATGACGGTGCGGTGCATCACACATTTGAAGATGATGGTCTCGGCCCTCACCTCCACACCGATACGATATGAACCGATGGAGATTCTCCCGAACCCGTCATGACCCATCAGCCACTTGAATCCGAGAATGTCTTCAGGTGAGGATGCAGAATAGGCAAGGTCGAACACGAACTCGGCATCGTCAAGCACCTGAATTGCATGCAGTCGTGAAAGGTCTCGGAAGAACCGCTTGCTCGCTTTGACGGTCACTTGGCAAGCCTTTTCCTAAGTCGCTTGAACTCGGCTTTGGCTTCCTCGTAGGAGAGCAACCCCTCTTCAGCAGATTCGCCCATTTTCGCCAAAAGGGCATCAGATTCCGCCTTGTCGTACTCGTCCATAGTGAGCAGCTTGGCAGCAGATTCCTGCTCCAGCAACGTTTTGAACGCCCTTCCGCGGACGCTCCTTTCATCGATATTCAGGACATAGATGGCCATGGCATCACAAAGGTAATCATCACTCCACCCTCACCCTTACCCCCTCACTGTGCGTGGTGAACTCAGGCGCGTACATGCACTGCAACTGTGAGATGCCGTTGCTGAAATCGCCCGCCTGCGTCACGTTGAGGCCGTACTCGAACACGAACGTGCCCTTCGGCATGTAGCTGAAGAAGAAGTGCATGGCCGCATCGGTCGTGCTGCGGTAGTAGCCCATCCCCTCCTGATAGGCCGCGCCAGAGAGCTGGTCGCGGGGTTCGAGGCTGGCCGCGCGCATGTCCTTCAGGTGGACGTACTCCATGTGGCGGTCGGTCTCCAGCACGATGCGCACCTGCACGCGGTCGCCCACTTTCAGCTTCGCGCCATCGGTGAGCGGGCGGAGCAGCGGGCCGTTGGGCGTGTCCTCGCGCAGCATCACCTCACGCTTCATCTTGATGGGGTTGTCGTCCACGCCCGTGATCTTGTCGAGGTTCTCGAAATACTGCCAATAGACCGCGCCCCACGCCACGCCCTCGCTGTCCTTGGTCACCGTCACCTTGCCCATGTCGGGCGTCACGGATTTACCCGCCCAGCTGGTCTTGAAGTAGCCTGTGCCCGCTTCCGTTTTCAGATCCCTGTCTTTGCTCGGGTCGATGGTCTCGCTGCCGATGCGGATGCTCACATTCGGCTGTGTGTTCAGGTCGCGGCTGCCCATGCCCAGCAGCGCGTAACACGCCTCGGCCGTGGCCTTCGTGGTCTTCCAGTTCTGGGTCTGCTTCTGTTTCAGCAGCCATATTTTCATCTCATCGACCATCGCCTTGTCGCTCGCCACCTCGTGGAACGCCTCCATAATGATGACATGGTTCTCGATGGGCGCCTGATGCCAGTAGTAGCCCTTCTCCATCGCCCAGTAAGTGCCGAACTCCTCGCTGGTCAGCGCGGTCTCGCGGAGGGAGACGATGAGCTGTGCCGCGTCCTTCGCCAATCCGTTGCGATGCAGGATCACGGCCGCCATGCCCTTCTGCGTGGCATCAAACTTCGTCCAGTGCTGCTTGATGCGCGAGAGCATGTCCTCGTAAATGGTCTTGGCCCTGCCCGTGGGCTTGAAATCCGCGAGGAAGAACGACCGTGCATACATCGAATGCAGCTCGAACCAGCCTGGGATGCGCTCCTTGTCTTTCAGGTTCACGCGCTCATAGTATTCCACCAGTTCGCTGTCCATGAAATCCACCGCGTTGCGAAGCATTTTCAACGATGCGGCATCGGGTTCCCAAACGCCCATTTTCCTCAGTTTCCCGAAGCCCATCACGATGTGCCGCGTGATGTAGAGGTCGCTGCGGAGGCCGCTGAACCAGCCCCAGCCGCCATCTGCCTGTTGCTGTTGTTGCAGTTTGCGGAGCGATTCCGCCAGTTCTAGCGCCATACGCTCCGTATCGAACAGCTCGGTGATGCGCCTGCGCTGCTCTGCCTCGTCCTGCGCATCGCGCACCCACGGGGTCTCCTGCAACAGAGCCTGTTTCAACTCAGGGTTCTTGTCCAACTGCGATTGGAAGACATTGCCCTGCCCCGTTTCCGCATCGCGCTTCCATTGGTCGAACACCAGCTTGATGGCAGGGTCGCTGTTGGCGAGGTGGGTACCGATGGCATTGGCATAGAAACGGCTGAAGATCTGCTCCGCGCACTCGTGCGGGAACTCCATCATGTACGGCAACGCAAGCACCGCCAGCCAGATGGGGTTGGGCGTGAACTCCAACGTCAGGTTATGGTGGCGCAGGGTCGGGGATTCATTCTTCAACAGTTTGGAGAACGTGAAATCATGCGTCCCTTTTCCACGGACGGGCAGCGGCATGGCCTCGGTCACCAACATGCGGTTGGGCAACACGGGGATGGTCTTTTCCTCCCCGTCCGTGTGCGTCACGGAGGCCGACTTCCCCCACGCCTTCACCGTGAACGTCAATGCCGAGACCCCTTCGGGAATATCCAGCTCCCATGCTGCGATGGTTTCCCCATTTGCAATAGACAATTTTCGATTTTCAATTTTCAATTGGAGGGATTCTCCCGTGAGCGCATCTGTCAACGCAAGCGAAGCGGTGACCTCCGCAACGGTCGAATCCACCACATCCACCTTCACCTGAAACCGCAGTTTATCTCCTTCCCTCACAAAGCGCGGATAGTTGGGCGTGACCATCAGCAGCTTGCGGGTGACCACCTCCTCGGTCACTGTGCCTATACTCAGATCCTCGGTGGTGGCGAGGCCCATGAACTTCCACCGCGTCAGGCTCTGTGGTGCATTGAATCGGATGACCACACCGCCTTTCTCGTCAGTTGTGAGATGCGGAAGGAAGAACACCGTCTCGCTGAAATCGGAGCGGAGTTTGACCTCTGGAGTGGGTTCTGATTCAGCATCTTTATCATCCAATGTCTCCATTGCAGAAATCGCAGGAGGAACGGGCGCAGATTTCCCCATCGGGGCTTCGCTTTCAGCCATGTCCATATCCGCTACCATCATCTGCGCACTTTCATTTCGGCTCCTGCTTCGAGTAGCGGATACCATGATGCCATCGTATCGCCCTCCTCCGAGATAATGCCCGAACCAGTTCAGTCGCTCAAAATCCCGTTGAAATGTCCCTTTCGGCCATGCCCTCCATTCCCTGTCCCATACATATCCCTGTGCATTGCCGAAGGTCGCGCTACCCCAGTGCAGGCGTGGGTTCAGCGAACGGTACGGGTTCAACGACCAATTGTTGGCCGCAAGCACATCGAGCGATGCATCGTACATCGTGGCGAGCAGCTCGGCCTTCACAGGATTGCCCTTCCTGTCGGTGATGCGTAGCATCCATTGCTCCGTGTCATCGGGGGTCATCTCCTTGCGGAAGGTCTCCAACTGCACGTCCAGCTCTTTGTTGGTGAACGGCACGGTGATGGTCTGTGTCCAGCTCAGCAGCTCGTTGTTGCGCACGGCCAGCAGATGCACCGTGGCATTGCCGCGCCAATCCTCGGTCACAGGAATCCGCAGCAGCCGCTGGCCGTTGCTCAGGGCAAACTGCTCGGAATGGATGAAACGGTTCGTGCGCACTCCCTTGTCCTTCACCTCGATGTCCAGCGTGAACTGCACATCGGGATAGGACGAGGCTACGAGCAGTTCCAGCGTATCGTTCGGCTCCAGCTTCTCCTGCATGGCGCGGAACCAAGCGGTGACGGGGATGGCGGGCTTTTTCTCCTTCTTGTCGATGAGCAGGAAACGCGCCTGCTGCGTCACCTCCTTGCCAAACACATCGGTAGCCGAAAGCTCGATGAGGTACTGGCCGAGCTTGCCGAACGGAACGCCTGAGAGGTCAACCTTTCCATCACTGCCCGTGCGCACGGTGGTCTCGAAAGTCTTCGCGGCCTTCTCCCACGTGTTCGGGTCGTGCTCATCGCCCCAAGGGTCGTTGGGAAAGCGTTCGCGATACTCTTTTTCCGAAAGAAAATGCTGGTCTGCTCTGGCCCATGGTCTTTTGCGAAGAATGCGGTCGTTAGGCTTTAATTGCCAGATGGTCACCTTTACCGCCAAGTCCTGCGCCTCACCCATGAGGTTGGTCGCGGTAACAGGATATGATTTCAACGCGCCCTTTTCCAGCACATCGGGCACCGCGATGCCGAGGTCGAGCGCGTGGTAGCCCACCGACACGGAGCTGCTGCCAGACTGCATCTCGCCACTTCGATCGGTCACATCGGCCTCGATGCTGTAGGAGAACACGGGGAACCAGCGGCTGCGCATCAGTGGGTCGGGCTGCGCGGGGAACTGCACCGTGAACCGCCCGTCTGCATCCGTTGTGCCCGTGCCATAGGCCACCTGCTTGGGATTACTCTGCGGCATCCAGCCCCAGCACCGCCAAGGGTATGGGAATCGGGCATTTCGCGTGATGCGGTAGCGCACCTCGGAATCTGCCAGCGGCACACCCGCGTACGAGACGGCCACGCCTTGCACCGTCACCGTATCGCCTACGCGGAGCTGCTCCTTGGGCGCATCGAGCTTCACCTCGAACTTGGGACGTTTGTACTCCTCCATCCTGAAATTAAGGGAACCGTGATCGTCACCGATGCGCATGTAGCCGTTCAGCCCGCCCGTGGGTGCGATGAAGGTGCCTGAGAACGAGCCGAAACTGTTCGTACGCACCTCCACTTTGGACACCTGCTGACCGTTCACGTCATAGAGCGTGACGGTTGTCGACTTGTCCTTCTCGCGCTCCACCTCATCGCCATTGCTGCGCCAAATCAGCCCTTTGAAATGGATGACCTGCCCTGGGCGATAGATGGCGCGGTCGAGGAAGAACTGCGTGCTGGTATTCCAACGCACATCCTCCACGTGGCGGTATCCGTGCATGTTGTCTGCGCTGATGAGGCGGTCATCGCCAGAGAAGACATCGGTCAGGAGCGAACCGTGGCCCTGCCCCTTGTGGCGATAGACGGCCTCGCCCTTGGCATCTGTGGTCAACGTCTCCTGTAAACGGTAATTGTTGCTTCGCGAATTGCGGTCATAGAACGATTCCAGCAGCTCGATGCGTGCGCCTTTCACGGGCGTTCCCTTCTCGCGGGAAACGACACGGAGCAGCGTGTGGCCGTCCTCTGTGGAACGCTTCAGCAGCGTGATGTCGGTGACGGTGATGATGGCGTGAGCCACCGCCTCATCCTTCGTCTTGAAGTCCTTGTCAGTTGCCGCGAAGATGACGTAGGTACCGATAGGCAGGCCCTCCAACGGCAGTTCGATGCTGTGGCCTCGGAAATCCTGCGGGTTGGGCAGGTCGAAAGTTTTAGTGGAAACGGGGGTGCTGTTCTTCAACAGCCATTCGGTGAGTTTCTCCCCGTAGTTCCTGCGGCTTTCCTCACGGAATTTGATGGGGTCGATGCGGGACACACGGACGTGGGCGGGCCAGGTTTTGGATGCGGATTCGCCCACATTCCGATACTTCAACAGAAAACGGAACGGCTCGGTGGGAAGCACTGCGCCCTGTGCGTTCATGTTCCATTCGCGCTGCTCGATGCGCTGCATCAGTTGGCGGCAGTTGTTCGGGCCGACCTCCTTCAACGCATTTCCAGTGATGTCATTTATGACCTCGGCACAGCGGTCGTGGGCCTGTTTCCATTTCAGGAGGATGGTAGTGTCGGCCGTGTTCCCGTTGCCCTGATTGAACCACAGTTCCGCGATGTGCCAGACCACCTCCGCCTTCATTGCAGGGTCAGGCGCGGTGGGCAGCAGGCGTTCCAGCTCTTTTTCAAAAAGGGAATCCTTCTGCTCTGCCTGCGACCTGCGGTGCATATACTCCAACCGCCTCAGATCCTCGATGAGTCGCGCCTTGGGCGATACTTTCCCCACTTCACGAAGCAGCTCCTGAAACAGTCCGATGGTGCGGTCGGCAGGGCGCAGGCCATCCGCAGTGTTCACTTTCAGGAAGGTGGTGGCATCGGCCAGCAGGGCGGGGTTGTCATAGATGCCGTCCGTGTCGAAGTTGACGAGGTCCCGGTCCTCGGAGGCGTAGAAGTCCAAGGCGCGTGACAGCAGCAGGTGATAGAGCGTGGGCCGCAGGTCGCGGTAGCGGCCTTCGCCCTCCAGAATGGCTGCATAGTTCTCCAACGTGGCATTACGCAACGTGTCGGCACTTTTGAGCGAAAGCGTATAGTGGCGGTCTGCGGCCTCCACGATGCGCTTGAAATCCCATGTGAGCAGGTTGCCGCCCTCGCCTTCCATGGCTGTGCGCTCACGGATCTGCCAATTGTTGTTGTGCCAGTAGGCCATGTACATCTCACCCAGCAACGAATGGACGATCTGCCGCGTAGGGGCGGGAAGCATCTTGGCCTCGTCCTCCAATCGCCCGATGCTGAGGACGAGACTCTCTTCCTCAAACTGCGCATTGAACTTCACTTCATGGATGATGGCCTTGATGAGCTGCGGGCCATTGTTCTCTGCAATGGCCATGCGATGAATCTGCTCCACCTTCTCCAGCGCGCTGCGGGGCTGGCCTCCACGTTGCAGGTTGTTGACCTCCTTCCAGAGGTCATCGTACGTCTGAGAATGGCACAGGAGGGGTGCTATAGTGAGCAGCAGGGGCAGGATGAGGCGCATCATGGGGCAATTCTTTGGCCGTAAGATGCGCAAAAAGGGGGGATTCCATAGGGGGTCGTAGAGACGGTATGTTTTCGTCTCCTTCAGTGAGACGCGATGCATCGCGTCTCACTCGGGAATCTGCGACAACAAATCCTTCAGCTCGGCATCTGTGAGGCTCTTCTTCTCCGATTTGTCATAGATGGCAAGCAGATAAACCGTGTTCTCGGTGAAGATGATGTTGGTGACGACCCTCGCCCCTCCTCGCTTGCCCTTTCCTTTAGATGCTATGGACATGCGAATCTTGAAACAGCCGTTGCCAATGGGTGTGCCCTGTTTAGGCGCAGCCTCCAAGAGGACGACCAGTTTCAGGAACTCGGACTTGAGGGAAGGGTATTTCTTTGCCAGTTTCTTGAGCTGCCTGTCGAAAGGCGGTATGCTTAGTACCTCAAAGCTCATCGAGCAGTTCCCTTGCAGGGCGTGCCTTCAGTTTCCCCTCACGCACAAGTTTCAGATTCTCAACAGCTTCCTTTATCTCTTCCACAAGTTCCTCCTTTTCAGCAGAAACACTCAGTTCCTTCACATAGGGAAGGCTGCGCAGCACACGCATCAGATGCACGGCCTCACTGTCCTTGATGTCCAATAGCACTCTCATGGCTGTGGTTTTCGGGGTTAAACGTGTTACGAAGGTAGATGTTGTATGGGATAGGTGGTCAGCATCGCGCCTCATCTTTCAGCCAAGCTTCCAGATCATCCTCAGTGATTCCGCGTTCCTTGGCCGCATAACCAGCTTTGGCCGCCAATCGCTTGCCGAAATAGCGGGCCAGCATGGCCTTGATGTCCAATAGCACTCTCATGGCGGTGGTTTTCGATTGAAACTTAATACGAAGGTAGGGGTTGTGTTCAACGCTACCGAACCCTTAGATAACGGATTCTTGAAAGTTTCACTTTCGGGCAACTTCCCTATCTTTGGCCCGTGGCAGGAAAGGGACAGGTCAGAACCATCATCTTCTTCAAGGACTATTTTGAGAAGTTCTTCGAGAAACAACGGGACAAGGTCAAGGACAAGATTATTTGAACACTTGACCTGATATCGGAGTTGCAGCGGGTGCCTGAGACGTACCTGAAGCATCTGGAAGGCACGGACGGCCTGTTTGAGATAAGGGTGCAACAGGGCAGTGACATCTTTCGGATATTCTGTTTCTTCCATGAAGGGAATCTGGTGGTGCTTGCCAATGGTTTTCAGAAAAAGACTCAGAAGACCCCGAAACAGGAAATTGAGAAAGCGTTGAAAATCAAGCAAGAATATGAAAGCGAAAGAAAATGATACGATGACCCTTGAGGATTTCAAGGAGAAGCACTACGGCAAGCGCGGAACTGCGGAGCGCGACCGACTGGAGGAGGGCTACCATGCGTTCAAGGTGGGGGCGATGATTCAGGAGGCACGGCTTGAGCGCGGCCTTACGCAGGAGGCGCTTGCCAAGAAGGTCGGCACCACGAAGTCGTACATCTCCAAGATTGAGAACAACCTCAAAGAGGTACGGCTCTCCACCCTACAGCGCATCATTGAGATGGGGCTTGGCGGCACGCTACAACTCACGGTCAAGCTGTGATGGAAAGGGGGGGCGGGGGTCGGGAAGTCTTTCAGAACCCCATCAGCCTCGGCCCTTTCCTCCACTCCTCCTTGTTCCTGCAATTGAACCGAAGAGCGAGGTTGAGCTCATGGCTGCCGCCTGTCTTCATCCCCAAAGAGGAGACGGTGAGGTCAAAACTGTAGCCGATGGAGAATCTACGGTGGGAATAGCCCGCCATGAGGATCACCGCGTCATAGTTGGATTCACCATGCCGAAATCCAATCCCCAACCGTGCGCCAACAAACTGGAACGTTGCTGAATGCAGGAACATGTGGAAGTTCAGCTGATTATGGTAAATGAAGCTGCCAACAATCCCAAATCGAGTCGTAATCTCCTGATTGTATGCAATATGGGCAACCGTGTTTAGCGGAAGATGTGAGACTCCCGCGATTCCCTGATCGGGCTGGGTCAAATGCCGGACTGCAACCCCATAAACCAGACCATGATGTGAGAGTACCAGCCCCGCACTCGCATCAAAGAAATGATTTCCTTTCGTGGGCATCACCTCCTGAGTTTGATAAACAAAACCGTAGCGAGGATCGACCATGTCACCGAAAGTGAGTTTCTCCCAATTCATTGCATTGTGTCGCCAACCCAATTCGAGGGCGGGGCTGATTACAAGTTTGCCCTTGAAAAGACGGAAAGTCGGTGAATAGACAGCGCTTGCGGCATAAGATTCAAGTGTGTTTGCTGAATTGTCGTACTGAAAATTCACCGCGACACCACCTCGAATAGGCCTCACATACTGATCATAGGAAGCCTGCACGGTCTGGTAGTTCGCAGAAATGGCAGGCCATTGATTCCTGTACGATGCGATGAACCGCGAACAGCCGTCATATCCCGCGAACGCAGGGTTGAGGTATGTCGGTACGCTCAGATACTGCGAGAAGTGCGGATCCTGCGCCTTGGCTGCGACAGAGAACAGCAATATCAGAATGAATGGGACGAGCGGTCGCACGATGAAATGAGGCAGTTGACAAGCGAAAGTACAGCTATTCCGAAAGAGGAAGTGAAATGGAATCACATACCCCTCACTGCACCTATTGGCTACCCGCCCATTTTCATCTGATAGAACAGCCTCAGCAGCTTTATGCCCAAGTGCTCTCCATCCGTGCGCTTTATAAAATCAGCAGCATCGTCAATGCTCATGGTCTCGGCCCTGGCCACTGTGTTCTCATCCACTGGCTCAAATGCCATTCGCCAGTCCGGGAAATAACGCCCCTCGGAACTTCCGAAGCCGAGTTTCCTGACCTCATAATGCCGGGGATCTCGGGCTATGCGCTCAAAGGTATCAGTGACGATCGCCTCCTCACCTTCCAACATCTGGACGTACGAGCCGTCATGGTAAAGCAGAAGTCCTGTGATCTCGTCACGGCCATTATTGCGGTCGCTCGAGAGCAGGATCTGAGCCATGTCGGCCTCTGTGGGTGGCACGGTGGCTGTGCTTGTGTAGATAAGATAGTGCATGGAAGGCTTGAGCTGGTGACAGTACGTCTGATGGCGTAAAGTTCGGCATCAGAAACGAACGGCAACCAACCGATGACAACCGCGGGTCGCTGACTCAGGCTGTTTTTGCTTTCCTTTGGCCTGACGAACTAGAAAGACCGATCAATGAAACAGCTGACTGCTTTATTTCTCATTCTTGCCTGCACTGAACTTTTTGCCCAGAAGGCCATTGAGATTTCTGAAGGTGCCTCCAACTTCTCCACCGGAAGCCAGAATGCACTTTCGTTCATCATTCAGAATGGAGATGCGAAAGAAGTGGGTAAAGATTGGGAGAAGGAGCTCAAGAGTTGGAAGTGTAAGCCCAAGGGAAAGGATGAACTTGTAGCCGAAGAGTGCAGCCACAAGTCGATGGGCGACCGCTCGTTCTTCGTATACTCCAAAGTAGAGGATGTGCCTAACGAGGGTGTGCGTATCACTGCGGCCTTTGACCTCGGAGGTGCGTACATGACCTCCAAGGACCATCCTGACCGTTTCCTTGCCGCCAAGAAGCTGTTGTATGATTTTGCAGTGGCCGAGACCAAAGAAGTAGTTAAGGGAGAGATTAAATTGGCAGAGAAACTCCTTTCAGACAGGCAGTCAGAGCTTTCATCTCTGGAAAAGAACCAACAACAACAGGAAGGAGCCATCCAAGATTATGAGAAGAAGATAGAAGAGGCGAAAGCTGCCATCGTGCGACTAAAGGAAGAACAGGTAGCCAAGAAAGGGGAGATCACTGCGCAGGAAGGCGTTGTGAAAGGTTTGAATGACAAGCTGCAAGCTGTGAAATGAGGTCATTGACCATTCGACTGACGGCCTTACTTTGCTCGCTTGCCATGTTGCCTGTCTCGTTGTCAGGTCAGGAGAATGAGCGTGAAAGTCCGTACGAGTTCAACTTGAAAAGAGATGCGGTCTATGCCTCCGGGGCTGTGGTGTTCACGGGGATGGGCTATTTCTCAACGACCCGTGTACAACCGCACACAGAGGCCACGGTGCTGAGCCTCGACAAGTATACGCTGCCGGGTTTCGACCGTTCAACGGTAGGAAACTGGAATCCTACCGCTGCCTCAGTATCTGACTACATGATGTTCGCATCTGCGGCTATGCCGCTGCTCATGCTTGCCGACCGCAGGGCGCGGCAGGACTGGTTGGGCCTTGGACTCATGTACATCGAGGTAGCAGGTCTTACGGTGGGTCTCACCCAGTTGGCAAAAGGCTTCAGCAGACGCACAAGACCCTACGGTTACGACCCGGATGTCGCCATGGAGCAGCGCACATCCCATGATGCCAGGATGTCATTCTTCTCAGGTCATACCTCGCTTGCCACATCGATGTGCTTTCTCACAGCAAAGGTCTTTTCAGATTACTCTGACAATCGCACAGCCAAGAGCCTCGTGTGGACCGCTGCGGTGATTGCGCCAGCGGTGGTGGGCTACCTGAGGGTGAACGCAGGCAAGCATTTCCCGTCCGATGTCATCGCAGGCTACCTTGTGGGCGGAACGATTGGCTACCTGGTGCCTGAACTTCATAAGAAGCGCAGGCTGCCCAAGGGTCTGACAGTCGCTCCTTTCGGTTCGCCTTTCGGTTCAGGAATTTATTTGAGCTACGATCTCTGACCTGCGCTGGCCGAGGGTAAAAAGTACCTTTGCCGTCATGTGGTATAATAACATCCTCGAGACCATCGGTAACACGCCCTTGGTCAAGCTCAATAAAGTTACTGCTGAACTGCCCTGCACCGTTCTGGCCAAGGTGGAGACCTTCAACCCCGGACATAGCATCAAGGACCGCATGGCGGTGAAGATGATCGAAGATGCGGAACGTGAAGGAAAGATCAAGCCTGGCGGAACCATCATTGAGGGTACATCGGGAAACACCGGAATGGGGCTTGCACTGGCAGCTATCGTGAAGGGCTACCGTCTCATCTGCACCATGCCCGACAAGCAGAGCAAAGAGAAGATGGACATCCTGCGGGCCATGGGGGCAGAGGTAGTGGTGACCCCCACCAACGTGGCTGCGGACGACCCGCGCTCGTACTACTCCGTGGCACGAAGGCTGAACCAGGAGA
Source organism: uncultured Chryseobacterium sp. (assembly GCA_964500205.1). GTDB lineage: Bacteria > Bacteroidota > Bacteroidia > UBA10329 > UBA10329 > UBA10329. Next base: position 272,411 of record CAZCNS010000003.1, on the reverse strand, counting down.
TTCCGAACTCCTTCTACCCTAATCAGTACGACAACCTGAGCAATCAGGTGGCGCACTACGAGCAGACCGGCCCAGAGATATGGGCACAGACCGAAGGCAAGATCACCCACTTAGTGGTAGGCGTGGGAACCGGGGGCACTATCAGCGGCACTGCGCGTTATCTCAAAGAACAGAACCCGGACATCAAGGTATGGGGTATAGACACTTACGGCTCGGTCTTCAAGAAATACCATGAGACAGGCATATTCGATGAGAACGAGATCTACAGCTATCTGACCGAGGGCATCGGAGAGGATATTCTTCCCAAGTGTGTCGATTTCAGCGTCATAGATCTTTTTGAGAAGGTGACCGACCGCGAGGGCATGCTTATGACGCGCGAATTGGCCAAGAAGGAGGGAATCTTCGTTGGCAACAGTGCGGGATGCGCGGTGCAGGGGCTTCTGCAGCTCAAAGACCAGTTGAAACCCGATGATCTGGTGGTCGTCATCTTCCACGACCACGGGAGCAGATACGTGGGCAAGATCTTCAACGATGACTGGATGCGCGACCGCGGCTTCCTTGACAAAGGACTGACCCGCGTGCGCGAGGTCAACGGGGTGGCCAAGACCCTGTTGAAGGCCAGTGCAGACGACATTGTGAATGATGTGGCGCGGATGATAACCGACAACGACATCTCCCAACTGCCTATCTTCGAGGGAGGTGAACCTGTCGGCAGCATCACCGAGAGCAAACTGTTCAGTACCCTGTTCAGCAACCCGGAGATGAAATCCCGACCTGTGAGCGAGATCATGCAGGAACCGCTGCCCATCGTAAAAGGCGACCAGCCTATCTCCGAGGTCATCAACAAGCTCGACAAAAAGACCCCGGCCGTGCTTTATCTTGATTCAGCGGACAACTACCGGATCCTCACCAAGCACGACATCATCAGGGCACTGTCGGATTAAATCGATATCAAGCCCCAAGGAAACTTCCCCCGCACACCCGCAGCACCTGTCCGTTGACGCCCTGCGCAGCAGGATGAGCGAGGAAGGTGACCGCCTCCGCTATGTCGGCAGGCTTTCCAGCCTGCGCCAATGAGGTGAGCCGTTCCGCGAAAAGACGGGTCATGAATGGCATGGTCTTGACCATGTCGGTCTCGATGAAACCTGGGGCAATGGCGTTCACTGTGATGCCTTTCGGTGAAAGTTCCGCCCCGAGCGCCTCCCCGAAAGCGATCAAAGCAGCCTTGGTAGCGGTATAGTTGGTCTGCCCGAAGTTGCCGGCAATGCCGCTGATGGAGGAAGTGTTGATCACCCTGCCGCCCTCAGGCATCAATCCCGTTACAATCGCCTTTTCTGTGAGTTGTAATACTGCCGTGAGGTTGATCGCTATCACCTGGTCCCAGTAATTCTCTGGCATGTTCTTCAATGTCTTGTCGCGCGTGATGCCGGCATTGTTGACCAGCACGTCCAGCCTACCGTATGTCTCTTTGATGAATGCCAGCAGCGCATCGGCATCAGTTCCCTTGGTAAGGTCGCCCGCGAAGAACTTCACGTTGGCAGATTCCAATGCCTTGGCCTTCTCAGTCATTGGTGGTATGTCTGCGATGATGACATGCGCGCCTTCTGCCGCCAGCCGCTTCACCGTGGCCGAGCCGATGCCACCCGCGCCTCCCGTGACCACACAGACCTTGCCTTCGAGGCCTCCAGTGGCCTTTGTGGCATCGACCGTGAGTGCTTGTCCGGTAATGAAGGCCGACCGTCCTGACCCGAAGAAGTGCATCGGCAAGGCCAGTTGGTCATTGGTCGCTTCGGCAGGCACACGCAGCAGGTTCACGGTGCTGCCCTTTCCGCCAAGCTCCTTCGCCAGCGACCGCGAGATGCCCTCAATGGCCCGCTGAAAGGTCTTCGTCCGCACATCGGTCACGACTTTCGGGTCGAGCGAAAGCAGGATGACCTTGCCACCGGGTCTCAATGCGGAAGTGCCGTCTTTCAATTGCTGATAGATCCGCTTCAGTCCGCTCTCATCCGTCACCTCACGTGCGTCAACGATCAGCGTGCTCTCCGATGGGAGAACGAAAGGAGCGGTGAGTGGTGTGCCAATCCGTTGAAGTGCGGCAGGCGGTGGGAACCCGAAGGCTGCGAGTATCTTTTCTTTCATAGGGAATGATGCATGTGGTGTGCAAGGATAGTTGATAATTCATCGATATGGCCATTTCGCCACAAAGTCAAAAACCTACATTTGGCTCGAACCAAAACACTTTTACCATGAGTATGATGAAAGAATTCAAGGACTTTGCCATGCGCGGCAACGTCATTGACCTTGCTGTGGGTGTCGTCATCGGTGGCGCATTCGGCAAGATCGTAACCTCTGTTGTCAACGACATTATCATGCCGCCCCTTGGCATCGCCATCGGTGGTGTCAATTTCAAGGACCTGAAACTGGTGCTGAAAGAGGCAGAGGGCGAGGTAGCCGCTGTGGCCATCAACTACGGCAACTTCATTCAGAACGTGTTCGACTTCCTCATCATTGCGTTCTGCATCTTCATGCTGGTAAAGGGCATCAACAACCTTAACAAGAAAAAAGAGGAGCCAGCGCCTGCACCTGCTGCTGCGCCTCCACCCACCAAGGATCAGGAGCTGCTTATGGAGATACGCGACCTGCTCAGGAAATAGTCGCTCGTATCGTGAAACGGAAAGGCCGTATGGGAATCGTCCCATGCGGCCTTTCTTGTTCCAGAGATTATTGCAATCACTTCTCTACCACGAAAGTGTGCGTCAATGCACCCTCACCTCCAGCGTGCAGCACCAGCAGGTAGCTGCCGTTGCTGAGGTGTCCCACGTCCAATCGGTTCACTGAGTCGCCATTGCCGAATTCCATCACCTCGCGCAGCAATTGACGGCCGCTGAGGTCATACACCTCGGCACGGGTACGGAAGGGATGTACCGCGTTCACATGGAGCATCAGCACACCGTCCGTAGGGTTGGGATAGATGCGCACCTTGCCTGGGAAGCCGTGGGCATGGTCATGGCCGCCTATGCTGAGCACCGAGAGGTCGTACTCATCGCTGCCCGTGACGATCGGTACGGCCAGCGTGGCGGCAGTGGCCAGTGTGGCCCTCACCACATCGGCCATGAAACTGAGGTTCAGGGTACCGATGCTGTCAGCAGGCGTGTGGTAGTTGAAGTTGCGGAAATTGGCCCCGTCCGTGAGCATGAGGGCCTGTTTGCCAGCGTCCCAGAAGCGTGAATGGTCGCTCCTTCGCAGGTCGGGTGCCATGGTGCCTGTGCCCGGCACTTCGGTCACCACCAGTTTGAGGTCGGGTACATACTGCGTAGAGGTGTTCACAAAGGTTGTTGTGAGCGGGTTCGATGCCGTGTTGCCCACCACGGTGAGGAAATCGCCACGGAACTCATTGTCTGCCACCTGCTGCGCGGCCTGCGGGAACAGCAGTTCGAAGCCTGCGGGCAGCTGCTGGCTGTTGGGCTCATCAGAGTAGAACCCTATCATCTCGAAGTTGAGCACACCCTGAATGTCCTCGTAGGGCTTGATGCCGTTCTGCACGTAGCGCAGGCTTCCGGTGATGCCCGTCTCCTCAAGGTCAAAACCGATGAAGCGCAGTGAATGGACGAACTCGTACTGCGACAGAATGCGCAGGGTCTCAAGCATCCCGGCCACGGCAGAGCCGTTGTCGTCTGCTGCGGGGCTGTTGCTCACCCCGTCAAAATGGCCGTCTATGATGTAGGTGACGGCCTCATCGACCGCGCCCGCCTTGCGGCCCAGGATGTTGCTCATAGGCGTATTGGCGTAGGTGAAATCGTGCCGCTCCGTGTCGAGTCCGTGTTCTTGGAACTGCTGTTCGATGTAGGTACGCACCTCCTCCAACCTTGCGGGCGCGGCCGTGTAGTGGCGGATGCCGTCCACAGCCTGCAGGTAGGTGAGCAGATTAGCCTCTGATACCTGGGCCACCATGTCGGCAATGCTCGCTGCCTGTCCATCAGAGGCCACCAACTTGATGCGCGTTCCGAAAATGCCCTCTGCCATAGCCGAGAAATCCCATGACAATGTTCTGCTCCCGGGGGATACTTCCTCTCCTGCGTCACCGCTCACGTCCTCTGCAATGGCAAAATACTCCCCACCATCGGTAGAGTACTTCAGCCACACCTCGCAAGGGTCGCTGTCAGCATCGGAAAGATCGTAGTTGACGGTCACGGTCTGGGCCACTTCATCCACCGTCACATCGGTGATGCTGACCGTGGGGGCGCTGTTCTGTGCAAGTGCATGTGATACAAGCGCAACAAAAGGTAGTATCATAAATCCTCTCATGGTTGGAAGGTTTTGGTTGAACAATGGCAAAGAAACCATTTTTCAAACCAGATGTGACACTACCAAAACCCTATTGACCCGGAGGACCATGACACGTATCACTGTTTCATCGAGCAGTGGCCTCGCTGCTACAATACAGTGCAATGATCTAATCTGTCGTTAATCCGATATATGTCGATATATTTTTAAGATCGCACCCATTGTTCAACCCTCAAAATCTTCAAAACCATGGATGCAAGAGAAGAAAACAGGTTCAGCGCCCTGATCAAAGTGCAGGCATTCCTCACGGACCGGGCGGCCGAATTGGCCGCTGTGACACAGATCGCCACCGAGAAGCTGGTGCTCGACAGCTACATACAGGGCATCATTGTGAACGATGGCATCGCCACGGCCGACACCACGGGCTATACACAGGCCAAGGCCAACGCCCGCTTGGCGCTCACCAGGTCGGCCCTGCGACTGACGCGGGCCGCGAAGGCACTGGCGGTGGACACCGAGGATGCCATTCTGCTCAAGAAGACCGACTACACCAAGTCTGAACTGGACAGGAAGCGCGACACCGAGCTGCATGTGACGGGCCAGCAGATCAGCGACTTCATCACCCCGCTGGTGCCGTCCCTGTCGGGCTATCTCATCACCCCCGCCCACCTCACGGTGCTCAACACCGATCTGGCCACCTACTACAGCACCCTGCCCCAGCCGGGCGGGCAGACCGACATCAAGGTGGTGGCCGGGCGCAATGTGGAGGAACTGCTCAACAAGGCCTACGACCTGCTGAAGAACAAGATGGATGTGTATCTGGACCTCTTCTTGGAGGACGATCCCGACCTGGTGGAGCAGTACTATCTGGCCCGCGCCATAGACGACAACACCGGGGGCGGGGGCGGTAATGGCGGTGGCGGAGGCAATGGCGGAGGCCAGCAGAGTTTCAGTGGTACGGTTGGCGCCATGGCCAGCACCACGGTGAGCCCTGTGGTCTATGATGCTACAGCCAACGTGAAACTGGTGACCACCACCCCGCAGGGGCTCTATTTCCAACTGATGAACGGGGGCATGTCGGCCGGGTCGCAGGTCTTCGTGCCGGGCCTGAGCAATGAGCAGATGCAGTTCAGCGCGCTGGGTGCTGCGGGCGACAGCTTCATGGTGAGCAACAACAGCATGATGCCGGGCGATTTCAACATCACCATAGGCTAAGGACCGTCCGAACCTGTGAAGAGGCCGCTCCCACAGGGGGCGGCCTTTTTTTTGGTCTGTGGGCCCGTTGAGGGGCATTTCCGTGCAGTATTCCCGCTTTTCACTTACTTATACACGCTTTGTGATCACGGATACCCGCTTCGAACTTACGTATACGTATTTCAAGCTTACGAATTCATGTGTTTCTATTACACGTACATTCATTTCTCTTACGTTTACATAGATTTCTCTACCTTAAACATGCTTTGCGATGACGCGGAGGCCTATCTTTGTGACTAAACACGGTGTTGCAGCACCGCGAAGCGCATCTGCACCCGTGAAACGGCATAACTCACCAACGCAACAGCGCCATGGATCAGAACACCCCCTTGCCCGACCTCAACAAGGTGGTGGGCGCCATCCTCAAGCAGCGCGGCAGCTCGCTCCGCGCGCAGAGCCTGCGGCTGGGCTACAACCATAACTATCTGAACACCGCCCTGCAGCGCAAGAACCTGCCCATAGGCCTACTGCTGGAACTGAGCACCGCCCTGGAGGTCAACCTGCTCGAACTCTACCTTCCCCAACTGCCCGCCCACGTGCGCGCCACGGCCGTGGAGCGCGGCCTGCACCAGCGCATCAACGACCTGACGGCCGAACTGCACTCCGTGAAGGAGGAACGCGACCGCTATTGGAGGGTGATCGAGAAGAGGGGGTGAGGTTTCGCCCTGACAGGCATGGCTTCATAAGGGCTACCTTTGGCCGCAAGCAATCACGTCATGGTCAACCGCGTAGGCATAGGCAATTTCAAGTCGATCGATAAACTGGAATTCGAGCTGGGCCGCTTCAATGTGTTCATCGGTGAGAACGGCTGCGGGAAGAGCAACATCTTGGAGGCGATTGGGATGGGAGCGGCTGCTTCTACCAATAAACTGGAGAATCAATTTCTGAACAGCAGAGGCATTAGAGTCACCGATTCGCCTTACATGAGGTCTGTTTTTTGTGCCGAGAACTCTGTAAAGGATATCAGTGTCTCCTTTCAATTTCCAGATTTTGAAACTGAATGGTCGATCTCGAACGATAATCAACCGTACTCTTCATGGCAACGAGTTTTAGTGACAAAGGAGGATATCAATTTCTCACCTGATTCAGTCCAGTCATCTGAGATAAGAGAATTCTGGAAATCTTGGGAAGAATTCAATGAGTATACTAAGGCCCTTTTTAGAGAGGGAAAGGAAACGAAAGACCCTCAACGCAAGAAGGAAATCAGTGGGACACTTGAGGAGATTGTGGCATCTTTCCCCAAAATCAGGGAGATGTCATACCAGGTTATTGGCAAGATGGTGCACGAGCCTTTAGGACAGTTTCTGATTTATTCCCCAGAAAACTCTTCATTGAGAGCATTTGAGAAGGAAGGACAAATAGAACCATTGGGCACAAAAGGTGAAGGTCTTTTTAAGCTGCTGAAAACTTTGGCACATACCCAGCCAGACACCATCCAACGCATCGCAGAGGAATTGCAGGTGTTCGACTGGTTCGAGAATTTCCAGCTTCCTGACAAGACCATGTCGGGTGAGCGCTACATCAAGGTGAAGGACCGCTTTTTGGATGATGCCTTGGATCAGTTCGACCAGCGCAGCACCAACGAGGGCTTTCTGTTCGTGTTGTTCTACCTCGCGCTGTTCATCAGCAAGGACACGCCCAAGTTCTTCGCCATCGACAACATAGAGGCTTCGTTGAACCCGAAGCTGTGCAGGGAGCTCATCTCAAGGCTGGTGAGGCTGTCCAAGGAGCATGACAAGCAGGTGATAGCCACCACCCACAGCCCCGCTGTGCTCGATGGCCTCGACCTGACGGATGATGAGCAGCGGCTTTTTGTGGTGTACCGCAACAGTGAGGGGCGCACCCGTGTTAGGCGCGTGATGCCACCCACGGTGATGGCGGGCGAGACGGAAGTACCGTTGTCCGAAGCGTTCGTGCGTGGTTATCTCGGTGGCCTGCCAAAGAATTTCTGAGCAATGGCAAGGGTGTTCGGCATCATAGCAGAGGGACCGAGTGACATTGCGGTCATCCGTAACATTCTGATCGGCTATTTCTCAGACCCCGACATGGAGTTGACAGAGATTCAACCCGTGAAGAAACAGTCAAGCGGAGAATATGAGCCGGGCGGCTGGAATCAGGTGCTCAATTGCTGTGCATCAGACAGGGTGCGCGGTGCCATGCAGTTCAATGAGGCTGTGGTCATTCAGATAGATACGGATGTCTCTGAAGAAAAAGGGTACGATGTGCCCAAGCGGGATGAGAACGGAAAGGAGCTTACACCTGAGGAACTCGTGCAAAGGGTGGAGGAGAAGTTGTCCTCACTCATCGGCCCAGAGGTCATGGACAAGTTTGCAGACCGTATCCTGTTTGCGGTCTGCGTGCATGAGCTGGAATGTTGGCTGCTGCCGTTGTATTACAAAGACAACAAGAAGTCTAAGGCTGTCGGATGCCTGTCCACCCTCAATAAGGCGCTTGGAAAAGAGGGAGGTTTCACCATTGATGTGAACAAGAAGAACCACCGCTACTACGAGGCCATCTCAGAACCTTACCGAAAGAAGCGCAAGATCTTGATGGATGCGGCCCAACACAATGCTAGTTTCAAGGTGTTCGTGGACAGGCTTGGTGAAAGGTTCGCACAACCTTGAGACGTGCAACCGCACAGCCCACTTTAGGTTGTACCTCACGTACCTCCATACCACCCCCCCCTCTGTTCATACCCCCTTCTCGGCTTAGGTCACCACTTGCCCCACCTCATCGTGGGACACTGTGGCCCCTCCACGAGACAATAAGTCAGTCTCCGCAGCGTTTCCGCGCCATTCTGTCGTTCCGCGGAGACGGCACGCGCCACTATTTCCGATTCGCCCCTCCATCCGAACGATGGACAGCCTTTTGATGACCCCTTCCCGTCACCAAAAATTGGAACCATGAATCTCAACAACTTCACCATCAAGTCGCAGGAGGCCATCCAGAGTGCCCAGCAAGAGGCCATGAACCTCGGCCAGCAGGGCATCGAGACCGGCCACATCCTGAAAGGAATACTCAATGTGGACGAGAACGTCACGCCCTTCCTTCTCAAGAAGATGGGCGTGAACGTGCAGACCTTCAACCTGGCCGTGGACAGCCAGGTGAAGAGCTATCCGAAAATTTCCGGAGGGCAACCCTACTTGAGCAACAAGGCCAACGAGGCTTTGATGAAGGCCAACAACTTCCTCAAGGAGTTCGGGGACGAATATGTGAGCATCGAGCACATCCTGCTGGCACTGCTCAGTGTGGGCGACCCCATCGCGCAGCTGATGAAGGACAGCGGGGTGACCGAAAAGGGCCTCAAGGCCGCCATCACCGAGCTGCGCAAGGGCAGCAAGGTAACCAGCCCCACTGCCGAGGACACCTACAACGCGCTGAACAAGTACGCCATCAACCTGAATGAGCAGGCCAAGAAAGGCAAGCTCGACCCAGTGATCGGACGGGATGAGGAAATCCGTAGAGTGCTGCAGATTCTCTCGCGCAGAACGAAGAACAACCCGATTCTTATCGGTGAGCCGGGCGTGGGTAAGACCGCCATTGCCGAGGGCATCGCGCACCGCATCGTGAACGGTGACGTGCCCGAGAACCTCCAGACCAAGCAGCTCTTCTCGCTCGACATGGGCGCGCTGGTCGCTGGGGCCAAATACAAGGGCGAGTTTGAGGAAAGGCTCAAATCGGTTGTGAAAGAAGTGGTGTCTGCCGAAGGCGAGATCATCCTTTTCATTGACGAGATACACACCCTTGTGGGTGCCGGAGGTGGCGAGGGCGCGATGGACGCGGCCAACATCCTCAAGCCTGCCCTTGCAAGGGGCGAGCTGCGCGCCATCGGTGCCACCACGCTCAACGAGTATCAGAAGTATTTCGAGAAGGACAAGGCGCTGGAAAGGCGTTTCCAAAAAGTTTTGGTCGATGAGCCCAGCGCGGAGGACGCCATCTCTATCCTGCGCGGACTGAAAGAGAAGTATGAGACCCACCACAAGGTGCGCATCAAGGACGAGGCCATTGTGAGTGCGGTGGAGCTTTCGCAACGCTACATCAACGACCGTTTTCTGCCAGACAAGGCCATCGACCTGATGGACGAGGCTGCATCGAAGCTGCGCATGGAAATCAACTCATCGCCCGAGGCGTTGGACGACCTCGAACGCAAGATCCGCCAGCTCGAAATTGAGCGCGAGGCCATCAAGCGTGAGAAAGACGAGAAGAAACTGGAGAAGCTGAACGAGCAACTCGCAGAACTGGGCAATGAGCGCGACCAGCTCAAGGCCAAGTGGCAGAACGAGAAGGATTTCGTTGAGCGCATTCAGCAGGCCAAGGAGAACATCGAGAACTTCAAGCTGCAGGCCGAGCAGGCCGAGCGCGCAGGCGACTACGGCAAGGTGGCCGAGCTGCGCTATGGCAAGATCAAGGAGGCCGAGGCCCAACTTGAGGAGAGCAACAAGGCGCTCCACGAGCTGCAGGGCGAGGGCGCGATGATAAAGGAGGAGGTCGATTCGGAGGACATCGCTGATGTGGTGAGTCGCTGGACAGGCATCCCCGTGAGCAAGATGCTAGAGAGCGAGCGCGCCAAGCTGCTGCGTCTGGAAGACGAGCTGCACCAACGCGTCATCGGGCAGGAGGAGGCCATCGGGGCCATCAGCGATGCGGTGCGCAGAAGCCGCGCAGGGCTGCAGGACGAGAAGAAGCCCATCGGCAGCTTCATCTTCCTCGGTACCACGGGCGTGGGAAAGACCGAGCTGGCCAAGGCCCTTGCGGAGTTCCTCTTCAACAGCGACTCGGCCATGACCCGCATCGACATGAGCGAGTATCAGGAACGCCACTCGGTGAGCCGTCTCGTGGGCGCGCCTCCGGGCTACGTGGGCTACGATGAAGGCGGACAGCTCACCGAGGCCGTGCGCAGGAAACCCTACAGCATCGTACTGCTGGACGAGATAGAGAAGGCGCACCCCGATGTGTTCAACATCCTGTTGCAGGTGCTGGACGATGGCCGCCTGACGGACAACAAGGGCCGTGTGGTGAACTTCAAGAACACCATCATCATCATGACCTCCAACATCGGTTCGCACATCATACAAGAGCGGATGGAAGGCATGTTGGAGGCCGACCGCGACCGCGTGATGGCAACGACCCGCAACGAGGTGTTCGAGCTGATGAAGAAGACGCTGCGCCCCGAGTTCCTCAACCGCATTGACGACATCATCATGTTCACCCCACTGACCCGCGAGGACGTGACGGCCATCGCAAGGCTGCAACTGGACATCCTCGCCAAGCAGTTGAAGAAGATGGACATCCGCTTCCATGTCACCGAGGAATGCGTGGAATGGATCGCCCAACTGGGCTACGACCCGCAGTTCGGTGCCCGTCCGTTGAAGCGTGTCATACAACGCCATGTGATGAACGAACTCTCCAAGGAGATCCTCGCTGGCAAGGTGAGCAAAGACAGCGACATCGTGCTCGACTGCTTCCATGGCAAAATGGTGTTCAGGAACAGGACGGAGAAGGAAGCTACTTCTGAAAGTTGAAAGCAGAATCCCGCACGTGCGGAAGAAAGTTGAAAGACCCGCCTTGGAGGAATCTGAGGCGGGTTGGCAAGTCGAGGAATTGCCCAAGCATCCGACTAAGAAATTATCTTTGTGAATCAAAACCGGAACTATGCTTGCAACAATCAAACATCACAAGGTACTCGACAACTACAGGGTAGAACTGACCTTCACTGACGGGGTAAAGGGTGTTGTTGATTTCTCGTCCAAGGTAGGCAAGGGGGTGTTTGCCGACTGGAAGAACTATGAGAACTTCCGCAAGGTGAGCATCAGTCATAACGGGCGCGTACTGGAGTGGGCAGGTGAGCGCGATTTCTGTGCCGACAGCTTATACATGAAAGCCACCGAAATTACCCCCGTGCAATATGCCGCTCATAAGTAGGTTTTATGGAATACTGATCTACATGTACTGGGATGACCACGTGCCAGCCCATTTTCATGCAGAATATGGCGAATTTGAAGTGCTGATTGAAATTGAGACCTTAACAGTTTACAAAGGCGAACTGCCCAAGCGCGCAATGAAACTGGTTATGGAATGGGCAGAACAACATCAGGAAGAACTAAAGAAAGACTGGGAATTGGTATTGAATAACCAGCAGCCTGAAAAGATTGAGCCACTGCGGTAGTGACACCGCCACATCTCCAGAGTATGGAACGGGGATTTCAGGTAAGACGGTACGCAGTATGGCCACATCAAGCGCGTCTTCCAATGCCATGTGATGAACGAACTCTCCAAGGAGATCCTTGCTGGCAAGGTGAGCAAGGACAGCGACATCGTGCTCGACTGCTTCGATGGCAAAATGGTGTTCAGGAACCGCACTGAAAAAGAAGTGCTGGGGGAAAATTGAAAATCGAAAACCGACCAACGGGAGCTCATTGCGTTCCGCAATAATCGTCTATCGCAAATGGGAAGACCCGCCTCTGAGGAATCTGGGGCGGGTTTTTACTTGTTTCACCGATTGGAAGAAAATGCCTCTAAATCGCATTCACAGCCTTTATCCAAGCTCTAAGATTCATCAACCGAGTCTGTCAGTAAATTAGACGGCAATGATGGTGTGACTCCTTCGGTGTTCTGGGATGGTAGTCCCTTCTACTTTGTATTATTGCCAAACAGGAAGGGAGTGCTATTACAGCAGATGAAGGACAACATTGAGCAGCGAATACTGGTGACCGGGGCTGCCGGGTTCATTGGTATGCACACCTGTCTCGCGTTTCTGCGCGCTGGCCACAGAGTGGTGGGCCTCGACAGCCTTCCTGCCGACCAGGATGCCACCTTGCGCAAAGCAAGGTTGGGCGAGCTAGGCGTTGCGTGGCCTGATGAAGCGGTTGAAGGGCACACGGAGGTGGCAGAGAGCGGCTTCACCTTTATCCGGATGGACATCTACGACCGCGAGGCACTGCCGGCCCTTTTTGCCGAGCAAGGTTTCACGGCCATCTGTCACTTGGCCGCGAGGGGAGGGGTGAGGCGGTCTATCTTGGAGCCGTTCGCTTATGCGGAGAGCAATATCACCGGTTTCCTCAACGTGCTCGAATGCTGCCGCCACTAAGGGGTCCGAAGGCTGGTCTGTGCCAGCAGCTCTAGTGTTTACGGTAATGCCGACAGCACGCCCTTGCGCATCAAAGACCACACGGACACTCCCGTGAGCCTGTATGCGGCCACCAAGAAGAGCAACGAGCTGATGGCCCATGCATATGCCCATCTCTTCGGAATGGAGACTATTGGGTTGCGTTTCTTTACGGTCTATGGACCTTGGGGACGGCCGGACATGGCCATGTTGCTCTTCACCGATGCCATATTGCGAGGCAGGCCGCTTCGGGTGTTTAACCACGGCCGACTGTCCCGCGACTTCACCTACGTGGACGACATCGTGGCGGGCATCCGCTCCGTCCTGCTCGACCCGACTCCGGAGGCAGCTGATATGCATCGCGTTTACAACATCGGCAACAGCCGCCCAGTGCCGCTGCTGGATTTCATCCGCGCCATTGAGGAAAGTACGGGGAGGGCAGTCAAACTGGACATGCAACCCATGCAGCCGGGAGATGTGGAGACTACCTATGCCGATGTGACCGAGCTGACCCGCGACCACGTTTACGCCCCGACCACTGACATCCGAGAAGGGGTGAGGCGCTATGTGGAGTGGTTCAGAAGGCATCATCGTATGTGAAAGCACAGTGCTTTGCGCTATCATTGCAATCTCATGCCCACCATCCTCGGTATATCAGCCTTCTACCACGATTCTGCTGCGGCTTTGGCGGTGGACGGCCGCATTGTGGCGGCAGCGCAAGAGGAGCGGTTCACTCGCGTGAAGCACACCCCAGACTTCCCGATGGAGGCCATCCGCTACTGCTTGGAGGAGGGCGGCAAGGACATCACCGACCTTGATGCCGTGGTGTTCTATGACAAGCCCCTGCTGAAGTTCGAGCGATTGCTGGAGACCTACTATGCCTTCGCCCCGCGTGGCCTCACTTCTTTCCTCAAGGCCATGCCCTTGTGGATGGACGAGAAGCTCTTCCTCAAGAAGCGCATCCGCGATGGGCTGGCTGAACTAAACGATGACAAGGCCGTGAAAGTTCCACTGCTATTCACCGAGCATCATCTGTCGCATTCGGCAAGTGCCTTCTATCCTTCGGGCTTCGACCGAGCGGCCATCCTGACGATAGACGGGGTGGGGGAGTGGTGTACGGCCTCCATCGCTTTGGGCGAAGGACGGGATATCACAATGCTGCGCGAGCTACACTTCCCGCATTCGGTGGGATTGCTCTACAGTGCGTTCACCTACTTTATCGGGTTCACTGTCAATAGCGGGGAGTACAAGCTCATGGGCCTCGCGCCCTACGGCAATCCCGAAGCGGAGCGTACCGTCCGTTTCCGCACCATCATAGAACAGCAGTTGGTGGATGTGAAAGAGGACGGCTCCATCTGGCTCGACCAGCAATACTTCAGTTATGCCACAGGGCTGCGCATGGTACCCGACAGCAAATGGGAGAAGCTGTTCGGTTTTGCGAGGCGCGAGGCCGAGTCGCCCTTGGAACAGCACCACTGCGACCTGGCGTTGGCCATTCAGCAGGTAACAGAGGACATTGTGCTGCGTATGGCCCGCGAGGCACAGCGGCTCACCGGGTGCGACAGGCTCTGCATGGCAGGCGGGGTGGCGCTCAACTGCGTGGCCAACGGCAAGCTGCTCAAAGCGGACATTTTCAAGGAGATATACGTGCAGCCCGCAGCAGGCGATGCAGGCGGGGCGGTGGGCGCGGCATTGGCGGCATCGTTCATCTCCGATGGTGCTGCGCTGCCCACCACAGGCTGCATGGACAAGCCCTACCTCGGCCCGGGGTTTTCTGACATCGACATTCAACGTATGATGCGCAGGCATGGAGCGGTGGCGAATTCTTTCGCATCCGACAAGGAACTGCTTCGAAAGACAGCCTTGCTGCTGGCCAAGGGCAAGGTGGTGGGCTGGTTCCAAGGCAGGATGGAGTTCGGGCCACGTGCGTTAGGTAACCGCAGTATCTTGGCCGACCCCCGCGACCCCGAGATGCAGAGGCGACTTAACCTTAAGATCAAGCAACGCGAAGGTTTCAGGCCCTTTGCCCCGGCCGTGACCGAGGAGCGGGCCGCTGAGTTCTTCGACCTTGATGCACCCTCGCCTCACATGCTCTTCACCTGCCCAGTGAGCGCGGCACACCGCAAGCCGCTTCCTCTCGATTTCCATGCGCAGGACATGTGGCAGCGGCTCTACCATTCGCGGAGCAGCATTCCCGCAGTGACCCACCTTGACCACTCGGCCCGCGTGCAGACCGTATCGCAGGTGCAGAACCCTGCATTCCATGGCCTGCTTACTGCGTTCGGGGACATCACCGGCACGCCAGTGCTCATCAACACGAGCTTCAATGTGCGGGGCGAACCCATTGTCTGCAACCCTGATGATGCCTACCGCTGCTTTATGGCCACGGACATGGATGTACTGGTGGTCAATGATTTCTTGTTTGTGAAGGAGCAGCAGCCCGACTATGCCGACAGCAAGCGGTGGAACCGTGAATTCGCTCCTGACTGAGCGCTGAAACTCTTCTTATCATTGCATCAGATGAGAATGACCAAGACCGACCCTTTCCGCACCGTGCTGACCATCGTGGTGGGCATGTTGGCACTCTATCTGCTGTCGGAGTGGCGACAGCTGTTGCCATTGGCCCTTGTAGTCGGACTGGCAGGTGTGCTCTCCGCGCGCATAGCCGTGCTTATTGACCGCTGGTGGATGGGGCTGGCCGCGCTGCTGGGCAGATTCATGCCCGTTGTGGTGCTGATGTTGGTATACGTGGCAGTTCTGTTGCCTGTCGCGATACTTAGTCGCATCTTCGGCAAACGCGACCCCTTGAACCTGCGTCCGACTTTAGTGTCCAATTTTTACATCGTTGAGCACAAGTTCACTGCCGGATCTCTACGAAAGCCATGGTGAGAAATCTATAGTCCTGATATGAGCACAGCATCCGTCATACCCTTCAACCACCCTCACCTATCGGGCAAGGAGGCTGAGTACATACTTGAGGCCGTTGCGGCCAACAAGCTGTCAGGCAACGGTATGTTCACCAAGAAATGCCAGCATTTCTTGGAGGAGCGATACGGCTTCGGCAAGGTGCTGCTCACCACTTCCTGCACGGATGCTTTGGAGATGGCCGCAATCTTGCTGAAAATCGAATCTGGCGATGAGGTCATCATGCCGTCCTACACCTTCGTAAGCACGGCCAATGCCTTTGTGCTACGCGGTGCGAAGATTGTTTTTGCAGATAGTCGCACCGACCATCCCGGTCTGGATGAAAGCAGCGTGGAGGCTCTCATCACCTCCAAGACCAAGGCCATAGCGGTGGTTCACTATGCAGGTGTAGCATGTGATATGGACGTAATCATGGACATTGCCGAGCGACACGACCTCAAGGTGGTGGAGGATTCTGCTCAGGCCATTGCGTCATCTTACAAGGGTAGGTCGCTGGGCGGTATAGGTCACATGGGAACATATTCGTTCCATGAGACCAAGAATATCCAATGCGGGGAGGGCGGTGCGCTCTTAATAAATGACCCCGCTCTTGTTGCCCGTGCAGAGATCATTTGGGAGAAGGGCACCAACCGTGCAGCCTTCTGGCGCGGAGAGGTGGATAAGTACAATTGGGTGGACGTAGGATCGTCTTTTCTTCCGTCAGAGATCAACGCGGCCTACCTGTTCGCACAACTTGAAAAACTTGATTCTATTCAGTCCAGACGCATGCATGCCTGGGGTCTTTATTCGGAGTTGCTACAGCCAGCGTTCAGCTCAGCACGAATAACCGCTCCCTTCATACCCGATTTTGCCGCCAACAATGCCCACATGTTCTATGTAGTATGCGACAACGGGAGTACCCGAGACAGTCTAATGGCACACCTTAAGGAGAACGGTGTCCATGCGGTTTTTCATTATCAGTCCCTCCACACATCGCCATATTATGGCCCGAAGCACGATGGCAGGCCGCTTTCGAATACCGACCGCTACAGTGAATGCTTGTTGAGGCTGCCGCTTTACTGCGATATAGCAGATGCAGAGGTGCATAGGGTGGCGGCTGCGGTGAATGCGTTTTTCATGTAATGATTGTCCCCCAAATTGACCTCATGTCCTCAGGAGTCGTTTCCGTGAGCTGTGATACGCCCAATAGTCTCAGGGAAGGCGAGGAGCGGTTCTTTGCCAGCAGACTTGAACGGAAGGTGCATGTGCCCCGGGTGCGGCATTTATCCAATGTATTTGTGAGTCATAGCGGGGTGGTGCTCTCTAATGGCTTCTTGGTGGATGGATGTGCGTTGAACATCTCAGGAACGGAGGACATCAACTTTCGATGGGATTTCTGGCGACATGCCATCGAGGAATGCCTTGTGAGCAAATGGGGCAAGAGCTTGAGCCGCGAGACATGGGATGACAGGACCTATCTCATTATCCACTCCAAGTGGTTCAACTACGCTTTCTGGATTAATTGCTACCTGTCGAGACTCATACGGGCAGAGAAGGAGGGGCTGTTGAAGGATGCTGTGCTGATACTGCCCGAAGGACTGAGCAAGGTCCCGTATGTCAGTGCAAGTTTACAGGCGTTTGACGTGGAGACAAGAATTCTTCCCGCAGGAGTCCATTTGAAAGTGAGTCGGCTTCTCATGCCCGAGACCCGTCAGTACACTGCCACCTTCTATCCGCCACACTTGAAGGATGTAAGGTCCAGAATGCTGCGTTTTTTCTCAGGGTCAAACTCAGGTTCCGACAAGGGGAAAAGAAGGGTTTATCTTTCACGTTCGGGTAGAGGTCTTCGATGCGTGGAGAATGAACAGGAGGTATTGCAGGCATTACAACCATTCGGATTCGAGTCCGTGCAATTCGAACAGCTAAGCTTGAAAGAGCAGGTTATGCTCATGGCACAGAGTGAGATTCTGATAGGTTGGAACGGTGCCGGATTCACCAATATGATGTTCATGGAGGAAGGAAGTCATGTGGTGGAACTTGTCAACACGGCCCATGCTGAACTGGAGTACACCTTTCCTTTCTGGCGCATGGCCAACGCCATGGATCTTACCTATCACGCCTTGTTCTGCAAGTGTATGGGGAACTTTAACCCCGATATAGTGTTCGGTAAGGGGCCTCAACACCCGCCCACTGCCTATGCGGTGAATCAGAACATCACTGTAGACGTAGACCGCCTCGTTTTTTTAATCCAATCCATGTCTTGATCACATCACAGTTGATGGCCAAAAACTTTCCTCTGGTTACAGCACTTTTCCTAGTGCCATCGTGTTCCCCCTCCTCATCAAACCTCCCCACCGTCCCCGAGGTGGACCTCAACCGCTATTCAGGCACTTGGCATGAGGTGGCGTCCTATCCCAGTCGCTTTCAAAAAGGATGTAACTGCACCACCGCAACTTACACGTTGTCAGATGGTCATGTGAAAGTGGACAACCAATGTTTCCGCGATGGGAAGTGGGATGGTATCACCGGAAAGGCTTTCGTGCAGGAAGGCAGCGGCAACGCAAGGCTCAAGGTGCAGTTCTTCTGGCCGTTCAAAGGCGACTACTACATCATCGACCTCGCAGACGATTACAGTTATGCCATGGTGGGCCATCCGAACAGGGAATACCTGTGGGTACTTTCCCGCTCACCAGAGCTGGATGCCACCACCTACGGGCAGTTGCTGATCAAGGCGGCAGCGCTTGGTTTTGATGTCAATAAGTTGCAGCGCACACCCCGCGACTGCTGACCTCAGTCCGCCCACATCGGGGTGTGCATAATTCGCCATTTTGCGCGTTGGGTGAGGAATAGCCCGGAACGACCTTCGGGGCTATGTTGCAACCTCATGTAATGCGTCTCCTTCTGTCATTTCTCGCCCTGCTGCCCACCTTGGCATTCGCCCAGCGACACCCTGATTTTCTTGCGCACGGCAAGCAGAGCTGGATCGATTCAGTGTTCGCAACCCTCAGTCCCGATCAGCGGCTGGCGCAACTATTCATGGTCGCGGCCTACAGCAACAAAGGAGAGTCGCATGTGGTCGAGCTGGAGAAACTGGTCACGGAGCAGGGCATAGGCGGTCTCATCTACTTTCAGGGAGGGCCGCTGCGTCAGGCGAGGCAGTGCAACCATCTGCAATCCAAGGCCCGTGTGCCCATGCTCATCGCGATGGATGCGGAGTGGGGGCTGGGCATGAGGCTCGACAGCACCATCAGCTACCCGCGCCAGATGACCCTCGGTGCCATCGCGGACGACAAGGTGGTGGAGCGTTTCGGGGAGGAAGTGGCCCGCCAGATGCGCAGGATGGGCATGCACATCAACTTTGCCCCGGTGGTCGATGTCAACAGCAACCCCGCCAACCCGGTCATCGGTACGCGGAGCTTCGGGGAGGACAAGCACAACGTGAGCAGCAAGGGCGTGGCCTACACCGTTGGCATGCAGAAGCACCGCGTGATGGCCTGTGCCAAGCACTTCCCGGGCCATGGTGACACCGATACCGATTCACACCACACCCTTCCCGTGATACGCCACAGCCGCGCCCGCATCGACAGTCTGGAACTTTACCCGTTCAGCCGACTGATTGAGAATGGCGTGGGCAGCATGATGGTGGCCCACCTCGACATTCCCGCGCTCGACACCACTAAGAATCGCGCATCCACCCTCAGTCCTGCCATCGTCAACGGCCTGCTCAAGGACTCGATGGGCTTCAAGGGCCTGGTGTTCACCGATGCACTTAACATGAAGGGTGTGAGCAAGTTCTATAAGCCGGGCGAGGTGGACCTGCTTGCGCTGCTTGCCGGCAACGATGTGATGCTCTTCGCGGAGGACGTGCCCACCGCCATCCGTCAGATCCGCGAGGCGGTGAACGAGGGCCGCATCACGCAGGAGGAGATAGACGTGCGCTGTCGCAAGGTGCTGGCTGCCAAGGCGTGGTCGGGGCTTGACAAGTATCGTCCCATCAACCTGAAGAATCTTTACGAGGACCTCAATGACAACCGCGCCAATGCTGTGATGAATGAAGTGGTGGCCGCAAGCATGACGCTGCTGCGCAACGAGGGCGACATCATCCCCCTGCGCAACCTGAATGCCTCGCGTGTCGCTTCGCTGGTGATCGGGGATTCCGGTGGAATCACTTTTCAACGCACCCTTTCACGCTATGCGCCCATCGACCATTACACTCTGAACAGAGGTTTTTCTGAGGCGGAGGCCATTGCTATTGTTGACACCTTGACGAGCTATGACCTTGTCATCGTGAGCCTGAATGGCCTGACCTCCAGACGGAATGACAACTACGGCATCACGCCCGTGATCCTCAATATCATCAACATGGTGAATGACAATGCCGAGGTGGTGGTGAACGTCTTTGGCAACCCCTATGCGTTGGCAAGGATGCCCGGATTGGAGAACGTAGAGGCGGTGCTTTTCTCCTATGAGAAGAATGAAGTATCAGAACAATATGCGGCTCAGGCCATCTTCGGAGGCATCGGGGTAACGGGTAGGCTCCCCGTGACCGCCAATCGCAGTTTCCCACTGGGGATGGGCGTGAACACCCTTAAGACGCGCCTCGCCTTCGGAGTGCCCGAGCAGATGGGCATGGATTCCAAGAAACTCACACGCATTGATACAATAGTCAAGGAGGCCATTGACGGCAAGGCCGCTCCCGGTGCGCAAGTGCTGGTGGTCAAGAATGGCATGGTGGTGATGGAGAAGACATACGGGCATCACAGCTATGAAGGTAAGCGCGAGGTGCAGTGGAACGACATTTACGACATCGCCTCCATCACCAAGGTGGCGGCATCGCTGGCCTCATTCATGACACTGGTGGACAGCGGAAAGGTGAGCGTGGACGACCGCCTTAGTGAGCACCTTCCGCATTTGAAGTTCACCAACAAGAAGGACATCAAGCTGCGCGACATGCTCTCACACTATGCGCAGCTCAAGGCGTGGGTACCTTTCTACACCTTCACCATGAGAAAAGGAAGCCCTGACAGCGTCTATTACGCCAAGCAGCAATCAGAGAAATACCCGTGGCGGGTGGCCGAGAATCTTTACATGAGGAAAGACTACCCCGACACGGTACTCAAGATGATCGATGACTCCGACCTGCGACCCAAGCGAGAGTACAAATACAGCGACCTCGGTTTCTTTTACCTGAAAAAGATGATCGAGGACAAGACAGGAGAGGGGCTTGATGCTTTTGCCCAGAAGACCTTCTACGACCGTCTCGGCCTGCAACATCTTGGCTATCATCCAAGAAATCGGTTCCCGCTGGAGCGCATCCCTCCCACGGAGTACGACATGGCCTTCCGCAAGCAGCTCGTGCATGGCGATGTGCATGACCCTGCGGCAGCGATGTTCGGTGGAGTAGGGGGACACGCGGGTCTTTTCAGTAATGCCTATGATGTGGCGGTGATGATGCAGCTTTTCCTCAACCTCGGTGAGTACGGTGGCGAGCGGTATATCAGCGAGGAAACGCTTTCGGAATTCATCAAGTGTCAGTTCTGCAAAGAAGGCAACCGAAGGGGCATCGGCTTCGACAAGCCTGAGCCGGAGGGCAAGGGAGGGCCCGCCTGCGAGTGCGTTTCGTACCTGAGCTTCGGTCACACAGGATTCACCGGCACCATGGCCTGGGCTGACCCTGATAATGGGGTGGTTTACGTCTTCCTCTCCAATCGCGTTTATCCCGATGCTGAGACCAACCGCCTTGCTAAACTGAACACCCGTACCAAGGTGCAGGAGGTAATCTATGATGCGATTCTAAAATAAGGTTCTTTACCACAAAGGCGCACGAAGATTTTTTCTCGCAAAGACGTGGAGGCGCAAAGGGCGATAAATCGCCAATCGTTAATCGATAATCGTTCTTCGCAAATCTTATTCCTCTCGTCCCTCACAAGGTGAACATAGCCGTAAATACCCGCCTTTTGATCCATGGCCGACTTGATGGCTGGGGGCGTTTCGCGTTCGAGACCCTGCGGTTGATGGTTCAACAGCATCCCGAGCACAGGTTCATTTTCCTCTTTGATAGAGAACCACACCCTGAATTCATTTTCGGGAAAAACGTGGAGGCCGTCACGGTTCATCCGCAGGCGCGTCATCCCTGGCTCTGGCATGTATGGTTCGAGTGGATGCTGCCAAGGGTTATGAATCAACACAAAGCTGACGTGTTCCTCTCGCCAGATGGATACCTGTCATTGAGAACAGATGTGCCATCGCTACCGGTGATCCATGACCTCAACTTCCTGCATAATCCGCATGACCTGCCAGAGCATCATGCCAAGTATCTGAACAGAAATTTCCCTCGCTTCGCGAAAAAGGCCGAGCGCATTGCCACGGTATCGGAGTTTTCACGACAGGACATTGCTTCGAGTTACGGCATAGACCCCGAAAGGATCGATGTGGTGTACAATGGGGTGTCTGAGCGATTCGCACCTGTGGCATTGGAAGCACGGCAGCAGACCCGTGAAAGATGGACGTCCGGAGCGCCCTATCTCATCTTCATCGGGGCCATGCACCCGCGCAAGAACATCGCACGCATGTTGCAAGGCTACGAGCTCTTCCGACAGCAGACCGACAGTCCGCTCAAGCTTGTGATGGTGGGCAACCGTCAGTATTGGACAGACGAGATGGAGCAGACGCTAAAGGGTATGCGTTTCGCGCAGGATGTGGTGTTCGCTGGACGTGTGTCGGAGGATGACCTGAGTCTGCTGTTGGGTTCAGCCTTTGCCAATCTTTACGTGTCCACGTTCGAGGGTTTCGGCATCCCCATCATCGAGGCATTTCAGGCCGGGGTGCCGGTCATCACCTCGAACGTGACCTCCATGCCCGAGGTGGCCGGGGAGGGTGCATTGACGGTGGACCCGTTCTCCACGGATGCCATAGCTGCAGCCATCAAGCAACTTTGGATGGAAGAGCCACTCCGCGAACGACTAGTGGCGCACGGCCGATCGCGTGCTGAACATTTCACATGGCAACGCACCGCAGACCTGCTATGGGAATCCCTTCAGCGGGCCGCTGCTCAGTGATGATACTATTGCTCAACGGATCTTCAACATCTCCACGATGCGGTTCATGGCATCGCGGTTCTTCGGGTGATAGGCCGACTGTTTTATCATCTCCTTTTCGCGGGCGGTCAGGTGCCAGCTCATAGATATCTCGGAGTTCTCTCCGTGCATCAGCTCCAGGTCGATGACCTCCATCTCGGTGCCCAGCCATTCGTGGGCATAAACCGTCAGGTCATCGTTGTTGTAGTCCTGCATCGAGAACAAATTACTGTAGATGTGCCCCAACGGATTGAGCAGATAGCTGATCAGAGAACGCGATGGATTGGGGCCTACCGGGAGGATCTTTTGCATGTCTCGGATCTGGATGAGAACGACCCCGCTGGTGTTCTGCCGTATCCACTGACGCATGGCAAACATATGTTTAAGGGCGATGCTTGGCCCGTAGGTGTCACGGAACCCAGCGTCCATGACCTCGATCTCAGGCTTGCTTGGCAGGGTAACGGCCGGGCAGATGTAGGGGAATGAGGCATTCATGCGCAGTGCAGTGGTGAACCAGAGGTTATCGGCATCCTGCTTCTCGAAGAACCGTCTGAATTCGACCCCTCCTTGCAGCGACTGTCCGTTGATGACCGAAGGGTGGTTGAAAGTGAGGTGAGATGCCGGTTGCGATGATATGAACAGCGAGCGGCCATCATTGATGATGCTTGGTGCCAGTACCATTAATGGGATGCGGGCTTCATACTCAGGTAAATAATAGTCTCCCAGTCGCTTGTCGAATACACTATCTGTATTGATGATCAACTGACGTTCGAGAGCGTATCCGCGGTCCTTGGTGTAGATGTACTCCCCATCTCGGAAGCGTTGGAAGCGGATGAACCAATCATTTACCGCAATGGAGACCCCGATGGGGTTGAGCACATCGGCTCCCGTCTTCAGCACGTACTTCTGGTCGTTGAGGTCGATGGAGGCATCGGTCTGTGCACGCAGAAAAAGCTCTCTGAGGTGGGCCATTCCCAACATGCCTCCAGATGCCCCGGTGATGAGGTGGGTCTGAGGCAGCAGCATGCCACCCGAGAGGCTGTCGGCCACCTGCATGGCCTTGTGGGCCCACATCGCAGACCGAAGGCCGCCACCCGTAACGCACACCACTATCAACTTGGGCTTCTGCCAGCGGTACTTGGTATTGCGTTGCTTCCACCTGCTCAGAATGCTTTGGTGGTGGGCCACATCTTTCTCATACAGACCGAAGTTCTGGTCAAACTGACTTAGAGTATCCAAGTGATAAATGGCACGCTCTGACTCATAATCGAGACCGTACGCTCGGTTTTGATAGTGCAACACGTCCTTTGCCACCAGAAAGTGCATGAGCACAGCAAAGACCACCATGCCTGCTGCCGTCCACCCGCGCATGAGCGTATGCATGGCACTTACCGCTAAGAGCATCACAGTGGCCGTAAGCATGATGACCGCACCGGCAGGAATGCTCAAGGCCGGAATCTCTCGGTACGCGCCTACCAGAAGGAAAGAAACCACCACCACCACCTCAAATGCCGCAGCGATCAGATGGTTTTGTTGAAACACCTTTCGAATCATCTCTGGGTCGTAGTGGTCTGTGCTCCGAGTGAGGTTGACCGCGAAAGGATGAGGCATGTAGGTCACTACCTTCCAGTAGTGTCCATTGTCGCGCATACTCAGATTGCGCCATTGCAGGTTCTTGCTCCAAAGTCTTCGAATGGTGGTGCGTTTGGACTTTTTTTCTGAGATATCGCCCTTGTCCTTAATGCCAAACACCAAAAAAATATCCCTGCTCAGGGCAATGAAGTAGAGGTATCCGGGGACCATGAACAGCAAGATCCCACTTATGAATCCCACGACATCCCACATCAACTGATTGACCACCTTATCTGCCGACTCAAGCACCAGAAGCTCGTTTCGTAGTTGGAATTTAATAATGGTGAACACGTACAGCCCGATGAAAAGGGCCGGGATCAACGAGTTGTTGAATGAGTACTTGAAGAAAGGCCGAGATAGCGTTGCAAGGAAAGGGAACTTGCTCGCGTTCAACGTATAACTCGCTATGTGAAAGGCCATGATGAAGCCTCCCAACGCGAAACCAAGAATCAGGAAAGACCAGAAGTCCACTTGTCCCAAATACTCAGGGTCAAGAAAAAGGAACTGGACACCGTAAGACCTACCAGCCCCCCCGGTGATGAATGCACCGAGTGCCAGCCAGAACACGATGAGAACATGATTGCGCTTCAGGTGAAGCACTACAAGTTGAATGGGAAAGAAGTACATCCATCGCTGAACCATCGGATGATTCCAAATCTGACGGAGCAGGCTCATGGCAGCGGTGCAGGAAAGGTGTTACGAGGAGATGACCGCAAGGTTGTCATTTCTTTCAGTTCCGGTTACATGCTTTGCGATTTTCTAAGCCGAAGTCAATCCATCTGCGCGCACAGCAGCTCGGCCAAGATCTTGTCCGAAGGGTCAGCCACATGCAGCGGGGCGTGAAACCGTATGCTTATCCGCGAGAAGGGTTTGGGCATCACCTTTCTGTCCCATGTGGACAGCCTCCAGCAGTGTTCACAACGGAATGACACGGCCACCACCGGCACCCCGCTATCTGCCGACATGAGGAGCACACCCGGCTTGAGCTGCCGCACAGGACCCCGTGGGCCATCGGGCGTGATGATGGTCGAGTAGCCTTCCTTCAGCATTGCTGTCACCTCATTCAGTGCGGCCTTGCCGGCATTGCCCGTAGAACCGAAGGCCAATTTCCTGACGCCCATCAATCGTAGCATAGCATGGATGGCGGTCATGAAAAGTGCAGGGTGCTGCATCCAAACCTCTCGCCCCCTTGCCCGCAGGAACACATGGAACCAGATGCCAAGGTTGCAGTGCCAGAAGGCGATGACGCGGGCGCTCTCGCCCCCAAGATGTTCCCGACCCTCCACTTCGACCCTCAGCGTGAGCCGATAAAGGGCGGCAAAGGCGTACCAAGGTACTGCCACCAGCCAACCAACCGCCTTTGCAGGCCACTTGAGCCACATCGGGGAATTGTCGAGTGTTCGCATGCCGCCAAGTTAACGGTTCGCACAGGAGCAGGGTGCCTCTCGCTTGGCGTTTGTACTTTCGCGCAAACTCAGAAATCAACATCGTGAACATGAAAGAAGTAGTAGTTGTAAGTGCCGTTCGTACACCACTTGGAAGTTTCAATGGCAAACTGAGCACGGTGCCTGCTCCCCAACTCGGTGCTATCGCCATCAAAGCTGCGGTGGCGAAGGCCGGTATTGACGCGTTAGCTGTGCAAGAGGTGTACATGGGCTGTGTGCTTCAGGCCGGAATGGGCCAGGCTCCCGCACGCCAAGCAGCCAAGTTTGCCGGACTGGGAGACCATGTGCCTGCCACCACGGTCAACAAGGTGTGCGCATCGGGCATGAAGGCGGTGATGCTGGCAGCACAGAGCATTATGCTGGGCGACAACGACATCGTTGTGGCGGGCGGCATGGAAAACATGAGTCTCGTTCCCCATTACCTGCCCAATTCGAGGGTAGGAGTGAAATACGGCAACATCAACATGCTCGATGGACTGGCCCATGACGGTCTTACCGATGTTTACCACAATTACCCGATGGGCAACGCTGCCGAACTCTGCGCCAAGGAGTGCAACATTAGCCGCGAGGAGCAGGACGCTTATGCCATCGAGAGTTACACACGCTCCTCCAAGGCTTGGGAGGCCGGTGCGTTCAAGAACGAGGTGGTTCCTGTAGAGGTCCCGCAGCGCAGGGGCGATGCCATCGTAGTGGATACCGATGAGGAGTTCACCAATGTGAAAATGGACAAGATCGCCACCTTGCGCCCTGCGTTTATCAAGGACGGAACAGTGACAGCCGCCAATGCCAGTACCATGAATGACGGTGCGGCCGCCCTCGTGCTCATGAGCCGCCAAAAGGCCGATGAGTTGGGCCTCAAGCCGCTTGCCACCATCCTATCCTTCGCAGATGCTTCGCAGGCCCCCGAGTGGTTCACCACTGCTCCCAGCAAGGCACTGCCCAAAGCATTGGACAAGGCGGGTTTAAGCCATGCAGACATTGACCTCTATGAGATCAACGAGGCATTCAGCGTGGTAGCCATTGCCAACAACAAGGAGATGGGGATCGACCCAGCCAAGGTGAATGTGAACGGTGGTGCGGTGTCGATCGGTCATCCGCTCGGATGCAGTGGAGCCCGCATCCTTGTAACGCTTATTCATGCCCTGCACAACCGTGGCCTCAAGACCGGAGCTGCCGGCATATGCAACGGAGGTGGGGGAGCAAGTGCCCTTGTACTCAAAGCCAACTGACCTGTTCGTTCTGCTTTTCAAGCATCTGACCCTATCACGATGGCCGAGTTCGGAATATGCAATCTGAGCGTGGTGCCCTGCCGCGAAGAGCCGTCTGACAAGAGTCAAATGGTCTCGCAACTCCTCTTCGGTGAGCATTTCCGTGTTATAGGCAAGAAGGGCAACTGGAGGCACATCCGCAATTCGTTTGACGGCTATGAGAGCTGGATTGATGTGAAGCAGTTCGTGCCACTTGATGAGCAGGAACATGCCAAACTTGCCGCTGCACCCTGCATCTGTGCATCAGACCTTGTGCAGATAGTAAAGGACCGTAAGACGGGAGCTATGATGCCGATAGTTGCAGGAAGCTCGCTGCCCGGATATGTGAGAGGGGAGGTGTGCTTCGCAGGTGAAGCGTTTGAATTTGACGGGGAGATAAACCATCCGGAGGAAGGCGATGTGCGCAAGCAACTGCTCGAACTGGCGATGGTATTCCGGAATGCCCCTTACCTCTGGGGAGGTCGCTCACCCTTCGGCATCGATTGCTCAGGATTGACACAGGTGCTTTACAAGATGGTTGGGCTCAACATTCAGCGTGATGCCTATCAGCAGGCAGAACAGGGACTAACGCTGAGTTTCGTGGAGGAGTCAGATGTAGGTGACCTTGCCTTTTTCGACAATGACGAGGGGCAGATCATCCATGTGGGCATGCTGCTCGGTGGCAACTCCATACTTCATGCCTCTGGCAGGGTGCGGGTGGACAAGCTCGACCACCAAGGCATCTTCAATGTGGACACGGGCCGCTACAGCCACAAGCTGCGCCTCATCCGTAGAATCATCGACTGAGGACAGGGGTTTACTCTCCAGTGAACACAGGCTTGCGCTTCTCCAGAAAGGCTGCGATTCCCTCTGCATTGTCAGAGGTGCGGCCTGCCATGCCTTGAAGCTCACGCTCCACGGCCAACTGCTCCTCCAGGTCATGAGAGAGCGACATGTTCAACGCCTTTTTGGTCAAGCCAAGGCCACGGGTTGGCATGGCAGCCATGCGCCTCGCAAGGGCAGTGGCCTCCTGCATGAGCGTTTCCTGAGGAAAGACCTTGTACACCAATCCGAGTCCATGCGCCTCTGAAGCCGTCATGGGTTCGCCCAGCATAGTCATGGCAAGGGCACGGTGCAGACCCACGAGGCGGGGCAGGAGGTAGGTGCCGCCCGTGTCGGGTATCAGTCCGATGTTGATGAACGACTGGATGAACTTGGCGCCCTCCGATGCCACCACAATGTCGCAGCAGAAAGCCAGATTGGCACCTGCACCGGCCGCCACCCCGTTGACCGCAGCGATAACAGGCTTCTCGATGGCCCGCAATCGCCTTACGATAGGATTATATTTCATCTCCACGTGATCCTCAATGGCTGCTGCCCCCGGCTCTATGGCCTCGGCAAGGTCCTGTCCGGCACAGAAGCCGCGTCCCTCACCAGTGAGTAGAACACAACGGATCTCGCTGTCATCAGCACATTGGTCAAGGGCTTCCTGTAGCGCCATGGCCATCTCCTCGTTGAAGCTGTTCAGTTTATCTGGACGGTTCAGGTGAATGGATGCAACACCTTCATTAACAGTGAAAAGCAAAGTCGGAGATGACATAACAGAAAGGGATTGTCAGTTGAGAAGAAATGGAGCCTCCAGCTTGAAGGGTGCAATCGGAGTATTGAAAGTCGTACCGGTCGCAGTGCGAAGCATCACATAGTGTCCATGCATCCTACCGATGCCGGTCTCAAGATTGCAGGCGCTTTCGTAGGTGAACGACTCACCTGGTCCCAGCTCCGGTTGAGCACCCACAACGCCCTCGCCATCTACCACTGTCCTCCGGCCATTGCTGTCGAGTATCTCCCAGTGACGGGCCATCAGCTTCACCTCAAATGGCAAGTGATTGGTGACCGTGATGCGGTAGAAGAACACGAAGTGGTGCCTAGACGGGTCAGAGAACTCTGGTCTGAAACTGACCAAAGCACGCACGCTGACCTCTTGCTTCAAATGTGCCATGACCATCGATTTGGCACAAATAAACGCGTTTTTCATCCGCAGCCTGCAACCCGGTGCGACAATGTGCTTAGCAGGGATCTGAGCGATCAGTGCTTGAAGGCTTTAATGGTGTTGACGAAAAGCCGCACCTTGTCAGGGTCGATGTCGGGATAGACCCCATGACCAAGGTTCGCGATATGCCGCTGCGGGCCAAAGTCACGGAGCATCTGCTCTGTCTTCGCTACTATGGTGGTGTCATCTGCATAGAGCACACAGGGGTCAAGGTTGCCTTGCAGCGTTTTGTTCGGACCGATCTGTGCACGGCTTTTGATGGGGTCCATGTTCCAGTCCAACCCGATGGTGTTGCAGTTAAGCTGCCCCATTTCCTCCAAAGCAAAGAATGCGCCCTTGGCGAAAACAGTGACTGGCACTTCGGTTATAGCATTGCAGATCTGGGCTATGTAACGGTGAGAGAATTCGCGGTACTGCTCAGGCGACAGAATGCCTGCCCAACTATCGAACACCTGCACCACATCGGCCCCTGCCGCTATCTGACCTTTCAGGTAGTTGATGGTACTCAACGTGATCTTCTCCAGCAGTCTGTGCGCAAGTGCAGATTCAGTGTACAGGAACTTCTTTGCCTTGGAGAAGGTCTTGCTGCCACTGCCCTCGACCATATAGCTGAGAATAGTCCAAGGCGCGCCTGCGAAACCGATGAGCGGTACGCGGCCATGGAGTTCGCGCTTGGTCATGGCCACCGCATCTATGGTGTACTGAACATCCGAAGCCTCTGCAACTCGGAGCCGGTCAATGTCCGCAGCAGATGAGATGGTGCGCTCGAACCATGGGCCGCGTTTCTCGACCATCTGATATGGGAGCCCCATCGCCTCGGGAATCACAAGGATATCGGAGAAGATGATGGCTGCATCCACACCCAGCAGGTCAACGGGCTGAATGGTCACCTCGCAGGCGAACTCCGGGGATTCCACCAGTTCCTTGAAACCGCCCATCTTGGCCCTGACCTCGCGGTATTCGGGAAGTATCCTACCCGCCTGACGCATCAGCCATACGGGGGTGCGCTCCACCTGTTCGCCACGGGCGGCACGGAGAAAAAGGTCGTTCTTCAGTGTCATGGCCGCAAAGGTAGCAGCAGGGTAGGGGAGTGAGGGGGTGAGAGGGATAAAATGCATCATTGTCAACCAACACTGACAACAGTCGGGAAGAGTCAATCCTGTCCTCGGTGACTATGCTATCTTCGTGGCCTTCAATTTCCGACCATGCTGAAAGAAAAGGCTGATATTAAATCAGTTATTTACATCATCATCACCACCTCGCTTTTCGCTTCGCTATGGTTCTCAGGTGAGAACATGGCTCAATGGTTGTGGGTTGCGCTCTATGTCTGGTTTCTGCACATGGCCGTCTCCGTGGCCGTGATGGTCCATAACCACAAGCATGTGCCCATGTGGCGCAAGAAATGGCTCAACGTCCTGACCGACAATTGGCTTACGGTGTTTTATGGTTTCCCGGTTTTCTCCTGGGTGCCCACACACATGCACAACCACCATCGACACGTCAACACCGAGCCGGACTACACCCGCACTTGGCGTTACACCGAGCGCAACAACATCTTCACCTTGCTCTCTTATCCGAGCATCAGTGGCCGCGACCAGCAAGGACCTGTTTGGGAGTATTACAAGAAGCAGTGGAGTACAGATAGGAGCAGGTTCTGGCTACTGACCTTGCAGGCAGTTTCCCTTGTGTTGTGGACGGCCTTCTGGCTCATTCTGGATTGGAGAAAAGGTTTGTTGTATGTGATAGTGCCCCAGCAGGTATCGCTCTTCTCAGTACTCATCTTCAACTATGTGCAGCATATCCATGCTGATGAGACGGACGAGTACAACAATTCGCGAAACATCGTAGGATGGGCACTCAATTTCTTTCTGCTCAACAACGGCTATCACACGGCCCATCACCTTTACCCAGGGCTTCACTGGAGTAAGCTTCCGGACAAACACCGTGAGATCGCCCACCGCATCCGCCCCGAACTGAATGAAGTGAGCCTATGGTGGTTTCTCGTCAGAACGTACATTCTCGGCATCTTTGCGCCATCGCTGCGAACCAAGAACATGCGGCTTCAAAACGCTACAAACTGATGCTCCAAATCTGAAAACAACAAACCATGAAATTCAACAGCATTCTTTCTCTCACAGCCATCGCGCTGCTCGCCTCATGTGGCGGACAACAACCAGCGCAGCAAACGGATGAAGCCACTCCGCAGGTATGCCGCTATTCCTATCAGCACGATTCAACTTCTGTGAAATGGACAGCCTACAAATTCACTGAGAAAGTAGGTGTATTAGGCAGTTTTGATGAGATGGAGGTGACCGGTACACTGGCCGAGGAGATGACTTTGGTCAATGTCTTTGGTAGTGCCGGATTCAAGATACCGGTTTCGTCCACCAATTCGCTGGTGCCCGATCGCGACATGAAGATCAAGGAGCACTTTTTTGGCACCATGAATGCCACCGATTCTATATCCGGTCGTGTGGTGAGCATCACTGAGGAGGGCGCGCAGGTGGAGATTACCATGAACGATCAAACCCGATCTGTGGACATGGACGTCATTATCAATGGATCTGAGTTGAAGCTCGAAAGTGTCATTCAACTCGGTGACTGGGATGCCCTTGCCAGCGTGGATGCCCTCAATAAGATCTGCCACGACCTGCATATCGGTGCCGATGGCGTGAGCAAACTGTGGCCGGAGGTGAAACTGGAGATTCGCACCGTGCTGGCCGAGAATTGCAACTGAGTTGATGTAAACCGTTGCAACGATTCCACACATCAAATGGATTGTTTTCCAATCATTTCCCGTGGGATAAATCGAACCATTGAACCTGAAATTTTAAACCGATCTGATGAACAAACCTCCCTTCAATGACGAC
This sequence comes from uncultured Chryseobacterium sp., assembly GCA_964500205.1. Lineage (GTDB taxonomy): Bacteria > Bacteroidota > Bacteroidia > UBA10329 > UBA10329 > UBA10329. The sequence continues at coordinate 240,544 of CAZCNS010000003.1, read as the reverse complement.
CTGACGCTGCCCGTGGTGGCCGCGCCCATGTTCCTCATCTCTGGCACAGAGCTGGTGATTGAATGTTGCAAGAATGGCATTGTAGGTACTTTCCCTGCTCTGAATCAAAGAACTACCGAGGGTTTTGAGGAATGGGTGGTTCAGATCAAAACAGAACTCCAGAAGTTTGAGGAAGAGACAGGTAAGAAGGCGGCACCGTTCGGGGTGAACCTGATTGTTCACAACACCAACCCGCGCGTGCAGCCTGACTTAGAGGTCTGTATGAAACACAAAGTGCCGCTCATCATCACATCCTTGGGTGCCGTCTCGCAACTCGTGGATGCGGTGCATTCGTACGGAGGTCTCGTTTATCATGATGTTGTAAAGGCCCGACATGCTGAAAAGGCAGCAGAGGCGGGCGTTGATGGACTCATCCTCGTTGCTGCCGGTGCGGGTGGCCATGCGGGCACCATCAACCCGATGCCATTTATTCAGGAAATCCGAGGTTTCTTCAAAAAGACCATCCTGCTTTCCGGCTGCATGAGCAATGGACGAGATGTGGCCTCTGCCATGCAGATGGGTGCCGACTTCGCTTACCTCGGCACGCGATTCATCAACACCAAGGAAAGCACTGCCAGCGAAGGCTACCGTAACATGATCATTGAAAGCGGGGCCAGCGACATCGTTTATACCGCAGCAGTTTCAGGTGTTCCAGCCAACTTTCTGCGTCCAAGTCTTGAGGCGATGGGCATTACACAGGATCTTTGGGACCGCAAGGTGAAGATCGACTTCGGAAAGGAACTGGATGCAGCTCAGGCTGAGGCCAAGGCATGGAAGACCCTTTGGAGCGCGGGTCAGGGCGTGGCCACCATCAAGGACGATATGCCCGTAGCCGATCTCGTGAAGAAGATGAAAGCAGAATTCATTGCTGCGCTGAGGGAGCAACAGCAACTCCTGGAAAAATACAGCTGAGCAGTCTATGTGAAAGAAAAGAGGGACGCAGAATCTATTTCCTGCGCCCCTCTTTTCGTTTTAAGTTCAATTTTCAGAGATCAGCCGCCTGCGCGATCATCTCGGCCACATCGAGCACCTGCGTCTCGTCCTGCTTGTCGTTGTACTTCACACCATCGGTCATCATGGTGTTGCAGAACGGACATCCGGTGGCAATGACCTGTGGCTTCAGTTCGAGGGCTTCTTCGGCACGCTCCATATTGATCTCCTTATCGCCATGCTCTGCCTCTTTGAACATCTGCGCACCGCCAGCACCGCAGCACAGGCCATTGGCGCGTGAGCGCTTCATTTCGGCCAGTTCCACGTCCAGTTTCTCGATTACCGATCGCGGAGCCTCGTATTCATCATTGGCGCGACCGAGATAACAGGGGTCGTGGAATGTCACCTTCTTCCCTTTGAACGCACCGCCCTCAACTTTCAGCTTGCCTTCATTGATTAGCTGCTGGATGAGCTGCGTGTGGTGGATCACCTCATAGTTGCCGCCCAGCTCGGGGTACTCGTTCTTCAGCGTGTTGAAGCAGTGCGGGCAGCCAGTCACGATTTTCTTCACCTCGTAGGCGTTCATCACCTCGATGTTGGTCATGGCCTGCATCTGGAACAGGAACTCGTTGCCAGCGCGCTTGGCGGGGTCGCCCGTACAGCTTTCCTCTGTGCCAAGGATGGCGAATTTGATATTCACCTTGTTCAGGATCTTGACGATGGCCTTGGTGATTTTCTTGGCGCGGTCGTCAAAACTGCCAGAACATCCTACCCAGAACAGCACGTCAGGGGTCTCGCCTGCGGCCATCATTTCGGCCATCGTTGGTACTTTTAATAAATCGCTCATTTCAAAGTCTTTCTATGAATCGTCAGAACAATCGACTCAATTTTCGTGAATCCAGTTAGCTCTATCGGCAGGCGAGAACTGCCAAGGTGCACCGTTGTTCTCCATATTCGAGAAAACGGTGGTCAGTTCGCTTGGTGCCTGCGATTCCTCCATCACAAGGTATCTGCGCATGTCCACGATGATGCTCAAAGGATCGATATTCACAGGGCAGCTCTCTACACAGGCATTGCAGGAGGTGCAGGCCCACAGTTCCTCTGGCGTGATGAAGTCGTTGAGCAGGCTCCTACCATCGTCCACAAACTTGCCACCGTTGGCGTCCATCACTTTGCCCACTTCTTCCATGCGGTCGCGGGTGTCCATCATGATTTTGCGTGGTGAGAGCTTCTTGCCTGTGATGTTGGCAGGACAGTTGGATGTGCATCGGCCACACTCCGTGCAGGTGTAGGCATTGAGAAGTTGTACCTGCGAGAGGTCCATCACGTCCTTAGCACCGAAACGTTGAGGTTCGGCCGCGCCCTCTGCAGGGGCAGCGAACGGGTCGGCATTGGGATCCATCATCAGTTTCACCTCGTTGGTCACGCTCTCCAGGTTGGTGAGACGACCCTTCTTCTCCAAGTTCGAGAGGTAGGTGTTCGGGAACGCCAGCATGATGTGCAAGTGCTTCGAAAACGGCAGGTAATTTAGGAAGGCGAAGATGCCGAGGATGTGTCCCCACCATGCAATGCGTTCAATGGCAATCAGTGTTCCCTGAGAAAAACCAGAGAAAAGAGGAGCAATGAACTGACTGATGAGGAAGGGGGCGACAGGATGGTCGCTCTCGATATTAGCCTCCGCAGCGTTCATGGTCAACAGCGCGGTCATCAAGACTATTTCGATAAGGAGTATGTTGTTGGCATCGGTGAAGGCCCATCCTTTCATTTCAGGCTTGTGAAAACGGGCAAGCTTCTGAACGTTTCTCCTCCACAGAAAAGCCACACAGGCGATAATGACCAGCACTGCCAACACCTCAAAGAATCCGATGGCAAAGGTGTAAAGTCCTCCTAATGGTGCTGCAAAAACGCGGTGTGTCCCGAAAATCCCATCAATCACGATTTCAAGCACTTCGATATTGATGAGCAGGAAACCTGCATAGACCACGAAATGCAGCAGACCGGCAATAGGTCGCACCACCATCTTGCTCTGTCCGAAGGCCACACGTAACATGGTATTCAGGCGGTCAGAAGAGCGGTCGGTACGGTCTATCTTCCGACCGAGCATGATGTTGCGGTAAATCCTACCTGCATTCTTTGCGAATATCCCACCGGCAGCGATCAGCGCGATGAGAAAGAGGATATTGGGGAGGTATTGCATCTCAGTAGTGAATCAGTCTTTGTTTTTTCTTCCAAAAAGAGAAACGTGAACATAGCGGCTCGGACGCTCTTTGATGTCTATGAATAGCTTATCAAGATTCTCAGTGGCCGCTGTCAGGTTGTTGTAAACACTGTCGTCATTGAGGAGCTTACCGACTGAGCCTTGTCCATTATTGATTTTCTCCATCGCATCAGCCAATTCGGAGAACGTCCGATTGGCGTTATTTATAGTGGAAGCGAGGTCTGCAGCTGCAAGCGTATCAGAGAATGTGGCAAGGTTGCTCACCAATCGGTCTATCTCTCCTTTGTTCTTATCGAGAACAGATGTAAATGCTTCCACATCAGAGAGTATCCTGCTAAGGTCACCATCCTCAGACACCAGTACATCGATTTTCCCGGTGGCGCGTTTCAGGTTCTCCATTGTCAAGGCAAGGTCAGCAAGTGCCTTGTTCACCGAAGACTCGCGCTCACCTTTGCCAAGTGCATCACGGATATCGATGACAAGAGAGTCAAGATTCTCAATGAGATTCTCCGCCTTCACCTTGAGAGGTATCAGACTTTTGGAAACGTTGGCCAGTTCAGCAGTAAGGCTTTCCTCTATCTCAGACATCAGCGTATCACCAGGTGCGTAAACTCCGTTTTCATCGCCTAACATCAGGTTAATGCTCGTTGTTCCGAGCAGATCGGATACAAGTCGCGCGCGCGACCCCTTCGGTATGTCGAAGTTGTCGGCAGTGAGCATTAGTTCTACGATGAGATTGCGCTTGCCCAAAGGTTCAAAATATATGGACTTGACAAGCCCGACCTTGTAGCCATTGGCCATGACAGGTGCCGAGGTGTTCAGACCACCGGCATCTTCAAACTCGGTGTAGAACACCCGTTGCTTACTGAATATATCATTGCCTTTCAGGAAATTATATCCCCAAACGAAGGCAAACAGCGTTGCCAACGATACGACTGCCACTTTGATCTCTCTTGAGTATTTCATTCGGTCAAAAGTTCCCTGGCCTTATCCAGTGTTATCCTCTCACCATTGAGAAACGCCACTACGAATGCCCCGTCAAAGCCTGCACTGCGTAGTCTTCGCTGTTCGTTGACGGCTTCTTGCATGTTCGAGAATTTGCCGACAGTGTATTTGTAGAATCCGTCCTGCTTGTAATGAGAGGCTTGCTCCCCTTTCAATCGGGGCGAATTTACGTCAAGGGACGAGGCCGAGGTCAATACCTGAACCGTTAGGATAAGGGCTTTATCAACAACACCTTTTTCTCCGGCCAGGGCTGATTCCTTTTGGAACGTGGCATCAGGTGCAGAGGGCGCGGTCTTGGCGGTGACTGGGATGGCCTGCTTTGTAGCGGGGGAGTCTTTCATTTTGGCCTCCTCCTCAGCGCGGATGCGTTCGATACGCTCCTCAAGCTCACGTTTCCGTTTTTCGAGATACAGCAGCTCTGCTTCTTCTGGGGATAACGGCTTCTCAGCTAACGCAGGAATAACGGCTTTTTCTTCTGCGACTGTCGCTTGAGCCTCCTCCCGAACGGTGGAGGCTGTCTCATCAATGCTCGCGACATCGCGCTTCTTGCGCTCCAATTGCTCCGAATGTGCCGCTGTTACCGAGTCCTGACGGGATTTTTCTCGCTCAACTAAGCGGTTTTGGAAGTCTTTACGAGCCTGCTCGGCTACGGCCTCTCGGTGAACCCTCTCAGCCATCTCCGCCTTCTCTTTTTCTTCTACCTCTTTCTTGGCCTGTAGAAGTTGTCGCTCTTTCTCAGCTTTTTCAGCAGCCAAACGTTCTGCTTCCTTTTTCCGTGCAGACTCCTCAGCCTCCTTTAGACGTTTCTTCTCATCTTGCTCGGCTTTGAGCCGTTCCAGACGTTCTTTTTCGACTTTCGCAGCTTCCAGAGCCTGCTGTTTCCTGAGTTTCTCCTGTTCCGCACTATCAACTTGAGCAGGAGCACTGGTAGCTTCCGAAACGGGCGGCTCATTTTTCACCACCTCTTGTTTCGGCAAGGATGCACTGGATTCCACTCGCTGCTTATAGTCTTTGAAACCCCTGTAAATGGCAGATGACATGTAAGCGCGCCCATTCTCAGAATTCAGGAAATCTTCCTCCGCAGGGTTGGTCAGGAAGCCGAGTTCGATCAGTATGCTCGGCATCGAAGTTCTTCGCAGCACAAGAAAACCTGCCTGTTTCACTCCACGGTCTTTCCTGCCGACACGCTCCTTGAACTGCCCTTGCACATAGGATGATATTTTCAGACTCTGCTCCAAGAACGCACTTTGCATGATGGTCATCGCAATGATGCTCTCAGGCGAATTAGGGTCAAATCCCTCATACTTGGCCTCATAGTCGTCCTCCAGAAAGATGGCCTGGTTCTCTTTCATGGCCACTTTGAGATTCTCTTCACTGGCATGAAGTCCAAGTGCGAATGTCTCTACACCGTAGGCGGCACTGTTGGCCGCAGCGTTGCAGTGAATGCTGATGAACAGGTCTGCATCGGCCTTATTGGCCACATCGGCCCGTTCATTCAGGCCAATGAACACATCCGAGTCGCGGGTGTAGATGACGTTGATGTCAGGAAACGACTCCCTGATGTAGCCTCCAACCCGTTTTGCCACATCAAGGGCAATGTCCTTCTCTTTCTGTTTGTATCGGCCTGTGCCGAGATTCCCAGGATCCTTGCCTCCGTGCCCGGGGTCGAGTACGACCGTACGAATCCTGAAGGCTCCACCGTCTTTCTGGGCAAAGGCAGGGAACGCGATAAGGCATCCGACAATAAATGAGGAGAGAATGCGTTTGGCGGTCATTGCGCCCAAAAGTGAACAGAAAGAAGAGGACAGTGGATATGGTTAGCTTTGGCCGCCCCAAAATAACGCCTTTTTTTGGGCAATGCCGCAGCAGACCCATCGTACAGCCATAAAGTGTTCTTGAAGTCGAACCTGATCTGTTTGATGCTGCTCTGCGCTGCCTTCGTGGCCTCGGCCCAAGACGGTAGTGCGGACAGCTTGAGGGTAGGGGGCAAGGGGTTGAAGAAAGGACTCCTGCCCGCTGCTGACAGCTTCGCGGTCACAGCCATGGATACACTGACGGCAGCCGCAGACTCTGCTAATGTCGCTCCGGTTGACTCCCTCAACATTACAGGGAATGGAAAACCAAAGGAATCCTCACTTGACAGCCCCGTGAAATATCACGCCCGCGACTCCATCCGATTCAGTATTGATCTGAAAAAAGTTTATTTGTTCGGGGAGGCGCAGATCAACTATGAGGACATAGAGTTGAAGGCCGATTACATTGAGATCGATCAGGAGACCAAGGAGGTCTATGCCTTTGGTGTAGCGGACAGCACGGGAAAGGTTACTGGCAAACCGCGCTTCAAGAGCGGGGAGCAGGAGTTCGTTGCCGAGAACATGCGCTACAACTTCAACACCAAGAAGGGGCGCATCACAGAAGTGGTTACTCAGGAGGGGGATGGCAACTTGCGCGGAACTACGGTCAAGAAACTGGAATCCGGCTCTTACTACATCCGCAAGGGCGGATACACTACTTGCGATGCAGATCACCCGCATTATATCATAGCAGCAAATAAACTGAAGGTCATACCTGATGACAAGGTGGTGAGCGGCCCAGCATTCCTTATGTTCGAGGGGGTTTACACCCCACTGGTGGTGCCGTTCGGGTGGTTTCCTAACCAGTCGGGGAGGAGTTCCGGCATTATTTTCCCAGAGTATGGCGACTCACCTGGCCAAGGGTTCTTCTTCCGCAACATGGGATACTACTTTAACCTTGGCGACCGTGTGGACCTCCAATTGACGGGGGATATCTACACGGATGGCAGCTATGGTCTGAGGCTGGCATCGAACTATAACGTACGCTATCGCTATAATGGCCAAGTGGAAGTGACGCATAACAGTTTGCGCAGCGGAGACCCTGATTTCCCCGACTTTTCTGTGACCAACAACTATTTTTTCCGCTGGCGGCACACGCAGGACCCGAAGGCACGTCCCAGCACCACTTTTACTGCCAACGTTAATGCCGGCTCGGCCACCAACTTCACCAATGGCCTTCGGGTGAACCCCAACGACTTCCTGACCAACACTTTCCAATCAAGTATCGCGTTCTCGAAGCGGTGGCTGGGCACTCCGTTCTCGTTCAACACGCAGTTGATGCACCAGCAGAACACCAATACGCGGAATGTGCAGGTCACATTCCCCGACATCGCTTTCAACATGACCCGGATATTCCCTTTCGCCAGGCGAAATGCAGTTGGTAAGCAGCGATGGTATGAGAAGATCGGGGTGAGCTATGCCTTCAACGCCAGAAATCAGGTGAGCACGGTCGATTCCACCTTCTTCAGCCGGAACACCCTGCAGCAGATGCGTAACGGCATAAGCCATGGGGTGCAGACCAACACCTCGTTCCGCGTGCTCAAACATTTCACGGTCGCCCCTTCGGTCAATTACACGGAACGGTGGTTCTTTCAGTCCATCAAGCGTGGCTGGGACAATGAGACACAGACCTCGTTCATCGACACCTCATCGGGTTTCTTCAGCAACCGCGACCTCAACGCCAATGTGAACATGACTACGCAGATCTACGGCCTCGTGCAGTTCAAAAAGGGGGCGGTGAGAGGAGTGAGGCATGTACTCACACCCACAGTGGGCTATAATTTCAGACCGAGAATGGGGGAGGAGGAGCACGGCTACTATGGCTCCGGAGGCAGTCTTGTGCGCTACAATCCGGACCAACTTAGCATCTTTGGCATGGCCCCGAACTTCAGCACAGGGGCCGTGACCTTCAACCTGAACAACAACTTGGAGTTGAAGGTCCGGTCTAAGAAAGACACTATTTCGGGCATGAAGAAGGTAAAGCTGCTGGAGGCTTTCAACATCAGCACAGCCTACAATCTTTTCGCAGACTCACTTAACCTGCAGGATATCAGATTGGATGGGCGCACCACGATTCTAGAGCGGCTCAACATCAACTTCGGGGCATCATTCACTCCATATGCGCAGGACACGCTGGGCAGGAAGGTCAATCGTTGGCATTTTGAGGAAACTGGTCAGCTCACCAGACTCGTGAACGCATTCTTGCAGATGAGTTTCAATCTCAACAGCCGATCGCGACAGCAGCCGCTGGAAAGCGACAGAGGCACACCAGAGGAACTTATGATGGTCAATGCCATGCGCGGTGCGTACGTGGACTTCAACGTTCCGTGGAATATCATGGTGAGCTATAATCTGTCCGTAACCAAGGCCATCCGCGAGGACCTAATCACTAATAACTTCAATGTGAACGGTGACATCAACATCACACCGAAATGGAAGGTCGGATTCAGCACGGGCTATGATTTTCATCGCAAGGAGGTTTCGCAAACTTCACTGAGCATATACCGCGACCTGCATTGCTGGGATTTCAGCCTCAACTGGATACCGTTCGGCACGATTCAGAGCTGGAGCTTCGACCTCAAGGTGAAATCGGCCATGCTTCAAGACTTGAAATTGAGTAGACGGAAGGACTACTTTGATTTTTAACGCTGATAGCAAGTCTTGATCATGAAAACGTGGCTGATAGACCTTGCTGCGTTACTCCGGTTATTTCTTCATAATTTATATTATGTTAAATAACTGTTTTCAAGAGAAGGGGCCGAAACCCCTTCCTTATCTCTACTACTCAGCGGTTTTGAGTTTCTCTACAACCTCGTTGTACTTAGACTCATAGCTGTCATCGCTGGTCATCTTACGATAGTACAGTTGCTTGAGTGAAATCAGAACGCCCTTGTCAGTTCCGTTCAAGGTGTAGGCCTTTTCGAGAATGGGCAGTGATTGGTCGAACACATCGTCAGCGACTTTTCGTGCGGCCTCGAATTTCTTCATGTCGTCAATGGTGTTGGCTACCTCGTTGAGCTTCACCGCACGGTTGAAATAAAGGGCACCGAGGTTATACACCGCATCGAAATTCTCTCCATTCAACTCAATACTCTGCTTGTAGCTTTTCTCTGCATTAGCAAGGTACTGCTCGTACTGCGCTCCTCCCTCAGGATTTGTTTCCAATGATTTGGCCGCAAGTCGGTCATTCACGAACCCAAGTGCGAAATGCAACGAGAAGTTCTCGGGGTCGAGACCGATGGCCACATTCAGGGCCTCCATGGCCTCTTCGTGGCGGTCGCTCATCAGGTAAGCGTTCACTTCCTCGGTCACGAGTGTCTGATTATCGGGGAAACGCTTGCGTCCTTCCTTCACGATGGAGAATGCTTTTTCCTTGTCACCTGCATCAGAATACATCCTGGACATGCGAACAAAAGCCTGCTCTGCCTGAAAGTCGATGTCAATGGCTTTCCGGTAGTGCTTCTCTGCCTTGGCCAGATCTCCTGTCTGTTCAGCACATGCGCCTGCATAGTAGATGGCCAGCGAGTCGGTGCGTTGGATCTTCGGAGTGGCTGTGATCGCGATCACATTCTCAAAAGCGTTGAGCGCAGCCGGATAATTTTTGCTGTTGTAGGCCGTGATACCCTCGTTAATGAACTGACGGCTCTGCACATCCAGATATTTCAGTGTGACATCTGAGTGGGTTCCTTTCTCATCCAGTTCGTTGCACTTCAGAAAAGCCTTGTAGGCCTCCTCCAGCGGATTGTCTGACAACGCTTTGAATTTCGGGTCTTGTGACTCGTAAATGCCTTGGTAGATCTGACCGCGATAGAGCCAGGTCTTGGCATCGGCTACTGTTTTCTCGTGCTCGCTGGCAGCATCGATGGCTTCTTTGGCATTGTCGAGTTCACCATAGCCGAGATAGTTGAACGCACTGGTACGTTTGGCGGGCTGGGCGTCTGCCGAAGCTACTGTGGCCGCCACGAATGGAAGGAGCAGAAACAACTTTTTCATTGGATTTTTCTGGGTTTTGGTCTGTTACAGTTGGTGCAGTGGGCAAATATAAGGCCATGTTTGGGCCAGCTTTGCAAATGGTGCCCTCCCCTACTCTGTGAGCGCATTACATCAACAGTGCTTGAATGCAACCTGCTACACCGCCCAATGCCGCACCAACGAGAATCAGAGTGAGCTCATCTTCTTGAAATGCAGGACGCAGCGTACCTTCATACTCATCAGGGGCAAGCTGGCCGAGCCGCTCACGAAGCGTGCGTTCAAGGTCAAGGGCACGGTCGGTATGCTTGAAGAGCAGATGCGCGTGATCTGGCAAACGGATGATGAGCTCGGCAGCCAAGTGCAGTCGAATACGATGCATATTCTCTGCCGCTCCTGCCAGATTGAGCAGCATGGCTCTCATGCCTGCCGCCTTGTCCACAGCGCGGGTCACATGCATCCCGATGATCTCGGCAAGGCGTCCGGAGATACCGTTGCGGAGAATGTGTCCGAAGATATTCTCGGCCGAAAGGATATCATGCGCCACCATGTATCCATACTTCTCCGCCACCTCTTTCTGCCGTTTCATGAAGAGCCCCTGCAACACCCAGGGTCCGATTTGCACAGGTTGCTGCGGACGGAAGATGAGCTTCAGCGCCAGCCAGTTGGTGAGATAACCTACCAGCAGACCACCGATGGGCAATAGCCACCAGTTCTGAAGCCAAAGCCAAATAACCATTTGAATGAGCCCGAAAAGAAAACCGAAATACAGCCCCGAGTGCTCTATGAACTTGAACTCCTTGTGGCCGCACTCCATGAAAAGCTTGTTCATCACCCGCTTGTCCTGCGCGATATGGTCCACCACCATGGCGCGGATGTCGAAGATCTTTCCGAGATCTTCATGCACGTCATCCATCACAGCCTTGACCGATGCCGGAAGCTGCTGCTCCGCTTGCAGGTACATCCGTTCCCTCTCGGCCTTTGGCATGAGCCACCAGATGGTGGGCATGTGCTGCTGCATGGCACTGTCTATCATGGGTCGCGCCATCTTGCTCAGCGCGGGTTTCAGCTCAGAGCTGACGACCTTTGGGTCAATGCGGGCAAAAAGCTCCTTGATGTCGATGAGGTGCGCGGTGAGCAGATCAACGGTTTTCCCGGCCATCTTCTCAGCCTTTGCTGGAATGATGCCCTGCCACCCGAACGGGCGGATGCCCACATACTCCAATGGCTCGAAGGTCATCTTCAAAGCCAACCAGTTCGTCCCCCAGCCTATGAGTGCCGAGATGACAGGAATGAGCAGCACGGTGACAGATATGCCGAAGAGTTCCATTGCAGGGCGCAATATCGGCAGACGGGGCCTTGCGATGCTATGGTGTGAAAATCATCCCTTCACCTTGTCGGGGTCTTGCCGCGAGTCGAAGATGTCGGTCACATAGACCACATCGCCCTCCACTCGGTAGATGATCTTGAAATGACCCTCGATCAGTCTGCGGTGACCTTTGTCAAGGTGTTCGAGGTAGGGTTCAAACTGCCCAAGTTCATAGTCGACACTCAGTCTGTCTGCACGGTCAAGCACTCGGTTCAAGATGGCAGCGGTCTTTTCCTCTGGAAGCTTCTGACGCAGAAATTCGATGGCATCGCGCAGCCGTAGCAGCGCACTCGGCATGTAGATGACGGTTTTCAACCTTTGAATGCCGCTTGCATGAAAGTCCGGGCCTCTTTTGGGGTAAGCCCTTTGCCATCACTGATCTCCTGCTCGGCCCGGAGTGCCTGTGCCACCATTTCCTCTCGCAGAGCGTCCTGGATGCCCAACATGAGTGTTATTTCTTCAATGAGCGCGGCATCGTTGCGCCTTTTCAGCTCATCGGCAATCCGCGAAATGGCTTCTGCTGTGCTCATGATCCTGGATTTGGTCATGCTAAGGTAGGGAAGATGCTCATGGCAGGTGAAGTTGCCTTGTTATTCCCATCCGCTCTATCAGGTGACTGGACCTTACTTCATGTAGGGCTCGAAAAACTGAATATCCACCTCGTAGACTGTTTTCGGCTTGAGTCCCAATTCCACACGCTTGAACATCTCCACCAATTTGTTCCCGTCCACTAATTCTATTTGTGGAGCACCATCTCGTGAGGCTTCTTTGGTCGCGTCAGAGGAGAAAGTTCCCGTGGTGATGATTATTCCTTTTTCGGCCCGGCCAATCATGGCGTTTCGGAAATCTCCTACTTGAGCGCGTGAAACCGTTCCTTTATATCTCTTACATTGAAATAGGACTTTGAAACTTACGAACGGGTTGATTTCAAGCACTCCATAACCGTCAATCCCTCCATCATGTGATTTGCCAGTGACCACCACATTCTCAAAACCTGATTCTCGCAGAAGCCTTTGACAAACGCGCTCAAAGCCACTTGGAGAAAGGCTTTGCAGCACATCAATCAGGTTGGTAGGCCTTTCGGCAAGTAGATTGTCTTCAGCATCGATTGTGATGATTTCTTCGGAAACTTCCTCCTTACTATCCGTGGATTTAGCTTTTCGATGTATGTCAACCCATTTTTTGACGAGTTCCCTGCTCTGCTTATCTGAAAGGGTGGTAATCTCTCCTTTCGGAGACAATGTCCAGATACCATGTTTGGAAGAGTCAAGCAAGCCCTCCCAAACCAAATACTGCCTCGCCCAAGCAACCGAGTTATAGAATCGATTTTGACCGGATTTCAAAGTTTCGTCTAGTTTCTTTTCGGTAAGGGATAAATTCTGCGCCACACGGTCCGCAACTTCACGGGGCTTGCCAGAACCACCAAGTTGGCGCAATGCATCAAGCACTGGCCCCATCCATCTGATGTGATCGGCTTGCTTTCTAGTGGTTTCAGACATGTGAGATGGATTTTGAAATAGTGAAGTCCGTTCAACTCAACTTCCCCGCCAGCACCCCATCATACAGCTTCACCGCCTCGCACAGGCTGCCGAAACTCTCGCCATCGACCAGCATCTCGGGGCTTTCGGTCACCTCGCCCAGCAGGGTGAAGGGCACCTCGTGGCCGCTGAGGCTTTCCTCGAACGCGTCCTTCTGCTCTGGCCTCACAGAGACAACCGCGCGGCTCTGACTCTCCCCGAAGAGGAAGGCATCGCTGCGGAAGTTGCGGTCGGTGCTGATGCTGAAACCGAGCCTTCCAGCCCGTGCGCTCTCGAACAGGCTGATGAACAGCCCGCCATCGCTCACATCATGCACAGACTGCACAACACCGCTGCGGATGATGTCGAGAATGGTCGCGTGAAGCTGCGCCTCCTCCTCCAGACCGAGGTAAGGCGCAGGCGAGCCTTTCACCCCATGGAACGAGTAGAGGTACTCTGAACTGTTGATGTCGTTGCGGGCCTGCCCCACGAGATATATGAGGTCCCCAGCGTGCTTGAAGTGCAGCGTCATGCGCTCCTTCTTGCTACGCACCAGACCTACCATGCCGATGGTCGGGGTGGGAAACACCGGCTCCACCTTGTTGTCGAACACGCTCTGGTTGTAGAAGCTGACGTTGCCGCCCGTCACAGGCGTCTCGAATTTGCGGCATGCCGCGCCCATGCCCTTGATGGCCCCTACAAAAGTCCAATACACTTCGGGCGAGTATGGATTGCCGAAGTTCAGACAGTTGGTGATGGCCATGGGTTCGCCACCGCTGCACACGATGTTGCGTGCAGCCTCTGATACCGCGATGGCCGTACCGCGCTCGGGGTCGCTCTTGATGTAGCGCGCGTTGCAATCAACCGTCAACGCGAGGGCGCGGTCGGAGCCTTTCAGGTTTACAATGGCTGCATCGCTGGGAGCGTTGGTGCTCATGTTCAAGGTACCGACCATGCTGTCGTATTGGTCATAGACCCATTGGCGAGAGCAGATGTTAGGATGGCCGATGAGGTGCCAAGCGGCCTTCTTGAGTCCCTCTGAATCAGGCTCTTCGATGCTGTCGATGCTGAACTTCTTGTACTCCTCATAATAGGCGGGCTCCTTGAACTCGCGATGATAGACGGGCGCCCCGCCACCGAGCACAAGGTCGTGGGCGGGCACATCGCCTACCAGTTCACCGTGCATGTAGTAGCGCAGGCGACCACCCTCGGTCACGGTGCCGATCTGCACACAGTTCAAGTCCCACTTGTCGAATACCGCCAACACCTCTTCCTCGCGGCCTTTCTCAACCACAATGAGCATTCGCTCCTGACTTTCACTCAGCAGGATCTCCCAGCCGAGCATTCCCTCCTGACGGGTCGGGACTTTGTCGAGGTGGATTTCCATGCCATGTTCGCCCTTGGCGCTCATCTCGCTGGTGGAGCAGGTGATGCCTGCTGCACCCATGTCCTGCATTCCGATGACCGCGCCTGTCTTTATCACTTCGAGTGACGCTTCCAAAAGGAGTTTCTCTTGGAACGGGTCGCCCACCTGCACGGCAGGGATCTTCTCGGCCGATGCCTCGGTGATGTCCTCTGATGCGAAAGTGGCACCGTGAATACCGTCCTTGCCCGTGCTGGAACCCACGATGAAAACGGGGTTGCCCACTCCGTGCGATGTGGCAGAGACCATCGTGCCCACTTCAAGGATGCCCACGCTCATGGCGTTTACAAGAGGGTTCTGGTTGTAGCATTCATCGAAATAGACCTCACCGCCCACGGTCGGTATGCCGAACGCATTGCCGTAGTCACCGATGCCCTTGACCACGCCCTTCATCAACCACTTGGTGCGAGGCAGGTCGGGATTGCCGAAGCGCAATGAGTTGAGCTGCGCAATCGGCCGCGCACCCATCGTGAAGATGTCGCGGTTGATGCCACCCACGCCCGTGGCAGCGCCCTGATAAGGCTCGAGCGCGCTGGGATGGTTGTGTGACTCAATCTTGAAGGCGCACGCCAGGCCATCACCGATGTCCACCAGACCAGCGTTCTCCTCGCCCGCTTTGGCCAGCATCAGCGGGCCGTCCTTTGGGAGGGTCTTGAGCCAAACGATGGAGTTCTTGTAGCTGCAGTGCTCGCTCCACATCACCGAGAAGATGCTCAGTTCGGTGAAGTTGGGCACGCGGCCCAGTATCTCGTTGATACGGTCGAACTCCTCGGGCAGCAGGCCGAGTTTCTTGGCGGTCTCTACGGTGGTGAGGGGCTGTGAAGCGGTCTCTGACATGGCGTGTTTTTTTTCGCTGAAAAGTGTTGGCGCGAAGGTAATCCGCCCTATTTGGAGGTTATTGCGGAGTTATGAACAGCGCACGGCCTTCGCCTTGTTCGTTATTTTGAAGCCGTTATGAACCGACAGGTTACCTTCATTTCATTGCTCATAGGCTGCGCTGCGCTGCTGTGTTACGTTCCGCTGCTGGGGCATGTCAACCTGTTCGATTGGGACGAGGTCAACTTCGCGGAGGCGGCCAGAGAAATGTTAGTGACGGGCGAGTGGCGTTATGTGCAGATCAACTACGAGCCATTCTGGGAGAAGCCCCCGCTTTTCATCTGGATGCAGGCCATCTGTATGAAGCTTTTCGGGGTGAGTGCTTTCGCAGCACGACTACCGAACGCCATTGCCGGTGCGGTGACCCTCCCTCTGCTCTTCCGCATCGGCAGCAGTCTGGCCGGCACACGCTTCGGGCTGCTGTGGGCGGGGGTGTTCGCGGGTTCGCTGCTGCCGGGCTTCTACTTCCGGTCTGGCATCATCGACCCGTGGTTCAACCTGTTCATCTTCCTCGGCATCCATCAGTTGGCGGTCGGATCGGACGTTTTTCCGCTAAAGAAGGGGCGTATTGTGCTGGCTGGTGTGTTCATCGGGCTGGCTGTGCTCACCAAGGGACCTGTCGGGCTTCTGATTCCTGGCATCTGTGCCTTGGTGCTGGCAATCATGATGCGTGACCGAGTGCGCCTCCGTTGGATAGACCCGCTGCTTTTCCTCATGCCGGTCCTTCTCATCGGGTTCTCCTATTTCATAGCTGAGATAGGTAGAGGGCACGGGCATGTCGTGCGTGAGTTCATCGCCTATCAGCTCAGGCTCGCTTCCCAGAGTGAGGCGGGTCATGCTCAGCCGTTCTGGTATCATCCGCTGGTATTGCTGTTCGGTTGTTTCCCTGCCTCTCTCCTTTTCGTTTTCGGATGGAAAAAGCAGTCAAATGATGATGCAGCGATGCATTATCGCAGGTGGATGAAGGTTATGTTCTGGGTGGTACTCATCGTATTCAGCGTTGTGAAAACCAAGATCATCCACTACTCATCACTCACCTATTTCCCGCTCACGTTCCTTGCCGCGTGGCAGTTGGAGCGAGCGTTCAGAGGTGAATGGCGCCTTTCACGGACACAATTCACCGCCATGCTCATGATGGCACTGCTGCTGGGTACCACATTCACGCTCGCAGGGATGTTCAATGTCCTCAAACCTCACCTACTACCTTTGCTGGAGTCTCAGGAATTCGCTTTCGCCATGCTGTCAAAGGATGTGCCTGAGCATTCTTTGGAGCCCCTGATCGGGGTGTTCTTCCTACTGGGAAGCACTGCCTCCCTCCTGCTCCTTTTTAAGCAACAATTACAGATTGGCAGTATACTATTTTTTGTAATTAATGGATTGTCTGTGTGGATGTTAGGTGTATTTATCTCACCGAAAATAGAAGCATATACACAGCGTGACCTTGTGGAGTTCTACGAGGAGAAGAGCAGTGAACGGTGCTACCTGCGCCCGATGTATTTCCATTCTTACGCACATCTGTTCTATGGCCATGCTATCGAAGACATCGACCCGCGGTCGCGTGATGTGAACTGGTTGGCCACCGGGCATCCGGACCGCCCCGTTTACTTCATCGTACGAAAAGGCGATGTGTCACGTGTCCACTTCTGGTTCTCTCACATTCAGGTGGTAGAGGAGCGCGGAGCGTGGCTCATCATGCAGCGAAAGGCAGCTGATTGACCTGCATCGGGTACGATAACAACTTAGGCCCAAAAACCGCAACTTTGAGCCATCAAGTCATGCGGTCATTCTTCATCATCCCTTCACTGCTGCTTATTGCGCTTTGCGTGCAGCTTGCTGGCTGCTATGATGAAGACCTTGAAGGCATCGACCTCGGCTATGACTACTTTCCAACGGAGTTAGGAACTTACGTGGTCTATGAAGTGGACAGTATGTGGCAGGACGACCCCATCGGCCCTATAGGATCCGGTAGCCTGAGCTACGTTCTTCATGACCTGAATGAGTCCGTCTTCGTGGACGAGGGCGGCAGGGACGCCATACGCGTGGAGCGCACCATGACATCTGTGTCTCCCATGCGCATCAAGGTCTGGAGTCGTGTGCTGACAGAGGCATTCGCTGAGCAGAACGAATTCAACGTCATTTTCCTCAAGCACAATTTCCCAGTAAGAGAAGGAAAGCGTTGGCAAGGACATGACCGCACTACACCTCAGAGCGTCAGAGAATACTATGGAAATGAGAACATTCCCGCTGCCTGGGAGTTCCAATATACTGATGTTGACCAACCCTATTCAATCGGTGCCTTGACCTTCGACAGCACAGTTACCGTGGTTCAGATGGACCGCCCTGCCATAGCCGGGGTCTCGCTTTATGCCAAAGAGGTCTATGCCAAGCATGTCGGGTTGATCCATAGACTGGTTACACTCTATAACATTCAAGGGATAGATTCGATAGGCTATACATGGGAGATGAGGGCCATAGACTTTGGACAATGAGGCTGATTCCGCTGCTGCTTCTTTTATCTATAAATGTCACAGCGCAGGTGGCACCAGAACGCTATTGGGTGCGATTCACCGACAAGCAGTCTACCCCTTATTCTGTTAACGCACCTGAGCAGTTCCTCTCTGCCCGTTCGATCGAGCGAAGGCAGCGGCAGGGCATTCCCATAGACCTTACCGACCTTCCCGTTGACCCGCAGTACGTGGCACAGGTGGTGGCCACCGGAGCAGAGGTGCTGTGCGTGTCGCGGTGGATGAACAGCGTGGTAGTACGGGCCTCTTCCCCTGCTGTGCTCGATGCCATCGAAGCCCTTCCGTTCGTGCTCGACCGCAGACCTGTGGGCCGTGCCACTCCAGACCATGACAAATGGGATAAGGAGTTTTTGCTTGAGTCAAAAAGTAATGCAGAGATGCAAGCAGACGAGGTGTATGGACTGGCATTCAATCAGATAGATATGATGAATGGACTGAATCTGCACGACCGTGGTTTCCGTGGCGAAGGCATGTTGATAGCAGTGCTTGATGCAGGTTTCAACGCCACGGACAACCTACAGGTGTTCGATAGCCTCAGGGCTGATGGCCGAATCCTTGCAACATTCGATGCCGTGGGCCGCACACCGAGCATCTATGGCTTCCACAGTCATGGTACAGCAGTGTTGAGCACGATGGCCGCCAACTGGCCCGGAACAATGGTGGGCACCGCTCCGAAAGCATCTTATCTGCTCATTCGCACGGAGGATGTAAGCAGCGAGTTCCCCATCGAGGAGCACTTCTGGATCTCTGGGGCCGAGTTTGCAGACAGTTGTGGTGCAGACATCCTCAATACATCGCTGGGCTACAACACATTTGACGAACCTGCATACGATCATACCTATGCCGACATGAACGGTCGCACCACTCCCTGTGCCATTGCCTCGACCATGGCCGCACGAAAGGGCATGCTGGTGGTGACAAGTGCTGGCAATCAGGGCAACAATCCTTGGCAGTTCATTACTACACCTGCCGATGCGGACAGCATCCTCACCATCGGGGCGGTGGACCCTTTCCGCGAGCCTGCCTCGTTCAGTTCACGTGGGCCAAGTGCAGACGGACGGGTAAAACCTAACGTATGCGCCCAAGGTCAGGAGGCTATCATCGGAAGACAGCAGGGCGATGTTGGCCCGTCCAACGGCACTTCGTTTTCCGGCCCCATACTTGCTGGAATGGCCGCCTGTCTTTGGCAAAGTGTACCCGATGCAACTAATATGGAGGTGCTCAGGGCCATTGAGCGCAGTTCACATGTTTATGATGCGCCCACGGACAAACTCGGCTACGGTATTCCCGATTTCGCAATGGCCAAGCTGCTACTCGAAGAGATAAATCCCACAGACCCTGAGGAGGACGAGGTGTTGGGTGTTTACCCCAATCCTTTCATCACGAATCTGAACGGCAGTTATTTCAGCTCCATTGACCAACGGCTGGAATTCCGTCTTGTGAACATGGCGGGTCAGGTGATGGCGCGCATGGATGTGGATGCCTGCGCCATGTGCGCGCAAGATTTCAGCATCACAGGACTCGATCACGTGGCCCCGGGAATTTACTTCCTGCAAGTGCTCGGCAGCAAAGGGAAGCAGACCTACAAGGTGGCAAAAGCAGTGCGCTGAGAGCCGGGCCTCTCAGTGGTTATCAACATTCCCGAAAAGTCCTGTTGACAAAATTCCCTTCGGGGTTGCGAACACTGTTTTCCAGAAGTACCTTCGCGGCCCGAAAATCAAGTCTTTTCATACGTTTTTAATCTCACCGAACAGATGGCTGTACTGACCGGTAAAGTAGCCCAACTCATCGGCCCCGTGGTCGATGTAACCTTCAACGCTGAAGGCTCCGAACTTCCCAAGATCCTCGATGCCCTCGAATTGACTCGCCCTGATGGGGTCGTGGTCACACTCGAATGTCAGCAGCACATTGGAGAGGACACCGTCCGTGCCATCTCCATGGACTCTACTGATGGTGTGAGCCGTGGTACCGAAGTGCGTGCGGTCGGACGCCCAATCACCATGCCTATCGGTGATCAGGTGAATGGTCGTCTTTTCAACGTGGTTGGAGAGGCGATTGACGGCCTTCCTGCGTGCTCCAACGAGGGCGGTTATGCCATCCACAAGGCACCCCCCAAGTTTGAGGAGCTGTCCACTGCTACCGAGGTGCTTTTCACAGGCATCAAGGTCATCGACCTCATCGAGCCTTACGCCAAGGGCGGTAAGATAGGCCTGTTCGGTGGTGCAGGCGTGGGTAAGACGGTATTGATCCAAGAGCTCATCAACAACATCGCCAAGGGCCATGGTGGTCTGTCGGTGTTCGCTGGTGTGGGTGAGCGTACCCGCGAAGGAAATGACCTGCTCCGCGAGATGATCGAGGCCGGTATCATCAACTATGGTGATGCCTTCAAGCACAGCATGGAAGAAGGCGGCTGGGACCTCTCCAAAGTGGATCTTGAGGGTCTGAAAGATTCGAAGGCCACCTTCGTGTTCGGTCAGATGAACGAGCCTCCCGGTGCCCGTGCACGTGTGGCCCTGTCCGGTCTCACCATTGCGGAATACTTCCGTGACGGTGATGAGAAATCAGGCGGTCGCGACATCCTGTTCTTCATCGACAACATCTTCCGTTTCACACAGGCGGGTTCAGAGGTTTCGGCTCTCTTGGGCCGTATGCCATCTGCGGTAGGTTACCAGCCTACATTGGCCACAGAGATGGGTCTGATGCAGGAGCGCATTACTTCTACCAAGCGCGGTTCGATCACTTCCGTTCAGGCCGTTTACGTCCCTGCGGATGACCTTACCGACCCGGCCCCTGCCACCACATTCTCTCACCTTGATGCCACCACGGTATTGAGCCGTAAGATCGCGGAGCTTGGCATCTACCCTGCTGTCGACCCGCTCGATTCCACATCTCGTATCCTCACGCCAGATATCGTTGGGGAGGAGCACTACAAGACCGCACAGCGCGTTATCGAGATTCTTCAGCGCTATAAGGAGCTGCAAGACATCATTGCCATCCTTGGTATGGACGAGTTGTCCGAGGAGGACAAGCTCGCAGTGAGCCGCGCACGTAGGGTGCAGCGTTTCCTCTCGCAGCCATTCCACGTGGCTGAGCAGTTCACCGGCCTCAAAGGTGTGTTTGTGAGCATTGAGGACACGATCAAGGGGTTCAACATGATCCTGGACGGTGAGGTGGATGAGTACCCTGAGGCAGCATTCAACCTTGTGGGCACCATCGAGGAGGCCATCGAGAAAGGCAAGAAGCTGCTTGCTGAAGCTGCCTAAGTGGCAGACCGGTCACGTACGCTCAAAGAATCAAAAGGATGAAAGTAGAGATAGTCACCCCCGATATGATGGTTTTTCAAGGCGAGGCGCGCCATGTGCAGCTTCCCGGGCAGAACGGTCTGTTCGGTGTGCTGAAAGATCACGCCCCTCTCATCTCCACATTGGCCGAAGGCAAAGTGAAAGTGGAGGCTATTGATGGTGATGTCAAGACTTTCGTCATCACAGGCGGTGTGGCCGAGATAAACTCCAACACGGTATCGGTCCTCGCAGAGAAGGTGCTTTGAACCCGTTGTCCATTACAAGAGAAGAACCCCGGCCCGAACCAAGGCCGGGGTTTTTTGTTGGCATCATGGTTGTAAGTGGTAGCCCTGTCCGTAGTGCCTTTGTCCCCGTTTGCTAAATTTCGGCCATGATCAGAAAGTCTTTCCCGCTGCTTCTCCTGCTTGTTGTTTCCACCGTTACGATGGGTCTCGCCCAGCGAAAGGTGGTTTTTCCATCCAAGGATGGCCTTACGGTGAGTGCCGACCTCTACGAGACCGAACCCGAGCATCCTTGGATCGTGCTGTTCCACCAGAGCAACAGCAGCCGTGGCGAGTACCGCGACATCGCCCCACGCCTCAACAAGCTCAACCTGAACTGCATGGCTGTGGACCTGCGCTCGGGCAAGGAGAAGAATTTCCGTGTGAACGAGACGGCTGCCCTCGCCAAGGACGCCAAATTGCCCACCAATTTCATCGATGCCGAGAAGGACATGGTAGCGGCCATTATCCGTGCGCGTGGTATCGGAAAGCGGCCGGTCATCATCATGGGAAGCTCCTACTCAGCCTCTTTGGCCCTTAAACTGGCCAAGGAGATGGATGAGGTAGCGGCCGTGATAGCCTTCAGCCCTGGCGAGTTCTTCGAGAACAAGCTTGATGTGCAGAAAACGGTGACGGGTCTGAGCAAGCCTGTGTTCATATCTGGTCCAGCGTCTGAGCGCAAATGGATCGAGGAGCTGACCTCGGGCATTCCCTCAGGAAAGAAGATCACCTACATCCCCGGAGCGGGCGGTGCGCACGGGGCCAGTTGCCTACTAAAGACCACTGAGGGCCAGACAGAGTATTGGATACAGCTCATCAACTTCATCCAGACCCTCAAGAAGGAGATTGCACAGTGACCCTAACCACAGGGTTCTGAAACCCTGTCAGGGTGAAAATCAGAACACGAAGATGCCTGCAAGGATGAACATGACGACCATCACAACCAGCGTGAAGGTCATGTCGTTCATC
Organism: uncultured Chryseobacterium sp.; assembly: GCA_964500205.1. Classification (GTDB taxonomy): domain Bacteria; phylum Bacteroidota; class Bacteroidia; order UBA10329; family UBA10329; genus UBA10329. The sequence goes on along the minus strand of CAZCNS010000003.1, from coordinate 218,289 downwards.
ACGTAGGGGCGGTACTTCTGCCAGTTCGATTGCCTCTCCCCGCTCATTTCAACTTGGGATTATTGGCGTGACGTTCGCTGTCGCGCTGGGTCTTCTTATCAAGGTTCTTCTGGAGTGCATCTGTGAGGTCCACACCCGTCTGATTGGCGATGCACATCAGCACGAAGAGCACATCGGCCAGCTCATCGCCCAGATCTTTGCCTTTGTCAGATTCCTTCTCAGACTGCTCGCCATACCTGCGTGCCATGATGCGTGCCACCTCCCCTACTTCCTCCGTGAGCATCGCCATGTTGGTCAGTTCGTTGAAGTAACGGACACCGGTGGTCGTGATCCATTGGTCTATCGTATCCTGTGCCTCGCGGATGGTCATGGTAGCGGTGGTTGGTGGGGTAAAGAAAGGAAATGGCGAAGAGCCTATTCGCCTGAAGAATGCACAGGTCGAAAATCTCTTCATTGCAGTAGGTGACATGCCACCGCATCCGTCTCAGGACCTGCTAACAGCCCTTGTACCTGCGGTCGAGTACCTGAATGTGACGCCTCTGCGTATATTTCCCCCATGTTGAGCCGAGCGTGATGACAAGGAACTCCAATAGGAAAAAGACCAGCGAACTGATCAAATACACCATTTATGGTGCGCTTTTCGGCTGTGCCTTCCCGATCATGGGCACCGTTATCCAGTGCTACGTGCTGTTTGAGGATGTGAGTGTTGCACACCTCATAGAGGCGCAGAAGACGTCTCCTCTGCTTTGGATCATCAACACGGCACCATTCTTCCTCGGGCTTTTCGCATCGTTCGGTGGCCGGCAGATGGACGTTGTCAACCTCAAGAACGCTGAGGTGCAGGAGAAGTACATCCAAATGAACCAATTGCGCGAACTGGCAGAGGGTGCCAACCGGGCCAAGAGCGATTTTCTGGCCAACATGAGCCACGAGATCCGCACTCCGATGAATGCGATAATCGGGTTGAGCTATCTGACGCTGAAAACCGCCTTGGAACCCAAACAGCGGGAGAACTTACTGAAGATCCAGCGCAGCAGCGAGGCGTTGATGGGCATCATTGACGACATCCTCGATTTCTCAAAGATCGAGGCGGGAAAACTGACGTTCGAGTACGTCAACTTCAATCTGGAGTCGTTGGTCAATGAAGTGGCCGAACTGGTCAATGTGAAGCTGCGCAAGAAGCAGCACATCGAGTTCATCATCGAGTTTGACAACCGCATTCCGGCCGAACTCAAATCGGACCCCCTGCGGCTGCGACAGGTACTGCTCAATCTGCTGGACAACGCAGTGAAATTCACAGAGCGTGGCGATGTGGTCCTGGTGTGCGAACTGAAAGAATCCGTGAACGGGGGCAGCTGGGTGCATTTCTCGGTGAAAGACAGCGGCATAGGTATCACGCCTGAACAACAGGCATCGCTGTTCACCGCTTTTCAGCAGGCAGACATCTCGACCACCCGAAAATTCGGTGGTACCGGTCTTGGACTCACCATTTCCAAGCGGCTGGTGGAAATGATGCATGGTGAGCTGAAAGTGAGGAGTGAGGCTGGTGTGGGCAGCGAGTTCTATTTCGATGTGCTGCTCTCTGAGGCGGATGTCGAACATACCAAAGCCAGCAAGCGGCCGCATAGTGTGGAAGGTATCCGTGTGCTGCTGGTAGACGACTCCGACTCGGCACGGAGTGTACTCAAGAGCATGCTGCTGTCCTTCGGCTTTGAGGTGCTGGAGGCAGCAGGTGCAGATGAAGCTCTTGAGCTTTATGCGGAAGCATCGAAACTGGCCCCCATCTCCCTCATCATCACCGACTGGTCCATGCCCGACAAGAATGGGGTGCAGATGTTGCAGGAGCTTCAGATGCAGAAGGTGAAGACCAGCCCCAGCGTCTTGATGGTCTCCGCTTACGATGCAGAGATGATCAACGCGGATGCACACGACAAAACGCTCATAGACGAATACATCGTCAAACCGGTCAGTCCATCCATACTGTTCGATTCGATTCAGAAAACCCTCTACAAGAACAAGTTCGCCACGTTGAGCGGAACCGCCCAATCGGGCGACCTCGAAAGGTTCGGGGCCGTGCTGAAAGGAAAGCATGTGCTGCTGGTGGAAGACAATGAGATCAACACCGAACTGGCCATCGAACTGCTCAAGGATGTGGGCATTGATGTGACCCATGCAGCCAACGGCCAATTGGCCATTGACGCACTGACCGCTGGCACCTTCGATGCGGTGCTGATGGACATTCAGATGCCTGTATTGGACGGACTTTCAGCCACCAGACGCATACGAGAGGCGAAACTTCACAGCGGGAGGCCGATCATCGCCATGACGGCACACGCCATGGCAGGGGAAAGAGAGAAAAGCCTTGCCGCTGGGATGAATGAGCACATCTCCAAGCCCATCAACCCCAAGAAGCTCTACCAGACACTGGTGGATTTCATCGTTCCCGATGCCCATCTGGAACCCGAGGTCACCGATAGCGGGCCTGCGGTGCAAGATGCATCCCTGAACTTTCCGACCATAGACGGCATCGATGTGAATGATGGCCTGCACCGCTGCGGTGGCAAAGCCGCTTTCTACACCAAGATCCTGCTCACCTTCTCAGGTTCCTATGGTGAGGTCAGAAAGCAGCTCAAGCCACTGATCAACGAGCGCAAGAACAAAGAGATTGGCGACCTCATGCACACCTTGGCCGGAGTGGCAGGCAACATCGGTGCCACTGAGGTAGGCAAGCGCAGTAGGACCCTATCGCAGTCATTGCTCAACGGTGAGGATGTGGAGACTGACATGCTCTACACCGAGGCCATTGACCTCGCCAATCAGATAGAGGCCATTGCGCAAGCGATCAACGCAAAGCTGACAGGTACAGATCCTGACCGTGATGCCGCACGCGTAGCGATGACCCCCACAGAGCTGCAAGCACTCCTGCGTTCCACCAAAAGCCTCATCTCCGACAATGACCCATCGGCAGTCGATCTGCTGGATGAGGCCATGGACAAGCATACATTCGGCCCGCATCAGGATGCCATCCGCGCTGCCCATGCCGCACTGGGCGAAATGGAATTCGATGAGGCGCTCGAACATCTGAACACGATCTCCATTGACCAGTAATTTTGGCATAACTGCAGCCGACAAGCAGACCATACTCGTGGTGGACGACTCGGTGGAGAACCTCCAGCTGCTCACAGGGCTCCTCAAGGACGACTACCGCATCAAGGTGGCCAAGAACGGGCTCAAGGCGCTGGAGCTGGTGAGGCGCGATGCATCCATCGACCTCATCCTCATGGACGTGATGATGCCCGAAATGGACGGATACACGGCCTGTGCAGCACTCAAGAGCGATGAACTGACCGCCTCCGTGCCCATCATTTTCCTCACATCGCTCAACGAGGTGGCAGACGAGACCCGGGGCTTCGATATCGGTGGGGCGGACTTCATCTCCAAGCCCTTCAACGCTCAGGTGGTGAAAGCCCGCATCCGCACGCACCTCGACCTGCAGACCGAGCGCAGGAAGGCTGATACACTGCTGCGCTACCTGCTGCCCAACACCGTGATACAGGAACTCAAATCGACCGGCACATACGTGCCCGTCATCCACCAGCACACAAGCATCATGTTCTGCGACCTCGTGGACTTCACCACCAAGGCCGCCAACATGGAACCGGCAGCCCTGGTCAATGAGCTGTCCGAACTGTTCGCAGAGTTCGATGAGATCGTGGCCACATCGCGCGGATTGCGCATCAAGACACTGGGCGATGGCTACATGGCCGCTGCCGGTATTGGCATGATAGAATCATCCGACCATGCTGAGAACCTTGTCAATGCCGGTCTCGACATCATCGACTTCATCTCAAGAAGAAACAACTCCAGTCCCTTTGCTTGGGAATGCCGCATTGGCATACACTCTGGCCCTGTCATATCCGGTGTGGTCGGCAAGTCGCGCTGCCAGTTCGACATCATGGGCGATAACGTCAACATCGCCTCCAGGGTAGAGAGCAATGGCTCATCCATGAGGGTCACCGTCACCGAGACCACGGCCTCCCTCCTATCCTCCCCCGAACTGCTGCTCAAACCCATGGGTACATTCGACCTCAAGGGCAAGGGCAACATGAATCTCATCGAGGTATCGCGCACCTGAGGTCTCCAACACTCAGCAGATGAGCAGTAGGCGTGGTTGTCCCGATGATTCCAACGGAGCACGGTGTACGCACGGCAGCACCCTGCTCTCCGGATGGTCCACCGCCAGCTTCCACAGATGGCCGACACCAAGGCTCTGCGGAATGGCATCGCGCATGTGCTGGTAATGCAGGTCGAAGAAATGCTCCGACAGAAAAGCCTCGAACCCCTCCTCCTCCCCACCGTACAGCTTTCTCAGTTCCGCGCGCAGCTCAGGGATCAGCACCTTCTGTCTCGCCTGTGCATTCGCCAGCAGCTCACTCGGCTCCCCGTGGTAGGTGCATAGGAAAGTCTCAGTAGGCACGGGCGACCGGTCCACATGAAAGGAATACACATCGGTCGGAAAGAGCGGATAGCTGTCGTCCCGGTCATAGTGGTCGATCACATTGAGCACAGGCGATGCGCCATGGGCCGTCAGCAGCCGGAGGTCTTCCAGCAGCGTTGTGCGGGCGAGCGCACCATCTTCGCTCAGGCACAACGCCTCGAGTTCCTCGGGTTCAATGGTCGCCATGTTCCCGCTCGGACGCAGTTGGTGGGCGATCTCCGAGAAGTCTCCCTGCAAGTCGCGCGGCCAGCAAATGGCATTCACCTCCCCCGCAAAGGGCACCGATACCAGTTCATCGAACGAGGCCACACAGCGTATGTGACGCCCCGTGGGAGGTGAGTGCAGCATGGTGGTGGGCTGGAGTGCAAAGGTGCTCTATTCTCAGCTTGTCCTATGTTGTTGGTGATGAACGGTCTGCTCCACCGTCACCAGCAGCCCATCTTTCGCATACCCCACCCCAATGGCATAAGTGCCGTTCCTGTAGGTGAAGTTCTCAGAGAGGATGGAGGTGCTCATGGGTAAAGTGATTAGGTAGAAAAATCGGATATCCCGATTTTTCTCATTCAGATGTCTAATCCAGCTCCTCTTCCTGACCCGAACACATGGCCTAGTAGAAAACCTTTCCCATCTCTCACCACCTCATCACGTTCGATGTACTCAAGGCATTCAGTAAGCAACCACCATCTGCAGACATTCCCGAATTACAGGATTTATCATGTCATCTCTCAAATGGTCAGCTGTTTCTGGATCAACAGGGGCTAATTCGATAGTTGTTGAATTTGAGGTGGTAGATTCTTGAACCAAATGATCCGCAAATGTTTCCAAGTCTTCGATTGACGATAACCCACGTCTGCGCATGAGCGTGCGACCTAAGAGATAGCGATAGTAAAAGATTCTGATCTTTCTTGGTGTAGCCTTATGAAAGTTCGACACACACTGTGTGAGAATTCTCACCTCCTCACTTCTCAATTCATACTCAGTTTCTTCCGACTCGATAGATTCTCCGTTCTCAGATTCATCGGATGCCGCATCATCATCTCGATTTCCATACTCCCCTTCTCTGAACACAATTTCTCCATACGCCCCGGACTTCGATGTAGAGTCTTCCTCTTCTGTTCTTGGCGCTTCAAGAACGGTAGCACTCTCCACAAGTTTTTCGAAGTAATTCAAACGATTCTCCTCTACCAGCGAACCGAGTTTCACTCCTGAAATGAAAAGCTTGTCCATGTATTCATGCACGATGCCTTCTGACAGGGCTTTTAGTGTTGATTCACGTTTGTCTTGTCCCTCGGCAAGCAGACAGGGATCCTGCTTCAGAGTGGAATGGTATTTCGCATTTATTGCTCGCTTTAGAATTCTTTCATCAATGGCTGCCAGAACCACTACACGTTTGGAAATGACCGGGTCGTCCATCATTATTCTGAGCGAATCCACTATTTCGATGATTTTATCTTCTGAACATCGGTCAATATCCTCAATCACAAGGAGAACCCTCCTGTAGTCCGGAACTTCGTTCTCTTTCTGAGTTGATGGCAGAGGGAACCAATGCTCTAGGAGATTGGACAGCTCCTTCTGAATCTCTGCTTGAGCCCCCATTAGTTCATTGAACTTTGACCGCTTGAAATATCTGCCAAACAGGTCAGAAGCGGTTTTCTTATACCGGCTATAGGCAGCAAAGACGATTGCCAAGACAGTCGCTGAACCCCCTAACGTAATCCAGTATAGGACTTCCAATAAAGGCTCAAGTCCTTTTAGTAGATAAGAACCTACTGAGAATACCACTGTTCCCAGTACAGTTAAAACAATGGGGTAGTAACCATACACCGATATGTTCAGGCGAAATGCTTGGTACAGTTCAAAACACTTCTTGTAGAATCTGGAATCCGATTCTTTTTCAAAGTATTCTTTGGCGAACTCCTCATATAGATATGCCCATGATGCAGGGGTGTCCTGATACTTCCAAGCGTGATACTCTATCACCAAGAATTTCGCTTTGATTGAGTCCTGTTTCTTGATTTCTCGGATAAGATAGCTCTTCCCCCGGCCCCATTCTCCGAAAATGCCGACCATGTTGCCTTTCTCAGAGGTGATATTGTTGGACAGTAAGGCAGCCATGTCCTCAGCGATTCCTTCCACGCCAAGGGCAGGGGGGACATTGACATCGCGCATTGCTGGCGAAGTGCCTTGGGAGCGAGGCACTATCTTTCTGCCCTTCTCGCTAACACCCTTACTTTCTGCCTCCTCCTCCTCAGATTCGTTCCTCCCTGAAGAGACAGTTTCACCTGTCAACTCAGGCTTCAATTCTCTATCCAGGGGGGCATGCATGGACACCAGCAGGTGCTTCTCAAAAAAAGACTTACCACGTACATAAAGTACGAGAGGAACGGAATTCTTCTCAGTTGGCTCGCTGAGTACAAGGCATTCTACACCCTCATATCTGTAGCCCATGCGCTCAAACACCTCCACTGGATGGGTCAGGGTGTATAGATGATCGTGCAATTCATCATTGAAATACCTATGAAGGGGCGCGAAAAATGAACCTGTGTTGAGATGAGGTGGACTGACAAATCCCATCTGACGCTCTTTAACCCACCCCTCTAGTTTTTCTTTTTCAGGGTTGATACAATACAAATGGTCATGATGTTCTTTATTAAAAAACCTCTGTAACGGAACCAGATTACCCACCTGAGCAGCAACAACATAACACGCAATACCAACCCTCGTGTAACTGGCCAACTTCTCATTCGGAACCTCCGAATCAAGCGTATAGAAGTGGTCTTGCTTTTTCGGATCGGCAGAGATTGATGCTCCTCCTTCGTCCTTCTTACTAAGTTCCTCCAGTATTCTGCTTTCAAGAGGGCCGTTAAAAGCTTCCCATAGTTTCGCGAAATGATTCCTCAGGTCTCTGACTACCTTCTCGAAAGGTTGTTTGGCATTGACTCGAAAACCCTGCCTTGGAGCAATTTTATGAAACTGTCCCTTGTATTGTGCGGGAGCATTGTACAACCACGGTTGTAACACGTATTGGTCGGGAAGGTCAATCCTTTTGAAGGCGGCCTCGGCAGCCTTCTTGATTTCTACCGGGAACTCTGGGTGTATCTCAACCCACGCGAAGCCACCTCGCAGAATGAGCTCGTAGTGGATGCCGTTCAGGATGGTGTTGCTCTCATCTCTTCGGAAAAACGAGATCTGCTTGAATTCTTCGTTTCCACCGTCCTTAAACCACTTGTGCTGAGCCAGCGGATGTCCCTCCTTCAAGAAGGCCTCTTCCAAGGCAACTACAATCTCCAGAATTGTGAACGAGAGTCTCTTCGCATCCTTCTCTTTCGAGTCCGGGGCGATAGGATTTGTGGTGACCGAACTTTTGATGCGGTCACCAAGGGTTCTCTGAAAATCAGAATAGGTTTGAATGAGCTGTTCAGTGAGTTCAGATGCCAGTTCTGGCAATGGTGTAGAATCGCTGACCCACCTGGTTCGTCTGTTTCTGATCTTATGGAATTGATTGGCATATTTTTCAGGCGGTTCCGCCCCAAATCGCCATTCATGAAGCTCATATGCTTCAGGCAAGTCTAAGCCAAGTAGAATTGGCTCAACCACTCTTTTGAAGTTCAAACTGCCCTCAGGGTGAATCTCTATCACCCAGTCTCCTTCCCAAAAAACCATTTCATAGTGAATCTGCTTCAGATCAGGAAGTTTAGCAATGTCCGACTTCGGATAAAAGGAAATCTGTCGGAAGTGCGGCTCTCTTTCCTTTATATCCCAGTCATGCTTTAGAATCGGATGGCCGATTTTTTCGAGACGAGCGCGGATCTCCTGAAACAGGAATTCAATATTGGTTCTTGGGGTTGCCATGGTAGTAGGTTTTTCTGGAGCTCATTAGCAATATGTATCAATAATCTTCGGGGTCAATTCCACAATATGTTCTAACAGATAAGTGAGACCCAATCCTCTCAAATCCAACTTGCTCTCCTTCCTCTCCTTCGCCTCCGCTATCCGCTGCTCGGCTATCTCGTATCCTGTCATCTTAAAGCCATTTATCACCGCGCAAGATAGCGCAACCACCATACCCTTCCCCCCCCGCGGCCACAGCCGCAGGCCCCGGCATATCCCGGAAGTTCATGGGGGTGTGAGGCGGCTCACTCGATGCGCTCGATGAACCATCCGCTGTCATCAGCCGCCAACGAGCACTCAAAGCGCTTATCACCTTCGCGGTGCATCTGGTTGACGATAACCTGCGGGGTCTTGGCGGTCCAGTTCCAGTCCAAGCGGTCCACACGGAACACTTGGCCCACCTCCATGGTGCGCAGCATTTTCCGCACGGGATGGGCATTGCCGTTGGGCAGACGGCCTATTTGTTCCATCTCTTCCTTTTTCACGAAGCCCGACCGGTTCATTTTCATGGCTTTGGAGATTGAGGGATACATGAATTGCACGACAAGATACTGACATTTCCTTTCGATGGAGTGAGCAGGACATCGGCAGACCCTGTTTCTTGACCGTATAGATAGAAGGAGCGCTGTAACGGGCATTTGGCTAACTGTAACGGTCATTTAGAGAGAGGTAACGTTCCAGAGGCGGTCTGTAGCGGGAGGAAGCGGTCTTAGAACGGTCATGCGGCCATCTGTATCCGTCATTCGGCCATCTGTAGCAATCATGAGGCAATCTGTAGCGGTCATGCGGCAGTCTGTAGCGATCATGCGGCAATCTGTAGCGGTCATTCGGAGGGAACGAAAGTTCCGGGCCGGTCGTTCCCGTGATCATGCCAAGTGCCCACCTGCCCGTTCGGTCCTTAGCAAGCGCCTGCCTGTATTGACCCGCCTTCAGCGTCCCGGCACCTTTGCACCGTCCAATCCACTAAAACCATACAACCATGGCACAGGAAATTGAAAGAGTGTTCAAAATGCCCGATGACGAGATGCTGGAGCGCGCACAGGTGTTCCACGACCGCCTCACCCCAGAGCTGGCCGGTTTCACGGCCCGCTTCCCGTGGCTGGATGCCACGTGGCTCACCGCCTTCCAGAACGACATCACCGCTGCCGACCAGTTTCCCAAGGACGAGAGCGTGACGCTGGACATCAAGATCCTGACGGGCGATGTGAACTCGGTCATGCAGCAGGGCTATGCCGCCCTGCAGGCCCTCGGGAGCTACGCCAAGCTGGCCTACCCGACCGACCAGTCACGCCAGCGTGGCTTCGGGCAGCAGTATTGGAGCAGTGCCGCCAAGAGCACCCTCAAATTGCAGGAGGCGCTGGAGCTGGCCTATGCCAAGGCCGACAGTGCCGACCTGAAACCCGCCCTGCTGGCCAAGGGCTACACGCAGGCTGACATTGACCAGCTGGAGACGCTGGCCTCCGAGCTGCAGACCAAGAACGGCCTGCAGGAGGCTGCTAAGGCGGGCCGCAAGGTAAGCCGGCACGACCGCGTGTCGTTGCTCAATGTGGTGTGGGACCACATGCGCACCGTGAACATCTGCGCCAGCGTGGTCTGGGCCGCTGATGCCGCCCGCTTGGAGCAGTATCAGCTCTATCCGAGCACAGGCGGGGGCAGCAATGGTGACAACGGCAACGGTGATGGCGGCAACAACCCCGACCCCACAGTCGCACGCATCACAGGACTGGTCAGCGCCATGGCAGACGGCACTCCTATCGGTGGGGCTGAAGTGAGGGCCTATACGGTGGCCGATGGCCCCAGCGGCCCGTCCATCGGCACCACCACCGATGCCAATGGCGGCTACACCCTATTGATACCCGAACTGACAGAACAGGTGGAAGTGGTCATCGAGGCCAGCGCAGCGGGCTTCTTCACCCAGAACCGAAACCTGCTCATCGGCCCCGGCCAGAACTTTAATGGGGAGAATTTCTCTCTGATGCCAGCATAACCGTATGGATTGCTGTTGGTGGATGGGGCCGTCTCTGCAAAGGGCGGCCCCTGACTTTTCAGCCTGTGCCATCAGCGAACACATATATCAGAGCGGTATCTTCGAGCGCATGTCCACCATCCATGCAAACACCCCGATACTGGCCGTCATGCTTGCCCTGCTCGCTGGGCTGCTTCCCTCCTGCTCTGCCCATCGGCAGTTCATGCACGGCATGGAAACTGTGACCCACCAGCCGCACCCCGAGGTGAAAGTGCGCTACCTCGGCACCGGCTGCTTCCTCATAGACCACAAAGGGCGCACGCTATTCACAGACCCCTTTGTGAGCAACCCCGGCCCCATGCGCTCCCTTGCCGGGCAGGTATCTTCAGACACGGCCTACATCAACAGGTTCACCAGCCCCGAGGAGTTTGCCAACGTCCGCATGGTCATCTCTGGCCACTCGCACTACGACCACCTCTTGGACCTGCCCTACCTCAGCCGCTGGATACCCGATGACGCGCTGATGTGCGTCAACAGGACAGGCACGCACCTGCTGGCCCCCTATGGCATAGCGCAGCCCATCGTGGCGGTGGACAGCCTCGCGGCAGATAGCATTCGCATGGGGCAATGGCTCTACGCTCCAGACAGCTCCATGCGCTGCATGGCCATCCATTCGCTGCACCCCCCGCAGGTCATGGGAATGCACCTGATGCGCGGCCACTACACCACCGACCTCACCGCCCACCCTACCCGCATCTGGGACTGGTTGCAGGGCCGCACACACGCTTTTCTGGTCGATTTCATGGAAGATGGCAAACCCGATTTCCGGCTCTACCTCTCTTCATCCATGGCCCCCGCCCCGTTCGGGCTGTTCCCTGCCGAGCTCCTTGCCGACAAGCAGGTGGATGCCGTGTTCCTCGGTGCAGCAGGCGATTTCGACCCTGGCCGCTACCCCGCCCCTGCCCTGCGCCTCACCGACCCATCGCAGGTCTATCTCATCCACTGGGAGAGTTTCTTCCGTTCAAAGGACAAGAAGGCCAAGGCCATCAGCCGCAGAGGACTTCGCCAGTTCCATCATCTGGTGAAAGAACACGTCCCATCCGATGTCCCCGTGACCATAACCGTACCGCTGAAAACCTACTGAACAAGAAGGCTATCCCGCAGTCGCGGGATTTCGCTGCGCTTCCCGCTCAGGCGGGATTTCGCTGCGCTCAACAACAACAAGTGTCCTTTGCTTTGCGCCTTGGCGTCTTTGCGTGAGATCAACTCAAATCTGCCGACAGGCAGCTCTGCGTTCTCCTTTGCTCTGCGTGAAACAATAACCCGCGCAGCGGGCTTTGCGCTCTTTGCGAGAACCTCAGCGGGCTTTGCGTGAAAACTACGAGAAGCGGCCCTTCGTGTGCCATCGTGCATTTCCTTCATGCCCCTTCGTGGTTAAACTGAGAGTACCCGCGCAGCGCCTCCGCGTGAAAAAAACATCCCCTGACTCTCCGTGATTTTCACTTGTTTTGGTCAAGGATAAACCCGCAAGCCAACAATGGAAGAGTACAAGGCATTGAAAGGCATCCGCTCATGGGCCGAGGATGATCGTCCACGGGAGAAGCTGTTGAACAAAGGCCGCTCCGTGCTGAGCGATGCAGAACTCATCGCCATCCTGATCGGTTCGGGAAACAGCGATGAGACGGCCGTTGACCTTTCCAAGCGCATCCTCAAGACCCTCGACAACGACCTTGCCGCCCTCGGCAGGCTCGATGTCCGCGACCTCACCCGTTTCAAGGGCATTGGTGAGGCCAAGGCCATCAGCATCATCGCTGCGATGGAACTGGGCCGCAGGCGCAAGGACACCGACCGCGTGCGCAGGCCCAAGATCGCCAGCAGCGGTCAGGCGTTCGAATACCTCTTTCCTCATGTGAGCGACCTGCCCCACGAGGAGTTCTGGATCCTGATGACCGACCGTGCCAACCGCGTCATCGGGCTGGAGAACGTCAGCAAAGGCGGGGTCACTGGCACCGTGGCAGACCCCAAGATGATCTTCCGTCCAGCAGTGCAGCAACTGGCCTGCGGCATCATCCTCTGTCACAACCACCCTTCTGGAAACGTGAGGCCCAGCGATGAGGACATCCAGCTCACACGCAAACTGGTGTCAGCCGGCCGGAGCCTCGACATCCCCGTGCTCGATCACATCATCGTAGGCCACGACACCTACTACAGCTTCGCGGATGAGAAACAGCTTTGAGGGAAAATGTTCCGCTTGGGCGGGATTTCGCTCCGCTCAACGAAGGGACGAGGGACGGGGGACGAGGGGCTGGCTGGTCGCGTCACTGCGAGGAATGAAGCAGTCTCAGGTGTTTCCCGCAGTCGCGGGATTTCGCTTTGCTTAACAACAACAAGTACCCTTTGCTTTGCGTCTTTGCGTAAAACAACCTGCCGACAGGCAGCTCTGCGTTCCCCTTTACTCTGCGTGGAAAATGCCGTCAGGTAACTTTGCGCTCTTTGCGATAACCTCAGCGTACTCTGCGTGAAACCAACTCAAGTCTGCCATCAGGCAGCTCTGCGTTCTCCTTTACCGTGCGTGAAAAATGCCGTCAGGCAACTTTGCGCTCTTTGCGATAACCTCAGCGTACTCTGCGTGAAACCAACTCAAGTCTGCCATCAGGCAGCTCTGCGTTCTCCTTATCTCTGCGTGAAACAATACATCCCTTCGCGTGCCTTCGTGCATTTCCTTCGTGCGCCTTCGTGGTTAAACCGACCCTTGCAGCGGCAATAAGACAACGCGTCCGTTAGCTTTGTCGGTGCGCCTTACCAGATAACCATGAGCAATTCGCGGCTCCTTGTGCTTGCCGACCATCTGACGCCCCGCCTGCGCTACGTGGCAGACCTGCTGCTGGGTGAGCGGCTGGGTCTCGATGTGACCTTCACAACAGATGCAGCCAAGGCCGAGGTCAGCGATGTCCCCGTGCTGCAATACGGTGCAAATCCCCTTGGAGACCTACCTTTTGTGCGGGCACATGGACTCCTGTCGGAATCAGGCGTACGGCCTATGATAGTCCCAATGGACTTGAGCAAGAGCGGTGAGCGCCTGCCATTCGCTGTCGATGGTGACGGTGCGCTCTTCACCTTCGACCCGCTGGCCGCAAGCTTTTATCTGCTGACACGCTATGAGGAGCACCTGCCATGTAGATCAGACAGCCACGGTCGCTACGATGGCAGGCAGAGTTTGGCATTCAGGGAGGGTTTTCTTCGAATTCCAGTCATAGACCGCTGGGTGATGTGGCTGCAAGATGCGCTGAAAGATGCCTATCCCGCGTTGCAATTCAATAGACGGGGCTATCGTTTCACCCCGACCATCGACATCGACAATGCTTTTGCCTACCGCAACAAAGGGCTGCTGCTGAACTTGGGCGGGGCCATGCGGTCACTGCTTCGTGGGCAGGGCATCGGAGAGCGGCTCAACGTGCTGCTGGGCAACACCCCCGACCCTTACGATACTTACGAGGCCATGGAAGGCTTGCATGCCTCATGTGGTCTTCGCCCTCTGTTCTTCATGCTGCTGGCCGACCGTGGCCCCCATGACCGCAACCTGCCGCATGACCATCCCGCCATGCGAGTGTTGGCAAAGCGATTGGCAGCCAATGCTGACATGGGCATACACCCGGGCGTAGCCGATGGGCAGTCTGCTCAGGGCATCATCAAAGAGAAACGAAGACTGGAAACACTGATCAATACGACCATCACCAGCAGTAGGCATCATTTCATAAAAATTTCGATTCCAAATACTTACATGGAATTAATTCAAGCTGGAATAACTGATGATTTCTCGATGGGATACCCCGACCTGACGGGATTCAGGGCCGGGACCTCGGACAGCTTTCTTTACTATGACCTCGCCAACGAGAAGGTCACGGGCCTGCGCGTGCATCCGTTCGCCTGCATGGATGTGACCCTACGCGGCTACCTCAACCTCTCGCCCGATGAGGCCATTGATGAGGTGGCGAAACTGGTTACCGAAGTAAAAGCCACAGGCGGCCATCTGATGACCCTTTGGCACAACGAGAGCATTGGTGACAAAGGCATTTGGAAGGGTTGGCATCGGGTTTACAGGGAAACCCTGAACTTCGCAAAACCCTTATGACGCCCATCGGGATGCCCGTGTAACTTTACGGCTCGGCACTGAACGCACAGTGCTGTCCCAACTTTCTGATAATGACCCACATCCTCTCAGGCAAAGGCTCTGTCATTGACCGCTACGTGGCGCAGCTCAGAGATGTCACCGTGCAGAACGACCGCATGCGCTTCCGCAGGAACCTTGAGCGCATAGGCGAGGTGATGGCCTATGAGATCAGCCAGAAACTGGATTGGAAACCCGCCACTGTGACCACACCGCTGGGCGAGGCCGAGGTGCTCACGCTCTCCCACGCCCCTGTGCTGGCCACCATTCTGCGTGCCGGGCTTCCGTTGCATCAGGGACTGCTCAATAGTTTTGACGATGCCGACAACTCCTTCATCTCTGCCTACCGTATGAATCATCGGTCGGACGGTTCGTTCGATGTGCGCGTGGAGTACCTGAGCAGCCCATCATTGGACGGAAGAGTGGTCATCCTGTCAGACCCTATGCTCGCCACAGGCATGTCGATGGTACTCGCCTACAAGGCTCTGCTCCGCAAGGGAACACCGACACACGTACATATCGTAACAGCCATAGCCAGCCGTCAGGGCGTGGAGTACCTCGACAAGCATTTGCCTAAGAACACCACGCTTTGGGTTGGCGCGGTGGATGAGGAACTGACCGCTCAGAGCTACATCGTGCCGGGCCTCGGAGATGCGGGCGACCTCGCCTATGGCGCCAAGGACGCTGGCAAGGAAGGCTGATTCGACTGCATTCATCACTGCGAAATGGAAAAGGCGCTTCAGGTGTTACTCGTTCTGCTTCTGAGCAGCACCAAGTTCCTGACCGCGCCCATCACCGCCCTCAACATCGGCTTCGGGTATGTGCAGACGCTGCTGCTTACCACCTTCGGGGGCATCATGGGAGTGCTGTTCTTCTACTTTCTGAGCAGTGCCATGATGGTATTCGTGCATAAGTTCAATGCGCGGTTCCGCCCGAACCGGGTGGTGAAGAAGAAACGTTCATTCACTTGGAAGAACCGCCTGATCGTGAGGGTGAAACGCGATTACGGCATCATCGGTCTGGCAGCCATCACACCCACCATGCTATCGATTCCGGTGGGAACATTCCTCGCGGCCCGTTTTTTTGACAATCCCCGTGAGGTACTGCCCTATCTTATCATATCCGTGATGTGCTGGTCGGTGCTGGTATCTTCGGTGGTCGTGATGTTCTGAGCAATGTTAAACGGCATCCGCCACGTATTCTTTGACCTTGACCGCACGCTGTGGGACTTTGACACCAACTCGCGCAACGCCATCACGCAGCTTTACCGTGCCTTCAGTCTCGACCGCGAATTAGGTGCTGACGATTCTGTTTTCCTGCGGATCTATGAACAGGTGAACGAGCAGTATTGGGAGCGTTACCGCTTGGGGCAGGTCTCTCAGCCAGAGCTGCGCAGAGGGAGATTCCTTGACAGCTTGCGCCACTTCGGGTTGGACGATGCGGAGATGGCGCATGCCATGGGAGAGGAATACGTGCGCATCAGTCCACGCAACACGGCCCTTGTGGAAGGTACAATCGAGGTCCTTGAGCATCTTCGAGGGCGCTACGAGCTGCACATCATCACCAATGGTTTTGAAGAGGTGCAGCACATCAAGCTTGAATCTACCGGACTGCGGCCTTATTTCAATGAGGTCGTCACCTCCGAGCGGGCAGGTGTTAAGAAGCCCGACCCCGGGATCTTCCGTTTTGCGGAGCATGTAGCGGCCTCATTGCCTGAAAATTCCCTGATGATCGGAGACCACCTTGAAGCCGATGTCCTCGGAGCGAGACAGGCGGGTTGGCAGGCCATCCATTTCGCAGACCACGGCCCGATTGACGATGGTCACCTGCGCATAGGCGGCCTAATGGAGCTCAAGGCCCTATTATGAGTTGAAATGCGGTAAGAGCGCATCAAGAAAGTACTGCGGAGCGCGCGTGGGCCGCATGGTGTCGCGATGCACAAAGACCAGCTGGGTCATGCCGTTATTGATAACTCGGCCATCGGCATTGCGAAGCTCATAGTGGAAGTCGATGCGGGCGCGGGGCATCTCGCGCACTGAGGCGGTAACCGTCAGCTCCTGGTCGTACAGCGCAGGGCTGTGGTATTGGCATTCCATCCTTACCACGGGCATCATGATACCCCGCTCCTCCATGTCTGCATAATCGAGCCCGAGGGCGCGCATGGCCTCCACACGGCCTATCTCATAATAGAGCGCATAGTTGCCATAGTAGGCATAGCCCATGCGATCCACTTCGCCATAGCGCACCCGAACTTTTGTGGAATGACTGAACATCAGCGGGATGCGAAGTGCTCTTTGGCCATGCGCATGTTGCGCCTGTTGGCCTTGAAATAGATGTCGAAAAGGTCGCCAAGGAACGGTATTGCACCAACCATCAGGTCGAGGATGATATTGAACACCATCTTGGCAATAAGTCTCTTGGGCACACCATGCCGCATAAAGGCCGACAGAATGAGAAGCGATACACTGGCCGAGAGGATGTCGCCCGCCCACGGGATGAAACCGAGAAGCGGGTCGAGGCCGAAACGGATGCCGATGACAGGCACCCTGAAACGGTCATCGAGCAGCGAGGTGAGCTGCTCGGCAAGCACCAGTTCGCGTGGAAGTACAAGTTGCTGGGCGTGTGTGTTCATCTCAATTTGGGGTTGTATTTCTCAGGGTAGCAAGCAGTAATAGTGCCATAAAACGCCTCGATCTCTGCAAAATCGCGATCCTCGTCCCATGTGGGGTATAGAACGCGGTCGAGGCCCACTCTCTTTTTCTTGAAATCCATATAGCCCAGAACGATGGGGACATTCAGTTTCTTGGCGATCTGGTAGAAGCCCGTTTTCCAACGCTCCGTGCGCTTGCGGGTGCCCTCGGGTGCCATTACAAGAAAGAACTCTTCCTGTGCATCCATGTATGCGGCCACCTGATCCACCATGTTGTGACTCGAGGAACGGTCCACGGGAATACCTCCAACAGCGCGGAATACCCATCCGAAGGGGCCATCAAAGAGCTCTTTTTTTCCGAGAAAACCATACCTGCCGGTCATAGTGTAGCTGGCACCCACGCCCACAGGGAAATCACGGTTGGCCGTGTGCGGCACTGCCAGAATGACCGCTTTACGCAACCCATCAGGCAGACGCATGTCGCATTTCCAAGGGCCAAGCCGGAAAAAGATCAAATGGAACAGCCACGGTATGAATCTCCGCATGTCTCGATGGATGTGTCGGCAAAGTTATCCCTGATGCGTCCACGGGCCATGACGAGACCTGTGAAAGCCACTACTATCTTCGCCCATCCAAATCCTCTCAACATGAAACGAATCCCTCTGCTCGCATTCACTCTTGTGGCGATCATCCTAAGCGGATGTGCTGACAAGGAAGACCTTGACCCCGCGCTGTTCGGCACCTGGCAGGTGACCAAGGTAAGGGGACTGCTCTACGTGAACAATGTCCCGACCTTTCCTATTACCGACAACAGTCCCACAGGTACCGTGCGTTTTGACGAGGACGGAACGGGTTTCCAGAACTACAGCTTTGAGCTCGGAGGCAATACGAACACGCAGACCGGGACATTCTTATGGACGGCCACAGACAACGAGATCATCATTGACCGGCAGAATGAACCGGACATGATCTGGAACCGTGATGTCAATCTCACCAACAGACAGGAGGCCACTTTCACTTTTCAGGAGAATGGCACTACCAAGTGGGATTACACTCTGACCATGGAGAAATGAGGTCTGCATTGCATGCAGGGTTGCTGCTCGTGCTACTTGCAGCTATTGGCTGCTCTTCTCAAAAGCGGATGGAGGCGCGCGGATACGCGCAGGGAAGCACCTATGCCATCATCTACTACAATGACGGCACCGACCTTCAGTATGCCATCGACAGCGTGTTGGCGGCCTACGACCGGGTGTTGAGCACCTATCAGGACAACTCCTTCATCAGCAAATGGAACGATGGAAGGGCCGCAGACGCCCCGCAACCGGAGTGGTTCACCGATGTGGTGAGCAGGTCGATGGACGTGACAGCTGTTACCAATGGAGCATTTGACATCACCGTTAAACCCTTGATGGACCTCTGGTTCGGCAACGGATGGGATGCCTCGGCCGTGGATAGCGCCACGGTGGACAGCATCCTGGCGTTCATTGGTCCCGATAAACTGCAACTTGTGGAAGGGCGGTTCACTAAGACCGACCCGCGCGTGCAGTTGGATGTGAATGCCATTGCACAGGGACATTCTGTCGATGCAGTGGCGCAAATGCTTACTGCCCGTGGATGTACCTCTTTCTTGGTAGAAATAGGTGGTGAGATATTCGCAAAAGGTAGCAAGCCAGATGGCACGTCTTGGAAAGTAGGCATCGACCGACCACAGGACGATGGCAATCCTGACCGTGACCTGTCATTGAGTCTTGCCCTCAAAGACCGCGGTCTCGCCACTTCGGGCAATTACAGGAAGTACATCGAGGTGGATGGCCGAAAGATGGGCCACACCATCGACCCTCGAAAGGGGTGGCCGGCCACCACAGATGTACTCAGTGCCACCGTCATCGCTCCCGATGCCGCAACGGCAGATGCCTTTGCCACCGCATTCATGGTGATGGGCGTGGACCTCAGCAAGCAGTTCATCAGCGGCAACGACCGCTTGGAGGGCATCTTGATCTACGAGCAGAACGGTGAGTTGCTCACTTGGATCTCAGCCGGTGTAGCTAACGACATCACCGACTGAGCGTGAGGACGGCAGACAGGGTCATATTGTCCGTCATTGTGCTGCTGAACCTGCTGGTGCGGCTTCCTGAACTCGGTCACAGCAGCTTCGACCTGGACGAGGCCATCCACACTTGGTTTGCTCAGAAGTCCCTGCCCGAGATCATCGGTCGTGCGGCAGAGGACCCCAATCCCCCACTTTACAACATCCTCATTTCCTGCTGGATCAAGCTTTTTGGTATACATGAGACGGCTGTGCGTTGGTTCAGTCTGCTGTTCTCGTCAATTGCCGGAGGCGCACTTTTCTATTTCCTGAGAAGGAACATGAACATGCGCACGGCCCTGTTCGCCTCAGCGCTTTTCCTGCTATCGGCCATCCAGCTGAAGTTTGCGCACAACGCCCGGCCTTACGCGCTGATGGTGTTCCTGATGATATGCTCTTATGGCCTGCTGATGGAACTGCTGCGCAAGCCATCTTGGTGGAAAGCCTTGCTGTATGGACTTTTCACTGCCTTGATGATCTACGCGCATCCTACCGCCCTCTTCAACCTGCCGGCACAGGGCATTTTCCTACTGCTGCATGTTCACAAGGACCTGCTGGCGGTGGGAAAGGCCATCACCGGGCTGGTCGGTGCGTTTGCGGTTTATGTGGTCTGGTATGTGAGCATTCCATACTTCAAGGGCGACATCGTTACATGGCTGCCACCGCCCGGTGTCGAGGAGCTGATGCTGGCCATCCGCCACCTCAATGGCAGTGTTGACAATCGGCTTTTCATGCTACAAGTGGCCGTTGCGTTGCTGGGTGGCTTTTCAGTTTTGGCATTCGGGCCTCGCATTCTGCGCAACAGGATGGGCCTCGCGGTACTCTGGACGCTGATGCCCGTGGCGTGCAATTTCCTGTTCTCTCAAGTGGCAGACCCCATCTTTCAAGCGAAGTATGTGCTGTCGGCACAGGTAGGTATGACGGTGTTGCTGGCCGTTTCACTCGATGCCCTACGGTGGGAATGGCTGAGGTGGCCGCTGTTTGCCTTTGTGCTGTGGAACACCGGTGAGAAGATGAGCTGGCAAGTGACCTCTGGTGAGGACTGGCGTACCGCTGCCTCCATCGTAAGAAGTGACGAAGGCGTTCGTACAGCCACATTTGTGTGCCCCTGGTACGAGATGTACGCCTTCGCTTACCACTACGACCGAGACATCTACCGAGACCACGAGAACACCCAGCCGCTGCTCGTGAAGAACCGCATCTTTACCGCTTGGCATGACATCATCGAGCCAGGTTCAGCGCATCCGAGATATTTCCGCGTGCATTTCATCGAGGCGCAGCCCAGCGAGGCCAATCAATTTGACCGCATAGACAGCCTGAAAGCCCACTGCAAGCTGGTAGCGGAACATCATTTGGAGGGAATGAACCTCTACACCTTCGACCTTACAGTGCCGCCCCCCGTGCTTGAGCGTGAATTCGGTGAGGAGGGCGAACTGTTGGATGCCGACAGGGAGTACTCATCCATGATTCTTTTCCCGATAGACGGCAGCTTCCGTGAGCAGACCGTGCTTGAGATCTCGGCCCACGTGCGCGCTGAGGACGGTCTCAACGAGGTGTTCCTTGTGGCATCGTTCATCAACGATGGCGATTACCTGCTTAACGAACAGTTCGGTGCAGAAGAGAAAAGCACGGACGGCTGGCACCGAATGAGCGTGCTGATGACCTACGACCCTACGCAGCACGGAACATCAGACCTCAAGGCCTTCGTCTGGAACCCGTCCAAGAAGCCCGTCCGCGTGCGCGACCTGCGGGTGCGGGCCGTCACACCGTGAACGAGAGCTGGAGCATGGCCGTGCGCGGCTGCTCCATGCGCAGGGGGCGCAGCGAGTACTCGTTGTTCAGGAAATTGTTGACGATGAATGCCGCCTTGAGCCATTTGGTGGCCTGAAAGCTGATACGGGCATCCATCACATAATCGCCCATGCTGTTCTTATCTCGGTTGATTTCCCACTCAGGTCTGCCACGATCATTTATAAAAACGCGATCACCTCTATCCTCGATGATTCCCGAATTCAATCCGGGCTCCAGAATATCTAAATCGTAGAGAACTCGGTCGATATTCTCCATGAAGCTGTAGTAACGGAAGCTGTAACCCATTGACCATTTACGGTAGGAGAACTCCACGTCCAGCTTGCCGAGGTGGCGGAACCTGTACTTCAGAATATTGGTTGAGTCGATAGAAGTACTGTAATGCGAGAACTCCTGCACGATCACGAGCGTATCACCTTCTCCGGTAAGCGTGCGCCTATTGACATGGAATATCTCGTCCGGATTCAGACTCTCGGGCACAGTGTAGGTATAGCCCAGCACAACAGTCAACCCGAAATCCTTGTTAAGCTGACCGCCTCCCATGATGGATGCCTCTATGCCTCGCACCCGGTTGTCACCTGTGTTCAGGAACTTGAATCCTGGCAGTGATGTGTCGTCACCGTAATTTCCCATCACAATGTCCACACTGTTCCTGAACTCCTGCCAGAAGGCCACGAAATCGAAGTAGCCATAGAACTTGCCGATCTTGAAACCTTGCTTTACCCCACCTTCGAGGTTCCAGCTGGTCTCTGGCTGCAGATCGGGATTCGGGAACACTCCAAGACCACCGCTGACGGTAAGTATATACTTTTCCCCGATGGTCGGAAAGCGGTATCCCTGCCCGAATGATGCTCTGATGAATGTGGCTTTGCCTGCTTTGAAAGAAAGTCCTGAGCGGAAAACGGGTCTTACCACGAACTCAAGGTCGTTGATCTGGAAATACTCGCCACGCACACCCAGTGACAGGTTAAGCGAACTCCAGAAACGCTTATCGAACTGCATATAGAGCGAAAAGTTCTTGGCGTTGTTATCACCGCTCGGGTTTCCGCCAACATACACCTCCGACTCGGCTGTGGTATAACTCCCCGATGCACCCGCGATTACATTGAGCTCGCGCATTTTGCTCAATGTGCGTTGCAACTGATAATCACCCATGAAAACGGTGCTGCGGCTCGACTGGTCCATCGAATTGTCGTTGTCCGTGTAAAGCACTCTTGTTTTCAAAGAATGCTGCACGCCACGTGAGGTCACGTAAGTGATGAACGGGTCGATGTAGAAAGTGGTGATCTCGGTAAGGGTCATGGTGCCCGGATAGGACAGGTAACGCCCATTGGGATTGTTCTCGTTGGAATTCCAGACCAGCGAGAAGTTCTTGCTGTTGCGCATGAAATTACCATTCACCCCATAAGCCAGTCCGCTCACCTTTTTGCTCCTTCTGCGAAGGTTGAAGTTGATACGCCCGCGCACCTCCCTCACGTCATTGTTCAAGATGTCGGGGATGGAATCGCCCAAAGCATCAACCGAACCCTGAGGATGCGGGCCAATGTATCCGAAGTCGTAGTTGAAGTTGCCCCCGATAACCACGTCCCACTGCTTGATCTTTCTGGAGTGGAAGAAGTTCATGCCGCTGATGTTGGCCACCCCGTCCCACCATTTCTTTCCGTTGGCTGCGCTGCCATCAAGTCCGAAGAAGTTGGCGAAGCGCCTTCCACCACTGGCATCAGGTTCAAGTATGGCACTGCGGAATCCGGTGTATAGAATGACCTTGGTCTGCGGCTCGTCACGCGGGTAGGCAGTCCGCACGTTGATGGCACCACTCAGTGCCGATGAACCGTAGAGCACCGAGCTCGCCCCCTTAATGACCTCTATCTGCTCGATGTTCTCCATGGGAATGAAGCTCCACTCCACCTTGCTGATGTCACCACTCATCACCGGGAGGTCATCGACCAGGATCGCCACGCGGCTGCCCACTCCGAAGCTATAACCACTGCCACTGCGTATCTGCGGTTCCTCGTCCATGATGGTGAGGCCAGGGGTCTGCTCCAGCACTTGGGTGATATTGGTGGCAGCCTTGGCGGTGATGACCTCCGGGCGCAGCACGTCCATGGACACCGTCAACTCCTCCAAACGCTGCTCATAGCGGCCGGACGATACGACCACCACGCCAAGCTGCTCCGCAAAGTTCTCCAATGCGAAGTCCCAGCGGGTCTCGCGTCCATCGAATATCTGTACGGTCACAGTATCGGCCTTCATACCAGTGAAAGAGCACACGATGCGATGTGTGCCGACAGGCATCTGGAAGCGATAATTACCATCGAGGTCGGTAGCCGCGCCTCGCGCCTTGTCCTGCATCATCACCACGCTGGCACCTATTAGCGTCTCCTGCGTCTGCTTATCGAATACATTTCCGGCAAGTGTTCCCTGTTGGGCAAATGACAGGACTGGACTCAGCGCAAAGAGAATGGGCAGAATATTTCGGGTCAAACTCATTCCTTCAATGTTTGTGCATTTCATAGAAGAAGGGGCGAACCTTTAAGGTGCCCCTCTCTCCTATTTGATTCCGCAAAAGGTGCTTAACGCCCTTTCATCAGCTTTCCGGTGCGAAGTACAACATCGTCCATACCACGGACCTGATAGATGTAGATGCCCTGAGGAAGGCGACTCACATCAATGCGGTTCTCCATCTGCGACATTACTGTGGATATCACGGTTCCTCCTGTGGCATCCAGCAGCTCAAACTGTGCACCAGAGGCAGTGAGCAACCTTATATTGAGCACATCGGTCATCGGGTTGGGATAAACATCCACATTCGCCTCCATGTTCTCGTTGATTCCAGTGGCAAAAACAAACTCCACATCATCCACCTTGAAATTGGAATTGGTCACCGCCTGGCCTTGCGCACCATCACCCCAACTTGAATTGAAAGAAGTGCTGATCACACTTGGAGTACCTGTCGGAGCGGGGATAGCGAATGATGCACGTGTCCATACATCCACGGTCTCATAGATCTGCCCCTTCAGATAGGAAAGCGTATCGTTACCGCTCAACAGCATCACCTGTACATAGGCTGTATCTACCCCTGCTGGGATATACTTGTACCAGAACACCACGCTATCCGGGATAAGATCAGACGCTATGCCACCATCGATACCTCCTGAGTTCACTCCACAGATGACATCGGCCGTGGACATCAACCCATTGATGCGCACACTTCCGATGAAAGCATTGCGGGTGCGCAATTCAGCAGCGTAAGTTCCCGAATGGGAGTCATCTGTCCTGCTTACAGAATAAGTGCCGATGAGCTCTGAGCACTGATTGGCAGAATTCCATCCCATAGGCTCACGGTAAGTGCTTTGCAATCCACCAGTGAAGTCATTCCACTCCTCGAATCCAGCGTTAGGCAGAGGATTCTGTGAATGGGATGTATTGAAGAGAAGAGTTGAAAAGGTGAAGACGAGTATTGCTTTTCTCATTGCGTGCATCATTAGAATTTGATTGGGCAAAGGTACAGGGGGCATGACGGGCACGATCTGATTTTTATCCACACGGTGTAATTGATAACCGCTACATTCCGCCCCATCAGGCAGGGCATTTGCCAAGGAATGATACCGTTTTTTCCACACACGAAAGTTGGTGAGTTCGAAAGTCTGAGTCCTGATGTAAGTATGCGTCTCCACCCTGCCTGCCCTACCTTTGTCGGCCACTGATGACCGGAGCTTTAAAGACCCTTCTTTTTCTAATTGCCCTCTACTACGCTTGGAAGCTGCTGTTCAGGCTGCTTTTTCCTGTGCTGGTCAAAAAAGCCGCACAAAAGGCACAAAGCAGTATGAACGACCGGATGAAGCGGGCTTACGAGCAGCAACAGCAACGCAGTGCCGCTTTTCAGGAGGGCGAGGTGGTGGTGCAGCGAGGAACAGCGAAAAGCCCTGCCGTGGCCGAGGACGATGGCGAATACGTGGAGTTTGAGGAGGTCAAGAATTGAGTTTAAGAGTTTAATGTTCAACGTTCAAGGTTGTCAGGCACTTGCAGGCAGCCAAAGTCTTGCAAAATGACCGACCGACTGAAATCCCTCCTTCCCCATTTCTTAGTACTGCTCGCCTTTATTGGCCTGTCAATCATTTATATGCAGCCGTTGCTTGAAGGCAAGGAGCTGATGCAGAGCGACATCATCCAGTTCAAAGGGATGAGCAAAGAAATCGTTGATTTCCGTGAGGCGTCAGGGGAAGAACCGCTTTGGACGGGCAGCATGTTCAGTGGCATGCCTGCCTACCAGATTTCGGTGCTCTACCCCAACAATTGGAGCAAGACCATTGTCAATTGGTTCAACATCGGGCTGCCACGCCCGGCCAATTATCTGTTCCTTCTCATGGCAGGGTCCTATTTCCTTTTCATCATGCTGGGAATGAGCTGGCGGTATGCTCTGGTGGGCGCATTCGGCATCGCTTTCGCCAGTTACTCGGTCATCATCATCGAGGCGGGTCACAACTCGAAGGTGCATGCTATGGCGTTCATGGCCCCTGTGCTTGGCAGCATCCTGCTGGCATACCGTGGGAAATACCTGCTCGGTGCGGCATTGACCGCCCTTTTTCTTTCCCTCCAGATTGCCACCAACCACCTGCAGATCACTTACTACCTACTGATGGTCGTGCTGATGCTCGGCCTTGTGAAACTGATCGAAGCTGGGAAACAAGGAGAACTCGCACATTTTGCCAAGGCGACAAGTATGCTGGTCATCGGTGCGCTGATCGCCATTGGGCCGAATATCTCCGCGCTCTGGACCACGGCCGACTACGGTGCTGAGACCATGCGTGGCAAGAGTGAACTGAGTACGCAGCAGGAAAGCACGGGCCTGGAGAAAGAATATGCCACACGCTGGAGTTATGGCGTAGGCGAGACCTTCACCATTCTTGTTCCGAACTTCATGGGCGGGGCGAGCTCGGCCAGCCTCGATGAGAAATCGAATGTTTATGAGGCATTGATAGACAATCGGATTCCCCGGGAGCAGGCGAGGCGAGTCATAGAGAACATGCCGCTTTATTTCGGCACGCAGCCTTTCACCAGCGGCCCTGTCTACCTGGGGGCCATACTTTGCTTCCTCGCATTGCTGGGAATGCTGGTTTTCAAAGGCATGGACAGGTGGTGGCTCTTGGCAGCGTTCATACTGAGCATTGTGCTCTCCTGGGGGCACAACTTCGCGATGGTCACCGACTTCTTCTTCGACCATGTACCGGGCTACAACAAGTTCCGCGCTGTGAGCATGACTTTGGTGATCGCGCAAGTGGTGGTACCCATCCTTGCCGTGATGGGGCTGAAGGCATTCTTGGAGGAGGATAACAGGACCTGGAAGCTCAACAAACTATATGTCGCAGGCGGTGTGACCGGTGGACTGTGCCTGCTGTTCGCACTGATGCCGACCATGTTCCATGATTTCACTTCTGAGAATGACGGTCAGCTCGTGCAGGCGGGCTACCCTGAATGGCTGGTCGATTCCCTCTTGGACGACCGTCAATCTTTGTTCCGTGCCGATGCCCTCAGGTCGCTCCTACTCATTGCGGTTTCAGCTGGGCTGCTGTGGCTTTCTGCCTTCGGCAAAATGAAGCCGAACTTGGCGGTTTCCGCTATCGCGGTGCTTGTGCTGGGAGACCTTTGGCAGGTGGACAAGCGTTACCTGAAGAATGACGACTTCGTCAGTGCGCGGCAGAACAAGGCGATGTTCGCACCGAGCGAGGCCGACCTTCAGATCCTCTCCGACCCTGACCCGAATTTCCGGGTGATGAACCTGACGGTGAGCACCTTCAACGATGCTTCGACATCTTACCACCACAAGAGCATAGGTGGCTACCACGGTGCGAAGCTGAAGCGTTATCAGGAACTGATAGACTCGTGCATCAGCCGCAACAACATGCAGGTGCTGAACATGCTGAACACCAAGTACCTCATTACGCGCAGCGAGCAAGGACCTCAAGTGCAGCGAAATCCCATGGCTCTTGGTAACGCTTGGTTCGTGGACGAGGTGAGCCTCGTGCCCGATGCCGATGCCGAGCTTGCAGCGTTGAGCCGTCTGGGTTTCAATGCCCGGCAAACGGCCATCATCGACCAGCGTTTTGCCGATGAGCTGGTAAACCCGATCATCGTCCCTGACAGTGCAGCCGCCATCACTTTCGAGGAGTACAGGCCCAATTACCTGAAGTACAGCTACACGGCTTCAGAGCCTCGTTTGGCAGTGTTCTCAGAGATTTATTTTGCCAACGGCTGGAATGCGTATGTGGACGGTGAACCTTTTCCGCACTTCCGGGCCAACTACGTGTTGAGAGCCATGTCTTTGCCAGCGGGCGAACACAGTGTTGAATTCAAGTTCGAGCCAAAGGTCTATGCCACGGGTGAGCAATACTCACTGGCGGGTTCTGTGCTGCTTGTGTTGTTCGTAGGAGCAGGAATGCTCTTCGGCATCAAGCAGAAGAAAAGCTGAAGCACTCAGTTAAGCCTCCTGCTCTCTGGTGGCTTCACTTAAATTGAACTGACAGTAGCGCGATGTCATCCACGAAAGGACAATCGCCTTTGAAGTCGCGGAGCCGCATCATAACGCTGTCATTCACCTCTTTTGGCTTGCGCTGCTGGCAATCGATCATCACAAGTTCGAGCCTCGACTGACTGAATTCCCTCTCGCGCTCATCGAGCAGTTCCACCACACCGTCCGTGTAGCAGAACACCAGCGACTCAGGTTCTACAATGACGATTCCCTCCTTCACATTTGGAAGTTCATCTAACATGCCGAGACCCGCGCAACCGGTGTTAAGTATGCTGATGGTATCTCCACTGAGCATCATGGGCGGATTATGCCCAGCATTGACGTATTGCAGCACTCGGGTCACGTAATTGTATTTCGCTATGAACAGGGTGATGAATTTCTCACCTCTTGCATTGCTGATCACTTTTCCGTTAAGCTCCTGCACAAGGTCGCTAAGTGAGGTCTCGTAGCGGAAAAGCGCACGCAGATTCGCTTGAAAATTCGACATCAACAAGGCGGCAGACACACCTTTTCCCGATACATCGGCCATACAGAAACCAATCTCATTGGCCCCAAGTTCAAACACATCGTAGTAATCGCCCCCCACCTCTGAGTGTGGTTGATGCAAAGCCGCCATGCGCAGATACTGGTTGTCTGGAAGCCTGCGAGGGAAAAGCATCGCCTGCATTTCACTGGCAAGCTCCATCTCACGCTGCACACCCGCCTGCTTTACTGTCTCGCGGTGCAATCGCTTGTTCTCAATCGCTACGGTTATGACGTTGGCAAGTGTCTGGATGAACGGGATGTGCTTCGTTTTGGTGTTCTCAATGAGATGCTCATCTATCTCACCTAAAAGAAGAAACGCCAGCGGCTCGGTCTTATGTATCACTGGGATGACCACCTCAAACTGACCGAACAGCGGCTCCTCACCTGCCTTCAGCTCTTTCACCTTTTTGAAAGGTAGCAGGTCCTGAGCCACTGATGGAAGATTGGTTCCTTGGGCCACACCGTGGCTAATGGCCATCGACCATCCGTGGTCGTCCTTTGTGAAATACAGCAACCTCCCGATACTTAGCTGGTTCCTGAGCACGAACTCAAAAATCTTCAGCAGTTGTTTACTGGAGAAATTGCTGTTGATGGCATTGGTGATCTCAAGCAACGAGTTGAGCTTGAGATTTTTAAGCTTAAGCGCAGAATTGGCTATCCGGAGGGTGTCCAGAATGATCTGTTCATTACGCTCGGTTCTCACGTCAGCCATTTCATCGAATTGACGCTTCTAAGTTCTTCTGTGAATGATGGCACTAATTCAACAATTAGACCAACAATAGGTTAAACACGACCAATACCTAAAACACGTATGCCCTTGC
The DNA here is from genome assembly GCA_964500205.1 of uncultured Chryseobacterium sp. Classification (GTDB taxonomy): domain Bacteria; phylum Bacteroidota; class Bacteroidia; order UBA10329; family UBA10329; genus UBA10329. Next base: position 189,346 of record CAZCNS010000003.1, on the reverse strand, counting down.
GTGTTTCACACACCGCGCATCAGTGGTTGAGTCATTAAGAAAGCCGCGCCAACCGTTCCGGCAGCTGCTTGATGAGCGCAATCTCACGCATCTTTTCTCGGGCCTCACGAACTGGGCTGCCGAAGTAGGTGACCCCGCCCTCCAGCGACTTGCCCACACCCGACTGCCCAAGCACCACTGCTCCATTGCCGATGGTCAGGTCTTTCTGAACACCCACCTGCCCCCAAAGTATTACGTTGTCCTCGATATTCACCACCCCGGCTATGCCTACCTGAGCGGCAAAAAGACAGTTTTGTCCTACCACCGTGTCATGCCCGATATGGACCTGATTATCGATCTTGGTGCCACGGCCAATGCTTGTCACGCTGGTCACTCCGCGGTCTATGGTGCAGCAGGCTCCGATTTCCACATCATCGCCTATCTCGACATACCCGCAAGAATGCAATTTGTCGTAACGGCCACGAGACTTGTAGTAGAAGGCATCAGATCCGATAACGCTGCCCGACTGGATAATGACCCGGTCACCAATGACAGTGCCGTCCATGATCGTTACATTAGGATGGATGATGCAGTCGTGGCCTATGCGCACATTCCGACCCAGGAAGACGTTGGGAAAGATCCGAGAACCATCGCCAATGATCGCATCATCCGCTTTCATCGAGTCTTGGAGTTCCAGTGCTCTGAAATCCTTGCAAAGGGCAGTGAACACATCGAATGGCCTATCATGAACAATGAGACCCTTGCCCTCGGGACAGGGCATATCCGCATTGACAATCACCACGGTCGCCTTTGAAGCCAATGCCTTGCGGTAGTACTTGGGGTGGTCGCAGAACGTGACATCCCCATCTTCCACACGATGTATCTCGTTGATGCCCGTGATGGCCAACAACGGGTCTCCATGAAAAACACCTCCCGTCCGCTCGGTCAAGGCACGTAAAGCAACAGGAGCAGAAAACCTCATTTGTAAGATAAAATGATATTACTCAATTATATGATTATCAACAATAAAAGAAATCACAGATGTTTCATCAGATACCTGTACAGATTCACCATTGCGGTAATATCTCGCTTATGTACCAGCTCATCGGGAGAGTGAACATTGTCCTCTGCCGCACCTATGAACACCCACTCCCACGGATAGGCCGAAGCTTGTAGCTCAAGCCCGTCACTACCTCCAGACCCCTCCACTTCGAGCTGGAAGGGGATGTCGCTTTCGTGCGCAAGGCTGACCACCTCATCCAAGAAAATCCTTCGTGGCAATCCTCTGTCACGCATAGAGATGACCACGCCATCTCCTGGATGCACGCCTTCCGTGACCCACGTGATGTCCGAGATGAGCGCGCGGCTCACACCGTAGGTCTCGAAGATATGACGACCAAGAAATGCCACCGCCCCACCACCGTGTTCCTCGCGTGTGCTGAATGCGATGATGCCCTCAGTGAGTGTCTCAGCCACTTGCAGTGCGTTCCACACACCGAGCCGATTATCCAAGTAGCAGCACTGCACGGAGTCTTCCGTCTCGCGGAAATCGGGTACGAAGGTGAGGTGCGTACCCCGGTCTATCAGTCGGTCAGCATCAATGGAAAGACCACCTTCCTCCTGCTCCACTCTAAGTACACCCTCGAACACACCCTTGGAATCCGTGCCGCAGAGCCTAATGCCGTCCTCAGTGACCGGACCGCCCACCTTGACCACTTTGTTGTCATATCGCACCGTGAAACCGATGCTGTCCATATGGGCGAAAATGGCTGTTCGGGGCTGTTCACCGAACACGAGGATGATGTTCTCATGAAGATGACCCCCAGCGATAATCTTTGGCTGCACTTTCCATTGATGTGCGTTGGTTCGCACATGATCGAGAATGAAGCGCGTCATGGCTCCCTCGTCACCAGAGGGTGCATGAATAGCGCAGAGAGTCTCAAGCAGTCTCATCAAGTTCAGTCTTCCACAGTGAAGACGAAGATGTCCTCATCAGGCCGTTTCATTAAGTAGCGTTCCCTTGCAAACCGTTCGAGCAGCACCTTGTCATTCTGCAAGAGTTTCAGTTCCTCGCTGCTCTGTTTGGTCTCTTTGAGATAGAACTCACGCTCTCGGTACACCTCGGCCAGTTTCATGCGGCCTTTCACCTGAGAGATGATGTTGTTGTCGTCAATGAATCCTATCCAGACCACGAACATCAGGCCGGTGACCACATACTTGTTGCGCAAGTAAGGCAGCGCCCACCGGATGTATGGTTTCAAGCGGTTCATCGTGGCAAATGTAGCTGAGTGGGCATCCGTTCTCTCATCAGGTCTATGGACTAATGAACGCCCAAGTGTTGACAGGTCAGCGCGAGAACCGCATCCGGTAGTCTACATCGACCCTGCCTTGGGTAATGTCATTGAGCCTTCCGCGGATGATCCTCCTGCGCAGCCCTGAGATACGCTCGGTGAACAGCACACCCTCAATGTGATCATACTCATGTTGAATGATACGGGCGGCCATGCCATCGAACTTCTGCTCTTGCAGCTCCCAGTTCTCATCATAGTACTCCAGCAATATCTCCGGCTTGCGCAACACATCTTCCCTGATGCCCGGAATACTCAGACAGCCTTCATTGAAAGGCCAAGGTTTGCCGTTTTCCTCCAATAAAATAGGGTTGATGAATGCTTTTCTGAATCCCTCGAGTTCAGGATGTTCTTCTGCGAACGGACTGGCATCGACCACGAACAGGCGCAGACTCTTGCCTATCTGAGGTGCTGCAAGACCCACACCATGAGCGTTGTCCATGGTCTCGAACATGTTGACCATCAGTTCTGGCAGCGAGGGGTCACCTTGCTCGATGTCCTCGGCCACTTGTTTCAGGACGGGATCACCGTAGGCGACAATAGGCAGGATCATGGTGTATCTGAAGTTGGAACGCCACAAAAGTACAGGCTACATCTCGGTGGCATGGAATCCATCGGTCATGCTTTCTTGGCCGCGACCCTGATCCGCTGCCGCACCTGCGCAGGAGTCAAAGGTGCTTCGCCCGAAGCGACCCATTGCTTGAATAGATTATAGAGTCCTTGGTTGTACGTAGGCTTTACATCCGTGCGCTCCGATAGCAGCAACAGCCGCCCGTTGATGTCCTCGATCTCGGTGGTATCGCTGCCACGCTGCACGTCTTGAGCCATGCTGTTGATGGCTGACACCTTCATTTTCTTCTTGAAAATGGGCACTGTAATGAATTGGGGCAAGAACCTACTGAGCCAAAAGAGTCGCCAGGACGGCACACCGGGCACAGCAACCTCGTTGATACCGCTGCCCTTCATCACCTGCACTCCCTCCCAAAGCACGCGCGATGTGATGAACTGTAGGTCGGACAGCTCACGATCCCGGTGATCGTGAAACGCAACCATGGTCATAAGAGCATTGGTCAGGTTGATGATGAGCTTGTTGCAGGCCACATCCATGGGATCGCGGCCCTCGAAGATTTCCACCTTTCCCTTGAAAAGAGCAAAAACCGAGCTCTTGACACTTTGAGCCGTGTTGCCTGCCTTGGTGAACACCACCGGACCTCGCGACATCGCCACTACCGCGTGAGGTTCATCCCGGTAGGCGTTGTAGCAGATGGTGGCGAACATGGGCTGCGAGAATTTCGACCGGAGCAGATCAACGTGTCGGATGCCATTGAGCACCGATACCACTGGCACATCTTTTCCGAAAGTTGACCTTATACGCTCTATGGCCTCTTCAAGCGCGTAGGTCTTCACCCCGATGATGACCACATCCGGCCGTGAAAGACCTTTGAGGCTTGTGACCACGTGAGGTCTGGCGGTCACCACTGTCCCATTGCACCGCACTGTAACCCCATGCAAAGTGATTGCCGCAGCGGTCGCATCCCGTGCAAGAACGGTCAAGTCAAGGGATTCCTGTGCGATCCATCCAAGTAGGGAGAGATTGACCGCGCCTGCGCCATAAAACAGTATGCTCTTCATTTTCCGCCTCAAAAGTGAATAGAATCTTCTTCTCGTTTGATGAAAAATCGTTGGTCAGGCCATTTATGAAGTCCGAACGACCTGCACGAACGGTTCTTTTTGGCAAATTCGCCAACTGGCCTTTGAGATGCTCATCATGGCCGCAAACAGATCAATAGCGTCAATGATGTACGATTTCATTGTGATAGGCTCGGGATCGGCCGGAGGAATCCTCTCCCGCCAACTGAACAGGTCAGGAGCACGGACGGTGCTGCTCGAAGCAGGTAAGTTCTACCGCAAGAACAATTTCCCGAAATCGGAGATCGCGTTCTCGGCACAGCTGTTCTGGGGCGGGGGCATCGAGTTTGACTCGCAGGCCCGCACTGCGTTTCTCAGGGCCAAATGCGTGGGCGGCACCACCATCGTTAACCAGTGTCTGATGGATCGTTTCGATGACGATGCCGTCAGCGACTGGAAGCAACGTTCAGGGGTCGGTTTCTTCAATATGGACGAGATGACCAGCTTGTATGATAAAGCAGAGGGACATCTTTCACTTAACACCTTCGCTGAAAGCGACCGCAATCGCAATGCAGAGAAATTCTGCGAGGGCATGGATAGGCTCGGCCACAAATGGAAATACCTGCGCAGAGGTATGGGCGACTGCGCCTTGGAGCGCGGAAATGACTGCGTTGGCTGCTTGGGTGGCTGTTTCCGCGACTCAAAGCAAAGCTCGCTCGTCACCAGTGTTCAGCCTGCGGAGAAGGAGGGGCTGGAGATACGATCGGAGTTCGAGGTGGGCCGCATCGCGCATCACGCAGACCACGTGCAGGTCTTCGGAACAGAGAAAGGTAAGAAGACCGAACTGAAGGGAGCAAAGGTGATACTGTGTGGAGGATCGTTCGGCAGCACTAAAATGATGCTGGCCTCTGGTTTTAAAGAGAAGTTGCCAGCGCTTGGCTTGGGTTTCTGCCAGCATCCTCAGTATATGATGTTCGGACTCTTCGATGAGCCGATGGACGCTTGGAAAGGTTCCTTCCAAACGGTGGCAAGTGCCGACCCGAGCTTCCGCAAGCGCGGCTTCAAGCTGGAGAACGTGTTCGCTGGACCCGTATCTACCGCATTCCTGTTCAGTTCGTTCGGTAAAGAGCATCATCGAATCATGCGCAATTATCGCAATCTCAACTCACTGGAAACCGCCATCCGCGATGAGCCGGAGGGCGGTGAGATGACCCTCGACAAGAAAGGGAACCTCGTTGTTCACAAGACCCTTACCGCGCAGGACGAGCGCAGAAGGCAGGACGGCCTCAACACTATCCGCGATATACTGCTGGCGCAGGGCGCGAAAGAGGTGATCGAATCGCCCTTCTTCTTCGGTCTTCACCTCATGGGCGGTTGCAGCATCGGAGTGGAAGCAAAGAGTTCCGTTGTGGATCCGGAGTTCCGCGTTCACGGGCATCCAAATCTTTACATAGTGGATACATCGGTCTTCCCCAGCGCACCGGGTATCAACCCATCGCTAACAGCCATGACCCTTTCTCTCAAACTCAGCGAACAACTCACAGCCCAATGAGCCGGACAAGCAATTACATCAGCGAGGCGGCAGTGCGCGGCCTCAACAGGATTGGGGACATCTTGTGCCCTGGTGACGGGGTGCTCCCACCCTATTCCGTCACTGGTTGCGTAGAGCACGTGGACATCGCGCTGGAGCACGCACCGCCATCAGACATCGGTGACCTTGGCCTTTTTCTTGCCATCATGTCGATGATGCCTGGTTTCGTGCTGCGCTGGCTGGTCGGCCAGATGGCTGAAAGCCACGGAATGAATGGCCCTCTGGGCCCAACATTCCGGCAGCTCAACTTCGGGTTGCGAGGCATCATTTTCGGTACGTACTATTCGGGCATGAACGGTAGCGTGTACAAAGGCCCAGACACACATAGCATTGTGGGCTACAGCATCAATCGCATTGAGGATTGAACCCGGTTCTGAAAAGTTACCTTTGCCGCCCAACAGCAACGCATGGATTATTTCAAGGAGTTCAACCTTGACCATTGGATGAGCAACTGGCTCTTTGCAAAAGGGGTTCCGGAGAATCTGGTATCCATAACCGCCCTAGGCATAGATCTAATAATCCTTATCTTTTTCGCTTGGCTTGCGGATGTAATTGCCAAGCGCGTGGTACTGCGTGCCATAGAGAAAGCGGTAGCTCGCACCGAGACCGATCTTGACGATGTGCTTTTTGAGAAAAAAGTGTTCAATGCGCTTGTCCACATCGCGCCTGCCATCGTAATTAATCTCGGGGCACCTTATGTGTTCAGCGGATTCACTGAGTTCTTGCCGTGGATCTCGAAGGCGGTGAACACGTATGTCATCATCACCATTGTTTGGTTCATCAGTTCGCTGCTGAATGCGCTGTACGAGTTTTCGCAGCGGTCTGCCTATTTCCGAGACAAGCCCATTCTGAGCTATGTGCAGGTAGGCAAGTTGGTTTCCTATCTCATTGCTGGCATTCTGCTGTTCTCTGTCATTTTTGAGAAATCACCGCTGGTGGTGCTCAGCGCGTTCGGTGCTGTGGCGGCTGTGCTGCTTTTCGTCTTCAAGGACGCGATTCTTGGGCTGGTGGCGAGCATCCAGATCTCTGCCAATGACATGCTGCGCGTAGGCGACTGGGTGACGATGGAGAAGTATCAGGCCGATGGCGATGTGATCAAGATCACGCTGACGACCATCGTGGTGCAGAACTGGGACAAGACGCTGACAACCATTCCCTCGTATGCTTTCGTATCCGACTCGTTCAAGAACTGGCGGGGCATGAGCGACTCTGGTGGCAGGCGTATCAAGCGAACACTGCTGATCAATTCGTCCACTGTGCGTTTTTGTGACAAGGAGATGCTGGAGCGTTTTGCACGCTTCGAGCTTCTGGCAGACTATATCGATTCGCGCTCCAAGGAGATAGAAAGGTACAACGAGGACCGCAAGGCCGACAAGACGTATCCCATCAACGGGCGGCACATGACGAACCTCGGGGTCTTCCGCATTTACATGGAGAACTATATCTCAGCCAGCCCCCGCATCCATCAGGGCATGACCAAGATGGTACGGCAGCTCGAATCCTCAGAATTCGGTATCCCGTTGGAAGTCTACTGCTTCACTGCTACCACCGCGTGGCTGGAGTACGAGGGCATTCAGAGCGATCTGTTCGACCATTTCATCGCGGCCGCACCGCTGTTCGATCTCAAGGTTTTCCAGCGGCCATCAGGCTATGATTTCCGTCCTTCCGAGCCAGTGAAAAGCTGATGCTTCAAAAGAAGCTCACAATGCCGAAATGGATTTTTCCGGCACGCGCATCGATCGGATTATCAAACTGACGGCCAAGTGCGTAGGTGAGTGAGAAGATACCGATCTTGGTGCTGAATGATATGCCAAGCCCAAAGCCGATGGGGCGGTCTGTGATGCGTCTGTTCACAGCGCGGTTCTCGTAGTATGCAGCATCCGCAAACACGAAGATGTAGCTGTCCATGTTAAGTAGAAACCGATACTCAACAGTTCCGATGGCATAGAGGTCCGCGAAGAATGCCTCTTCATCAAATCCGCGCAAGGTTCGCAGCCCGCCTATCCTGAACATCTCGCTCTCGAACAGACTCTCGCTGCGCATCATGCCGCTCTTCACACCCACTTTCAGGGTGCTTCGGTTGGGTATGGGCACATAATAGTCCGCATTGAGTATCACATTCAATTGAAATGAATTCTCAGAGAGTCCCTGATAGCGTTGCTCACCAAGTTCCGAGTCGAAGATGATGCGCTTGTTGCCAGCCGAAGCCTCCGCGTAAAGGTCGAGCCCCTTGCGCGGGTTCAACCTGAAATCCAGCCGTTGCATCCGGTAGCCGAAACCGAAGAGTTGCGTGCGCGAATCCACATTGTCGGGGTTAAGCGTCTGCGAACCTTGAAGCATCGATCGTGCCAGTATGTCTGTGCTTCGCAGGTCTGCAAATACCTTGATGTGGTCGTTCCCGACCAGGTGATACTGCACCCCGATCACGCCCTTGAGGTTGAGGAACAGCGAATCACGTTTGTACAGCTCAAATGTGCCGTCCAGCCCGAAAGGGGTGTTGAAAAGAAATGGGTACGCCACATGGATATTCAGGTTCTGCGTGCGGGCCTGCATCTTTCTCCATTGGAAATCGATCAACTCCCCGCGGTTCAGCGCACTGAGCAGCTTCAGGTTGATCTCACCAGTGATCAGCACGTTGCCGGGGTCCGCATTATCGGGCAGAATACCGAGAATCCCATCGAACTGGCTGGCGCGCTTTCTGTCGAGAAAAACATAGACCGTGGCTGTGTCCTTATTGAAGATCACCTGTGGTTTCTCCGTCTCGCTCACGAAAGGTATCTCGCGGAGTCTGGTGGAGATATTGCTCACCTTGCTCTCATTGTAAGGTTCATTTCGCTTGATGCCCAGGTAGTTCCGCAGGTAATTCTCCCGGATCTTGGAGCGGCCCTTCACCAAGATGCTATCGATACGGAATTCACGATACCGATTCAATAGCAACGAGGCCGTGAGCGAGTCGTCATCCAGTCGTATCTCAGAAAGTTGAACCTCAGTGAAAGGGTATCCATGGTCCTCATAGTAACGCACGATACGTTTCTTTAACAATGAGAGCCGAGCGGGCCTCAATGCTCTTCCCTCGAAGGTTTTGGCGCGGAAACCAGCCTTTTTCAGAATCTCCGGTGGCACATTGCCTGGCTCTATTCTCTTGAAAACGTATTGCCTGCCCACATGCAAGTGCGCTTCACAATGCTTATCACTCCAAGAAACACTGTCGATGGAGGCTCCAGAGTAGCCTCGGTCTATCAGGCCATCGGCAAGCAAGTTCAGTGTTTCCAACACCTCCAATGAATCCGCGTAATAGGGTCTGATGCGGACAATCTTTTTAAGCTCCTTCTGGGTTATGGCCGAGCTGTCGCACAGCACCGATAGCCGATATGACTGCCCCACAGCCAATGAAGGCAGCAGCACAACGAGCATCAGGGCCATGTATAACAGTCGGAGCATGTTCATCCGAGCGACCAGTCAATCGGCAACTTACCGCTCTCCATCAAGAACGAATTGACCAGCGAAAAGTGCTTACATCCGAAAAATCCTCTGTGTGCAGATAAGGGTGATGGGTGCGCGGCCTTGAGTATGAGGTGCCGTCTGTCCTTGGCGATCAGTTCCTCTTTCTGCTGCGCGAAATTCCCCCAAAGCAAGAAGGCAATGCCGTCACGCTGTCGCGAGAGCCTTGATATGGCGGCATCCGTGAACCTTTCCCATCCCCTTCCCTGATGCGAACCCGGCTCGTGGGCACGTACTGAAAGTGTGGCATTGAGCAGCAGAACGCCTTGATCGGCCCACGCACCTAGATCACCGGATGCTGGCGGGGACACATTCAGATCGGTAATCAACTCTTTGAAAATGTTGCGAAGCGAGGGTGGATGTTTATTCCCGTCATTCACCGAGAAACACAGACCATTGGCCTGTCCCGGACCATGATATGGGTCTTGACCAATAATGACCGCCCTGACCTTCCGCACCGGAGTCCGTCCAAACGCTGAGAAAATCAGTGGTAGTGGCGGATAGACCGCTGAGACCATGTATTCCTCCGACAGGAATCCCCACAGCGCCTGAAAGTAATCCGAGCCCAACTCATCTGCGAGAAGTTCGGCCCACGATTCTTCAACGCGTTCAAGTAGACCATTCATATTTCAACAAAAGCCGTAAATTTAACCGAGGGTTGTTGAAAACTATGAGGGAACCTTTGGCCCTCCGGTTCGTTATCAACTGACGTCTACGAATACATTTGCACACACAGGTTCATCGCTCAACACTCAAGGTCTTGAAAAATTCTCTCACTCTGATCATTGCCGTAGCATTCGGAATCGCGCTCATCTCATCGTGCAGGTCGCATGAAAGCTGTCCAGCTTACGGCAAGGCTGACACCATTGAGGTGAATGCTGTCCGGGCCTGAGTCACAGTAGCCCATAGGTGAAGGTGACCTCCTGCTTCAGGTGCTCTGCGAGGCTTTTTGCAACGGGACAGTTCAATGCTGCATCCTCAAGTACAGCCTTCTGATCACCAGAAAGTTCAGTGTTGGATACTTCGACATCAACACGCACTTTCGATACTCTTCGAGGGTTTGAGGCCATCTCTTTAGTAACCGTGGCCTTTGTGCCGTCCATGTCCAATCTCATTTTCCGAGCCTCAATGCCTATGATGGTCAGCATGCAACTACCCAAGGCAGTTGCAAGCAGGTCGGTAGGCGAGAAACTGCGGCCCAGTCCGTGGTTGTCTATCGGGGCGTCTGTTCTGATGACCGTTGCACTTCTCAGATGTTCGGCATCGGTGCTGAGCTCTCCTTTGTAAACGATGACAGATGTCGCTGTGGCCATGGCATAGGGTTGTAAATTTGCACAGATGATTCGTGCAAGGACGTTTGCATTCGCAGCCTTTTTGGCTTTAGCCCTTCTGCCGGCAGCAATCCTTGCGCAGGACGAAGGTACGACAGCCATGCCTTCCGCTCCGCCAGGTTCAGTGGCCGACCGCATCAAAGACCGTAGTTTCGATGACAAGGAGGTGCTCCGAAAACAAGAGTTCACCGGTGGCTTCGTGCTTCACTCTCAGGGCTTTGGGGCCATTCTCCGAAGAAGCAAGAACAAGACCTTCATGCGCAAGCGTGTCATTGAGCTTGAGGCCGTCAGCATGGAGCATCCCAAAGAAATACGGTCCAGCAATCCTTGGTATGACAATACACGCGCTTACAGTTACGGTGAGCTCAACCAGGTGGTCGTGACAAGGCTTGGTTACGGACGCCACAACGTGATGTACGCACGGTTTGACAAAGGCGTTGAGGTGCGCTATCTCTACATTGGTGGACTTTCGGTGGCATGGGCTAAACCTATTTATCTTGAAATAGGCTATCCATCCATCCCCTATCAGTTCATAGCTACTGAGCGCTATGATCCCGAACGACATTTCGTGGACAACATCTTCGGCCGCGCTTCTGATTTTCAAGGAATTGATCAAATGCGGCTTTACCCCGGAGTTTATGGACGTTTCGGGTTCAGCTTCGATTACGCGAAGCAGCAGAAGAACATCAGCACCATCGAGACCGGAATCATCATCGACTACTATGTGCAGGACATCCCCATGATGGCCAGGCTCCAGAACGACCCTTATTTCCTTACCTTCTATGTCAGCTTGCAGTTCGGAACGCGCTGGTACAGGAAATTCGCCAACAGAAAGAACGAATGAGCGATTCTATAACAGCAACGGAAGCCACCCAGGCAAGGGTTCCCAAGCCCAAGTGGCTGAGGGTAAAACTGCCCACAGGCAAGGAGTTCCTCAAGGTACGCGAAATCGTTACAGAGCATAAGCTGCACACCATCTGCCAGAGTGGCAACTGCCCTAACATGGGCGAATGTTGGGGTGCAGGCACGGCCACGTTCATGATACTCGGTAATGTGTGTACCCGCTCGTGCGGATTCTGCGCGGTGAGCACCGGACGACCTGAGGAGGTGGACATCGCTGAACCATACAACGTGGCTCAGAGCATCAAGCTGATGGGCGTGAAGCACGCTGTCATCACCTCGGTTGACCGCGATGACCTGCCTGATGGCGGGTCTGAAATATGGGCGGCAACCATCAGAGCGGTCAGAAAGCACAGCCCTGGCACCACGCTCGAGACCCTCATTCCCGACTTTCAGGGGAAATGGGAGAATCTTCAGCGCATCATCGATGTGGCACCCGAGATCGTGTCACACAACCTTGAGACCGTGCGCAGACTTACCCGTGAGGTGCGCATCCAGGCGCGATATGACCGTAGTCTGGAACTGCTGAAACGACTTAAGGATGCCGGTCTAAAGACCAAATCGGGCGTAATGCTCGGATTGGGAGAGAGCGAGGAAGAGGTCATTGAGACAATGGAAGACCTGCGCTCGGTAGGTGTGGACATCCTGACCTTGGGGCAGTATCTGCAGCCTACCAAGAACCACCTTCCCGTGGCCGAGTTCATCACCCCTGAGACCTTCGAGCACTATGGGACCCTCGGCAAAGAGATGGGCTTCCGATTTGTTGAGAGCGGGCCACTGGTGCGCTCGTCCTATCACGCTGAGAAACATCTTTTCTAAAGAAAATCGACTGAATGAGAACTGATATCCACCACCAAGGCAGCCTTGCAGACCTTGCATTCCTTGTCACTGGTGGTGCCGGGTTCATTGGTTCCAATATTGTGGCCTATCTGCTGAGGAGCGGGGCACGTAAGGTGCGAGTGCTGGACAATCTTTCCGAAGGCCGTATGACCAACATTGAACCTTTCATAGGCAGAGAGGATTTTGAGTTCATCGAAGGGGACATCACGCACCCGGAGACCTGTATGCTTGCCTGTGAGGGCATAGATTACGTGACGCATCAGGCTGCGCTTGGTTCAGTTCCGCGCTCGATTGAAACCCCATTGAAGACCAACGCGGCCAACGTGACTGGCTTCCTGAACATGCTCACTGCCGCCAAAGACGCAGGGGTGAGGCGTTTTGTATATGCCAGTTCCTCGTCCGTCTATGGCGACAGTCTGCGTTTGCCCAAGGTGGAGGAGCACATCGGCAGTCCACTCTCACCCTACGCAGCATCCAAATTTGTGAATGAGGTATATGCAGGCGTCTATGCGCTGAATTACGGCATGGAGGTTATCGGGCTGCGGTACTTCAACATATTCGGCCCTAATCAGAAGCCTGAGGGACCCTATGCGGCTGTCATCCCACTCTTCATGGACGCACTACTGAAAGGAAAGGCTCCCTATATCAATGGTGACGGGGAACAGTCGCGAGATTTCACTTTTGTGGACAATGCGGTGCAGGCCAATGTCCGCGCCATGCTTACTGAGGTTGATGGCGCCACTGGTCAGGTTTACAATATCGCCTGTGGTGAGAGGTACTCGGTCAATGAGCTTTTCCACACCATCCGAGAGATCGTTGGGTCTGACATCATGCCTATTTACCGTGAGGCACGAAAGGGCGATGTCCGTGATTCATTGGCCGATATCAGCAAAGCCAAGGCTTACCTCGGGTACAACCCTACCATCAAGCTTCAAGAGGGCATGATTCCCACATTGGAGTGGTTCAGGCAGAACTACGGCCAATAGCGAAGCTCCTTACTGATTCATGAACAATGCATTGGAACGCTGTGCGATGCAGCGGCCAATATATTCCGTGGCCTCGACCGTGGCGCGGTAATTCGTGCCGCCATAGACTTGCGCCATTCCAGCTTCTGCTGCCATCTCGTTGAACGATGCGAACTGCCGTCCTGGTAGCTGAAACAAGTACTGACTGTCATCTGTGAAAGCAAGATTGCCGTAAATGTTGGTGAACACTTGCCCGGCAGCATAACCAAGAGCCGCACGTTCACTTGGATATTCCGGTGTGGGCGGGTTCTCGTTGAAAGACTGCCAATCGGGGAAACCTATGGTGGGGATGAAAGTGATGGGGCGTGGTCGGCCGTGGATATACTTCTCGCGGTAAACGACAATGTTGACATCGGCCATCGCGATGCAAAGCTGCGCGAACATTGTGGCGGTCTGCCTTCCGTTAAGTTGGTGCTGCTCAATAAGCTGACGGAAGATGGACATGTAGTGTCCCGGAGCGGTAAAGGTGCCAATGCCGTCATTCCAATGAAGGGCAACGGCCTTCTGAGCGTCTGAGAGTTCATCTGCAACCACCAGCAGTTCACTCACCTGAACCATGTAGGGCGACTGCACATCGTTAGAGACGGGTGCAGGCAAAAAGGTGAGACATATCTGTCCCATCTGAGACGCGTTGAAAGTGAAAGGACGCAACTCGCCCCAACAGGGCAAACTGGCATCAAGGTTAGCAGGCGGGGTGGGTTGCCATGTGTTGTCACCATCGAAGCCAGACCACTGACACTCCATAACCTCAACATATCCGTCCTGCTCCATCCATGCCACTATGGCCTCCCCCAGCTCAGTTCCCAACAGTCTCGACCTGTCCGCGATAGGGCGTGTGATACCAAGGTCCATGTAGCGGGTCTCATGGTTCTGGTATGTGGAGCGGATCACGTTAAGTGCGAATGCACCTTCATTACGAAATGCGTGATTCAAGACCGCGGTCATGGCGGCCTCTGCCACAATACCATGGTTTACCACCTCAGAGCCATCAGGACGGGGCAGCCCTAATAGCCCATCGATCTGCCCCTCCAGACTGCGCATCTCCAGGTCGCTATTGACGTAGCCCTCATAGAAAGCAATACTCGCATAGGCGAAGATTCGGGAAGCCTCTGGGCTGCTGATCTCCCTGAGCCGCACCAGCGCGGTCAATTGCTCAAACCAATCCCCCAACATCTGGGGGTCGGTGCTCAATGATGGACGTGAATAGTCCAAAGGGCCTTCTTGGTCATCATTGCAACCGCCCCAGACTAAAACTGAGGCCAAGGCGATGATACTGAACAGCGGTAACAACCGCCTTTTTAGTGATTCAGATTTCATGGCTGAAAAGTAGGCAAACCAAGCAATTGGAGCTATGCCCTTTCTTTGTCGCCCAACCATTCAAATCACACACCGAATCATGGTCAACACGATTTTCAAAGAAGGGGCTTTCAACGGCAAGGTGGTATTGGTCACAGGTGGTGGCACGGGTATAGGTCTCCGCACTGCGCGTGAGCTGGGTGTGCTGGGTGCCAAGGTGGTCATCGCAAGCCGAAAAATGGATAAACTTACCGCAGGGCTGGAGGTGCTCAAGGCCGATGGCAGCGATGCCATAGCATTGGAGTGCAACATCCGCGAGGAGCATAGTATGAAAGCCTGCGTAGATACTATCATTAAATCACAAGGGCGCATCGATCTGCTGGTGAACAATGGTGGCGGCCAGTTTCCTTCTCCGGCCGAGCTCATCACCCGAAAGGGATTCAAAGCCGTGGTGGAGACCAATCTCGAAGGGACATTCTTCCTCACGCAGGAGGTATACAACCGCAGCATGAGGCAGCACGGGGGCAGCATCGTCAACGTAGTGATGAACAATCGCAACGGATTCCCGATGATGGCACACTCTGCTGCTGCGCGTGCAGGCGTGGAGAACATGACCGTGACCCTGGCCAACGAATGGGGACGCAACGGGGTGCGTATCAACAGCGTGGCACCCGGTACCATCGATAGCAGCGGACTCAACAGCTACGCACCGGAGTTTCAGGATTTCGTGAGAAGCTACGGAAAGCACAATCAGACATTCAGGCTGGGAACCGAGGCCGAGGTAGCCGCTTCATTGGTGTTCCTGCTCTCTCCTGCCGCCTCATTCATCACGGGAGTCACACTCCGTGTGGACGGTGGAGAGGGCATCTACAACCCGCTTTACATGCCTGTTCAGAACGACCGCAATCCAGGCTTTGACGACTGAGAGCCATTAGGCGTTATGCTCCAGTGCAGCACGCAGTGATTTCGCCAGTGCCGTCACTTCCTCAGGCGTATTGAACGCGTGAAGACATATGCGTATACGCTCAGCCCCTATCGGCACGGTAGGGGCAACGATTGGGCGGATATCGAATCCATCTTCCCACACCTGCTGTGCCACCGCCCTGCATCGTTCAGCACCGGATACCACCAACGCCTGTATGGCACTCTCGCTTGCGATGATGTGCGCATCTCTCAGATCTGTGAGCTTTGATTTAAGTGAATCTATCAATACTCTGGTGCAGTGTATTTTATCAGCTGAACATGACAACATGTCATACGCGCATTTCACGCTAAAGAGAGCATGGGGTGAGGTGAATGTGGAGTAGATGAGCGGTCGTGAATAGTTGACCAGATATTGACTCAGCGCCTCGCTACCGAGCACCGCTGCCCCATGACATCCAAGGGACTTGCCGAAGGTGATAAGCCGGGCATATACACGCTGCTGCAACCCCAATTGATGCACCAAGCCCCTACCCTGCTCACCGAAAAGCCCCACAGCATGGGCCTCGTCCACGATGAGCGATGCCCCGTACCTGTCGCATACATCGGCCATAGCAACAAGGTCACAGGCATCACCATCCATGCTATAAATGCTTTCCACTGCCACGATCGCGTATCCGTCTATTCCCGACAGCACTTCATCAAGATGCTGTGGGTCATTGTGCCTGAATGGGATACACTTGGCCTTCGATAAGCGCATTCCATCGTGCACTGATGCGTGTATAAGTTCATCATAAACAATAACTTTAGTCACTCTTCCTAAAGCAGAGAAAAGGCCGAGATTCGCATCATACCCCGAGTTCATGATGAGTGCCGCAGGGCTGTCATGGAAAGCTGCGATCCGCTGCTCAGCCTGTTCTGCTAAAGCTGAGTGCCCGGAGAGCAACCGTGAGCCAGTACTCCCTATTCCTCCCTCCCACAGCTCCTCTGCTTCGCGGATGCGTCTTCTCAGTTCGGGGTCACGGGAAAAGCCGAGGTAGTCATTGGAACAGAAATCGACCTTGCCATCGGCCACACGCAACGAGCGCAGCAGTCCGTTGCTACTGCGCTGCGTAAGCTTGTCAGACAGCATGGCATCAAGGCCACCCATGCCTCAGACTTCGGTAGGACGGGCCTTTTTCACAGCCTTCTCCTCATTGCGCGCTATGGTGTGCGCAGGGCGCGACCACTTGGGCTTCTCCCCTGCTCCTTCGCGCTCACGGTACGAATCGTCCACAGCGGGCTTTCCCCCCTTCTTGTAGGGCTTGGTAGGCTGCAGGCCGAGCTGCGCGAAGAGCGTCATATCGCTGTTGAAGTCAGGATTGGGTGTTGTAAGCAGTTTATCGCCAGCAAAAATGGACCCTGCACCGGCAAGGAAGCAGAGTGTCTGCCCCTCATCGGTCATCTGAGTACGACCTGCAGACAGGCGCACGGTGGTGGTTGGAAGTACGATACGTGTGGTGGCGATCATGCGCACCATGTCCCAAATTGGCACAGGCTTCTGTTCTTCCATTGGCGTGCCCTCCACAGCAACCAGTCCATTGATGGGCACCGACTCGGGGTGTGGTGCAAGATTGGCAAGTGCCACCAACATGCCACATCGGTCCTCAGCCTTCTCGCCCATGCCTATAATGCCACCGGAACAGACGGTCAGCTTTGCCTTGCGGGCATTCTCCAGCGTCTTTAACCTATCCTCGTAACCACGGGTGGAGATGATCTCCTTGTAATACTCCTCAGAGGTATCGAGGTTGTGGTTGTAGGCGTAAAGGCCAGCTGCTGCAAGCCGTTTGGCCTGATTCTCCGTTACCATGCCGAGGGTGCAGCATACCTCCATTTCAAGGTCATAGACCGTACGCACCATGTCAAGCACCTGGTCGAACTCCTCGTTGTCCTTCACATTGCGCCATGCAGCGCCCATGCACAGCCGGGAGGAGCCGGCCGCTTTGGCCTTGGATGCCGCATCGCGCACCTGATCTACCGTCATCAGGTCATTCTTCTCAATGTCGGTGTGATAGCGGGCCGCCTGCGGGCAGTAGGCACAATCCTCAGGGCAACCTCCGGTCTTTATGCTTAGCAGGGTACTTACCTGGACCTCATGCGGATCATGATGCTCGCGGTGAACCGTGGCGGCCTCATGAATGAGGTCGATGAGTGGGCGGTTGTATATCTCGAGGACCTGCTCGCGGGTCCAATCGTGACGGATGTCGGCCATAGGAACGGATTTGGTGCAAACTTACGGGGAAAGGTCTGGAAGCTGCACAGATGTAATTTCGCCACCATGCGCATCGACATCATTACTATCCATCCACAACTGCTGGAGGGGCCTTTCAGTCATAGCATCCTCAAACGTGCACAGGACAAGGGATTGGTGCAGATTCACGTCCATGACCTGCGGCCATGGTCGGAGGATAAGCATGGGCGCGTGGACGATTACCAGTTCGGTGGCGGTGCTGGAATGGTGATGCGCATTGAGCCAATAGACCGTTGCATCTCTGCCCTGAGGTCAGAACGTTCATACGATGACATCATTTACATGACCCCAGATGGCCCGCTGTTCGACCAGCCCACAGCCAACATGTTGAGCACCAAGGGAAACCTGATGATACTTTGTGGGCACTATAAGGGCGTGGACGAGCGGGTTAGAGAGCATTTCATCACGCGCGAGATCAGCATCGGGGATTATGTGCTGACCGGAGGTGAACTGCCCGCTGCTGTGGTATGCGATGCGGTCATCAGGCTCATTCCTGGCGTCATCTCGGATGAAACATCGGCTCTTTTCGACAGCCATCAGGACGGATTGCTTGCCCCACCTGTCTACACGCGACCTGCGGAATACAGAGGTTGGAAAGTGCCCGATATACTGCTCTCCGGCAATGATCGCCTTATCGAGAACTGGCGAATGGAGCAGGCCGAGGAGCGCACTGCAGCTCGCAGACCCGAGAAAGGCTGACCTTAGTCGGGCTTATCAGTGTTCTCCTTGTTCTCTATGGCTTCCTTGACCTCTTCCAACCGCTGAACATGAGGCTCTGATGGCTTTTGGGCGGAAAGCCCTTCCTCCACATTGCCGATCACAAGGCCGTGATTCACCACATAGGTGGCTATCTCAGGGCCGCTGCCTCCTGTGACCTTCTTGTCCTCGCGCTTCTCGCGCTTGGCTGCGGCCTTCTTCTTTTTGTCTATCTCTCTCTGTCGCTTCGCGAAGGTGTGCTGGGAACGTGCCATGAGCAGTTTTTTTTTGTTGGTTGAAAAAAAATCACCCTCAGAAAATCCAAGGGGAATAGCCATTTAAGGCTGGTCGGAATGGAGGGCCGCCTGAAGGCATCCTCATCACGGATGCAAGGCCATCAAAGCGTGACAAAGGTCGCGATTAGTGCTGACCTTTACAAGTGGAAGAATCGATGACCATCCGAACCTTTTGAAACAACTATCGTATCTGAAAATTAAAATTACCCATCAAGGTAATGATGACCAGCAAGGGAATTAGTAAATTTCAACTGTCCGAGCATGAGGCAGTAAAAAGTAAGCTTGAAAATGCCGAGCGGCATATTTCAATGCTTCGTTTGCTGTTCAGTCTGTTCAGTTCGGTGGTCTATGTGCTTTTCATTGATCCGGACCCCGACTATGAGCATCTTGCATGGTTCGTGATTATCTTCGGTAACACGTACAGTATCATCTCGCTGATCTTTCGTCCTGAGAGGCGTTTCCCGATTTTCCGATCGAGCTATCTGAATACGCTGGGTGATGCAGTATTCACATCCCTGTGGATAATTGCGACAGGTTGGATGGAGTCGCCCTTTTATCTCATTTGGTACCTGTCCATTGTATCAGTGGCTGCGCGGTTCACGGCTTTGGAAACAGCCCTTTCCACAGTAGTATACCTGCTCTGCTATGCATTCATCTTTCACTTCGACCAAGGCCCAGGACCAGATGCGGCAGAGCTGATCACCCGTATGGGGTTCATTCCTCTGTCTGGGATACTTGGCATTTATTTCAGCAATGAGATCAGTGACCAACTGCGAGATAAGCTCCGGCTGGCACGTGCTGAGAACGAGTTGCAACTGGCCAATGAGGAGTTGGAGCAACGTGTCAGAGATCGCACATCCGAGCTACAGGTAATGCACGATGACATCACCGACAGCATCAACTACGCCAACAGGATACAGAATGCCATACTGCCAGATGGAAAAGAACTTGAGCATTGTTTCAGGGACTGCATGGTGGTCTATCTGCCTAAGGACATTATCAGCGGTGATTTCTATTGGTCGCACCGCAGCGGTGACATCACGTTTGTGGCGGTGGTGGATTGCACTGGCCACGGGGTGCCGGGTGCACTTATGAGCATGATAGGCAACAACTTACTCAATCAGGTCATCATAGAGCATGGTGAGAATGACCCGGCCATCATCCTAAGCGAGATGGACAAAGGGCTGGAGCGCCTCTTGAAGCGTGATCGCATCGTCAACTCCATTAACGATGGTATGGACATGTCGCTCTGTGCCATTGATCACAGGGCGCAGACGGTCACTTTCGCAGGCGCACAGCAGGCTGCCTTGTTATTCTCAGGTGGCATGGTCAGTGAGTTGCCATCCACCAAACTGACCATCGGTGGCATCAGTACTACGGAGCATAAGTCCTTTACGGCCACTCAGGTATCATTTCTGGCAGGCGACCGGATCTACCTCATGTCGGACGGGTTTCAGGACCAGTTCGGTGGCCCCAAGGGAAAGAAGTACTACCGTAAGAATCTGATTGATCATATTCGTTCTATTCAATCCAAAAAGCTCTCAGAACACGGAGGCATTCTCATCGATGAGTTCCGTAAATGGCAAGGCGTGGAGATGCAAATGGATGATGTTACCATCATCGGGGTGGAGCTTTGAACCTTAACCTTATTTATTCAATAAACGGTTGTGAATCAACAGCATCACATTAAATGCCTCACTGCGATATTTCAATTGCGTGATAGGCCAGCGGGCCATCATCTGTGGTAGCGTGCCTTCGTATGCCGTTAAAAGACCAGCGATAAAATAGTTGAACTGTGGGTCATTAATGACGGAATCCAACCATGAAGTTTTCCCTTTGGGAGTTTCCCCCAGCTCCAAAAGCGCGTTTTCGAGCATAAGCCGGGACA
The DNA here is from genome assembly GCA_964500205.1 of uncultured Chryseobacterium sp. Classification (GTDB taxonomy): domain Bacteria; phylum Bacteroidota; class Bacteroidia; order UBA10329; family UBA10329; genus UBA10329. Next base: position 168,815 of record CAZCNS010000003.1, on the reverse strand, counting down.
TGCCGGTAGATGACCCGTATGCTGAATGCAGGTCACGGATTACGATGGCACGCAAATCCACCATGTCCTTCGGGAGTAGCGGAACGAGTCGTGATAAGTGGTAAAGAATGAGATGGCTCGAAGCGTACTGCGGTGCGCTCAGATATGGGTCAGTGAGATGCCTCCCCTTCCGCACCACATCAGCGATGAAGTGCAACGAATCACGATCATAATCATTCAGGTCATTGCCCACAACAGGAAGTAAAAGCCGCATCAGATTACTGAGCACACATACATCGAAGTCGATGTACATGTTCTTCCCGATAAAGGAGGAGTAGACCTTCAGGTGGCGGTATTCCGGAAAGGTGTTTCGTGCTTGCCTGTAGGCGAGATTGGCATGGGCCCTCAGTTTCTCCCTGAGCCACAGCACCCTTTCATCTGATGCCTTTTCGGTGAGATAGACAAGGGCTGTGTCATCAATGTCGTCCGGAAGGCTAAAATGGTCGAAGCGGTGCATGAACCGCCCGTTAGGAAAATGCCTGCTCGGCCTTGTGCGCCAGTAGTTGTAGGTGTCGAGGCCATTCTTGTTGCGATAGAGCGGATAGGCTGCAACGGCCCGCGCACAGATGTCATCGGCAACGGCTATCTCGTCATCAGTCATCAGGTGATGCGACCGCTGGAGCATATCCACGATGCAAGCAGTGAAGAATACGTTGTCATCCTCCCTTACGGTGCGCGTAGCCTCGTGTACCCGCTGCGATGGGAATATGCCTATGGGATAGCAGCCCTCTCCCCTGCCTTGCATGGCTGAGAGCCTCTTTAGCAGCACCGAGACGGAGCCTCCCATGATTCAAAGAAGCGCCAATCAGCGGATGTAAGAGAAGTCGTGCCCAGAATTCAGTTGGATGAGTACCTCATACATCAACTTGATGACATTGTCCACATCGTCCTTGTGGGCAGATTCCACAGTGGTGTGCATATACTTGAGCGGCAGCGATATGAGTGCCGATGCCACGCCCTCGCCTGAATATGCGAAGGCATCGGTGTCGGTGCCTGTGCCACGCGATGCGGCTGCCCGCTGAAAGGGGATCTTACTCTTTTCCGCCACATCGAGCAGCATGTCAAGCACGTTGTTGTGTACCGATGGACCATAGGTGAGCACCGGCCCCTTGCCTGCTGTAAGATCGCCTTGCGCCTTCTTGTCGTACATGGGCGTCTGCGTGTCGTGACACACATCGGTGATGAGCGCAAGGTTGGGCTTGATGCGGTGCGCGATCATTTCAGCACCGCGCAGGCCGACTTCCTCTTGCACCGCGTTGACGATGTACAGACCGAACGGCAGTTTCTTTTTCTTCTCTTTCAGCATCCGTGCCACCTCGGCTATCATAAAGCCACCGATGCGATTATCGAGCGCGCGGCCAACGATGTAGCGGTCGTTGAGCATCATCATCTCGTCATCGAAAGTGACCACACAACCCACATGAACACCCAATTCCTCCACCTCCTCGGCCTTGGTGCATCCTACATCGAGAAAGATGTTCTTGAGCGATGGCGCCTCCTCGGTCTTATCGCTGCGAACATGGATGGCCGGCCAGCCGAAGATGCCCTTGACAATGCCCTTCTTCGTATGGATGTTGACCCGCTTTGAAGGGGCAATCTGATGATCCGAGCCTCCGTTGCGCTTGAGGTAGATTAGACCTTCCTTGGTGATGTAGTTCACAAACCACGAGATCTCATCGGCATGAGCCTCTATGACCACCTTGTACTCTGCTTTCGGGTTGATGACGCCTACCACCGTTCCGTAGGTGTCCGCGAAATACTCATCTATGTACGGCTTGATATACTCGAGCCACATGTGCTGACCGCTTGACTCAAAACCAGTGGGTGATGCGTTGTTCAGGTATTTTGTGAGAAATTCAAGGCTTTCGCTGCGCATAGTCAGGATTTGGATTTTACAGGATAGGTGCACAAAGATAACTTTCCGCTCAACCGCTGATAACAAAAAGGCCCGCTGTCGGAAAGACAACGAGCCTTGGGAATGTGATCCGACTGGGGCTCGAACCCAGGACCCTAACATTAAAAGTGTTATGCTCTACCAGCTGAGCTATCGGATCGTTCTGCTTTTCTGAAAAGCGGGTGCAAATATACTTCCTTAATCGGTACTCGCAACCCGCGTGGAGACTTCTTTACTTTCTGCTTGAAACCCTGAAAAACACTGGGGGAAATCACCTCCCGACCTTCAGATCGTGTCCCATTCGGTCGCGCTTGGTCTCGAGATAAAAGCGATTGTGCTCATTGGCCTCCAGTTCGATGGGCACATTCTCGACCACTTCGAGACCGTAACCCACAAGGCCCGTCCGTTTTTTCGGATTGTTGGACATGAGGCGCATCTTGCTCACACCGAGGTCCCGAAGTATCTGCGCACCGACACCGTAATCGCGTTCGTCCATTCCGAATCCGAGGGCAAGATTGGCCTCCACAGTGTCCATGCCCTGCTCCTGCAGTTTGTAGGCCCTGAGTTTATTGGTAAGGCCGATACCTCGCCCTTCTTGATTCATATATACGATAACACCCTTTCCGGCCTCTTCGACCATGCCCATGGCAGCGTGGAGCTGTGGCCCACAGTCGCAACGGCACGAGCCGAAGATGTCGCCAGTGATGCATGAGGAATGCACACGGACGAGCACAGGCTCATCCTTTTCCCATGTGCCTTTCACAAGAGCAAGATGATGCTCACCCGTTGTGGTCTGACGGTAGGCGTGCAGCTGGAAGTTGCCCCATTCCGTGGGCATGTTCACATCTATGTCACGCTCAATAAGGGTTTCATTCGCCACGCGATACTCGATGAGGTCCCTGATGGAAACAAGCTTTAGGTCGAACCGCTTGGCAATGACGGCCAGTTCGGGCAACCTTGCCATGGTACCGTCTTCGTTCATGATCTCCACGATGACGCCCGCTGGTTCATATCCGGCCAGCCGTGCAAGGTCGATGGCTGCCTCTGTATGTCCTGCTCTTCTGAGCACACCTCCTGCCCTCGCCTTCAGCGGGAAAATGTGACCGGGTTTGCCCAGTTCCTCAGGCCTGATGTCGGGGTCGATGAGTGCTTTGATCGTCTTGGCGCGGTCACTGACGGAGATGCCAGTGGAGCATCCATGTCCGATGAGGTCAACACTGACGGTGAAAGGTGTCTCAAAGGCAGCACTGTTGCGGCTTACCATCAATTCCAGTCCGAGTTCCTCGCAGCGCGACTCCACCAGCGGTGCGCAGATGAGTCCGCGGCCATGGGTAGCCATGAAGTTCACCATCTCAGGTGTGACACACCGCGCAGCGGCCACGAAATCGCCCTCGTTCTCACGGTCGGCATCATCTACCACAATGATCACCTTACCGTTGCGGATGTCCTCAATGGCATCCTCAATGCTGTCCAGCACTATTTCACTCTCGCTCATGTATCTCTAAAAAGTCGTGCAAAGGTAACAACGCGAAAAAGGGCTTTCTGTGCGGTCGGGTCGCGATGTGTCGCAGCAACTCAGGTGACCGACAGTCGGGTGGTTACTTTTATCCCGTCAACAAAGCAATGATGAACAACCTTCTACGTTTCATTATTCCTGCCCTGCTCAGCTTGCTCGTGTTCTGCGGGGCACAGCTCACCGAGAAGCAGACCGCGAGGGGTTATCACACTTCGGGTGAGCTGAATTTTTTTCGAGGGAATGACATCGGGCTTCCTCTGGCCGACAACGGTTTCTTCCACACCTCGGGCCATTGTGACGGCTGCCACGGCATCGACCCGCTGGGAGTGGCCAGTGTGGACGGTGAGGGCAACGACCTCAGCCCTATCGAGAGCTGGCGCGCCACGATGATGGCCAACTCGGCCCGCGACCCGTTCTGGAAGGCCAAGGTGAGCCATGAGGTGGCGGTCAATCCTGCCCACAAGGTCGCTTTGGAAGAGAAATGCACGAGTTGCCACGCCCCCATGGGCAAATTCGCATACGATCATTATGGTGCGGGGCCATACAGCATGGAGCTGCTGGAGACAGATGAAGTGGGCAAGGACGGTGTCTCATGTGTGGGGTGCCACAAAATCAGTGAGGAGAATATTGGCAACACCCACAGTGGCAACGTGATCTACACACCACTTGCGGTGGCGTACGGGCCGTTTGAAAAGCCCTTCGAGGCCCCGATGCAGGAATTTGCCAACATGATACCAGTTTACAGCCCGCACATCAATCATGCAGGTCTCTGCTCAGGATGCCATACGCTGCTCACCGAGAGCGTGGACCTGGAAGGCGAATACACAGGTCAGACCTTCGTGGAGCAGGCAACGTACCATGAGTGGCTCAACTCCGAATTCGCGGATGGCAGCAACAACCCCATTACCTGCCAGGGCTGCCATATGCCACGCATCGAACAGCCCGTGATCCTGTCTGCCAACCACACTTTTCTGCCACCCCGTTATCCGTACGGAAAACATGAACTCGTTGGAGGCAACACCTTTATGCTCAAACTGATGAAACAGCATCGGGATGTGCTGGAGATACCTGCAAATGAGGTTCACTTTGACACGGTGATCGCGCGCACCGAGCGGATATTGAAGCAGCAGACACTCGATTTGGAACTAACCATGGCCTCTCAGGATGGCGACACGGCATTCTTTAATGTGCTACTTGCCAACAAGGCCGGACATAAATTCCCTTCGGGCTATCCGAGCCGCAGGGCGTTCATCGAATTCGTGGTTTTGAAGGATAATGGTGACACACTTTTTAGCTCAGGTGTGCTTCAACCTGACTATGAGGTTCAAGGTCAGAACGTGGACTATGAGCCTCACTACGACATCATCCGACAGAATGATGAGGTGCAGATCTACGAAATGGTGATAGGCGATGTGAACAGTGATGTTACCACAGTGCTTGAGCGTGGCTTTCAGACCTTGAAAGACAACCGCCTGACCCCACGTGGATTTACCACTTCGCATGCGGTTTATGACACCACCCACATCTACGGCAACGCGCTAACCGACCCTGATTTCAACTTTGATGGGTTTGAGGGCAGCGGCACAGACCGCGTCAAATACCATGTTGCGCTGAACGGTTATTCAGGCACGGTGAGTGCTCGTGCCCGCGTGTTCTACCAGCCTGTACCGCCCAAGTGGATGGAGGAGATGTTCGCCTTCAGCACACCTGAGATCGATGCTTTCCGGCCCATGTACGAGAATGCAGATCACACGCCCGTGATGGTGGCCGCAGACTCAGTGGTTGATGTTGCAATTATCACCTCAGCACCCGCTTTTATTGAACGCGATTGGCAGATTTACCCGAACCCCACTTCTGATGGTAGGATATTTTTTCGAGCAATGACCGAGAAGCCAATTGCTATTGATGTCTTTTCCAGCGATGGTAAAATGGTAGCTTCGGTCGTGGGGCAAGCCGAGGAACTCTCTTTGCCTGATAAAACAGGAGTGTACTACATCCGCGCATCATTCGTTGATAGAGGCATCACCGTCATAAAGGTTTTCAGGCGGTGAATTATCCGAAAGCTCAAGGAAATCCCGGATAATTCCGTTTCGGAATTCGTAATAGTCCAATTTCATTGGCCTAAACGACTTCTCGAAAGGTCTTTACCCCTTCTAAGCGCGAAAAGCCACTCGGACTATTTCGTACTACGAATTGGGATAACTTCATTTCCATACCACCTTCATTCTCTCTTTGAACACCTCGGCCATGGTCATGCCCTTGCGCTTAGCCTCCAACCAGGAAATGAAATCGAAGTATTGCCATACATCACGTTCGTAGGGATCTTGTCTCATTGCCTTGAACTCGGAGATAGCATGCTCAAGATGCATAGTCACCAATCCCGGATCTGGTTTACTGGCGATCTGCTTCATCAAGTGGAGAATGATCCTCTCCGCAGGGTAGAGGCGATCATCGGCTATAAGCCTGCGCTTGAGAGACCGCTCCAGATATTCCGCAAGCTGCTCATGTTCCCGCTCGAAATGCACGAGGATGTTCATGAGTTCCGCAAAACCAATAAGGTCATTTCGGGATTTAGCCCTCTCATCCAGTAAGATTCGGTTAATCAGCTTTTGACATTCGCGGTAATCACCTACAAGAAAGTAGAGGTATGCGATGTCATAGAGCAAAGGAATACGGGAGGTCTCAGTTACAGATGAACTGTTGAGCCGCGGCATAAACCCATCAACGAGTTGAATAGCAGTTGTGAACTCACCTGCGTAAATGGCACTAATTAGTCCGTGCTCAAAAGTCATCACCTCCAGGTGGTTCAAAAAGTCGCGGTCACGCTCTCCCATCCTTGTCGCTTTGAAATTTTCTATCAGGCCCAAAACAGTTCTGTGTTCCTGCATCTTTCCATCGGCAAACAGCGCATTGCAGAGGTTGTGGAGTGAAAATGCATAAGCAGTTGGCCAATCTTTTATGAACTTCGGATAGTCTTGAAACAGCTGCACAAGCGACCTGTCGGCCTCCATGTGTGCGCCATGCTCACCAATAGCAGAGAAATAAATACCCTGTGCCGAGATTTGATAGTACTTGGCCATGAAAGATCCATCCATAGGGAGGCCCTCCATCACTGTGAGTTTCCTGGCAGTGCGATCAGCCACCTCCTGCGATCTGAACACTCCTTCCCTGCTCACATCCTCATGTATAGATAGTGCATGTAACATCACATTCAGCACTGAGTCATATTGCTGCATGGCCTTTTTCAATGTCTGCAACGAGCGCTGCACCCCTGTGGCATCTGCCAGACGGTGAAGCACTCTTCGCCTGCATTCCAGAAGAACTACGAGTGCCGAGTACTTCTCCAGCTCTATCGCCTCGGTCTCAGCCTTGTCAATGAGCTGTATGCACTGCCTGTACAATCCTTTGCTGTAAAGGAACTGCACTTGCTGCGCCACTTCAAGTAGCCGCAGATCTGAGTTATCCTCGCTGTGATAGAAGGCCATGCTCTTCAGCAAGAGGCGGTACAACTGATGCTTCTTCCTCTTGAGTCGATCGGGGGTATTTACGAAAGACAGTTGACGCATTACGGCTTCCGGGTCATACACATCTTGACTTGAGACTAAATTGAAAAGTTTCAACGACTTATTCTCTTCTCCTATAACATGCCGAGAGCAGTAAATGCTGAAATATCTTTTCTCGCTCTGTGTTAGGGAGTCAATTATTTCATGCAGATTATCAATTTGAGCCATTTGGTGAAAGTTTCGGTCATCGAATGAAAATCAAAAGTAGACCATGAAATTGACATGAGACTTTAATGACCGTTTTTGATTCGCGTTGTAATGGAGTCGCGATAGTTTTGTACAGGTAGTATCGTACAGAAACCATTAAATCATCAGCTGCTGGGAAATCTCGAAACCTAACCAACCATGAAAGAAAGATTATTGTACTCATTCGCATTTTTCTCACTGACTACTGCATCCTTGGCGCAGAATGTTGGCATCAATGTAGCTAACCCTGAGCAGTCGCTGGATGTATCAGGTGCCATCAAGATCGGCACCACAGTGTCTGCGATCTCAGGAAGCATCCGCTGGAACGGTTCAGACTTCGAAGGTTACAATGGTAGTGCATGGGTGAGTCTCACCTCCTCATCAGCTAACGAGACAGACCCGGTGTTCACAGCAAGCCCGGCCGGTGGTATCACCGCAACCGACATCAGCAACTGGAATACAGTGTTCGGCTGGGGCCAATATGTGCATCCCACTCAAGCTCCGATTGATGCCAATGCCACGGACAACGGGGTGAATGTCATTGACCGTGTTCAGGTGAACGGATTAGGGCACGTCACCTCCGTCACGCTCAGGGATCTGTCCACTGCCACCCCGTCCGCCCCCGGGGTAATGTCAGGTGCAGACAAGGCAAAACTCGATGGGATTGCTGAGAATGCGACCGCCAACGCAGGCACGGTCACCAACGTTTCGGGAACTGCACCTGTCTCGGTCGTTGACGGGGCTTCAGCCCCTGTCATTTCAGTGGCCGCGAACTCATCCACCTCAGCAGGTGTTGTGGCCTCCGGCAGCGGACAGGTGGATAAGGTTTGGAAGACTGACGGTTCGGGCAATCCGGCTTGGAGGGATGACGTGAATACGACCTACACGGCCGGAACCGGTGTTTCAATAGTGGGAACCACCATCGCCAATACAGCTCCGCACATCGGCACCGACATCGCACAGGGGACAAGGACTCCCACAACGGTTCCAGTGACATCAAGCACAGGCTCCGATGCCATACTCAATGTTGCCACCACAACTTTGGCGGGCGTAATGTCTGCAGCTGATAAGGCCAAGCTTGATGGCATTGCAGCCAACGCCAATACAGGAACGGTCACTAGCATTGCTACTGGAAACGGTATAACCGGTGGAACAATAACCACCGTAGGTTCCCTCGGGCTTACAGGACAGGCACTTGCGTTGCACAACCTCGCCACCAACGGCCTTATATACAGGAACGGAGGCACCATCGGAGCGAGAAGCATTACAGTGAGTGGTAATGGAATCAACATAACTAACGGTGACGGTGCGAGTGGTAACCCTACGCTTTCCCTAAGCATAGGTACGGGTGCAACTCAGGTCGCGGCTGGGAACCACACTCATGCCAACATAACGTTCAACAATGCTGGTACCGGTGCAGCCTCCGGTTCATCATACAACGGCAGCTCTGCGCTCACCATCAGCCACAACACCATCGGGGCAGCTCCAGCATCTGGCAGTGCAAACTACATACACAACCAGACCTCATCACAGACGGGAGCGAACTTCAACATTGCGGAGAATGGTGCCATCGGTGGAAGCCTCCGTGTGGGCACCGCAGCGCCTGCGCCTATTGCCGGTGCAATCTCGGTTCATGGAACGGGCACAGGGTGGCAGGGATACATGCACTTGCGCAATAACACAACCGGCACGGGTGCCAATAGCGGGGCCATCATGGGCTTGATCGGAAGCGAACTTAACATCACCAACCTCGGAAGCAATAGCATACGGTTCAACACTGGCAACACTCACCGCTTGGCCATTTCCTCAGGCGGTCATTTGATACCAGATGGAACGGGTAATTATGATCTGGGCGGAACATCGAATAGATTCCGGGATCTGTATGTCACCAATTCAATCAATGCCGCAGGTGCCACAGGTACCTATGGCTCAGTGAGTGTCCATGGTTCAAAAGGAGATTATTCAGGCATCCATTTCTCAAGTACGACTCCTGGGTCAACCTTTATGGTGCGTGATAGTGATGGGCTTTCTGGTGTTTGGCGTGCTATAGGAGGCTGGTCATGGTACTTTACGGGTGATGGTGTGCTTACGGTAGGTACAGTTCCTTGGGCTAGATTAAGCGGTGTTCCAGCAACGTTTACTCCCAGTGGTCATAACCACAGCGCTGCAGAAATTACCAGTGGTACGCTTCCGGTGGCAAGAGGAGGAACCGGTGCCACAACCCTCACTTCTGGGAGGATACTAACAGGGAATGGTACAGCTGCGATTCAATCTACACTTTCATACAGCTCAGCCGCAAGTAATAGTACGATTGTGCAGCGTAATGCAAGCGGGTACATTTTCTCCAATTACATTCATACCACGGACAATGTGGTTAGTAGCGGTGTTACCGGAGTGGTGGTAAAGCAGGGAAATGACTATCACCGAACTGGAGATAAAACTGCCTTGCAGAGTTTCCTCGGTATAAAGAAAGCATCGGTGGTAATTACAATAACTCCTAATGCTTGGAATCTGATTACTCACAACCTCAACGTGTCCAATATCAATTGGTATGCAACGGCAACCAATGGTGACCAAGGAGCAAACAACTTTAACATAACCCGCGGCCCAAACTGGAGTACCAACAATAGTTGTTGGGTTTATGTTGAAGGAGGCTCTGTGGGTGCTGGACGGATAAATCTTGTAGTTGTCGAATGACCTACAGCTCACAAATGTTAAGAGCGAAATAGTCTTCATTCATATAACACGGCACTTCTATCACATCGAAGCTAATTTGATTTCGAAGACTATTTAATGAACTTCTCCAAGCTTTTTCTATGTAAGGGCATTGTACTCCTCGCAACGCTTGCAGCTCCCCTGCTGTTGTGGGGTCAGGATGGTAATTTTCCAAAGCGGAAACTACCGGTTAAACCTTCACATACTGAAGTAGACACCACCATTAATCACGCTCAGGTGTTGTACGTCAAATTCCAAGAAGGGCTTAATATAAAGGAGCAAAATGGCGAGTTAGTTGGTATAAGTGCAAACCAAGAAGTGCTGCAGCAAGGAACATGGAGCCGACTGCACCACGTATCAGAGGGGGAATTGGAACGCATGCGGGTAACCGCCATGCGCAATCTGAAAAAGGAGGTGGCTGACCCCAATCTTGAGTTCACGGTTCGTTTTCCTGCAGGCTATGAAACTGGTAGAATGGCTGACGCACTGAACGCCTTGACAGATGTGGAAATAGCTCTACCCATGCCTAAGGCTATTGTTCCACCGCTGCCTGCAGATTATACTCCGCTACAACAGTATCAAAACAGTTCCAATACAGGAATATATGCAGATGCGGTTTGGCAACAGTACAATAATAGAGGTAACGGCATACGAGTGGGAAATATCGAGTACTCGTATAATGCCCAGCACGAAGATTTGCCGCCAATAACCTATGTTGGTCCTCAAGCTCCCGACCCCTTTAATGATGACAACCACGGCACGGCCACATTCGGTGTAATCGGCTCATTAGACAATGGATGGGGCACAACCGGCACAGTCTCAGATGCCACGTTCTTTTTCTCGAATGCCAACGATATGAATGGCTTTCATAATGTAAGTGGCGCAATCACTTCAATGCTTACAGCATTAGAACCTGGTGATGTGATGCTTTTGGAACAGCAATTTGCCGGACCGAACTACGACTCTGAGACAGGTATTGGTTTGGTGCCAGTGGATTGGTACCTGCCTTTCTACAACTCTATTGTATTGGCAGTTGGACAGAATGTGACTGTTGTTCAGACTGCAGGCAATGGCGGTCAGAATCTTGACGACCCCATCTATTCTACTGGTAATTATGGCCATTATCCATTTCTATCTCAAAACAATTCTGGAGCAATAATGGTGGGTGCTGGAGCATCCTTGAATGGTAGCGATGTCTCGCGTTCGCGTTTATTTTTCTCAAATTACGGTTCGCGACTTGATCTTCAGGGTTGGGGAGAAAATGTAGCCACCACTGGGTACGGTGCGCTTTTCTCGTTAGAAGGACCGAACCGGTATTTCACAAATCAATTCAACGGCACATCCTCCGCTGGACCAGTGGTAACTGGTGCAGCAGCATTGCTTCAATCCGTAAACAAGGCTTACGGTAATGCACCGCTTAGTTCTATTCAAGTAAGGGATATTCTGGTAGCCACCGGACATCCTCAACAGTCAGGAACCTATTCCAGCTCTCAGAAGATAGGTCCGTTACCCAATGCACTCGCAGCTATTCAGCAAGTGGTAGGCACCCCTGATCCAGTAGGAACGTTGAGCTCTCCTGCGTCAGTGTGTCTAGGAGAACAAATTGATATTACTGGAACTAACCCGTTAAATGCTGAGTTCTTTTCCTATCAGGTATTTGCGCCTGGTGCTACTGCATGGGAAGAAATTCCATTTCAGACTTCTCCAAACCTTTCGTTTACGCCAAATGCAAATGGCACCTACCAGCTCGTTCGGTTTACATGGTGGAACAATGCCTGGCAAGGCCCAACCGTAATTGAGGCTGTAGAGGTGCAGACGATTACTCCTACACTTTCCATCAGCGGTCCGACCGCAAGCGTGTGCCAAGGCGAGAACATCACTATCAATGCCACGGCAACAGGACAAGGCAACTCCCCACAATATCAGTGGACAGTAAACGGGTCTCCTGCAGGAACTGGAGCGGAAACGCTAAGTAGCAACGTCTTCCAGAACGGTGATGTGGTTACTTGCACGCTCGTTTCATCAGAAGCCTGTGCGAGTCCGCAGTCGGTGAGCTCGAATAGCTTCACGGTGAGCATCGCACCAAGCGTGTCTCCAACCATCTCCATCAGCGGCCCGACCGCGAGCATTTGCGAAGGCGATAACATCACCATCACTGCTGCTGCAACAGGACAGGGCAGCTCTCCGCAGTATCTGTGGACAGTGAATGGTTCTCCCGCTGGACCTGGAACAGCAACGCTCAGCAGCAACGTCTTCCAGAACGGTGATCTGGTTACTTGCACGCTCGTTTCATCAGAAGCCTGTGCGAGTCCGCAGTCGGTGAGCTCGAATAGCTTCACGGTGAGCATCGGGGAAATTCCAGACGTCACCGCCAATGCCATGAATGGAACGGTCTGCGCAGGAACAGCGGCCACAGTGTTCGGCAGCGGTGCTGTTTCCTATGCTTGGAGTCACGGGATTCAAGATGGTCAGGAGTTCTTCCCTGAGGCTACCGCGTGGTATGTGGTCACTGGCACTTCTGCGGATGGATGTACCTCCGTAGACTCTGTGCTTATCGAGATAGATATCTGTGTTGGATTGATGGATAAGTCTACAACGGTAGATCTGACCCTGTCCCCCAATCCCGCATACACAGAAATAACCTTGACGCTGCACGGGGCCGGGGCCGATGATGGTATTCAGGATGTGGTCATCATGGATGCCGTGGGCCGCAGCGTGATGGTAAGTACGACACAGCGTTCTTCATCACGTATGACTTTGGATGTAAAGGGTCTCGCGCCTGGCAGTTACGTGGTTCAGGTGCGGTGCAGAACACACCGCATTACCAGACGGTTATTCAAACTCTGAGGCTAAGGAATCACAGATACTCCACCCTCAGCACCTTCAATTCCCCGTTGAGCTCATAGAACCTGGGCTGTCCGGTCGGCACCTCAGTCTGCAGAATCTCGTCAGGTGAAAGTTGTTCGAGGTGCATGATGAGAGCCCGAAGGCTGTTGCCGTGGGCCGCGATGATGATGTCCTTTCCAGCCTTCAGTTCCGGTGCGATCACCTTTTCGAAGTAGGGCAACACACGGTCGGCAGTCCCTTTGAGGCTCTCCCCGCCCGGAGGTGGCGTGTCGAAACTCCTGCGCCAGATATGCACCTGTTCCTCCCCGAACTGCGCACGGGCCTCGTCTTTGTTCATGCCCTGAAGGTCACCGTACATGCGTTCGTTCAACGCCTCGTCCTTTACCACTTCGAGGTCGGCCTGACCTGTGCTCTCCAGAATCAGTGTCAGCGTGTTCTGCGCACGCTTGAGGGCAGACGTGTAGGCCTTATCGAAACGGAAGCCCTTGAGCTTCTCGCCCGCTTTCTTCGCTTCTTCAATTCCCTTTGGGGCGAGTTCCACATCCACCCAGCCCGTGAAGCGGTTCTGGGCATTCCATTCAGACTGTCCGTGACGGACGATGACGAGCTTTGACATTGTGAAAAATGGTTGATTGATGAATACTGATTGTTGATTTCAAAACCTTTGGCTGGACTTCACCTTCTTTGTGAGGCATTTTCCAGGTTGAGTTGCCCATTGTCCAAATTAGAGGCAATGCGTTTCAGGTGTCCCTTAATGGAACGTTGTCTGTGCTGGTTCAGGTGGTCGATAAAGAGTTTCCCGTCCAGCAGCTCGATGCCGTGAACGGCCCAACGCGCAGCAAGGTCGGTCAGCAGCTCGTCATGTTCATTGAAATGCTCGTCAAGGAAGCGCACCCTGACAGCAGCATGTCGTTCCACACTTCCTTGATAGTCTGGTATGAGCAGATCGCTTTCAAGCCCCGCCAGCAGTGGATTATGGTACTCCTCTAACTTCGGATTGACCATCACGAGATTAATAGGCTCTGACCGCAACCGATTCCGGTCGAATGAAGTGTTGACAAGCACCACACGCACGTTCACACCTACATGCTTTGCCACCACGCACGGCTGCTTGTACAGTTGTTGCACCTTGCGCATCTGCTCCAGTAGGTCATGTAATGGCACTCCGCCACCAACTGGCTGAGAGACCACATTAACGATAGGGTCTGAGAGCGATGACACCTTCAGTTCAGTCATTTTCAATTCGCTGTCTGTCTGGCGATGTATTTCTCCACGAAACAATGCAGCAGCCTCACCCCTACTCCTGTGGCACCTTTGAGGCGGTAGTCGCTCTCGCTTGACATCATGCTGGGGCCGGCAATATCGAGGTGAATCCACGGATAGTCCGTGAAATGGTGCAAGAAGGTCGCAGCGGTGATGTTGCCCCCCTCTGCCCCACCGATGTTCTTGATATCGGCCACATCTGATCGGATGGCATCGTGAAACTCACGCCACATAGGGAAGTCCATCACTCGCTCGTAGGTTTCCTCTCCCGCCTCGGTCAGAAGGGTCTTCTGCGGTGCCTTGTCGGAGCACATCGCGCTTCCATGATGCGAGGTGATACGCGCTGCCGCCCCGGTCAGGGTTGCAAGGTCTATCACCAGTTCGGGGTCATAACGCTTGGCATATTGCAGCGCATCTGCCAGAATGAGCCTACCCTCAGCGTCAGTGTTGAGCACCTCCACTTTTGTACCACTCATCATGGTGATCACATCGTCAGGAACGATCGCCTTGCCATCAATACGGTTATCGGTGGCCGGAATCAGTCCTACAATCCTCACAGGTAGTCTGTTGGCCGCGATAGCCATTACGGCCCCTGCAACAGCGGCCGCTCCGCCCATGTCGGCCTTCATACCCGCCATGCCCTGGGTCTTAATGCTATAGCCTCCTGTATCGTACGTTACGCCCTTACCTACAAGCACAATGGGTCTGGAATTCACGGCATCATCAGGGGCGTACTCCATGATGTTGAAAGTAGGCTCCTCCACACTGCCCTTGTTCACTGCCAGCAGCCCTCCCATGCCAAGGTCGGCAATGGTCTTTCGGTCCAAGACCTGAAAGCTTACCCCGTAATGGCCGCACATGGCCGCAAGGCTCTGACTTAGCAGCGTGGCCGTCAGATTCGCAGGTGTTTCATTCACGAGGTCGCGCGCGTAGCAAGTGGCCGCTACCACTACAGAGAGCGTGCTCAATTTATCGGCACTGACTGATGGATGCTCCACACAAATGGATATCAATGAGTTAGGCTTGACCCGCTCCCCGGTCTTGTGACGCAGGAACTGGTAGTTGGCCAGAGCCATGCCTTCACACACGGCAAGCAGATGATCCGTAGACGTGCTTTCAGTGGCGGTGATACTGGCCTCCGTCACCTTTTCAGCATTCAGCACAGAACGCAACTTTGCGCCAAGCGCCCGAAACGCTTGGTTCTGATACGTGGGGTCGCTTTCCTCCTTGACACGGGCAATGATCAGAAGCCCGTTGTCCTGCTGGACGGTCAGTAGAATCTCCTCCTTGACAGACTTCTCTAAAATCCTGTCTACCAATCCTTTTCCGATGCCAATTTCAGCTATTTCCTCCTCGCGGCCGATAAGATGAACAGTCGTGTCTCCCAGCTTGCGGCCAACAGTAAAATGAAGAGGTGGATTCAACATCAGTGTACGTTTTCGGTTTTTGAGGTCGGCAAGATAACGGCAAGCCTGAGAATGCAAGCGAAGAACCATCACGGTGACAGAGCCCTTCTGCCCGCCTGCGTAGCTTTGTGGCTCATTACTAAGGAGCTATGCGCAAGAAGGACAGACGATTTGAATTGGAGGGCATTATCAGCACACTGGTGTTCGATCGGAACAGAAGCACGGTGCATTTCGATTACCATGTCGACATAGATGATGTGGATGATTCCGTACGCTTGGACCTTTACACGCGCAATGCACGCAACGGGGCCATCTTTCTGCTCCATCAGACCCGAGCAACGAGTTCCATCAGTGCGCTGGAGCGGATGGTCGAGTACCTTACCGATCATCATCCGGGCGGTGAGAACAACTCTTACACCGTGCGCTGGGTTGACAAGCGGGAGAAGGATGGGAAAGAGCACATCTCTTATTTCTACGAGAAATCTGAGCAAGATGTGTTGCGCAAGTTCTTCTACAACCGCAGGGAACAGGATTACAGCGTGCGGGTGGAGATGAATCCCATCTCCTAAAACACTTTCTCGCCCTTAAGCAAGAAGCGCGACCAGTTGCGGTTGTAGCAATGCACGCGATCGGTGGTGTCACCGTTGGACATGATAACAGCCCTACCGCTGTTCTTCCATTGGAACACACCTCCATAGAGGTTGAAAACATTGACGTAGCCAGCCTTCAGTAGCTTCTCTCCCACCCGCTCGCTGCGGTAACCTATGGAGCAATAGACCACTATCGAATCCTGCTTACCGACATCTTTCAACCGAGAAAGCTGAAAGTCACCGTACCCGACCCAGATAGCTTCCGGCAAATGGCTCACATCGAACTCCTCCCGCTCACGCGCATCAACGACCACCACTTTCCCATGGGAAAGTCCGTCAATCGGCATTACGGGTACCGTTCCCTTATAGAGCCGTTGCACCTCAAGGTCAATATCCGTGTTCTTCTGCCCACAGGCTTGCATGGGAAGGCAGAGCGCGGCAACGACAAAAGCTCTTGAAAGTGAGAACCTACTCCCCATTCAGGCTCCAGTCATAATCCATGAAAGACACCTTGGGACGGTCGCTGACGGCCATGGCCGCGTACCTCTTGATGTAGTCAGGCAGCGTTCCGTCTTTCGTGAAATCGCCCTTGAACCAATTGAAGATGGACGAGAGCTCCAGCGTTTCTTTACTGATGCGGTTGCGCAACGGGTCGTTGATGAAGGCAATGGCCTGCGCCTCCAGCTGCTTCTCTAACAGTTCGGCCGTAAAAGCCCTGTTCAGCAGGGTCGGGCACGAATAGGATGCGCAGACTATGGCAAAGTGAATACGCGGCTCGTTGAATTCCTTGCGGAGGATCTCATGCTCAATCCTGTTCAGGCTGACACGCACTCCGGAAACATCAATGAACTTTACATCCCAGACTGAATTCACCAGCGGGATAGCCAACTTGGGGCCTATGTCCTTGATGCTCTTTACAGGATGATGGCGTATGATAAGCTGCACCGTGAAGGCGTTGTAGGCGTTGATCCAGTAGGCCAACCGTTCCTTCTCATTCCAAGATTTCGATGGTGGACACTTACTCAACGTGCTGAGATAGCTGTTCAATGCAAGGCTGTCCTTTTTGAGCCCTGCGTAGGAAACGAAGCCGTCATCACGGACGTGCCTGCGCAGCAGATCATCCCAAGCCTTGTGAGATGGCGTCTTGCAACCACTGTCGGGTATCGGCTGACCGCAGGCATTGAGCACTACCATGTGCAGAAGCACCGAAACAAACGTGAATGTTCTCATGACGCAAAGATCACATCTTACACGAATCATGGGGCCAGCGCGGGGTGCTGTGTCGGTCATCTGTCAATCAGTTTGAAACATACCGCCACAGCTGGGAACGTACCTTTGCCCCCCCGAAAAACAGACCTCATGCAATTTACCGGAACAGAGCGTTATATCGCATCCAAGGAGCTTCAAGTGGCCGTCAATGCGGCCATTCACCTTCAAAAGCCGTTGCTCATCAAAGGTGAGCCGGGCACCGGCAAGACCCTCTTGGCACATGAGGTGGCCAACTCTTTGGGCAAGAGACTGATAACGTGGCACATCAAATCCACCACCAAGGCGCAGCAGGGACTATATGAATACGATGCCGTGAGCCGGCTTCGCGATAGCCAGCTTGGCAGCGACAAGGTACACGACATTTCCAACTACATCATCAAAGGCAAGCTGTGGGAGGCGTTCGAGGCAGAGGAGAGCGTGGTGCTGCTCATCGATGAGATCGACAAGGCCGACATCGAGTTTCCCAACGACCTCTTGCTGGAACTCGACAAGATGGAGTTCTTCTGCTATGAACTCAACAGGACCATTGTTGCGAAGCAGCGGCCCATCATCATCATCACATCAAACAATGAGAAGGAACTGCCCGATGCCTTTTTGCGCAGGTGCCTGTTCCATTTCATCCGATTCCCCGATGAAGAGCAGATGAAGCAGATCATTGACGTGCATCACCCGGGCCTGCGCGAAGATCTGTTGAGCCGCGCATTGACGCATTTTTACCGCCTTCGCAAAGTGAACGGCATCAAGAAGAAACCCAGCACGAGCGAATTGGTGGATTGGATCAGTTTGTTGCTGCGCGATGACCTGCTTCGCAACGAAGGGGATGAGAGTCCGTCAAAACTACCTCCGCACCTAGGCAGCCTCATCAAGAATGAGCAGGATCTGATGCTGCTGGAGCGTTTCCTCCGTGGCTGACATCAAGCGGCCACGCACCTTGCTATAGAGACAAAGTCCTCCACAGCAAGCCGCTCAGCTCGCAGCGTAAGCAGATGAGGGTCTGGTGGTGTGGAGAACTGTATGCCACCCAGCGCGTTCTTCAATGTTTTCCTTCGCTGATTGAACGCTGCTTTCACAACCCGCGTGAAAATCCGCTCATCGCACCCAAGGTCGGTGGTGGCGTTCCTTTTGACCCGAATGACACCCGAATCGACCTTTGGAGGCGGAAAGAAGACCGAGGGCGGCACATCGAACAAGTACTCCACATCATACCACGCCTGAAGCAGGACGCTCAGTATGCCATAGGTCTTTGAACCAGAGCCTGCCGCGAGCCGCTCCGCGACCTCCTTCTGTAACATGCCCACCACTTCGGACACGTGATCGCGGTGCTCCAATACTTTGAAGAAGATCTGCGAGCTGATGTTGTAGGGGAAATTTCCGATTATGGCAAGCTGGCCGTCACCGATGGCATCAAGGTTCATGCGCAGAAAATCACCTGACCGCAAGCGGCCTGAGATCTCAGGGTAATGGGCCATGAGGTAATCTACCGACTCGGTGTCCATCTCTACAGCATGCACAAGGTTTTCACTTCGCTGAAGCAGGTACTTGGTGAGCACACCGGTTCCCGGCCCCACCTCGAGTACATCACGGTAACCACCATGCCCAGTGAGCGCATGGGCAATATCAGAAGCTATGCGCTCATCTCGAAGGAAATGTTGACCGAGATGTTTCTTGGGTTTTACCAAAATCTGAGGGAAATGAGGTGTGCGAACAAGGCGGGGACCGGTTAGCTTACGGCTTCCAGCAATGTCCGGAAGGCCACGAACTTACCACTGTATCGCTCAATGTGCTTCTGTTGCAGTCCGGGGGCGTGATCGCGCTGATACTCTTGCAGGTCCTCCATGTTCTTACAGAGATACTGAATGGAATAGGAAGTGCCCTCCTGCTCCTGCACCAGGATACGACAGAACCTGTTTTCGAGAAAAAATCCTGTCGCCATAACCTCCGGGATATGGACATCGCGCATCCATTGCAGCCAGTCGTCATGGACACTGTCGTCAATATTGACCGTTACGTTGTATATTATCATGTGCTTGATTTTCAATGAGATAAAAATAGAAGGGGCTCGATCTGAAAACACAACTACTCATCCAGAGGCCAATTCTCCTCTTCATACAACTCGATGAGTTCGGCCAGCCGATCGAATTCACGCTGTTCATCCTTGCTCCGCTGAGCTATCTCAAAAAGTTCATCCAATCGGGCCAAGGCGGCCAAGTACTCCTCTTCGTTCTTTATCGGCTCCATTTGTTGATGAAAAAAATCATTTCTCGTCAATTCAAAAGATCGCCCCGCAAGGCCCTGAACCGCTTCCTGGCCTCCACGGTGAACAGGCTCCCTGAATAGTCCAGTAGCAAGATCTGATAGAACTCCATCGCTTTCTCCTTGTCACCGAGCTTCTCCTCATGAAGCTTTGCCATACGATAGACCGCATCATCTCCAAGAATATCGAACCCATATTCTTTCCAGATGCGATGGTAGAATTCCACTGCACTGGCATATTCCTTCCTTTTCTCAGCGATCTCACCCTTTTTCAGCAGGATATCGTCCGTGAGGCTATGGCCCGAATGAAACTGCTCGATGCTGTCCAGTGCCATAAGTGCGCTGTCGATCTTGTTCTGGTAAATGAAAAGGTCTGCACGGGCAAAGGTGCTCAAAGCCGCGTAAGTGGTGTCCATGAAGGAGTTGTCGCTGATGAGCATGGCGAGGTAGAGCGCATCGTTGGCAATGAGGTCACTGGTGGCAGCCTTCAGCACGTTGAGCTGCGCCTGCGCCCATTCGAACTCGCTCGTGTAGTAGGCCAGCTTACCATTCTTGAGCTTGGCCATGCGGCCGATGTCGTGGGTCTTCATCAGTTTCTCGGCCTGCGAGTAGAGTAATGTGGCCTCCCACACATCGCCAGCGAAGAGCAGCGCATCGGCCAACTGCACCTTAGACTGCGCGAGATCCTCGGTACGGATGCCAGGCAGCTCAGCCACCTCGTAGAGCAGATCAATGCCTTTCTGCGTCTCGAACAAGTGAAAAACGTAAAGCTCCGCGAGGTTCATCATCATGCCCGCCACCTGCGCGTTCCTCCCGAAGACCTCGATGGTACTGAGAAATGTCTGTTCCAGCGAGCCGAGATCCGCCACCGATGCACCTTCTCCTGAGGTCACTTTGAGATAGAGCGTATTCACCAGTTCTTTGCGGGCAGGCAGGTAGTAATAGTTGTCCTTCCCCTTCTTGATGACGAAATCGAAGGCATCGACCGCCTCTGCAAAAGCGCGATTGCCCTTGCAGATGATGCCGAGCTGATAGACCCGCGAGCCGTCTTCTTTGTTTCTACGGTCGAGAGCCTTGGTCTGGGCAAGTGCCTGCCTGAATTCCTTGCGCTGCTCAAAATGCCAGATGAGCAGTTCGGGATAGGCGATCTGATCAGGGTTGCTTTGGATGCGCCCGATGATATTCTCCTGCAGGAACTCGCTTTTGCGATCGCCCGGGTCATCTGCCAGCACATCGAGCAGCATGGTGCGAACGCGATTCACCTGATCAGGGTCACTGCCCACGGCATCAAGCAGCTCATTGAAGAGCAGGTCGATCTTGTTGCGCGAGGCATGTATCTCCGCCAACTCGAAGTAAAAACCTACGAGACCGTTAAGCAGCTTGCGACCCTTCTCATAGGATGATATCGCAAGGTCGGGTTCCTTGTATTCGAGGAACGCCTCGGCCATGCGCTCGATCTGCCGCTGCACAGCTGGCATTGCTCGCAAAGCCTCTGCAAAAGCAGCCTGCGCCTTACGTTCATCACCCGAGCTCTTGTGTACATATCCGAGTTGAATGAGCAGCACGGGGTCGCCCTCCTTCTTCAAGCGTTTGGTCACGGCCTTCTCCGCCTCCGCGTAGTTCTCCAGCTTCAGCAGGCAGTCGATATGGTAGCGGTAGAAGAAATCATCGTTGGTCTTCTTGTAGAGCTTGGCGTAGAGCACCTCGGCCTTATCAAACTCCCCGGCCTTGAAGTATTGCGCGGCAAGTTGCTCGTCCGTGTTGGTCTGGGCGAGGGTCAATAATGGAAAAAACAGAACTACGAAAAAGCTCAAGAACCTCATTCCACAAACTTAGCTGTTGTCACCGTCATCAGGCTGTCCATAACGGGGCGAAAGTCCGATTCGCGAAGCAAAAGGTCATCAAGGTGAGATTGGAGCTCATCAGCCAGCTCACCCAGATGCTCAACGTACAGGAACTCCACTTCAATGAACGTGGATGTGCTGTCCTTGTTTGCAACGCGGTTCACAAGGTCAGTGTGCAGGTCGTGCAGCTGTGTGCGGGTGCGGGTTGCCTCAGCCATCAGCTCGCGCCTGTGGGCGAGGAGCTGCCCTGTGCGGTCGGCAAGCGAGCAATGCGCAGAATACGACACAGCAAGCTGCTCCTCCAACAACAGAGAATCACCCGAGATGCGCCCGCACTGGAAACGCACGCGCTCTGCCAATTCGAGTGGAAGCACAGTGTCCATTAGGGAAATGCGCTGCATCACGTTGTCGATGACAGGCAGCAGGCTCTCCACCGCGGCAGTCTCTCGCGACAGATCAGGTCGGCAGCCGAGCATCGCAGTCACCAGCAATGCCGCCAAGGCTGACGGCAGCGTCCTCATCCTGCGCTGATGGTGGTGAAACCCGTGTAGCTGTGCAGCACCTCGGGAACACGGATGCCTTCTACGGTCTGGTTGGCCTCCAACAGCGCGGCCATGATGCGCGGCAGGGCCAACGCACTTCCGTTGAGCGTATGCGCCAGTTGTGGCTTCTCCGTGCCTTCGCGGTAACGCAGCTTGAGGCGGTTGGCCTGAAATGTCTCAAAGTTGGAGACGGAACTCACCTCCAGCCAACGACCCTGACCAGCACTCCAAACCTCCATATCATAAGTAAGTGCCGAGGTAAAGCCCATGTCGCCACCGCAGAGGCGCAGCACGCGGTAATGCAATCCAAGCTTATCCAGCAAACCTGTGACATGCGCCACCATCTCTTCCAGTATCCCGTAGCTCTTGTCAGGATGGGCTACCTGCACCACTTCCACCTTGTCGAACTGATGCAGGCGGTTGAGGCCCTTCACATCCTTCCCATAAGACCCCGCCTCCCTGCGGAAACAGGGCGTGTAGGCCGTCAGCTTCACAGGCAGCTCCTCAGCCTTCACGATGACATCGCGGAAGAAATTGGTGAGCGGCACCTCTGCCGTGGGAATCATATAAAGGTCATCTGCTGGCATGTAGTACATCTGCCCTTCCTTGTCGGGAAGCTGGCCTGTGCCATAGCCAGATGCCTCGTTGACCACAAAGGGCGGGATGTATTCCTTGTAACCTGCGTCCCTCGCCTCATCGAGGAACCAGTTGATGAGCGACCGTTGCAACCGTGCCCCTTGTCCGCAATAGACGGGAAATCCTGCGCCTGTGACCTTCACGCCCAGCTCGAAGTCGATCAGGTTATACTTCTTGGCGAGCTCCCAATGTGGAAGTGCATCATCGCCCAGATTAGGCTTCTCCCCAGCAGTTCTCACCACCTCGTTGTCCTCAGCGGATTTCCCGAAGGGAACGCTCTCGTGCGGGGTGTTAGGAAGCTGATACAATTTCTCAAGAAGCTCAGCCTCAATTGAAGCCATCCTCTCTTGAAACACAGCGGCCTGCTCCTTCAGATCTGTGGCGCGCTGTCTTGCTACAGCGGCATCATCCTGTTTTCCCTGCTTGAAGAGCGCACCAACGTCCTTGGCGATGCGGTTCGATTCGGCCAAGATGCTGTCCAGCTCGGTCTGCGTGGCCTTGCGGCTGTCATCGAGCGCAATGATGGCATTTACGGCCTCAGTGGCATCAAAGCCGCGCTTGGCGAGACGCGCAATGGCCTCGTCACGGTTGTCGCGGAGATAGGTGGTCTGGAGCATGGCCCAGAAGGGTGTTTAATGTTTATTGTTTCACAATGAGCTCGCTGCGCTCGGTTCAAGTTCAAAGTTTAAGGGAAAACAACCAGCGCGGAACTCACTCGTCCCCCGCCCCCCGTCCCATTCTCAGAAACGCTCGAACCTGGAGAAGAAGAAATCGCCCTCGATGGCGGCATTCTCATCGCTGTCGGAGCCATGAACTGCGTTCTTGGCCTTCGATTCCGCAAATTTCTTACGGATGGTGCCCTCAGCCGCCTCGGCAGGATCTGTGGCACCGATGAGTGCGCGGAAATCGGCCACTGCATTATCCTTTTCGAGGATGGCGGCAACGATGGGGCCGCTACTCATGTACTCCACCAGCTCGCCATAGAAAGGACGCTCGCTGTGAACGGCATAAAACTCGCCAGCCAGCTCAGCCGAAAGCTTCGTGTATTTCATCGCGATGATGCGGAAACCCGCCTCATTTATCATTTGCAGGATGCCACCGATGCTGTTGCTTTCCACGGCATCGGGCTTAACCATAGTGAATGTTCTGTTGGTGGCCATTTTGTTGGTGTTGTAGTGGTTTGTTTTTCGGGCCGCGAAGGTACGGGTTCGAAACCGAGCGGCAACAGGTACCGTTCAGAAGCGGCACACTACTTTCGTCACCCTTTTCCAAAATCAAAGACAACAGCATTGACAGACACTGAAAGCGTAGAACTACGGAAATTGCTTTCCACGAAGCGCAGAATCACCATCGTATCTCACAAAAACCCTGATGGCGATGCTATAGGCTCGTCATTGGGTCTTTATCATTATCTCATTGATCTCGGTCATGCCGTTCATGTAGTGATGCCTACCGACTATCCGCAGTTCCTCAAATGGATGGAGGGCACGGACATCATCGTGAACCATGAGAAAGATGCTGCTGTTGGCGATGCACTGGTGATGGAGTGCGACATTCTCTTTTGTCTCGACTTCAACACCCCAGACCGCGCATTCGGCCTGGAGAAGGCCATCCGAGCGTCCGCTGCTAAAAAAGTGATGATAGACCATCACCCTCAACCTGAACCGTTTGTGGATTTCATGTTGAGTGACACTTCATCCTGCTCCACCGCGCAGCTGGTACACCGTTTCATCACGATGATGGGAGACAGAGTGCCGAACCGCGCTTGTGGCGAATGCCTCTATACCGGCATCCTCACGGACTCGGGCAGCTTCCGTTTTCCCAGCACAACATCGGAGACACATCGCATCGTGGCAGACCTGCTGGATGCTGGCGTGGACAATGCAGGGGTATATGACCTCATTCACAACAATGGGTCTGAGCATCGTATGAGACTGCTTGGCTACTGCATCAATGATAAGATGACTGTGCTGACCGAATTCGGAACAGCATACATAACTCTTAGCATGGAGGAAAAGGAACGGTTTCATTTCCGGTCGGGCGACACGGAAGGCACGGTCAATTATCCACTCAGCATTGCAGGTGTTCATTTCTCAGTGATTTTCATTGAAGACAAGGATCAAGTGAAAATCTCGTTCAGAAGTATCGGGGATTTTGACGTGAATGCCTTTGCCCGAGAGCATTTCAACGGAGGTGGCCATCGCAATGCAGCTGGTGGAAGGTCAGACCTTCCTTTGGAGGACACGGTCAAGCGGTTTGAAAAACTGTTGTCGGCACAGATCAAGGAAAAGCAATCGCGATGAAAGTGTCATCTGTGGCAATGTCCTTCATTTCTATGCTTTGTTCAATGATGATGCTCGGTGCTTGCAACACCAGCGGCCCAGATCAGCCGCCCATCTCTCCTACTGAGCTGAAGGAGCCTCTGGTCAAGGTCAACCAACACTTGGTGCGCACCGAGGCAGAGGATATTGACGCCTACATAGCCCGGCATGGCCTTGAGCTAAAGAAGACCGGGTCAGGACTCCGCTATGCCATCTTAGTGAAGGGTGAAGGATTGCTAGCTGAGAAAGGAAAGGTCGCCCGGCTGCACTACACCCTCAGCCTGCTCAACGGGAAGACCTGTTATTCCTCAAAAGAACTCGGCCTAAGGGAGTTTTTCGTTGGAAAGGGCGGAGTGGAGAGCGGACTGGAGGAGGCTGTGCTGCTGATGCGAGAGGGCGACCGGGGCAGGTTCATCCTCCCTTCGCATCTGGCTCATGGACTCGTGGGCGATGGCGATTGTATCCCGAAGAGAGCCGTGGTGGTCTATGACCTGAAACTTGTGGCCGTGCTCGACCCATCTGCAAACTGATCCGGATGCTCAGTACTTTCATTCTCTTTCGGCCATCAATGCCGTTCTTTGCATCGAAAATTTTAAGAAACAATAATGAGACGCACCACTGTTTTCACAGCAATGTTCAGCCTCTTGGCTCTGACCACCACTGGCTGCAACGACTCGGTAGACAATAATGGAAAGAAGGGCAAAGAGGCCAAGGCCGATACCGTGACCACTGAGACAGGACTTAAATTCATCGTATGGAAGAAGGGCGAAGGAGAGAAAGCGGAGAAAGGCGACAACGTCTCTGTGCACTACGCTGGCCGTCTTTTCACAGGTGAGCCCTTCGACAACTCTTACGACCGTGGACGTCCGTTCGATTTCCCACTGGGCGGTGGTCGCGTGATCAAGGGATGGGACGAGGGCATAGCCTACCTCAATGTAGGCGACTCTGCCACGCTCATCATCCCTGCCGAACTTGGATACGGCAGCATGGACCGTCCCAATATCCCTGCAAATTCAACACTCATCTTTGATGTGGAACTCATGAACGTGAAGAAGACCATAAAACCCACCCCGTTTGACGTAAGCGGCAAGGACACGCTGACCACAGCATCTGGACTGAAGTACATCAAAACCTTTGAGACCAAGGGCGCACAGGCAGCGGCTGGCAAGAACGTTTCCGTTCACTATACAGGTTATCTGGAGAACGGTAACATCTTCGACAGCTCCATCAGCCGTGGCCAGCCCATCGCATTCCCTCTGGGTCAAGGGCGGGTGATCAAAGGATGGGACGAAGGCATCGCGTTGCTTCGCGTGGGTGAGAAGGCCCGTCTCATCATTCCCAGTGAACTGGGCTATGGTGCAGCAGGTGCCGGAGGGGTTATTCCTCCGAATGCTACGCTTGTCTTCGATGTGGAGCTGGTGGAATTGAAGTGAGCTGCAATCCCTGAATCAAGGCAACTACCTCTTATGGACGAATTCCAACGGCTGGCCGACCAGCTGGTCATCAACCGGCTGCGGTCATCGTGGTTCCAAGTGTCGAAGCTGGGCAACGAGATGGCCACCGAGCATGACGGCACGCTGAGCATGGCCTTTGTGCTGCTGGCGATCAACGAGGCCGAGGGCACACCTGTGACCCGTATTGCACCGCGAATGGGCATGGAGCCCAACAGCCTTGGCCGGATCCTAAAGTCCATGGAGGAGAAAGGACTGGTTATCAGGAAAGGAAGCGATGCCGACAAGCGGCTTTCGTTGGTGTGCCTGACCGACACTGGCCGCCAGAAGCGCGACATCGCCCTCAAGGCCGTCTATCGGCTGGAGAAGGCCATCATCAAGGACCTCGACCCTGCGCTTCTGCAAGCCTTCTTTGCCGTGACTGATCAGCTGCCGAAGGCTATTGAAGCTTTCAAGGAAAGGATGCGGACAGAGATCATCTGACCTCCAAGTACGATGGTGTAGGTTTGAGGGCCGAACGCCATGAACGTGATCAAGCAGAACCGCCCTAAGGTCTATTTCGAGCATCTGGACGCACTGCGGTTCATTGCGTTCTGCTTCATCTTCCTGGGCCACGCGCTCGACACAGACAGCGATGTGGTCCACAACTCGTCCACCTATCAATGGGTGCGGCACTACGTGTACATCTTCGGCACCACGGGTTTCAGCTTCGCCTTTGTCTTATCGAGTTATGTGAACACATGGGTGATTCTTGAGGAACGGGCCAACGTAGGCACTTTCAACCCGTGGAAGTACTATGTGAGGCGGGCACTGCGCATCTGGCCGCTTTACTTCCTTGTGCTTTTGATCGGTTTCGTGGTGCTGCCGTGGTTCATGGCTGCCATCGGTGAGCCGTACGAAGAGGTTGGCAATCCTTGGTACTTCATCTTTTTCGTAGGGAATTTCCACCTCATCAGCGAGGGATTCACGCACAGCCCCATCATCTCGGTGCTGTGGAGCGTGAGCGTGGAGGAGCAGTTCTACATCTTTTGGCCCTTTTTACTTATTGTTTTCAGAAGGAATGAGAAATGGCTGATGGCCGCGCTGCTGCTGGTTTTCGCGCTGACCACGTTCCGCTATTTCCACACGGACGTGCATCTGTGGTTCCATACATTGTTCCTGCTGAGCGACATCTGCATAGGGGCGGTGTTCGCTTTCATGTCATTTCACAGGAACTGGGGGTTTGAAAGGTTAAAAAACCTCGGTCGCCCTGCTATCGCTGGCATCTATCTGCTATTCTGGGCGTGCCTCCTTTTCTACAATGAGATTTTTCAGAATGAAATGCTGGCAAGTCCGCTGTTCCTCATCTTCGAGAAACTGCTGTTCGCTTTGCTGCTGGGCTACATCATCTTCGAGCAGAATTTCAGCCCCAACAGCTACTTCAAGTTCGGGCGGCTGCACACGGTCACTTGGCTGGGCGTGATCAGCTACGGGCTTTTCTGCTTCCACGAGATCGGACTGCTGGTGGCGGGGCGGTTGCTTCGTTGGCTTTTGCTCGGTGACGATGTGGCGGCCTTCCTGCTCCTCAAGCCGCTCATGGCTTTCGTGCTTATCCTTCCGTTGGCGCATCTGAGTTGGAATTACCTCGAAAAACCGTTTCTAAGGTTGAAAAGGCATTTCTATTCTTAGAGAAGGGACGGGAGACGAGGGACGAGGGATGAGAGCCACCTACTACCTTCGCCACCATGAACATCGTTCAGCACATTCCCAATACCATCACCTGTCTCAACCTGCTGTGCGGCTGCTTGGCAGTGATCGCTGCGCTTTCAGGTGAGCCATTAACAGGTGCATTCCTTATCATATTCGGGGCAGTCCTCGACTTCTTCGATGGATTCGCAGCGCGATTGCTCAAGGTCTCCTCTCCTATCGGCAAAGAGCTTGACTCACTGGCAGATGTGGTGACCTTCGGGCTGGCCCCGGGACTGATTTTACTCCAGTCTTACGTGGCGTGTCTCCACCATGACGTTGAACCAAATATCAATCGATACGTACCAACCTCCCTTGAATTTCTCGTTGAGTATCCCCTGCTCATCTTCCCCCTCCTCATCCCCATCTTCTCAGCCCTACGTCTGGCGAAGTTCAATGTGGACGAGCGGCAGACCATGGGATTCCGAGGGCTGCCCACACCGGCCAGTGCGCTGTGGTGCATCTCCGTACCATTGATCCAGTGGCACACGCCTTCCTACCTGCCCGATATGAGTTCGGTGGTCGGTTCGCCCGCATTCCTCATCGGGAGCAGCATCGGGCTCTCAGCACTTATGGTGAGCGACATTCCGCTCATGGCCATGAAGTTCAAGTCGTACAGTTGGAAGGGCAACCAACTCCGCTTCGGATTCTTGATAAGTGCCATGCTGCTGTTGATAATTCTGCAAACGGTAGCCCTACCCGTCATCCTACTTTTGTACGTCTTAGTTTCCATCATTCAGAACAAAGTACAGACCGCATGAAATTCCTTGCCGCGATAGATGTGATGCCCCTCAAAGAACTGCTCGACCCGCAGGGCAAGGCAGTGACGTCCAGCATGAAGAACCTCGGATTGCCAGAGATCTCCAACGTGCGCATCGGCAAGCATATTCACCTCGAAGTGGAGGCTGACAATGAGGAGGCAGCCAAGGAGAAGGTGGGCAAGGCGTGTCGCGAGCTGCTGCACAACCGCATCATGGAGAGCTACGCCTTCGAACTCTCTGCCATCTGACCGCTGCGGTCTGTCAGGATCTGTTTCCTTAACATGTTGAGCGCGGTGAGTGCCGACCGCGTTATATTGCGTTCGCGGTTATCACCGAACAGATACTTACGGGCCACCGTGCCATTAGGGCCACAAATGGCCATCCATACTGTGCCAACAGGCTTGTCGAGCGTTCCACCATCAGGCCCGGCAATGCCTGAGACTGAGATGGCGTAATCCGTGCCAAACCGCCTCTTGCATCCCTCGGCCATCTCCACCACGGTATGCTCGCTCACAGCACCCTGAGTAGCAAGTGTGTCGCTGCTCACCTTGAGCTCCCTCACCTTCGACTCATAGCTGTAAGTCACTACTCCCCCGGGGAAATACTTCGATGCGCCTGGTACACTGGTTAGCATCTGGGAGATGGTGCCACCCGTGCAGCTCTCGGCCGTGCTGACGGTAAGTTCGCCCATGCGGAGCAGATTGGCCACCACACCCTCGATGGTGTCCTCATCGAATCCATAAACGAGGTCAGGAATCAGGTCCCACAATGTTTTAACTTGATTCTCCAGTTCGCTTCGCAATGCTTCTGCATCATCGCCCACGGCAGAGATGCGCAACCTCACGCGGCCCGGTGACGGCAGATAGGCCAGTTTGAACCCTGCGGGAAGAGCGTTCTCCCAGTCTGCGATGCGCTCCGAGAGCCAGCTCTCGCCCATGCCCATGGTGAGCAGCGTACGATGTAGAATGGTGGGCGCATTGAACCGTTCGGACAGACGTGGTAGCACCTCATCCGTCATGATGGACTTCATCTCGTACGGCACTCCTGGCATGCTCACGATGACCGTATCGCCCGCATCGAACCACATGCCCGGTGCGGTGCCCATGGCGTTGTGGAGCGGCACACAGGCAGTGGGCAGTTCCGCCTGTCTGCGGTTGACCTCTGTGACCGGGCGATTGAAACGGGCAAAAAGCGTGGAGATGTGGTCGAGCACCTCACCGTGCAGCACCGTACCACATTTGAAATACTGGCAGAGGGCCACCTTCGTGATGTCATCGTTTGTGGGACCCAGGCCGCCTGTGATCAGCACCACATCCGCCCGAGATGCAGACTCGCTGATGGCGGTCGTGATCTCCTCCAGCCCATCACCGATACTGACAATGCGTTGTACATTGAAGCCGATGCTGTTTAGCTTCTGCCCCATCCAGGCCGAGTTGGTGTCTACGATCTGGCCAATAAGTATCTCATCACCGATGGTGATTATCTCCACTTTCATATCAAGGAATGCTGGTTCAATTTCAGAAGCGGAAAGTACTTCCGTTTGTTCAGTCATGATAAAGAAGGTGCTCAACCATCTGACCTCTGAAAACCCGCTTGATGGCTTGGACTTTTTTACGAAAAGGGTAGATTGAAATAGGTCAGCAGCATTAACTTAGAGCCCTGATGAGAATAACCGCTGCCTTTCTGCTCCTACTGTCATTCCCGCTGATGGGAACATGCCAGACAGAGTTCCAGCGCGGTCTTTCGTGGTTCGATCAACGCTCGGACGGAGCGGAGGGTATCTTGGCGAAGCGAGAACCCACCGAAAGGGCCATTGCCCATTTTGAGAAGGCGATGACCACTGGCAATGAGCTGGAAGCAGGGGTCTATCTTATCCGCAGTCTGGTATTCAAGGGCCGATTCGTGGAGACTGACCCCAAATTGCAGACCAAGGCGCTTGGCCAAGCAAAGGATATTGCAGAAAAGCTGTTGCCGAAGTATCCTAAAAACAGAGACCTCCGTTTTGAACACCTGGCCGCGCTCGGTCTATGGGGTGAAAGTCTTGGTATCCTCAGAGCCGCGCGCGAAGGCATCGCCACGCGCATGAAAGGAGCCTGTGAGGCCATGGTGCAGCTTGACCCCGAATTCAAGAACGGGGTGGGAAGACGGTCGTTGGCTGTGTTGAACTATAAAGTGCCCGCCATCCCTTTCATCATCAGTTGGCCCGACAAGAAGAAGAGTGCGGCACTGCTGGCAGAGATCATGCGGGATTATCCTGAGGATCTTGCGAACAACTTTTATTACGCTGAATACCAATTCCTTCACGGAGACAAGAAGGAAGCTGAGAAGTACCTCACCAAAGTACTTTCCTTCAGCCCTGACAGGGGCAATCTGCTCGACTGTAGGCTCTTTCATCTCGAAGCCAAGAGAATGCTCGACAAGTTGAAAGGCGGCTGACAGGTTTTACTTTTGCAGTGATGAGGAATCTTCAGCTTGCAGCGCTTCTGGCATTGACCGTGATAACGGTTTCCTCTTGTGGTGCCGGTTGCTATAATTGCACTGGAATCACCTCTGACCTGCGGGTTTGCAAAGACGATTTTCAAAATGACAACGATTTCAACGCTTACATACGTGAATATCAGGAGCAAGGTGGTGTCTGTGAGGAATGAGTTCAAGTTGCTTGCCTTCGCTCTGATGCTTCTCTTCACAGCTTGTGGCAGGTGCGTGGAGTGCGTTTATGATGCCGGTGGCTCGGAGACGATATGCGAAAGCGAATTTGACTCACCTGCGCTGTACGACCTCGCTATTGACAACGCTGAGGCAGGTGGCGCTACTTGCACATCAACGGGAGGGCTCTGAGGCACCTGCGTTAAAAACCTCGCTTAGCGCTTCCATACTGCCCCATCCCAAGCGTGGGAGCTGAGGCTCGGTCATCATCAGCAGAAGGACATCGTTGGACAGCACATCTTCGCGCAGGTTGAGTTCATTCACCGGCCGATGGCCGTGCAGCTCTTGCGGATGCGCCTCGCGGAAATAGTACCAGAAACCGCCCCTGCGGCACATCCTGTCGCTGAATCCGTTGTTGAATAGATTCCAGTAATAGCTATCGCCAATAGCGAGTAGCGAGGGCCGGTAAGCGTCCTCTGAGTATCTGGGCACGGGATAGGCCATTACCTGCCTCGGTGTAGGGAGCAGTAGATTCATGCCTCGCTCGATGTCATTGTCGGTGCCACGGGGTTGAATGTCAGTTTCCATGCCGAACGGAAGAATGTCCAATTCCCTTCCGAGAATGAATCCAAGCCCCCGGCCAAGTTGTAACTGGGCCAATACCGCCCCGTACTCGCTCCAGTGGATACCTCCAAGGGTGAACAGCGGATAGGTTGCCGTGTCCATCATCTCATGGAAAAACGCCTTGAGGTCGATGAACCGCACCCCAAGACTATCGCTGAACCGCTGCATCACCTCGTAGTTCGTGGGCCTCCCCACCTGCTGTCGCATTCTCTTTGGGAAAAACTCAGGGAAATAGCTCGCCTTGCCAGGGGCAAAGACCAGCACTGCCTTGGTGCCATGCACATCAAGCGTGTCTTGCAATCGTTTCCATTTGCTAAGCCACGAGAGAATGACCTCCTCTCCCAAAAAATCATCACCGTAATAAGCGTCAATGTAGTCCGCATCGAGCAGCATGCCATCGCGGCAGACCACCACATTGTTGGCCTTGGCAATGTTGAACAGCGAGTAGTAGATCTGATTGTGCAGACGCACGAGGTAGCTGCGCAGTCCGGTCTCCTGTTGCGCGAAACGCTCGATATCGACCATGAAACTGCCTGAAAGCACTTGCTCTGCCGTAAGGTCAGGTATCGTGACCTGCTCGGTATAACCGTCCAGCGGCCACTCTTCAAAAACACCGGTAAGCTGCTGAATCAACGGCAATGAAAGCAGTATCAAAAGCACTGTCAACAGAATGCATTTCAAACCTTTTGCCATCAGAACCTGAAGTAGATGAACGGATTGAAACCAGACGAGACCACCATTGCTGCAGAGAGAACGAGCAATATGGCAGCGAGCAGTCCGACAATGACGGACGGAAGCGCACCAATGGTTTCGCGCAAGGCCCACCTATTGACCAGTTGCTGCACCGTTGTAAATGAACCGATGCCACAAACAAGTGCAGCGAAACCGAGCACCCACCAGAAGTCGGCACCGAAGCGGGGCATCTTCCATCCTTCATCGAAACGCAGCATGGCCGAGATAAAGTAGGCTGCATGGCCGAGGTCTTCAGCCCTGAACAGCACCCAGCCAAACAGCACGATGAAGTAAGTGATAATAATGGCCGGAACCCTTCCGATGCGATTCAGGAGACTTACAAGAAAGAGTCTATCCGCCACAAGGAATGCCCCATGAAAAGCACCCCAAAGCACAAAATTCCAAGCTGCTCCATGCCACAGCCCGCTGAATAGGAAAACCGCCCAAAGATTGGCGTAGAGCCGCACCTTGCCGACCCTGTTGCCACCCAGCGGGATGTACAGGTAATCGCGCATCCAGTTGCTCAGTGTGATGTGCCACCTGCGCCAGAAATCGGTGATGCTGGTGGCCGAATATGGGTTGTTGAAATTCTCCGGGAAACGGAATCCCATCATCTGCCCCAGACCGATGGCCATATCTGAGTAGCCAGAGAAGTCGAAGTAGATCTGAAACGAGTAGGCCACAATGCCGACCCATGCCACGGAGAAACCGAGATGGTCGGGCGGGAGCGCGAAAACGCTATCGGCTACACCTGCCATCGTATTGGCAACAAACACCTTTCTTGCAAGTCCGATGCAGAAGCGCAGGAAACCGAGCAGCAGGTTGTCCACCGTCTCGTGTTGCGAGCGGTCGGTCAGTCGGTCAGCTATCTCACCATAGCGCACGATTGGACCTGCTATGAGCTGAGGGAACAGCATGATGTACAAGGCGTAGTCGCGGAAACGGAAAAGCGATCGCCCCACGCCCCTGTACACATCCACCGCATAACTCAGTTTCTGAAAGGTGAAAAATGAGATACCGATGGGCAAGGCGACCTCAGTCCAGACCATTGGCAACACATCGAAGGCCGCCAACAAGGCATTGAGATTGTCGATAAGGAAGTTGGTGTACTTGAAATAGCCCAGGAGACTAAGGTTTAAAACAACCGATACCCAAAGCAGCCGTTTTCTGGCGCTTCCCTCCTGCCCTGCCATGAGGCGCACCAAGTGAAAGTCCGCGACCAGCGCGACCAGCACCACTAAAGTAAAGGCCGGAGCACCCCAGGCATAGAATAATTGGCTTGCAAACAACGCTGTCAGATTGCGGAATCTGAGAGGCGTAATGAGGTAGGCCGCAAGAAACAGCGGCAGGAACCAAAGCAGGAACAGGGTGCTGCTGAAGACCATCGGAGACAGATGCGCAAGCTAAACAATGGGCCGTAACACCAGCATTCCGATACCTTTGCAGCAAACACATGCAAGCACATGGACATCTTTGAACGTATCAAACACAATCGCGGTCCTTTAGGACAGCACAGCAAACAGTCGCACGGCTACTTCACCTTCCCTAAGCTGGAGGGCGAGATTGCCAACAAGATGGTATTCCGAGGGAAGGAACGCCTCGTTTGGAGTCTCAACAACTACCTCGGCCTTGCCAACCACCCCGAAGTGCGCAAAGCCGATGCCGATGCAGCCGCGCAATTTGGTATGGCCCTGCCAATGGGTGCCCGCATGATGAGCGGTAACAGCGATCTGCATGAGCAGTTGGAGCGCGAGCTGGCCGATTTCGTGATGAAGGAGGACAGCATTCTGCTCAACTTCGGCTATCAGGGCATGGTGTCGGCCATCGATGCGCTGGTGACGCGCCACGATGTCATCGTTTACGATGCCGAATCGCACGCCTGCATCCTCGATGGGGTGCGGCTGCACATGGGCAAGCGGTTCGTCTATCCACACAACGACATCGCCAACCTTGAGAAGCAACTACAACGCGCCAAGAAGCTGACCGAGGAGAGCGGTGGCGGCATCCTCGTCATCACCGAGGGCGTTTTCGGCATGTCTGGCGCGCAGGGCAAGCTGAAGGACATAATCGCATTGAAGCAGAAGTACGATTTCCGCCTCTTCGTGGACGATGCCCACGGCTTCGGCACGCTTGGTAAGACGGGTGCGGGCGCGGGCGAGGAACAGGGCGTGCAGGACGGCATCGATGTCTATTTCGGCACCTTCGCCAAGAGCATGGCCAGCATAGGCGCGTTCATTGCCAGCACGGCCGATGTGATTGACTTCATGCGCTACAACATGCGCTCGCAGATATTCGCCAAGAGCCTGCCCATGCCGCTGGTGGTGGGCGCATTGAAGCGTTTGGAACTTCTGCGCACACGCCCCGAGCTGAAGCAGCAGCTATGGACAATCGTCAGTGCCTTGCAGAGTGGCCTGCGTGATGCGGGCTTCAATATCGGCAACACACAGAGCTGCGTGACGCCAGTCTATCTCAACGGCACGATACCCGAAGCCACGGCCCTCATCTTCGACCTGCGTGAGAACTACGACATCTTCTGCAGCATGGTGGTCTATCCCGTGGTGCCGAAGGGCATCATCCTGCTGCGGCTCATACCCACTGCTGCCCACACCCTTGAAGACGTGGCCTATACTATCAATGCTTTTACGGACATCCGCAAGAATCTGGAGGCGGGGAAATACAATGTAGAGAGAATTGCGGAGCATTCGTAATGAGACTGCTGATAAATGGCTGAAAGACCGCCCCAAAGTCTTTGGATGTTCGTGATTTGGAGGAAAACCACTTTTCATGCATTTGGGTGGGCTACGTTCGTGTTTATGGTCATCCTGATGGTAATGGGTGTGGCTCTGTCATTCAAAACAAATGAGCATCTGTGGTATTTGAACAGATTCAACATAGGTCTGATGCTTTTCGGGAGTATGGGTTTAGCACTTCTAATTATTCTTTTAAGTGCCGTTTCTTCTTATCTCCAATTGAAAAGAACCATATTCCTTTTCCACTCAACACCCGAAGAGGTCCGAGATTATTTGGGAATGGAACTTCAAGCGGAAACACTGAATACTCCAATGGCATATCCTCAAATGAAGATTGCGGGTTCTTTGATAGGATTGCCATTTGATACTGAGTATTTCCAACATGGCGGGCCGCATTTTGTCCAGAGACTCTACTTTGCTTTGCCATCCGGCACTCAGCCTCACAAGAGAACGCGACACTATCAGAAGAATTATGGGAAACAGGGAGTTTCCTTGGCACATTTCGGTCTTCTGAGAAGTGTTCCATACAAGTCGGTAAAAAAAACTGCGCAGACTTGGGTCGTGTCCTCATTGGATTCACTCTTGAAGATTGCCCAAGAAGAACGACTCATTCCACCTCTTCAAACTGATGCCGATAACAGCACGCTTTGAACCATCTACTGTGCTCTTGCACACTTCAATCCCATCTGGATGAGATGATTGCAGCTTAGGCAAGCCACCACCGCCAACAAGCAAAAATCCCAGAGAGATGACATAGGCTATATGCCACCCCTCTAGGGTTGAAACATCATAGCCACATCGGCTTTGCTGCTACAATCATTTCACCCCGCTGGGGTTCAAGTGAAGGCTACCCACGGCCATGGACAATCCGAAGTGGGTTCTTGCGATTGACGAAGAGGTAAAGAATGGTGACCGCATCGTTTCCCACCTGATAGTAGATGGAGGTCTGCGCACTCATCACCGCCTTCCGCATGTCGGGGTGGGCCTTTGAGGCAGGGAACAGCAATGGCCGTTTCGCAATGAGTGTGATGTAATCCGAAAGGCGCGCCTTAAAACGGGAGACCTCCCGCTCGGTCCATTTGTATTCCAGATAGTCGAGTATATCTGAGAGGTTTTTGACCGCCTCCTCTGTCCAGATGACCCTCAGCTCAGAGGCCATAACGCCTTACGACCTCGCTGTGTGAGACCACTCTGCCCGCTTCCATGTCGGCCAGTCCGCGCTTGATGCCGCTGCGTTCCTCCTCTGAGAGGACATCGAACCAGTCCCCCGTCAGGTTTCGGGAATCCTTGAGCACTTGGAGCAGTTCGAGGGTGGCATCATCTTCCAAACCCTTCACCCATTCCATCAGTTCGAGCTTCCGTGCCTCGTTTGCCATGGCGGTTTCTGTTAACGGAGGATAAAGGTAGGGATATCCATAGCTTCAACCTTTGTTCTACACGGAGAACTACATGAATGACAATAAAGAAAATGAAGTATTATGGGAACAACTACGGAGCCGAGAACCTCGCATCGTTGACCATCTCCCAATCCGTCAGCGCATGGAGGAAAGCCACAAGGTCATCCACCTCTTGCTCGGTGAGTGATAGCGGTCGGACGAGCTCGCTCCTATTTGGATGGGCCACTCCCCCATCGTTGAAGTGCATCACGGCATCGCGCAATGTGGCAATGCTACCATTATGCATGTAGGGTGCTGTTAATGCCACGTTGCGCAGTGTCGGGGTACGGAACTTGCCGTTGTCGCCTGGCAAGTAGGTGATGCGCGCCCGACCTGAATCCGCGTAGTTCAGATAAAGCCCCACGTTGTGGAAATCGAGATCGGTAAACAGCGGGGGTGTGTGGCAATCGCTACAACCCGCTCTGGCACCCATGAAAAGGTCTCGGCCACGTAGCTCGGCTGCTGTGAGTGCATCGCTTTTTCCTTGATACTCGTAGCTGTCGAAGGCAGACCCTGCGCTGATGATCGTGCGCTGAAAAGCTGCCAGTGCCCTTGAGATCCCAAAGGCATCCGGTGCCCGACCGTAAGCAGCTTGGAACTGAGCGGTGTAACTGGCATCCGCACTTATACGGGCAATGAAACCCGCGATGGTGAAATCCATCTCCTCGTGGGCGAAGATCGGAGCCTGCGCTTGGAGTTCGAGGTTGGGTATGCCCCCGTCTGCGTTGAGGGCGGGCACATAGGCCACGTTAGCCAAAGTAGGGGCGTTGCGTGCCCCTGCCCTACCCTCCACACCGATAGATACTGGCACCCCATCCGTGAAAGCGATGTGCTGCAAATGGCAACTTGCACACGAGATGCTGGAATCGCGAGAGAGCAGCGGCTCATGGAAAAGGCGTCTTCCCAATGTCACACGTGCTGTTGTCAACTCATTGTCTGGTGGCACAGGGAGTTCTGGGAACCAGCTCGGAATCTTTACCGGTGCATCAGGAAGGTCTTCATCGCTCGCGCATGAAACAAGGAACACGGAAATCACAAGAACGGGGAAAACGAAGCGCGATGGGAAATGTCTTAACAGACACTGCCGCAGAACACCCCATTTTCCCCGACCTGATGACAGGCTGACGTTGTTCATCCCATCAGGATTGATTGCAAGGCCCGATCCAACGGTTCACCAATTGGAATCGGGCCAGCAAGCAATTGTTAGCCTGGCTGCAACGCCATGTTGATGGTGAAAGCACCCACGATGTTGTTCCTGAACGCTACTGCCAGCGGCATATTGTTCATGGTATGCGTAGAGCGGCCTTCCCGGAGGTTGATTCCCTCGAAGAACTTGAGCCAGTCAACACTGACAGATACGAATGCTCCGCCATTGGAATTCGTGTGAGACTCCAGTTCCACAGTCTTCAGGAAACTGTCCAGCCCGATATGGAACAGGAAGGGAGCATTGGCCTCTCCTGACATGTCGGCTGTGGTATCGACCAGACCTTCCACGGTGATGAAGATGAAACCGGGGTCCCATCCCCAATGAGAATGGTCGGGATTGTTGGACGAAAGCGCATGACCGATGGGCCAAAGTGCCGGGTCCGCATGGTTGGCCACCGAGTCAACCCCAACATTGAACCTGAGTTCATGGTAATGGCCTGCTGCCAACTGTCCTATCTCGAACTCGGTGTTGCTCGGAGTCACAAGCAGATACTTATCAGGAAACTCTGCATCGCCAAGTGAGATACCGCTCACATAGAATTGTGCACGGTTGAAACTCATCTTACGTCCCTCCCAGTTAGTGGCTACCTGTGAAAGTGCAAATGGAGCGTTTCCGAGCCGAAGATCGAACTGCAGGTTAAGCTGACCATCTGCGTTGTACGTGCATGAACCATCGTCCAATGTAGCCTCAGCATCGTAATTGATGGCATTGGGATCGGTACAACCCTCGTTATCAGAGCAACTTGTAAATGAAATTGTTAGAACCGAAAAAGCAACGGTCCAGTTGAAAAATGACCTTGTCATGATTTTAGTTTTGATGTTAATGATGAAACATCCCCGCTGACAGCGAGGGATGGAATGACCGAAAAGTCACTCAACACCGGGGAGGATGAAATATCCTGCCATCAAAAACATCAAGAGGCATCTCTTCATTCCGGATGAGATGATCCAGCCTGAACGAAAAGTCCATTGAGCGGAATGAGAGCGGAAGAAAAACGCACGGAAAAGTGGAAAATGCCACCAACAGTTCAGTGGGCATGCCCTCCGACTGGTTCTGCGACTGTTCGTGGGTGGTTACCATCATCTTGTTGAGATGACATTTCCCCTCACATTTCATCTCTGGCTTATCACGATTGATGCAGAGCACGGATGCGATGTAATCCTTGTTCCAAGCGTAATTGACCACAGGCCAAAGCGGCAAAACCAGCGTTGCCCCGAAGAGCAACATCAGCAGCACTGGTATGTGGGACCGCTTCATCTATTAGGGTCGCTAAATTCGGGATTTGTCAGGAATTCATTGTCTGTAAAGGTGCGGAGAAAAGCCACGAGATCCTCTTTTTCCTGTTGGGTAAGCTGAGCCCCGTTGTTTCCCACAAGTTCCATGAGCGGGCTGATGGTGGGAGAAAGCTTCACATGGTCACTGTAATGTTCGACCACCTCCTCCAAGGTGAAGAAACGCCCATCGTGCATGTATGGCGCTGTCATCTCTATGTTCCTCAAGGTCGGAGTCCTGAAACGCGCTCGATCCATTTCATTCCCTGTGGCAT
This sequence comes from uncultured Chryseobacterium sp., assembly GCA_964500205.1. Lineage (GTDB taxonomy): Bacteria > Bacteroidota > Bacteroidia > UBA10329 > UBA10329 > UBA10329. The sequence continues at coordinate 129,053 of CAZCNS010000003.1, read as the reverse complement.
CATACCGGCCCATGTCTGTGTACTCCGTGTCCAGTCCATTGTTGTGAAACTGATTGTCTGTGATCAAGCCACCGAGACCGTGACAGTGGAAGCAGTCCGCCTCCTCGGTCGTATAAAGAATGAAACCCCGCAATTCCTGAGGGCTCAGCTGGATCTCCTGACGGTTGTACCACCTGTCGAACTTGCTGTTCCCTGAGATCAGCGTTCTCTCAAACTGAGCGATTGCCTTCGCCACAGTGAGCGAGTCGATGTAATCCACCCCGTACGCCTGCTTGAAAAGGTCAGGATACTCCTCATGTGCATTGAGCTTGGCCTCTACCTCGGGCCATGTGGTGGCCATTTCCAGCGGGTTGCGGATGGGGTCAAGGGCCTGTTCCTCCAGCGTGGCAGACCTGCCGTCCCAGAAAAGCCCGGTACGCACCCACCCCAGATTGATCAGGGCCATGGCGTTGCGCGGCCCTATGGCGTCAATGAACACACCCTGACTGGTCTGCCGAGGCTCTGCGAACCCATGTTCCTGGAGGTGGCAGGTGGCGCACGACATGCGACCGTCTACTGACAACAGCCCGTCATAGAACAACTTACGACCAAGGGCCACACCCTCCACCGTCATCGGGTTGTCGGCTGGTATCTCCATGGGAGGCAGCCCTTTGGGAATCTTCAACTCGTAAGGCGTTAGACCGAATCCATCGTCAACAGTATCTGTCTCGCAACTGGAGAACAGCAGACCAACCAAACAGAACACCATGAGATGGTATCCGCTTGCAGCGTTAGCGTAGATGAATGACTTCCTTCTCATTTTTCCGGGAAAACCTCTTTCAGCAATGTACTCACATCATTTTGAAGACGCACCATGTCGTCTTTGGATGTCCCGTCATAGAACCCCCGAATGCGCGATTTATTGTCAACGAGGATGAAATTCTCCGTGTGAATGAAATCGGCCTCGCCCCCATCGCCCTCTGTGGTCACCGCGAAATAGCTTCTGCGGGCAAGTTCGTAGATGTGTTCCTTGGGCCCCGTGACGAGCTTCCAGCGGTCAGGGTCGGCCCCGTGTTTCTTACCGTATGCGGCCATCACTGGGACGCTGTCCACGCGAGGCAGCACAGTGTGCGACAGGAACATGATGCGAGGGTCGTCCTTGAAGTGGGTGGCCACCTCACCAAGGTTGGCGGTCATTTTGGGGCAGATGGTCGGGCAGGTGGTGAAAAAGAAGTCCGCGACATAGATCTTGCCTTCAAAAGTAGCGTTGGTAACAGTGTCCCCACGCTGGTCGATGAGCTTGAACGGAGCAATGCGGTGATCCCGGCCCTTTCGCTGCATGTCCACATCCACCAGCAGTGGATTGACATCGGCAGGCTGAAACACGCGCAGCCGCTCCTCCCTCTTAAGAATAGGATATACAATGAACATGCCCGCCACCCAGATGGCAAGAAATGCAGCGATGATGAGCGGATAACCTTTCAACGAAACAAAGGTCGTACTTCAAGGCATGACAGAACTGACGTCTGTCAGTCATTCACCTCAGCAGTTGCAGCCAGTTCTTCTTCTGCGCGATGGCCCCGCTCATCAGCGTCACCTCGCCCACGTAGTAGTACGTGCCGTCAGGCTCGGGAGTGCCCGTGATGTAGTTGTTGCCGTCCCAGCTATCGTCAACGGACCGCAACAGGCCAACCACGCTGCCCCAACGGTTGAGAATCCTCACATCCTGCGCCACCACGCCCTGCTTGTAGAGCGTGAAATGGTCATTTACACCGTCACCGTTGGGCGTGAAAATGGTCGGCTCTTCGGGGTCGCAGTCGATGACATCGAGCAGGAGTGTGTCCGAGAGCACACAGCCCCCGTCCGTCCAGGCGGTGACGTGGTACAGTCCGGGCTCTTCGAGATAGACATCATGCGAAGTCTCTCCGGTTGACCATTCCGCCCCACTGAAAATCTCGTCATCGAGCAGGAGGTGCAGCGGGCCATCGTCACAGATGGTGCTGTCGCCACCGAGGTCGAGCAGCGGTGGCGCAGAGGCCACCACTTCAAGATAGGCCGTGTCGCCCGCGCAGCCGCTGTTCTCCGCATACGCCCCGTACTGCCCACTCTGTGACAGCTGCATGTCCTCCAGCTCCAACTGCGGCCCGTGACCGCTACCGGGGAGCGGGTCTGTCCATATCAGATCGGTCGCACTGGGATGTTCGATGGAAAGTTCCAGTGCATCACCTTCACAGATGATGGGATTCCCTTTGATGGAAGGAGCATCGGGGCGGATAATGACCTCCAGCGTGACGGGGTCGGCCTCCATTTCGCAATGCTCCACAGAAAAAGTCAGCACGTACGCACCCGCATCATCCGCAGCTACAGGCCCGAAAGTCACCGAGGCATTTTCGCCCATCGCCCCCGAAGGCCCGACCCAGACATATTGCACCGAAGGATGTTCCGTGGCCGAGAGCGTTGCCATTTCGCCCTCGCACAGGGGCGTGGTGACCTGCGTGGAAACATCGGGGAGCGCGATGACCCCGACCTGTACCGTCAAGGTGTCCGACATGCAGCCCGTCAGCGTGTCGCTCACACTGAGGGTGACGGTCATTTCATGCTGAATGGTATTCAAAGTGAGCACGTTGCCATTTCCCGAAGGGGAATCATCAACAACCCAGTGGTGCATCAGCGCGGGGCTGTCCGTGGAAAGCACCAGCCCCGCACCCTCGCAGACGAGCGTGTCCATTGGCAGGTCGGGCGGGAATGGTGCGGGCATCGCCTCCACCGTGAAGGTGTCTGACGGATGGGTGCAGCCCAGCGAGTCGAGCGCGTGGAGCACGAACTGCCCCGCGTCCTCCACGGTGAATCCCATCCCCGATGCGCTGTCGGGCAGCCAAACGTACCCCGCAAACCCTTCAGGTCCGGAGACCTCCAGCGTGGCATTCGGACAGAGGAAAAGCGGCACTTCGGAGGTCACCTCCACGGGCAGTTGCGCCACCACCGCCACCATGAACGTGTCCGTGACGCTGCACGCGCCATTCGCTGCGGAAAGGATGTGGATGCCCTCCTGCGGGATGTCTATCAGCAGGGAATCAGAGGCCACGGGCGAGCCATCGGGCAGCGTCCATTCCACGGTCGCGCCCTCCACACCTGCGACCCCGACAGCCAGCGGCCCATGATGGCAGACGGTGAGCGTATCGCTGATACCGCCCAGCGCGGGGAAAGGAATCACCGTGATGAGGAACGTTTCGGGAAGCCCGGTGCAGAGGCTGTCGAACGGGGTGACGATAACCATGCCCCCCGTGTCAATGGCCGCGATGAAAAGCGTGTCCGACTCCGTGACAAGGCTGTCACCCAAGAAACTCCACGAATGCGACACTCCCGAATTCCCGAACGGGATCACGACCTCCTGCCACTGGCAAACAGTGGTGTCGGAGACCTGCGGTGCCGATGGCGGTGCATGGCCCGTGACGGCCACGGTGTCGGATGTGACGCTGCATCCGTTCGTGTCGATGGCCGTGACGGAGAATTCCAGCAGCCCTTCCTCCTGCACGTAAAGCGCGTTCCCTTCCGACAACATCGGATGCCAGACCGCATCGGACACATCCGCCACCGAGAGCAGCAGGGAGTCGGTGATGCAGTAGTGAAGCGCATCCGCCTGAATGTTTAATGGTATGGGCAGATGGATGTTCACGGGGAAAATGCTGTCGCGGACAGGGCACACCAGCGGGTCGATGCTGATGGTGTAACTGCCCGTGTCGGGCTGCGGGACAAGGAGAGATGCGCCCTGCACCACGTCACCGCTCGGCAGCGTCCACGCGATGATGGCATCCCCGGCATCAGGCACTTCGAGTTGGAGCGTGTCACCGATGCAGAGCGAGGTCGCACCATCGAACGGAGGTGGCCCCGATGCCGCCACTGGCGCGACATTCACAGTGGTCATCCCGCTGACGCAGATGCTGTCGGTGAAGGCCACGGCACCGCCCGTCTGTCCCGTCACAGGGCCGATGACCAGCGTGTCGGGCGCAGGCATCCACTGCGGCATCACCGAGGTGAGCGACCACAGCAGATTTAGCTCCGAATCGGTCTGGGTCAGGAGGAAGAGCGTGTCGCCATGGCACAGCGTAGTGTCAAGACCCGCGGGCACGGGCAGCGGGGGGCGGAAGTACGGCACCACCACGTTCGACACCGCCTCGCAGCCGCTGTCATCCATTATCGAAACGGAATAGGATCCGCCCTCGGTCACCTCCTGGTACTGCGACTGGGTGCCGTCCGACCATTCCATGAACGGATAGGCGGGCGAGGCCGCGAGCAGCACCGTCTCCCCGTGGCAGACGGAATCGGCACCTACAATAATGGCCTCAATGGGCAGGTTGAACTCAGAGATGGTGACGCTGACCGTCTCGGTGATCCCGCACAGCGTGGCCGACACGGTGTAAGTGCCCGTGTCGCTCACGGTCTGGAAGAAGCCCCCGCCCGTGAGCGGTGACGACCAGTTGAGGATAGATCCGTCATTAGCAAAGACCTCCAACGTGATGGTCTGCCCCTCGCAGAGTTGCAGCGATGGTTCGGCCACGATATAGGGCGAGGTGTATTCGGCCAGTTCCACGATGTCGCTCACCAGCGCGCAACCCGTGGGGTCGGTCATCAGCCCGTAGTACGGCCCCGCCACCTGTCCATGCACCGACTGCGAGGTGCCGATGACCCCTCCGTCAGGCCCGATCCACTGGAAGTCACTGCCCGCTGGCATGGTCATTAGCACGGAATCGTAGGGGCAGATGATGCCGTTGAACGGATCCATAGTGATCTGCGGGGCGGAACGGATGGGCAGGTTGAACGTGACAGTGGTCTGATTCACACAGCCTTCCTCCGTCTCCACGGTAGAATGCAACTGATAGTCCCCACCAGTAACCACGCTCACAGAACTCCCTGTGTTCGGTGCAACCACTCCTGGCCCGCTCCAAGCGTAAGTCTGCCCTCCGCTTGCAGTGAGGGTCACCGTGTCACCAGGGCAAATGTCACTCGGGCCGCTGACCTGTGGGTTGTTAGACCAGTCGGCCATGTTGAGGTAGAATGTCCTCGACAACTGATAGGATGGATATTCCTCGTTGCAATGGTCGGTGACGGTGACCGAAATGGTGACCCAGCCCGACTGCTCAACGCTGTACCAGCGATAATTCTGCGAGGAGGACATGGCGATAAGGTTCAACACCCCAGTGGGCGTCACCTGCCACGCATAATCCATGTACGGCAGTATGAATCCATTACCGGATACCTCCAGACTGTCGAAAACCCGGACTGAGATCTCGTCCAAGCGGCAGACGTGCATCGTGTCGTCCCAGAAAAGTTCACCGAACTGGTCGTAGATGAGCATGTGCGGGTCGATGGGCTCCTCATTCGCGAAATCATCGATCATCACCACCACCTCGTTCGAGCTGGAGCATCCCCCGTCCGACAGTGCCACGCGGTGTACCGTGGCCGTCTCCGTCAGAGTGAGTGTGTCTGTATTGACCTGACCGGACGGGGTTGTCCAGTAGTAGGTGTGGTTGGGCTGCATGTCCACGCCCCACAACATCACCGAATCGGGATGGCAGACGAAGATGGGCGAGGCATTGGGGGGTGTTGCCTCGTTAAAACCTGCATTATCGCTCACAAGTGGTGCTGTGGCGGACAGGTAAACGGTCACGTCAATGGTGTCGTGGAAAATGCGGCAGCCGTCCAACCTTGTGGTCTCCACGGTGAGCAGTTGCGATGTCGTCACCCAGAAAGAGGTCTCCTCTGGCCCGTTGAGCCCGTTCGACCAATTGAAATGGTGCAGCGGCCCGATGCGTGAGGCCTGGTCGGTACGCGTTCCGATTTGAATCCAGACCGAGTCGCAGCCCGCAGCGGTGGTCGCTCCATTGTTAATGAGGGGACTCAGATAGTCGCGGTCACAGACATCCCCCGTCCGTCTGAAATAGTCGTAAGGTTGGCGCGAGGCATCATATCCATCGGTGATGAAAACGTCACGCTGACCTGCCGACACCACGCTGACGAAGCTGCCATAATTGCCATCACCGCAATAATCGAGCGTTGCCGGGTTCACATGGCCGAACTCCTCATTCTGTTCATCCACTATAAGGAAGGAGGAAGCGACATTCGGTACATTGAAAGTGGCCTGAAAACCTCCCGCCACCACTGGCCTGTCCACCCCGCGCAGGGCAAGTCCGCCAGCACGGTCGTCACGCGGGCCGCCCATGTGATGCTCCCGCAGCCGCTCTCCGTCCACGCTGAACTTGGCGGTGAACACATCCCTGAACCCCACGCTCTGGAAAACCCCGGGGGCGTGCACATCCGTCAACTCAGAGAACGAGCACTTGAAGTCGCCCGCGATGTAGGGCGCACCGTCAGTGTCCAGTGCTACCTTCTGCGATGTGAGCTGATTGTCCGAACCGAGGGTGCTGATCCAGTCCGCGTCACCGTCCCCATCGAAGCGGGCGAGGAACACCTTTCTCGTGTACGGGTTGGTGGCTGTGACGGTCTGCGAGCCGAACACGGCCATGTTGCCGAGGAAATCACCGGTCAGATAAATCCTGCCTGCGTTATCCACCTTCATGGATCTTGGCAGACACATAGTAGCACCGAAGCGTGTAAGCCACTGTTCGGTGCCATCTGGCGCGAGGCGCATCAGGAAGCCCGCATTGTACATGCCGTTGTTGTAGGTCTGATTGAAGGTGATGGTGTCTGAGAACTGCCCCGCCACGAAAATGCTGCCGTCCAGCCCCGTAGCGATGGCCATGCCACGGTCCTCGTACTCCGCAGCACCTTGCAACCCCCATTGAAAAGCCCCCTGCGCACCGTATTTCAATATGTAGATGTCATAGGACGGCTCTTCGAGAATGGGGTCGATGACGCTGGTCATGGCCTGCCCGCTGAAGTTGGCCGCGCCCTTGAAGGAGCCTGTTGTCAAGATGTTGCCGTCATTGTCGGCCGCGATGCCGTAGGGGATGTCCGAGTCGGGGCCACCGCCAGTGCGCACCCAGAGCACGTTGCCGTCATTGTCCAGCCGCAGCACGAAAATGTCCTGCGAACCCGCCACCGCGCTCACCTCCTGTGTGCCGAAGGATGCCTGCCCCTCGAAGAAGCCCGTGACCGCTATTCCTCCACCCTGCAGCGTAGCGATGGAGATGCCCGCGTCCGCGCCCGCGCCTCCGAACGCCTTGGCCCAGATGAACTGCCCCGTGCTGCCGTTGACCTTCGCCACCAGCACATCGGTGCTGCCCGCTGCTGCGAGTGACTGCGACCCGAACTGCCCCCCGAAGGAGAAGTACCCCGTGACATAGAAGTTGCCCTCGTCATCGCGCACCATGTCATGCACCTCGTCATTTCCCGTGCCACCGCCACGGTTGAGCCACCGCTGCTGGGCGGTCGCAGATGACATCATTCCGAGAAAAACAAGCAGTGAAAGCAGTATACGCATGAGTCCCGACATTTGTGAGCGACACAAAGGAAGATGCGCCTTGTCGTGGATACGTTACAATCATATCGGGATAAATTACGTTCCTAAGCATGATACCATACAATTAAATCGCTGATAAATAATTTTTTACAACCATTTATAGACGCTTTTCCTAATTCAATTCAATAATTACACTCCCAAACCAATGAATTGCGGATTAATTAATTTATTAACAATAATTTGAGCAGTAAAAAACCTTCAATCCCAAAGTAATTCCAGACTAAAGACAAGCATTTGTGAAATTGCTTCCTTCGCTCCGAAAATGGTCGTCTGAGAGTGCTTCGGTTATTCCTCAAGCACCCAATTTAACAGGGCTACCCGAGTGGTTACTTTGGCTGGTGATCCCGCTTGTATTCATCAATGTTGGTGTCATCTACATTCAACTGGAGGTCACGCTCATGAGCCTGATGACCGCCAGTCGATGGATGCTTTTTTTCTGGGCAGCATCGTTCGTGGCGCTGCACTTGAGCAAGGACAAACTTCATCTTGACTTCACTGACGGACTCATCATCAGCATCTTCGGATTGACACCTTTGTTCATGGCGACCCTGCTCACGGTGAACAGAAGTTTTCACGAACCCTATATTGAAAGGCACCACGTGGTCAGTGTGCAGGCGGACAATGCATGGGCCGTCATTTTTCTGGAAAATGGTGCCTACGATGAATTCTACCGCATCAGGCGTTTTCCTGTGGACCGATTTCCCATGGGCGACTCGGTAACCTACCAGTTCGGAAGCGGGCTGTTAGGCTACACCGTGATGACAGGCTGCGAGTGGTAGGATTGCCGTTCATCGACAACACTTTTAGCTTTATCGGTCACTACCCGAGGTTCGCCCTGCATTTTGCTACTTTGCAGCCGTTTTCAGGACACTCGCCTTTGAACATCAGACCATGAAAAGAACTCTACTCAGAACGCTGATTCCAAGTCTCATACTGGCAGCATCGTTCACCGATTCACGGGCTCAGGTAGCTCAGTGTCAGAATGCTACTGTGCAACTTGATGCCAATGGCAATGCCTCGCTGCCGGACGCCTTGGTTTTCAGCCCGCAAACCGATGTCCTTGTTCCAGGGACATCCAATGCCGCCTACAATACCAATTTGGTCTGGCAGTCGTTCACTCCCAACGTGTCGGGTATCCTTGAGCGCATAACTGTGGATATGAACGCTCCCTCCTCCCCGACCGGCATCCAACTGCGGGTTTTCGAGGGTGAAGGAACAGGGGGCGCACTACTTCACAGCCAGCCGGTGGCGGCACTTTTCAACGGCACGAACACATTTGAGATCCTTGCCACGGTTGACGTTACCGCATCGCAACTATACACCTTCGAGATCTCGGTGGTGACCGGAACCTTCACCCCGCGCGGCATACAGGCGAACCCCTATCCCGGAGGAAGGAGCGAAGGAAGCAACGTGAATTTTGCAGGGCAGAACGTTGACCTCATCTTCAGTACTCGGATGCTCCAACGGCCATCCATCGACAATGGAAGCACCGCACCGAGCGGTGTTGTGGGATTCACGCTTTCCGAGAATGCTTTTGATTGCGATGACCTTGGTACGGTGGACGTCACGCTCACATTGACAGACCGATTGGGGAATACGGAGATCTGCGTCTCCGAGATCTCGGTGGAGGACAACATTGACCCCACTGCCTCATGCGTAGCTGGACCATTGACCGTTTTTCTGGATGCGGCCGGGGATGGAACGCTTACCATTGCCGAGGTGGATGCGGGAAGCGCGGACAACTGCGGCTTCTCCCTTGCCTTGTCCAAGACCGCTTTTGATTGCTCTGACATCGGTGCAGCGCAGACCGTTACGCTCACAATAACGGACGTTGCTCTGAACACTGCCACGTGCAATGTGCAGGTTGATGTGGCAGATGATGTGAATCCGGTTGCTTTGTGTCAGGACGTGACCGTGGTGCTCAATGCGCTTGGTCAGGGCAGCATCACTGCCGCAATGGTGAACAATGGTTCCAACGATGCTTGCGGCATAGCAGGTATCAGTGTCAGTCAGGAGGATTTCGACTGTTCAAACATCGGAGACAACACTGTCACCCTCACTGTCGAGGACGTCAACGGCAACACTTCGACCTGCACGGCCATTGTAACTGTGGTAGATGACATCGACCCGCAGATTACGTGCCCAGCAGACATCACAGTGTGTGCCACGGACAACAGCGGTGCTCAGGTGGCCTTTCCTGCTCCCGTTGGAAGCGACAATTGCAACTTCGTGATAACTCGCACCGATGGCAGCGGCCTCGTTTCTGGTGATGTTTTCCCAGTGGGCACCACAACCATCGCCTACCTGATCACCGATGACGGAGGCAATACCGCCACTTGCAGTTTCACTGTGACTGTGAATGCCCGTCCGGTTGCAGGGTTCACATTTACCCCCGCTTGCGTGGCAGAAGCGATGTTCTTCAACAGCACATCGACCATCCTGACCGGTTACAACATCATCAGCCACAGCTACGACTTTGGGGACGGAAGCGGTCCTGTGACCCAAGTGAACCCCATCTATCAGTACCCGGTGGGTGGCGATTATGATGTGACGCTGACGGTCGTTTCGGGTGAGGGATGCGTTGATGCCATCACGCAGACCGTTACCGTAACCCCCGGCCCCACAGCCGACTTCTCGGTGGCACCGGTTTGCCTTGGTCTGGAGAGTGCATTCGTGAACGAGAGCATCATCGACCCGGGCTATACAGGAACCGTGAATTACACATGGAATTTCGGTGATGGAAGCCCGGTCAGCACTGCCGTATCGCCAACCTACACCTACGCCACGTCCGGCATCTTCACCGTGACCCTGACCGCTACCACAGACAACGGATGCACCAACACCATTCAGAAGACTGCAACGGTGAGTGCGCTCCCTCAGGCGCAGTTCAGCTCCAGCTCTGTTTGCGAGGGCAACGCCACCCAATTCAATGACCTGAGCTTCGGCACGGGCCTCTCCTATGCTTGGAGCTTCGGTGACGGTGAAACATCTACCGACCAGAATCCTTCATACACCTACGCTGCCAGCGGCACTTACACCACCACGCTTACCGTGACCGCACCAGGTGGCTGTCAGTCCTCGGTCAGCAACGCTGTCAACGTGATCGGACTTCCAACCGTGGCATTTGATTTTGATGACGCATGCGCTGGTGCATCCATTGCCTTCACCAACGGTTCGTCTGCCGGAAGCTATTCCTGGGATTTCGGAGATAATAACTCCTCGGTACTCGCGAATCCAACAAAAACTTATGCCGCAGAAGGATTCTATACTGTGACACTGACGGTGACCTCCCCACAATCATGCGTGGCAAGCCTCTCGCAGCAAGTTGAGGTTTACCGTAACCCACAGTTCACGCTTGAACCCACTGCTGCCCTCTGTTTCGGTGGAACCACCGGTAGCATCTTTGTGCAGCCCATCCCGCCTGTTGCCGATTTCTGGGATGTAAGTATCAACGGTGGCGCAGCGGTGACCAATCAATTCCTGTTCAATGGCATTGCTTCTGGCAGCTACACCGTGGATGTGGTGGACGAGTTCGGATGCGAAGGAACCGGAACCGTAACGGTAAGCCAGCCCTCTGCCCCAGTGTCGGTAGAAGAACCCACCTTTACCAACCTCACCTGCAACGGAAACAGCACCGGAGCACTGGAGATAGCCGCCAACGGAGGAACCGCGCCCTACACCTATTCCCTTTCTGGAGGGGCTTTCCAGTCCAGCGGCCTTTTCACAGGGCTTGAAGCGGGGGATTATTTCGTAGAAGCAGTAGATGCCAATGGTTGCAGTGAGTCCACACAGTTTTACACCATTGAAGAGCCTGCCGTATTGACCCTACAACTTGCCGCATCAAGCAATCTACTCTGTAACGGTGACAATTCAGGCTCGGTGAACGTAATAGCTGCCGGAGGTACCCAACCTTACTTGTATAACATCGAAGGCGGTTTCTTCGGTGAGTCGAATACCTTCACTGGCCTATCGGCCGGTCAGAAGACCATCGTGGTGCGCGATGCCAACGGCTGCGAGACCCCACTCAACGTAACCATCACCCAGCCGGGAGTGCTTCAGGTCTCAGTAGTGGGCAGCACCAATGCTCTTTGCAATAGCCAGCCAAACGGCACGGTTCAGGTTGCAGCCGCCTCGGGCACAGGACCCTATCAGTACAGCTTGGACGGGTCCGCATTCCAAGGCAGCGGCCAGTTCAATGGCTTGGTGGCAGGCAGCTACACCTTGACGGCCCGGGATGCGAACAACTGCCTCGCCTCGGTGTCTGTGAACGTGACCCAGCCCACGCAGGTGGCCATCAGCACTACCACAGCGCCTGTGCTGTGCTTCGGCCAAAGCACTGGCACGGCAACCATTACGGCAAGCGGTGGCACAACGCCCTATACCTACTCTTTCAACGGAGGGAACTCTTTCACCACACAGGCCAGCGTGACATCGCTTGCAGCGGGAACTTACACGCTGATCGTGCGCGATGCCAACGGCTGCGAGGTGTCTGAATCCGCAACTGTCTCCCAGCCTCAAGCGGCCATCAGTCTCTCTGGCAGCTCCTCTCCAGTGCTCTGCACGGGTGACGCCACTGGCTCCGTAACCTTGTCGGCAGATGGAGGCACGCCTACCTACGCGTATTCTGCTAACGGTGTGGTCTTTCAAGGCTCCCCGACCTTCAGCGGACTGGCAGCCGGAACCTACAACTACTTCGTACAGGACATCAATGGCTGTCAGGCGCAGACCACTGTTGAGGTTACCGCACCTGCTGCACCTGTGACCATCTCTCAAACACTGGTAAGCGATCCTACGTGCGGTCTTTCAACCAATGGATCCGTGACGATAGTTGCCAATGGTGGAACTCCTGGAGACGGCTATCAGTACAGTGTGGACGGCATCAATTTCCAGACGCCCTCCATCATCATCGGGCTCGGTGTGGGTGAGGTCACAGTAACGGTAAGGGACGCCAATGGCTGCGTAGCCTCTGAGACCCTCTTGCTGACCGCACCGCCTGCGCTTGAGCTCACCGTGAACAATATTGTGGGCGTAGAATGTTCTGGCACCTTCACGGGGCAGATCGAGGCTTCGGGAGATGGCGGGGTCGGAGGTTTCACCTTCTCTCTCAGTGGTGGCCTTCCTCAGTCCTTAGGGACATTCTCCGAGCTCACCAACGGCACTTACATTCTGGAAATGGCCGATGCCAACGGATGCACCGTGAGCACAGAGGTCACACTTCCATTCCTTTACCCCATACCTGAGCCCGAATTCAACTGGGTGCTCTCTGGAGAAGCGGTGTTCTTCAACAACACCTCTCAGTTCGCAGACTCTTACCTGTGGACATTCGGTGACGGGATTTCAAGTACAGAGTTCAGTCCTGTACATTTCTATGCAGTGCCCGGTTTCTACACGGCTACACTTGCTGCTACCAATGACTGCGGCACACGCACTCGGACACGCACCGTGAACACGCTGACCATCGGTATGGATGATCCAGAAGGCACGATGCCATCGCCCTATCCCAACCCGGCAAGCGACCTGCTCCATGTGGTCCCCGGAAGCGGCTTCAGTGGTGAGGGGATGCTGGAGATACACTCCATCGCAGGACAGCGGGTGATGTCTGTGGCTGTTTCAACCGTCAAAGCCCAGGGTCGGATAGTGCTTGATGTCTCAGCACTGGGACAGGGCATGTACATCCTCACCCTCCATTCGGCATCAGAGCGCTCGTTGGCGAGATTCACCATTGTCCGTTGATGATCGTCCTTTCGGGCCTTTCCTCATTAATGACCTTTAGCATGAAAATGATTTTGCGACCATTATCCGTTCTCAGCCTCTGGCTGCTTGCGATGACCACTCATGCCAACACGGCAGACTTCACGGCAGATGCGGTCTGCTTCGGTGCTCAGAGCACCTTCTCCAGCACCAGCGCGGCATCTGGTGGAGAAACGATTGTGCTTTGGGAATGGGATTTGGATGCAAATGGGATTTTCGGTGATGAGACAGGGCCAGTGGTCAACTACACTTTCCCGAATTCGGGGACTTTTCAGATTGGGCTGCGCATCACAACGGACCAGGGCAGCGTGGTGGTACGCTACAAGCTGGTGAATGTGAACCCTGCTCCATTGGCAGACATCACAGCCCCTAATGTGTGCAAGAGCGAACTGATGCAGCTCACCAGTACTTCGACCATCTCGTCAGGAGAGATGGTCTTGCATCAATGGGACCTCGATAACGATGGCCAGTTCGATGATTCAGAGGGTGTGAGCATCAGCCATCTGTTCGCGGATGTAGGCCCGCATATCGTAGGGCTGCGCGTGGTGAGCGACCAAGGATGTGTGAGCACCACCACCGAGACTGTGGTGGTGGACCCCCAGCCCACCGTGTCGCTTTCGGCCCAGAATGTCTGCCTTGGAGATGAGACCGTATTGACCGCCACCGCCAATGTGGACGGTGGACAGATCACCAGCTACGCTTGGGAACTCAATGGCAACGGTCTTTTTGATGATGCAGATGAGGTCACCGTGACGCAGCAGTTCATCAGTGATGGCAATTACCAGATCGGTCTTCGCGTGACCTCCGACCAAGGTTGCGTGGCAGATACCTTCCAACTGGTGACCATTGCCCCCTACCCTTACATCAACTTCAGCTACAACACCGTCTGTCAAGCTGAGCCTGTGCAGTTCAACAATTTCACGGGCAATGTGGTGGGCACCATCAATTACCAGTGGGCTTTCGGGGCGTTCGGTTCGTCACAGCAAACCGCGCCATCATTCACCTTTCAGAACAGCGGGACTTTCCCCGTAACTCTGACGGGGACCACCTCCTTCGGCTGTGTGGCCTCCCTGACGCAAGAAGTGACAGTAAGACCCGCACCAACCGCCAACTTCACCTTCACAGAGGTGTGCATCGGTGAGCAGAGCTCGTTCGGCAACACATCAACACCCAACGGGGGCACCATCCAAAGCTTCCTCTGGAACTTCGATGATGCCAATGTGAGCGTTGCCACCAATCCCTTTCACGGCTACATCGCACCAGGCGGCTACAACGTGTCTCTGATCGCGTACAGCACTGACGGATGCCGCGATACCATCTCCCAACTTGTCAACGTGTGGGATCTTCCCAAGCCAGTTATCAGCGCAAATGGCCCGCTGGAGTTCTGCGATGGCGGTTCTGTGGTGCTGGACGTGAACCCTGAAGGGGTCACCACCCTCTGGAGCACGGGCGAACTGACCAAGACCATCACCGTTTCCACTTCGGGCATCTACACCGCCACCATCATAGATGGCAATGGTTGCCGTGGGCATGAGGACATCGCTGTGACCGTGAACCCGCTGCCGGTGCTCACCATCACTGCCGACACTACCATCAGCTTAGGCGAAAGCGTGCAACTGATAGTAACTGGGGCCGGCAGTTTCGTCTGGACCTCCGACACCTTCTTGGACAATCCTTTCTCCGAAAGCCCTGTGAGCTCTCCCACCTCAGACATCACCTATACCGCGACCGGAACAGACGGCAATGGCTGCGAAAGCTCCCTTGAGGTGCAGGTCTTCGTGCTGATGGATTACAACCTCAAGCCTGTGAATCTTTTCACACCCAACGGTGACGGCAAGAACGAGCGGTTTTATGTAGGTAACATAGAAGAATATGCAGACTGCAAGGTTCAGGTCTTCAACCGATATGGCAATGAGGTCTTCTCCGCCAAACCGTACCTCAACGACTGGGAGGGCACCTACAAGGACAGTCCGCTGCCCGAAGGGGCCTACTTCTATATCATCGAGTGTGATGGTATCAAAGAGCGGTTTGACGGCTCGGTTACTATTCTAAGGGATCAACGCTGATGCCACAGAACTCCACTAATCCAACGCTTAATCTGCCGAAGATGAGATATTGCTACACGAAGGGTCTGTTGTCGATGCTGATGCTGATGAACGTGGCATCGGTCGCCATGGCGCAGCAGCTGCCCATGTCCAGCCTGTACTTTCAGAACAGGTTCATGATCAACCCGGCCGCTGCGGGCTATGAGGACGGTCTGGTCGGTCACCTGAACTTCCGCAATCAATGGGCGGGCATGAAAGGCTCCCCTACCACCGGATGGCTCAACCTGCACGCACCCTTGGGCAAGAACACCAACATAGGCGGTGGCGTGGTCTATGACCAGACCGACCTCATCAGCACACTGAACGTGCAGTTGGCCTACGCGCACAACATCCGCCTCACCAAGGAGCATTACATATCGCTCGGGATATCGGCAGGGGTACACAGTGTGCAGTTCAACCTTAACGATGCCATTGTGGAGGACCCCACAGACATCATTCTTGCCAATGGCAACGTAGGCAACACCACCTTGGCGTTGGATGCCGGGATCCGCTATCATTGGAAAGGTCTGGAAGTGGGCGCGGCCGTGCCCAACATGCTGGAGAACCTTGGACAGTTCAAGAGTAGCGATGTGGATTTCCGCCACGATATAACCCGGCACTACCGGTTCTACGCCACTTACGATTACATGATCAAGAACATCAACATCGTGCCCATGGGAATGGTGCGCTGGCTGCCGGATGCACCTGTGTCGTGGGATGCTGCGGTGAAGATCGGCTACAAGCGCATCGTATGGGGCTCGGTGATGTGGCGCGCAGAGACCGGCCCGGTGGCAGGCATCGGCTTCCGCATCGCAGATAAGTTCAGCTTTGCCTACGCCTACGACTTCTCGCTCAACAACATAGACGGCAACACATGGGGCAACCCGTGGAGCAACGAGATCATGGTCTCGTTCCATCTCGATGGTTTCAAGAAGCGTTTCAAGAAGCTGGAGGACCGCATGGATGAGATGGACCAGGAACGCGGAGAGGTGCTCGACATCCTCGACAGCCTTCAGACGGCCCTCAATGCGAAGATGGACTCGCTGGCCGGCAATATCCAACAGATAAGGGACGAGGACCTCAACCGTATCCAAAAGGATATCGACCGCCTTGCCAAGGAAATCGAGGAACTGGAGAACGTGAAGATAGACAGCACACAGCTCGAAGGTCTGTTGCAGGAGATACGGGCCATTCAGCGCGAAGATGGCACCACCGAACTGGAGAGCACACCGCTGCAGGCCGGGTGGTACGTGGTCATCGAGTCATTCAGAAGTGCAGAGAACGCCCAACGTGGCGTGAAGCTTTGGCAAGAGAAAGGACGCGAGGCCATCATCGTGTATGACAGCGAGCGCAAGTGGTACTACCTGTACTCCAAGCGATTCGGCAATGAGAAGGATGCCCGCAAGGAGATGCGCTCCACCCGAAAAGCAGATGTGCCCGATGCCTGGGTACACAAGTATCGGGTGATCGACTGACCATGAAACTTTCACGTTTTCGAAAGCGGCTCTGAAAAGGAGCCGTTTTTTTGATGGGCCCTTTGGTAAGTCTGATACTTTAGGCATCTAAAGTGGAACATAAGCCCTCAAAGCTGGATCGGTTTACCTTTTTTTGCATTGTGAACTTCATCACTCAACAATCCCCAACCGTGTGAGAAACAACCTCCTGATTCTTGTATCTACAGTGCTGTTGTTCATTCCGCAGGCGAGCTGGGCAACCCACATCGTGGGAGGTGAGCTGAACTATGTCAATCTGGGCAATGACCAGTACGCTATCACCATGACGGTGTATCGCGACTGTCTCGGTGGTCAGGCCCCGTTCGACAATCCTGCCAGCATTGGCATCTTCAACTCCAATGGTGGTCTGGTGCAGAATATCTCAGCAACACTGGACTCGGTGACGGTGCTTCAATCCACCATTAACTCCTCTTGCGTGACCGCCCCGACCAATGTCTGTACCGATGTGGGTTACTATACGGTCATTGTCACGCTGCCACCCATCCCGGGGGGATACACCATCGCATACCAGCGTTGCTGCCGCAATGGCATCGTGCAGAACGTGGAGAATCCCGGTTCAGTGGGTGCCACTTTCGTTGCCACGATTCCTGGCAGCGAGTCATTGCCACAGAACAGCAATCCTATTTGGAATGAAGTGCCGCCCCTTTTCATTTGTGCAGGCCTTCCCTTCACCTTCGACCAGTCGGCCACCGACATAGATGGCGATTCGCTGGTATATAACATTTGTACCCCTTTTGAAGGGGGCAGCTTCAATAACCCCGCACCCAACCCGCCTGCTCCCCCGCCCTTCACGCCTATAGTCTGGGCGCCTCCGTTCTCTCAGAATGACATGCTCGGAGGGGCGGTTCCATTTACCATCGACCCCGTGACCGGACAGATCAGTGCCAGCCCGGGCACTCAGGGCACCTACCTCATCGGCATGTGCGTGCAGGAGTACCGCAACGGCATTCTGCTGGGCGAGACCAAGCGCGAGTTTCAGGTGAGTGTAGTCAACTGCCAGGCTCCCATCGCCACGCCTACCGACATCAATGCCGTAAGTGCGCAGTTCCCCTTCACCAACTGCACCCCGTTCGTGGATTTGACCGCGCAGAACTCAAGCGGGTTCAACGTCATCTGGAACTTCGGGGACCCCACTGACCCGTTGGCCGGGGCGACCGGGCCAAACACCTCTTACACCTACCCCGGGCCTGGTCAGTATGACCTCACACTCATCGTTTTCAACCCCGAGAACCCGAACGATCCGCTCTGCACAGACACCACGGTGCAGACCATCACGATCCAGCCGCCTGTTACCGCTGATGCAGGCAGCGACCTCGGTGTGTGCCCGGGCGGATCGGAGCTGATAGGCACACCAGGGATTCCCGGTCTCACCTACCTATGGTCACCGGCCACCGGTCTTGACGATGCCGCATTGGCGCAACCCACAGCAACGGTCTCGCAGAACACCGCTTACACGCTGACTGTGACGGATGCGGTGGGCTGCTCGAATACCGACCAGATGACCCTCAGCATTTTCGGGGACGGAGACGCACAGACAGGACCAGACGAGACCATCTGCCCAGGCGGAAGCGTGACCATCAGCGCATCGGGTGGTGTGAGCTATCTATGGACTCCTGCCGTATCGCTCGATGACGCGACCTCTGCCACACCTACCGCTTCGCCATCTTCAACGACAAGCTACACTGTGACCGTGACGAATGCTGATGGCTGCGTTACCACTGGCACGGTGACTGTGACCGTGGCCGACCCGCTAATCACCGCACCTGCCGATGCGGTGGTATGCATCGGGGAAAGCACACAACTCATTGCCACAGGCGCGGTGGATTACACATGGACTCCCTCGGACGGACTCAGTGCCACAGACATCGCCAATCCAGTGGCCTCGCCCGCGCAGACCACCACCTATACTGTGAGCGGAACGGACGCCAACGGCTGCATCGGCTCAGATGAGGTGACCGTCACCGTTTCTCCTCTGCCCACCATATCGGCCGGTTTCAACCAAGGCGTATGCGTAGGCACTGACGCACAGCTCAGCGCCACTGGAGGGGTGAGTTATGTTTGGACACCCGCGCTGGGCCTCAGCAACCCGAACATCGGCAACCCGCTGGTCACCTTCCTTCAGGACACGATGACCTTCACCGTGACCGGCACCGACCAGTTCGGATGCGTTAACACGGCCACCGTTTCTGTGTGGCAGCTCGACCTGCCGCAGGTCACAGCAGGGCCGGACACGACCATCTGCCCCGGGCAGAGTGTGAACCTGACAGCGACCGGAGGCACTTCTTATCAATGGTCTCCGGCCGATGGTCTGAGCAACCCGAACATCGCCACGCCTGTAGCCACGCCAACGGCATCGACCACCTACACCGTGACCGTGGGCCAGCCATCGGGCAACCTTGTGACCAACGGTGACTTCACGCAGGGCAACGTGGGCTTCACCAGTGACTACACCTTCTCGAATGACCTGATACCAGAGTCGCGCTACAGCGTGGTGGCAGATGCCAGCTCAGTGCATCCCGCTTTCGTAGGAACGGGGCACACGGGCAATGCCCCAGACGACCTCTTCCTTGTTGTCAATGGATCGAGTACCGCAGGGCTGGATGTCTGGTGCCAGACCATCTCCGTTACCCCGAACACCGAATATTTCTTCGGTGCATGGGTCAGCTCTGTAGTGGCGAACAACCCTGCCATCCTGCAGTTCTCCATTAACGGGCAGACGATGGGCGCACCGTTCACCGCGCCTTTCAATCTGAACAACTGGAACCAGTTCTTTCAAACGTGGAACTCAGGTAATGCCACACAGGCAGTCATCTGCATCTTGAATCAGAACACCATTACAGGCGGCAACGACTTCGGTATTGACGACATCTCTTTCAGCACGCTTTGTTTTAGCACGGCAAGTGTGCAAATTGACGTGAATTCGCTGCCTGCTGCAAGTGCTGGGCCTGACATGTCCATCTGCATCGGTGGCAGCTACGGGATGCAGGGCTCTGGAGGAACGGTTTACCAGTGGTTCCCGCCACTCGGACTGGAGGATGCCACATCGCCTACCACCAACGTGACACCAACTGTGACCACCACCTACACCCTTCAGGTACAGGATGCCATCGGCTGCACCGCAACGGACCAGATGACCCTTACAGTGAATCAGCTTCCACAAGTCAGCGCAGGCCCGGACCGACAGGTGTGCGCTGGAGGAAGCACCACGTTGCAGGGCGCGGGTGGTGTGAGTTACCAATGGTCACCCGCCACCTTTCTCAACGACACTAACGCCCAGCAGCCCACTTCGAGCCCGGATGAGAACACTACCTATACTGTGACAGTGACAGATGCCAACAACTGCACCGCCACCGACCAGATGCAGGTGACCGTGAACCCGCTGCCGACCATCAGCGCAGGGGCGGACAGTGTGATCTGCATCGGGGGAAACCTTGTTCTGAATGCCACCGGGGGCGTGAGCTACGCTTGGACACCGAGCACAGGGCTCAGCGACCCACAGAGCGCATCGCCCACCGCATCGCCACAGAACCCGACCACCTACACCGTGACCGGTACGGATGCCAACGGCTGCACCGGCACGGACGAGGTCTTCGTCAGCCTGTTCACCGCATCTGCCGGGCCAGGCGGCACCATCTGCCAGGGAGAGAGCTTCCCAGCACTTGCGCTCGGTGGCACCACTTTCAGCTGGACACCGACCACGGGGGTGAGCGACCCGACCGGTGCCGGACCGCTCCTCAGTCCGACTGAGACCACCACCTACACCGTGACTATGACCAGCGAAACGGGCTGCAATGACACGGACGAGGTGACCGTGGAAGTGCTGACAGTGCCAGTTGCGGGCTTCTCCCCTACCTTCCTGCCGAGCTGTGACGGCATTTTCGCCCAGTTCATCAACGAATCGCAGAATGCCGATACCTACGCTTGGGACCTCGGTGACGGAACAGAGAGCGACATGCTGAACGTGACGCACACGTACCAGCCTGGGCCGGGCAGCATCGTCACGCTCACAGCCTTCAACAATGACGGTCTCTGCTCGGATACGCTTACCATCGACTTCACAGGGCAGTGGTTCGGCAACGACACCATTGACGTGGTTTACACCACCATTTTCACCCCTAACGGAGACGGTCTGAACGACTGCTTCCGCCCCGGGTTCGATGGGAAATTCAGCGATTGCTACAGCCTGGTGGTATATAACCGATGGGGTGCAATGATCTTCGAGTCAACTGGCGGGCAAGGCCATTGCTGGGACGGGCGCACCAAGGCGGGCAACATCGTGGATGACGGAACTTATTACTACATTTCCCGACTGAACGGAGTGGATCACGCTGGCTATGTCACGCTGATTCGCTGACACAGTTAGGAAGCAATGCCATCAGGAACCGGATTCATGCTGCGAGGGGGCTTGGCCTCCCTCTTTTTCTTTTTTCTGTCCCTAACGGGAAATGCGAACAATGGTCCTCGTTTCATCGAGAACAAAGGGCAATGGCCCAGCCAAGTGACCCACTCCCTGAGGGTTGCCAACGCGGATGTGTTCTTCGAGCGTGACCGGCTGACCTTCAACTTCAGCGACCCTCACTTGCTTGGCCATCATCACCATGATGCAGAGGGCCACCACGACCATGCGCACAGCAAGGACGGCATTAACGCGCATGCCTATCAGGTCATTTTCGAGAATGCATCGGCAGGCGCATCTGTTACAGGGAACACTCCTTATGGCGATGTGAGCCATTTTCTCGCGGGAAATGACCCTTCACGCTGGGCATCAGGGGTGAAAGCCTTCGCAGAACTTAGATACGAGGGTGTTTACGAAGGGGTAGATCTGCACTATTTCGGCCATGAAGGCACGTTGAAATACGATGTCATCGTGAAAGCTGGTGTCGATGCCTCGGTCATTGCCATGCGCTACGAGGGCGTTGACGGCATTTTTCTCAAGGATGGGAAACTTCATGTGAAAAACACCTTCAACGAGGTGGTGGAACAGCAGCCCGTGGCCTACCAGACCATTGCGGGCCAAAGGGTCTCCGTGCCCTGCGCGTTCACCCTCGATGGCAGCACGGTGGGCTTTGCATTTCCCGAAGGGTACGACCACGAGCATGAACTGTTGATCGACCCTGCACTGATCTTCAGCAGCTACACAGGGTCGGTGGCCAACAACTTCGGTTTCACGGCCACTTACGACAACAATGGCGCGCTCTACGCAGGCGGCACCACATTCGGGGCGAACTATCCGACCACTGTCGGGGCGTACAACAACGGCTTCGGAGGGCAGGTGGACATGGCACTGACGAAGTTCTCGCCCGATGGCAGCACGCTCATCTGGAGCACCTACTTGGGCGGCATCTCCGCAGAGGCCCCCAACAGTATGGTCGTCAACAGTCAAGGGCAGCTGGTGGTGCTGGGCAGCACTTCTTCCTCCAATTTCCCCACCACACCCAACGCCTTCGACCAGACCTACAATGGAGGCAACCCCATCAGTTACGCGAGCAATGGACTGGACTACGATAATGGTTCGGACATCGTGGTGCTGGTGCTGAGTGCTGACGGGTCTGCCCTGCTGGGAAGTACTTTCCTGGGCGGCTCTGGCAATGATGGCCTCAACCAGAATGCGCAACTGGCCTACAACTATGGAGACAACCTGCGTGGTGAGGTGATCGTGGATGCCAACGATGACATCTACATCACCAGTAGCACCCTGTCGGCCGACATGCCAGTGACCCCGGGCGTTTTCGATGGCACGCTCTCAGGAACGCAGGACGCGGTGGTGGCGAAGTTTAACGCCAACGTTTCCAACCTGCTGTGGTGCGGCTACCTTGGCGGTGATGGTGCTGATGCTGGTTATTCGCTGAAGCTTGGCAACAGTAGTGACCTTTTCGTGACGGGTGGAACTGAAGGTCAGAATTTCCCTACCACGCCCAACGCGCTCACCACCGCCTATCAAGGCGGTAGCGCGGACGGTTTCATAGCCCGTATCTCGAATGACGGCAGCACATTGGAACGTGCCACCTACATCGGAACCTCGGCCTACGACCAGACGTTTTTCGTGGAAGTTGACGGAAATGAGAACGTTTACGTTTACGGTCAGTCGCTTGGAACGCTGACCCTTACACCCAATGTGTACTTCAACACCAACGGACGTCAGTTCATTCAACGGCTCGATAGCGACCTCTCGACCCTGCAACTGAGTACCCGCTTCGGGAGCGGTGGCACTGCGGTCAACATCTCGCCCACGGCCTTCCTCGTTGACATCTGCGACCGCATCTATGTATCGGGATGGGGTGGCGGCACCAACAATTTCTGGAACAATGCCACGGGCAACACCAACAACATGCCGCTGACAACGGATGCTTTCCAGAACACCACCAACGGAAGTGATTTTTATTTCATGGTAATGGATGCGGAAGCCACGGGGCTGCTGTACGCCACTTATTTCGGAGGTTCTGGGAATGTTCAGGAACATGTGGACGGTGGCACGAGCCGATTTGATCCGAGTGGGGTGATCTATCAGGCCGTATGTGCGGGCTGCGGAGGAAGCAGTGCCTTCCCCACCACCCCAGGCGCATGGTCAAACACGAACAACGCACCGGGAGGTTGCAATGTAGGTGTGATTAAACTTGATATGGAGATAACGGGGGTAAATGTGGAGATCACAGCTGGCGACAATGCCCAAGGTTGCGCCCCTCTTCAGGTGCAATTCACATCGCAATTGGTGAATGCCTCTGACATCACTTGGGATTTCGGTGACGGCAACTTCTCCGATCAGCCCAACCCCACGCACACCTTCACCTCGCCTGGCACTTACATCATCGCTTTGATGGGCATGGACACGGTGCTCTGCACGGGAGGGCAGTTCGCGGACACAGCCTATGCCACCATCACTGTCTTTGACATTGACAACCCGGCAGATGCCGGCCCCAATCAAGTGGCCTGCGGGCAGGGAAGTGTGCAGGTCGGGTCACCTGCCATCGCTGGCTATACCTACGCTTGGTCGCCCGCAGTGGGCCTGTCTAACCCCAACGTGGCACAACCGACCGCCAGTAGCTCCGGTCAGCAGACCTACACCCTCACCGTGACCGATCAGAACGGATGCCAGAGCACGGATCAGGTGCTGGTGGATGTGTTCGATGCACAGGCCCTGGGCGATACTACGGTCTGCGATGGGGGCGCGACCGTGCAGCTCGGTGCATCTCAAGCTGCCACTTGGACTTGGACTCCCGCAGCACCTTTGAACGACCCCGCAGCCCAATTTCCATTGGCAACGGTGACGGAGACCACACAGTTCAGCGTGGAGATCGACAACGGGGCGGGCTGCGTCATCACCCGAGAAGTGACGGTGCAGGTCAGTCCTTCCATTGTTGTGAGTGCGGGCGCGGACCAGGCCGCTTGCACAGGCGGCAGCGTAACACTCAGCGGCAGCGGTGGCGTGCAGTTCGAGTGGAGTCCCGCCACCTACCTCAACAATCCTTCCATCGCAAATCCGGTTTCCACACCCGAACAGAACATCACTTACACGCTCACCGCTACCGATCAGAACGGCTGCACAGGCACAGATCAGGTGACGGTTTCGGTGAACCAACTTCCGACCGTCACCGCAGCCCCGGCTACGGAGGTGTGCGCGGGCGATGTGGTGCAGCTCCAATCCAGCGGGGCGCTGACCTACGCATGGTCGCCCGCAGCAGGGCTGAATAATCCCAACACCGTAAGTCCGCAGGCCACGATGACGGAGACCACGACTTTCACCGTGACCGGCACGGATGCCAATGGATGTGTGAACACGGCCGAGGTGACAGTGGGCGTTTTCAATGCCAATGCCGTAGGGCAGTCGGGCGTGTGCCCCGGTTTCACGGCACAGCTCGGGGTGGACAACGGAGTGGCGTGGAACTGGTCGCCCGCCAACCTGCTGAACGACCCGACCGCACAGAATCCCATCGCCACAGTCAGTACTCCTACCACCTTCAACGTGGCGGTGAGCAACGGACAAGGCTGTGTGGTAGTGCTTGACATCCCAGTAGATGTCTTCCCACCTGCCGCTGTGAATGCCGGGCCCGACCGTGTGGCCTGTGACGGCCAGCCAGTGACTCTCAGCGGCTCAGGAGGGGTGCAGTACCAGTGGAGTCCCGCCACTTTCCTCAACGACCCTGCTGTCCAGAGTCCTGTCTCGACACCCGAACAGGACATCACCTACACCCTCACCGTGACCGATGCCAACGGCTGCGTGGGTACGGATCAGGTAAATGTCGCAGTGCTCCCCTCCCCTATTGCCACAACTTCCCCTGATGTGGAGATCTGCATCGGGCAATCGACCGCGCTGACGGCCGAGGGCGGGGTGAGCTACGCTTGGACACCGCTCGTGGGCATCAACAACCCCAACAGCGCAACCCCGACCGTATCGCCCGCAGAGACCACTACCTACTTGGTCACCGTGACGGATGCGAACGGCTGCACCGCCAACGGGTCGGTCACGGTGAATGTGTTCAACGTCACAGCCAATGCCATTCCCGGCAACAGCCTCTGCATCGGTGACTCGGTGCAGATCGTGGCTTCGGGTGGGACGGCTTTCAGTTGGGAGCCGAGCGATGGCCTCACCTCACCGAACGCGCAGAGCACTTTCGCATCACCCATCGACAACACCACATACACTGTCACTGTCACGGCAGCAGTAGGCTGCGAGGTGAGTGCGGATGTGACGCTGACGGTGCTCCCCGCACCAACAGCAGCTTTCGAGGGCGAATTCATCCCAACCTGCGATGGTGTGAGGGCCACCTTCATCAACAGCACCCTTGACGCGGACAGCTACGCATGGGACTTCTCCTTGGCCCCGTTCAGCTCTGACATGCTCAACCCGATCATTTATTTCCCCAACGGACAGGGGCCGACAGTGACCCTTACAGCAACGCTCTCTTCCAGCGGTTGCGACAACAGCCTGACCATAGACTACGCAGGTCAGACCTTCAACAACGATTCGGTGGACATTGTCTGGGCCAATGTGATCACCCCCAATGGAGACGGACTGAACGACTGTTTCAAGCCCGGTTTCATCGGAGAGTTCAGCGACTGTTATGAGCTCAAGGTCTATAATCGCTGGGGCGCGCTACTCTTCGAGTCGATAGGAACTGGCAACTGCTGGGACGGTCGTACCAAGGCTGGCAATCTCGTCCCGGATGGCACCTATTACTTCATCGCCAAGGTACTGGATGAAGAGCGTGCCGGATGGGTACAGGTCTTGCTTGACTGACGCTGTCGCCACCATGCCATCTCATCGTGGCTCAAACCTCAATAACACTGAATGAACACCATCAAACTGCTGAAAGGCAAGGAAGTATCGTTGCTACGAAGGCATCAATGGGTGTTCAGCGGTGCTGTGGCCCCGAAACAGGAACTTCCTGATAACGGTGATATGGTGCGCGTGGAAGCTGCGAATGGCAGGTTCCTCGGCATAGGGCAGTGGCATAACGGAAGCATTGCTGTCCGCATCCTCTCATTCGAGGACAGACCGATAGACAGCACATTCTGGTATGAACGGCTTGCTGATGCTCTCTCAGCAAGGATGGCGGTGGGCCTGCCATCTGTGGCGACAGACAGCTTCAGACTGGTACACGGTGAGGGGGACGGCCTTCCCGGCCTCATCATCGACATCTATGCACGAACAGCCGTGGTACAGACCCACACCACGGGCATGGCCTTGGCGGCACAAGCCGTTGCCGATGCATTGGGGCAGTTGGATTCATTAACACTCGACACCATCTACCTGCGCGACATTGCAGGAAAGACCACACGCCACCTGCTCGGTGATTCCGCTCAGTGTCAGGTGTCGGAAAATGGTCATCAGTTCCATGTGAATTGGGTGGACGGTCAGAAGACCGGATTCTTTCTCGACCAGCGGGACAACCGGATGATGCTGAAGGGCTTGGCGAAAGGACGTTCGGTGCTCAATACCTTCTGCTACACAGGGGGCTTCTCCGTTTATGCGATGAAAGGTGATGCAAAACGTGTCGTTTCTGTCGATGTGAGCGAGAGGGCCGTTGCACTTGCAACTGAGAATGTTGAGCTGAACAGCCCCGACCACGGTCAGCGGCACGAGGCGGTGGCGACCGATGCGTTCAAATATCTGGAGACCGCCACAGGATTCGACCTCATCATCCTCGACCCTCCGGCATTTGCCAAGGGCATGAAGGCCCGTCATCAGGCCGTGCAGGGCTACAAGAGACTGAACGAGATAGCTCTGAAGCGAATCGAGCCTAACGGACTGATTTTCACCTTCTCATGCTCGCAAGTGGTCTCACCCGAGCTCTTCGAGAAAACTGTTCTTTCAGCGGCCATCAACGCAGGGCGCAATGTGCGGGTGCTGCAACGGCTCGGCCATCAGCCCGACCACCCTGTCAGCATCTTTCATCCCGAAGGCGAGTACCTGAAAGGATTGCTGCTGCTGGTCGGGTGACGATCGTCACTGAGTGATGGGGTGTCTCGAAGGAATTTCGCGGCATGAAAACATTCCTTCCTGTCCTTCTGACCCTGCTTGCGGGTTCGTTGTTCGCCCAACCCTCATTCAACCTCACCATCGAGGAGGTGGCTTTTATGGAATCACCCGGTGTGCATTCTTTCTCGATGGGGGAGCATGATGGGAAATGGCTGGTCGTGGGTGGGAGAACGGACGGTTTGCATCGCAGGCAGCCTTGGGCTGCTTTCCTGCCAGAGGACAACAATGTGAACGCCTACGTGATCGACCCGGCCACGTTGAGCGTTTGGGCTGCACCGCTGACCTCATTGCCCACTATCCAGTTCGAGCAGTTGCAGAGCACCAACATGGAGTTCACGCAGCGCGACACCGTGCTTTACGTCATAGGCGGATATGGCCGCAGCGATATGCAGAACGACCACGTGACGCACGCCCTGCTCACGGCCATCAACCTGCCGGGGGCGATAGCGGCAGTAATGGGCGGAGCAGCCATTGCCCCGCATTTCAGATATGTGGAGGACAGCAGAATGGCTGTGACCGGGGGTTACCTACATTTCCTTGACGGCAAGTTCTATCAGGTGGGAGGCCAATACTTCGAAGGCAGGTACAATCCACAAGGCCCGAACAATGGCCCGGGCTTCATTCAGCAATACACGGAGGCCATTCAGCAATTCAGAATCGAGGATAATGGCAGTACACTCATCATCGCTGATTACTCGGAGCAAGTGGATGCTGCCCATCTGCACAGGCGCGACTACAATCTTGTGCCGCAGGTGTTTCCTGACGGAACGGAGGGCTTCACAGCCTTCTCTGGTGTGTTTCAGCATGATGTGGATCTGCCTTGGCTGAACACGGTGGACATCACACCTGACGGATATGTGGTCAACAACAGCTTCAACCAGCTACTGAACCAGTATCACTCGGCCCACCTTCCGGTTTATGATGGGATGGGAAATCAGATGCACACCATCTTCTTCGGTGGCATAGGCCGATACTATCTCGATCAGCAGTCAGGCACGTTGATAGACGACCCTGCTGTTCCCTTCGTCAAGACCATCAGCCTGGTGACGAGAGATGCCGATGGCAGCATGACCGAGACCGCATTGCCTATCGAAATGCCAGCTTACCTCGGTTCCGGTGCGGAGTTCGTGCCATTGAAAACAGTGAATTACCTGAATGGCGAAATCCTCACGCTGGATGACCTGCCGGTCGGAGAGCAGGTTCTGGTGGGTTACGTTTTCGGAGGAATAGAGAGCTCGGCCAGAAACATCTTCTTCGTGAATGATGGCACACAAAGTGACGCGAGCAACCGGCTGTTCAAGGTTTTCGTGGAGAAAACGGCCACGTCTGTGAACAGCGGTACGGTCATCACCGGTCGAGAGGTATTCGGAATGAAGCTCTATCCGAATCCCGTGTCGGATGTGCTTCATCTGGAATTGACAGTGCCATTCGCCACAAAAGGAACGGTTTCCATCCTATCATTGAAAGGTGAGACCGTTGCCAAGCAAAGCATCGATGTCAAGATCAGGGACAGCAACAAGACCACAATCGATTGCTCCAAACTGAGTGCAGGCACCTACATGGTCCGGTTCGACAATGGTGCTTTGATGCGGGAGGACAGCGTCATCATCAAGAAATGATGTTACGCCTGGAGCTACAGGAAAGCGGAATATCTCAGGCTACCCGTCCCAGCTCCACCTCAAGGTCGAGCGTCTCCCCTGCGATCAGCGATACGGCTTCTTCCACAGGCGCATAGCCGGCCACGGTGAAACGCATCACATAGACACCTTCGTCCAGGTCGGTCATCTTGAAATAGCCCGTGGGAGAAGTGACGTAGGAGCGGCCAGTGCCGACCAATTCCACCACCACCCCGAATAGACGGTCACCGTTGGTGCCATCCACGGTCTTGCCTTTGATGGTGCCTGTGCTGGGCAAACCACCGATAGGCATGGCTGAGTTACTTTCTGAGGAAACGGAAGTTGTCATGGCAACGCTTAAGGATCTTAGGACTTCGAATATGAGGTTTCTAACGGAAAAATCGCCTGACAAATATCAGTTTGCCACACCGCTCGGGACAAGCAATCTTACCAACTCCGCAACGGTCTTGTCAATCTCTGCTTTGGTGTTGTACTTGCCGAACGAGAACCTGACCGAGGGCCGGTTGCTACCAGGGTTGAGTGCCGCAAGTACGTGCGAGCCGACATTGCTACCGCTGCTACAGGCACTGCCTCCCGAGGCACAGATACCTGCTATATCAAGGCTGAACAGCAGCATCTCGCTGATGGGTGTTTCAGGGAAACTGACGTTGAGCACCGTGTAAAGCGAATCTCCCTCCGCATCACCATTGAACCTCACGTCAGGGATGGCTTCCCGCAACTTCTCGATCATGTAAGACTTCAAGCCCTGAATGTGAGCGCGGTGTTGCTCCATGCCTTCGTGGGCCAGTTCCAATGCCTTGGCAAGACCTACGATGCCGTACAGGTTCTCCGTGCCACCGCGCATGTTGCGCTCCTGCGAGCCACCGTGCATGAAGGCCCCTACCTTGACCTTCGGGCTGATGTACAGGAATCCGACTCCCTTCGGGCCATGGAACTTGTGAGCGGAGCAGGTGATGAAATCAATATCTATCTTCTTAAGATCCATGGGGTAATGCGCCATGGTCTGCACCGTATCTGAATGGAAATATGCCCCGTGATCTCGGCAAATGGACGATACCTGCGCGAGATCGAGCAGATTTCCGATCTCGTTATTGCCATGCATCAACGAGACAAGGGCAGGCCCCTCTTCCTTGAGCAGCTCCTTCAGGTGCCCCAGATCGACATGGCCCTTGTCCGCAAGCTTCAACATGCTGACACGGATGTGGCCTCCCTCCTGCTCTGCCTGCACGGTGTGCAGTACAGCGTGATGCTCTATAGGAGACGTAATGATGTGCCTAACCCCAAGGTGACGCACCGCACAAGAAATGGCCATGTTGTCCGCCTCTGTTCCGCCCGACATGAAGAACACCTCGGCAGGCGATGCCCCGATGAGCGATGCCACCTTTCTGCGGGCTTTCTCTATCTCCGCCCTTGCCTCGCGGCCAAGGCTGTGGGTCGAGGACGGATTGCCGTAAACACGTCCCATCACATCGGTCATGGCCTCAAGGACCTGTGGGTCGATGCGGGTCGTGGCTGCGTTGTCGAGGAAGATGGGCACGGTGGGGATGTTGGTTTACTGGATCGTTATTCGAAGATGACTTTCAGGTCTTGGGCGGATTCACTCCACCTCCTGCCCCTTCATCACCTCCTTGATATCGTCTATGATCTTGTTAGCGAGGCGATTGGCGGTCACCTCATTCTCGCTCTCGCAGTAGATGCGGATGATGGGCTCGGTGTTGGACTTGCGCAGGTGAACCCACTCCTTCCCGAACTCGATCTTCACCCCGTCCACAGTATTGATCGGTTGCTTGGCATACTTGGCGCGCACAGCCTCCAAAATGGCATCCACATCGGTCTCCGGTGTGAGCGAAACCTTGTTCTTGCTGATGAAATAGTTGGGGTACATGGCCCGCAAGCGGCTTGCACTGACACCTTTCTTGGCCATGTGCGTGAGGAACAACGCAATGCCCACCAGCGCATCGCGGCCATAGTGCAGGTCGGGATAGATGATACCCCCGTTGCCCTCGCCACCGATGACCGCATCGGTCGCTTTCATCATGTCCACCACATTCACCTCGCCCACAGCACTGGCATGATAGGTTCCACCGGCTTTCTCCGTCACATCCCGCAGCGCACGGGTGCTGCTCAGGTTGCTCACGGTGTTGCCCACCTTGTGGCTGAGCACATGGTCTGCCACAGCGACCAGCGTGTATTCCTCACCGAACATCTCACCGTCCTCGCACACCATGGCAAGGCGGTCCACATCGGGATCGACCACAAAACCCACATGGCCTTTTACCCGCTTGATGGTCTCG
This sequence comes from uncultured Chryseobacterium sp., assembly GCA_964500205.1. Classification (GTDB taxonomy): domain Bacteria; phylum Bacteroidota; class Bacteroidia; order UBA10329; family UBA10329; genus UBA10329. The sequence continues at coordinate 97,837 of CAZCNS010000003.1, read as the reverse complement.
GAGATCTCGGAAAGGTGCTCTGGCAGCGGTTCAGGGTTGTGGGGGAAATGACCGTTCGGCTCGCAGTACAGCTCCGTCACCTTGTCCACACCCAGCGCATTGAGCAGCTTGGGCAATACCAGCCCTCCTGTGCTGTTCACGCAGTCGATGACCACGTGGTACTTCATCTTTCTGATGGCCTCCACGTCAACCAGTGGCAGCTTGAGCACCATCTCAATGTGGCGGTCCATATAGTTGTCCATGTGCGTAACTGAGCCCAAGGCATCCACGTTCGCAAACACAATGTCATCCGAGTCGGCCAGCCGAAGCACTTCCTCGCCCTCTTCACCCGAGATGAACTCCCCTTTCTCATTGAGCAACTTGAGGGCGTTCCACTGCTTGGGGTTGTGGCTGGCGGTAAGGATGATTCCTCCATGCGCCTTCTCCTCAGCAACGGCCACCTCGACCGTGGGCGTAGTGCTGAGACCAAGGTCGATGACATCAATGCCGCAACCCATCAGGGTTCCCGTCACCAATCGGTTGACCATTTCGCCAGAAATGCGTGCATCGCGGCCCACAATGACCTTCGGTCTGGATACACCGCTACGGTTCTTGATGAAGTGTGCGTAGGCCGCAGTGAACTTGACCGCGTCCAAAGGACTGAGCCCCTCTCCTGCCCTGCCGCCAATGGTTCCTCTGATTCCTGAGATGGATTTGATCAAAGACATAACTTCATTTTTGGTTAGCCTGCAAAAGTACATGGTCACATCGAGGGGAAAGCCCGACCTTTGCACCATGCGACCGCTTACAGGACGTTAATTTTTGAACACTGCCTGTGAAAAATTAGGCGTTTGCACGGGTTTGGCCTGTCGAATGATCGAGTAGTCTTAACCAAAGCTTTTGATGCATGAATCACGACCCTGAATCAGACCACGAATTCGAGCGGGGAAACGAAAGCCTTGAGCGGTTCGAACACATGCTGGCCAATGATGACCAGTACTATTTTGATGTGGAAGACCTCGAGGACCTGGTGGAGCATTACATGATGAGCTTTGACCTGGACAAGGCTTGGAGGGTACTCGAACTCGCATCGCAGCAGCACCCTCACAACCGCGATTTCGAGCTTAGACGTGCTGACATCCTTGCCCAGAAAGGGGAAGACCAACAAGCACTGCGGTCCATCTCCCTGCTGGAGGCCATAGACCCCACGAATATCGATGCCATCATCCTTAAAGGCACCATTCTAAGCAAAATGGGAGACCATGGAGAAGCCATCCGCATCTTCAGGTCAGCCTTGGAATTCGCGGAGGACCGCACCGAACTTCATCTGCTCATCAGTTATGAGTATGAGGCAATGGACAATCGTGCCGAGGCGATCAATCAACTCCGGTCGGCCATCTTGGACGACCCGGACCAGCCAGCGCTCATCTATGAGATCAGCTTTCTCTACGATGTTGTGGGCGATCACAAACAAGCCATCGAATACCTGAACCGGTTCATTGACGCAAACCCCTACTCCAGCGCAGCTTGGTTCAATCTCAGCGGATTCTACCGCAGGCTTGAGGAGTACCACAAGGCCATCTGGGCTCTGGAATTGTGCATTGCCATAGATGAGGAGGATACCATGGCGATGGAAGAACTGGGCGACTGCTACCTCGAGACAGGGAATTGGGACCGTGCAGAGGAACAGTTCCGCACATTGCTTGAACTCGAACCTGAATTTCCGGACACAATTGTCGGTCTGGCCGAATGCGCTGAAGGACGCAAGGACTACGAGCGCGCCTTCAGCCTTTACCGGCAGGCCACGAACATCGACCCCGAATGTGCAGAAGCGTGGTATGGGATGGCAGTGATACGCGAGAAACAGGAACGCTACCACGAGTGCATACCCTATCTCAAGAGAGCCATCGAGATAAACCCGATGGACGCGGAGTTCTGGTTCTTCTTCGGAGACCTTCTGGAGCAGTTCTGTGAATTCAAGGAAGCTGCCACAGCCTACGAAAAAGCACTGGAGATCGCCCCTGATGAATCGAGATTCCACCTTGCCAGGGCGCAAGTGCTGTTCCACTACCTTGACCGTCCCTCAGGATTGGATGCCATGATGGAAGCCATCAAAATGGCACCTGATGACGCAGAACTGCACTACCGCACTGCCGCCATGATGCTGATCGCAGGACGAACCACCGATGCGCTTCACTTTCTTCAGAACGGCCTGGAGATGAACTATGAGGGCCATATCGCTCTTTTTGAGGAGTACCCGGAGGCCGTTCACCATCCGAGGGTGATGGACATCATTGGTATCTACGGACAATGAGGGGCAGAAGCCTACGAGGAGGATACTTTTTGCCAGTCCCGAAGATGTCAACCATCACTTTTGATAACTGGGTGTAAGCCATTCCGGTGAATCAATACGTTTTTGTTGCTTTGTCGCACTGCCAGCAACTGCCGCGAACCTAAATCCAACGCGTTGTCAGACCCCATACTGCCTTTCATCCCAGACCGCCCCGAGAAACCGCGTCAGCGCGGGCTCACCATGGTGATGGACAAGGGCCTCAGCCTGCGCGAGGCCGAGCATCTCATCGAGGCATCCGGTCATCTTACCGATATGGTAAAGCTCGGATTCGGCACATCGCTCGTAGGCAGGAACATCAAGGAGAAGGTGAAACTCTACCGCGATGCAGGCATTGACGTCTATCTGGGCGGTACGCTGTTCGAGGCGTTCATCATCAGGGGCAAGTTCGATGAGTACCGGAAGATGGTGCGCAACCTGGGCATCGGCATGATCGAGGTGTCTGACGGCTCCATATCGCTGGACCACGGCAAGAAATGCGAACTGATACAGGTGCTCTCGCGCGAGTTCGTGACCCTGAGCGAAGTGGGTTCCAAGGAGTCGGGCATCATCATTCACCCCAACCGCTGGAAGAAGATGATGCTGGCCGAGATGGATGCAGGCGCGTGGAAGGTCATCGCAGAGGCACGCGAGAGCGGAACGGTCGGCATCTACCGGCCCAACGGCTCGGCTCACGTCAGCCTCATCAACAAGATACTGGGTGTGATCCCTGCCGACAAGGTCATTTGGGAAGCCCCGAAAAAAGAACAGCAGGTCTGGTTCATCAACCTGTTGGGTGCGAATGTCAATCTTGGTAATATCGCACCCTCGGAGGTCATACCTCTCGAAACACTAAGACTCGGCCTGCGTGGCGATACATTCTTCAACCATCTGCCGCAGGACATCGATGCCAACAAAGCCATTCAGATAACCAAGGACACAGCCATGAAAGAACTTACCGTAGAAGAACTGAAACAGAAGATGGATGCCAAGGAGGACTTCCAGCTCATTGATGTGCGCGAGGACTGGGAGGTGGAGGTATGCACCATAGGTGGAACGCATATTCCGATGGGACAGATACTTGACCGCGTGGAAGAACTTCGCACAGACGTGCCAGTGATCATGCAATGCCGCAGCGGTGGACGCTCTGCCAACGTGGTGAGCGCGCTGGAGTCGCGCTTCGGCATGGAGAACCTCTACAACCTCAGAGGTGGCATCCTCGCTTGGGCCGATAAGATCGACCGGTCCTTGGAGAAGTACTGAGGCAAAAGCATTTGCCGTCCTTCTGCCGGACCCATTCCCACATACCATCTACTGACCCAATGACACCCGACCGCACCAAAGCCCAATACCTGCTCATTTACATCAAAGGCATGGCCATGGGTGCGGCAGATGTGGTGCCGGGCGTGTCGGGAGGTACGATCGCCTTCATCACTGGCATCTACCAGGAGCTGCTCGACACCATCAAGGGCATCCGACCGCAGGTACTCGTGACTTGGAAGAACGAAGGACTGAAAGCCGCTTGGCAACAGATCAACGGCAACTTCCTTGTGGCCCTCTTCCTGGGCATTTTCACCAGCATCATCTCCTTGGCCAAGGGCATCACCTTCATGCTGCACACCTACCCTGTGCTGGTATGGGCTTTCTTCTTCGGCCTCATCATCGCCTCCACCATTCTGATCTCCAAGGAGATAAGGAAATGGAATGCCTACAACGCCATCATGCTGGTGATCACTGCTGCTGTGGCCTACTTCATCACGGTGGCCGCACCTGCCCAGATGCCCGAAGGCCCGGGCTACATCTTCCTTGCCGGCTGCATCGCCATCTGTGCCATGATCCTGCCCGGCATCTCGGGCAGCTTCATTCTGCTGCTGCTCGGTGCTTATGCCACGGTGCTCGGAAGCATCAGCGGACTGGTGGACGGACTCCGTGCCGTGGACATGGAGGCCATCCTGCCCAACGGCATCAACATCGCGGTTTTCATCGGTGGTTGCATCGTTGGCATCATCGCGTTCAGCAACTTCCTCTCTTGGCTTTTCAAGCGGGCCTATGACGCTACCATGGCCGGGCTCACGGGTTTCATGATCGGGTCGCTCAACAAGGTGTGGCCGTGGAAGGAGGTGTTACAATACAGGACGAACAGCCACGGTGAGGAAGTCCCTTTTCTGGAGAAAAGCGTGCTGCCCGCTGTCTTTGAGCAGGTCACGGGCGAACCCTCTCAGGTCGGTATGGCCATCGGCTGTGCCATTGCAGGTTTCCTGCTCGTCACCGTGATGGAGCGCATGGCCGCTCGTTCTTGATCTTTCCGAATAAAACGCAACATCCATGAGACGCTTCGGCCTGATCGGGCATCCGCTCGGTCATTCTTTCAGCAAGGGATATTTTGAAGCGAAGTTCAAAGACCTCGGCATCGAGGACGAGTACGTGAACCTCGATTTCGCCAAGCTGACCGATGCCTTGGACGCCATGCGCAACGACCCTTTGCTCATGGGCGTGAACGTGACCATCCCGTTCAAGACGGCCATCATCAAGCACCTGGACCAGATGGATGATGAGGCGCGGGAGATCCACGCGGTGAACACCGTCCGCATAGACCGCTCCTGCGGCAAGGTCTGCTTGAAGGGCTACAACACGGATGTGACCGGCTTCCGGCAGAGCATCGCGCCATTGGTCGCTGAGCATCACAGCAGTGCGATGATCCTGGGCACAGGAGGCGTGGCCAAGGCTGCCTTGCATGTGCTATCGGGATTGGGTTTGGAATGCACGGTCGTGTCGCGCGACCCTGACTCTGGTGACGTGGACTACCCCAACCTCTCCATGCAGATGATGCGCGACCATACCATTGTGGTGAACTGCACCCCCTTAGGTATGTACCCGAACGTGAACGACCGACCTGACCTGCCCTACGGAGCCATCACACCCGACCACCTGCTGTTTGACATGGTGTACAATCCGTTGGAGACCGCATTCATGCGCACAGGGCTGGAGCGTGGTGCCACCGTGCGCAACGGACTCGACATGCTGCATCTCCAGGCCGATGCCAGCTGGGAGATCTGGAACGGGGTTGAACCCTCGCGCAATGGCGGGTGAATAGCGTCTCTACCTGCAACCGCATCATCCGCGTTGCACAGACGCGATGCATCGCGTCTCTACCGCAACGTGCGGCTCTCACTGTCCCAATAGAAGGCAGTGCGCTCCGCGATCTTCTTCCAACAGGGGCGCACATCCTCGAAGGTGAGGGTGTTGCCCTTCATGGCCTCCAAGGGGATGCAATAGACATGCTCAGGGGCTTCGGGGGTTATCTCTACCCCACCTCCCCATACAGCCATTTCTGAAAGCCGATGAAGGTGTCTCGAATGGTGTTAGGAGAGCCAAGCTGCGCCTTGGCATCGGCCACGCTCTTGTATTTGAGGTCGAGGAGCTGGGGCAGTTTCTGGTCGTCCAGTTCGTGGACGCCTGAACGCACGTACTGCTCCAGCACGAAGTTGAGGAACTCCTGCTGCTTGGGGTCGTAGGTGGCGAAATGCACCTTGGCGCGGTCTGCGCGGTCGGAGCGCGGCACAAGGTCGCGGTGATAGGCCACGTAGGAGAGCACATCATACAGGTCGCTGTCGCGGCCATGCACCAGCTCTTGCAATTCCTTGAGCTGTTCCTCGCTGTAGCCCTTCTCCTTCATCTCTTCCAGCAGTTTCCTGCGGGTGTCGGGCGTGCTCCATATCTCCCTTAGTTTCTCCTCATCGGAGAAGAAGGAAGGCAGGTCGCCAAAGAGTTCCTGAATGAAGGCATCGCCCGTCACAAGCTGTCCATTCTTGCCGTAGTATCTGGTGCGGGTCATGCCCTGCAGATCACGCACGCTGCCATCGGCCATCTTGATGCGTATCTTCTTGGGGCGTGGTTCGCCTTCGCACTCGCAGGGATGTTTGGCGCAGAGTTCGCACAGCTCTGGCGGAGGCTGGTTGCAGATGCAGCGCCTCTGACCACAGTTCAGACAAGGGTCGGTCAACGGCCGTTCCACTGGGGGTTCAGGCTCTTCGGGCGGGCCGTCCCATTCGGGATCCTCGAAGTGGGTGTGTAACCGCCAATAGAAATCATAGACCGTGAAGTAGCTCTTGCCATCATGAAGGCGTGTGCCGCGCCCTATGATCTGCTTGAACTCCACCATGCTGCGCACCACGCGCATCAGCACGATGTTGCGCACCTCTGGTGCGTCCACACCCGTGCTCAGTTTCTGCGAGGTGGTAAGGATTGTGGGGATGCTGCTCTGGTTGTCCTGAAAGTGCTTGAGGTACTGTTCGCCCTGCTTGCCATCGTCTGCCGTGACACGGTGGCAGTAGTGCGGGTTGCGACTGGTTGAGAGCTGATTGATGAGGTTGCGCACCGCGAGGGCGTGCAGCTGGTCATTGCAAAACACGATGGTCTTGTGCCGCTGGTCTATGCTTTCGAGCAGCTTCTGCACACGAAAACGCTCTACATCCTCCAGGATGATTACACGGTTCTGTTCCTCCTGCGTGTAAGTGCGGCCATATTCCACCTCTCCTTCCATCACGATGTCGCCCTCGGTGTAGGTGTACTCATCCCCCGTGGTGCTCATCTCCTTGTAGCGGAAAGGCGTGAGGAAACCATCGTTGATGCCTTCTTTGAGCGAATAGACATACACGGGGTCACCGAAATAGCGGTAGGTGTCGCCATTCACATCGCGCTTGGGCGTGGCGGTGAGACCTATCTGCACCGCAGGCTTGAAATACTCCATGATGGCCCGCCATGAGCTGTTGTCCTTCGCCCCTGCACGGTGGCACTCGTCAATGATGATAAGGTCGAAGAAGTCCTTCGGGTAGCCCCAGAAATGGGCCTTGCCCGCTTCCATGTCCTCGGTCTCGCCTGCATCGGTATTGCCGCCTGTCATGAAGGTCTGGAAGATGGTGAAGAACAGGCTTCCGCTGGTCGGCACCTTGCCTGCCTTGCGTATCTCCTCGGGGGTGATGCGCACCAGTGCGTTCTCCTCAAAAGAGAGGTTAAACGCATTGAATGCCTGATCGGCCAGCACGTTGCGGTCGGCCAGGAAAAGGATGCGCGGCAGGCCGCTGCCATCGCGCCTCAGGTTCCAACGGCTTTGATACAGCTTCCAGCATATCTGAAAGGCGATGGCCGTCTTGCCTGTGCCGGTGGCGAGGGTGAGCAGGATGCGGTCACGGCCCTCGGCCATGGCATCGAGGGCGTTGGTGATGGCGTTCTCCTGATAGTAGCGCGGCTGCCATGTGCCGCCACGGTCCTCGAAGGGCACTGCGCTGAACCGTTCCATCCAGTTGATGCCGTGGTCGGGGGGTGTCATTCTGAGTCCCGAAGATTCGGGATGGAGTCCGTTGGAAGCCCCAGATTCCTCGTTTGCACTTCGACTCCGCTTAGTGTGACACTCCGAATCTGCGTCAAACGTCATGGCCCACAGCTCATCGGGTGTGGGGTATTCGCGCACCTCGCTCTCGGTGCCCTCCTGCATGTCGATGCAATAGATGCGTTTGCCATTGGTGCTAAAGGCAAAGCGCACCTGTAGGCGGGTGGCGTACTCCTTGGCCTGCCCCACGCCTTCGGTGAAGTCCTGCGTATCAGCCTTGGCCTCTATAATACCAATGTTGCGGTTGCGGTATTGCAGTACATAGTCGGCCTTGAGCCGCTCACCGTGTATCAGCCCATCCTTCGATCGCTTGCTGCCTACGCTCTGGCCCAATATGCGGCCATTGGTGATGAAATGCTCCGTGCGTATGCGTCCTTCGTTCATGGGCGCATTGAAACCCCATCCCTTGGCTATAAGGGCAGGGTCTATGTAATGCGCGCGGGTGTTGGATTCGTTCACGTCAACGGGGCGGTTTCATTTGCTGGCAGCTACCCGCCCTTGCGTTTGGCAATGCGGGCGCGGGTCATTCGTTCGCGGATACCCCCTTCTTCAAGGAACTCCTTTTCGAGGGTGGCCAACTGGTTCTTGAGCAGGTAAATGGCGATGTTGATGAGGGTGAGCAGCGTGTTGGCACAGATCTCAGGGCTCTCGTGCTCTATGGCCTTCTGAAAAGTACTGTAATCGGCATTGGGCGTACGGTTCAATTCGCGCACCCGCAGGGCAAGGCGGTGGTTCTTGTCCCAGATGGGCAGCTTGTTGGTGCGCAGGAAATCCTCGTAGTCCATCTTGAGTTCTTCCAAGCTGGCGCGGGCCACGTTGGTCAGGTTGATCTCCAACTGTTTGGAGGTGGCCGATACCACGCTGCCCTCGCCTATGTTCTGCTTGCCGCTGCGGGCAGCCTGCACCATCTGATCTACAGTGCGGTCGTATTTCCCGAAGAACCGTTTGGTGAAATAGACCGTGCCATCATAAATGATCTCGGCCTTCTGGAAGGCATAGAGGTTTCTATAACCCCCATTCTTTGGGATAAAACCGCCTGGATTCTCCGTTGCCATGGGGCTAATGTAGTGCAATTGTCAATATGTTAGGTTGGTTGGATGTTCTGTGGGCTTTGTGCTGTGGGACTTGTGGGACTGCATGGGACGCTCCGCAGGACGGCCGAAGGTGCTTGCCACTCCGCCACGTCCCACGTCATGTCCTACGTGTCCCACAAAAAAGACGGTGAGTGCGCCATGGTTTCTACGGGTGGGGTTTTCTGTGGGGTTTATGGGCCGTGCCGTGGAACAGCGGAACCTGAACATGCTGCCCTCCTGAAAGGGGTTTTCAACCGCTCGGTTCAATGGCTGTTATTAGCCCCTATCCCTTGGCTATCAGGGCGGGGGCGATGAAATGGGCGCGGGTTTCGGATTCGTTCATTGATTAAGCTGCTTCAAAACTATAGGAATGTCTTAACCTCCTGCCTATTTCAACTATTCCGGGAAGCGATAGCTGACCATATGATCCCGCATGTACAACTGAAGAAAACGCAGATAGCGGTTGTTGTTTGATAGCATTTATTGGATTTAGTTTCGAGATGTCAGTAAAATTATCGGATATAGATAATAAAATAAATGCGAAGCACTTCTGCCAAAATGGTGCTTCAAAACTCGCCCCAAACAGCAGTTCAGGACTCTTCAATTTGGAGTTGACTTCTGTAATAGTGAGTTTACCGGATGTCAGCTTGCCAGCGAATTCACCATCTAATTCGTAAAGGAAAGATAGGTACAAGTAGAACGGCATGAGATGAAATTCATCTGGTGCAACAAGACTCATGGTAACTCTGCAGCGTGCCATCAGTTTCTCTATTCTTCGAATATTCCAATTCAGATGTCTGAAGCGTTGCCCCATAAAGTCAAACAGTTCCTCATCAGAAAACCATGCATTTGGTTTGTTTTTTAGCAATGCAACATCTTCAAATCCGAAGTAGTTGAAAAAGTATTTCGTGATTTCAGTGTAGTTCGGAACGGGCAGATTGTACTCCAAATCAATAAACCTTCTCAAGTACTCATTGGAATCGAAGTTGTCACTGCCATACACCCCACAAATGGCGTGACCCAATTGCACCTTGTCTATGGAAAGCACGAAAACTACTCTGCGTATAGAGAAAAGGTGCTTGATGTGTTCTAGCACGGAGACCGCATAGTCGGGACGGCAGCGGTCAAGCTCGTCTATAATGAAGATGATGGGCCTGCCATAAGAAGTGTAGGTCTCCACAAACTCGGTTAGCGATTTTTTGAACTCACCAAGTCCTTGCTTTTGTGCCCTGTAGTCTTTGATGCCTTCTGCCAGTACCTCTGCACCACCCGCTGCAATTGCCTCTGCTAGTTCCGATGCAGCACCCTTGCCTGCAAATCTGTCAAACAGAATCTTTGCCACTGCGGGCATTAAAGATTTTGCAATCGGGGCGGCCTTGTCTAATACGTCAGCAAACCTTGGATTCTGTTGATTCTCGCCATCTCTATGTGCGCGGTCAATTCCTTCCAATTCAGAGAGCAGGGCAGGGAAAATGGCATTGCCAAGGTCGTTCTCCCAAGCGTTAAAATAGACGGTACGGAAATGTTCATTCTCCAAGTGCTGCTGCCACATCTTCACGAAGGTGGTCTTACCCGCACCCCAAGGGTTGTTTATCGCAAGGACAAAACCATCCTTGTACCTCTGCACCACCTCGGTTAGAATCTCCGCATTCCGCTTTCGATTGAGTTTGCACTCTTTGAAAGGTTCATTGAGGTCGATTATCAAGTCATTGTGTCTTCCTTTCATATCGCTTCCTGTTTCATATCCCCCCCTACAAGCCCGCTCCAAAACCGACTTCTTCAAGGTTTCAAGTTCTGTTAGTTTGCGGGTGTAGTGGGTTTGCTGTGGGCTTCATGCTGTGGGACGCTTGGGACGTTCCGTGGGACTGCACGATGGTGACCACCACTCCGCCACTTCCCACGCTATGCCCTACGTGTCCTCCATTTTTATTTTCATAGCTCCCCCCTAAAAGCCCGCTCCAAAACCGACTACTTCAAGGTTTCCAATTCTGTTAGTTTGAGGCTGTGGGCTATTTGCTGTGGGACGCTTGGGACGCTCCGTGGAACTGCACGATGGAGGCTCCCACTCCGCCACGTCCCACGCTATGTCCTACGTGTCCCACAAAGAGGCTGCAAATGAACACTATGTCATTTTCTCTTTTCAAATCTCCCCCCTAAAAGCCCGCTCCAAAACCGACTTCTTCAAGGTTTCCAATTCTGTTAGTTTGCGGGTATAATAGGTTTCAAGGGACTGCAAACTGCCCTCCAACGAGTTAAGCATTTCAACTAACACTTCTTGAGTTTCCAAAGGTGGCACAGCAAGCGAGTAACCTTTAATCATGGGCACAGTCAACTGCGGTATTGCAGAACCGCTTCTCAAAATCTCCAAATTTTTGATTGAGTAACAGAAAAAGGAAAGGTCAATCATCTCCCTCTTTGGAATCAGGACAATTAACCTGACAATTGGGAAAAATGGCTCCAACCTGATTTCAGTATGTCCAGTACCACTTCCGCGTGCTGCTATGGTAATTGATGGCTCCGAAACTCTCACCAAATCTGTATATCCGTAAAGACCATGGTCTTTAACGGCATTGGCAATTATTGGAATGTGAAATTTATCTGTTCTGGCTTCGGAGAAGTTTTCACGTGGGGCATCACCTCCAGCAAATATCTCTTTGCAAACAGAAGCTATAGGAGTCCTTTCATATTGTGATTCCAAATTTTCAAACACCTCATTGAGCTTGCTCTGAAAAAGCTCCTTGGCATTGTGCAGGTTGCGCTCCACATTGGCCTTGGCCTTATCGATGGCCGCAAAGGCGGCATCCAACTTGGCAACGATGCGCTCCTGTTCGGGGAGGGGTGGGATGGGAACTTTCAGTTCGTAAAGAGCTGTTTGCGTAATTGATGGCAACCCAGCTTTATTAGACAACTCAAATAAATCAATCGAATTGAAGAAATAGTAGAAGTACTTTTTGGAATATGCTGCTGGGTCGACCCAGATTGACATCAAGTTGTTGTCAATACAGCATGGAAGAGTTGTAATCCTTTTTTTGTTAGTCAATATGGCCCCGCCAACTTTGGGGAAGATTATACTGTCTGGTGGAATTACTTTAGCTCCAAGTTCCCTGCGAACTTCATCAGATATGTAATGGTTGGCTTGAGACATGAATATCTCGTTGCCTTCTGAATTCATGTCTCCAACCTTGTAGAAGGGGTATTCACCTTCCGTTAGGCCTTGATAAACAATTGGAAATCCAGCTCCCGACTGAACATTTCCGACATTTCGGAATGGAGTCCATTTGTTAGTACTCATAGCAACTCCCTTATCCCGTCCAACAGTTCCTTGGTCTCTTCGTCCAAGGCGGTCATCTCGTCCAGTATCTCCTGTGGGCTGCGCAGGGGTGCCTCTTCGGGGGTGTTGGGGTTCTTTACGGAGAGGTCGAAGCCGTTGGTGGCGTTGGGGCTTCTCGATACAACGCCTCCTTCGTCAGCGTCACTCGAAGTGACCCCAACTTTCCAACTGCACTCGGTCTCTGGGCGGGTCTTCTGGAGTTCGATGAACTCGGCCAGGTCGCTGTCGTTGAGGGGGTTGGTCTTGCCCATGTTGCGGCCGGGGTTCAGCTGGTAGTACCAGATGTTGCGGGTAGGCTCGCCCTTGGTGAAGAAGAGGATGACGGTCTTGACGCCCGCCCCGAGGAAGGTGCCCTGCGGCATGTCGAGCACGGTGTGGAGGTTGCAGGTCTCCAGCAGGTGCTTGCGCAGGCTCACGGCCGCATTGTCGGTGTTACTCAGAAAGGTGTTCTTGATGACGATGGCCGCGCGGCCTCCCGTCTTCAGATAGCGGATGAAGTGCTCAAGGAAGAGGAAGGCCGTCTCGCTGGTCTTGATGGCGAATGCCTGCTGCACCTCGGGCCGCTCCTTGCTGCCAAAGGGCGGATTGGCGAGGATGACATCATAGCGGTCGCGCTCCTGCACCTGACTGTCGTGTGCGGCCAGCGTGTTGATATGGATGAGGTTGGGGGCCTCCACGCCATGCAGTATCATGTTCATGATGCCGATGATGTAGGCGAGGTTCTTCACCTCCTTGCCATAGAGGGTCTCCTCTTGCAGCACGCGCAGGGCCTCGGTGCTTGATAGCGTGGGGTGGCGCTCGGTCTGCGGGGCCATGTACTCGTATGCCTCGCAGAGGAAGCCCGCAGAGCCTGCGGCCCCATCATAGACGGTCTCGCCTATGCGGGGGTCGGTCACCTGAATCATGGCGCGCACGAGGGGGCGGGGGGTGTAGTACTGGCCTCCGTTGCGGCCCGCGTTGCCCATGTTGCGGATGCGGCTCTCGTAGAGGAAGCTGAGCTCGTGGCGGTCCTTGCTGCTCTTGAGGGGCAGGGTGTCTATGGCCTCCAGTATCTCGCGCAGGTTGTAGCCGCTGCCCAGCTTGTTCTTCAGCTCTCCGAATATCTCGCCCACCTTGTATTCGAGGGTGCGGGGGTTGTCGCTGTGCGCCTCTTTGAAGGTGCGCAGGTAGGGCAGCAGCTTGCCATTGACAAACTCGATGAGGTCGGGCCCCGTCAGGGCGGACTTGAAATCGTACGCCCCTTTGGCATCCTTGGGCATGGCCCATGCGCCCCAGCGGTATTCCTCGGCCAGGAGGAAACGGTATTCGTTGCCCCGCAGCTCGGCCTCATCTGCGCGCTCCTGCTCCAGTTCGTCCAAGTAGCGAAGGAAGAGTATCCACGAGGTCTGCTCTATGTAGTCGAGTTCGGAGTCGGTCTCCCTGCGGAGCACGTCATCAATGTTCTTGAAGGTCTGGTCGAAGTTCATACGTCAGTTTCGTGGGGGTGAACTTACTAACTTCCCTTTTATGTCGGTTGCAAAACAAACAGAACAACATTAAAAATCATCCTCTCCCCTCTTCCACCTCCCCTCCACCCCCAATTGTTAATTGGTAATTGGTAATTGGTAACTTTTAATTGTCAATCCCTCCCTCGTCAATCAGCAATTAGCAATCAGCAATCTTCCCGCAGTCGCGGGATTTCGCTTCGCTTCCCGCTTGGGCGGGATTTCGCTTCGCTCAACAATCAAAAAAATCCCGCCCGCCCACCTGTCCGTCCGCCTGAGGCGGACGGACGGACAAGCAGGTCGGAGATCGCACACTGGCAGGGCCTCACCCTACCACCACAGCGGCCACCATGCCGGTAGAGAGGTCTTAAATGAAAGCATAGAACTCCGTCATATTCAGGGGTATGCCGTCTGGTGTTGTTGACATGGCTTTTAAGTTTTATTTAATCGTCAAGTGAACTTGAATTGTAAATGAACTGTCGGTTGTACTTACCGGGTCTGTGTCTGCACAAACGGGCGGCAAGGTGCTTCAAGTTGCTGTCATGGACGTTTATTTAATTATTAAACAATGATTTATGCGTCTATTGATTCCTTCTCTCCCCGTCTTGTTGTGAGCCAACCGTTCCATGGTTGGACATCTCCGTCTCATGGTTGGGTCTGAAAAACGGACGGTAGTACCTATTTTTGTCAATGTTGGACATAAACATCAAAGGTTTTCATCCAAACTTTCTTTGGTGACATATAACCTTGAGAAATACATATATAACCGTGAGACCGTTATATATAATCTTGCGATGGTAGGACATGATCTTCTCGCGGTTATATCCAACCAACAGGCGGGAGGGTCAGGATTTTCAAAGAACGCACTCCAAAGTTTCGGGATATTTTAATGTTCCCAACACGAAACAGCGAATGGCTCAGAACCTGCGCCAAAAAGGCCAGAACACCCCAAAAAGGGGTTCAGAACCTTCGATCGGCACTGTTTCACCCTTTGAAGCGCTATGATGTGGGGGTAGAACCGGGGGTCTTCAATGCCCATGCGTTGCAACGCATAGCATGCTCAATGGCTTCGATAGACCAGATGATCGCTCCAGCAGCATGGTCTTTCATCGTCTGAAAGGAGCTGTGATCACTTCACATCTCACTATCAATCACGTTTTCTTTTCAAAATACCATTTTGATCAACCACAGGTCGTACGCATAGACTTTTTAGTAAAATTTGCATCCTCTACTCAACCATTAGGCACATGATGATGTCCTTTAGACCTGTACTACTGTCCACATTGCTTCTTTCTTTAACAGCGGCCCATGCTCAGAACGTGGGTGTTGGCGTGCCTGCCCCGCAGGAGAAACTCGACATTGCTGGCCGACTTCGCCTAAGCTCCGATATCGGTGCAGGTGCCCCCACGGGCGGGGCGGGCACCATCCGATGGAATGGCTCCTTGGGGCAGTTCCAAGGATGGAACGGTAGCAGCTGGACCTCATTTGCCTCTACGGTGGAGACAGACCCGATATTTTCCGCCAGCCCATCGTTCGGGATAACCAACACGGACATCACCAACTGGAACACCGCATTCGGTTGGGGGAACCATGCCACCGTAGGGTATCTCACCAGCTTCACAGAGCTTGACCCCACTTGGAACGGCCCCGCCAATTCCACCGGAGCCATCAACCGCACCGGGAATGTGGCCATAGGTGCTGCGGTTCCATTGTCGAGGTTGCATGTAAATGGAAACCAGATCGGCAGCTTCACAGGAAGCACAAGAGGCATGTTCAGCATGGAGGGGACCACCACCAATGGAGGATTTGCAGCCATGGACTTCATTTTCGCGGATGCAACGAACCCCATCGCTCGGATCGCTGCACAGAGCAATGGCTTCGGGTCAAAGCTGATGCTCGGCACGTCCAATGACTATGCGACAGGGATCACCAACACTGCATTGACCATTAATGAGAACGGCAATGTGGGCATCGGCATCTCGGCACCCAGCGACAGGCTGCATGTGGTAGGCAACATCCGCATGGTGGACGGCAATCAGGCCACTGGTTTCGTCCCCGTCTCTGACGCCAACGGAAGGATGACATGGACAGACCCCACTGCAGTGGTCACTGCTGAAGCTTGGTCGCTCAGTGGAAATGCGAGCACAGTGGACGGCACACATTTCATAGGTACCACAGACAATATACCCTTCAACATCCGCGTGAACAACCAGAAGGCAGGAAGGGTGGCCAGCACGGGCGAGGTTTTTCTCGGCTATCAGGCGGGGAACGTGAACACCTCCAACTCAAGCACCGGTGTGGGCTACAATACCCTTCTTTCCAACACCACCGGGGCCAACAACACCGCCATGGGACGGGAAGCCATGCGCAGCAATACCACCGGGAACGACAACACGGCCGTGGGCAAGGACGCACTGCGTGCCAACACCACAGGCATTCAAAACACCGCCATCGGCAAGGATGCTCTCCTGTCGAACACCACAGGTGTGAGCAATGTGGCCAACGGCTTTCAGGCGTTGCTCAACAACACCACCGGGAATGACAATACGGCCGTGGGTAGGAATGCCATGAGCAGTAATACCACAGGCATATTCAACAGTGCACTCGGATCGCGGGCCTTGCAAAGCAATACAACAGGAAGCGACAACACGGCAGCGGGCAGGGACGCACTGCGCGACAATACCACGGGCGGGCAGAACACCGCCATCGGTAAGGATGCCATGCTGTCCAACACCACAGGTAGCAGTAACGCGGCCTTGGGCTTTCAGGCATTGGTGAGCAATACGACCGGGAATGACAACACGGCCGTGGGCAGAGACGCACTGCGCACCAACACCACAGGCGGGCAGAACACCGCCATTGGAAAGGATGCACTCCGTGTGAACACATCAGGCTTCAACAATGCGGCCATAGGCGTTCTGGCGTTGGTCAGCAACACCACAGGATCCAACAATACCGCCATGGGCCGGGATGCCTTGCGCAACAATACCACGGGCAACTTCAACAGTGCGCTTGGGTCTGGTGCCATGTATAGCAATACCACCGGACTCGACAACACTGCTATGGGCAAGGATGCCTTGCGCGACAATACACAAGGCATCCGGAACACCGCCATAGGCAAGGATGCCATGCTATTCAACACCACGGGCAACAGCAATGTGGCCTTGGGCTATCTGGCCCTGTACAACAACACCACAGGCAGTGGCAACATCGCCATGGGCGATGCCGCGGGCGATTTCAACACTACCGGGTCGCAAAACACTTTTCTGGGCATCAATGCCGATGCCTCAGTGAACAACCTCACCAACGCAACGGCCATAGGTTCCAATGCTGTGGTGGGCGCAAGCAACAGCGTTGTGCTGGGCAATGGGGCCAATGTAGGCATTGGCGAGTCTGCGCCTCTGGAACGGCTTCATGTGAGCGGCAACGTACTGCTCTCGCGCGGTGGTGCAAAGAACATCACCCTGCAGAAAGCCGTGGGCAGCTCAGACGGCTCCGCATTGTCGGTCAAGGCAGGCGATGCCTCCTCTGACAGTGGCGCGCGCTCCGGAGGCGACCTGGTGTTGGAGGCCGGAGCCGGCTACAACCTCACTGGCACTGCGACAGGTGGAGACCTGCTGCTGCGCTCCGGAACCAATCAGCTCAGTGCTGCAAACAGCGGTGGAGACATCATATTGCAGACCGGGTCGGTAAGCAACTCGTTTATAGAACGAATGCGCATTTCGCAAGCAGGCGTCTTTACCCTTCCCACATTGAACGGCTCTGGTCAGGACCGCCTACTCACCATAAGCCCAGCCGGAGTGGTGACCGCATCGAACATCAACACCGCTAACGTAGGCACGGTGACCTCCGTGGGCCTCACAATGCCATCGGGCCTCTCGGTCGGAAGCTCTCCGGTGACAGGAAGTGGCACCATTGCCGTGACCACCACGCTCAACGGCCCGGTCAAGGGCAACGGCTCCGGGTTCACCGCTGGAGCCATTGGTCTGGCCTCGGCAGAGGTAACAGGAATACTGCCCATCGCCAACGGGGGAACAAACTCAAACGCAGCCCCTACAAACGGGGGGCTGGCTTACGGCACAGGGTCGGCCTACGCCTTTACCGCAGCCGGCACATCTGGTCAGTTGCTGCGCAGCAACGGGGCGGGGGCACCGACATGGAGCGACCCTACAGGAATCATCACGGTAGAGAACGGCCTGACGGAAACAGCCCCGGCCACCGTCCGTCTGGGAGGTGCGCTTACTCAGGCCACGACCGTTTCTGGGCTTTCTGCCACCAACAAGCTCAGCTTTACAGGCAATGGTGTGGACGTCTTCAATGTTGACGGCTCCACTTTGTCAGTGGATGCAACCAACGACAGGGTCGGCATCGGCATCACCGCACCCACGGCAAAGCTTGATGTGAACGGCAAAGTGAGAGGGGTGGCCACTTTCGCTGCGGACGAGTCGAGCGTGGTGGGTTCCACTACTTCCACCACCTCGGTCTTCACGGGTGCGGACCTGAGTACCACTATCACAGTGCAGAATGAGGACCTGGTGAAAGTGGACTGCGCGTGCAACCTCTCGAACTCCATTGTCAACACGACCTACATGCGCGTACTCAATTCCAGCGGAACGGGAACCTGGGTGCTGCCATCAAACTGGATTACCTCCAATGGCACCGACTGGAGCGGGGGGCACAGCACCGGCCTCTTCAGGGCCACTGCCGATGGCACGGTCACCTTTCAGGGCTATTGGCACGTGGGAGCCGGCACGGGCTACTACGTGTACTGCAATCTCGTAGCCGTGGTCATCGGTAAATTCCAGTGAGCCTTGAGTTCGCCCACTTCATGAGCATGACACGGGAAACGAGGGATTGCGGCCCCGCCCCGTCATTGCGAGGGAGGGACGACCGCCCCGTCATTGCGAGGGAGGAACCACCGAAGCCATCTACCCGCCCGTTGAATCCCGCGACTGCGCTAATCGAAGCAAAATCCCGCGACTGCGCCCCCCCAATTCTTAATTTTTAATTCTTAATTTTTAATTACCAAGCCCCCCCCTCGCCCAACCTAATGTTCTATGTCATAGATTTGCCTCTGACCAAAGGAACAAAGCCATAGGATGCGGAGATGATAGAGCAACAGCAACCTTTATTGGTTCGGAGATTGCTTTGCCCCCCACTTCGCGGACAAGGGAGAACAGACACACTACGTACCACAGTTCTTCGACCTTACCAGCTTAAAAACAACCGCCATCTACGCACCTGCCAGCTCAAAGAATTCGCCTGACATCACCAGTCCGCTAAAACGGACATTCAGCATCAATCAACTCAACTACAAACGTTTAACCTGAATCGACAGAGTCGGCTAAGGATAACCAGGTATCTTTAGCCAATCGTTGTGTGTAATTGGAAATGGCCGCTGCATCTGAAATCCTTCTTACAAAGGCAGAAATTCAGGAAATTGAGGAGTTTGCTCGTCTGAATCCAGTATTAAAGAATCAAAATGTCATTAATCTTTTTGGTCCTGGACATAAAACAATTTGGAATATCTCGCCAGTAAAGGAACTGGTTTTCGTAAAGGGTAACGAGCATACCGGATTCACACATATTCATGCCCGACATGAATTTTGGTCAGAATCTTTCAATTGGATTGATTCAAATGAAGCATCTGGAAATACCAGAAAGAAACTTCAAGAGCCAAGTAGGTTCAGAACCGATTCAATCCCAATACTGGATTACGCAAGAATAGCAGACGCCATTTATTCTGAAGACAATTTAGACATTGAGAACAACCATCGTCCTGAAGAGTTTGAGTTGTTTGTCGCCCACTATAAACACAAAGACGGTAGCACAGCGAAATATAAACTACTGACATACAAAGGCACTAAGATTGTTCACACATTATATCCTAAGTCTGACAAGAATAACAGGAAGAAGCCAAAAGGCTTCCATTTCGCACGTGGTTCGGTCTCAGGGACGAGAAGAATTTTCAAGTCAATAGTGGAAATCACAGTACCTTATATCAATCATGAAGGCATTACAAAGTATTCAGTTTTGGTGCGAAAATTTGAGAAGAAAAATATTGAAGAATGCTTAATTCAGATACATGACGAAAATGGAAAACCCGATAAGTTTTTAGTCCTTGGACAACGGCCGTTGCTAAAATTTGACTCCTTACAGATTGAATTGATGAATTGGCAACATGCTGACCTGCGTGGTTTCGAAAATCAAATAATGGAAATCGAAAAAAGGCAGCATTGATTCCTGTACTTTGATTTTTGAAATCAAACCAAGTACACGCAACAACCATGATAAA
This sequence comes from uncultured Chryseobacterium sp., assembly GCA_964500205.1. Classification (GTDB taxonomy): domain Bacteria; phylum Bacteroidota; class Bacteroidia; order UBA10329; family UBA10329; genus UBA10329. Next base: position 77,957 of record CAZCNS010000003.1, on the reverse strand, counting down.
AGCGGCACCTTTCATATATGACTTATTTATAAAACTTGCATTTAACAGAAATACTAATGGACAAAGAAACACGTGACCTAATTAGCAAAGGACTGGACCTATTTCAAGCCTACTTAAAAGGACGAGTAATCTCCAGAATCAGTTTAGGTTTCATAGGGGGTGGCATTTCAATTCTCGGTTTTAGTAATGTCTTTCCATACATCGCAATTCTAATTAGACCTGAGTTGGCTGAGACTATTGAACTAGAGAATAATATTCTGACGTTTCTAGGGGTATTCATGATTGTGATAGGTGCCATTATTCCACTTGGCGCCAAAATTTTTAACCACTACGGAAACCTTTACCTGAGCGATTTGAAGCGGATTAATGAAATCTACAAACTGTCTAACCACGATACTTTCATGTATCAAATGAATAGAATATCGAACAACATTTCAATCTTCAGCTACGAGATAGATCAAATCGAAGAGTTTTTCTATACCGTATTGAGTGCAGAGTTCAAATTCAATGACACGAAAACGAATGAACTAGTCAAAAAGCTAGGTAATGAACTAAGTAATTTCAACAGTGAAATGGCCTTACGCGTTTCTCCTTCTTCCAGCAACCCAGATTTATACACGACACCAAAAACGTTACCCACGTTTGCGCAAACTGCGGAGGCAATCAGAGATGACTGTAGGCGTCTAATGACAAGTTACAGTGCAATGAAGGACCAGTTCGATATTCTGGAGCAAAAAAAGTTTATGCGCTTTTTCAAGTGACCGGATTGAAATGAAACAACTACACACAACAATGCCTAAAATTATTGCGCGGGACGGTACGTCAGTCAGTCTCAGTTTCGTTCTGCTGCGTTACCGTATCTCGAAAACTCAGTAGTTTCAAAACGCAATACTTTTAGGCGCACCGTTGGCAATAATGTAAAAAGACACATAATGAAAGTAACACTGATAAGTATTACAGTCCGAGACCAAGAACAAGCCTTTAAATTTTATACAGAGAAATTAGGCTTTATTAAAAAGAAGGACGAGCCTTTAGGAGGTGGAAATAGGTGGTTGACCTTAGTTTCAAAAGATTGGCAAGATGGACCTGAACTATTGTTGGAACCAGCACCTAATCATTTTGAGCCTTCAAAAGTATATCAAGACGCATTGAAAGAGGCAGGAATTCCTTGGACGCAATTTGATGTAGAAAACGTAGATGGCGAATATGAACGATTGACTAAGCTTGGTGTCGAATTCAGCGTTAAACCGACAGAAATGGGTAATGTAAAATATGCCATTCTCAATGACACCTGCGGAAATAATATTCAACTAGTGCAGGTATTGTAAAAAACACTATTGCCAACAACACATATAGCTTGTGGCGGGTGAACGGCTGCCAGCCAGGTTTCTGCTCCGTAGCCAAGTTTGGTTTCGGTGGACAAGAAAGTGCTTCGAAACCGCCACAAGCCATATGCAAACCGTTGGTAATAATTAAATTTAAAGAATGCAGCGCAACTTGAAAATAGGTCTGATCACATTTCTGGTAGCTCTCGTGCTGATGGCAGCAGAGACCTTTTTCTATCATGGATTCTCAATGCACAAAATGTGCGCTGTCCTTTGGAAATCCATGACAATTGGCGTGATCGTTGGGCTGGCCGTTCATTTCATGGACAAGAGAGACTGATTGCCGACCAAGACCAAAGCACAGGACGTCCACCAACACCCAATGCTGTAACACTCCCGCAGCACTGCAATTGATTTCCCGCCCCTGCAACAGGTAGGCAAAAGCCCTTCCGCTCAGTCAAACACCGCCACCGTGATGCCCTCGGTCTCTGAGGGCCAGTTGCGCACCTTGAGCGTGCGGCCGTTCATTGTGAGGGAGATGCTCTCCGGCTCGATGGTCGGGAAGAACATGTCCACCCCGCTCAGGAAGGGGAAGTTGCCGAACAGCCCCACAGGGGTGCCATCGGTCTGCCCGTTGTCGTTGTCGTACAGGAAGAAGGCAATGGCGCTGTCGTCCTCGGATGCGAACTCCTCGGTGCTCAGTTCAAGGCCGTTGACCACCAGTTGATCGCGGCCCGAAATGACCGCTTGACTGGATGCGAACGCGATGACCACCGTTTGCTCGTCATTCCTCGGAAGACTTGCCAGCAGCAGCCCGGCCACAGATGCGGGAGGTGGCATGGCACGCAGATAGACCAGATGGTCGCTGGTGACGAACGGCTCGCGGTAGTAGTGCAGCTTGCGGCCATTGGCCTCGGCCGGGGTCACCTCAAACTCGTAATGTGCGCCTTGCTCGGCATTGAAACTTCCCCAGTTGCCCTGGCTGTCCGTGGTGAAGGTGTGGCGGGGGCTGTCGTCTGTTCTGAAACCTGTGGCCCCGTCCACCACGAAAACGCGCACCGTTGCAGCTTGCAGTGCCACATTCTCGCCAAGCGTGAGCACGCGGCCTGCCACGCTGCGTGTGTTGTCGGATACAATGGCCGATGAGGCTGCCTCCCTCCCATTGAAGAACCTGAACATCGCCTCGAAGGTCTCGGCAGAGGTGGCCACCTCGTAGTGGTCCTTGCCTTGGAGGACCAGGTTCTCCGCACCGGGAATATCGCCCCCTGCCACCACGGCATCGAAAGGCGACCAGATGTTGAGCGTGGGAACTTTGGCGCCCTCCGGGCCTGCGGCACTCTCCTGCGGATTGCTTCCTATGTGGACGTAGTGTGCCACCTTGGCGGCACGGCCCGCATCGGACAGGTAAGTGTAGCCCAGACCACCGCCTGCGCTGTGCCCCGCCAGATTGACCTGCGCGGCCCCGGTGGTGGCGAGCACATTGTCAATGAACGCATCGAGCGCATCGGCCGAGGAACCGCCACCCAGCGAGTTCCAATCGAAAACGTGGACACTGCCACCGCAGTAGCCGTTGGCTGCAAACCGCTTGGCCTGCGGGGCGTAGGTGTCGCCCGAGGCAAGAAAGCCGTGGCACATCACCACGGGCAGTGCGGTGGAGTCGCACGACCCTGTGGGCACGAGGTCGTTCACCTCATCCTTGGAGCAGGATCCGAGGATGACGGCAAACAAAACTTGAAGAATTGCTAATTTTCTCATGGACGTTCATCTTATGAATGCCGAAAGAAACGAATTAAATCACTTCATCGAGGGGATCGCGCAGGGCTGTTCAATGCGGAATTCACAATGCCCACACCGCTTTCCGATTCACTCGTATCGTAAAGAATAACAACGATTTAGGCGCGGGACATAAAAACCGTTAAAACGGTTTCCTCATCATTCCGCTGTCCATCTATCCCACGGTTGAAACCGTGGGCCAACCCACGCAACAGTGGCAACTCGGCCATACTTCGTGTCATCCTCTCTGAATCTCTGTGTGAAGAGAATTTAACAGCCCTGGGCGGTCACGCGCTTTGCATACAATTCCCATCAAACGCCATTCTAATCCGCAGAACCGTGAATCAATGCATTACTTCGCAGCTCATTCACAGGGCATCCATGACAGACGCTTATTCACTTGTTGCTGATATCATTGAAAGGTTCGGGCCGCGCAAGGCCGGAAGCGAATCGGAGACCAAGGCGCAGCTGTATCTGTCAGAGCTGATGTCCGGTTATTGCGACCGGGTGAGTGTGGAGCCTTTCAGGTCGCCCCTTGGCGCCAAGTTCTGTTCGCTTCGGGTTTTCTGTGTGCTTTTCTGGGTGGCGCTGCTCATGCCGTCCTTCAGTCTTCACGGGGCTTTCATTCTGTCAGGGATCAATGCGTTCATCTTCCTGGGTCACTTCGTGATGTATCGCAACTGGCTGGACTTCGCGTATCCGTCCATGGAGTCGCGCAATGTGATCGGCACGATCGAGCCCATGGGAGAAATGAGAAGTACGGTCATCGTCTCCGGTCACATGGACAGCACGCCTGAGTTCATCTGGTGGTATTGGCTCAAGGACTGGGGCATCAGGCTGATGGTGGTGGCAGGTCTGTCGTTCGTGCTGTTGCCACTCTATCTCGGGGTCTCTCTGGCCCTTGATGTCCAGGTTTGGGAAAGCCCTGTCTGGTGGGTGTTTGTCGGTCTGTCCCCTTTTTCGCTGCTGTTCTTCTTCATTCACGGGAAAAAAGTGGTGGATGGCGCGCAGGACAACCTCTCCGGTGTTGCAGTGGCCTGCGCGGTAGGGAAGCAGTTATCGGCCGAGAGGCTTCAACACACGAGGATCCAGGTCGTGTCTTTCGGGTCTGAGGAGACCGGGCTTCGGGGCTCGTACGCTTTCCACCTCATCCACAAAGGATTTCTTAAGGCCACTCCGCACCATGTGATCAATCTCGATGGCATCTTGGACAAGGACAACATGCACCTCGTCACATCCGAGCCCAGCATCCCGGCAAGGCACGACAAGGAACTGAACGCCCGACTTGCCAGGGTCTTCGAAGCGCACGGCATGCCGACAAAATCGGCCTCCATACCCGTGGGAGCCACGGACGCAAGCAATTTCTCGCGCAATGGCATCTCAGCCACATCCATTGTGGGACTGCCGATGAACAGGCTGCACCCCACCTACCACACCCGGCTCGACACCATCGAATGCCTCGACCCTGTGACCTTGGAACGCACTGCCGATATCCTGGCTGCGGCCATACGGGAATGGGACGGTGAATTGTAGTTCCGCGTTAACCTATGATCCGCTTACCTCTTCAAATGAAACATGCACTCGTAAGTCTCGTTCTTGCAGCGACCTTCTTCCCTGTTCATGCGCAGCAGTTTGAACGTTACCGCACGCTGATAGCAAACGATGATTGGTACTCCAAGTATCTGAACACCTACCGCGGCATCACAGTGACAGTTCCGCAGGAGTTTGAGCCCTCCTCCGCAGCCACTTATCCGCTCATCATCGTTTTCGACCGCCAGAATGAGCGCAGTCATGGGTTCATCCATCAGAGCATAGACTACCTGACGGCCAACGAGCAGATGCCGGCCTCGATCATCATCGGGGTGGAATCGACCATGGAAGAAAGGTACAAGGAGACGCAGATGCGCATAGCAGACCCCAACGGACGTGCTGAGGAGAATGCGCTCTTCATCACCGATGAACTGCTGCCTTGGGCCCGCACACAACTGAAAGCAGGCAGGCATGTGACGTTGATCGGGCACTCGCGCTACGGCTATTTCACCACCTACATGCTCTGCAAGCACCCCGACCTGTTCAGCGCGGTGGTGTCACTCAGTCCGTTTTTCACCTCCAAGAACGTGAACCTCGCAGACTCCATGACCACCGTTCCCGCACGGCTACCGAAAGACCGGACGACTTATTACAGCTACGCCATCGGCAATGATTTCCCAGAGGATTATCACCTGATGGACAGCACATTGACGACCATGGGTGAAAGCGAAGGATTCATTGCTTCGGGCTCGTGGATGAAGCAGGCCGACCACAACGTGGTGCCCGGCATTCATACCGTGCATGCGCTTTACAGCGTCTGGGAACGGTGGTCCGAGATACAGAACGCCTACATGAACGACACCACAGGAAGCAGGGCGATGCTGGACTCGCTCAGCACAGAGGTCAAGAAGCATTATGGCGATGAGATCGCCTTCAGTCTGGGGATACTGAACGGCAGAGGCTGGCAGTATTTCAACGATGCGCGCTATGAGGATGCCATCACCGCGTGGGAGACCATGGTGGCGGCCTACCCCCCCTTCCTGGAGGGCCACCTGTACATGGCAGAGGCCGAGCGCAGACTGGGCCGGAACCCTGAGCAGCGGCTTAAGAAGTTCATGGGCGGCATCATCACCTCGCAGTATTACACCGAGGACGAGAAGGCAGAGCTGCTGAGAGAATTGCAGGAATTCGAGGAAACGCTGGAGACCGGAAAGGGCAGGCGCTGAGTCGTCATTTGAGAAGAAGACATGAGATTTGAGGATTATCGCATTGACGAGGGCATCAAGCGCAGCCTTGCCGGGCTGGGATTCAAGAAGCCTACGGACATTCAGTTCAAGAGCATCCCTCCCATCCTGAAAGGAGAGGATGTGCTGGCGATCGCGCAGACCGGCACGGGAAAGACGGCCGCGTTCGCCATCCCGGTGATCAGCACGATAGAGGCCCGCAAACGGCCCGACAGGCCCGATGGGGTGAAGTGCATCGTGATGGCACCCACACACGAACTGGCCGAGCAGATCGCGGGCGTGTTCAAAGAACTGGCCCGATACACGCGGGTAAAGGTGCTGTGCATTCACGGTGGCGTGGACCAGACCCCGCAGATCGAGGGGCTGAACAAAGGGGTGGATGTGCTGGTGGCGACCCCCGGTAGGCTGTTCGACCTCGCATCGCAGGGGCATCTGCTGTTGCACCGTGTGGAAGTGCTGGTGCTCGATGAGGCCGACCACATGCTGGACCTCGGCTTCATCAAGGACATCCGCGACCTGGTGGACAGATTGCCCAAGAAGCGGCAGACGCTCTTCTTCTCGGCCACCATCAACACCCGCATCAAGGACCTGGCCTACTCGCTGGTGACCAACCCGATACGCATTCAGATCTCGCCCAAGGACCCGGTGTCCAAGAACATCACCCACTCGGTGGCCTTCATCGCCATAGACGACAAACGCTTCTTTCTCGAAAGGGTGGTCACCGAGAACCCGGAGAGCAAGATCCTGGTGTTCGTGCGCACCAAGGTGCGGGCCGAACGCGTGGCCAAGGCCATGGACCGGGTGAAGATCGACACCGTGACCATACACAGCGACAAGGACGCCAACGAGCGGCAGCAGGCCATGAACCGTTTCAGGCATGGGGATGTGAAGGTGCTCATCGCCACCGATGTGAGCGCACGCGGCATCGACATACCCGATGTGGACTACGTGGTGAACTACGACCTGCCCGACAAGCCCGAAAACTATGTACACCGCGTAGGTCGCACAGGCCGTGGGATGAAAAAGGGACTGGCCGTGTCGTTCTGTGCCGATGAGGAGCGCGACACGCTGGCCGAGATCGAGGAATACCTGACCCAACCCATCAACCGGGTGGAGATGGACAAAGGCGATTACTCCGCCACCCTCGATTTCAGCCGCGAGCACGACTGGCAGACCCTGATCGCCAAGGAGGAGGAATCCACCTTCAAACGAAAGAAAAAGAAGGGGAAGTGAGCATCGGACACCCTACGTGCAGATGCGGTGCCTGAGACAGGGCAATGGCGCGGTGTTACAGACTCAGTGGTCATCGGTGAAGACGTGACAACCTGAGTTCGGGATGAGAATTTTCTAAAGGGCCGTCCCTACGGGACTTGTAAGACCTTGTCTGTGGCGCTTTCTACCATACGGGCGTTCCTACGGAACTTCTCAAAGCGACAGGTTCAGGATAAGAATTTTCAAAAAGGCCGTCCCTTCGGGACTTGTAAGACCTCATCTGTGGCGCTTTCTACCATACGGGCGTTCCTACGGAACTTTTCAAAGCGATAGGATAAAGCCCCATCGGGGCGGCCCTATGGTAGCTTTTTACCAGACGGGCGTTCCTAAGCTTCAGGATAAAGCCCCATCGGGGCGGCCCTATGATAGAGCAATGTACGCGATTGCGTTAAATGTCCCTCAGGGACGGCCGTTTCATAGTTGGGTTACCCCGAACTCGGGTTAACAGGTATTGAAAACCTGTCAGGTCAAGCAGTTCGTCCTGCTTTGTCTTGCAAACGTTGCTGACCACCCCGGCACGATGTTAACAAAATGAAAAACTTCGGAAACTTTTGAACTATTCAAAGTTTCCAACGTTCCCTCCGCATTACTTTTGCGCCCCCATGGAACCGAAGTGTCAGGAAATGTTGCAGCAGGTCACGCGCCTGTTCATGCAGTACGGCATCCGTAGCCTGACGATGGACGACATAGCTCGTCACCTCGGCATCAGCAAAAAGACCCTCTACCAGTGCTTTGAGGACAAGGCGGAGATGGTGGAGCTTTCCATGATCTCGCACGCTGAACGCGAGGCCGCTCTCGTGGAGCGCATTCACAGCGAGGCCCCCAACGCCATCGAGGAGATGTTCCTGATCGTGCAGCAGGTGGGGCAGCAATTGCAGGATGTGCACCCCAGCATCCTGTTCGACCTGGAGAAATACTACCCCAAGGCAGACCGCGTATTCAAGGACTTCAAGCAGAAGACCATCCGCAGTGTGATCGAGCGCAACATGCGCGATGGCATGGCGCAGGGACTCTACCGCGACAACCTCAACCCGCGCATCATCTCCGGGATGTACGTAGGGCGCATTGACGTCTTCTTCGACCGGGAGCTGTTCCCGCCCAACGAGACCAACCCCATGCAGGTCTATATCGAGACCATGCGCTACCACATACGCGGCATTGCCAGCGAAAAAGGCATCGCGTACCTGCAAGAGAAGCTCCGACACATCGACAACACACAAATGAACATTTTCTGATGATGAGAAACCTAACAGCGGCCCTCTGTCTGTTTGCGACCTCCATGGTCGTTGCTCAGGATGCACAGGTGGTCCAATTGAGCCTTCAGCAAGCCAAGGCCCACGCCATGGTCCACAGCTTCGAGGCCAAAGGCGCGGCCATAGACATCGAGCAGGCCGACAAGGACATCTGGATGGCCACAGCACGTCTGCTGCCCAAGGTGGACGGAGAGGTGAGCTACAACTACTTCGTGGACCTGCCGACCACGCTGCTGCCGCCCGAGTTCGCTGGGCTTCCTCCGGGAAGTGACCCGATACCCTTGCAGTTCGGTGTGCCGCATGGCATGAACGTGGGCATCTCCGCCAACATGCCTGTGTTCAATGGCACGTATCTCATCGGGCTGAAAGGCGCGCGAGGTTTGAAACAATTGCAGGCCACAAAGGGCAAGCAGGTGGGCTATGAGATCGCGGCAAGGGCCGAGCAGAACTACTTCACCGCACTGGTGGCGGAGGAGAACACCCGCATCCTTAAAGAGAACCTCGCCAATCTGGACAAGACCCTGCAAGAGACCAAGGCCCTCTACGAGAACGGTTTCGCGGAGCTGCTGGACGTGGAGCAGATCGAACTGCTGGTCACCTCCATGCAGAACCAGCTCAGCATGGCCGAACGACAGACCGAAGGCGCCAGAAACCTGCTCAAATACACCATCGGCATGGATGTGAGCACCCCCATTGAGCTGACCGATGGTCTGGAGACCCTCTGGCAGACCACTGACCCTGAGCAACTTCTGTCCCGGGAGTTCAAGCCTTCCATGAACATCAACCACAACCTCGTGAGTCAGGACGTGGTGATGCACAAGTACCTCACACAGATCGAGCAATCGAAATACTTCCCTTCGCTGAACACCTTCTTCAACTACCAGCAGCAGGCGTTCGGTGAGCAGTTCAACTTCTTCGGCAGCAACGGGCGCTGGTTCCCGCTCACGCTGTGGGGTGTATCGCTCAACGTGCCCATCTGGGACAACCTCGGCAATCTGGCATCCATCAAGAAGGCCAAACTGGAGGAGCAGCGCAAGCGTGATCAGCTTTGGAATGTGGAGCAGGGCCTCAAGCTCCGCCACATCTCAGGCAAGGACAACTTCACCTCGGCACTCGAACAGCTCACCAATGCGGAGAAAGGGCTCAAGCTGGCACGTAGCGTGCGCAACACCACCCTCACGAAGTACAAAGAGGGCCTCAGCACCAGCATGGAGCTCACACAGACCGAGAACCAACTGACCCAGGCGCAGGCCGACTACATCAACAAACTCTTCTCAGCGCTGGATGCAAAGCTGGAACTGAGCAGGGTGTTCGAGGAGTGATGAGCCATTAGCCCCAAGCCGTTAGCCACGAGCAAATCAGCATATCAGCAATTCAGCATATCAGCAATTCAGATTTTCAGCAGATGAGAAGCATCACTCGTTCAACCCCTCAACACTTTCCGCTGAAAACCTGATTCCCTGAAAACCTGACCACCTTAAAACACACACTTACCCTTCCACATTTCAAAAAGATGAAAAACCCTACCCTATCATTCCTTGCGGCCATGGTGCTGCTATCCGCCTGCGGTGGCAAGGACGAATCGCCCGAGGCCAAGCAGAAGCTGCTGGAGGCCAAGAAGATGGAACTCGCCAAGCTGGAAGAGGAGATCGCCAGCCTGAAGGCAGAGCTGGAACTGAACGGCAATGGCATCGCAGAGACACCTGAGGGTGTGCTGGTGGGGCTGAAAGTCCTCGAGGCCGAGACCTTCGAGCATTTCTTCGAGGTGAACGGCACGGTGGAGGCCATGGAGATCGCCAACGTGAGTGCCGAGCAAGGTGGCAACATCACCCGCATCCACGTGATAGAGGGGCAGACGGTGAAAAAGGGCCAGTTGCTGGCATCTTTGAACACCAGTGTGGTGAACGCCAACATGGAGGAGCTGGACAACGCCCTGATCCTGGCACGCACCACCTTCGAGCGGCAGTCGCGCCTATGGGACCAGAACATCGGGTCGGAGATGCAGTACCTGCAGGCCAAGAACCAGGTGGAAAGCCTTGAGAAGAAGAAAAAGACGCTGCAGGCCCAACTGGCCTTGAGCAATGTGTCTGCCCCATTTGATGGGGTGGTTGACAAGCTTCATCAGAAAGAAGGCGAGCTGGCCGCACCGGGCATGCCCATCCTCACGATGGTGAACCTCTCGGAACTGCGCGTGAAGGCCGATGTGAGCGAGAACTATGCACTGGCCGTGCGCAAAGGACAGACGGCCGAGGTGCGGCTTCCATCATTCGGCATCGACATGAAGGCCCCGATCACCACAGTGGGCAGCATCATCAACCCCGCCAACCGATCGTTCAATGTGGAAGTGCGGCTCAATAACAGCAAAGGCACCCTGAAACCTAACGCGGTAGCGATACTGCGCATCAAAGACTTCGAGGCGGAGAACGCCATGGTGGTGCCGAGTATCTGCGTAGGCAAGGACGCCAAGGGCAGCTTCGTGTTCGTGGTGCGCGACATGGACGGTGCCAAGAAGGCCGCCAAGACCTACGTGGAGACCGACAGAAGCAGCGAAGGCAACACCCTTGTGACCGAGGGATTGAGCGCAGGCGACTCCGTCATCGTCCAGGGATACAACGAGGTGGCGAACGGGGATGTGATCCGTTTGTAATGAGCAGATCAGGTGTGAAGTTTTTTTTCACGCAGAGAACGCAAAGGATGACGCAAAGAGCTCAAAGTAAGAGTGATTCATTCGCAGAAAAACAATACGCCTTCGCGGCTTTGCAAGAACCATCCCATCCCTTCCCACCACCCGCTAATTCGCTCATCGGCTAATTATCAAACAGAAAGAAATGTCTGACGACCAACAACAGAAGCCCTCCCGCCCCACCGTGGTCAAGGAGTTCGGGCCCACCTCATTGGCACTGCGCAACGCCACCAGCGTGATCATCCTGACGGTGATCATCCTGTTCGGAGGGATGCTGGCCTACAACACGATGCCCAAGGAGCTGTTCCCGGAGATCGTGCTGCCACAGATCTACGTGCGCACGGTGTATCCCGGCAACTCGCCCGTGGACATCGAGAACCTGATCACGCGGCCATTGGAGAAGGAGATCAAGCCGCTGAAAGGGCTGAGCAAGTTCACCTCGACCTCGGTGCAGGACAACAGCATCATCATGGTCGAATTCAACACCGATGTGGAGGTGAAGGTGGCCTTGCAGGACGTGAAGGATGCCGTGGACCGCGCCAAGAGCGAACTGCCCAGCGACCTCGACATCGACCCCATCGTGATGGACGTGAACCTGAGCGAGCTGCCCATCATGAACATCAACCTCTCTGGCGACTACAGCGTGGACGACCTGAAGGTGTATGCCGACAAGCTGAAAGACCGCTTGGAGCTCATCCCGGAGATATCTAAGGCCGATGTGCGCGGGGCACTGGAGCGGGAAATCAACATCATTGTGGACCTGCATCAGATGGAGATGCGACAGGTGAGCTTTGATGACATCGAGCAGGCCATCGCTTACGAGAACATGAACATCAGCGGGGGCGCGCTGCTGACGGACGGCAAGCGCAGGGCCATCCGCGTGGAAGGCGAGTTCCGCACCATGGACGAGATCGCCAACACCATCGTGAAGGCGGAGTTCGGCAACATCATCTATCTGCGTGACATAGCCCAGGTGGTGGATGGCTACGCAGAGCGCAACAGCTTCGCACGCCTGGAAGGAAAACCGGTGGTAAGCGTGGACGTGGTGAAGAAGTCGGGGGCCAACCTGCTCGATGCCACCGACAAGATCATGAAGGCACTGGCTGAGAGCAAGCGCGGCAGTTTTCCGAGCGACCTGAAGGTGACCATCACCAACGACCAGAGCGATCAGGTGAAGGGCCAGCTGCTCAACCTGGAGAACAGCATCTACTCTGGGGTGATCCTGGTCGTGGCGGTGCTGTTCTTCTTCCTTGGACTTAGAAATGCACTGTTCGTGGGTATCGCCATACCGCTGTCCATGCTGATGAGCTTCATCATTCTGGCCGCGATGGGCGTCACCATCAACATGATCGTGCTTTTCGGCCTCATCCTCGCGCTGGGGATGCTGGTGGACAATGGCATCGTGGTGATCGAGAACGTCTATCGCCAATTGCAGGAGGGAAAGGGCGTGATGCAGGCCGCGCGAGAAGGCGTGGGCGAGATCGCCATTCCGATCATCACCAGCACACTGACCACATTGGGCGCGTTCGCTCCCCTACTCTTCTGGGAAGGCGTGATGGGCGAGTTCATGGGTTATCTGCCGTTGACGTTGATAGCGGTGCTTGGAAGCTCGCTGTTCGTGGGCCTCATCATTAACCCGGTGATGGCGGCCTTCTTCATGCAGGATGAGAACACGGAGGCCAAGACCTCTGTGAAGAAGCTGTGGATATGGACAGCGGCCTTCATCGTGCTTGCCGCCCTGCTCTATCTCGGAGACTTCCGGAGCGCGGGAATGCTCGCTGGCACCATGGCCTTGCTCATTCCACTGAACCACTACGTCCTCACCCCTATCGCCAAATGGTTCCAGGACCGCGCGCTGGTGTGGTTGGAGAACGTCTATCTGAGCATACTCAAAGGCTCGCTGTCCTCGTGGAGGCCGTATGCACTTTTCTTCGGTTCCATCGCACTGCTGTTCGGTTCCATCATCATGGTGGGCATCGTGAGTCCGCCTGTGGAGTTCTTCCCGGAGAATGACCCGAAATACATCAACGTGTTCATCGAGGCCGCACAGGGCACCGACCTGGAAGAGGCCAATGAACTGACCCTTGCCATCGAGGAAGAGGTATTCGGCATCATAGAGCCCTACCGCGCGGCCATCAACTCTGTGGTGGTGAACGTAGGAGAAGGCAGCAGCGACCCGATGGACGGTGCACAGGCAGGCGAGACGCCCAACAAGTCCAAGATCACCATCTCGTTCGTGGAGTTCGAGTTCCGCGAGGGCATCAGCAGCAGCGAGGTGATGCGCAGACTCTCGGCAGACATCACCAAGCGGCCGGGGGTCAAGGTCAATGTGCAGAAGAACAACGAAGGCCCGCCCGTGGGCAAGCCCATCAACATTGAGGTGAGTGGCGATGATTTCGACAAGCTGGTGGTGCTGACCGAGGAGATACGTGCAGCCGTCAATGCCGAGAACATCCCCGGCATCGAGGGCCTGAACCTCGACCTGGAGACCGGCAAGCCCGAACTGGTGGTGAACATCGACCGCGCCCGTGCCCGTGCCTTCGGCATCACCACGGGGCAGATCGGCAGCACGCTGCGCACAGCGCTCTTCGGCAAGGAGGTGAGCAAGTACAAGGATGGGGAGGACGACTACAAGATCGTCATGAAGCTCAATGACGACTACCGCTACGACCTCACCACCCTGCTCAACCAGAAGGTGACCTTCCGTGATATGACCACAGGCCGCATCAAGCAGGTGCCCATCTCTGCCGTGGCAGACGTGAGCTACACCACGGGCCTCGGCTCAGTGAAGAGACGCGACCAGAACCGCACCATCACCATCTGGAGCAACGTGATAGAGGGCTACAACGCCAACGAGATCAACCAGAAGATACAGGCCAAGTTTGCCAACTACCCCGTGCCGGAGGGTTTCATGGTGCGTTTCACAGGCGAGAGCGAGGAGCAGGACAAGGCCGCGGCCTTCCTCGGCAGGGCGTTCATGATCGCCATTGCGCTGATCCTGCTCATCCTCGTGTCGCAGTTCAACTCTGCCATCAAGCCGATGATCATCCTCGGCTCGGTGGTGTTCAGCACCATCGGGGTGTTCATTGGCATTGCCACGTTCAACATGACCATATCGGTGATGATGACCGGCATCGGCATCGTGTCGCTGGCAGGGGTGGTGGTGAACAACGCCATCGTACTGATCGACTACATCGACCTGACCCGCGCCCGCAGACGCTCCGAGCTGGGCATGGATGACAACAGCATCCTGCCACTGCATGAGGCCATCGCGTGCATCGTGGAGGGTGGTCGCACCCGCCTGCGCCCTGTGCTCCTCACGGCCATCACCACCGTGCTCGGACTGCTGCCGCTGGCCGTGGGCATGAACATCAACTTCTACACCCTGGCCTCCGACCTCGACCCCAACATCTTCTTCGGGGGCGACAACGTGGCCTTCTGGGGACCGATGGCATGGACGGTGATCTTCGGACTGACGTTCGCCACGTTCCTCACGCTCATCATCGTACCCGTGATGTATCTGCTGGTGGAGAAGGTGCGACTGGTATTCGTGAAGGACAAGGTGGTGGGATAGTCAATCAGCCATTGAGCGCACCGAACCGCCACAGGCGGTGAGCTTCCCGCAGGTGCGGGATTGCGCTGCGTTCAATAAGAAAAATGGAAAATCGTGTGGGCGGGCGGTGAAGGGGTCTCGCAATCCCGTCCCGCAGTCGCGGGATTTCTCCCGCACGTGCCGGATTCCGCAGTCGCGGGATTTCGCTTCGCTCAACGAAGGGAAAATGGAGAATGGAAAATGGAAAATTGTGTGGGCAGGCGGTGAAGGGGTCTCGCAATCCCGTCCCGCAGTCGCGGGATTTCTCCCGCACGTGCGGGATTCCACAGTGGCGGGATTTCGCTGCGCTTAACGGGCGGAAGCGAAGACGCAAAGGATTTTCACACAGAGAAACAGAGTTGCAGAGAAAGAGTTGCACGCAATCCCGTCCAGCAGTGGCGGGATTTCGCTGCGCTTAACAAGAAAAATGGTCGATGGTGGGTTGGGGTGCGAGGCGTGTGCAGCGTTATTGCTTCGACAGGGTGATGAGCCGCAGATGGTGGCCCAGATAGTGGGTGCTGGCCTCTACCCTGAACCCGAGGGTTTGCAGGTATTGATCCAGGTCTGTCTGCATGAAATCGAGGTAGTACTTGCTCTCAAAGAGGTTCATGAGGCGGGAACTTATGTAGGATAGCAGGGGGTGCTCCGGCAGGTCATGTTCCAGGATGAACAGCTTCCCGTCTTTCTTCAGAACGCGTCTCACCTCCCCCACTACCCTGCTGCGTATGGCCGGTGGCATATCGTGCAATCCCAGACTGATGGTGACGATATCGAAGGTCCCGTCTTCAAAGGTCATGCTGCTGGCATCCATTTGAAGGAAGGAGCGCTTGCCTTTGCCGCGTTTGCTCCGGGCCTTGTGCAGCATGGCGGTGGAGAGGTCTATCCCCACCACTTCTGTGGCCGTGGCGCTCAATGCCATGGCCATGCTTCCCGTGCCGGTGGCCACATCCAAGATGGTGGCACGGGTGGGGTTTATCTCGTGCGCAACCTGCTTTCTGATGTTGCCCAATACGATCTCAAACGCATCATAGACAGGTGCCCACCGCGTAAACAACCGGTCATTGTAGCGTTCATGGTCTTGCATTGTTCGGGGGTGTGGGCATGGGTTTCATGGAAGCAGATTCATGTGAGCGGGACCCTTCGACCAGCTCAGGACAGGCTGCTCACCTATAGTACGCACTGCCTGCCCCGCAACAGCGGGGAGGCGCAGCCTCGCACGGGCGGGCCTGTCCACCCTATGCTTGACTGTACCATGGCTGTATCATTCGCGGATGATCTTCTTCTGCCCGGTCTTCTCAAGTGTCCCTGACAGGTTCTTGAACCTTTTCATCAAGCTGCGAAACTTTAAGCTTTGCCTGTCGGTGGTGTTCACCCTTGTCAGTACTATCTGGCCGTGTGGAACGTAAGCGTGCGCCTTCAAGGTAGGATTCAACCTTGAAAGCGCGATGTCTATCTGCTCCACTGCCGAGTCAAGGTCTGACCCCTTCAGCTCGATGAAGTAGGCCTTCAGCAGGTCGATGTTCAATAGCAGATAATCGCACTTGCGTTTTCCTGCCTCCTCTGGCAGCAGGCAGCCGTCTATGCGATACTTGGTCAGTCGAGATTGTGAGACGTTCTCATAACGTAGCTCCGATTTCCCTCCAACCTTGTCCCTGATTGCTACGACCGGATGCTTTTCATTTATCAAATCGGCACAGTCGGGTCTTTGAAACGGTTCCTCTTTCATGCCTCCTGACCGTCAAGTTCATACAGGCTGTCGAAGTCGCTGTTGATCTTCGATGAAATGCTGTCGATGTAGGCCGTATCGATGAGGCCGAACTCCTGATCGATGATGCTGGTGATCCCGCCATCCTTCACCTGATGGGCACTGAGGGAGGCACCGTCCAGCCAGAACGGTTCGGAAATCACTTTTTCCACCTCGACCTTGGCACTTTGCCCCGACCTGTGGGCCAACATCAGGTTGTTGAATACAGCAACGATGTAAGGGCTGTGCGTGGTGACGAGCACCTGCGAGCCGTTAGGGTGCGCATTGGCCACCAGTGCCAGCAGATGCACCATGTCGCGCTGGGCCTCTGGGAAAAGATGCGACTCCGGTTCCTCTATCACCACGAACCACTTCTGCTGTTCCAAAACAACAATGAACAATGCCAGGAGCACCCACAACGACTCCTGTTGACCTGAGGAGGCGAATTTCAACTGCACCGTGCCACCGTCAAATGCTATGTGTTCGCCTGCCGAACTACGTTCGTACCGACCTTTCAGTATACGGTCAAGCAATGAGATGGCGCTGTCGATAAAATCCGTAGCCCCATCTGCCGATGCCCGCATGTCTTCGAGAGATCTGATGAACAACGGCCTGATGGTGTTAATGTGGTCAACGAATGCACCTGTGAGGAAGTCCAACCGCTCAAGGCTTATCTGACCTATCTGGTCGGAAAGTGTGGCAAGGATGCTCCGCCCCGCTGGGATGAAGAGCAGTTCGCGGTCGTCATTGAAGAGGTCGTCAAGCGTATGTTCCAGTTGAGCTGTAAATGAGCGCTTGGCCTCCTCTGCTGCCTTGAGACTCCTTGAATTGGCGACTTTGCCTGATAGATCGGCCTTGGTCTTGGCCACCTCCTTTGCCTGCGCGGTCATCCCCTTCATCTTCTGCACAAATGCATTACTGAAGGTCACACCGAGCTTCTTGCCTTCACCGAGCGTCACCTTGATGTGTGTGGTCTCGGAGTAGCGGTATTCAATGTACAGCCGTTCGTCCTTGTCAAAGGACAGGCCGAAATACTCCACGAACCGATCCTTCATCTTACTGCCATAGGCATTGGGGCTGTCGCTCAGGCTATTGGTGTCTATGGCCTCCACATAGTAGCGCACGATGTCGTGTCTGATGGACTTGAAGAAGTAGGCCGCTTTGACTATGGTACTCTTGCCGCTGGCCGAACCGCCAATGAAAAGCATCACATCCTCCACATTCAGCTCCACTTGGTCAATGGGGCCGAAGTGTCGCAGCACCATGCGTTGTTTAAATCTGTTGTCGCTCATTGCTTTCAAGGTCTTGTTACAGTACAAAGGTTAATATTTATCATCATAGAATATCTTGTTACACTTCCTTCGCTTCGCAACCAAGTTTTACTCACCCCACAAGCTCAACACTCTTAAGCGCACTGAGATCAAGCTTGGAGGTCTCGTCTGCAAAGGTCATGCTGCTGGCATCCATTTGAAGGAAGGAGCGCTTGCCTTTGCCGCGTTTGCTCCGGGCCTTGTGCAGCATGGCGGTGGAGAGGTCTATCCCCACCACTTCTGTGGCCGTGGCGCTCAATGCCATGGCCATGCTTCCCGTGCCGGTGGCCACATCCAAGATGGTGGCACGGGTGGGGTTTATCTCGTGCGCAACTTGCTTTCTGATGTTTCCCAATACGACCTCAAACGCATCATACACAGGTGCCCACCGCGTAAACAACCGGTCATTGTAGCGTTCATGGTCTTGCATTTCTCAGGGGTGTGGGCAATGAGCCAATGAGCTAATGAGCTAATGGGGGAAGGTCCTCGCTTGGACGGGTGTTATATGAAATGAAACCGCGATGCTTCGGGGCATCATTTCCGCTATGGTGAGGCGGTCGGGGCCAAGGCGGGCGGAACACATCAGCCCCATCCCTCACTCAACAAATCAGCGACTTCATCTTTGTTTAGAACCCTCGTACAGCTCTCAAAATCGACCTGATGGATCTGGTTGTAGCGATACTCGAAAGGATTCTGAGCCGGTATCTCGTTAATTATTTGCAGTGCGGCTTCTTTACGATTAAGCGCTACTTCCACCCAAACATCTTCTAAAACATCAGGCACCTGTCCGAAAAGATTAAATATATGTTCTAAGCGGTCTGACAGTAGTTCATGTACTCTGTCCTCTACCGAACCACGGTATCTCATATTGTACACGAAAACCTCATCTCTGATCTGACCGATTCGCTGAATGCGGCCTTTACGCTGCTCCAACCGCGTGGGGTTCCATGGAAGGTCAAGGTTTACCAAGGTGCCTAACCGTTGAAGGTTCAGCCCCTCTGAGGCACTGTCAGTACCGAAAATTATTTTCAATTCACCCTGCTGAACCCATTGTTTAAGAACCTCTTTCTGACAACGTTGGAATTCACCTTTTTCCCAATAGCCACTCTTGTTGCCACCAGCATAAACTCCGATGCGTATGTCAGAGTGTTCATTGGAGAGTAGCTTGCTAAAATACTCAACTGTCGAGAAGTACTGACTGAAGATGATGCACCCCAATTCAGCCCATCCATCCTCGAATAAAAGCGAATTCAATTTACTGAACTTAGGATCGTTATCCTTGAATTGGTCCAGCTGTGCAATAAGGCGAATTAGTATATCTTTTTCATTGTGGCCAATTCGCGCAGCAATGCCCGTTTCGTTGTTTGGAATATCATCTTCTTCGTCTTCAACATCGGCCATATTTCCACCAAGGAATTTCGTAGCTGTCTGACGACCTGCTTCAATACTACTACCCATTCGCCTGAGAAGAAGGGTACGAATGAATCCAGCAGATTTCATCAATTCTGACAAAGCCTCACAGAACTCTTCAGCAGAGTGATACGCATCATCTAAGTAGGCGGGCATAGCGATTGCATCTTCTGGCTTTTCACCGAAAAGAAGGACTTCCACCTTTTTGAGATATGGTTCGTGCGTTTCAGGGTCAATTTCTTCTTCCAGAAACTTGCGTGTTCTTCTAATGATGTATCGGACAAACGGATTGTGCGCTGTAAAAAAGTCAGTCAGGCGTTCAAGATCTCTTTTGTCAGCAGGTCGAAGACCTTCAAGATCACTTTCCGAGAGCACCGCGTCTGTACCTGCGGTTCCAGTCGCTCTGCGTATCTTCTCGAAAGCTCTGTGCTCATCTTCCGGGGGAAACGGATTCTTCATCCAGTCCCATCGCTCAATAAAAACATCGGGAGGCGGTATAGTGCCCATGACCAACCCAAGAACCTCAGATTTAGAGCGCACTCTCCATTTTGAGAGCCAGTCACCGATAATATGATTGCTGCCTTGCGCAAGTATGTCTAAGAGGTCATAAGCCTCAATGGGATAGAGCTGAACAGGGGTGGCCGTTGCCAGAAGCATGCCCTTGGTTCTGCTGGAAATCTGCAAAAGAAAGGCCATCAGGTTATTTGGCTCCGCAGGTTCATTCTCTGCGCCTGCCTTCAGGTTGCGTCTGCGTGCCCTGTGCGCCTCATCCACAATCACACATTCGTACTCCAGTTCCAATAATCTATTGATAATGGGGCCACCGTGAGTAATAAGACCCTGACTGATAATACCCATCTTTCTGGGGCAGTTCATGAATGCTTTTTCAGGGTCGGTGTTAACATAGCGCACACCGTTCTCATCTACCCAACACTTGCCGTCCCAAACAGCTGATGGCATCTGCAACAGTTTGAGATTCTCTTCCTGCCACTGCCAAATGAGGGTCTTTGGGGCTATGACCAGTACAGGCCGCTTGCCATGGAGTGCCATTAACATGGCCGCCAGTGCAAGCTGAAGGGTCTTGCCGAGACCTACTTGGTCTGCAAGAACGAAACGTGCCCCTCGGCCTGACCTATGTTCATCAAAGGCGCGCTTCACAAAATACTTCTGGTGTGCCCAAAGACCGAACTGTTTTCTGTAAACGGGTGTCTCTATGATCGGACCGGCAGGGTCTGGCTGACGTTCCCATGTTTTGATATTGACCACCTCGCGATTCCCAAGGCGTTTGACATCCTCAACGACCGCTGATGCCAAGGGCTGGGCAAGCGGATGGTTCCAAAGACTGTCAAACTCCTCCTGAACCCAATGAATCGACTCCTCGGAGTCATCCTCCCAAAGCAGCTCATAATTCAACTGCCAAGCAGTCCGACTTTCATTTATGCTGCCAAGAAAGCATGTCTTTCGACCATCTTCCATCGTAATGACCCCAGCCTTACCATGGAGCAGTCCGTGAACCGCATCTGGAAGTACGCGTATCTCCAATTTTCCTGAAACCAGAAAATCATAAAGTCTGCCGAGACGCCCCTTGGCAGCATCGTTCAGCTTATCATCTGAATGGGACCGCCACTCATTGCCCATGGACATGGCAGCCGCCCTTGCTGTTTCCACATCCTGAAGCCGCAACTCTGAGTTGCAGATGATGCGCACCTTACCGCTCACACTTTCCAATTCCTCTCCGGCAACCTCCAATATAGAGGAGGAAAAATAACCCGCAATGCGGTCATAACTCCTTGCATTACGTAGCCGCTCGTTCAGAAAACTGCGGTCAACGCGATGTCTGCGGGATGAGAATCGGTTGATCATATGTGGTCATTCTCAATACGGCCCATTAGGAGAGACAGTGCCTCCATGTCCAAAGACCAATGCTCGATATGTTCCACATGCCTGACAATGAAGGTCAGTATGTGCAAGATGAGCTGTCGATTGCCCCAGTAATCGGGCAATTCATTGTGAAGCCAATTGCGGCCCATCTGCGGGTCTTCGGTCTGATGCGTTTCATAGATGGCAAAGAGAATATTGCGGGTGAGACTGCTGCCGAAACCATCAGAGCCCAAATCCCTGTTCTTGAATTCGAGCGGTGTGCGCAATCGGGCCATGTTGGCCTTGCCACTGCCAAGCAGATTCTTGTATTCCCGCAGTCCGAAACCTCGCGCCATCTCCTGATAAACACCCGTGCGGCACTCGCCATGAGCCTCCACCTGAAGACCTTTCAGGTAAAAACGCTCCTCTGGCTGAAGCTTGCGCCATTGGTGCTCATCAAATCCCGTGGGCACAAGGAAATCCATGGCCACCTTCACCGCGCTGCGAATGATCTTCTCCACCTCATTCTCCTCCCCCTTCTTGCGCTCGCGACCCAGTTCATAATTCACATCTATATCCTCAATGCGCTTGTAGCCCGTTAGCACTCGCAGCGCAGCAGCGTAGGCGGCCAATTGATAATCGGCATCCCCGAAATTGGGGTCGTCCTCCTCATCCAGTGCGGTCATGAAGCGCAGCTGCTCACGCACCTCCTGCTCCACCAGTGCCTGTATGTCGCTCAGAAAGCCCACTTCCTCGCTACGCTGCTTGCGCAGTACCATGATGACCGTGCCTTGCACATAATTGCCCGTTTTGATGCCTACGCTGTCTGTTTCCGTCTGTATGGTCCAAGCTGCGCTGACATGCAGGCCAGCTGCCCACAGTATGAGGGCGAGATCGGCCCATACACCAGCATCCTGATGGGTGAACATGACCACCTGTGCCCCGTTGTCGGGCATATGTCGTGTGAAATTGCCATAGCATTCCACCATGCTCTGATTGAATACTATGCCGCTACCTCGAACCGCTAACGCTGCTTTACTGTCCACATACCATTCTGGAAATTGACTATGCAATTGTTTTTCGTACCAGGATAGAAAGAAGTCTCCGATTTCATGATAATTAACAGCATCTGCATAAGGTGGGTCGGTAATCCACAAGTCGTTTACAACCTCAACGGTCCGGGCATCCACCGTCTGAATTACTTGAGCACTTTTTAGGGGGGCTACAAAATCAAACCTATCTGCTGGAAATTTTAAGGAATTTACTCCTTCCCAACCACGAGTTCCAAAGTTGAAAACTGTATTTAAAGCCATATTGCTGAAAACATCCACAACTCCCCCAATGCCCATACCCTGACTAACTTTCCATCTTGATAGGCGGGAGTTATTATTAGTAATACGACCTATATCAAAAAGCAAATGTTTAATGCTATCTTTCTCAGACAAAATAGCAGAAAAAGAACCAGCATACAAAAGCTGCCTAGGATTGAACAAATGATGCCAATAAGTCCATCCTCGTTCACGACTAAGCCTATCAGTTTCGACCCCAGTTTGAATCCTTTTAGACGGAATATATCCTTCAAGCTGCCATCCTTCAAAGCGTTCA
Organism: uncultured Chryseobacterium sp.; assembly: GCA_964500205.1. Lineage (GTDB taxonomy): Bacteria > Bacteroidota > Bacteroidia > UBA10329 > UBA10329 > UBA10329. The sequence continues at coordinate 55,356 of CAZCNS010000003.1, read as the reverse complement.
CTGAGCAGTTTTAGCACCTGTTGCTCTCGTTGGAGGTCGTTCTGGTCAGGTGCCACATAATGCCTGCGTATCTGGCGTTTCAGCATCTTACTTTCGAGCAGGAGAGCAAGGTTGGGCAGGGCCTCGGCCTCGGCCTTGGTCAGCTCATCGTCTTTCTTCCATTTCTTCTTTCCGTGCTCAATCTTCCCTTTAGCCACATAATAGGTCTCTATGTAGCGAATGCAGTAGAGGCGTTCCTGAAAGACATCGTCTGGTCTGGGAACAAGGTCAGTGTTCTCCCACTGGCGCAGGCCATAAATGGTCTGCTTGTCCACTCTGCGGTCGCCCCGCAAGGTGGATATGGGCGTGGTCTTCTGCGGGTCGCTCGGACAGATCAGATTGCTGCTTTGAACGGTACCGCTCTTGGCTGCTTTGAAGGTGGCTGCATCGGCATCGGTCACTATCTCTATATGATACCGTTTGTTGTCATGGTCGGGCCGTAGCACAGCGCAGACATTGTTCTTCTCTGCCACCACCCATGATGGTGCCAGTGGCACCCAGTAACCGGTGTGCGGTGAGCGGGCCTCCACACAATAGAGGTAGGCATCGGCCCGCCATCCCTTTTCGTTGTGCTCTATGCCCCACTCTGTAATTTGTCTGTCGGCAGTGGCAAATGCCTTTTCCTGCGCGTCCATCACCTTCTTGCGCACTTCTTCGCCACCACCCACGATATTGAGCGAGGCCCATGTGAGCAACGCTGCGGCAGGATTGAGGTCGCTGGCATATGCCTCGCAGCCCAATCGTGCCGCCTCGAAGGGTATGGAGCCGCCTCCGCAGAAGGCATCACCTACACGCGGGGCATGGCCGAACTGGCGGACGCCCAGTTGATGCACCAGCTCATTGATGTTCTTGGCAGAGGTGCCCAAGTGGGCATTGATGTCCTGCCAGGCCTCGTATGAAGGGCCGGGCATGTGCTCGGGTCTGACACAGTGCTGTAACCTCTGGTCATAGTTGAGGCTGAGAAACGCCTTTTTGCTGATGTCCTCACGCTGTGTCTCTGTGATACCTGCCAACCAGTTCCATCGCCCTGTCAGGTCATTCTGAGTGATAAGCCTTTCTACCTCTTCTTCTCCAAGTATTTCCAGAACGGTATTCACTGGAAGACTCCGGCCCGCTCTTTCCCACAGACCAGCATCGTCCATGGTCAGAATCTTGAGGAAAATCTCTCTGTCGCGCTCGGCATCATCGCTTGCTGGCATCAACAGCCCGATGATGGTGGCACGAACCAGGATGAGGGGCTTCCTGCCCCACCATTTGCCAAGCCCCGTAAGCGTTTGACCGGAAACGGCCTTACGCTCCTTGTAGCTCTCCTTGGAAACCTTTGAAACGGGGAACTGTGCCTCTATGAATGCTTTGAAATCCGAACTCATTTTGTTAATGGGGTGTAAGGCTCAGGTTCATCTTCTTTGAAAAGCAGGAGCTTTTCATTGTCAAGGAGCGACTGCGTATAGCGTCCTTCCGGTACCGGGTTCTCTGTGAGGGCAAAGCGAATGGCCTTGCGCCATCCTTTGCCTTTGCCGTGTGTCGGATGCCCTGTTGCGGCATTGGTCACCGTATAGAGCCACCACCGCTCTTCGGGTTTGAGTCCAAGCCAATTCTCAACCGCCTGCGGTATGTCATTGGGGTCGGCATCTTCGATTGCCCATGCAAGCACCATCAACTCCTTACCGAACAGCCGTTGCACCCTGTTCACACCTGTCTTCCATTTTGCGGCCCTCATGCCACTGTTCCGCATCCTTTGATTGAACTCCACTTTGCAGAAGTTTTCGATACGTTTCCATTTGTCCAGTGAAAGCAGGACCTTTCCTGTGCATTCCGGCCCAAGAAAATTGGCCACCATGCCTTCCTCGGTCTGTTCAGGGTCATAGTCTGGCATCTCATGCACCATGACATCATGTTTCACCGATCTTGGAACGATGACAACAAAATGATGTCTGCTTTGCTCTGGTGAAAAACCGAAGTCAATGTTCATAGCTTCACCTTATTTCTGATGAATATCCTCAGGTCTGTAATCCACACTTAACTCTCTGATGAGGTCAAGGAACTGCTGCCCTGATTCGAATCGCAGTTCTGTGAACTCCAAACTAATTTCACCCTGTTGCCCGTTCTCTCTGACAAAACCCAAGAACTCCTCACCTTTTTCGGGAGTGATCAACGTGTTCTCATCCAAAGACAACTGAATCCAGTTGGAACCCTTTGAAGAATTGATGTCCAGGCCGGCCATTTGGGCCCCAGCCTTGTTCAATACCTTCAAAAGCGCATAGCTTTCTGAGGTATTTCCCTTCTTCATTCTGTTCTTCCATACCAGTGGAGCCTTTTTATCAATCTCGACCTTTCCCGCTTCCATCGGTGCTTTTACCATAAGGGTCTCAGACCGATAAGCCCCTTTCAGTCCGATCACCAGAATCGTAGCACCGGGCCGTACAACAAAAGGAGCCTCGTACAAGGCAGATTTTTCCGATGGCGTGCTGCCGTCTGTAGTGTATCTGATCTGTGCGTTGGGCGGGGCAACCCGAAGTTCCAGCACAGACTCAGTGCCCTGTGAAATGAACTTGTGCTGAAGTGTGATGGTGTTAGTCCAGAGACGCAAATCGCCTGTTTGATGCTCCCCTTTGCTGTCAATACAGATGAACTCGACTTCCATCTCATCTGTTGTTAGCACATCGCGGTAATCCAGTACAGGGCTGGTCTCACTTACCCCTTTACCGTAGCAATATCTGATGGTATCGCCATTTATCGGATTCAATTTCAAACTGACCTTTCCAGTTTCGCGTTCTCTGGACACCTCGCGCAACTCCACTCTTGTTGGAGGCGCAGGAAAAGGGCCTTTCTCAATCCAATTCCCATTCTCTCTCCACAGCTCCTTGGAGAGCTGGTCTCTCTTAACATCCTCTAACGCATTGGGATGATGCCAGTCCCAATCAGGCTTTGAGGCAGCATTTTGAAGAATGTCTGCCCATGGCAAGGATTTCTCAGTAAACAGCTTCGCTTCGATTTTCCTGACAAACGTGTCTTTTGATGTCTCGACATTGAACTTCCGCTTTGCTTCTAAAGTTTTCTTTACCTGCTCTTCACCATTGTATTTATTTCCTTGGAAGAGTAGGTCGATTGTTGCTTCAGTGAGTCCATTGATGGTCGGGTAATACAACTTTGTGAAAACGTTCTGCACGGCTGAGAGGAACTTGAACTGATAGCTTTCTTTGAGGCGATTTGCCTCCTCCATCTGCGGGTCATTGGTCAATGTTCCATCTTTCAACAACGTGGCAATGACCGCCTCCGTGGCTTTGATACCCTTTGCCTGATTGTAGATGTTCTGCATGTTCATGTGGTCCCCGGTAAGGAACATCATGCGGTTTTTCAACCTCTCACCGTTGTACAGATCCTCTAATCGAGGATTCAACTTGCCGCTGCTATCCGGGTCAAAAATGATAAGCGACACCTTGTCCTTCACAATACTGACCTCATCTAAGGCAGGTAGAACGAACAATTGTTGATAGCAGTCTCTTAGAAGAGGCTTGAACAGCTCTTCCAGTTTCTTGATGATCTCTTTGCGTACCGCCTCCTGACCAAAGCCCGACCTGTAGCTGTTGACCATTGCAGATACATTCTGCACATCTTTGTAGAGATAGCTTCCACTGTTATCAACGTGCAGATACCAGCTGCGCTCTCGCAGTTCAGGCAGCACCTTCGATTGCAAACTTGAAATATCCACCCCGGGTTGTGCCAAATACGCTGTAAGCTCATTGGCCTTCAAACCTTTCACACTACCTGACACCGTTCCCAACGAGGCCATCAGCAAAAGCCGAGCTGTTCTATTAGGAAGGTCATTGGCAAGTTCCGCGCTGAATTTTTCCGCAGCCGCTGAACCACTGCTTGCAATGTCATTGCTTATGGCATTAATCAATTTGTCATTGATGGACGTAAGTTCACTCAGTGTATTCGCATCGTTGGGATTGACATCAAACGGATGTATCAGATAGCTTTTGTCTGCCCATCCGTTCTTCGGATGAAACATGTCGGCAGCAGTGGTGCGAAGGAGCCGGATAAGCCCCCTTGTCTGCATAAATCCCGAGTTTTCTTTGAACCGTGCATACAGCTCCCTCATGCTTGGATGAAACGGGTAGCTTGCTTTAATTGCCGCCTTCATTCCCGGAACTGACTCACTGGCCCCGGTGATACGATTTGCCTTATCAAGTTCTTCACCGTACGCGTTAGCAACTGCCTCAATCTCACTGGCAGTTGCCTCATTTTCAAAAATGCGTTTTCTCAGGATGTGATAAAGTTCATCACTGTTCTGTTGAACTGGTGTGAAGTTCTTGGCCAATCTGTTTGTTTCCCGCTCGAAATCATCAAACGCCTTTGCCAACGCGTTAGAACCACTCTGATACGAGGTGGCATTGAGGTCTGAGATTAGTAGTGCGACATTCTTCAACTCATCCTTACCAACAGCCACGAGCAGGGATGCAAGTGCTGTTGTGGTAACATCTGCCAAGGTGCCATTTCCAACCGCCACCGTGCTTGCATTTTGAAAGTATGGTGGGAGCTCATCAAGTATGATGACAACGGGCTCCCCTTGCAACAGGGAAATCCAATCACTCTGCCCTGGAGCTTTTAACCCTGCACTGTAAAACTTCTTGAATTGCTCCTTCTTACCTAACTGACCAGCTATCTCTCCCCAAATTCCATCATCTGGCTTCTGATGGCCGGAAAAGGACACGATTTTGGCTGTCCCCCTAAATGAAGTCTTGTAAATGTGCCCCATGGTGCTTTCCCTAAACTCGGGATACTTTGCCAACAGGCCAATTGCCACCATATTATGGGTCTTACCGCCACCCATGGCCTGAGTTAACTTAAAGATACCGTCATCAGACCGTCCTTCAAGTCGCTTGAAAACAGCTTCATAAAGCTGCTTCATCCCGTTCGTGATGAAGTTCTCAGAGAAGAAGCTTTCAGGGTCGATTTTTCCTTCAGCCAAATCAGTGAGATCCAACACCACGTCTCTTCGAGACTGGTCATAGACGGACTTACGAGGCGTAAGCAACACGGACAGTGTTTTCATTTTGAATGCTCTATAAAAGATTAAGGTACCTGTTCAAGTGCTCAGTTTAATGGCCCGAACTTACGCACTCCGTTTTGATGTCGGCAGCAAAACAAAGGAAGCAGACCGTAACCTATTTACGGTTTGCATCATTCTTTCCATGGTCTCCGTGAGCTCCCCGCCTCTGGCGGTTCGGTAGTTACTGCGTTCCGCAGTGAGCTCACCGCCTCTGGCGGTTCGGTAGTTACTGCGTTCCGCAGTGAGCTCCCTTCGGTCGGTTCGCTAATTGTCTAATTCGCTAATTGGCTCATCGCCCCCCTCCCCCAAAATCTCCCCCAGCACCATGGCCAGTTCGGGATAGTCGTAGGGCGCGGGGTTATTCCTGTAGGTTCAATGTTCAAAGCGTAAGGGCAGGCATCTCGTCATACGTCCTTCCCGCCAAGCTGCGACCGGCCTTTTTCTTATTGGTGCCGCCCCATTGTTTGAAGAAGAACTTGGTGCGCTGTGCTTCGCATTGGTCTTTAATGTCGAGCACCCAGTCTGCATCCATGGGGCGCGGCCTGCGGCCGCTTTCGCCCCCTACGATGACCCAGTCGATGCCTTGCAGGTTGAGGTCGGGCAATGGGCCGATGAGTGGTTCGCAGCTGAGGAATTTGACACGGGCACCTGTCTTTCGCAAGCTGTCAATGCGGTGCGTAACGCGGGCGTCCTCGACCGAGGTGCCCATCCAGATGTTGTGCCCCCAATCGAGCAAGCCCTGTCGGTCCAATTCCAACAGGCGGTCGGCACGTTTGGTAAGCACCTGATACACGTGGTCGGTATCGTTCATCACGGCAAAGACCCGTTGTATGAACGCTACCGAGACCTTTTCATGAAACAGGTCGCTCATGCTGTTGACGAACACCACCTTTGGTTTTTTCCATAGGTAAGGGTCGCGCAGGGCAACGGGGTGTTCGCGCACGGCAAAGCCGTCCTTGTATTTCTCTGCGCCCATGGCCGTGAGCCTTTTGGTCATGACCTCAGCATAGCAGAATTTGCATCCTGCCGATATCTTGTCGCATCCCGTTACGGGATTCCATGTGTTCTCTGTCCACTCAATGCTCGACTGTGCCATCAGTTCACATTTTTGATGATGTCGTTGGCAATGCCCAATGCGCTGGCGTTGTTCGATGCGAAAACAAAATGGAAAAGCGGGGCACCCTTGCGGTTGTTCAATCGCAGGGGTTTCTCCGTCACATGGCTCCAGATGGTTTTCAAGCGCTCAATGTACAGCTTGGAAATGGTGTTGATAGGGTCGGCCACCTTCTTGAAGTGTTCATCGTCCCCGAACATGCTCTGCTGCCCTGTGGGCAGATAGAAACGACTTCTGATTTCCTCTTCCGACAGTCCGAAGTAAGAGGAAAGTTTGGCCGATGCCTGCAATTCTCCCTTGCGGTCGAGCAAACGGTTGACAATGACCGCAGTCGGAAGCAAAATCCAGATGTCCGACCGTGTATCGCGCAACTGTTCGAGCGAACTCCAATCAATGTGCATTCCAAAGGGGTCGAGAAAAAGCAGTGCGGCATATTTCAGTGCTTTTCCCTGAGTGCTCTTCTTGTGGTGCAACGCCTCTGCCAATTTCAGCAGTGCGGCATTGCAGTCACCGGATCGGAACTGAAGGTTTCCCTTCTTGCCTTCATTCAAGGGTCTGAGCTTGGCGTCCAGTTTCTGGACAGCGGTCTTATCCTTGTCCACAAAGTAGTAGAAGTCGAAACGATAAGGTTCGTCCAGTTCGGAAAGGCGCTGTGCTGCACCCTTGTAGCCCTGTTCCTCCTCGGTGATGTCCAATTCCAGATAGAGGTCGTTGTCCACTTTCTCTTTACGTGAACCGCTTCCGGCAAAGCCATCAAAATAGATGGTTTCCCAATAGGGGTTCCTGTTCATGATGGTCAGGTAGGCCACCACGTAATTCTGAAACGCCTTGAGCTTCTTTTCCGTCCACGGGCCGCCCCATTCCTCGCGGGGCTCTTCAACGATGCTTGTTGTGACCATTGTCCGATTGGTTAAGAAGGGGCTAATCTAATACCGTTTTCAAATCTCCAGCCCCTCATACACGCGAATGCGAAGGCTATGCGGCAAACCAACGGGGGCAGTCCGTAACCTATTTACGGACTACTTTATTTTCAAAACAATTTTGTGTCCGTGAGGTCGCTCCGCTCAGTTATGGTCTGATGTGATTGATAGAATTTTTCGGTCTCCGTGATTCCACCACCTAAAGCAGTTCGGTTCGGTCGGTTCGGTAGTTACTGCATAAAGTCCCGCACCTGCGGGAAGCTCCCTTCGGTCGGTTCGGTAGTTACTGCGTTCCGCAGTGAGCTCACCGCCTCTGGCGGTTCGGTTCGCTAATTGCCTAATTCGCTAATTAGCTAATTGCCTAATTGCCTAATTCGCTAATTGGCTCATCGCCCCCCTCCCCCAAAATCTCCCCCAGCACCATGGCCAGTTCGGGATAGTCGTAGGCCGCAGCCGCTTCGGGCACGTTGCCCAGGGCAGCCTTTCCGCGCAGGGGGCGCACGGGGTGGGCGGTTAGAGGGTTTGAGGTTTCGGGTTCGGGAATCCCCCGCCCGCCTCTGGCGGGCACCCCCTTTAAGAAGGGGGAGTGCCCCCGCCCGCCTCTGGCGGGCACCCCCTTTAAGAAGGGGGAGTGACCCCGCGCTTCGGGCATCGGCCTCTGGTGGAGGAAGTCGCGCAATTCGTCCTCCGTGGCGTGAGGGCTGAGCCAGAGGTCGAGCGCATCGCCTTCGAGCATGAGGGGCATGCGCGGGCCGGCCTCCAGCTTGGGGTTGTTGTGGATGGCCGCCATGAGGGCATTGCCCACGGTGGTGACGATGGCGAAGGTGGAGAAGACCTCGCCCGTGGTGCTGTCTGTCCAGTCCTCATAGAGCGCGGCCATGACGATGGGCTGGCCGTCCTTGCGGTGGATGCGGAAGGGATAGGTGCGCCCCCCGAAGTGGTGGTGCTCGTAGAAGGCATCGACCACGAGCACGGCCCGCTGGCCCGGGGCGGCACTGCGGAAGGCGGGCTTCTCGAAGAGGGTCTCGCAGCGGGCGTTGAGGCATTGGGTGCGCAGCTTGAGGGCCGTGGGCATGTCCTTGCACCAGCGGGGTATGAGGCCCCATTGGCGGGTCTCGAGGGTCAGCCGGTCTTCCTTAAAGCAGATGACGGGCAGCACCGGGTGGGCAAATCCGCTCACATGCCAATGCAGCGAGGGCGTGGGCGCATCGGGGTACCGGGCGTTGTATTCCGCGATGAGGCGGTCGATCTGTTCGCGGGTCTCGCCCTTCCGTTGGGCAAGCTTGATGGCACGTTGAAGGCCGGTCTGGATGTCGTAGCACATGGGATGAAAGTTCAAATTAAAAATTAGCAATTAAAAATTATCAATCGGCCCCGCAGTCATGGGATATGATCGGCAATTTACAATTTTCAATATCCGATTTTCAATTTTCAATTGTAGCGGAGGGAAGGGAGCGGGTCGCGGGTCGCAGCAATCCGCAATCAACAATCCGCAATCAACAATCAACAATCAGCAATCAGCAATCCGCAATCAACAATCAGCAATCAACAATCAGCAATCAAAAAAATCCCGCCCCACCCATCTGTCCGCCTGAGGCGGACGGACGAGCAAGGCGGGACAGGAGGCGCGGCAAATTATACGCACATGATGCTGGCCGGGACGCTGAGCTTGCTCACGCCCTGCGCGTTGATGGCGATGTACGCAGCGTAATAGACCGTGCCCGGAACCAGACCCGAGAAGATCTTCTTTCGGCTCTTGTTGAGGTCGAACACGAAGTCGGGGCCTATGAAGCTCAGGGCCGTCATGGCCTGTGCGGTCTCCGGCTTGGAGCTGCCCATGCCAATGATCTGGCCGTTTTCGGTCACGTTGATGCCCTCAGGTATGGGCCCATTGGCCGTGAGGATGCAGAGGTAGGTGTCCACCGCCACCTGATTGTCGCACTCGACCCGCAGCACGCCAGTGGACTCGTGGCGCAGAATGACGCCCGTGGGTTGCACAGGCTTGGGTGACGAACTGCTGTTGCCCTTGGTGGGCACGAATCCGCCCATCAGTATGATGGCCTCAGAGCCCCTGGCCTCGCCATCCACGTAGTCGGCCATGGTCTCAAGGGCGCCTATCAGCTCATTGCGGGCTATGAGGTAAGGGCCCTTTTGTGCGTTGCCCCCATTGGTGTAGGCTGCCCTCGTATTGCTGTAGTTGACCACAAACTGCTCGAACTGCGGCTGTGGGAAGATCGGGTTGGGAAACTGCAACGGATTGCCGTAGATCCCATCGCGCACCCCGAAGCCGAAGTTGTCCAGCTCATCGACCTTGATCCGTTTGAAATTGCGTATGCATCTGATGTTGCTCATGACCTGTAGATTTTGTTGGTTAGACATGATGATTGAATGATGAATCCATGGAGTCGCCATGGGCGATCTGCCGCGCTGATCCGCAAGCTCCCCTCCCTATAGGGCCGTATCCTCCGTCCGTGGGCCGTAGCTGAAGGCATAAGCCTTGTCGATGAGCGGAAGCCTCTTGCTCAAGAGCGATCACGTCTTGCATGCCTGCAATCAGGTCTTGCTTGCCTGCGATCAGGTCTTGCGTGCCTGCGATCAGGTCTTGCGTGCCTGCGATCAGGTCTTGCGTACTTGCGATCAGGTCTTGCGTGCCTGCGATCAGGTCTTGCGTGCCTGCGATCAGGTCTTGCGTGCCCGCGATCACATCTTGCGTGCCTGCGATCAGGTCTTGCATGCCTGCGATCAAGTCTTGCGCATGTGCAGAGGTCCTTTGTCGATGTGCGGGTAGCTGGGGCGCGGGTGGATATTGGCGAAGGGGGCGGTGCGGGGCATCACGGCACTGAGGTAATGCGGTGCAGCGTGCTGCACCTTTATACATTGTAATGGCCCGGATGTCAAAGAACGCGATGCAAGTGTATCGCGCTTCAGGATGCCGAAATGAATAATGTCACAAACAGCCCTGTTTATGACGTGAATCATGCGAATTTTGACGTGAGCCGCTTGGGCAAGTGCTGCCATTCAGGGAAAATGGAAGGGGGCCGCCTGCCGGGCCGCTGCCCGGTGCAGGCTCAGAGCCCCAATCGTTCCATGGCGCGAATGAATTCCTCCTTATAGGACTCGCCCACCTCGATGGGCAGCGCGGGGGCATGCTCCAGATAGATGGTGAAGCGTTTTTCGACCCGGTGCAGATAGGCCAGGTTCACCACTACATTGCGGCTGATGCGGCAGATGCACAGCTCCTGCAACCCTTCGAACTCCTTGAGGTTGATGCGCAGGTCGCGGATCTCAGACAGCGCCCCGTTCACTCTGTTGGCCGTGGTCAGGGTGCAGTAGTGGCCCTCGCACCGCGCCATGATGATCTGATGGGCCGACAGCGGGTACCATTCGCTTCCGTCCCTTACCTTGACAGACACGGCCTTCTGCTGTTCCAGCAGGGCGACAAAACAGGTTTCGAGGGGTTGTATCCGGCTCATGCGCAGTGCAGATAGCCGGTCCCGAATGCCTCCCTATCCCCGTCTCACAATGACCTCCGAGACCGAAATGACATACGAAAATAGAGTTTAAATCCATACGACACAACTTTACCTGACATTTTCTCGTGTCGCGAGGCGTTGCATCGTCATTCCGATGCTGCGGCCCGTCATGCGTCTGCCCATGAGGGTGGGTCATTGTGAGCATCCCGCAGGGACGGAAAATCATGGGGAATCACGATTGGTGATTGGAGGTTGGTGATTGGCGATTGGCGATTAGAGATTGGCGATTGGAGATTGGAGATTGGCGATTGGCGATTGGCGATTGGCGAACCGCCTCGGGCGCAGCGGAATCCTGCGACTGCGGGAGAAATCCCGGCCATGCGGGACCTCAATTCTTAATTTTTAATTCTTAATTTTTAATTGACAAGCACCCCTCGCCCCCGTTAAGCGCAGCGAAATCCCGCCCATGCGCGATTCCGCCCATCCGAGACCTCAATTCATAATTTTTAGTTCTTAATTCTTAATTGACAAGCCCCCTTGTACCAAAAAGTTCAATCCACCCTGTCCAACATAATGTTCTATGTCATAGATTTGCCTCTGACCAAAGGAACAGGGACATGGACAGTGGAGATGTTGGTGTGGCAGTTGAGCGTTGCAGTCGCAACCACACCTCGACCAGAATAGCCCCGAAATGGAACATGCTCTCAGAAATGTCTGAGGCTAATTAGCCTGCTTTTTTGATGAGAACAAATTAAAAAACAAACGTTTGAAATGATTTTGGCAAATCCAGCTATATGTAACTGGTTGCATTCAGCCAATGTTAGACATAATTTAATACAAGATGGATGGCAAAAAAGAAAATTGAGAAAATTGATGCTCTAATTTTTATTGACACAAATATCCTCCTGGACTTCTATCGAATTAGAAAATCCGATGTTTCAATGAAATATTTGGACGAAATTGAAAAGCACAAGGACTTAATCATAACTTCCTCTCAAGTTGAAATGGAGTTCAAGAAAAATAGGCAAGCTGTAATTCTTGAATCTATTGGTGAAGTGAAAAAAATGAACAATGTCAGCATAAGTGTTCCAGCAATCTTATCCAATGCAAAAGCAGTTGAAATGATTGAAAAGTCCAAAAAGGACATCTCAAAAAAACAAAAGGAGCTAAAAGGACGCATTGATAAAATATTAAAGAATCCAAGCTATAATGACCCTGTTTACAAATCACTTCAAAAGCTTTTCAAACATAGCTCACCAATAAATTTGAACCGTGAGAACAAAATTCGTTTCAAAATTCGAAATCTAGCTAAGAAGCGTTTTATCCTTGGATATCCACCTAGAAAGAAAGCTGACAATTCCATTGGAGACGCAGTTAATTGGGAGTGGATTTTGAATTGTGCTGAAACATCAGGAAAACACATTATCCTTGTTACTCGCGACTCGGACTATGGTTGCAATTATGAAGATGAATCATTTTTAAATGATTGGCTGAAGCAAGAGTTTAAACAACGAATTAGCCAGAAACGAAAAATCATTCTGACTGACAAACTAAGTAAGGCATTTCAACTCGTAGAAATTCCTGTTACGGAAGAAATGATTAAGGAAGAAGAAAAAGTAATCGATGTCTCAATGCGCAACTATCAGATGCACAACTTCCAAGAAACAATGAAAATACTCCAAGAAAACATGAAAATAAATGAGCTCTAAGAGACGATGCGTAAATTGAGACTCAATCTTGGAGACGATGACAATGAAAAATTAAAACTATGCCACACAATGGGTATAAAACATAGGGCGGACAGTGGTTTCCGCAAGTTTTTGGTTCTCAACAAACTTTGTCTCTATGGACTGATGAACAGCTCCGAGATGTCCCACGTTTCATATCCGATACCGTTGGCGCACATTTGAAAAATGGATACATCGCAGGACATAAGACTGAATATTCTAAGGCGTATCGAACGTGAAAATCGTGGTACAGCAGAGTATATTGCAAACGAATTTCTTGCGACAACGCACCACGACCTTGGGACAATCAAACGAGCTGTAATTGACCTGCTTGATGATGGATACATCCGAGAGAGTAACCTGTATTGGCCTTCCGAACGTAAAAACTCCGTTGTTGAAGCGATAGATACAAATGGTCCGACAGAAACCAAAAAGAACCCAAAGAGGCTACTAGACCAAAAGGATATCAAACTAATTCGTTTGTACATCACTTTGAAAGGCAAACGGTTTCTCATCGAAGAAGAAAACTTACGTAGAACAACTTGGTCAATTAAGTATGACATTCCTTTGAAACTTGCTTTCATGGTCTTAGGATTTCTGCTAACCATTGGAGGATACTATCTGCGTACATTACTCCCAAAACACAAATCAGAACACCAAGCAGCAGAGCAATTATTGACCCCAAGTGATACTGCCAACGGAAATCAAGTTGACAGTGCCAATGCCTTGACCGAATGATAATAGAAATGAAAAACGTGCGCCAACACCTAAGGCTTTAACACAGCTGCAGAGACGACCTGTCTTACCCTAAAGCCGAATTACTTCCATCTATAAATTCCTAACCATGCACATCACAAAAACGACTTTAGCTATACTTCTATTTTTTGCAACAGGTACTGCCATTCTTGCCCAGACAAAAGAGCAAGAACTCAGTAATGCAGAGAAATTCTCCGCGAAAGCTGGAGCTCTTATCAAAAAAGAATTTGTGGAAGTTGGCTCAGTGAAAGACGCCAAAATACTGGTGGTATATTTCACAGACTTAATAACCAACACAACACAAAGTGCTTTGAAATTTGAGTATGAACACGTTGGAAAATATTCAACAAGCACTAAAGCAGCGGTATTGGATGCAGATGAAGTTGATGGTTTAATAAAATCAATCAAAATCATTCAAGAGAAAATCTTTCCATCAACATCGACTAATTATACCGAGGTATCCTTTAAGAGTCGAGCCGGCTTTGATGCAGGCTGCTATTGGAGCAAGGGCACATGGTCAACATACTTAAAACTGGAAAAATATGACAAAGACTCGTATGTGTTTTTAGGTAAAAATGACTTCCCAGCTCTACTGAACCTTCTTGAGCAAGCCAAAATTATATTGTAATTCCGCAACCCGCCCGCGCGAGGCTGCGCCTCCCCGCTTTTGCGGGGCAGGCAGTGCGTTCTATTACGAACCGTCCTCGGTTCACTGACAAGCGATTATCCATCGAAGCCCCCTCCCTCACTCAGACCACAGGCGCTCGGTCGGGTCGAGGTTCAATGCCTTCAGCGCAGGGTAGAAACCGCTCACCACACCCGTGATGAAGCACAGCATGAGCCCCAGCGTCATCCACGCCCAGGGGATGATGAACCGCACGTTCGGGACCGCGGTCTTTGCGGTTAAGAATCCAACTCTTGATGCGCGTGAGCATTGTCAGAATTGATCAAACACAATTGAAATGCTTCAAATACCGAAAAAGAATGACATAAAAAAAGAAACCTTTACTGGGTGTGGTCGTAAGTCACAACGAGCTGAAACGGGAAACATAGGTAACACCATGGGGGAACAACTCAACATGCAGGTCGATGCGGATCTGAAGAACCTGTTCAAGGCATATCAGAGCGCGATAGACTGCAACATAGAGGCATCAATGACCGACCTCAACGGGGTCATCATCCATGCCAATGACCAGTTCTGTGCGCGTTCGGGCTATGAAGAACATGAGCTTGTCGGTCAGCGGCACGCCATCATCAATTCAGGGCATCACTCTTCTGATTTCTTCAAGCAGATGTGGGAGACCATCATGGAGGGCAAGACATGGAGAGGCGATGTGCGCAACAGGGCCAAGGACGGTCGCCTGTACTGGGTGGACTCCACCATACTGCCTGTGAGCAATAACCAGCAGGAGATCATTGGCTTCCTGTCGCTGCGCATCGAGATCACGGACAAGGTGGAACTGCGGGAGAAGCTCGAACGCATGAACAACTCGCTGGAAGAGATGATCAGCCTCAAGACATCGCAGCTAACCATCAAGAACCGTGACATCATGGCCAGTCTGCGCTATGCCCAGCGCATTCAGAACGCAATGATGCCCTCCAGGCAGTCCATCATGGATGTGCTGCCGGAGAGTTTTGTGCTGTTCAGACCGAAGGTGGTCGTCAGCGGTGATTTCTACTTCTTTCACGCCAGCAACGGGGTGGTGCATTTCTCGGCAGCAGACGGCACAGGCCATGGTGTGCCGGGAGCGCTGCTCAGCATACTGGGCACCGAACGCCTTGAGGACGCCATGCGAGAGTCCCACGATACCGGTGAGATACTCAGCATCCTCAACAGGCACATCCACAGTTCCTTGGGACGCGCATCGGAAGAAGCCATACTGGACGGATTGGAGATAGCTATTTGCAGGCTCGACCTGCACTCTGGGATGCTTCAGTTCTCAGGTGCGAACAGACCTCTGTGGGTCATCCGCAAAGACGCTTCTGAGGTGGAGGTGATAAAGGGCGACAGGCAATCCATCTGCGAAAGCACAGCTATAGACCATAGTTTCTCCTGTCATCACGTGCAACTTCATGAGGGGGATACGGTGTACATCTTCTCCGATGGCATTGTGGATACGTTTAATGAGGAGGACACCCACAAACTGAAAACATCAGGCTTCAAAAAACTGCTTCTGGACATGAAACAAATGAGCATGTCTTACCAACATGACATGCTGAACTCGTTCCTCAACAGGTACATCGGCAACGGCAAACAGACAGATGACATCCTGGTGTTCGGGGTGCGGTACGTAAGCCAGCCTGCCGAGGCTTAACCTGACAGACGCTCAACATGAGAATAGAACGAACAGATAGTACGCCTGCTATCTTTCATGACGTGGCGACCAATATCATGATCATCAGGGGCAAGTCCATGCCCGATGACGCCACTGAACTCTATGAACCAGTTCGCAAGTTGATCCTTGCCCTGAGGCCAGATGCTCCTCAGTTCGTGATGGACATAAAGCTGCGATACTTCAATACAGGCAGCGCCAGACAACTTTTTGAGACCTTCAAGGAACTGCAAAAGTCCATGGAAAAGGGAGTGGACGCCAAGGTGATATGGAGGTACGACCAGGACGATAGCGACCTGCTCGAATCGGGAATCGACTTCAAGGAGATGCTGCACCTGCCCTTTGAACTGGTGCCGGAGCAGCCCGACACAAAAATGCCATGATATTCGGGCTATGCAGCCGTGAGGCTCTTCTCGCCCGTTCCGAACCATGGGGCAACACCAGCCCGTAGGAGACTATGCATCCCCGCTTTTGCGGGGCGTTCTATTACGAACCGTCATCGGTTCATTAGTAAACGATTATTCAGCCAACCAGAAAAGCCCGCGCAAGGCTGCGCCTCCCCGCTTATGCGGGGCGTTCTATTACGAACCGTCCTCGGTTCACTGATAAGCGATTATCCATCGAAGCCCCCTCACTCAAACCACAGGCGCTCGGTCGGGTCGAGGTTCAATGCCTTCACCGCAGGGTAGAAGCCGCTCACCACACCCGTGATGAAGCACAGCACCACCCCCAGCGTCATCCACGCCCGGGGGATGATGAACCCGCCACCGATAAAGGCCGACATCGCATTGCCGATCACAATGCCCAGCACGATGCCCAGCAGTCCACCGATCACTGGGCATGTACTGATGCGTACCACCCGCCCATCCGGGAACCAAGCCATCTACCCATCAAGCAACATCCCGTCCATGCGAGACCCAATTCATAATTTTTAATTCTTAATTTTTAATTGACAAGCACCCCTCGCCCCCTTTGCGCGCAGCAAAATCCCGCCCATGCGGCACCCCAATTCTGCAATAAAGTCGTGTACGCTTACGTCCGTTCAAGGGATCGCCTGCGGTGGCGAACCAAACGCATATCGCTGCTGTTGGTGGACGATTGTAGGTATGCAATGGCCGTGGCAGATGAGAGATTTATTAGTTTTATCCACCGATGAGCTACGAGAATAAGCGATACGTCATTGCGGCCATGTACAGGCAAAGTGTAGAGACCATTGCCAGCATGGGTTTCGACAAGGCAGAGATCTATCAGGAGGCGGGGATCGACCTTGAGCAATATGCAGCAGATGATAAGTTAGACCCCAATGTTTGGAACGACCGTTTATGGGATGCCTACCTGAAACGGGTTCCGGGAGATGAGATAGCCTATCGCATCATGGAGCGTTTCAACATGGGCGTTTTCGGGGTGGCAGGGTACGTCATCGTCAATTCACCGAGCTTCATCAAGGCATTTGAGAATTTCGTTCGCTACACGCACCTTCACACCAACCAGTACCATCTCTACCTCACGCAGGACAGGAATGTGAACCTGCATTTCGACCGTACTGCTGAGTTGATGCGCTGCGACCGGTTCAACATTGAGATGTATGTGCTCGGATTCACATACAACATCCTCAAATTGATGCCCGGCACACAGTTCCCATTGGAGGTGCATTACGAATTCGACCCGCCAGCAGACACCACTGCGCGCGATGCACTCTTTAGCAACAACACCAAGTTCTTCTACAACATGAAGGAGAACAAGATGGTATATGATGGCCAACTTACCAACGTGCCCCTGCTCAATCCCAATGAGCAGTTGTATCAACTGTTTGACCGGATGGCCACGGAAAGTCTGCACAAGTTGAAAGGTGAAGGCACGGTCAGCTCCCTCGTGAAAGGATCGTTGGCCAAACGGCTCAAGGGCTACCTTCCCACCATAGAGGAAATGGCCGAGGAACTGAACATGAGCAGCCGGAACCTGCAGCTTAAGCTGAAGAATGAGGGCACATCGTACCGCGAATTGACCAACGAGGTGCGCAAAGACATCGCTACCGCCCACCTGAAGGCAGGCCAGCTCAATGTAGGCGAGATCGCCTTCCTTTTGGGCTTCAATGAGATCAGCTCGTTCTCCTCTGCTTTCAAGAAGTGGACGGGCATGTCGCCTTCGGCATTCGCGTGAACCTGTTTGCGCCTTTTCACAATTCGTTTGCGTTTTTGAGAAAACCGCTTCGTTCTTGACCTGCGCAGTTTTGTGGCGTAACCCACAAACACTGTTTCAGTCATGCGAAAGTCGAACCTTATTCTCACCGCACTCCTGTTCTGGTCTTGGACGGCCATTTCTCAGGACGTGCCCACGCAGACCGTGAGAGGCACCGTACTCGATAAGACCAGCGAGCAACCGCTCATAGGTGCTTCGGTCATACTCATCGACAGCGACCCGATAGTTGGCGCATCCACCGACCTTGACGGCAGGTTTGAAATGACCGTTCCCGTGGGGCGACAGAGCTTCGGTGTTCAATACATCGGTTACAAACCTTTCGTGATGCCCGAGGTGCTGGTCAGTTCCGGGAAGCAGGTCTTCATCGACATCAAGCTCGAAGAGAACATCCTCGAACAACAGGAGGTGGTTGTGACGGCCGACAGCAAGAAAGACCGTCCGAACAACCAGTACAGCACCGTGAGTGCGCGCACGTTCAGTATGGAAGAGGTGAATCGTTTCTCCGGTGGAAGAAGCGATGTGGGACGGCTGGTGACCAACTTCGCTGGTGTTGCCACCTCCAACGACTCTCGAAACGACATTGTAGTGCGCGGTAACTCGCCCACGGGTGTGCTCTGGAGGTTGGAAGGTGTTCCCATTCCAAATCCGAATCACTTTGCCACGTTGGGAACAACGGGTGGTCCCGTCAGTGCATTGAACACCAATCTGCTCCAAACCTCCGATTTCATGACGGGGGCGTTTGCTGCCGAATACGGAAATGCCAATGCCAGCGTCTTCGACCTCGGCTTCCGAAACGGGAACTCTCAAGACCATGAGTTCATGTATCAGCTGGGCGTGTTCAGCGGAATCGAATTCATGGGAGAAGGTCCGCTGTCCAAGGAAAAAGGCGGGAACTACATCGCATCAGCACGCTACTCATTTGCAGGGATCGGTTCGTCTTTGGGCATCCCGATAGGCACCAACGCGGCCCCGCACTACGTGGATGTCAACTTCAAAGTGAACCTGCCCAAGACCAAGAGCGGTGACAACATCAGCATTTTCGGTATCGGAGCGTATTCGTTCATCAATTTCATCGGCAGTGAACTTTCAGAGGAAGACCTTTTTGCCGACCCTCTCAGCGATTCCTATCCGCGCAGCGCGTTCGGTATTCTTGGCATGAAACACACCAAGTACATCGGTGAGAAAGGCTACGTGCGAACCACCATCAGCGGAACGTTCGAGAATTCGCGGTTTGACGAGTACAACTATCCTGATAGCGCCAATCGCTTTTACAACACCAAAGTGCGCGACTACACGACCGCCATCCGTGTCAATTCGTTCTACAACGAGAAGGTGAACGCAAGACTCAACTACCGCACGGGAATAACAGCCGAGGTGTTCTATCTGAACAATCTCTCTGAGTTCAGAACACCTGAGATCCCGTGGCAGCGTGTGCGAGCGTTTGACGGTGTGCTTGGATTGATCCAGCCATACGGGCAGGTTCAGTACAAGGCCGGCAAGCGCATCACGTTGAACGGTGGTCTGCACGGAAGTTACCTGACGCTTAACAACTCTTGGAGCATCGAGCCGCGCGCTTCTGTGGTGTACAATTTCCTGCCGGGCCACAGGCTGACATTCGCTTACGGATGGCACTCCCAAATGCAGCCGCTGCCCATCTATTTCTATGATGCCCCGAAAGGAGACGGCACATTTGATGATGGAAACCGTGACCTCGATTTCACGCGCTCACATCATCTGGTCCTGGCTTACGATGTCTCATTCGCGAAAAGCTGGAGAATAAAATTCGAGCCTTACGTGCAGTTCATCACCGGGGCGCCTGTCGAGGAGTTGCCATCCAGCTTCAGCGTACTGAACACAGGTGCTGACTTCGGCTTTCCAGAGCGCGGATTCTTGACCAACGATGGTGTAGGGCGCAACATGGGTGTGGAGCTCACCTTGGAGAAATTCTTCTCGAAAGGTTACTACGGTCTGCTTACAGCCAGTCTGTTCGACTCGAAATACAAAGGCAGCGATGGCGTTTGGCGCAATACCACCTTCAACAATCAATATGTGGTCAACTTCCTTGCTGGTAAGGAATTCAAGGTCGGAAAGCAAAAACAGAATGCCATCACTACCGACACCCGATTCTCTACAAGTGGCGGACGCTGGTACACACCCATCGATCTGGACGCGAGTATCGCTGCAAACGCGGAGGTGCTTCAAAACGACAAGGCGTTCAGCGAACAGTATGACATGTACCTGCGACTGGACGTGAAAGTGGGTTTCCGACTGAACAGCAGGAAGAAGAACATCAGCCATTCATTCTATGTCGATTTCCAGAACGTGACGTTCCAGGACAACATCTTCCTGAGCCGTTACAACCCGAGGACGCAAGGCATCACAAACGTGTACCAGATCGGGTTCTTCCCAGATGTGATGTACAGGATCAATTTCTAAGGATGAAAGTTGAAATCAGAAAGAAGAAACATCATGACACAGCAGGCAAGAACCGTTAGCGGCATCATCATCCTCACGGTACCCACCATCGTTTACGGTGGGTACTTTCTCCTCAGCATCCTCAGCGGGCAGCAGGAGGCCCTGGCACTCACCGAATTCCAAAAGGCCATGTTCAGAGCGGGCCACGCCCATGCAGGGGTGCTCGTGCTGCTGGCCCTCATCATGCAACCGCTGCTGGATGCCGCTGTGATGCACCATCGGCTGAAACTGGCCGTGCGCAACGGATTTCCCTTGGCAGCCGTTCTCATAAGTGGTGGCTTCTTCGGGGCAGCCACAGGACCGGGCATCACCGAACCCACCGCCCTCATCGGCCTGCTCTACGCGGGCGCGGGGTTGCTGGTCATTTGCCTTCTGCTGGCAGGAACTGGCCTGATTCGTAAATCCAAATAAACTGTTCAGATGAAACTCTCTGCCCGCCCTTTGAATCCCGCACCTGCGGGACCCCTCGCCCCTGTTGAGCGCAGCGAAATCCCGCGACTGCGGGACCCCTCGTCTCTCGTCTCTCGTCCCTCGTCTCTCGTCCCTCGTCTCTCGTCCCTCGCCCCCTTTACGCGCAACGAAATCCCGCCCATGCGGCACCCCAATTCTTAATTTTTAATAGACAAGCCCCCCCGTCCCCATTGACAAAAGTCAGTTCCTTCTCTGACAGCGGTCAGCCCCTTAGCATCCCGCCACGTATAGGTTTGCAACACTGACCCAAACCAAAAAAAGCACACCAAGATGAAAAAGCTGTTCTACACGCTGCTGCCTGCTGTTGTACTGACATTCTCGGCCTGCGACACCGATGACGACACCCCTCAACTGATGCGCATTGACGGGGCCAAGCTCAAAGTCACCTTCGAGGCTCCGGGCAAGCAGCAGGATGGATTCGTCTATCAGACACCTGCCGCCTATCAGGTGGGATTGCACAGCGTCACCCTCATCGGTGACCCCTTCACCCCAGACCACACCATCTTCTCCGAACCCGACTTTGCCAATGCAGAGGTGTTCAACTTCACGGACGGCAGCGTGCTGCTCGACCTGAGCGAGGACAACGACATTCCCGATGGCAACTACGCTTCGGTGGAGCTGGGCATCGTTTACCTGCAAATGAGACTGCAACTGGCCGGCACCAACACGGGCGTGCAGTGGCGCAACATGCGTATCTACTTCTGCGAGTTCGGGGACTACAAGCGCGGTGATGTGGTAGAAGTGGCCAATGACGGCACTGTGATGGGCTGGCTCTTTGGCCGCTACGAGATGCCCGATTTCCTGCCTGCATCACCTCGCGAGTTCGCCTACACCTATCCGCACAATGGCGACTGGTGGATGTTCGCTGATAAGCCCGGCAACTTATACGGCCCATCTGGCAACCTCTCCTTCTGGAACAGTGTGCCCAACCCGTTCTCAAGGCCCGTGCTGCTCAACAGGCAGGAGGGCGATGGCAACACCATGGTCATAGATTTCAATGTGGCCGACTGCTGGCGGTTTGAGGACAACAACGGTGACGGCTACTTCGGTGGTCAGGACATCGACCCGCAGGTGCCCTCCGCGTGGGTCATGGAGCTGCCTGTCATCTCCGTCTCTTTTCAGGACTGATAGCTGCCTGACATCCGCTTGCTAAGAGAGGATTTTGCCCCGCGTCCCATAGCTTTGTGGTAAATCGCGCTCAGGCATGAAAGCTGCTATGACAACCGTCCTGCTGGTGCTCACCACCCTGCTTGCACAGGCGCAGGAGAAGGTGGAGCGCGAATGGCGCATCAAGATCAATGAGGTGCCCTCCCCTGCCATGGACTGGTTCAAAGACGCGTATGAGCTGCACGGCAAGGTCAAATGGTTCAAGGAGGAGAACGAGGCCGGGACCTTCTACGAGGCCAAGCTGCAACACCGGGGAAAGCGGCACAGTGTGAAGTTCACCCAACAGGGCGATGTGCTGGATGTGGAGATAACGGTGACGCTCGATGAACTGGAGGAGGCCGTGCGCACCCGCATCCTCGCAGCTCTCGACTCCATAGGCGAAGGACATCGTGCGCTCAAGCTGCAACAGCAATGGACCGGTGCGCCCGATGACCTCGAAGACCTCATTGACGAGCAGGAACGGGAAGACCTTACGCTGCTTTACGAACTTGAGGTGTTTTTCCGCTCCGGGCCTGACGAGGGATACCACGAACTGCTCTTCACTGAGCAAGGGGCCCTGCACACCAAGCGCCCGATGCGGGTCAACACGGCCGACCACCTGCAATACTGATGCGGAGGCTGCTCTGCATACTCCTGATGCTGACCGCCTGCGCCCATGCACAGGCGCAGACCGTGGCGGCAGGCATCATGCCCGAATGGGGACTCACCATGCCCATCAAGGGACGCTTTTCGCAGACCATCAAGATAGAGAACCAGCACTTCCTGTTCCGCGATGGGGCCGATGAGCGCGCACGGTTCGACTACGCCTATGAGCGCACCGACCTGCAATACTTCGTCAACATGCGGTTCGCGGGCAACTGGAAGGCCAGCGCGGGCTACCAGCTGCGCATAGAGGAGCAGTGGGTCATTCACCACCGTCCCATGCAACAGGTGGCCACCACCACGATGTTGAGCCGGTTCAGACTGGCACACCGTGTACGTCTGGACCAAACAGTGCAAGAGGGTGAGGCATTCCAGTTCAGAACGCGCTACCGTGCCGCGCTGGAAATACCGCTCAGCGGTGAGAAACTGGACTCACGGGAGTTCTATGGCGTGGTCTCGTTAGAACCGATCTACAGCATCCAAGCAGGAACCCACGACCTCGAGAATCGACTGGTGCTCACCTTAGGCTACATGATAGACCGCGCCAACAAGGTGGAAGTGAGCATGGACCACCGCTCAGACCGCTACTTCGGGCAGCCGTTCAGGCAGCGGATATGGCTCAAGGTAGGGTGGTTTGTCAACATCCGAGAGTGGTGACGGATTAGCAATGAACCATGTATCACCAACGCGAGCCTTATCCTTACCTCACGCTCAGTTAGGCATTTGTCATTTCTCCCATTCAATGTCTCCGGCACCATCGCCAGCAATTCCTTGCTCCCATTCGATGTCTCCTGCACCATCAGTACCGATTCCTTGCTCCCATTCAATGTCTCCTGCTCCGTTAAGCCTGTACTCCTGAGCGAGCGCCCGCGCACGCTCTGAGCTTAAGCTATCCCTCTGCTCTGCACTGACTAATCCAAGTGCTATCAAAATTGCGATAATTGTTTCCATGGCATGATAGATTTAAGTTCAACATGCACAGTTTACGTGAGGATTGTAGTTCTGTTTTGTCGTTGGTCGAAAAACAAAATCGATCTAGAACCCCTCAATTCACGAACACGTTGCCGAACAGCGAGATGATGGAGGACGTGGTGGTGACCACCGTGGTCTCTACGGACGGATTCACTTGGCCATTGTTATCGCTGCACACTACCATGGCAGAGCTTTCATTGCTGTAGCGCACGGTGAGCAGCCCTGAGGACTCATCCACCGTCCACGTGAAGGGCAGAAGGTTCATGCACGGGAAACCGACCACACACTCGTCATTGACCTTCAGGGTGCCCGTCTGGTCATTATTGAACAGCACGAAACCGAACTCATCGCAATGACCGGTCAGGTCCCAGTAGCCGCTGTCCACCAAGTGGTCGGCAATGGTCTCTTTTTCAATGCACCCGACCTGTGTGGCGAGCGTCAGCAATAGGAATGCGTAGCGGAAGCGGTTCATGGGCTTTGTGTTTCGGGGCGAAATAACCGTTGCGCACACACTGCCACAATAGCCCTTTAGGGTAGTGTCCGAACCAAGCGTGGGCATCGGTTGTTGCTGAGGCATGCTGCTCAACGTATCGTACAACACGCCAGAGGTCTTCTTCCGAATAGACAAGGAGGTGGGCAAGCCTTTCGGGCTGTTGGAGCGGTTCAGGAACGGGGGCATCGGCTCGCCCAAGCTGTTCGTGGAAGGATGCAGCGATGAGATAGGTGCGCTCTTTGCGCTGGACACCTACATCAACACCTGCAACATTGAGCTGCGGCCCAAGGGCATCATCGTGCGGTTCCGCTCCATTCTGGAGACATTCGCGCTGCCCATCCCCTACCCGTCCCTGTCGTTGGTCGAGGAGGATGCCGCTGTGGTCATAGGCCGTGACGGGCATTTCCTGCGGCTGAGGTCGGGTGATGCACAGGTCAAGAGATTCTTGGCGCGCATAGCAGCAGCCCAGCAGGGTTTCAAACAGTAACCGGAAGACAAGAGTTCACCCTTCGACCCGGACAAGCGCCATCTGAGGCAATGAGAGGGTCACCGCTGGTCGAACCGCAGCAGGTACTTGGTGCTGAGCACCTGCTCCCGCTCGCTGGGCACAAGCAGTTGAAGCGTGAGGATGGCCACCCGGTAATCGGGATAGGCCGTCACGCTGTCCGCCACCAGGCCATGCGCCTCAAGGTCGGCCATGCCCGCGTCATCGGTGAACACCCATGTATCGTGCATTGCCACAAGCCCGCTCATATCCCCGGCCTCCGACAACCACGGCACCACCCGTTGGCTGTAATAGTCCAATGCATGCGCACCGATGCGATAGGAGACGAAATGGTCATTCGGCAGGCCCATCTCCGCCACCAGCTTTCCGACCACCGCAGTGCTTTGATATTGTAACAACTGCGGGTAGAGATGCCCGCTCAATGCCAGATTGACCGCAATAACGGTGATGAGCGGCACGGTGACGAGTTTCGATGCGGGCGGCATCTTGTCGGAGCGCAGAACCACTACGCACGATGCAGCGGCAGCCAGCAGAACCATCCACAGCAGCGCACTTTCCATGGGGAATGAATACACGCACAGCGCCAGCACCAGCATCCAAAGGAGCACCGACAGCACGGTCTGGAAGATGAGCAAGGCACGGACAATACGTGGGGAACCGTTCGTGTTGCAGACCCTCTCCACGAAATCGGCAGAAATGATGGCCGCCAACGGGAACACCACGAAGATGTAGTGCGGCAGCTTGTAGGCAGAGAGACTCATGCCCACGAACACAAGGATGAACCCTCCCATGGTGATGACCTCCTCATCGGGGCGCAATGCGAAGCGCGACATGACCAAACGCCTCGCCCGGTCCCAGAAGGCAAGCAGGAAGAGCAGCGTCCATGGAAGGAAGGCCCAAAGCACCGTATGCACGAAGAAGAACGGGGCCTTGGGCGGTGGCGTGGCCTGGCTGTTGATGAAAGGGTTGTCGCCCGTGAGCCTGCCGAAACTCTGGTCCCACAGGAAGAAGCGGATTCCGGAGACTCCTTTCTCGGGGTTCATGTCGAACTGCTGATAGAGCCCCCAAAGCATGGGTGCGAGCAACAATGCCACACCGCCAAGAGCCACGAACCATTGCCAGCGGAACAACGACCGCCACTGCCCTTTGAGCACGAAATGCGCACCGAGGGCCAGCGCAGGGGCCATGATACCGATGGGCCCCTTCGCGAGCATGCCGAGGGCCACACCGATGGTGGTGGCAAGCAGGTGGCCCCACTTGCCATTCCGGTCGTAGGCAGCGATGTTCCAGATGGAGAAGATGACGGCCCCTGTGAGCATCGTGTCGGTGCGCACATCGTTGGTAATGAGAAACATGGCCTGGGTGGAGCCCAGCATCAGGGCAGCCAGACGCCCGGTGGCCTCGCTGTAGAGCAGACTGCCCAGCCGGTAGGTTGAGTAGATCCCCAGCAGCGCAAAGAACAACGAAGGCAGCTTGTAGGCCATATTGGAAATACCAAGCAACTTGAACGATAGTGTCGACAACCAGAACAGCAGCGGGGGCTTGTCCAGATAATCCGCTTCGCGATGCTTCACTTGCAGGTACTCCCCCGTTTCCAGCATCTCGCGGGCAATGGAGGCATACTGTGCCGCATCGATGTTCATCACATCCACCGTGGCACTGATGCCATAGACCACTGCAATGGTGAAGAGAAAGAGATAGTAGCGCGACCTGGGCATCACGGAGCTGAACCGAAGCGCATAGTTACATATCCTGCCGCTACCGTAATCGCCCCCGACAAGGCAGGCAGGTCTGTCCCGTCAGGTAGTAAATGGAGAATTGAACCGACCCGCCTCAGGCGGGGAGCTCACTGCTTTTGCAGTAAAATGGGGAAATGGGGAAATTGAAAATAGTAAATGGAAAATAGTCTATCGTACATCAAACAGATGGCTTCACTTCTCAAGCTCCGTTCGCAATGACGCACCGAGGCAGCGTCCCTCGCCCCTCGCCCCTGTTGAGCGCAGCGAAATCCCGCGACTGCGGGATCCCTCGCCCCTCGCCCCTGTTGAGCGCAGCGAAATCCCGCGACTGCGGGACCCCTCGCCCCCCGTACCCTTCACCCCTCCTTCTCCACAAAATCCGGCCAGCCGCTCATGTAACGGACAAATGCCTCGCCCAGCCCCTCGTTGCGCAGATGCTCCTTTGATACAGGAGTGGGAACAGACTTGAAACCCAGGTTGGCCATCACCTGCTTCGGGAAATCGTGGTGCAGGATGGCGGCACGGCCTATGGCCACGAAATCGGCACCGGCATCGAGCACGCGCTGCACATCGGCAGCGGACATGAGCTTGCCTGCTGCGGCCCATTTCACATGGCCGAAATCAATGGCCGCGAAGTGCTCCAGCAGGGTGCGGTCGCGTTGGGTCTCGTCCTCAGGCAGTTTGAAGCAGTCCCAAAGCGAGATATCGAGGAAGTCGATGCGGTCTTCGCTTACAAAACGCTGGCACAGCTCCTTGACCTCCTGCAACTGCATACCGAACCGCTCAGGCGAGAGCCGCACGCCCAACAGGAAGTCGTCCCCGCATGCCCTGCGGATGCCATCGGTGATCTCGAACAGCAGGCGGGCGCGGTTCTCCAATGCACCTCCGTAGGCATCGGTGCGCTGGTTGGTCTCGCTGCTGAGAAACTGCGTGAGGATGTAGCCATGGGCGCCATGCACCTCAGCGCCATCGTAACCGCATGCCTTGGCCCGGACGGCCGCAGCGATAAAGTCATCGCGAAGCTGCTGCACCTCCGCCAACGTCAGACCCCTTGCGCCATGTTTCTCATTGTCTGACGCGCTGTGCGGGGCCTCCCCTATCAGGGCCTGTGGCGACCGCATGCCTGCATGATGCAACTGAATCACCGCCAAGCTGCCGTGGGCCTTGATACTTGCCGCAAGGCGCTGGTGGCCATCCATCAGCGCATCGGAGAAGATGCCGAGCTGGCCCGGAAAGCCCTTGCCCACCGCCTGCACATGCGAGGCGCAGGTCATCACCATGCCGAACTGTCCCTTGGCACGGAGCGTGAGCCAGTGCAGCTCATCGTCCGAGAGACTGCCGTCCTCGTGGCTCTGGGTGTTGGTCATGGGGGCGAGCATGAAGCGGTTCTTCATGGTCGCACCGCAGCGGAAGGTCAATGATGAGGCTGGATCTGTGGTCATCTGCAATAAATGAATGGCCTGCCTCCCCATGCGTCAATGACTTAGGCACAGGCACGGAGGAGCTGAAAACGGTCGGGGCCGCAAGGTAGCGAGGCCGTAGCATGGAGCGGGGTGGTCAGGGTACATTTGCTTGCGGACTTCAACTCAGGAAAAGCTCAGCTCTTTTGCATTCGCCTCCTGTAAGATGCGTTTGCTGCTACTCTACATGACTTCAACCCATGGCCAAGAAAATCCTCCTGCCGCTCCTATCCATCTTTCTCGCCTACCGCTCGGTGGAGCTGGTGCGGGTCATTCTGTCGGTGCAGGGCCTTTCGCTGCCGGTCACGTTCGTGCTGTCCTTCGGGTTGAACCTCTTCATCACCGGGGTATTCGCCTTCGTGGGTTTCGCCCACCCTACCAGTCGTCTGCTTCCTGATGCCTACTACCGCATCACCCGCCCGAGCACGCTCAAGAAAGTGTATCGGATGCTGGGGCTGAAGTATTTCCGTGTCCTGCTGCTGTTGGCCTATTGGGGCAAGGCCAAGAACAGGAAGCGATATTTCAATGGCACCCGGTCAGGCATCCGCGATCTCGACTTTCAAACGCGGCAATCGGAGTTCGGGCATGTCGGGGCTTTCGTGGTGCTGGCGCTCGTGGCGATACTGCTTCTTTACAAGGGTCTGTGGCCCGCTTTCGGAATGACCATGGCCATCAACATCATCGGCAACCTTTACCCTGCCCTGCTGCAACGGGTGCATCGGGTGCAGATCCAACGCATGACCCTGCGTCACGGGGTGTGAGAATCACTGCCGGATCACCCTACCGTCCTCCATCTCGATGATGCGATCGGTGCGCTCCGCAAAGTCAATGTCGTGGGTCACGATGAGCATGGACTGCTGCATCTCGGCCGCAAGTTCCTTGAAGATGTGGAACACGATGTCGCTGTTTTTGCTATCGAGGTTTCCGGTGGGTTCGTCTCCCATGATGATGAGCGGGTCATTGATCAGGGCACGGGCAATGGCCACACGCTGCTTCTGACCTCCCGAGAGCTGGTTGGGCCGTTTGAGGGCCTCACCGGATATGCCCAGCAAGGCCAGCTTCTCCATGGCGCGGTGCTCGACCTCCGCCTTGCTGTAACGCCCCAGCTTCAGCCCGGGGAGCATCACATTGCGCAGCACACTGAACTCGTTGAGCAGGTAGTGAAACTGAAAAACGAAGCCAATGTGCTCATTGCGCAGGCGCGCCAGCTCCTGCTCGGCCATGTGCCGTGTAGGTGTGCCATTGATCAGCAGTTCACCCTCATGATCGGTGTCCATCGTACTCAGAATGTAAAGCAGGGTGGACTTGCCGCACCCGGACTTGCCGATAACAGAGACGAACTCCCCCTTTGCCACGGAAAACGTGACCTCCTTGAGCACTTGCACCTTCACGGGGTCGTAAAAGAACTTGGAGATGCCGACCGCCTCTATGACCTTTTGCCTTCCCTCGCTCATTTTCCTCTGATGATGTCCACCGGGTCGATGCGACTGGCCTTGCGGGCGGGAAGAAAACCTGCCAACCATGTGGTGCAAAGTGCAAACACCGAACCGATGATGTAATACATGGGATCGTAATCGATGGGATAGGTGGTAATGGTGGGCAGGGCCGTGGTGTTGAATGGCACCATGTCTATCAGTGCCGAGAGACCGAGACCGAGAAGCATGCCCATCAGAGCACCGAAGACCCCTATGCTCAGCGCGATGGACAGGAAGATGAGGTTGACATCGTGCCCAGAGAAGCCGATGGCCTTGAGAATGGCGATGGCATCCATTTTCTCGTAGATCATCATGTTCAGGATGTTGTAGATACCGAATCCTGCGACCACCAGCAGCGTGATGCCCACTGCGTAGGAGATGAGTGTACGCACATCACTGCCGGTCTCGTACATGGCGTTCACGGCATAAAAATCAACAGCATCGGTCTTGAAGAGGGCGGCAAACTCTTTGGCAAGACGTTGAGAGGCGGTCACATCGTGGAGTTTCACCTGAATGTCGGTGTAGTAGCTGTTCCCCTCACCGATCATGCGCTGCACGGTGGGGATAGAGGCGTAGCACTGCACGGCATCCACATCCTGCACCCCGGTCTGAAAAAGCCCTGTGACCCGGAGCTGTAGGCGGTCGCCCCGCGATGTGGTGACCTGCACCATGTCACCGATCTCTGCCATCATGGCATCGGCCACGCCCACACCGAGCATGATGCTGTTCTGCTTGTATTCAAGGTCCATGGCATTGCCGCCCACCACATAGTCGTTGAAGACGAACAGCCGGGATTCTGCCTCGACATCCACACCATTGACCACGGCATTGATATCCGTGCCTCCTACATTGAAGAACACCCGTGCCATGACCTTGGGCGCAACGCCCATCACCCGCTCATCTGCACGCAAAGCGTGAAGGATCCGACTGCTGTCGTGAATGCGCTGCATGCGGTCACGCGGTTTCACCGACCGGATGAAATGATGATGATCTGCATACGCAGCGGTACGCGCTATCGGCTGCACATCCGAGGGTCGCACCTCATTGTAGAGCCTCACATGTGGCGTGCGGTTCATCATCAGCCCGTCCAGCAGGTCGTTCAGCCCGTTCATAAAACTGAGAAGGACGATGAACATGGCAATGCCGAAAGTCACCCCGATGGCCGCCACGAGGGTCTGTCGCCAACGGCCCATCATCAGCACCCACGCCACATCGCCCAGCATCATGAACCTCATGGCACAACGATCTCTACCTCATCATCTGCCCTGAGACCGGAGATGACCTCGACATACTGAAGGTCCTGCAGGCCCGTCTGCACTGCCACGGTATCGCCAGACGCCAGCACCACCTTGGAATCCCCGACCATGAACCTGCGAGGGATGAGCATGGCGGATGGCTTCTCACGCAAAACGATATTGGCCTCGAAAGTGATGTTAGGGGCCAGTCTTGTGGGGAGATGCACGAACTCCGCCTCGACCTCGAAAGTGCGCGTGCGCGGGTTCATGAGCGGCACCACCTCTGTGACCTTGGCCTCAAACACCGTGTCGCGATAGCTCTCCAGCGTCACGAACACCTTCTGCCCACATTCGACCAGGAAGATGTCCTGCTCGTCCACCTGCATCTTCAACACGAATGCGTTGGCTTGGCCCAGCACCAGCAGCGGGGTCTGAGGCCCGACCAGTTCACCTTCCTTGCTCAGCACCTGATAAACCACCCCGGCCATCTTGCTGCGAGGCATGAAATCGCGTTCCAACCGGTCGGAGATGCGGAGATTGGTCTGCGCCTGAGTGGACGAGAACTCCAACTGCCGCTGCAGGTCTGAGAGATAGATCACGGCCTGCCGATAGGCCACCAAGGCCCTGTCGTACGCCAACTGCCGGCTTTCGAGGTCGGTCTGCGAGCCGATCTGCTGCTGCCAAAGCCGTTTCTGTCGGTCGAGTTGCAAAGAGTCGTTGTCCAGCCGTGACTTGGCCAGTTCCACCTGCATCTCCGCCTCACGCAGCTTCCCGGCATTCGCATCCATGGCCGCGAAGGCCGCTGCGGCACGTGCATTCTCGGTGCTCAGGCGCTGCACGTCATTCACAATGGACAACAACGGTGTATCCGCGGCAATGGTGTCGCCTTCCTTCACAAACACGCGGTCCACCACCCCGCTCACCGTGGCAAAGACCTCGTGCTGTCCTTTGCTCTCCACGATGCCTGAGGCATACACCGACTCCGTGATGGGGCCGGTGCGCACCTTGGCGCGTTCCATCTCAGGACCACAACCCACTGCGGTCAGCACTACAACAAATACGACCAAAGCTCTCATGGGCTGCAAAAGTGTATGAACGCATACCCTCGACACCTGATCTGCATCAGGTCACGCTTCAATGCAAAGTGTCAGCAACAAACAACAGGTTTCTCAGAGCCGGCCTCCATGACCGGTCAGTTCAGCGAAGCGAAATCCCGAGACTGCGGGACAACTTTCAAATTTCCTGTTTTCCCTTTTTTGGGCGCAGCGAGGCTCCGTTCTTCCAGCTGAAACTGTAGCCGACCTTGATGTCGAGGTAGTCGGCCACGGCATAGTGCGCCTTGAGTCCGACCCCGAAGAACAGCCACGGGAAGGCGTGCACATTGAGCTCCGTACGGTGATACCAAGGGGCATCGACCCGGAAATCGTCATACAGGTAAACACCCGCCATCTGCGAGAAGCGCACGCGGCCGAGCCATAGTTCGTAACCCGCATAGACAGAGAACCGCTCAAAACCGCGGGTGGGATCCTCCGAGTTGCGGATGCTCTCCTTGCGCGAGCGGTCCAGCTCCAGGTTGACGCCCCCGCCTAAAGCGAGGCTCCGAGCTATCCAGCGGGAGTACTGCGTGGAGAGGCTGAGGATCCAATGATGCACGGGGTCTTGCGGGGAGGAGTTCTTAGCGGAGTTTCCGATGTCGATCTCGAAGCGGTTCTTGTTCTCTGGTGGCTCCCGCCTCATCTTTCCACGGCTGGGCAGTTCCGCAGGATGGAAGGTGTATTCCGCACTCAGCACAGCAGTGACGTAATTGAGGCCCTTGTTGGGGAGCTGGAGACCTCCGTTGCTCAGGTGGTTCATCTGCCCTTGCAGGCGGATGTTGAGATGGGCGGTAGGCCGATAGTTGAACCCCACACCCACGATGAGCGGGAATGCGATCGGCAGCGAGTAGGACGAGTTGCGGGGATTGGTCACCTCATCATAGGGCGTGTCCAAGCCAGCAATGCCGAGCACTCCGAGACGGAACGAGAGGTTGAATTTACGAGGCTGGAAGAACACGGGTTCCACGTAGATGGCCGCGATGTAGGCGTTGCCAAGCACCTGCCGGTCGTCAAAGCGCATATAGGTGGTGGTGAATCCCACACGGGGGTAACAACTGCAGAACTTGTACGCTCCCTCGGTGACAAACTGCCAGCCGAAATCTGCCTCAATGCCCCAAGGGTAGTAAGTGGGTAGCGTGCGCAGGTCAGCCGAATGCGGAATAAGGTAGCCGAAGTGACCGCCCAGCCCTGCAGCAAAAGTGGTCCTGCGCGGGGGCGATGTGCTTTGGGGGGCGGGCGAAGAACCATCCTCCGACTGTGCCATCCCCTGCACCGAAAGGGCAAGCAGCAGCAGCGTCCAGAGGATCCTTGTCATGGCCACGAAGGTACGGGGCACAAAACTCCAAAGGGAAAGGCCACATCGGGGATATACGTCCCAAAAATGGAAGATCTGTGAATCAACAGCCACTACTTGGACCGTTCCATGACGTACTCCACCATATCGCCAACTTCCTCACCGACAAGGACATCAGGAGCGATGCCATGCGGGTCCACGGGATGGGTCGGTAACCTGTTGGAGCGAGTGGTCGGTACCGTGGCATACCAAAAACCAGAAGGTGTGATAACAGGGTTGAGGTTGGAGTAGTCCAATGCTCCGCCAGAGGATTCAGCTCCGTAGATGGTCGTCTTCGCACTCTGCTTGGCCTTCAGCAGGAATTCCTCGGTGGCACTGGTACATCCGCCATCAATAAGTACACTGACCTTGTCAGGCCGCCCCATTACTGTGTCGAAACGGATAGTATCCACTAATTGCTCTCCGAGCGGCACGAAAGTTCCAGGGTTGGCTTTCGCGGTGCTGACGATACGTCCTATCTCTTGTCTTGTATCCTCTGGCACATTGGGGTTACCAAGATACTGTTCAAACAAGGCAATGTTATTCTCCGATGCCCAAAGACTGGCCCCGTGGCTGATGATCGGGCCTGTGTACAGATAGGGCAATACATTATCGAAGGTGGCGTCCCCTCCCCCGCTGTTGCCTCGAAGGTCGATAATGAGGTGCCGGCAGCTATCCAATCTGTTCTGATGATGAACGAGCAAGGTATCGAGGTCCAACTTGTAGTCCAGATTCCCGGTGCGGATGGCAAGCAGCGTGGTCTGCGCATCGGGAAAGGTCAAAGATGGGAATACGTCCCTGTCGCCATCCTCTGCCTCGGTGAGGTCTTCGAAGCGCGGATTTTCCTCCAACGCGCCATAAACCACATGCCCATTGTCTATCTGCCCTATCAGCTTGCCCAGTAACTCATGGCAGATGAGCACATCAGTGGTCGCATCGGCCTGCTGCGCGAGATCCTGCCACTTCTCTTGCCAGTTTGGGAAATCTCTCTGGTAATCCTGAAAACCGCTATAGTCCTTCTGGTAACGTTCAGTCAAGTATCTCATGTCGGTGCCACAGTCACAGATCTGGGCTCGCGTGGTGAACTGCGAAAAGCTGAGAAGAAGCAGCGTCAGGAAACGGATGGTCATGGCAGCGAAGTTATGGGCTTGTCGGATGAGGATGATGGTAGGGATAGGTGTCGCCCGGTGGTGGATGATGGGCCTCTTTCATGGCATCTTTCTGCCTGAAGTACTCCCTTACCCACGAGTTGAACGGCCGTCTCAGGCGTTCCAGCATGTCGGCCAGCTCCGGGTCGGTCTTGGCGGCATTGAGCATCCATGCGGCCTTACGATCTATGCGCCCCTCGTTGTTGCCGAGACCTGGCACGCGGGTGGACAGCCGTTTCACATCCGCACCCTCTGCCCAATAGTCAGTGGCCGGCATGGGCAGCAGGCTGGGGAAGTCTGACCATGCCTCTATGAAGGTGATCTGCCCTTGGTCGTTGAAGGTGAACTCCTCGTAGATGGGAATCCGCGTACCACTGTAGTTAAAGATGACATGACAGCGGCAAAAGGGCTGTACTTCAAAGTATTGACAGTCGATGGTATCGTACTTGGTGGGATACAGTTTTAGGATGATGTCTGTGTCAATGAGGTTCCTGCGCCTGTAGCCCGTGAGCAGCAACCAAGGATGCCATTCCCAGCGGATGACCAGGTCTGAATACTCCGGCCGCACCCTGATAGGCACCGAGGATTCCATGGTAAGGAAGTACTTCACTCCCTGATCGATGTAGTAGTCGGCAGGAAACTTGGGTGTGAGCCGCGTGGAGAGGGCCGAGTCCACATCGGCAATGGGCTGGTGGTCTGCCGCAGTATGCCTTGCAGTGGAGCAGGCGCTGCACGCCAGCAGCACCAGAAGGGCCAAACCAGGCAGTCGATGTTTCAAGCCGAAGTGCATCATACGTGATGATACACCTCATCGAACGGCACGCGGAAACGCGGGCCGTAGATGCCTTTCTCATCCCTGATGCCACAGCTGATCACCATGTTGATCTCCGCGCCACGGGGCAGGTTCAGGATGCGCTTCACCATTAGGGTGTCACTGCCTTCCATGGGGCAGGTGTCGTAGCCGATGGCGGCCATGCTGACCATGAAATTCTCTGCGGCCAGTGCCGCGCTCTTGTGGGCAATGATGCGCATGTCGCTTGCGCGGGCCTGCCGATAGATGGGCCTGAACAGCCCCACCACTTGGAACATGAGGTACTTCAATGCTCCGAGTATGCCCAGCACATCGGTGTAGAGCGTGGGAATGAGCTTGCCGTAGTAGTCCATGGCCATCTTCTTGCGCTTCTGGTCGCGGTCGGAGAGGTCAGTGCGGCTGTAGGTCTTGTTGAGGAAGTCGATGTTGGCCTTGGCGCGTTGCCGCCAAAGGTCTTTTCGGGTGACAACGACCACCAATTGCTGCGCGGTCTTGGCCGCATTCTGGTCGAGGCATGCCTTGGTCATCCTGCTCAGGGTGTCCTTGTCGGTGATGTGGTAGAACTCCCAAAGTTGCAGGTTGCTGCTGGTGGGTGCGAGTGAAGCATTGATCAGGCATTGCCTCACCTTGTCCGTATCTATCGTCTGGTCGGTGTACACCCGCACCGAACGCCTGTAGGCAATGGCCTCTGTGACTGTCTTTTCCATGTCGTTGTCGTATCCGTCAAGTTTACGCTAAAGGAGTTGAAACCCCTGAGGCATACAAAGGTTTTCCATGCACACGCCAAACCTGTCCCGATTTATCGGGAGACGCAATGATGCAAAGGCGGCTGCGCGGTTCTCATCACGCAGCATTGCACTGGGAAATGAGGACTAAGGATGATGAGTGATGAGTGATGCCATCTGAGGCGTGACTGTTCCTGCTTCAACTTTTTGAACGGAGTGAAATCCCGTCACAGCGGGACAGCGCTCAACTTTCATTTTTCAAGCGGTCATCACAAGATGAACGGCACCGGGGGGAACAGTGGGGGGCTTGATCCCGTGGATGATGGCCTTGTCGAGGGCGAAATGCACATCCTTGCCCTGACCTTGGGTGAAAAGCTCAAAAAGCTCGGCCTCTGTGAGGCGGGAGTGGCGGCTCAGGGTCTGGGCTATCCTGCTCTCCATGCCTTCGAGCCTACTGAGGGACTCCTTCAGCGCGGTCCTGTTCTGCGGGCCATTGAAGTTCATGGAAACGCCATGGTAGAGGAACGCGGCATTCGGAGCCGCATATCGGTGCTGCCCACTGGCGAAGATGACGTTGGCAATGGAGTCTATCGTGCCGGTGTTGTGCATGGTGACCTCTACCCTGCCCTGCAACGACAGGAGGAAGTTGTAGAGCACGAATCCCGAGTCCACATCACCGCCATTGGAGGAGATGAAAAAGCAGATGCCCGTGGGGTTGTACTGCTGAATGGCGTCCACCGTGAAGCGGATGAACTTGTTGACGGTGGCTGGGCTGATGCCGTCAAAGAAGTTGATGTAGATGGTCCTGTCCATGGGGTGGTGATCGCTGAGGCGCGTAAAGGTCTCCAGAAAGGCGGATGAAAGGGGCGTTGAACGGAGTATTTCCTCCTTCGCGCTGGCATCACAGGCTTTTGAGAGGAACGAAGGGCGAGGGACGGGGGACAAGCGTTGCCACTCCTGCTGCGTCTTGGAGTGTTCAGCGCAGCGAAATCCCGCGACTGCGGGACATGTTTCGAGAACCCCCTCCGTCCATGTGCGAAACAATAGCCATGCGATGCTGTTAGGGCTTCATCCAAAGGTATCTTCGCCCAGCATGGAAGGCATACAATTCAATCCCGGCAAGGGATTCATGTTCAGCAAGCACATTCCGAAAGAGGTATCCCCCTTCGACAGGGTGTTCGGCATCTTCAAGGAACTGCTCACGCATACCTCGGGCGACATTCAGGAGGCCTTCGACTGGTTGAATCAGCTCGATGACGAGTATGGCATCTTCTCGGATGAATACACGCTGGCCGATTTTGAGGAAGACCTTAAGAAACGGGGCTACATCCGCGAGGAGATAGACCCCGATGATGGCAATGACGGCAAAGGAAAGGGCAGGAACATCCTCACCCCTAAGCTGGAGTCGGCCCTGCGGGAGTATGCCTTGGAGCAGATCTTCGGCAAGCTGCGCAAAAGCGGACTGGGCAACCACCGCACCAAGAAGGCCGGGCAGGGCGATGACCGCGAAGGCGACCTGCGGGCCTTCCGCTATGGCGATGACCTTTCGCTGGTGAACATGACCGAGAGCCTCAAGAACGCCCGCATCAACCATGGCATGGGCGACCTACGGCTCACAGAGAACGACCTGGTGGTGGAAGAGACCCTGCACAAGGCCCAGATGAGCACCGTGCTGATGATCGATATCAGCCACTCCATGATCCTCTATGGCGAAGACCGCATCACGCCCGCCAAGAAGGTGGCCATGGCGCTGGTGGAGATGATCCATCGCAAGTATCCCAAGGATTCGATAGACATCATCGTGTTCGGCAACGATGCCTGGCCCATTCAGGTGAAAGACCTGCCCTATCTGAAAGTAGGGCCTTACCACACCAACACCGTGGCCGGACTGGAACTGGCCATGGACATCCTGAGGCGCAAGCGCAACACCAACAAGCAAATCTTCATGATCACCGATGGCAAGCCGAGCTGCGTGCGGATGCCCAACGGGGAGTATTACATGAACAGCAACGGACTGGACGAGATGATCGTAGGCCAATGCCTGAACAAGGCAGCGCAGGCCCGCAAACTGAAGATCCCCATCACCACCTTCATGATCGCCTCCGACCCTTACCTGCGGCAGTTCGTGAAGCTCTTCACCGCACAGAACAACGGCAAGGCATTCCTCACCGGACTGAAGGGACTGGGCCACATGATTTTTGAGGATTACGAGAAGAACAGAGTCAAAAAAATCTGAAATGAAACAAGAAACAACCTTCGGGGAACTGAAGCAGTCAGGATACAAGGAACGCACCATCAGCGAGGAGCTGAAAGAGAACCTCACCGCACGCATCCGCTCAGGCGAGACAGCCTTTGAGGGGCTTTGGGGCTATGATGACACGGTGGTGCCGCAACTCAAGAAGGCCATCCTCGCGGGGCATCACATCAACCTGCTGGGACTGCGCGGACAGGCCAAGACACGCATTGCCCGCAACATGATATCCTTGCTGGATGAGTACATGCCCATCGTGAAAGGCTCGGAGATCAACGACAGCCCTTTCCGGCCCATCTCCAAGTTCGCGAAGGACACGCTGGCCGAACATGGCGATGCCACTCCCATAGCGTGGGTACACCGCTCCGACCGTTTCTTCGAGAAACTGGCCACGCCCGATGTCAACGTGTCTGACCTGATCGGTGACATCGACCCCATCAAGGCCGCCACGCTGCAACTCCCCTACTCTGACGAGCGGGTGCTGCACTATGGCATGATCCCACGGGCCAACCGCTGCATCTTCGTGCTGAACGAACTGCCCGACCTGCAAGCGCGCATTCAGGTATCCCTGTTCAACATCCTGCAAGAGGGTGATATACAGATCAGGGGATTCCAACTGCGGATGCCATTGGACATCCAGTTCATCTTCACGGCCAACCCAGAGGACTACACCAACCGGGGCAGCATCGTGACGCCCCTGAAAGACCGTATCGGCTCGCAGATCTTCACCCACTACCCCAAGAGCATCGCACTGGCCAAGCGCATCACCCAGCAGGAAGCGCGCCTATCTGCTCAGGACAGGGAGAACATCTCCATGTGCGAACTGGCAAAGGACCTACTGGAGCAGGTGGCCTTCGAGGCCCGCAGCAGCGAATATGTGGATGCCAAGAGCGGGGTCAGCGCAAGGCTCACCATCAGCGCCATGGAGAACCTGATGGCCGCGGCCAACCTTCGCCTCATCGAGACAGACGGGCAGAAGACCGCCATCCGACTGGTGGACTTCATCTCCATCATCCCTTCCATCACTGGCAAGATCGAGCTGGTGTATGAAGGCGAGCAGGAAGGCGCCACCGAGGTGGCCAAGCACCTGATAGACAAGGCTGTGACCACCATGTTCGAGCAGTTCTTCCCGCGCATCCCCAAGCTGGAGAAGCAAGGGGTGAAAACGCCCTACACGGATGTGATCACATGGTTTGACAACCACCACATGCTGGAGCTGAACTACACCGACACGGACGAGGAGTTCAACGCCAACCTACGTTCCATCAAGCCACTGGTGAAACTGGTGGATGAGTTCTGCGCCAAACGCAGCGAGGACGAGAAGCTGTTCTGCATGGAAATGGTGCTCTGGAGCCTTGCCGGTGCCAAGAAGCTGGACAGGACGGAGAGCGACAAGGCTTTTCAGTTCGATGCCACTGGCCCGAAGGTCTTCTACGGGGACAACTGAGATGGGAAGGTGTCGTCCCGCAGTTGCGGGATTTCGCTTCGCTCAACGTGCGGGATTTCGCTGCGCTGAAAGAGATAAGAGAGGTCTCGCTGAGGTGGTTGACCTGTTTGAGCTTTTGAAGCCAAGGGCCGTTGCACGGGGCAAGAACACAGCGCATCTTCTCATACAGAAGATGTGCTACCTTTACTGACCAACCCACATCCACAGGATGAAGACCCGTTCGATTTTCAAAAACATGCTGCTGCTCACCTGCATGGCAGCTATTGGGCTGCAAAGCTGCTCCGAGAGCTGCGACAACGAGGAGCCACGCGCCAAGATTGTGAACAATGGCACAGACAAGGCCAGCGTGCAGATCAAGACCAGCGGGGGCAACACGGAGAACATCAACAACATCGAATCGGGACAAACCTCTGACTGGAGAAGCTTCGCGGCCGGAAACACTGAGTTCACCGTGGCCATTCAGGGTATGAACGATACTGTGGTGACCGTCAACATGCTGCAATGCTATGAGTACAGCATCGACATCAATGCTCAGAACAGGGTATCGTCCACGGCCGTTGAGCGTGACTGACCTTTGACGCCCCAGCACCGGCCTACCAGCAGACCGCATGGAGCAAGCGACCCTCAGCAAACTGATACCGGGTGTGGTGATGCTGGTGCTCGGTGTGATGGAGGCCTTCGGTGGGCTTTACCTGCATGACAGACGCACCCGGAACGACTTCACCATCGAACTGGTGAGCCTGGTGACCCTGCCCACACTGATACAACCGGGCATCTTCCTGGCTGTGATCCTCGGTATGCAGGCCCTCTGCCCGCAGTGGGAAGACCTATTCATCGCCAGTGGCTTCTGGTGGCACATCTTGGCCTTTCTGGTCTTTGATGACCTGACGCAGTACCTGTGGCACAGGTTTTCGCATGTGAACCGCACCATGTGGAAGCTGCACCGCCCGCATCATGTGGTGGAGGAGATGGGCGTGCTGGTCACCTACCGCAATGCAGTGCTCTACTATGCCCTGATGCCGGGCATCTGGCTCTCGGCCTTGCTGGTTTTCCTCGGCATGGGATACGCCTATCTGTTCTACCTGCCTGTGAAGCTCACCGTCATCCTGCTGGCCCATAGCGAGACCCGGTGGGACCGCTTCCTCTACCGCTACCGCGTGCTTCACCCGCTGGCATGGGTGGTCGAAAGGGTCATCTCCACGCCCAGCACGCACTTCGCGCATCATGGCCTCACGGCCGAGGACGGCATCTCGCACCCCAACGGCAACTACGGCAACCTGCTCTTCATCTGGGACATGCTCTTCGGCACTGCCAAGATCACCCGCAAGTACCCCGAGCGGTTCGGGGCTTGGAACCGCCTGAAGGAGCCTTGGTACGTGCAACTGCTGTTCCCCATCATCCGGTCGGACGATGCCCGCAGCGAACTGCATTCCATCCGCACTGACAACGACTACGACCCCACTATGGAAATGAAAAACATGAAAGAAGAAAGATGAAAGCCGTCTGCCTTCGCTGAGAGAACATTATGCCCCAGCCTGTGTTAAGGCTGCATGAGAAACAAAAGTACCTACCTGCTGGCCACTGCCATCGCCATGGCCATCATGACCTCTTGCACCAAGGATGAGGTGGGAGACCTGACCCCCGTGAACAACGACCCTATAGAGGATACCACCTCGGTGACCCCGATCGACTCCACGGACATTGTGCAGGACACCACCATCGCCTTCAGCGAAACGGTGGACACGGTCATCATCAGCCGCTATGCCGGGCTGTGGTATGAGATAGGCAGCATCCCTCAAATCTTTCAGATAGGGTGCAATTGCACCACGGCCGAGTATGCAGGCATCTCCGAGACCCAGATCTCGGTGATCAATGCCTGCAACCTGTTCTCGCCCAGCGGCTTTGAGAACCGCATTGAAGGAACGGCCACCATCGTGCCCAACAGCGGCAATGCCAAGCTGCTGGTGTCTTTCTTCGGTGGGGGTGGTGCGGACTATTGGATCATTGACCTGGAGCCGGATTACAACTGGGCCGTAGTGGGCTCAGGCGACAAGCAGAGCTTCTGGATCCTCTCCCGCACCCGCACGTTTGACGATGCCCTGTACGACAGCCTGCTTGCCAAGTGGGGCGCACGAGGCTACGATGTTTCCAGGGTGGTGCGCACCCGGCAGGACGGCTGCTGAGGAACGGAGAGGAGAAAAATGTCCGCAGCCCTGTGATGCGGCCGCCCTCAACAACAAGTAAATGATGGTTACCTTGGTGCTTCTATGCCAAGCTCAGAGATCAACGGAGGTGCAGCGGTACCGGGCCCATGAGAGTGGTTCAAGTGTCCATGCATGTTGATGAATGTGATGACTCTCCGATGTGCAACACTACCATCAGAAACGCGCAGGCACCAGAAGATACTTGTCGCTCGGACAGTGATACGGACATGGCTGGAGGCTCTTCCTGAACTGTGTGCCTATGGGTGACAGTGATTTTCCACCGGAAGTCATGCCGATGGCCATCATGGTGTTGTAGCTGCGCACAGAGGTAGAGCCATCAGCAGCCTTCACCGTGAACTTGCGCGAACCGGGCACCAGCTTGATGCCCAACGCATCGGCCGTTAGCAACTCATTGAGCGTAGAGCGGGTGAAGAAGGCTGTGAACGGCACCAGCGCAGATGTCGCGCAAGCATTCTGCACACACTTTTTCGCCACGCCACCGCTGATGGGCTGGGCTGTCATCCTTTGGCCCGACAATGGTTCGCTCAACAGGTAGCTCTTACTGAAAATGGGGTTGATCTCTGAACCGTCCGAGCGCACTGCCACGGCCACCAGGTTCACGACACCGGTCGATGTATTGTCTATCGCATTGTAAAAACGCACTCCGACCGCCTTCGAACTCTTGAGCAGCTCCAAGATATCGCTCTTCGCAAAGTAGATCTCGGAGAAACCTGCCCTGTCGGAATTGTCCCTTGCCTCCGTGCTGGCCTCGGTAATGGAAATGCCCACAGGGGCGAAACCGGCCGGGTCAGGGTCGGTCAGCACATCACCGGTGCGCAACGGGGTCACCTGTTCGGCATCCTGCGCAAGCACACCGGCAAAGGACATGAGTACGACCGCAAGCGTGAGAAATGGTGTTCTGTTCATGGAATGATATTTTGAGAGGCGGCAAGGTAGAACACATTTTTCATTTCAGAATCCACAAACGTCATCTAACAATTAGTTTTGGCGAAAGGAGAGTTTCATCCACTTCCTGCCCCCCCCTGCAACCATGCGCCTTCTCTTTTGGCTTTTCTGTATCGTTTGGCTTGCGCAAGGCCCCTCATCCGCTCAAGCGCAGGACACGCTCAAGGCACATTTCGACCATCTATTGAACGATGCTGCCAAACTGCGCCAGCGGGCATCTTACGACAGCTCCCGCACACGGCTGGAGCAGGCCCTGCGCCTGGCGGATGCGGGGAAACGGTTCGGCTGGATGGCCAAGAC
Source organism: uncultured Chryseobacterium sp. (assembly GCA_964500205.1). Taxonomy (GTDB): domain Bacteria; phylum Bacteroidota; class Bacteroidia; order UBA10329; family UBA10329; genus UBA10329. The sequence continues at coordinate 12,826 of CAZCNS010000003.1, read as the reverse complement.
CCGCAACGAGTTGGGCGTGCTCGACATCTACACCGGCAACTACACCTCGGCCCTCTCGCACATACAGGAGGCCCTGTCCATCTACGAGCGCATGGGAATGGATGACGGCATTGCCGAATGCCACAATAACATGGGCGCCATCCACTACGACCAGGGTGACCTTGCCCGCGCCCGCATCAGCTATGGAAAAAGCCTGGTGATACGCGAACAGGGCACCGACCGCAAAGCGCTGGGCATCACCCTGAACAATCTCGGGGATGTGAACGCCAAACTCGGTGAGCTGGAGTCGGCACTCGAATTCCACCGCATGAGCCTTGCCATCTGGGAGGAACTGGAAAGCGCCTCAGGCAAGGCCATCACGCTCGAGTACATAGGCAACTGCATGGGCGCGCAAGGGGAACATGACGCTGCACTTGAGGTCATGATGAGGGCCCACGAGATCCTGATGGCAGATGAAGCCAACAAGTTGTCCACCGTAGTGGTGGGCACACGCATCGGTGACCTGCTCAACCGCTTGGGAAGGGGCCAAGAGGCCATCGGGTGGTGCAACAGGGCCTATGCAGCCGCCCTGGCCCTCGATTCCAAACGCGAGCAGCAGAAAAGCTGCCACTGTCTTTACGAGGCTCATCTCACCAGCAACAGGCCCAAAGAGGCGCTGCACTACTACCAGCAGTATGTGACCATGCGCGACAGTCTCTTCGGACAGGAGATGACCAAGGAGATGACCAGGCTGGAGATGAACTACGCATTCGAGAAGAAACAACTGGCCGACAGCCTCCGATTCTCAGCGGAGCAGCAGTTGCAGCAGGAGCGCATACAGCGACAGCGCATCGGTCTCGTGTCCATCGGGAGCATGCTGCTGCTGGCTGCCGCCCTCGGTTTTGCCATTCTACAGGGCAAGCGCAAGAGCGACTCGCTGCTGCTCAACATCCTGCCAAGGGTCACGGCTGCTGAACTCAAAAAGACGGGCACAGCACAGTCGCGGCACTTCGAGTCGGTCACTGTGCTGTTCACAGACTTCCAAGGGTTCACAGAGATGGCCACTCACATGGATCCCTCAGCCCTTGTGAGCGACCTCCATCAGTGCTTTTCGGAATTCGACCGCATCTGCGAACGGCACGGCATAGAGAAGATCAAGACCATAGGCGATGCCTACATGGCCGCAGGCGGACTGCCCACTCCCAACAGCACTCATGCACACGATGTGGTGAGCGCGGCACTCGACATGGCCGAGGCAGTGGAAAAAGGCAAGGCCCGCAAAATGGCCGCAGGCCTCCCCTACTTCGAGGTGCGCATCGGCATACACTCCGGACCCGTGGTAGCGGGTATCGTGGGGGTGAGGAAGTTCCAGTACGACATCTGGGGCGACACCGTGAACACCGCAAGCCGCATGGAGTCCTCGGGCGAGGTGGGCAAGGTCAACATCAGCCAGCGCACCTATGAACTGGTGAAGGACGACTTCGACTGCACGTTCAGAGGCGAGATGGAGGTGAAGGGCAAGGGCAGAACGGGCATGTGGTTCGCATCCCACAAGCTGGTGTGAAAGCTTATCGGCCCGATCCTTCTGGATAGGTTGTCAACAAGACGGTCAATCACCGGAAACAGCGTCCACGTTCTTCACAAGCAAACCATCGGACGCACCGTAATTCTTCAGTTCCACCACTGAGGCAGGCAGGCTGAAACCATGGGCCAGCATGGTGGTGATCACTTTGTCCATGACCTCCGAGCGAATGCTCATATGGACAGACTGCCTGGTCGTCTTAAAAGTATCCACCCAAAACCTTACTTTCAGATTGATGGTGTTCGTGGCGAATTCATCGATCATAATGACAGGGCTTTTCTCCCCGTTAAGAATATCAGGCATTTTCTTCACCGTCTCCATAATGAGCTTGATCGCCTCCGTTGGGTTGTTCTCATAGGCTATGCCAATGACGAATTCATAACGCAGAAAACCATCCAAGGTGTAGTTGAACAAGGGATTCTTCAGCATGATGGCGTTGGGCATGAACACATCCTTGCCGTCAGGGGTCTTGAGCATGGTCTCGCGTATGCTGATGTCTTTCACGAAACCCACAATGCCCTCAACTTCTATCATGTCATCCATTCTGAAAGGACTCTTGAAGGCCAGGATTATACCTGCCAGAAAGTTCTCCCCGATATCCTTCAATGCGAATCCGATAACAAAGGTGAGCAGGCCGGCTCCTGCCAGTATCCTGTTCGTGAAACCTTCAAGACCCAACAGATACAATGCAGCCACCACCACTGCCGATTTCAGGGTGAAACTGATGAGTTGCGAGATGAAAGTGGCCGTGACATGATTAGGCGACTTTGCGATAAGACGCAACCGCACTCTTCGCTTGATGAAGTTGGCCAATGCCCATCCCGCTGCCATGAATAGCAGGATGAGACCCATGTTCACATAATTAGACTCCACATAGGTTGCCAGTTCTTGGAACAGATCACGGGTCTTTTGCATGATGCAGAGGGTGTAGGTATGCCTTATCCAAAGCGGAACGATGTAAAGCTACACATCCCCGCTCGCCTTTAGGTTTGTCCCGCCCGCACGAGGCTGCGCCTTCCTGCAAAATACGGGGCAGACAATGCGTGCAATTTGGAAGAGTCAAAAGTTTCTCGGTTCGTTTGTCAAAGAAGGCATGGTGACCGAGCTGCGTCATTACCTTGACAGCAATGCCCTACCGGACAAACGGCTTGACCTACTTGACGTTGTTTGAGAGGATGAATAGGATAACATGCCGGGATTGAGATTGCTCACATCGATGAATCAATAACATACTGATTTATATATATCTAACAGCATAAGGGTTGTTTACTTCTGCACGCGAAAGCGCCAATTGTTCACAACAAAGAGAATAACAGCTACTTTACGGCTGCATCAACATTCAAGCTATGTTGCAGTTCAACAGTCCGCATTGCGGCATGATTGTTGAAAATTCTAAAAGCGACAGATTTTTCACTTCAAAAAAACCAAACCGTGAGACAACTTATCTTGGCTTTCGTAGCAATAGCAATGCTAAATGCCTGTTCCAAAGATGAAGGCCCATCAGACCCCAACCCCTCTCAGACACCCGACCTCACGCGTCTTCCTTTTGGGGGAACACCTCCAACCAATATCCTCATACGGAACCAAGGAGACCCCTTTCCCGATTTCCTGTCTCTTTGGCTCTGCGGGCTTCCCGCCAATGGGGCCGGTGCAAACGATGCAGCGGACTGGACCAACCCGGATGGCACTTGGGACTACACGCAGAAGCCTCAGGTAGAAGGCAATGTGAGTTGGAATCATGAGTTCAGCATCACCTTGGATGGTAATGGGAACAGGATCATCACGGGCAACAACCTGCCTGACCATCCCACGGGCATATTCCCGATACAGCCCGGCACTGAGGCATGGAACTATGACAAGAACCCCAACATCATCTCCGAACAGGAGGTGAACTACACCCTGCCGGCAATGCCGGTGTTAGCAGCCAGCCCGACCTGCGTGGGCTTCGGGCCTGCCGGTTTCTCCCTTACGGGTGCCGCTATTTACCATGGTGCATCAACGCTTGGAACAGATGCCGCGGCACACGAGATGCTCGACAGGTTCGGTGGACACACCGATGGCACCGAGAGATACCACTATCACTTCCCCGCACAGGATCTGCAAGACCACATTCATCCACACGAGCATGGGCACTCTGCGCTGATGGGCTACATGCTCGATGGTTTCGGCATCTACGGGCCTCATGGTGAGGATGGTGAGATACTGGTATCGGCAGACCTGGACGAGTGCCACGGCCACACGCACCCTGTGCTATGGGACGGCCAGATGGTCAACATGTATCATTACCACTGGACCTACGATTTTCCGTATAACATTGGATGCTACCGAGGAACGCTCTAAAAAACTTAGGATTGCAGCATGTGGAAACAAGCGTGTACACTCGCACTAATGGCTACGGTGCTGTCCTGCTCAAAGGAGAACGGTGCCAATCGCCCCAATATCCTTTTCATCATTGCCGATGACCTCGGGAAAGATGCCATCAATGGATTTCAGGAAGGCGCGGTAAAGCCGAACACGCCCCACATGGATGCCATCAGGAACAGCGGCCTGACGTTCAGCAATTTCTGGGTCAATCCCACCTGCACTCCAACGAGAGGGGCCATCATCACCGGCAAGTATGGCCACCGCACCGGTGTGAAAGGGGTGGGCGATGTACTTGACCCATCCGAGACGGTACTTCAGAGATACATCTCGGACAACACCAGCAACGCCTACGCCACTGCAGTGGTGGGCAAATGGCATCTGTCCGGAAACAATGCCGGTTTCAACCCCGAGTCCTTCGGCATAGACCACTACGCGGGGTTGATACGTGGCGCTGTGGACAGTTATTACCAATGGCAGCTCACCGAGGATGGAGCCACCACCTTGCAGACCGGTTATGCCACGGAGCGGTTCACCGACCTGGCCATCGACTGGGTGAATCAGCAGAACCGACCGTGGTTCCTTTGGCTGGCATACAATGCCCCGCACACTCCCTTTCACGTGCCACCCGGCAATATGCACAGCCAGGGCGCACTGCCTGAGTACGCTCCCGGCATGAATGCCATGCCCTACTACATGGCCGCTATTGAGGCCATGGATTTTCAGATCGGGCGATTTCTGGAGAACCTGCCGCAAGAACAAAGGGCGCAGACAGTGATCATCTTCATCGGGGACAATGGCACACCCAGCCAAGTGGCACAAACCCCATACACAAGTGCCAACGTGAAGAACACGCTCTATCAAGGTGGCATCAATACACCATTGTTCATTGCAGGCGGTGGGGTCTCAAGAACCGGTGCGGACAGCAGCCTGCTCACAGGCACAGACCTTTTTGCAACCATTGCGCAGATCGCTGGTGTGAACGTGAACGAGTATCATGACAGCCGAGGATTCAAGCAATTGTTGTCTGAACCAGGTAGCATCCGCGACTTTCAATACTCCGAACTCAAAGATGATGCTCTGGAGTCATGGACCATCAGCAATGGTGAATACAAGTTGCTGTTGACAGATGCTGGAGACGAGGAGATGTATCATCTTACAAGTGATCCCTACGAGCAGAACGACCTGCTTAACGGTGTACTGACCACCGCCCAGCAGAACGTCAAGCTGCAATTGGAGCAAGAGTTAATGAGCATAAGGCAGCCTTAGTGAAAAGCTGACTTAGGCAACTACAAAGCACAAGGGAGATTCCGCTTTATTGAACCTTTTGCCGTGACATTACAGTCAGGGTGTATCAGGTTCTCCGTCCTCTACCTCATCCACCGCAAGATATTCAACCCCTTGGGCATGATGCCCACACCCGGCTCTGTGGGTGGCGACATCATCACCATGCTGATCTCCTTGTCGATGGTCACTTTGCGGATGGATGGGCGGGTGTAGGTCTTCTTTTTCATGGTTTCTTTTTGAAAGCCATAAGCCGTTAGCTGCGAGCCATAAGCTTATAGCGGTTGAGTTTATCGTCAAACGTTTTATCCGTCAGTGCTTGAAGCTAATGGCTTGTGGCTTGCAGCTTAAGGCCAAAGGCTTGCGGCCTATCTCAGCAGCACCCTCCGCGTTTCCACTCCTTTCTCCGTCTCCACGCGAACGATGTAGATGCCGGTGGTAACGTCCATCGGGATGGTGGTGCGCTGGCCTTGCAACGCAGAGGTGGTGATGACACGTCCTGCCATGTCCATCACGGTTGCCACGCCACGGGTCTCCTCGCTGAGGATGATGTTGATGTTCTTTTCGAAGGAAAAGATGTCGATGCCCGATGCCATCTCGTCCAAGCCGACTACCTGTGCAGAGAAATGCAGCACGAAGCGGCCGTTGACCGTGCCGCCTTCGCTCGTGAAGGTGTAGCTCGGCTCGCTGTCGAGGCTCTGGAATGCGCCAGTGGCAATGTCCTCCAACCATGCGCCCACGGGCAGGTCCAGCTCGGTGGCTGTGATGGTGTAGTTGCCCGCACTCTGCACGCGGATGCCGAGCGGCACGGTGGGCTGCGTCTCGGGGCTATTGATGCCGTTGATGGCCATCCTTGTGCCCTCAACATTGCTCCAGAGCTGCGGCACCTCGGCAGGGGCCATCTGCTTCTCCGAGTCGTAGATGTCGGCACCGTTGCTGGCCAGGTCGTTGAAGAAGACCATCGACTCATCGGTTTGCGTCCCGTTGGTCAGTGTGAGGCGGATCAGGTCGATGCCATCGCGCATGGTCTCTGCATCGCGGTGGCTGCGCATGTCGTTGTTCACCGCGAGGATACCTGTATTGCCGTCCCCATCGACCCGAACCCAGAATGCCTGTCCTGGATGGATGTCGCGCGTGGCGCCCAGCACACCCTCGCCCAGCAGGGCATTGTAGGTGGCGAAGACCATGCTACCTGACTGCTCTGTACGGTACCAGACCGTGGGCAGCAGGTTGATGCTACCGGCACTGTAGGCATCATCCCAGTTGAGGAAGCTCGGATAGGGATTGGCAACGAGCTGGTAGCCACGCCTGCTGTTGGTCGTGCCTGTGCGGCTGAGGTCTGTGAGGCTTAGGTTGCCGGTATTGAATACGCCCCCTGAGTATTCTACCGTCTCGGTGGCACCAAAGCGGGCGAGATAACCACGCATGGAGCTCAGGGCAGTGGCATCGTCAGTGATCTCGCTCCAGCCTGCGCCATTGGAGCCTCCGGCCTCGGCCACCTCATCGTGCGCCCAAAGGCGGTTGTCGCCCGCTGCGGAGAACGCCCCGCTGTTGGTGTTGCCCACCGTTGGGGCCACGTACCAGTGGCGGCCGTCAGGCGTGCCGCCCCCGCTGCCGGTGAGGTACTGCTGCGCAATGAAAGTACCGCTGCCGCCCACCGTGCCGAGGGTGATGATGGTGCCGGTGCCCGTGGCGCTGCTCTCCAATGTAGCAGAGCCATTCACGGTCATGTTGCCTTCCACAGTAAGGGCCTTACCGGGGCGCACCCACAGGTTCGCACCACCGACAATCGTAAGGTTGTTGCACGTGGCGGGCGCGTCAGGGTCATCGGTGATAATGACATCGGAGGTGATGTAGGCGTCATCATCCCCACCGGGCACTGCGCCACCGGCCCAGTTGGCGGGGTTGTTCCAGATGTTGCTGACGATGCCCGTCCAAGATGGCACACCGTTGGCCTGATACGCCCCGATGTCAATGGCACCAATGCGGGCATAGCCGCGCTGGTCGAGAGTGGGTGCGCCTGTGGAAGTGCCTGCACCGATGGCCGGGCTGCCCACTCCGATGGCATGGGTGAATGTAGGCCCACCGTTGTCGGCCAATGCCTCGAGCAGCGGATCAGAAGTGCTGATGTTGAGGGATGTGCCGTTGATCGCGTTGCCGGAGTTCGCGGCAGAGCTGCCGATGATACAATGGCTGGCATTGACCGTACCCCCATTTCGATAAAGGTCCGCACCTGTGGGCGCGCTGTTGTCATAGAGTATGACGTTCTCCATCACAACGTTATCCGCATTATCAAAATGGACCGCTCCTCCAAAACCCGGACTGCTGTTGCCTGTAAAAGTGCAGTTGCGAATAACCTTCGCCCCCCCCAAAAAGGCATTGATCGCACCACCTCGGGAATTCGTGCCAGACACGCGTGTGAGCTGATTGCCGGAAAAGGTGCAGTTAACAGCTTCCAACTCCTGGCACTCAATGGCACCGCCTGCCGATGGGTTCGAACCTGTGCAATGCGCGGTATTATTGGCAATGAGACAATCATACAATCTCAACGGACCACCTGTAAAGTAGATGGCCGCTCCGAAAGCACTGCTCGCACTGGTGCTATTGTTGACCACCTCACATCTGCGCAGCTCCACGGAGGCGACTTGATCGCCATAGACCCCGGCACCGAAACCTGATGTCAGGTGACCATGTCTGATAGTGAGGTCTGTAAACACAATGTCGGCAGTGAATCCTACCATTTGAAAGACCCGATGCCCGGCCACTCCGGGATTTGCATTAGCCTGCACAATGGTCTGACCGGCCCCTGCCCCAATGATCAATAAAGACTTACCGACCATGACGGTCGATTGCGTGAACGTCTCTGCCGCCAACTGAATGACATCGTTATCTGAGGCGGCATTTACAGCAGCCTGAATGGTGCTGTGGTTGCAACCGGAGGCACACACAGTGAGCAGTCCACGGAAATCGACCACAAGGTTCGCCCGGTCATATCCGAAAACATCAAATGCATCGCCCTGGTCGAATGCGAGGTCACTGAATACCACGGTGAGGTTGCTCACATCATCACCATTGGTATGGGAGGTGGCACTGCCATTGAGTGCGAAAGTGAGCGTGTTGGACGCAGAAAGGATGATGGATGCGCTGAGACCTGCCGGAACGTTGCTTACGGTGACCTTGCCACTTGCCACATAATTCTCACCCACAGTGCCCGTGAGAAAATCTCCCCCGAAGCCGTTGTAGGTGATGGTGATGGTGTTCCCCATGGAGCCGTCATTGGACGGGGTCTCTCGAAAGAGCGCAGGGCTGTAGGTGAGGGCGCGGCCTTCGGGCAGCACAGACATGCCAGGAACAGGAAGGCCGAAATCCTCCCAACCTGAAGCGGGAGGCGTATCATCACTGCCGTTGGCCTCGTACCTACCACAACAGTAACAGCAACCGAAATCTTCATCGATTCCCCATCGGCCAAAATCATAAAACATCACCTTGTTGTTGGCAGCGAACCGGTACAGGGTCTTGCCATTCTCAGTCCCAGATGGCACATAAGTGCCGTTAAAATCTACATCAGGCGCACCGGATACGACAAGGTTCTGTGCTACGGCATCGGGCATGGTCCATGCCATCAGAGCAAGAAGAATCGGGAGTAAAGAGAGTTTTTTCATGGTCATTCCTGTTAATGGGTTTCGGGAGGCAATTACGTACCATTTGCAAGAAAAGTTTGTACCCACAAATGGTGAATTTCACCATATTTAGACATATGGAATGTGGATAACGCTATGTTTACCCTCAGAATCGATGAAAGCGCGTTTTCTCCCCATGAGGGTTATTGCAGGATGTTTTCTGTCGCTTTGGCTACTCCTGCCCTTTAAGACAGTACAAGCTCAGTGGCCTTGTGCGAAGCATGCCGTGACCACAGCTGCGGGTGCTACTTCAGCGCGACTCGATCATGTATTCCACTGCGCCACTTCGGGCTGCTGCCTTCAGGAGGCCGAGGAATTCCTCCAACAGCATGACACCATCGGTCAGGCTCCTCTCCAAGTTGCCCGCATGCTGATGATGCAGGCCATGCTGGGTCAGGACGGCATAGATGCAAGACTGAGGCGTCTCCAACGGGCTGAGACCTTGCTCTTGCCTATGGAACAGGATGACTCCAAGTATCAGAACACCAGCCTCTGGCTGCATATCCTGCTGGCGCAGACCTACGCAGAAATGCCTGAAGGAGAGCTGTTCGGCCTGCACTGCGTGGCGGTTCAGAAGCGTCTGGATGCAGGCGTCACTGACACGGCAGCCATCGTAGCGGGCAGCAATCAGCTCACCGGCTACCATGCCATGGCAGGTAACATGACACGGGCCAGCGAGGCCGCTCACCTTGCCTACCGACTTGGCAAACACGCACCGACTGAGAAACTATTGAACGGAGCATACCTCAACCTTGCATTCCTGAAATACAACACTGGCGAACTGGACTCCGCACTGCACTATGCCATTCAGGGCATGGAAGTTGGCCGCGAGCATGGCTTTCACTACATGGAATCACGGGCCGCACAGATCATGGGATTTGCTTTTCACGATAAAGGAGATTACCCGGAATACCTCAACATGACCGAGGGATCACTCGCTGCCATCGAACGCACCGGCAACGCACTTATGATCGCCAACGCCTATCAGCAACTGGCCAATGCGCAGAACAAGAACGTAATATACAGAGATGCCAGAAAGGCGGCCGAACAGGGCCTGAGCTATCGCTTTGACCAGCCCCATGTGAAACGCGAACTGCTTAGGGTGATGGTGGAAGCGGCAGATTCGCTTGACGATCACTTGGAGGCGTACCGTCTGCAAAAGCAACTGGCAGACGTGAAGGATGAGATCCATGAGCAGGAACTGGAGGAGACCCTCGCACGCCTCAACGCTCAGTACGAGTCGGAGCGGAAGGATGCACGTATCGCAGAACTGGAGGCAGCGCAGCTGCGTGAGGACGTGCGGAACCAGCAGAGGCTTTTGCTGGGCATCTCGCTGCTGCTCCTCATTGTACTCATAGCCGGCATGGCCCTCACCATTTACCGCGCTCGAAGACAGCAGGTCGAGCGGCTCCTGTTCGACCAGCAGCATGAGAATGACCGGCAGATGCTGATGGCCGTGGAGGAGGAGCGCAGACGCATCTCCAGCATTCTGCACGACACCGTAGCGGGATCGCTTTCAGGTATGACCTATCTCACCGACTACATCAACAGCATCTCAGAACCGAAACAACGCGAAGTGCAGCTTGCAGACTTGCGCCAAAGGCTCGATGCCCTCTACGGGCAGGTGCGTGACCTCTCGCATGAGCTGCTCCCGTTCGGAGAATATGAGGGGGCACGCTTTCAGGAACGACTGGCAGCCTTCTTAGAGAACCGCTTCAGGCCAGGCCCTCTGGAACTCAACCTGCTGTTGGATCATCCTGAGGTAATTGACAACCTGACCGACACAGAACGCATGCTGATGTATCGTGTGATGCATGAAGGCATCAGTAACGCCATGAAGCATTCGGAGGGAACAGAGGTGACGGTTGAAAGCATCTTTAAGGACCAGCTGCTCACAATACGGATCACGGACAATGGGAAGGGCATGGGTGCCGATTCCAATGGGATAGGGCTTGCCAATCTCCGACATCTGTCTGAGAAGCACGGTGCCAAACTTGATATTCACACCCCGAACGGAGGGGGCACCTGCGTGGAACTTCAGTTCAAGCCGACAGGTCCACCCCGGCCATGACCAGCTTGTCAATAAGGGCTGTGGTGGTATTGCACCCATACTTACGCAACATGCGCTTGCGATGTGTGTTTACCGTGTGCTCTGTGATGAACAGTTCCTCAGCGATAAGTCTGGAGGAGTAGCCTTTCGCCAACAATCGAATCACCTCCTTCTCCCTGTCAGTGAGCTCTTGTAGCTCAGTTCGCGGTTCAGCATTAACGCCAAGACCTGAGCACACATAAGTCTCACCCTGCATCAACTTTTGCATGGCACTCAGCAGTTCGGCCACGGAGGTGTTCTTGGAGCAGAATCCATGCGCTCCGCTGGCCATGCAGCGTTTCAGCATCTCCCGATCGCTGCGCGAGGTGACGACAAGCACTTTGATGCCTTTCTTCATGATGAGCGGGATAAGTTCCACACCTGACATGGAAGGCATCATCACGTCCAACATAACCACATCAAAATCTTTGTCAGAGAACCATTCCTCAGCGGTTTCCGGGCTATTGAGCACCTCTACCGAGGTCACCTCATCCTTTATTCTCAGTGCGGATGACAACCCGTCTGTAAACAGTTGGTGGTCGTCTATGATCCCGATGCGAAACACGGGATCAAAGATAGACGGCCGACCAAGCCGACAAAGCGTTACGTCAACATGATTCCCATCCGATTGATTCACCTCATCCACCGCAAGATATTCAAGCCCTTGGGCATGATGCCCACGCCCGGCTCTGTGGGTGGCGACATCATCACCATGCTGATCTCCTTGTCTATGGTCACTTTGCGGATGGATGGGCGGGTGTAGTTGCGTTTCATGGTTTCTTTTTGAAAGCCATAAGCCTTTAGCTGCGAGCCATAAGCTTATAGCGGTTGAGTTTATCGTCAAACGTTTTATCCGTCAGTGCTTGAAACTAATGGCTTGTGGCTTGCAGCTTAAGGCCAAAGGCTGGCGGCCTATCTCAGCAGCACCCTCCGCGTTTCCACTACCCTACCCGTCTCCACGCGCTTAACATAAACACCCGTTGCCACAGGCAGCGGCTCTAACTGCGATGCCGGTGCGCGCCAGCCCACAGCGCTTGGAACACCGCGGCCCCTATCAGCGTCCACAGCACATCATGCCAATCGAAATGGCCCCGTTTGGTGGCCAGTTGCATGAATTCCCAACCCAACAGACCGACCTGGGCAATGCTATTGGCCACAATGTGCCGGTGGCGCACCCTCCATGCATCGGGCGGCTGCTGCCGCATGACCTCCGGCAGCAGGATGACGAACAGGGCAGGCAGCCCTATGGCGGGAAAGAAATTGGGCGCCACGCCCAGCAGATAGACCACCCATGCCTCCTCACCTGTGTAGCCCGGACGCAACCGGTCTTGTACCAGCTGATAGGCCACGGTGGTCAGGGCAAAGACCCCGAACCAGACGTAAACTTCTTTCTGTGGTGTTCTCATGGCATGTTGTGGGGTAGCAAGGTAATGATTCCAATTGCTCACGGGATGTTACCCAGAGAGTGCGCCTCAGGCGGGACAGAGACGCGATGATTCGCCCCTCTACCGCAACATGCGGCTCTCGCTGTCCCAATAGAAGGCGGTGCGCTCGGTGGTCTTTTTCCAATAGGGGCGCACGTCCTCGAAGGTGAGCGTGTTGCCCTGCATGGCCTCCAAGGGGATGCAATAGACATGCTCAGGGGCATCGGGTTAGAAACTATTTGCGGAGGCGAAAGGATCCGCATCTACGATAGTAGAAATTGAAGGGGGGGCTTAGAGCACCTCCACTTTCTTAATTGTGCCGTATCTACGATAGTAGAAATTGAAGGGGGGGCTTAGAGTTGAATAGCCGAGTTTGATTCGCCATATCTACGATAGTAGAAATTGAAGGGGGGGGGCTTAGAGTACT
>CAZCNS010000002.1:100038-455717 GCA_964500205.1 uncultured Chryseobacterium sp. | reverse complement strand
CGGTCTCGTAGCAGGCCGTTGTCGGTTCTGCTGGTTGGTCGCCCGTCACATCCCAAGCACAGGTTGTGGTGTTGAAGGTCGCGGTCTCGTAACACGCGGTTGTCGGCTCAGCGGGCTGCGTTCCCGTCACATCCCAAACACAGGTCGTGGTGTTGAAGATGGCGGTTTCATAGCAAGCTGTTGTCGGCTCTGCTTCTGGTTCTGCAAAAGTCACCTCCACTGCATCCGATGCCGAACAGTCGCCATTCACCACAATCCAATTGAACTCATAAACACCTGCCTCAGAGACATCCACGGAAGATGCTGCACTCAGCACATCACTGAACGCAGGTGTGCCCGGGCCCGTGGCAGTCCATCCCCCGAAGAAGGCCGAAGAAGTGGCGTTCAAAGTGTGGGTCAGCGCATCGCATACGAACGTATCAGACCCGCCATTGGCAGTAGGCTGGGCATCCACGGTTACATCTACTGATGCTACATCGGTGCATCCATTGCCGTCCGTGTAGGTGTACGACACGTTGTAAGGCCCACCGGGACCAGCTTGGGATGGGGAGAATGTGACCGTGCCATCAGAGTTGGCTACAAGTCCACTCCATCCCGAGAAGTTTCCTGCACTACCCTGATTGCCGGAGACAACAGCATCAGCATCAGATTCGCAGTACGAGGAGGCAATCCCATCCATACTGACCACTGGCAGTGGGTGCACGGTCACGGTCGTGGAACCGCTGAAACCCGATGTGCGTTCGCAACCTGTGGAATTGTCAGAGAGGGAGACAAGACTGTAGGTGGTTGTGGCATCAGGCTGCATAGGCACACTGCCTCCGTTGGCAACGGCCGCGAAATCATAAGTGTCCGTGCCGTCAGTCAAGGTGATGTCAAACGGTCCGACACCCGGATTGGCGTTCAGGGTGATGTCCGTTCCTTCCCCGAAACAGATGGGCGAAATCCCACTGAGCGTAGCATTCGGCCTTGGGTTCACGGTGACCGTGGCATTTACAGAGGAGGCTGTGCAGCCCGTCACAGAGGCATTGATGGTGTAGGTAACGGTTCCCACCGTTGTGGCATCATTGGTCAGGGTCTGGGAAATGGTGTTGCCCGAACCTCCCGAATGCCCCGTAGCACCGCCTGATGCGAAAGAACTCCAAGTGAAACTTGTTCCTGTGACAGGGGAGGAGAGGCCGATGTTTGCTTCCGCCCCGGTGCAGATGACCTGCGCGGATGGTGTTGTGGTGATGGTGGGGATGACATTCACCGTCACTGGAATATCGAAAGGTTCTCCGAGACACTGGTTCACACCAGTTCCCCATACGGGGGTCACCGTATAGGTTGCAATCCCTTCAGAAAGTGATGTATTAGTAAGCGTCTGTTGGATAGCGACTCCATTGCCCGGTGCATGGTTCCCGATTCCAGGGTCGACCGATACCGTCCATGCCGAAGTAGCGGTCGGAGGATTTGGTGTGAAAGTGATGTTCGTCTGCTGACCGGAGCAGATGGTCTGTTCTGTCGCATTGGGGGTCAGGGTGGGAATGGGCCGCACCGTTGCCATCACTGGAAATGGAGACCCGGTGCATGTTCCCAGTGCAGGGGTCACCAGATACATCACCGAGGCAGTACCAGGCCCAGGGTTTGTAAGTGTCTGTGAGATGGAATTACCGCTCCCATTGGAAAATCCGGATGGTGATCCGCTGCCAGCACTGGCAGTCCAAGTGAATGTGGTGCCGGGTTGGTCACCGCTCAGATTGATGGAAGTAGTGCCACCGGAGCAAAACGATACACTGCCTGGGTTTGCTGTCCCGTTCGGGGGCAGACCGATGGTCACTGTGGCCGCACTGCTGAAACCACTGTTACGGACGCATCCGTTGGCATCGGTGATGCTCACCAGCGAATAGGTTGTGTTGGATGAGGGCCATACAGTCACGGTGTGCCCGTCCTCAATACCGAAGAGCGATTGGTTTCCGGGATTGTAAACCACATTGTAAGGTCCTGTTCCCGATGGGAGGTCGAAGGTCAGGGTGGCGGGTTCTCCGCTGCAGATGGCGGTTGTGCCTGTTATGCCTCCGGTAGGTGGGGGCAGTACGGTGACAAATGTGGACGCAGGTGATCCGGTACATCCGCCATCGCTCGCAGTGGCAGTGTAGGTCACTGTGGCAGGGGCAGCATCAGAGGTGGACAGCGTCTGGATGATAGATGTTCCTGAGCCACTTGCGGTGAAACCTGTGGCGTTCGGGCTTCCGGTCGCAGTCCAGCTCACAGTGCCTGAACTCGGTGATATGTTCACGAAAGCATTGCCACCGCTACAGAAAGATGGGGTGGTGGTCGAGATATTCACCGTAGGGGCCGGAAGAACACTTTGGAAGGTTTGAAAGGACGCACCGGTGCAGGTTCCCAATACCGGTGTGATGGTGTAAGTGACCACTTGAGAGAAAGTACCTGTGTTCTCGATCACCTGATTGATGGAGGTGCCCGATCCGGGTCCGAATCCACTGAGGTCAGACGACCCCGTGGCCATCCAGTTGAATACTGTGCCAGGCTGGTTGGAGTTCAGAGTGATATTGGTCGGATTGCCTCCACAGATGGGGTTGGTCACCACCGTAGCGCTGCCTGACGGAACTGGGTTGACTGTGACAGGGATTGAAATGGGGGCAGAGCTGCATCCGTCCTTCGTAGCGGTCACAGTGTAGGTGACTGTACCGCTCACTGTGCCGAAGTTCGTGAGCAACTGCCCTATCTGGTTGCCATTGCCTGCTCCTTGACCTGTCACCGGCCCTGTGGCTGCCGCAGTCCAGCTGAATGCCGTCCCGGACAGGTTGGATGACAGGTTGATGTTCACAGGCGTGCCCGTGCAAATGGTCTGAGAGGTCGGGTTTGCGGTAAGTCCGGGCACCTCATTCACGAACAGGGTGATGGAGACACATGACGTGTTGCCACAGCCGCCCTCAGCGCGCACGAAGTAGTTTGTGGTCGCATTGGGAGATACGGTGATTGAGGGGCCCGTTCCGACAAGCGTACCCCCGCAGCTCCCGGCATACCATCTCCAAGTCGCACCGGAGCCGAGCGTGCCACCAGCGATGGCCAGCGTGGTATTCTGTCCGATGCAGGCCGATGGTTGACTTGAGTTGATGCTCAACGGTGCGACCGATGGGGTTTCATAGTTGATGCGTACATACGGTTTCAAGGTCGGCTGTTCAAAGCCGTAAACATTGTGGTAGGCACCGTCATTGCCACCACACGCGAAGGTGCAGCAGTCATCCCCACCGTTGTAGGCCCACCCCATGGTGATACGGTTCGATGGCAGCGCATTGACCACGTCATTGGTATTACCTGCTTGATTCTGCCAACCAGAGCCATTCTTGTTCGTGCCATTGTAGTACGCGTTATTGTTGAGAATGGCATTGCCCAGAGGGTCGCAGGTGGTCGGTAGCGAGAGGTCTGCATTGCCCGCCACCATTCCGAACTTCAGACGGATGGCATCGCCACAGGTCCTGCCCCCATAGCGGTACCAGTTGTAGTCGGCAGAGAGGATACAGGCATTGTTGGGTATCGCGGAGATGTCGAAGGTCGCATAGCCGTAGAGGTATGGGTTGCTCACTGGCCACGTGGTGTCCACCCATCCGTAGGAGATGTCGCTGGCTGGATACTGACGGCCCGCATATTGTCCCGTGTTGCAGCCGTATCCGCCCGAGTTACCACCGCGGAAAACCGTGAAAGTGGGCCATTGCACATTCGTGATGGCCGCCACAGGGTAGAAGTTGGTGATAGGGTCTATGGTCAGCGGATACCTCCTGTGTGCTGCCGTTGCCCAATCCATCGGCACCAGAAGGTTCACGTGCAGCTTACCGTTTCCTTGATCCTTCACCAGAAAGGCGCCTTCGATATATGCATCATCATTCAATGCCGTGGTGTCAAAGCCCGGGTCGGTGCATTCACCGCCTTTCACGATGTCATGGAAAACAGGCGCATGAACTTTGAACACCGCCTCACCCCGGCTGTCCGTGAAAAGAACATCGCCTTGCACATGTCCCGACCTTATCTTCGAGAAACGTGTATCTGCCGCATGGTCTTGGGTCACAGTGAGGCCGTCCTCTGTACGCACGGTCTCACGGAAGGACAGATAGACCGCACCCGCTGGCGCATTGGCCAATGCCCCTGCATTTTTCAGCACATAGTTCAGTTTCTTGGAATGGGTACGGTTGAACATCACCGCGTCAATGCCCGGGAATATGTCAGGGTAAACGATGTCACCCTCAGTCACGCTCGCAGTGGCAGCCGGGTTGGCGGTCATCTCAGATAGCACATTGCCCTGCGCATCGAGCCACACAAGGGCAGGGTTACCCCATTCCTCCAGCACAAGCCCGTCTTTCTTGGTGACGATGGGAAGTCCCGGCCGTTCGGGGAAATACATCAGGTGACGGTTGTATGTGGCCGCATAACGGTAGGTAGGCATTTCACCGCTATTGTTGGGGAAGATGTGTGAGAGCACGGTGTGCCATTCACCATCTTTCTGGTAATGCAATGGCCCGGAACCAACGATGGCCGTCATCGTGCCGTCCTCGTTCCTGAAATGCTTGGTGGTCTCCGAGCGCAGTTCTACAACCTCCTTCTCTGGGTTCAGACCCGTGAGCAGCCCACCGTTGTAAAGGGCCGCGACCACCTCCCTGGGGTCGGTGGCGCTGCTTTCAGACGCAGTGGACCTGCGCTGTGCGGTTGATGATTCAGTGATGCCCACCAGCATCAAGGCCGACAGACAAACGCGCAATAATAGTGGTGTGCTCATGTTCTCAGTAATGAATAGTTGGAGGGGGCTTCTCGATGCAGGGTTGTGCCACAATGGGTGGTTTCAATGGACAAATATCGTCAGAACGGGCTTGTGCAGGATTCAAGGTCATCAGATCACGCATCTTGAACCGCAACATTTGGATGAGGACCTCCGCCCAGCCATCGGCTTTTCCCATATTCGAGGCCAGAGAGCAGGTGAATGACATCTTTTGGTTGATAACGAGTGTGTGGTACGGCTTACTTAGTACGTTTTTTTTCGTGTTCACGGAAAATTAACGTCAAGGAAATTCCTTATTGCAGAAGTTTGTCTTCCTTTGGCAACAACAACGGATGTTCAGGGCCCTGGCCCTGAGGTCGATTCCGGCAGGTAACGGGGAGTTCGCCACTTTGTGATCCGAAAGGACTGCATCGCCCCGGCCCGCTGGAATCATTAAATGACCTGTGTCTCATGGCGAGTCGCGTGCAGATATGCCCTTTCAAGACCCTTGGCGGAACTCCCGCCACCGGGCTGTCCTACCTCGCACAAGCATCTGAGCCCGTTGTGGCCTTCCCCGCTCACGCTTCGGTGGCACATGAGGAAAAACTTCCACTTTCAGACCCTACCCTCCCTTTTTCATCTGATTACCAGATACATAGGTGCTGTATCTTAGGCAATGGAGGGCTTTTGAGAGAGGCGCGGCAGAAAATAGTTCACTGCGGGAATTCACCTTCACTTTGGAACGGAACGGTGGCCAACCTTTATTGTAAGTATTTGTAATACAATTTTCTAACAAGCACGTAAATGACTTAATGGTCATCTCACAAGGGAACGAATGCCCAAAAGTTGGCTCTGCGGTATAAAACCGATTTCAGTGGTTTGTGCCGACAACCTGACTCTTCACCCTCAGACACACATCAACTCCATCAACCCTGTCAACTCCATCAACCCTATCAACCCTATCAACCCTGTCAACTCCATCGACTCCATCAACCCTGTCAACCCAGTAAACCTCATACACCATGAGAACAACCCTTACCCGCGCTTGGCACTTCGTTGCCGCCTGCTGTCTCGGCATCCTCGCCCCGGCAACCGCATCGGCCCAGCTGTCCATCCCGTTGCAGCCGCAGACCTACCATGACGGGGCGTATCACATCAGCACTCATGGTGCATCGGACGGCAGCATCGGCCTGACGATGCTGGACGGCATCCCGCCCTACACCTACCTGTGGAGCACGGGCGACACCACGGCCGGCATCTCCGGGCTTACGGCAGGATGGTATCAGGTCGTTGTGACCGACAGCACGGGCGCGCAGGACAGTGCCTCGGTGACACTCGCCCAGCCCCCGCTGCTCCAGCTCTCGCTCTCATCAGTGCCCGCATCTTGCCATGACGTGACCAACGGAAGCGCTTCCGTATCGGTGAGCGGGGGCATCGCACCATATAGCATAGGATGGTCAACGGGCGACAGCACCTTGCAGGCCACAGGTCTCGGGGCGGGGACGTATGCTGTGACGGTGACCTCATCCTGCGGGGCGATGGTGACGGATAGCGTATCGGTCGCCTCCCCCGCGCCCATGGCCCTCACCATGTCGCACAATGGCGACCCGCTCTGCCCGGCCGACACCGTCACGCTATCGGTCTCCGCATCGGGCGGCACCCCTCCCTACGCCTACCACTGGGACTCAGGCGCGTTCACCCAGCAGGTGAAACGCAAGATGCAGGGCCAGTGGGGCATGTTCCACGTGCAGGTGACGGACCACAGCAACTGCCACGCCACGGACAGCATCACCGTGGAGGGCCCCGCGCCATTCTCCGCCATCATGAACTACCTGCCGCAGGCCAATGGCACGCCCTTCAGCTGCGACACCTGCAACGATGCCACCGTGCAACTTCACCTCACTGGTGGCACCACACCCTACTCCGTACTGTGGAGCACAGGCCATACGGCCATGCTGCTGGAGGGCATGCACGCGGACAGCACCTACTGGGTCACCGCCACCGATGCCAACGGATGCCTGTGGCAGAGCGACACCATGGAGATCCCGCGCGGCATGGCCTTCGAGCAGCAGCTCGGGGTGTTCCTCATCGCCCATCAGTATGCGGGCGGGCACCATGTGAGCCATGCGGGGGCGGAGGACGGCAGCATCGAGGCCGTGGCCGTGGGCGGGATGCCGCCCTATTCGTTCCTCTGGAACACGGGTGACACCGTGGCCGAGCTGACGGGGCTGGGTGCGGGCACCTACTCCGTCACCGTTACCGACCAGAACAACGTGGAACGCACCCGCACCAGGACGCTTACCGCACCACCGCCTCTCTCCGCCACCATCACGGGCGGACTCGCAAGCTGCATGGCCGGTGGCGGTCAGCTCAACGCCCACCCCAACGGTGGCACACCGCCCTATCAGTACGCCTGGTCGCGCAACGACTCCTTGTATGATGTTGCTTTCAATCAATCCTACCTCGCCATCACCGAGGCGGGCATCTACACCGTCCATGTCACCGATGCCAATGCCGACACCGTGTCCGCCCAGTTGGAGGTGATGACCGTGCCACCTCTTGCCACCACACTTACGGTTCAGGACATCGGGCAGGGATACCATGCCGTGTGTTTTGAAGACAGCGTGCAACTGATGCTTACAGTCGAGGGCGGCACAGAACCCTATTCCTACCTCTGGGAGCACGGCTCGTTCAAGAAGCAGCCCAAGGTGACCTCGGGCGGATGGAAGCATGTGCGCGTCACCGATGCCCACGGCTGCACCGCGGACGACAGCATATTCGTCAACATGCCCGAGGAGGTTGACATCCTCGATATGATGCCCCATGTCTATGAGAACGGCAAGTTCTTCAGTTGTGACACTTGCAGCGATGGAAAAATTCATTTGGCAGGAATTGAGGGCGGGGTGCCGCCCTATGGCATCCTTTGGAGCGATGGCAGCACGGGCGACAGCCTGGTGGGCATCGCCATCGACACGCTCATCAGCATCACCATCACCGATGCGCTGGGCTGCGTGTTCCATGAGGAGGGCAGCCTGCCTTGGGAATGGGTGGAGGAGATGTCCGTCACCGACAGCAGGTCGCACTACCCGGGCGGCTACAATGTGAGCTGCCACGACTGCACGGACGGGTTCATAGAACTTTACGTGGACGGTGGTATGCCCCCTTACAGTTTCACCTGGGCCGATGGCGACAGTGCGCAGATACGCAACGGCCTCGGGGCGGGCAGCTACACCGTCACGGTGACCGATGTCGAAGGAAGCACAGCGGAGTATCAGGTGGAGCTGCTGGGGCCCCAGGGCATGTCCGCCCACATCAGCAGCCACGCGGGCAGCTGCCACGGCATGGTGCAGGGCAGCCTCCACGCCTCGGTCACGGGCGGCACACCGCCATACTATTACAGCTGGTCGCATGACGGCCAGCAGCTGGGCGACCAATGGCACGAGCTATGGGTGGGCCAGGCGGGCATTTACACCCTCACCGTCACCGATGCCAACGGAACCTCTGCCCAGGATAGCGTAGAGGTCGGCATGGGGCCCCAGCTCTCAGCATGGGCCACTGCGCCTGAGAAGTACGGCAGCGCCCACGCGGGCTGCACCGTGGCCGATGGCACCATCGAACTGCATATCAGCGGGGGCGTGCCACCCTACAACATCAACATCAACGGGAGCAGGGATGATGGTATGACCCATGTGGTAGCTAACAGTGTTTCCTCAGGTTGGAACCAAGGCCAGTACTATCATTGGATGCAGACGTACGATGGTCTTGTCATGCTTGATAGCATGGCCGCAGGCCGCTACGGCATCAATATCAACGATGCCACAGGATGTTATGCCTACGCACGGGCTGAACTGTACAGCCCCCGCGGTTTCCGCCTCTCCACCACCGCCACCGAGCACCCCAACGGCCACTTCGTCTCGTGCGACACCTGTGCCGATGCTTCCCTCTCGGCCACCGCTACGGGTGCCCACGGTGCGGTGGAGTTCATCTGGCTGGAGATGCCCGAAGAGTATGCACCCATCAAACTACGCGGTGCGAGCCTCTTTATGAATGACATGGAGGATGAGGTGTCCGACCCGTGGTTCTTCGATGAGGATGCCGCTGAAATGGTGGTGGCCACGGGCGCACAGGCCCAAGGGCTACGGCCCGAGGTGATGCACGTGCTGGGCGCGCGTGACGAGCTCGGCTGCCTCTCGCAGAAGATGTTCACGCTGGAGCGGCCCGCACCTGCCGCGCCACCTGCACCGCCCGCGTGGGGGCTGCACGGCAATGACAGCGGTGGCAACGCCCTTGAGGGTGACGGGATGCCGTGGTTCGGCACTGCGGACAGCACGGACGTGGTGATGAAGGCCAACGGTGTGCCGCAGCTGAGGTTGGGGGCTGACGGGGTGACGAGCGTGGAGGGGCAGTTGAGGTTGGGGGGGCTTGAGGAGGCCGCCTTTGACACCACCGGCCCGCAGCTCAAGCTCATGGTTTCGGGTGATGATGGCATTGTTTCCAAGTACGATTTCACGTATTTCTGGGCCGACATGTCGCGGAACCGTGGGGACTGCTTTACTGCCTTCCCACCACCTCTTCAAGTGACGGGACAGTGGTTCAGCGGATTGAACAGGCTCTACACCTGCCCCATGGTCAACGTGGGCATAGGTGTGGAGCAACCGCAGAGCAAGCTGCACGTGGCGGGCCATGCCCGCTCGGAAACCCTGAGCGTGAACACCGCATCGGTAGCAGCGAGGTTGACCGTAAAAGGCGGCTCGTCCCAGTCGGGGCTTGCGCTGGAGGTGCAGACCACGCAGGGCAACCCTTCTTTGCAGGTGTTCAATAACGGTATGGTGCAGGTTCGTAACGGACCGTGGGGTACGGACGCCCACGCCACCATAAACCTTGGCGATGAGAACCACTACATACGCAGTTCGTTCGGCAAGGGGTTGAGCCTCGGCACGGCTGGAGCTGATGATGCGCTGGTGATCGAAGAAGGGAGTGGGAAGGTGGGCATCGGTGTCGGCATCGACCATACCTTCGGGGAAGGGAAGTTGGAGGTGAATGGGACGATACGCAGCCACAGACTTGTAACCGAACTCGCCAACTGGCCTGATTACGTGTTCTCTGAAAACTATGCGCTTATGCCGTTCGCTGAACTGCGCAAGTACATTGAAGAGCATGGACACCTCCCGGACATCCCCTCTGCTGTTGAGCTTGAGCAGACAGGTCTCGACCATGGGGAGCTTATCCGCCTCCAGATGCAGAAGATTGAGGAATTGACGAGATATGTGCTTGAGCTGGAACAGCGGTTGAACGAAAAATGCGGGAAGTGATGAGTGGACAGTTCGCGCATATCATTCTCAGTATCACAACTACGATTCTGCTTGTGTTACAGTTTCCAGCGGTCTCGGCTCAAACGCCCGATATCCAATACGGAGAAGCCGAACAACTGCTTGCTGAGATTCTCGGAGATGGCGTTCAGGTATTCAGTGTTGCACTCAATGGACACCCGACACAGTTCGGAACGTTCACCAATGGGAATCACACCTTGGGAATAGACAAGGGAATCTTTCTCACGACCGGCAATGCCAACATCATCGAGCAGGGAGGCGATTGTAATGCCGGAAACCCGGGATTTGAATGGCCTTCGGAGTTTAACAACAATGATGCAGACCTTGATTTACTTGCAGGTTCGAATAATGCTTCAAGGACGGCAGCGATACTGGAAATCTCGTTTCAAACCAGTGGAACGACCATCGAATTCGACTACGTTTTCGCATCGGGTGAGTATCCGTGCCATGTGCTTGGAAGCTTCAACGATGTGTTCGGATTTTTTCTCAGTGGGCCTGGTTACGAAGGTTCATTTACAAGTGATGCCGAGAATGTGGCATTGCTACCTACTGGCGACCCTGTCTCGATCCATACGGTCAACAGCACCACCAACAGCAACTATTTCAATGACACTTGGTTCTGTGGCTGTGGTTTTCCTCAGAATCCCGCTTTCGCGGATTTTGTCTATGGGGGAAGAACGGTGGTGCTTCATATCTCAGCGAATGTGGAATGCGGAAAACGTGATAAACTGAAAATGGCCGTTGGGAACGTTGCCGACAAGCGTGTTGACTCCGGGGTGTTCATCAGGTCTGGCAGTTTCAAATCGCCATTCTTCGTGGGAGACATGGCTGCGAACCCGACCCCAATCTGTGAAGGATCGAATCTGAATCTGAGTATTGCAGGAAATCAGAATTGGCACTATCAGTGGAGTACGGGAGATGAAGGCACAGGACTGACCTCCATCACCACGGTTGCCGACCAGGCAAACAACCCATACTCAGTGACTGTGACCAATCCTGAGACAGGATGCATACTCACAGGCAATTCCATCACCGCCAATATCCACCCCCAGAACAATATCCCGCCCTACTCCACAGGCATCAACGGTACCAATGGTTTCACCGCCTATGGGCAGGCAGGACAGGAACTCTGCTTCAACGTCCAGACCGTGGATAATCCAGATGAAAACACTCTTATCAATGAACAAACTCTTCTTGCAACTATGCCGTCAGGAATGAGCCATAGCATTGTTGAACAGTCACAAGAATCGGTGGAATTTTGCTGGACACCAAGTGTGGATGATTTCGGGGTGTATACCTTCGAAATGACCTACGCGGACAACAATGTATGCGGGGTATTGCTCAACACAGACCAAATCACCGTCCACGTGCTCTGTCCCAACTGCCCGCTGGGCATCGCCTATGAGAACCGCACACCCGGGAACAACCCCCTGCCCGCAGAGACACGTATGGGTGAGTGGATAACTGCCGGACTGACACAGCCAGTGAACACTGGAGAGGCCGAGGTGCTGTTCCAAGCGGGTGAACGCATAGAGGTGGGGCCATACTTCACTGCCGGCCCAGGCTACACCCAGGAGATAGTGCCCACATGCGTAGATGAGGAGGACTGCGCCAGTTGCTGCGATGACTGGGCGGGGTTCACCTACAATTCCCCATTGAGTCAGGCCTTCACCCCTAACGGAGACAACTGCAACGATGTGTGGTATGTGCAGGACACGCAAAATCCCTGCGCCTTCAACGCCATGGGGTTCAGGCTTGAGATAAGGGACAACGACCATCAGAAGGTCTATGAGGTGGAACGGCATCATGAGTACTGCTGTCCGTTCACCGCGCCTGAGGGCAATCCGCCACCCTGTCCAACATCGGTGCCCCAGCAGTACTCGTCCATCTTCTGGCCGGGCATATCCAACCAGTCCGGACTTCCGAACTTCGGCAACAACTGCTATGTGATAGACGGGGTCTATTTCTATGTGCTGGAGCTGTATTCGGGCTGCGGTCATACGCAGGCACTCACAGGCTTCATCCATGTCATCAACTCACCCGGCCCCAGTGAATGCACCCAGCAGTACATGGTCGCACCCACGGACGGCACGATGGAGGCCATTCCGGACAGGGAATGGACTTCTGAACCCGTACCTGTAAGTGACAGCGGGACTTCGAGACAGACTCTGCTGATAGGCTATGCCCCCGAGTATGAGACGGCCCATGTGCGCTTGAATACCGAGGGGCAACAGGAACGGATTATCCGCGTTGAGGTGTTTGCCATGGACGGTCGCCTCATTGCTGTAGAGTACGGTTGTATAGACAACTGCTCGGTTGATCTGGTCGGTCTGTCCTCTGGGGTTTACACCATCAGGGCAATCACAGATGCTGGCATCATTAAAACCCACAAAATCGTGAAGCGATGAAGCATATAGGGCTATCACTGACATTTATGCTGTTCCTGCTATCTTCCTGTTGCAAGGATGACCCTATTGAACCTGATGAAAGGGTGTGGGAGAAGTTCATCGGAACATACAATGTAACTAAACTGGAGAATGGGGAGACGTATCAGATATCAATATCTCACTTGGGTACGGACACTTTAGAGAATGGAGCAATCGTGGACTCTTTAGCAATAGTGAATTATGCTAGTTTGTTTGATGTAGTAAAATATTTCAGTTCAAGTGGCGGTTATGAAGATGGTAGAGTGCTGAAATTTTCAACTGATTTTCCAACTATAGATAAGGATGGAAATCGTTGGGGCTTTTGGGTCAACTCTCAAGATACCGCTACATCTGAACTTGAGAATACACTCGTCAATGACACTATCCTATTGTACTTCAAGCTGAATAACATTGCATTCTACTTTGAGGACGGGGTGCCCTACTATGATTGCGATTGCAAGCACTTGGCGGTGAAGATTGAGTGATGATGAGAAACACATTTATGATGAGCTATGTACCTGAATATGAGATGGCACATGTGCGCATGAACGCAATACAAGAACATGAACGGATCATCCGCGTAGAGGTCTTTGCCATGGATAGTCGCCTTGTCACTATCGAATACAATTGCGCGGACAACTGCGCTGTGAGCCTAATGGGTCTGTCCTCTGGGGTTTACACCATCAGGGCAATCACAGATGCTGGCATCTTTAAAACCCACAAAATCGTGAAGCGATGAAAAAGACAATCTGGCTATTGATACTCGCTTTCATAAGTGCCGGATGCAATGATGATTGTGTTCCTGAACCCACACCGAATGAGCAGCCTTGGAAAAGGTTCATCGGTACTTACCATGTGACAAAACTGGAAAATTCAGAGACATACTATTTACAACTTATGATGGACAGTTCTGAAGTGGAGCCGTCTGGAAGAGTCATTTACAAGATGCTCTGGCTCAATTTTGATGATTCTTTTGATACGTTGTACAATCAGTACATACACCAAACAAATCCTGATGTCATAGATGGATTTAATGCCCCCTTTGGGGTTACAGACTATGGAGGCTACATGTGGTCTCTGTCCATGCTCTCACAGGACACCCTCACCCCTGAACCTGAGAACACACTTATCAATGACACCATCTTGTTCTATTTCCGCAAGAGCAACATCGCCTTCTATTTTGAGGACGGAGTACCATATTACGACTGTCATTGCAAACATCTGGCGGTGAAAATAGAATGAAGACATACGCATCATATCTCATTGCGGGGTCCTTGCCAAAGGTGATGGCGCAAGTTTTGGTCGGAAATTGGGAAAAATAAAGTTGGCAAACGCTTTTGAGAAGGACGTTATTGAAAGGTTGAAGTGGAAGAGTCTTTGAAAATGGGAGAGACATCCAAGACAACGGCCAATGCCCTCAAGAAGGAGATCCGCGACCCCGCTGACCCCGCCTTCACCATCACCACCCTCTACGAGCAGTTCGATGCCTTCGGCAACCCCGGCAAGGCGACCGTCTCCGCCAGCGGGGTGGCAAGCAGGGTGACGCAATACCAGTACGACCCCAAGGGCCGCTTCGCCACGCGGGTGACCAACACGCTGGGACAGCACACGCACTACACCTACGATGGCCGCTGGGGCCAGCCGCAGACAGTCACGGACATCACAGGACTGACAGCCAGCAGCCAGTATGACGCTTTCGGGCGGCTGAAATCGGCCACGGATGCGCTGGGCCACACCAGCACCACCACCATGGTGTGGGACGTGGGGGCACACGGCAGCGCGGTCTATCGGATGGACAACCAGAGCCCGGGCGCGCCCCCTGCCAGCACGTGGTTCGATGCGCACAACCGCGAGCTGCGCAGCGAGACGGAGGGCTACAACGGCCCTGTGGCCGCCACCAAGCGGTATGACGCACGCGGCCGCACCGATGAGGGCACCATGCCCAGCCCGAAGAGCACGGGCGCGCCACAGCCCATTGTGCAGACCATGGGCTATGACAACCTGAACCGCCTGCAGACCGTGACCGATGGCACCCGCACCACGGGCAGCACGTTCAACGTGTCGGGCGGCACCTACCGCACCACCGTGACCGACCCCGGTGGACGCCAGCGCACCCAGCGCGTGGACATCCACGGCAGGGTGGTGCGCACCGATGACCCCATAGAAGGCTACCTCACCTTCGACTACGGCCCCGATGGCAGACTGAAGAAGACCACCGGCCACACGTTGGACGGCAGCACCATCCTAACCGAGATGGAATATGACCTGCTGGGCCACCAGACCCTGCTGTGGGACGTGGACGCGGGTGAGACCCACTATGTCCACAACGCCTTCGGGGAGCTGACCTCGCAGACCGATGCCATCGGCCAGAACCACACGATGCAGTACGATGCCATGGGCCGCATCACGCAGCGTACGGGGCCGGATGGCACCACCACCTACCAGTACGTGACCAGCGGCAACGGACTGAACCAGCTCAAGAAAGTTACCGCCCCCAACGGCACCATGCAGGAGTACACCTACGATGACCTCAGCCGCGTGAGTTCGCTCAAGGAGACCGTGGACGGCAAGGTGTTCACCACCTCGTACACCTACGATAACTTTGGCCGCGTGAAGGACATCACCTATCCTGCGGGCCTCACCGTGAGCCATGTGTATGACAGCCACGGCCACCTGACCACCGTGACCGCGGACGGCAGCACCGTCTATACCCTCAACGGCAAGAACGACCTGGGGCAGGTGACGCAGTACACCCTCGGCAACGGGGTGACCACCACCAAGACCATCAACGAGCACGGCCACCTGACGGCCATCGAGGCACCCGGGGTGCAGCACCTCACCATGGACTTCGACCCGCTGACGGGCACTATGAACTGGCGCAGGGACAACCTGAAGGGGCTGACAGAGAATTTCGACCATGACGGCCTCGACCGCCTGCTGGAGGCCGAGCTTACCGATGCGCCCGCGCCCGGCCCCGTGGTGCCCGACCTGCAGGTGTATTACGACCCCAACGGCAACATCGACTACAAGGCCGATGCGGGCACCTACACGTACGACACCGACCGCGTCCATGCCGTGCAGAGCGTCTCTGACCCTGATGGGAACATCAGCCGCGAGGATCAGAGCATCACCTATACGCCTTATGGCAGACGAACGGCCACCATCTTCGAGGGGCTGCACTCCGCATTGTTCACCTACGGGCCTGACAATGAAAGGAAACTGATGGTACTGAAGGAGGACGGTGAGGTCAAGGCCACCCGCTACTACCACGGCAACTACGAGGAAGTAGAGATTGGAGATGACACGTACCTCATCCACTACATTGGCGGAGGCGATGGGCTGGCGGCCATACGGGTGAAAAGAATGATGACGGGCCGCAGATGTACTATGTCTATAAGGACCACCTCGGCAGCATACTCACGCTTACCGATGAAGAAGGTGACGTTGAACATGAACAGAGCTTCGATGCCTGGGGCCGCTACCGCGACCCGGAAACATGGCAAGTGCTCAACTCCGACCCATCAGATGATGAGCTGGAGGTGGACATGCCTGTTTGGTTTTCTCGCGGGTACACCGGCCATGAGCACCTGAGAGAGTTTGACCTGATTAACATGAACGGGCGCATGTATGACCCTACGATGGGGCGGATGCTTGCGCCAGACAACTTTGTTCAGGATCCGTACAACACGCAGAGCTACAATAGATATGCGTATGTGTTCAACAGCCCGTTGAGCTACACCGACCCCAGCGGTGAGATAGCGGGCTGGATCGTGTCCCTTATTTCTACCGCTGCCAGTTACCTCATCAATGCGGGCATCAACCAATCATGGAACCCGAACGAGTGGAGCAGTGGGATGGTGGGCTTCGGTGGAGGCTTCGGTGGCGGTGGCGGGTATCTCATCGGAGGCGGCAACATAGGCGGCAACTACAGCGTGATGGCTGGGGGCGGCTTCAATGGTGGCAGCTACCAGTACGGCTATCAGGCGGGGCCGGGCCTTGCGAGCACGAGCATGGTGCAGCCCGCTGGGACGGTGAATATCAATATGAATTTGGTGAATTCTCGTGCCAATTGGAGGCCAATGCACATGGGAGGCCCATCCAATCAGGATTACATTGCATGGCTGACAGACGACTCTGACATGAGCGGTACTACGGCAGGTGGAGGGGTAGGAGACCTGCCACGCGACTACCCTGTGCTGTTTCGTGACTTCGGTTCGGGACTGGCTGACGGATTTGGGGCAGGTGTAAGAGGCACGGGTGCGTTCATTAGAAGTTTAGGCTCCGCAGAAGGATGGCGCAACCTCGGAGAAGGCGTGGTGAACATGGGATTGATGAGCTGTCTCACCTGTGCGGATGGCATTATGATGAGAGCCCAAATGACCGCAACTGCGGTTGTCTATACAAGGAACATCCCGAACATGTCGGCCTATCAGATCGGATATGACTTGGGTTTCGGTGCGGAGAAATTGGCTGAGGCTGCTTTGTTCTCAAAAGGAGCTCGGTTTGGCATCAATACGGCTCGGTTTGGATTAGGAGGGGCTATGTGGCGTACCTCAACTTTTGGCCCACGAAGCGTATTTTTCGGCAGATATCACTCCCAACATGTTCCTTTTGGTACGCGTGGTATATTTAACACTGGGATGAACACAGGAATCGGGTGGTCCAATCATGGGGCGAATCACGTTTTCAGAGCCAAGATCAATGGACGGAAATTTTTACAGATATACAAGTAGTCATAATGACGAGATATTCTCTGTTTGATAATACTCTGGAAAGCAGCTTGATCAGACTCAGCGGTGCTGGGAGGGAGCTTGCCGTGCAGTTACGGAATACACTACAAAGAATTGAGAGTCAATGCGCAGATTTGTGTTCGGTCGTTATCAACTCAGAGTATAACACTTGTACCTTCTTTCTGTCAGCAACCTGTGGGAGAATTGAGATTAAAATAGAAATATTCGATGACTATTATGATTTATTCGTAAAGGGAGAAGAGGTGGTTATTCAGCAAGAAATACAATCGAGTTC
Source organism: uncultured Chryseobacterium sp. (assembly GCA_964500205.1). Lineage (GTDB taxonomy): Bacteria > Bacteroidota > Bacteroidia > UBA10329 > UBA10329 > UBA10329. The sequence goes on along the minus strand of CAZCNS010000002.1, from coordinate 438,186 downwards.
ATTAGATTATATTCTATCTCATTTGACAGCAACAGTGGAAGAGGAAGTATTGGAGGGGTCTAATGGCCAAATAGTTCAACGAAAATTGGTATTCCATAAGGATAACAGGATAATCAATAGTATTGGTCAGATTGCGCTGTTATCGCGACTGTTCCGGAAAGTAGTTAGAAAGACTTTCGTATACGAGCCTTGGATGCCATAGGTGATGGCGCACGTTTGCAACTTGTGTCCTTGGTTTTTGGTTGGAAATTGGAAAAATTGCGGATAGGAAACGTTGAAGTGGAGGACATTATTAGAAGACAGAAAGTAAGATGCTCTTTGAAGTGGGTCTACTTTCACACTGTCTTATTTTCGGAGAAGCTTACAAAGGAGTGCCTCACACTGACCGACCATGAAACATCCCCTACCCTCATCATTCGTCATGCTGTTCTTGCTTATCATGCTTCTGGGCACAGGCTGCTCCTATCGTATTGTCCGATCGGGCTACAAGGCTGATAAGGAACAGGGGATGGCTTGCCAGCCAGTGATCACAAAGCAGTACTTCCTGCCAGACACGGCTGCGCGAAGGTTGGGCGAGGTGAGGCTGCGTGATTCGGGGGCTTTAGCGATGGCGCAAGTTTGAAACTTGTGTCCTTGGTTTTTGGTCGGAAATTGGGCAAAATAAAGTTGGCAAACGCTTTTGAGAAGGACCACACACGTGCGGGACTTTTTGCAGTAATCACCATGGGGACGGTCACTTCCCCTTCCGCATCCCCTCCGCCAGCCGCACCAGTTCTGCGATCTGTTCCGGGGCCAGTCCCTCCAGCATGTCATCCGTCCGCAACTCCTCCACCTCGTTCAGCCCGTTCAGATGGCTCCTTCCGCTCCCATCATAGGCGAACAGCTCGTTCGGATAGACATCGAACAGCTCGCATAGCCGCGTCATGATGCTGAAGCGCACCATCCGCAGCCGAGGGTTCAGGATGCTCCGCGCCTCGTCTCTCGTGAATCCGTGCGTCATCAGATACACCTGCGGCAACTGTTTCCCACGCTGCCGAACCAGTCTCGCAATGTTCATCCTCAGCATCTTACATCGGTTTTGTTGCCATGAGAACGGCATCAACACCCGTCTTATTTCGATCCTGTCCCTCTTCAAAGGCCGCCACCCCTGCTTGCAGGGCCGCCACCCCCGCTTCAAGGGCCGCTACCCCCGCTTAGACCGCCTCCAAGCGGTCTTGCATCGCCTCCACTGAGGCTTACATCCCGTCCAGGGCAGCTGCATGGGCCGCCAGCCCCGTTTGCATTGCCGCGACCCCCGCTTCATGGGATGCCACCCCCACGCGTGGGGCCGCCATCCCCGCTGCATGGGCCGCCATCCCCGCTCGGGGTGCATCCCACGCACAGCAATTCTTGGCCAACGAAATTTCAATGCGCACATCCCCGTTCCGATGTCGGCAGCACCGCCCGCGGAACGTCCCAAAAGCATTTCCTGCCACCATTAAACAAACAATATCAAACACCTGGAAATCATGACAGACAGACAATCAAACCTCCTCGACATGTATGGTGTGGTCAACACACTCTACACCGCCAATCAGGCAGTCATCGATGCAGTGGTCGCACGCGCCAATGCCTTTGCTGCCTTTCAGGCCAATGTCACCGCCATCAACGCCAACATCGCCAACCAGAGCCTCGTGGTATCGGGTGTCACCGCAGACAAGGGACAGGCCCGCGAAACCCTCGACAACCTCTCGCAGGTCATCTTCGCACTCGCCCGCACATGGGCACTCGCCATGAATGACCTTACCTCTGCGGGCGAGTTCGACTTCAGCCTTTCAGAGATAGCAAAGGTCAAGGACGATACGGTCATCTCCTTCGTGGAGCACCGCCTCGCCATTGTTGACAGCAACATCGCGGCCCTAGCAGACTACGGAATCACCCCGGCACTCGTGGCCCAATGGCAGGATGCCATCAGCGACTATGCCGCTGTGGTCTCCCTCCCCCGCACCGCCATCGTTTCGCGCAGCACCAGCACTGCACAGCTGGGTCAGCTCTTCAATGTTACACAGCGCCTCCTACGCGACACCATCGACCCGCTCATGCTCCCTTTCAAGGTCAGCGACCCCGCACTCCACACCCAATACCGCAAGGCCCGCATCATCATCGACCGCAGAGGCCCCGGCAATGGCGATGGTGGAGACGGCAATGGTGGCGGTGGAGACGGCAATGGTGGTAGCTCCGACATCTCTGCTCGCATCGCGGGGCAGGTCACCTCGATGGCAGACGGTACACCTATCGGTGAGGCAGAGGTCAAGGTCTACCCACTGGCCGATGGCCCCGATGGCCCCTCCATCGGCACCACCACCGATGCCGATGGCAGATACGTGATCCTCATCCCGGAGTTGTCACAGCAGGAGGAGGTCGTCATCGAGGCTATGGCTCAGGGGTTTCTCACCCAGCAGCGCAACCTCCTCATCGGGCCCGGTCAGACCTTCGATGATGAGAACCTGAGCATGATGCCTGCCTGAGCCGGTTTCCCGATGCCCGAACAAAGGGCCACCCTATGGATGGGGTGGCCCTTCTGCTTGTAAGCATGGCCCCAAGGTCACTTGTTTCAGAGGTTGCTGTCAGGTGCCAGCGGTCTGATGCCCTTATACTGAAGACCCATCAACACCAAAAAGGGCCGGTGGATTCACCACCGACCCTTTTCTTTTTCAGACGCCCCACGTTATTGCTTGATCACCTGTTTCACCGTCACCCCATCGCGGCCCATCACCTGCACGAAGTACATGCCGTTGGCCAGATGGCCGAGGTCGAACGACCTGCGGAACGAGGAGGTGCCCTGGATGCGCTCGGCTGGAATCAGTTCCCTTCCAAGCATGTCGCGCACCGTCAGTGTCACATCCGTGTGGTTGCCCAGTTCGGCCTCCAGCATGAACAGGCCATCGTTCGGGTTCGGGTACACCTTCAGGTCATACACATCGCGCACATCTCCGATGCCCACCCCGAAGGTGAACTCCGTATTGGATGATGTGCCGCTGCAATCGTTCTCATCCGTTACCTGCACCACGAAGTTGCCGCTCTGGGTCGGATCGTAGCTGTCCTGCGTGGCACCGGGAACCGGCTGCCCATTACGGAACCATTGATACGTGCTGAAAGGCCCGTTCGTAACGAACAGCGTGCCGCCCTGCTGCCCCACGATCGGCTGCGGGTTCCATACGGTCACTACGGTCGGGGTGGCGAGCAAGGTCTCGATGAGACAGTTGTTCGCATCGATCACCGACACGCCCACCTCCGAGCTCGAATTCACGGTAATGGAAGAGGTAGTGGATCCGGTGGTCCAAAGGAACGAGTTGAACGCTCCGGACGGTGCAACCGATAGCACCACGCTTCCCCCTTGGCAGAATTCCAGAGGGCCGCTTGCCACGATGGTCGGCTGCACGGTCTGCGCCTGCGTCACGTTCACCGGTTGTGATGTGGCCGAGCACCCGTTCACAGGGTCGGTTACCGTCACGGTGTAAGAGCCAGCCTGCGTCACCGTGATGCTCGGTGTGGTCTGGTTGCCCAAGTTCCACACATAGGTGGCGAAGGTGTTGCTTGCGGTCAGTACCACGCTCGCACCGGGGCAGAGATTCGTGCTTCCGCTTGCCGTCACCACGGCATTGGGCAATTGGTTCACCGTGATGTTGATGCTCGCACTGCCAGCACAGCCGTCAATGTTCGAGACATTCACATCATACGTACCGCCAGCCGTCACATCTATAAACTGGCTCTGCGACCCGTTGCTCCACAGGTAGGAGGCGTAGCCTGACCCCGCATTGAGCGTCAGCGTCTGACCTTGGCAGATGGTGGTCGACCCGTTTGCCGTGATGGCAGGGGTCAGCACATTGCTGATGGATACCGACACCGCGTCCGTAGTCGAACAGCCGTTGGCGTCTGTCACCGTCACTGTATAAGTGCCCGCTGTGCCCACGGTAATCTGCTGGGTTACCTCCTGCGTTGGTGTCCAAGCGTAGTTCATGCCCGGGTTGCCGGCATCGAGCGTGGCGAAGGTGCCGGTACAGATCGTCTGATCTTCTCCGAGGTCCACCACCGGAACAGCATTCACGATCACCTCCACATCCTCAGACAGCGCCTGACATCCGTTCTGGCTCGTCACCGTGACATTGTATGTGCCTGCCTGATTTACCAGCAGCGTTTGACCGCTCTCGCTGTTGTTCCATTGATATTGGAAGTAACCGGATCCTGCATTCAGCACCACGAAAGAACCAGCGCATATCTCTACGGTACCGTTAGGAGTGATGACAGGAGCGGGCAGCGTGTTCACGTTCACGTTCTGCGTGGCAGTGTTCGTGCAACCGTTGCCATCAGTGAAAGTGTAACTCACCACATGCGAACCCGATCCGGCCTGTGTCGGATTGAACACGTTGCCAGAGATACCCGGCCCTGCGAAGGTTCCGCCAGCCGGTGTACCCGTCAGGGTGACAAGGGACACGTCCTCGCAATACTCGTTCGCCAGTCCGGTGAAAGAAACAACTGGGAGCGGGTTCACGGTCACGGTTTGAGTGGTCACACCCGTGCAACCGAACCCATCCGTAAATGTGTAGGTGATGGTGTGCGTCCCTGCACCGGCATTAGCAGCAGTGAACGCCTCACCCGCCATGCCCGGTCCTGTGAATGTTCCGCCAGCAGGGGTCGCAGCGAGTGCAACAGGGGTCTGGTCAGACACACAGTACGCCTGTCCAAGTCCGGTGAAGGTCGGTGTGGGCAGTGGCCTCACCTCTACACTCTGGGTTTCGCTGTTGGTGCAGCTGTTGCCATCTGTGTAAGTGTAGGTGATGTCGAATATACCGACACCCGCAGCACTTGGGATGAAGTTCGCACCCGTCATGCCCTGACCAATGAATACACCACCCGCTGGCGATCCGGTAAGCGGCACCAATGCCGTCTGATCGATGCAATAAGTGGCGGCCAGACCTGAGAAGCTCACCACTGGCAGGTCATTGAATGTCACATTGACCGAAGCGGCATCAGAGCACGTGCCGTTAACCTCTGTCCAAGTGAGGTTGTAGGTGCCAAACTGGTCCACGGTCAGGGTTGCGTTAGGGGCGTTTTCATCAGAGAAGCTGCCGTTGCCCGGTCCAGTAACCGTCCACGTGCCGAGTCCTGCTGATGGAACAGCTGCCAGCGTGATGTCGAGGTCGCACTGGTTGCTCACCGCACCCGCATTGGCCACGGGCTGTTGGAAGTAATCCACGGTCACCGTTCCATTGTCTGAGCAGGTGCCATTGGTCTCTGTCCAAGTGTACACGTACTGGCCGGGGGTGTTCACCGTCACCACTGCGTTTCCTGTGCCTGCGTTCGGGCTGAAGCTCGAGAAGCCAGGCCCAGAGGTCTGCGTCCACTGACCGGTTGCAACGGCCACACTCGATGTGGCGCTCAGGTTGAAGTTCAGGTCGCACTCGTTGCCTCCTTGTCCAGCATTGGCCACGGGCTGCTCGTAGTAGTTCACCGTGATCACATCTGTGCTCACACAAACACCTTCTGTCTCTGACCAAGTGTAGGTGTATGTCCCGTACAGGTCAACAGTGACATTGGTTGATGCGGATGTGGCATCCCCGAACACCGATGTGCCCGGGCCGCTGCTCTGTGTCCACACCCCTGTGCCAAGATTCGGGATGGCTGCGAGGTCGAAGTCAAGGTCACACTCGTTACCACCTTGTCCGGCATTGGCCGCTGGTTGTCCGAAGAAGTTCACCGTCACATCGTCAGAACTGGTGCAAGTGCCTGCACCGGTGCTTTCCGTCCAAGTGAAAACATAGGTTCCAGCCTGGCTCACGGTCACAGAAGAGAATGCGCTTGCTGCGTTGGTAAATGCAGAAGTGCCCGGGCCTGATGCTTGTGTCCACTGTCCTGCACCAACGCTAGGGTTGGATTGAAGTTGATAGGTAAGCGTACATACATCATCCCCAAGACCCGCATCGGCCGCAGGCTGTTCGAAGAAATTCACGGTCACATTGGCTGCATCGGTGCAGCTGCCGTTGGTCTCCGTCCATGTGAACTGGTAGCTTCCGTAGGCCGAGACACTTACAGAGGTGGCGGGGTCAGTAGCATCAACGAATGCAGGCGTTCCGAAGCCGTTGGTCAGCGTCCACACTCCCGTTCCACCTACCGTGCTGAGCGTGCCGTTGAAGTCGAAATCAAGATCGCACTCGCTGCCTCCCTGACCGGCATCGGCCACTGGCTGCGGATAGAAGTTCACGGTGATGGTAGCGTTGTCGGAGCACGTGCCGTTCACCTCTTCCCACTGGAAAGAGTAGGTGCCAAACTGATCCACGGTCGCAGCGGCCGTGGGTGATGTGGCATCACTGAAGGAGGCCGTGCCCGGACCAGACACCTGTGTCCAAGTACCTGTTCCGTTGGGAGTGCTCATCGCTCCATTGAAAGGGTAAGACAAAGAGCAGGCATCCCCACCTTGGCCTGCATTCGCTACTGGCTGTTGGTAGAAGTTCACGGTCACTTGGTCTGTCGTGATGCAGGTGCCGAAGGTTTCGGTCCAAGTGAAGGTGTAGGTACCGAATTGGGTAACGGTAACCGTGGAGGTGACGCTGTTGTCATCTGTGAACAAGGCCGTGCCTGGTCCAGTATATGTCCAGATGCCCGTTCCAAAGCTCGGAGTACCGTTGAAGGTGAAGTCGAGGTCGCACTCATCACCACCCTGTCCAGCATCCGCGTTGGTCTGCTGCTCGAAGGTCACGACCACGTTGTCGCTGCTGGAGCAGGTTCCGTTGACTTCAGTCCAAGTGAAAGTGTATTGACCCAACTGATTCACTGTGGCAATCGCGTTCGGATCTCCGATAGAGGAGAATGTAACCGTGGCAGTAGGCGGTCCTGCGACAGCCGCCCAAGAGCCCACGCCCACGCTCGGGGTGGCCGAGAGTTGGAAATCAAAGTCACACTCGAAGCCACCGAAACCTGCATCCGCCACTGGTTGCTCGTAGTAATTTACTGTCACAAGATCTGCATCCGAGCAGCTGCCTTCGATCTCCTCCCACTGATAGATGTATTCACCATAGAGGTCAACCGTAACGCCCGAAGTGGCGGAGTTCGGGTTGGCGAATACCGATGTGCCCGGCCCGCTCACTTGCGTCCAAGTTCCTGTGCCTGCACTAGGCACTGCGGCCATGGTGAAGGTTAGATCACACGAACTGTCGTCCGATCCTGCATCGGCCACAGGTTGCTCGTAGAAGTTCACCGTTATCGCATCTTGAGAGATGCAGATGCCGCCATCCACTTCTCTCCAAGTGAACTCGTATGTGCCGTATGCACTTACCTGCACGGTAGCATTGGGCGTGTTGGCATTCGGAACAAAATTCGCAAAGCCGGTGCCAAGGGTCTGGGTCCATGTACCGATGCCTTCAGATGGCTGTGCATTCAGCTCAAAGTCGAGGTCGCACTCATCGCCACCAGTTCCAGCGTCAGCTAAGGGTATGTGGAAGAAGTTCACCGTGACCGAAGCACTGCTCACGCATACACCGGTCGTCTCCGTCCAAGTGAACACGTATGTTCCCACCTGCGATACCGAAACGGTTGAGCTAGGAGAGCTGGCACTACCGAAGGTGGATGTGCCGGGGCCGCTGGTCTGAGTCCACTGACCTATACCTGTGGTAAGTGTAGCACTGAAAACGAAGTCGAGACCGCACACACTACCACCACTACCGGCATTGGCTGCGGGCTGCTCGAAGAAGTTGACCACGATATCATCATTGTCCACGCATGTGCCGTTGGTCTCTGTCCAAGTGAAGGTGTAACTGCCATATTGACTCACGGTCACAGTGGCAACGTTGCTGCTCGCATTGTTGAATGTCGCAGTGCCGGGCCCTGAAGCTGTCCATACACCGCTGCCGACAGAGGGCTGTGCGTTGAACACAAAGTTGAGGTCACACTCATTTCCACCGACACCGGCATTCGCTACAGGCTGTTGGAAGAAGTTCACGGTCACGTCATCAAAATCGCTGCAAGTGCCATTCACCTCTGTCCATCTGAAAGTGTAAGTACCGAAGGTGGAGACGGTCACATCAGATGTTACACTATTGGCATTTGTGAATGTGGATGTGCCCGGTCCGTTTACCTGAGTCCAAGTTCCTGTTCCGAAGCTGGCTGTGCCAGAGAAGGTGTGGTCAAGGTCGCATTCGTTGGCATCAGGACCTGCATCGGCCGCGGGCTGGTCGAAGTAATCGACTGTTACAGTTGCGGCATCCGAACAGGCACCATTCACTTCCTCCCACTGATAAACGTAGGTCCCCTCGAGCGTGGCCGTGGCCGTGGCGGTCGCACTGTTCGCATTACCAAAGGTCGAGGTGCCCGTGCCGCTCAACTGAGACCATGTGCCTGTGCCCGCACTTGGCACTGCATTAAAGGTGAAGTCAAAGTTGCAAGAGTTGCCACCTGTCCCCGCATTCGCGACCGGTTGCTGGGTCACAGAGAGGGTTACGATGCTGGTCGTGGCTGTCTGTGGACAATTGACAGAACCGGTGACGATCGCGCGGTACGTGTAGCCGTTCATCGCGAAGGTCGCGTTGCTGATGTTCAGCGTGGTGGTGGTCGCACCGCTGTAGGTGTTGTTGTTGAAGATGTTGACGAAGCCGCTGCCATCGTTCACCTGCCACTGATAGGTGAGATTCGGCCCAGTAGCACTGAATGAGAAGCTCGCGCTCTGCCCGCTGCACACGGCATCGCTCACTGGCTGCGCAACGATGTTCGGGCTATTGCTTATGTTGAGCGATGCACTTACCGAAGTGCTGCTTCCCAAACAGTTCGTGCTGCTGATGATGACCTGATAAAGGTTGCCGTCCATGCCCGGTGTCACTCCATTGATGGAGAGCGATGCGCTGGTAGCCCCGTTATAGAGCACTCCGTTCGCCACATCCACAAAGCCGCTTCCTGTGTTCACCTGCCATTGATAGGTAAGGCCGCTTCCGCCTGCTATCACATCGAAGGTCATATTATCTCCCGGACAAGCGAAGATGTCATCCGGCTGGTCGAGTATGGCGGGTTCATTGGTCTCATTAAGTGTGACCACATCTGTAGTGGACGATCCGCTGCAAATGCTACCAGTGATGATGGCCTGATACTGATAACCGTTCAGGCCAGTTCCGTCAGCAATGTTAAGCGTGGCTGTGGTGGCCCCGCTGTATATGCCACCGTCAATGATGTCCACGAAACCGAGCCCGGCATCCTCCTGCCATTGGTAGACAAGTCCTGAACCTGTTGCAGCAACGGTGAATGTGGCTGCATCACCAGGACATACGAATTGGTCTGCTGGCTGCTGCGCCACGAAGGGGTTCGGGTCTTCGGTAATGGTGACCGCATTGCTGGTCGCTGTGCCCTGACAGTTGGCACTGCCGCTCACCACCACACGATACTGGAATCCGTCATTGGCGACAGGTATTCCTGACAGCGAGAGTGTGGGAGTGTTGACCCCTGCATAGATTCCACTGTTGCTCAGGTTCACCCATCCCGAACCGCTGTTCTCTTGCCATTGATAACCTTGGGCACCGTTGGCAGTCACGGTCAGCGTGGCATTGTCGCCATCGCAATAGCTGAGGTCTGTAGGCTGCTGGGTGATGGTCGGATTCGGACTCACGGTCAGTACACCATAATCAGAGATGGCATCCACTGCGCAGTTCACAGACCCCGAAATGATGGCCCGGAACTGGTGGTTGTTCATCCCGGTTGAAACTCCCTGCACGAGAAGTGAAGAGGTGTTGGTGCCGCTGTAAATGTTGTTGTCGCTGATGTTCGCGAATCCTGAACCTGTGTTCACCTGCCATTGGTACGTGAGACTGGTTCCTCCCACCGAAACAGTGAACACGGCATTGTCGTTGGGACACACTTGTGCATCGTTAGGCTCAAACAGTACAACCGGTCCTTCATTTTCAAATAGGAAGGCTATTTCAGAGGTTGCAGCGGCCAAACAGTTGCCACTTTCCACGATTACACGGTAAGCGAAACCGTTATACGAAGGGGTCGCACCTTGAATAGTGAGCACTGCTGTGTTGGCACCCGAATAGTCACCACCGTTCACGATGTCCACGAAACCTGTCCCATCGTCTTCCTGCCACTGATAAGTGAGGTTTGTGCCGTCCACACTGACAGCGAACACCGCATCATCACCCGTACACACATATTGGTCGGGCGACTGTGAGGAGATCACAGGTTCATCGGTGATGGTAAGTGTGGCGACCTGCGAGGCGGCATCTCCAGTGCAGTTCACGCCACTGACTACAACCCGGTACTGATTGCCATCGTCAGAGAGGGCCACTGCGCTGAGGTCAAGCGTGGCCGTGGTGGCACCGGAGTAGATGCCTCCATCCGTAATGTCGGTAAATCCGCTGCCGCTGTCCAGCTGCCATTGGTAGGTCACGTTGCCGGGAACATCCACGGTGAAGGAAGCACCACTGTTCTCGCATACTCCCTGATCCAGAGGCTGGGTCAGAATGAGAGGTTCTGTGGTCTCGATGAGTTCTACCACTGCGGTCAAAGCGGTTCCAGAGCAATTGACACTTCCCGCAACGATGAGACGGAACAGGTGGCCGTCCATGGCAGTTGTAGTTCCAGAGACTGTGAGCGATGGGGTGGTAGCACCGCTGAAAGTTGCATTGTTGCTCACATTAACCCATCCGCTTCCGGTATTCAACTGCCATTGGTAGGTGAGGCTGCTGCCGTTGGCCGATGCGGAAAAGGTCACATCATCGCCCACACAGAAGTACCCGTCAGCAGGCTGCATGGCTATGGTCGGAGCCACAGACTGCGAGAGGGTTGCCACAGTGGAGATAGATGCACTTGCGCATTGCGAATTCTGAACAATGACCCGGAACTGATGTCCGTCCATGCCAGCATTCACTCCGTTCACGGCCAAAATGGTCGTGGTAGCTCCGCTGTATGGACCTCCATTGGTCACATTGGTGAAACCACTGCCCGTATTGATCTGCCATTGGTAGGTATTGCCTGATCCATCGGCCACAACCGTGAAGCTGGCATCGTCTCCGGGACATACTTGGGCATTATCGGGTTGCTGCACGATGGCGGGAGAAGTAGTGATGGTGAGTGTAACCTCATCAGAGAGCGAGCTGCCTGGACAGCTTGCATTGGAAATGTTCACTCTGTACTGGTAACCGTCCTCTGCGGCAGTGATCCCGGTAAGGGATAGCGCATCGGTTCCGGAACCGGAGTAGATGCCACCATCGGTCACATTCACCCATCCTCCACCGTCATTCACCTGCCACTGATAGATCAGCCCGCTGCCACCGCCACTCACAGCAAAGACAGTATTGCTTCCCTCGCAAACGCTCTGGTCGGTCGGTTGGATGAGGATGACGGGTGAGCTGCTGCCGTTGAGCGATGCCACCTGAGAGGTTGTGCTGGACGTACAGTTCGAAGAGCCGGAAATCACCACTCGGAAAAGGTCACCGTCCATTGCGGCATCGTAGCCGCTCACTGTAAGGGTATTTGTTGTGACACCGCTATAGATGGCGTCATTGGTCAGAATTGTCCATCCGCTTCCAGTGTTGATCTGCCACTGGTACGTGAGTCCAGCACCAGTCGCACTCACTGCGAACTGAGCATCATCGCCCTCGCACACGAACTGGTCAGATGGTTGAACATCGATAACGGGGCTGGAACTGATGTTGATGGCTGCCGAGTTGGAGAATACCTGAGTTCCGCAGGTACTTCCGGTGATCAGAACCCTGTACTGGAATCCATTCAAACTCTGGGCAATGGGTCCAACGTTGAGGAACTGCGTGTTAACACCTGAGTAGATGCCGCCATTATTCAGGTTCACGAAGCCGCTGCCTGTGTTCACCTGCCACTGATAACTGAGCCCGATTCCGGTAGCAGATACCAAGAAGGTTACCGCATCGCCAGGACACACCTGCACAGAGGCCGGGTTCACCGTTACAACAGGTATGTTGTGAACGGTGAAGTTCTCGGTGAACGTGTCGTCACACCCATTACCATCCGTGAAGGTGTATGTGACGGGGAAAGTGCCTACACCTGTGATCGCAGGGAAGAATTGATTACCGCTTATACCTGCGCCACTGAACACACCTCCGGTTGGTGAACCCGTTAAGGGCTGAGCTGGCTGATCCACGCACACGTCACCGAAGCCCGTATAGGACACGGTCGGAAGCGCATTCACAGTGGTGCCTTGAGTGTTGGTGTTGGAACAGCCGTTCGCATTGGTGAACTCGTAGGTGATGGACGCGGCCCCGGTTCCTGCGGCTGAAGGGCTGAATATGGCTGTACCGTTACCATTGTCTGTGATGCCATCACCTGAGAATGTGCCATTCGGAGCGAAACTACCTGTGAGTGTGATGCTCGGAGCATCCACGCAATATGCTGCCGCCAAGCCAGTGAAGCTCAGGTCGGGCAGTGGGTTCACTACCACTTGTTGTGTTTCTGCAAAACCACAACCGAGCGGATTGGTGAAGCTGTATGTAATGTTGTAGGGGCCACCCACACCTGCGTTGGCAGGGTTGAATGTTGCTGTGCCATTCCCGTTGTCGGTAATGCCAGGTCCACTGAAAGTGCCATCAGGGGCATTGTTGCCTGTCAGGGTCACTGATGCCGCGTCAATACAGTACGCTGGGTCCAGTCCTGAGAAAGTGACCCCGGGAATACCTGTGACCTCAACGGTCTGGGTCTGGAAGTTTGTACAACCGTTACCATCTGTAAAGGTGTAGGTAATGGAGTGAGAGCCAAGACCCGCTACCGAGGGAGTGAATACTCCGCCTGTGGTCATGCCCGGTCCGCTGAAGGTACCGCCCGCAGGACTACCTACGAGGGTCACGGAGGCTGCATCAATACAGTAGTCCGCTGCAAGTCCACTGAAAGAGACTGCAGGCAATGGGTTCACCACTGTGGTTGCTGTCGTGGTGTTAGTGCAACCGTTGCCATCAGTGAATTGGTAGGTGATGGTGTAAGGGCCACCTACAGTCGCATTTGCAGGTGTGAATACACCTGCCCCAGTTATTCCAGGACCGCTGAATGTTCCACCAGGGGGGAAACCAGAAGCCGTAACAGGTGCATCATCTATACAGTATGAAGTGGCAAGATTGAATATGCCAAGATTGGGCAACGCGAAAACATTCACTGACTGAGTCTGGCTTCCCACGCAGCCGTTGGCGTCAGTATATGTGTAGGTGATGGCATGAAGCCCTACGCCTGCAACTGATGGAGTGAAGGTGTTGCCGGAAATTCCGGGACCGCTGAATACTCCCGTGCCTGGAGCTGCTGGGAATCCTGTAAGCGTTACAGGCGAGTTGTCATTTACGCAGTAGCCCGACACGCTGAGACCTGAGAAGCTCACCAATGGAAGACCTGTAACCTGCACTGTGGCTGTGGCCGTGTTCGGACAGCCGTTTATGTCGCTGAAGGAATAGGTGATGGTATTGGTTCCCACCGCAGCGAGTGCAGGCACGAAGTCGTTACCGGCCACACCAGGGCCTGAAAAGGTGCCTCCTGCTGGAATTCCGAATGGAATCAATGAGATGGGCGAATTGTCGCTGATACAGTAAGGTCCCCCGAAGCTATTGAAGGTCACGGCCGGTGTTGGGTTCACTGTTATCTGCACAGTTATCGGACTACCGGTACAGTTGGCAGTGCTCGGTGTGACAGTATAGGTCACCGCCACGGGGCTGCTGCTGCTGTTTGTGAGTGTCTGGTTGATCTGTGTTCCGGCAGCGTTGGTGAAACCGCCTGCTGCCGGTGGGCCCGTTACCGTCCAGTTGAAACTTGTTCCAGTGACCAGGGAGCTCAGATTGATGGAGGTGGTCTGCCCATTACATATGCTTTGAGACCCAGGAGCTGCTATCGCAACAGGAATGGGGTTGACCGTGACGGGAACAGTGATCGGTGTTCCAGCGCAGCCTGCGCGGGTTGGGGTGATCGTGTACGTAGCGGTCTCGGAGGTGGTACCATCCTCGTTGAACAGAGTTTGCGAGATATTGCTGCCTGAACCGGGGAATTGTCCGAAGATATTAGGGCCGGCCGATACAGTCCATGCGAAAGACACACTGCCGAGCGATGGTGATGTGGTCAGTGCGATACCGGTCGTGCCGCCACTGCAGAACGCCTGCGAGGTAGGTGTGGCCACTGCGCTGGGCACAGGATTCACATCCCACTGCACCTGATTGATGTTGGAGTTGCAACCACCGCCAGAACAGTTTCTTCTTGTTTGAATAACGACAGTACCGGGTGCGGCAGTGATAGAAGAGGTGGGGACGGTAGGTACACCCGTGGCCCAGTCCGTGAAGGGGCCGCCAGCAATGGAGAACCTGAACTCGTCCGCACAAGTGCCCGCACCACCGCTGCTCGACCCGGTGATGGACACGGTGAGGTCAGTGCCGGCACACACCGGGCTTTCATTCGGGATTCGTGAAATAGTAGCTGCTGATGGCTGATTGGCTACATTGAGGGTCACAGGATTGCTTTGCGTGTCACATCCGAGTGAAGTATTGTTCAGCACCCGCCTGTACTGAACATTGCCCGTTGCCGTGATTCCTGAGATGGTCATGGTACTGCCATCGGCACTGGTGTAAATAGCCCCTGCCGGTACCCCATTGGTCACATTCACCCATCCTGATCCAGTATTCACCTGCCAGACCGGTACCTGAGCACCTGCACCGCCAGACAGGTTGGAAGTGACAGTAGTAGAACCGCCAACGCAGATGCTATTGTTGCCAAGCGTTGCACCGGAGAGCACAGGGTCATTGACCACATTGAGCGTAGCCCCCCCGCTTGTAGCGGAACATCCGAGACCTGTGGTTACCAACTCTCTGCGGTACTGATAGTTGTTCGCCACACTTATACCTGAGATGGTCAGCGTGGCAGTGGTGGCATTGGTGTATGTGGCACCCGTTGGCGTTCCGTTGGATACATTCACCCAAGTACTGCCATTGAAGTACTGCCACACCGGGTTCTGTGTCCCGGTTCCCCCAGTAAGGTTGGAGGTGACCTGTGTTGACCCACCCGTGCATATAGTGCTGTTCGTAAACGTGGGAGTGGAGAGATTTGGGGCTGCCACGACCGAAAAGGAAACGTCCTCAAAGCAGGAGCCAAGCGTGTAGCGAATGGTCTTTGCACCTGCTGAGGTAGCAGTATAGGTAGTTCCAGACAGGCTTCCACCACCAGACTGAATGCTCCAAGTTCCTCCTGTTCCGTTACCTGTTCGTGTCAGGCTTTTTGTTCCTCCCACACAGATGGTTGCGTTGGATGTGGTGTTGGTGAAGTTCTTGACCTGACGGTAAGTGAGCGTGGCAGAGTTTGCCGCAGCGAACCAGCCATAGGATGTGGCCGAGCCTTGGTTATTGAACCGTGGTTGAATTACCCTTACCGTTCCGCTGTAGGTAGATGTCCAATTGAAATCCCGAACCTGATCGTTGCAAACACCTCCACCAGTTGGGCACGATGGTGCTGTACACCCACCTATACCACGGTCCGTATAAACAAGTTGTTGCGCATTGTCTGTGCGATAGATCGCGAGGTCGGTGTCCCAATTGGCTGTTGCGCAGTTACTGAAGAAATATTGAGCTGTATTGACAGCATTGAATTGGATGTAGTCACCCGGCCCTATGGTGGTCACATTGGTGTTCACATCACATTGCGGCTGCCCTGCGGATCTGTTGTTCTCCCCTGGCCAAGACTGTCCTACGGATGGGTTTGCTCCAAGCAGGAGAAGAGCGGCCGAGAAAAAAGCGGATGTCAGTAGAGTAAAAGGTGTCCTCATTGGAAAATGATTGTGACTTGAAATCGGTTAGGGAATAATGGATTCCCTATAGAAGAACGTTGGAGTATTTGGGGCGAAAGGTAGCTAATCCGTTGGTTCAGAATGTCACTTCATGCCTTACAGATAGCCGTTGGTCGAAAACCAGCCGATTAGAACCGTTTCAGGGCCTCGATGAGTGCAAACGCCTCTTGCTGGGTCCTCCCAAAATCGCTGCGCAGCTTCTGCATGGCGATTTCTAATTCTGAATGACGATAGGGCAGTTCCCGGTCTTCGAGTAACAGCCGGTCTTCCACGATCTTGGTGAGATGGTCGGTGTGGGCATGGAGTTTATCCGGCATCGTGCGATTCAGATTTTCAAGAATGCCAATGATTTTTTTTCGCAAGCCAGCCACTGTTGCCTCATGCTCTGTGTCCGAGGATTTCAGCCCATAGATGTCCAGCATTCTTTGCAGGAACATCAATTCGGTAGCGGCCGAGCTGAGTTCAGAGAGCCACCTGTTGGTCTGGCTCAGGAATTGGCGGGCCTTTTCTTGGTATGCTCTGTCCATCGGGGGGCTAAGGTCGCATACATGGGGTTTCCTCACAAACGAGGTCACTCGAACTGCTCGGGCTGAGTATATAGTCCCGGCCCTTTGCGCTTGTTCATCTTCTCAAACTTGGCGCAGTCCAACTCTACAGTGAGTGGGGTCTCTGGCCTCTCGAACGGGCCTTTGGAGATGGCAAGGGTAGAGTCTGCATAGACCTTGTTCATGTATAGTCCCCAGATGGGAAGCGCCATGCTCGCTCCCTGTCCGTGAAGAATGGTACGGAAGTGTGCCGCGCGGTCCTCGCAGCCTGTCCAAACGCCAGTTACAAGGTCGGGCGTGAGGCCCATGAACCATCCGTCAGACTGGTTCTGTGTGGTGCCTGTTTTACCTGCTATTGTTGTATTGATCTTGTACTTATAGCGCAGCCTCACTCCTGTTCCCGACTGCACTACGCCTTCCATGAGGCTCAGCATGGCATAAGCGGTCTGCTCGTCCATCACTTCGTTGGTCTTGGGTGCGAATTCCTCCAGGATGTTGCCATTCTTGTCCTCGATACGGGTGATCACGATCGGTTCGATATAAACCCCCTTGTTGGCGAATGTGGCGTTGGCCGCCACCATCTCATACACAGAGATGTCAGGTGTGCCAAGACAGATGGCTGGGTAGGGATCGATGTGGGCAGTGATACCCATTTTCCGCACCAGATCGATCACTGACTGCGGACCGAACTTCTTCATCACAAAGGCTGTGACGTAGTTCACCGAGTTGGCAAGGGCTTTTCTCAGAGAGAGTTCTTCTCCGTCAAGCTTATCATCAGAGTTCTTCGGGGTCCAGTCTTGTGGCAGGCCCCAGCGGTCCTTATCGAAGGTGATGGGGATGTTGAGCACCCTCTCGCAGGGCGACCATCCCTCCTGAATGGCGAGGGCATAGACGAATGGCTTGAAGGTGGAGCCCACCTGCCGCGCCCCCTGTTTCACGTTGTCATATTTGAAATGTTTGTAATTGATGCCACCCACCCATGCACGGACGAAGCCGGTGCGAGGGTCCATGCTCAACAGCCCCGATTGCAGGAAATGCTTGTAGTATCGTATGGAGTCCATGGGTGTCATGACGGTGTCAATCTCTCCTTCCCATGAGAACACGGTCATTTCAACCGGCTGTGAGAACTCAACCTTCAGCGAGTCGTCAAAAGGCTTCCAAGGCTTCTGGTAGGCGTTCCATGTGCGGTCAAGGTCGGGCTTGAGCTGCTTCACTTCATCACGTAGGGCCAGGATGCGCTTTTCCAGGTCTTCGTATTCGGCATCCCGCTGCAATCTTTCGGCTCTGTCGAGTTCCTTGTACAGTTTTTCGATCTCTGCTAACCCCCGGCTTTCCTCACTCTTGTACTTGAAGTAATCGCGAGCAAGACCACGGATGTCGGGCCTGCGGTCGAGGCGCACGTTGTAGCGGTGCGACCTGCGCATGGCCACCAGCAGTATATCCTCTATCTCCTCATCCGAAACACCACGGAACGGGGCCTTGGGGTTGCGGGCCTGATCCTCGTAGAACCGTTGTTGATGCTCACGGATATGTTCTTCCACCGCCTCCTCGGCATACTGCTGCAGGCGCGAGTCGATGGTGGTGAAGATCTTCAGCCCATCGCGGTAGAGGTCGTAGGTGGTGCCATCTGGCTTCACATGGCTGGCGCACCACTGTCGCAACTCACCGCGCAGCACCTCTCGGAAGTAGGTGGCAAGGCCCGTGTTGTGGTCCACACTTCGGAAGTTCAGATTAAGTGGCAACAGGTCCAGCGAATCCTCCTCGGCCCTGGTAAGGTGGCCGTTCTTGCGCATCTGCATGAAGACGGTGTTCCTTCGGTCGAGCACCATCTCAGGCCGCCTGCGCGGGTTGAACAGGGAGGGGTTCTTCACCATGCCTACAAGCATCGCGGCCTCCTCGATACGAAGTGAATCGGGCGTAGTGCTGAAATAGACATAGCTGGCCGATTTGATGCCTACCGCCCCGTTGATGAAATCGACCGTGTTGAGGTACATCGCGAGGATCTCCTCCTTGGTGTATCTCCTCTCCAATCGCACAGCGAGAATCCATTCTGCTGGTTTCTCCACCAGCTTGCCGCCCACCATCCTGCCATCTTTTCTCGTGTCGAAAAGATTCTTGGCAAGCTGCTGCGTGATGGTGCTTCCGCCTCCACGCTTGCCAAGAAAGGCCACTGCACGCAGTATGCTCTTTATGTCAATGCCGCTATGACCTCGGAAACGCTCATCTTCCGTGCTTATCAGCGCGTTGATGATGTGCGGGGAAAGTTCGTGGGCCTTGATGCTCGACCTGTTCTCTGCGAAATAAGATCCCAAAAGTTTGCCATCGGACGAGAGCACCATGCTCGCCTGATTGCTCTTGGGGTTTTCCAGCTCCTCCAGCGATGGCAGCGGGCCGTAGAGACCGTTGGCAATGGCCAGCAGGTGCAAAGCCACGAGAGATGGGCCGATGATCATGGCCAACCAAAACCACAGCAGGTATCTGCCGTTGCCTGCTTGCTTGCCTCTTTTACCTGTGCTTTTTGCCATTGCGGTCAAAAGTAAGGTGGTCTCTTACTTCCTTTTCGAGGGATGAATCCCTATTCCGATGTCATGCACCTCATCCAACGCGATGGTACGCATGCCCTGCTCAAGCTCGAAAGTGTAAGTCCCCGTTTGAGGGAAACGCACACGGGGCTTGAAAAGTATCCTGTTGTCGCGCACGCTGCCCGACCCATCACCGAGCCAGCGGCCGGAGCGGTCTGCGAGGATGCACTCTACTGTGTCGCGCACACCCCGCCCATCAGGAAAGCGAGTGTCGATGAATAGGTACATGTTTGCGAAGCCATACTCTTCCCCTGTTCTGATATTGAGGTAGAAATCGAAAAACGAGACCGTGTCGGTCACCTCTACCTCGAACACGGCAGGGTCGTTCACCTGCCACACGCGGTCAGGTAGGTTTTTCAAATCGGTGAACATCGGACTGTCAATACATCCGGCTAACATCGGAACGATTGCCAATGCTCCGATGACCGAATGAAGACTCTCAGTAAAAGACCGGTTTCTACGCATCGGCTTGCTGGGTGTCACTGCGCTGTGCCGCCACCTCCTTTTTGACCTCCTTTGTCGCGGTTGCGGTTACGATTGCGGCCACGGTTGCGCAAGCTGCCCTCTTTACGCTCTCCGCTCTGCGCGCTGGCTTGTGTGCTGCTTCCCTGCGCCAGCCGGGGCTGTCGCTGTGATCCCTGATCATTGGCCTGGGGCTTGGCACTGTTCGCTTGCTGCGGCTGTCCACCTTGACGACTGCCCTCCGGCTTCTTTTTTCGCTTCTTGTTCCTTCCGCTCTGCCCGCCTTTAGGCCGGTCGAAACGCGTGAGGTCATCTTGGCCTACCACGTTCTCGAACTCCATCTTCTTCTCTACTGGCGGCAGTGAAGAGTGGTCGATCAGGTCGTTGGGTTTCTCGCCCGCCTTGTTCATGGCCATGATGTCCTTTACTCGCTCAATTGGCAGGGCGAAGAAATTGGAGTGGTCATCCTTATAAGCGAAGAACATCACTCCTTTGAAGATGTCGATCTTCATCACAAAGGCCGATCCCTTTCGCGTTTCCAGTCTTGTCTTCTGGTTAGGGAACTCGCGGATGGCGTCCATGTAGCTGTCCAGCTCATAGTTGAGGCAGCACTTGAGCTTGCCGCACTGTCCAGCGAGCTTGTCGGGGTTGAGCGAGAGCTGCTGGTAGCGGGCCGCCCCTGTGGTCACCGTGCGAAAATCCGTGAGCCACGTGCTACAGCATAGTTCGCGACCGCAGGTACCGATACCCCCGAGACGAGCGGCCTCTTGCCGCGCACCTATCTGGCGCATCTCCACGCGCACTTTGAATGTGTCGCTGTATTTGCGCACCAGCTCACGGAAATCGACCCTGCCATCGGAGGTGTAGTAGAACAGAGCCTGTTTCTTGTCAGCACGGTATTCCACATCGCTCACCTTCATGTCGAGGCCCAGTTCGCGGGCGATTACACGGGCACGCTTCCTTGTAGATTCTTCGAGGTCCACGCACTCTTGCCACAGGTCGATGTCCTCTTGCGTGGCCCTGCGCAGCACGTTCTTGATGTCGGCAGTGCTCGGCTCGATACCATTCTTTCTGAGCTGCACAAGAACAAGGTCACCTGTCAGGGAGACCGTACCTACATCGTGACCCGGGGCGCAGTCCACTGCCACAGGTTCACCGACTTTCAGGTTCATATCGGCCGACTGTCGGAAGAATTGCTTGCGGGTGTTCTTGAAACGCACCTCCACATACTCCGAAAAGGTGTAGCCCACCGTGTCCTGCATGTTGCTGAGGTAGTTGAATACACTTAGCTTGTCGCAACCTCCCGAAGAACAGGTGCCGTGGTTCTTGCAGCCCCTTGGTAGGCCATTGTCCGTCTTTCCGTTACTACATCCTGCACATCCCATCTCTTGATTCTCCCTGTTTGTTTCAGAAAGGGCAAATGTACGTGTTGACTTTGGGCGATAGCCCGACATTGACACTGGTGAGTCACCGAACTAAGTTTGCGGGCAGATTCGTTTTTTATCGTTCAACGCCATAGACCAGACAAGAATGTTCAGTGCCAACCCCTTTGTAGCGAATGATTGATTAAGACAAAGTTTTAAGGTTTTCAATACCTGCGCAAATGATAGACCTCCGTTCCGACACCTTCACGCTACCTACCGAGGGCATGCTGCAAGCCATGTCAACCGCCCGCGTGGGCGATGATGTTTTCGGTGAAGACCCAACGGTCAATGAGCTGCAGGCTCACGTTGCCGGGCTTTTCGGCAAGGAGGCAGCCCTGTTCTTTCCCAGTGGGACAATGGCCAACCAGGTAGCCATCAGAGCGCATACTAGACCAGGAGACGAGCTCATCTGCGATGCCGGGGCGCATGTTCATTATTATGAAGGTGGCGGTATCGCGGCCAATTCTGGGGTTTCGGTCAATCTGGTGAACGGAGATCGGGGCGTGTTCACCGCAGATGATGTGAGGGTGCGTGTGCGTGAGGACAATGTTCATTTTCCCGTTTCACGCTTGGTCTGTGTGGAGAACACCTGCAACAGGGGAGGGGGGCGCGTTTTCCCGATTGAGCAGATGGTGGCAATCGCTGAGGTGTGTCGCACCAACGGTCTTGCACTTCACATGGATGGTGCGAGACTGTTCAATGCCATGAGGGTAGACGGCACTCAGCCCGAAGATCACGGACGGCTGTTCGACTCCATCAGTATATGTTTGAGCAAAGGCCTTGGTGCGCCCGTTGGTTCGGTGCTTGTAGGTGGGGCTGATTTTATCCACCGTGCCCGAAGGATCAGAAAATTGATGGGCGGGGGAATGCGGCAGGCCGGATTCCTTGCGGCCGCAGGACTTTACGCACTGCATCATCACGTAGAGCGATTGGACGAGGATCACCGCCATGCGGCCTTGCTGCATGCGACTCTTTCCGAGTTGTCCTTCATAAGCAGGGTGCTTCCGCAGCAGACCAACATCGTGACCTGCGAGATGGCCGAGGGACAGGATGCCGGCAGATTCCTGAGGCACCTCATGGCCAAGGAGGTGCTCGCAATGCCGATGGGGCCGTCCATGATCCGTTTCGTGACGCACCTTGGCATCAACTCAGCCGATGTTGACCGCGCCATGGTGGCCATCAATGCTTACAATTCCTGATTTCTCTGTTGCGACCTCACCCATCTGTCGAGCCGCACCAGCTCCGCGCCAGAAGGATCCCATTCGTAGCCATCGGCCTCGTTCAGGCACAGTAGCAGGCTCTCTTCGGCTTTGGCTCCTAGGTTGTCGAAATCAAGTCCGTTGCGCAGCAGTGCGCTGATAATGTTGATGGCCGACTTCACACGCGGTGTCCCGAGGTTGCGATAGCGTGCAATGAGCTTGCGCAACGTGTTCAGCTTGAACTCTATCCACTCCTCATCCTTCATGGCCATGAGCACCATGATCTCCAGTATCCTGAACTGTGGATTCCGTTCATCCCGCTGCTTCTGCAGGAATCCATCCATGTTCAAGGATTTGAATGCCGCACTGTGATCCCCACTTGCGAATTGAGCACATGCCTCATGGTACAGCCACGTGGAAGAGGTCTCAGGCTTGACACCGTAGCGCGGGTGAGTCATGGTTCGCTCCACTGTCGAGAGTGACGCTGCATGGTCCCCGAGACCCAACTGTGCCCTGAACAGCAGTTCGAGGTTTGCAAGTCTATTGTTGCCGGCAGTTGGGAAATTTCGGTCGGCCAGGGCGAAATGCTCGGCAGCAGATGCGAAATCACGGGTGCTCAGATAAGCGGTGCCGAGCATCTGGTTGGCCCCTGCCAGGTTGTTCTTCGACCATATCGAAGGGTTGCCGCTTACCAGACTGATGAACTCCTTGCCGGCCTTGATGGCCTCCTCGTACATGCGATTGCGGTTGGCGAACTCGATGAAGGCCAGATAGTACCAGAATCCTACTCTTGCCGATCCGCTACGGTCGAACAGCTCGCGCAGTTCGCGGATACGCTCCTCGTTAAGCACACCCTCGTTCAGTTCGCCACTCTCCTTGAAAAGGTGCGGCAGGGTCATCATCAGCGAGATCTCCTCTGAGCGGAGGATATCGGCCCAGACACTCATGTTACTATTGATAGAAGTGTTGAGTTCGTCAAGCTGCTGCTGGCTTTTGATCAGGTGAACCTGCTCGCGTACAAGGTGGTCTATCAAGATATTCTCGGCCACCAGTTCGTATTTCTCCGCCAAAGCCTTTGCATTGCGAAGGATATCCGTGCCCTCAACTATCGCACCGCGCGGGAGGAGCAGGAACGCCTGTGCTAGCTTCTTCCTGCACTCGAATGCAGCCGCTCCCTTGGGCTGCGGGATGCGTTTCGGTGACTCCTGAAGCAGCAGTACATTGAGGATGTCCTGACGCAGCCTTGTCTTGAGGTGGCTGTAGGCCGACCGCGCCCCTTTCTGACTCAGCACTGCCTTGGCCTCCGCATCAGAGGTCACCTTGCCTTTCTCAATGAGGTCGAAAAGCCTGAGCCTGAGCTGCTCCTCCCCGTTCGTGACATCCGAATAGATATGACGGAGCAGCCGCTTTTCGCCCTTCCGCATTACCCTGATTATCGCCACGAGCCGTTGCATCTCTACCCAGAATTGTTAATCGACAAAATTCAATCATTCATGTGCGTATTTTTTGAGTTCAATCATTGGTTTTTCAACAGTGAGGTCAGAATATGGTAAAACATAAATAATTGCAAATCAAATATATATGATTTAAGTGAAAAAAAATCACACTCATGTGTTGTGATTTAGGATATTCATCCTATGTTTGCATCGTCTTATCGATGAAACAAAATCATTCATCGATGGATTGGAACAGTTGAACGAAACGATTTAACCTCTTAAAACCAAGACCATGGAACTCCTTATCGCTTTTCTCATCGCATTCGGACTTTACTCTTCAGACAGCAAGGCAGCGCTTACCGAGAAGGAAGCTGTCAAACTCATTGAGAGCAATAACCTTGAGAAAGACTTCATCATCTTCGGTCAGGAGCATGATGACTTCTGAGGGGTGATTCAGGTTTCGCCTCTGCTGAGGTGGCGAAGCCTTTGACATATAGTTGTGGTCAGTAAATGCTGGCTGCATCACGAAAAATGACTGCAGTAGGTGTGCTGTTATATTGTGCCGCTGAGTCAATTTTGAAAGAGCCAACACGGCCCAACAGGTTGTAATGCACCTGATTGGCGGTGATTTGGCTTTTTTTGGTCTGTCAACACCTTTCTGCGATTTCCTTGTAATGCCTTTATGACCCCTCTACTTTTGGTCTCGGATTCATTGCCAAACTCATCCGAAACCACTAAAACACAGAAGGTCATGAACGCTTTTTCCCTTCCCCAGACGGACAGTGGACGCATCGAGCTCCTGAACGCGATTTACAGAAAAGGACTCTCCACGCCCAAGCAACAACTTGCTTTTTCAACCGAGCTGTTGGTTTATCTGCGTCCCTTCATCAGCAAACTGAGCATGGTCTCTGAAGATGGTTCTTGTATGAATCGTGAGCAGGTGCGCAGAGTGGTGGATGAGCTGCTGCTGGATATTGTGAATGAGATATACGGCAAATGTGTCAGACTGGGCGATAGGCGTGGACATCGGGTCATGGCCGAGTACGGCATTCAGATGATGGCCTTCAATCCCTTTGAGGCCGAGGATGAAATGGTGCTCGCAGCGTAATGACCGGCATCAACAGAGGTTCACAAGCTATCCCCATGGTCATGTGTCCATCAGATGTTTTTGAGATGCCCTTGCTGCGGAACCCGGCCTTTGGCCCTGAGCGGGAGGTGTTCACCTCATCCGATTACAATCCTTGCAGTATTGTGCTCAAAGGAGTTGATGAGGATGTGAAGGTCAGGATACAGGTGCGTACCGAGCGCAGTGAATGGAAGGACTATGAAGAGGGAGACCTGATAGTCGGGAAGACGGTGATGTGCCGTTTGGCAGCTACTGCTGGAGACATGCCGGAGCACGTCATTTTGGAAGTGTTCCACACTTGAACTCCATTCACCCTAGGTCAGCGGCAAGGCAGTCTCTTTTGAGGTTGCCTTTTTTTTATTGCTGATATCTCAGTGCTTTTCCTGTAACAAGGCTGACTGCACAGCCCACAGCAGTTCCGAAGACGGCCCCAACGAACACATCGGAAGGGAAGTGCGCACCAAGGTAGATACGGCTTATGCCTACAACGGTGGCCCAGACCAGCATCATTATGATCGCTTTCTGGTAGCGGTAGAGCAAAGCGATGATATAGGCACTCAGCCCGAAGGTGTTGGCAGCATGTGAGGAGATGAAACCGTATAGCCCACCGCAACTGGGCTGAACCAGTCGCACCTGTTCCTTCAGCTCAGGATGATGACAAGGACGTAACCGCTCGAAGATATTCTTGAACAGATGCACCGAGCCTTGATCGGTCAGCACCACGAGCGCGATGGTTCCTGCCACCGCAATGATGAATCCGCGCTGGCCGAGATGTTTCCAAAGGAGGTAGGCAAGCAGCGCGTACAGTGGGATGGCAGCCCACCGACCGGTGATGAACCACATTGGCCCATCGAGCCATGGCATCGCACCCCCCAAGCCGTTGATGAGTAGGAAGAGCCTGTGGTCAAGGTCGATCAACCATTCCATCCTCAGTGATTCACAGCCGTATCACCCGCTGGGTGGTCGATCGGATGCCGTCCGATACTCGCAGGACGTAAACCCCGGAGGGAAGTTCGGACATGTCCACCGTAGCCTTATCGTCCGTAAAGCTGAAGGTCTTCATGATGCGACCATCCATGCCCATGAGCTGTGCTTGCCAGTGGGAACGGAAGCCGATATGCAGGGTCAGCAAGTCCTTTGTAGGATTAGGAAATAGTCGGGCATCGACAGCAAGGTCGGGTACATTCAGTGGGTCATTCACATCCACCAGTGGGAAGATGGCAAGGTCCACATCGAGTTCCCATGAGAAGGCGGTGAGGACAGTGATCCATTCTCCGTTGGCCTCCAGTTCCCAAACGGCCTGTCTGTTCTCGCCATCACCATCGGTGGTGCTCATGAGGGCCACTGTGTCTCCCTCAGCAAGCATCGTGAGGTCTATACCGATGGAGAACATGCCGAAGAATGCAAGGGATGAATCACTGAGATCCACCTCGAAGAGACCACCATCAGTTGGGAGCGAACTCATGGGCACATCCTTAAAGGCAAGCACGCTGTCAGGCGCATTGACCACCATGCCGTTGGTCGTTCGTCCGATTCCGTTGTTCGCATAGACGTACACACGGAGTTTCGATTCCGGATCACCAGAGCTAAAGGTAACCGTGCCGAACTGCATCAGAGCAGCCCGCAGAACATGTGACTCGGTGTGAGCAAAAGTCTGGGCCTTGGCTCTATCACCGTACCCGTTCTTGCCGAAAATGTAGCCTCCGTTGGGCGAGGTGTACAGCGTAGCCGTGCCTTCTTGGAATCGTTCCCAGTTGAGGGTGTCAGTGACCTGAGCCTGAATCAGTGCTGGCAGCATAAATGTCAGGAGCAGCGCGATGATCTGTTGATGCATGCTGCAAAGGTATGGCGCAGGGGCACTTTCCGCGTCCCTGTGCAATGGGGGTACTTTTGCAGCCGTATCTATCAAAACGAACCATTGGAGGCATGAAGGTGATCAGTACCGAAAAGCTGGTTGTGGTGCGGACCTCTTTTCTGGACTACATGTTTCGCTGGTTGCTTTTGGCTGGTGCAGTAGGTGCGCTTGTGGGTTCTGCTTCCGCCTTTTTCCTTGTAGCGTTGGGGTTCGCTACCGATTTCCGTGAGGAGAACACAGCGATCATCTTCCTGTTGCCTCTGGCCGGTCTGGTCATCGGTCTTATCTATTATCACTGGGGGAAAGATGTCGAATCAGGCAACAACCGCATCATTGAGGAGTTTTACCAGCCAAGGCGTATAACTCCTTTGAAGATGGCTCCATTGGTGCTCTTTGGCACCGTAATGACCCATCTTTTCGGGGGGTCTGCAGGTCGCGAAGGCACAGCTGTTCAGATGGGAGGTGCCATTGCCGACCAGTTCACGTGGCTTTTCAATTTGAGGCCGAGAGACAGGCGTGTCTTGCTGGTAATGGGGGTCAGTGCCGGATTTGCCTCTGTTTTCGGCACCCCACTTGCCGGTGCTGTCTTTGCCTTGGAAGTGCTTGTCATGGGGCGTGTGCGCTATGACTCCATCCTGCCGAGCTTTCTTGCGGCAGTCGTTGCCGACATGACCTGCACCGCCTGGGGTGTGGGTCACACTCACTACAACATAAGCGAGGTGGCTGCCATGACCCCGTTTAATCTTGTTTGGGCAATGGTGGCAGGCATCATCTTCGGCCTTATCGCGATGGTGTTCTCCACGTCCACGCACTGGTGGGGTGAGCGGTTCGGGGCTATGGTCGCCTATGCACCCTTTCGGCCAGTGATCGGAGGTGCCGTCATCGCACTGGCTTTTTTGGCGATGGGCTCTACTCGGTATCTCGGTCTTGGCATCCCTGTGATACAGGAGGCTTTTGAGACACATGTCGAACCTTTTGACTTCGCGTTGAAGATCCTTTTCACCTCGTTCACCCTCGGTGCCGGATTCAAGGGCGGGGAGGTGACCCCACTGTTTTTTATCGGTGCAACGCTGGGTAACGCGTTGGCATGGATGCTGCCGTTGCCTATGCCGCTGCTGGCGGGCATGGGTTTCGTGGCGGTGTTCGCGGGGGCCACCAACACGCCCATCGCGTCCACACTCATGGGCATTGAGCTCTTTGGGGCAGAGGGAGGGGTGTTCATTGCCATCGCTTGCGTCACGGCCTACCTTTTCTCAGGTCACACAGGTATTTATTCTTCTCAGGTGATCGGCAGTACGAAGCACCTGATCTATGGTCGGCTGAAGTCAAGCCGGCTGCGGGATGTGGGTGGTCGCAAAGATTGATTCCGCAGAAGCGTCCCTTGCGGTCGGTTAGGGCTTCCCTGCCCATGAAAACCCGTACTTTCGCGCCCCCGCCTGACAGGCTGTCAACCCTTTTGCCGAAGGCACGATGATTGACCATCAGGACGGTTTCAACAGGTAAAGATTTTTCCCAGAGAATGGTAGAGTTTATCAATGGCCTTATGCGGAAGTTCTTCGGTTCCAAGGCCGACAAGGACATCCAAGAGGCCCAGCCCTTCGTTGAGCAGATCAACGAGCATTTCGCGAAGTACGCATCACTTTCAAACGACCAGCTCAGGGCCAAGACCATTGAGTTCCGCCAGAGGATCGAGCAGGCACTGAAGGCCGAGAATGATGAGATCGCCCAACTGAAGGCCAAGGCCGAGGCCGATGGCACTTCGGTAGAGGACAAGGAGGGGCTCTACGAGCGCATCGACACCATTGAGAAAGCGGTGACGGAGAAGATCAAGGACGTGCTGGTCGAATTGCTGCCGGAGTCGTACGCAGTGGTCAAGGAGACCGCGAGACGTTTCAAGGAGAACGATGCCATCGAGGTGACGGCCAACGACAAGGACCGCGAGATGGCAGTGCTTTGGGATCACGTCAGCATCGAGGGCGACAAGGCCATTTATCAGACCAAATGGATGGCTGGTGGTACCGAGGTCAACTGGGACATGGTTCATTACGATGTGCAGCTCATCGGTGGGTATTTCCTTCACAAGGGTACCATCGCGGAAATGGCAACTGGAGAGGGAAAGACGCTGGTGGCTACACTGCCCGTGTACCTCAACGCCCTTCCCGGTCGCGGGGTTCACGTAGTGACGGTGAACGACTACCTCGCCAAGCGTGACAGCGAGTGGATGGGGCCGCTCTACCAGTTCCACGGTATGGAGGTGGATTGCATCGACAAGCACCGCCCCAACTCTGAGGAGCGCAGACGCGCCTACCGGGCCGATATCACTTTCGGTACCAACAACGAGTTCGGCTTCGACTACCTGCGCGACAACATGGCCCACAGCCCTGACGACCTCGTGCAGCGCAAGCACAACTTCGCCATTGTGGATGAGGTGGATAGTGTGTTCATTGACGATGCGCGTACCCCGCTCATCATCTCTGGCCCCGTGCCGCAAGGCGATCAGCACGAGTTCCACGACTTGAAACCCAAGGTGGAGCAGCTGCTGAAGGTGCAGCGCGAGTACATCACCAAGACATTGGCCGATGCCAAGAAGCTGATTTCGGAAGGGAAAGACGGCTATAACGAAGGCGAGGGCGGCATGGCCCTGTTGCGATGCTACCGCGGCCTGCCAAAGAATAAGCCGCTGATCAAATACCTCAGCGAGTCGGGCGTGAAGCAGGTGCTGCAGAAGGCTGAGAACTACTACATGCAGGACCAGAACAAGGAGATGCACAAGGTGGATGCCCAGCTCTTCTTCGTCATCGATGAGAAGCACAACACCATAGAGCTGACCGAGAAGGGCTTGGAGCTTATCACCCGCAACATGGAGGACGACCAGTTCTTTGTGCTGCCCGATGTGGGGTCTGAGATGGCTTTGCTGGAGAATGCCTCGTTGCCTCCCGATGAGAAGGCCAAGAAGAAGGACGAGCTGATGCGCAATTTCTCCATCAAGAGCCAGCGCGTTCACAGCATGAACCAGTTGTTCAAGGCATACACCCTTTTCGAGAAGGATGTGGAGTATGTGGTGATGGACAACAAGGTGAAGATCGTGGATGAGCAGACCGGGCGCGTGATGGATGGCCGCAGATACTCGGACGGGTTGCACCAGGCCATCGAGGCCAAGGAGAACCTGAAGGTCGAGGCCAGCACCCAGACATGGGCCACGGTCACCTTACAGAACTATTTCCGCCTGTACAACAAGCTGGCGGGCATGACAGGCACGGCCGAGACCGAGGCAAAGGAGCTCTGGGACATCTACAAATTGGACGTGGTGGTCATCCCGACCAACCGCCCCATCTCGCGTGAGGACAAGGAAGACCTTGTTTACAAGACCACCCGTGAGAAGTACAATGCGGTGATCGAGGAGGTCGTGAACCTTACCCAGAACGGTCGTCCCGTGCTGGTCGGCACGACATCAGTTGAGATTTCTGAATTACTGAGCAGAATGCTCAAACTTCGGAAGATCGAGCATCAGGTGCTCAATGCGAAACTCCACGCCAAGGAGGCAGATGTGGTGGCCGAGGCTGGCCGACCGGGTGCGGTGACCATCGCTACGAATATGGCTGGCCGCGGTACGGACATCAAGCTGCGCGAAGGCGTGAAGGAAGCGGGCGGTCTGGCCATCATCGGTACCGAAAGGCATGAGAGTAGGAGGGTGGACCGCCAGCTCCGTGGACGTGCGGGCCGTCAGGGCGACCCCGGTTCATCGCAGTTCTATGTGTCGCTGGAGGACAATCTCATGCGCCTTTTCGGCTCCGACCGCATCGCTAAGCTCATGGACCGTATGGGCTACGAGGAAGGCGAGGTCATCCAGCACGGCATGGTGACCAAGAGCATCGAGCGGGCGCAGAAGAAGGTGGAGGAGAACAACTTCGGGGTGCGGAAGCGCCTGTTGGAGTATGATGATGTGATGAATTCGCAGCGGGAGGTCATCTACAAGCGTAGGTACCACGCGTTGATGGGCGAACGCCTCTCGGTGGATGTGCTCAACATGATCCACGATACCACCGCGGCACTGGTGGAGGAGGGCATGGATTCGAAGGATTTCGAGAACTTCAAGCTGAGCATGATCATGACCTTCGGCACCGACCCGGAGATGGATGAGCAGGAATTCCTCAACGGACGGGCCGATGTCATCACCGACCAATTGGTGAAACAGTTGATCGGAAAGTACGAGCGCAAGAAGGTCAGCGTGGCCGAGCGTGCATTCCCGGTCATCGCCAACGTTTTTGAGACGCAGGGCGAAAAGTTCACCAACATCGTCATCCCGTTCACGGACGGCATCAAGAGCCTCAATGTGGTGGTGAACCTGCGGAACACCTACGATAAGCGCGGCACCAACCTGCCGCTGGAGTTCGAGAAGAACATCGTCCTTGCCATCATTGACCAGCAGTGGAAAGACCACCTGCGCGATATGGACGAGCTGAAGACCTCCGTGCAGAACGCCAGCTACGAGCAGAAGGATCCATTGCTCATCTACAAGTTCGAATCCTACGAACTGTTCAAGCAGATGCTTGACCGCATGAACCGCGAGGCCATCTCTTTCCTCTTCAAAGGCGACCTTCCCAATGCTGAGAACACGCAGGTGCGTCAAGCCCCGCAGCAACAGCAGCAGCGTGTCACGGCAAGCAAGGCCGAGCTTCCGGGCGGCAATGTGAGTTCATCAGCTCCTCAGATGCCGCATCGTCAGGGCCCGCCAATGCCACCACCGCCAGTTGAAAAGCAGCAGCCGGTGAGCGTAGGCGAGAAGATCGGCCGCAACGACCCCTGCCCCTGCGGAAGTGGCAAGAAGTACAAGCAGTGCCACGGGGGGTGACACTCTAAAATATAATGCCTAAACCAGAAAGGCCCCGCCACATTGCTGTGACGGGGCCTTCTTGCATGAAGTATTGAATCGCGATTAGATGATGTATCAAAATCAGTGGTTCACTACCAACCGTGCAGTGCGAACGTTGTTCCCGTCCATCACCTGCACCATGTAGATGCCAGTGCTGAGGGCTCCTACCGACACTTCCATGCGGGCAGCGGTAACAGCCGTTGAGCTTACTGTGCGGCCCATGGCGTCCATCAGGGTGATGGTGCTGCCTGCGATGAGGCCGTCCATTGTGAACGATGTGGTGGTCGGATTGGGGTAGAGGTGTAGGGCCTGTGCGGTGGCCTCGTCCACGCCAGTAATAGTTACTTCCACATAGAGCTCATCGCTCACATAGGCGTCACAGTTGAAATTGATGAACTCCACTTGCTGGGAATAGTTTCCAGACACAGTAGGTGTATAGGTACTCTCGGTTGCTCCCGGAATGGGCTGTCCTTCCAGCAACCATTGGCGGGTGATGATGCCAGTGTATGTTCCTCCGATGAGCACTCCATTCTCCTCATAGAAAGTGCCGTAGGTGTCAAGACTGCCGCTATTGGTGGTCAGCGCAACACTGGTCTGGGTCTGACCGCAGATGTTGGTAGCGGTGGCTGTGACATTGAACGGGCCAAACATCCAACCAGCTGGCGTTATGAATCGGCTGGTGTCGGTGTCGGCCACGGTGGTCCAAGTGGAACTGAAGGTGCTGAAATCGATCGAGCTTGAAGTTACGGTCGAGTCGAAAGTGAAGGCATACAGCTCCTGCTGCCCATAGCAGGGATAAAGACTTCCGGTCACAAGTACAGGAGGTTCTGGGGCCGATTGCACCACGTTCACGTCCAAGGTCTCGGTGCGAGTGAAGCAACCATTGTCGCGGGTGAAGCTGATGATGCCGCTCTCGCCTGCCGTGAACTGGCCACCATTGTTGTTGGGGAAAGTGATGGTCTGCACCCATCCGTTCGGGAAATCCCAGGTCACGGGGATGCCCGTTGATTCGACAGAATAGGCCAGCCCCGAACCCACGCACACGAGCGTCTGACCAGTGATGGTGAACGGTGCCGGAGTGCCCACCACGCTTGGCGCGTAGGTGAACTGCGAACCTTGACTGCATTCGTTGCTGCCATAGATGGTAAGCGTAGGATTGCCCTCACCCTCGGCCGGTGCTGTGATGGTTACCGAGCCGTTCGTCAACGTGCCCGTTCCGCCATAGTACTCCCAGAAATACTCCGTAGCGTTCTGCTGACCTATCTGAATGGTGTAGGTGGCCTGCCCTTCGGCACACAAAGATGTGGGGCCATCTACGGTCAGATTTCCTGTGATGGGCGCACAGGGCACGATGGCCATCAGGTCGTCCAGCTCGTCCACGGTCAGTGCGCGGTCGTAGATGAACATATCGTCCAACCATCCTCTGAAACCACCATTGGCCAGATACTGGTTCTGACCGATGACCATGCTCACATCATTCACCGTGAAAGGCACGTCCTGCGCATATCCGCTTGCGGTGGCCACCACGGCACCATCGATGTAGATGGTCAGGTTGTCGCCCTCTTTGACAAATGCATAGTGGTGCCATCCCTCGGCCGTGGTGCCGTTGATGTAGCTCGAAGTGGTGCTCACAGTGGTGCCTCCAGAATTGCGGTCGAAGGCTCCATAGAGACCCGTTACAATGGAGACCTGCATCACATTGAAACCTGCCCGTATCTTATCGGATATGGACAGTGCCGTTGGCATTGTGCTGCCGTTGGCGTAGCCAAGCACCTTGGCATAGTAGGCAATGGTGATGTCGCTTTCCACCTTCAGCGCGGTATACTCCGACATGTCGTATTCGATGTAGTAAGATAGGGTCTGGTCAAAATAGAACGCCCCGCTCACGCCACCGTGCCTGTCCTGACCCGTGGCAAACGATATGCCGGACGGAGTGATACCGTTAGGGCCAACATCGCTGCCTGCATCAACGTCATCAAGCGGGAAATACGCCACCAGGCCTGTGGTCGGATATTGCGCCATCGCCACCCCCGAAAGGAGCATGAGGCCAAGAGAAAGGAATTGTTTTTTCATGTGTTTGAGTTTGTTTCAGGTGCAAACGTGCAACGCCTGAGAGGATTGCAAGCGTACCGATATACCAACACTGGAAACCGTTTTACGTAGGGTGGATATGGAATGCCATGGTTCGGAAAAATCAGGAATCCGATTCCTGTTTTTTCCGATTTGCGCTTCATGACCAAAGTCCGCCATTTGGTACCCAAAAGTTCGTTGGGCAGATAACCAAACCGCTACCCGACCTTTGTGCTCCGATGTTGCGCCTTAGCCACGTTCTGTTTCTCTTATCTCTCTATGTTTCAGGCGCGGTCGGTCAGACCCCCGTCATGCAGCATTGGGCGCAGGCCGATGGCTTGCCGTCCAACATGGTGTTCGACATTGCTCAGGATCGCCACGGCCACATCTGGCTGGGCCACGACAAGGGTCTGAGCCGTTTCGATGGCAAGGATTTCATCACCTTCACGCACCCTGGGATGAATGGTTCTGCCGTGAGCAACGTGTTCGAGGACAGTCTGGGCCGCATCTGGTGCCAGAATTTCATAGGACAGATGTTCCATGTCACGGAGGGTGTGATGGTGCCCGAGGAGCGCATCCCGGTGAGCGGCAATTATGCTCCGGTAGTTATCGACTCCAGCGGTTTTCTGGTCACTGGTGTGGGGCGTCAGGTCACGTTCTATGACCAGAAGGAACTGCGGCCGTTGAGCATGTACAATACGGCAGACGATATCGTTTACATGCAGTTGGTGAACGGGAGACTTTGGCTCATGACGGAGCGCACGCTCACGCAGTTTGAGCATCAGGCACCCAAGCAGATGATGACCGCAGAGAATCTACCCGCCTTCTCGTCCTATCTCTTCGCATCCATGGGCGGTAGAACCTATGCCTTCCCGAAGCGCGGTGATGGGGGAACGGTGTATCAGGTGCTTCCCGAAGAGCGTTCCATCAAGTTGTTGCCGCCCGATGTGGTGGTGCAATGCGTCCAGGTGTTCGGTGATTCTATGATCTGGGCGGGCACCACAGGTGGGCTTTATGTCATAGACCGCGACCTGCGCGTTCAGAATAGCGGCAGGCCCATGCTTGAGGGGCGCAGTGTTTCTGATGTGATGCGCGACCGTGATGGTGCCTACTGGATCACGACCACCGACAGGGGCATCTATCGCATTGCTGATCTTAATGTGGTGCAGTGGAGGTTGGAAGATGATGCTTTCACGGTATTTGCCCATCGCGATGATGGCCCGGATATCCTCGTAGGCAGTGAGACCGGCAGTGTGTTCCGTCTCGGAGCAGATGATGACGCGCGCCTCTCTGTTTACATCCCAGCGCAGGCGAGGCACAGGGTAGGGGTCGTCATTCGGTCTGATAGAGACGATATCACCATGGTGGCCTCTGACCGATTCTATGCCTATCAGAAAGGAAGGCCGCCATTTGTTCAACTCGGAGCAGTCAAGGACATCATTGCTTTTGACGAAGGCAGATTCGCTTTCGCCATCACAGGCTCCGTCAAGGTAATGAATATAGAACAGCCGCAACAGGGCTGGGAGACTGTGGAGCTGGTCTCTTCGGTGTTCAGGAGCACGGCCTTGGAGCAACGCAGTGAGGAGGGCACGGTGCAGGTAGCCACGTCCATCGGACTCAGTCAGTTCCATGCAGACATGTCGTCCAACGCGTACATTCTGAATAAGGACGTGATCGCCACCAGCCTGCTCTGGGTGGGTGATACGCTGCTGGCATCCACCATCTCGCAGGGCATTGTAATGCTCAACCCAAAGGGCGAAGTGATCGGTAGCATCCCTGCCTCGGCCATCAGGGGTGGGAGTTCGGTCAGCCGCTTGGTGCTTTATGATGGGATGGTCTATGCCCGTGTAGACCGCAGTATCGTTGCCATCGACCCGCGCACTTGGTCGGTCGCTCCCGTCAACACCTCGTTTCTGGGTACCAACGACCCGCTATCCGATTTCATCATCCGCAATGGTCATCTGTACGTGGCCTCCGGGATGCGACTCATCCGCGCCCTGCTCAGCACGGAGTGGGGCTCGTCTGCCATGCCGCAATTGCGCATTGAGCGTTTCTGGGCCAATGATGATGAGGTGCCTGTGGCCGACAGGGTAAGCCTCTCGCACGACCGCAACAGCATCCGGATGAGCTATAGCCTGCCGTGGTTCGGTGACCTCCGCAGCCTCGCGGTAGAGTATCGGGTGAATGCCAGCGAATGGCGGCAGAACGACCCTATGTCCAGGCAGCTCAATCTGCCCTACCTGTCACCAGGCGTCTATCGTGTGGAGCTGCGGGCGGTACTGCCCGATGGCAGGGTCACCCCGCTCTCCTCGGTAGTGCTGGACATCATTCCCCCGCTCTGGGGCCGTTGGTGGTTCATCTTGCTCTGTCTCGCACTTTTTGCCAGTGGGGTCTATGGTCTGTACCGCTACCGGCTCATGTTCATGGGTAGGCAGAGTGCCCTTGTGGAGGAGAAACTCAAGCTGGAGCAGGAATTGGAACGCAGTATGCTCACCAGTATCCGCTCGCAGATGAACCCTCACTTCATCTTCAACGCACTCAACACCATTCAGAGCTACATCTACCTCAACGATAAGCCCAACGCCATCAGTTATCTGGGCAAGTTCTCATCCCTTACGAGAAAAGTACTGGAGATGAGCGCACAGGAACTGGTCACTGTGGCCGAAGAGATAGAGACCCTGCGGCTCTACCTTGAACTGGAGCAGATGCGATTCTCGGACAGCATGGATGTGAACATCTCTGTCGGTGCCGACATCACTGCCGAACGCAGCCGCATTCCGCCCATGCTCATTCAACCCTATGTGGAGAATGCCATCAAGCATGGCCTGCTGCACAAGAAGGATGATCGGTTGCTGCAACTTTCTTTCAGGACTGATGGCGGTTTTCTGGTGGTCAACATCGAAGACAACGGTGTGGGACGCAAAAGGTCGGAGGAGCTCAACAAGAAGAGCAAGGCCCACCGTCCGTTCAGCAGCGAGGCCAACCGAAAGCGGCTGGAGATCATGAACCGCGCCACGGCACCGGGATTTACTGTCACCTACCATGACCTGGAGGACACGGACGGACGTCCACTCGGAACGAAGGTCGTGCTGCGCATGCCGATGATGTAGGCCATGTGTAAACCCAAACCGGCCTTGTGTAAAACGACCTGTATAGGATGAAACGGACTGACGACATTCGCCCCAACATGAAGGCGATAATTGTAGATGATGAACCAAGGGCAAGGCAGCTGCTACGTGCCATGCTCGCGGACCTGTGCCCCGAGGTGGAGGTGGTGGCCGACTGCGATGACCTGCCCAATGGGGTGAAGGCTATAAAGCGGCACGACCCGCGCATCGTGTTCCTCGACATTGAGATGCCTGGTCACAGCGGCCTCGAACTGCTCGATTTCTTCCATGATGATGAGGTCCATTTCGACATCATCTTCACCACAGCTTACGACCATTATGCAGTGCAGGCGTTCAAGCTCTCGGCAGTGGATTATCTGTTGAAGCCGATCTCCCCGGAGGAGCTGGTCAAGGCGGTGTCCAAGGTGCGCTCCGGACTGGAGCGTGACATTTCGAAGCTCAACACCCTCCGTTCGCACATCGGGCTGGACAACCGTGGCAAGCTGGCCGTGTCGCGGGTCAGTGGCACCAGGTTCATTGCGCATGAGGACATCCTGTATCTGAAAGGCGAGCGTGCTTACACCACCATCTACCTGCGCGATGGCAGCAATCTGGTGGCAAGTCGCAACCTGCGCCACTTCGAGGGACTGCTGGAGGACGACAAGCGGTTTTTCCGCTGCCACCGCTCCTACATCGTTAACCTGACCTGTATCTTGGAGCATGTGAAGACAGATGGAGGACACCTGCAGCTGGAGGGTGGTGTGCGTGTCAGCCTGTCCCCAGACAAGGTGGGAGAGCTGATGAGGAGAGTGGGGTAGGGCTGTCTCGCTTCAAAGCAAAGACCCCGGCCACCTTGCGATGGACCGGGGCCTACCCAAACTGCGTTCGATAGGGTCAATTCTTCACGAGCTTCATCACGTCTCCTGAAGTTTCATGCTGCAAGAAGTAGATGCCTGAAGGAAGGCTGCTCACATCCAGCGTTGCGCGACCATTGATGGTCTGGCTCAGCACCATTTCGCCCAATGTGTTCATCAAACGTACCTGTGTTGTTCCGTCAAATTCCACCATAACGATGTCTTCAAATGGGTTCGGATATACTTGTAATGCGTTTGCTTCTGCGACATTAATACCAGTGGCAAGACCAGTGTAATTGTACGGGTCGGATGTGTTACTACATGGCCCGCTTGTAACAGATACCGTGTAAACGCCATCTTGTGTTGGTGTGTAAGTTCCAACCACCACACCCAGCGAGTTGCCGTTGAGGAACCACTGGTGTGAATCGAACGGACCGCCAGACGCTTCCAATACACCGTTGTTCTCCACAATAACTGGTTCTGGCAATGGAAGAACCGTCACCGTGTGATCATCAGTGGCCGTGCAACCTTGCGGACTGGTGACGGTAAGCGTATAAGTGGTGTTCTGGGTGGGGTTGTCCGTCAAATTGAATGTTGTTGCCCCAGTAGACCACTCGTAGGTCGGGTTGCCTGCGCCTCCATAAGTTGACGTGAGGGACAGATCAGCTCCGCTACACCGAGTGGTAGGTCCGAAGATGGTGATTGTGGGCGCGGTGGCTGCCTCCACTCGGATATAATCTGAGATGACCGTTTGCCCGCAGGCTGTCACTTCTACGCGGTAGAAACCCGTCTGAGTGGCATTGTATGTAGCGTCTGTAGCGCCATTTATTGGGACCTGAACATTGAAAGGTTGTCCACTTTGCTGCTGGGTCCATTGATACGTGACGTTCTCCCCAACGGCATCCACAAAGAGAGGCGCGGCAGACCCGGAGCAGATGTAGGAGCCGATAGCGTTATTCCCGCCAATGCCGGTTGTCTGGTCTGCAATAATGGGTTCGCCAATTGCTACATAAACCGTGTCAGAGTATGAAATGGTACCGCAATCGCTGGTGAGTTTCACGCGCCACATTCCATTGTTCGTTTCACTTACGTTGACAACAGCCACGGTGCCAGTGGTCGTACTGCTACCAAGCCAGTTGCCGCCACTGTACCATTCCCATTGCATCTGACTTACGGTACCCGATTGAGCACTGCAGAACAGCTGAACTGTGCCTGAGCAGGCGGCCAGTGACTGTGGTTGTTGGGTGATGACGGCAGGATCACAAGGGGTGAAAATCTCATTGAAAAGATCTGAAACCTCCTGCGCGGTAATCACCCGGTCGTACACTCGGAAATCGTCCAATTGGCCGTTCAGATCCTGACTGTTGGCGCATGAGGCTGTCGTAATACCCGAACCGTTCAAATAGGTTCCGAAGCCGAGAGGAGCATTGCCGTCTGACATTCCGTTGATGCTAATGCCAGGATTGGCATTCTCACCGAAAATGTTGCCTTGGAGCACCCCATCAACATACATTTTAAGGCCAGAGCCGGTGGGAAGGAGGGTGGCCATGTCGAGCGAAACGACCACATGGTGCCATTCCCCAACGGTGAGTGTTGTGTTTCCTGAAATTCTGCGGTGCCCACCGGTAAGCGCACCGAAGATCTGAAACTCCAGTTTACCTGATGGAGTCACAAGAACAGCATACTGACGGCCCGCATAACCGCAGGTGCTTTCGAATGTGGCTTTCGCGAAAAGGCACTTATAAGCGTTATTGAACTCGTTGAGCTTGATCCAGAATGAGTACGTGAATTCGGCATTCGGTCCAGAAGTGATATCATCGAAACGATCCTGAAAGCTGATCCAGCCACCAACTGGCACCACCTGCTTGGCATTGTCCGGGTTTCCGAATCGGTCGGGCACGTTCGTCACGTTATTGTTCGGTGGAACGATGGCATTCAGCTGGTTGTCTGAAGACATGATGGAACCGTCTGTAAACAGCCATTCGGCCACCAGACCATTGGTAGGTACTTGGGCATTTGCAAGTCCTAAGTAACACAGGGCGATGAGTGTAAAATTTTTTTTCATGGTTGAAGTTTGGATTAGGGCGCGAAAGTCCGTGCGCTCGCGCCCGCACCCAACCTTAAGTTCATGAAACCGCCTTACGGGTTTATGAAGCGTCAACCCACCCTGATTCTCCGCAGTGCTTCCTCTATCTCGGCCTTCTTCTCCTTGGGCACGGGCACATTGATGCCGTTGTCCATCGAAAGTAGGCTCTCGGCCTTACTGTATTTTGTCACATGGTTGAAATTGACGATGTACGAGCGGTGAACACGCACTATGAACGGGCGGTCTTCCAACACTTTTTCGAAGAACAACAGTCGTTTGCTCACCAGCAGTTCTGAACCGTCTTTCATAGAGACTTTGGTGTACGCACCATCGGCCTCCAGCAGCATGATGTCGGCCACTTGCACAAAGAGCAGCCCATCGCTCACAGGAAGGGCGATGCGGTGGAACTCCTGCCTCGCATAGCCTTCCTGAAGCGCAGCGAACTTTTCGGGGTTCCTGTGCCCCAGCTTCGCGACAGCGTTCCTCAGCTTCTCTGAGTCCACCGGCTTCAGCAGGTAATCAATTGCACTCAGCTCGAAGGCGCGGATGGCGAACTCGCTGTAGGCCGTGACGAAGATGACCCCGAAATCGATCTCACGGAAGAATTTGAACAGTTCCAGTCCGCTGTACTTGGGCATCTCGATGTCGAGAAACACCACATCGGGTCTGTTGTTGTTGATGGCGATGACGGCTGAGGGCACGTCTGCGCATTCGGCCACCACCTTCACATCAGGACACGCAAGCGCAAGCAGTTGCCGCAGCCCGCTGCGCGCGCGGTCTTCATCGTCAATGATGATGGCTTTGGTCATATTATCGCACCACCTGAAGCACTGAGCAAGGAGGTCATCTCCGATTTGAGTTGTGGGACTTCTGCCTTGATGGCTCCCCATACGATGTGCTCATCCACACCGAAATACTCATGGGCGATGTAGTTCCTGTAACCATTGATGCCCTTCCAGTCTATTTGCGGATTTGCCGTCTTGAGAGTCCCTGGCGACCGCTTGCATGCCTCACCGATAAGGATGAAGTTCATCATCACCGCATCATAGGTTGTGGAATCGGCCAACAAATCATCCAACGATGAGATGCCTTTGACATACTCTTCTATCTGCTTGATCGCATAAAGTACCTCCTCGATGTTGGCCCTATCAGCATCCTTAAGCATAGACTGCCTGTGAAAGGATTCGTTCGCGATAATGCGGCTTCAGTGAGTGGGGATTCGCAAGATCCACATCCCGCTTGAAGAGGTCTTTCAGATAGGCGTTCAAGGCCTCCTTGTTCTTCCTGTAGATTTCTACTGGGGCAACTATGGTGACAAGGAAGTCGATGTCACTCTTTTCAGTCGCTTCGCCACGGGCAAAGGAACCAAAAACGCCTATTTCATGCACGTGGAAACGCTCCCTCAAAAAGGGTTTCTGCCTTCTGAGTTCTTCCATCAAAGATGCTGTGGTCAAGCTGCCTTCCATTGCCATACAAAGGAAACGTTTTTCTGTTTTCGGATTTCATTCAACCCATTTGAACAGGAATCCTCATCTTCACCTCCGTCCCTATCGCTATACCATTCTCCATCAGATCCAGAATCTCCACGCTACCATGTTCGCCATGTCCGTTGCGCAGCAGATCCAGCCGCTTGGCCGTGGCCGAGGTGCTGAACGAGCGGTGGCCCGACTGCCGCTTGGTAATCTCGCTCGCTGCCTTGCGGCCGATGCCGTTGTCACGAACTGTTACGTGGAGCATTTCCCCTTCCATTGAAAAAAAGATGGAGAGCCGCCTGTCCGTCTGGCGGTGCAGCAG
The DNA here is from genome assembly GCA_964500205.1 of uncultured Chryseobacterium sp. Classification (GTDB taxonomy): domain Bacteria; phylum Bacteroidota; class Bacteroidia; order UBA10329; family UBA10329; genus UBA10329. Next base: position 396,983 of record CAZCNS010000002.1, on the reverse strand, counting down.
TCCGTGTTTCAGCGCATTCTCCACGTAGGGCTGAATGAGCATGGGCGGGAGGAGGATGTCCTCGGGGTCGATACCGTCCGCTACTTTCATCTCGAATACGAACGAGTCCCCGAATCGGAGTTTCTCCAGTTCGAGGTAGTCGGTCAGCATGTCTATTTCCGTTTGGAGCGTCACCTCGTCACGGCCAGAGGTTTCGAGGATCTGCCGTGTGAGGCTTCCGAATTTGCCTAGGTATTTCAGCCCGTTCGCCACATCTTTCTGTAGGATGAGTTCCTGAATGGAGTTGAGCGCATTGAATAGGAAATGTGGGTTCATCTGCGCCTTGAGGGCGGTGAGGCGCGAACTGACGGCCTCGTGCTCCAGCGCAGCCCGCTCGCGGATGCGCCTGATGCGCCACGAGAAGAACACGGCCACCGAACCCGCTATGAGGAACGCACATAGCAGGTAGAACCACCATGTGCGATAGAACGGGGGCAGCACGGTGAAAGGAAGGACGATGGTCTCCATGCTGCGGATTCCGTCCTCGTTCAGCGCATACGCCTCGAAGGTGAAATCGCCTTCGGGCAGGGCGTTGTAGCGGATGTCGGCACGGCTGCCTGTGGCTGCTGTCCAAGTGGTGTCGATGCCCAGCAAGCGATAGCGCACCACTGCTGTGCCTCGGCTGCGGAATGAAGCCACGTGCAGCGTGATGTGCAGGTCGCTGAGGTCGTGGGTGAGGATGTTCGTCAGAGCTGGTGAAAGGGTGCTGTCGCGCGCGGTCACAGCGGTGAGGTGCAGCCGTGGCGGGGTGCGGTTCACGGGGTCGGTGGCGGTCGGGACGATGACCAGCCCGTCATGCGTGGCGAGGAAAACCCGTCCTCCATCCACCAGCATGGCGTTCGTCTCGTTCACTTCGAGGCCGTCCTGCAATCCGAAGAAGGCCACCTCGCTGCCCACCATGCGGTCCAAGCCTCTGTTGTTGGCCACCCACAGGGTGTCTCCGACCGCGCAGATGGCGTAAACCTCATTGCCAGAAAGCCCATTCTTCGTTGAGAAATGGCGGGTCTCTCCTTTTTTCGTGACATGGAAAACGCCATCCGAGAGGGTTCCTGCCCAAACGCCACCGTTGCCATCCTCACAGAGGTCTGTGGCATAAACTCTACTGCCATTCCAAAGCAAAGGAGCCAATTGGTAGGGATTGCTGCCATGGAAAAGCCCGTCACGGAAGGCTGCCCACACATGGTCGTTCTCTCCGAGAGCGACCTTCTGGCACCTGCCTCTGCGTAACATTATGCGCTTTGCAGCATCATGGTTGTCTCGGTGCATCAGCATCAGACCTTCCACGTTGGCCATCAATAGAGAGTCGCCCCCCGTAATCCGAAAATCTTTCATGTTGCCCCCGATGTCGCTTTCCGAAAAGATGCCAGAGGCACTCAATGTGGTCAGCGGCCCACGGGCGATAAGCATACTGCCGTCCTCATCGACTTGGATTTGCTCCGTCCTGCGGTGGTGGTTGGGATAGGCAGTCAGTATTTGCTCCGAACGGCCATTCTCCATTAAGAGACTGACCACGCCTGTGAAATGCCCGAGGATGATACCTCCTTTGCGATCGCTGCCCAGAGCGGAAAGATGGCTGTCCGTCAGGCCAGCACTTTCCTTTCCGACATATCGGATGTCCAGCGATGGGATGGCGTGAATGCCGCTTTCCAAGGATGTCAGCCAAAGTGTTCCCTCGCGGTCGAGGAACACATCCGAGATGCGGTCGCCTGCCATAAGCACCGTTTCGGGACGGTCTATCTCGTAGGCCCCTGCGTTGGTGCTCACCCAGACGCGGCCTCTCGCATCGGAGGCAATACGGTTGATGCGGCTGCGAACGGGATGCGACCTCACGTGCAGCATCTTCTTCCCGTCAAACTGAAGCTCATGGCACACATCGCTGCCGTTCGGGATGAGAAAGGCGTGCAGTTTTCCTGCCTTTCGGGCGAAAAAGACCCACGCTTCCAAGGGCAGTTGGGCAGAACTTTGGATAGCAAGCCAATTCGCATTATTTTCCTCGGCAATGAAGAACCCATTGAACGGGCTAAAGACAATGACGCGGCCATCGGGGGCAATGTCCAGACTGGCGGTTGCTTTGCTTATGACTCCTTGTTCAGCTGGAAAAATGGCTGCGCGATGCTGTTCACCATCCGCGTCAAGTCGGTGCGCACCGTCATCAGAGGTGAGCCACACGTTTCCCTGCGTATCGAATCGGAAGTCTGGGAATTGACTATCAAATTTCGACCAGTCGGTGACCAACCGCAGCGAATCACCCTCCACGCGAAAAATTTGCCCGGTGAAGTTGCCGCACCACAGCCTGCCCTCGCGGTCAAACGCCAGATTGCTCAATGCACGCCCCGTCTGCTTCGTGTTTCTAAACGGGCGGAACTCCAACCCATCATAGCGGAACAGTCCCGCATTGCAACCGATCCACAAATAGCCATCAGCGTCCTGAACGATGCGATAGACCTCGCGGCTGGGCAGGCCCTGTTCTGGTGTGATGGAGTAGGAGTAGGGTCGCTGCGCAATTGATGCGCTCGCGATGCAACAGAGCACGAGCCAGAGCAGCACCCTCATGGTAGCGGGTTCTTTTTCAGCTCCTCAGCTATGCGCTTGTAGTAAAGGCCGTTGGGGTGGCCTTCCGTTCGGTGCAGTTTGTATTCTGGACGTTCCTTGTCGAGGAGTTGGGAGTAATCCACGTAAGGCACATCATATTCATCCAAGAAATGGACAAGTCTCGGGGCGAGTAGGCTGTTTGGGCCAATGATGACGAGGAAATCACCCGCTGGGAATTGCCGTTGAAACTCCTGCTTCGATGCCGCGAACACGGCAGCGGCAAGTCTGAGGTGACTGTCAAAAGTCCAGCGCGGTATCTCGATATCGAAAAGGTCGATGAACGCACTCTGCGTGAGGATCCGATAGATGGCGGTGAGGATAGGTCGCCCGGTGGTAAAGGTGCCGTCCTGCCTCAGTTCTCCGTTTTCGAGGAAGAAATAAGGGAAATGCCGTGCCCACATCTTGATGAGCCTCCGGGAACCGATAAGGCGCGGAATGTGGTCATCGATGTAGAGGTAGATGAGGCTGCCGTTCGGCTCTTTCACCTGAGTCACGAGGTTGGAGTCGCGTAGCATGGTGAGCAAATGCTGCGGCCCCCTGCCAGCCACCGCATAGTTGTAGGGCCGAAGCCCGTGGATGCTGTCGATGGCATGGGCAAATGTCCCTTCATCGGCCACTCCATAGCCGAACATGAAAGAGCAGCCCGTGAGGATGGCGAATTCATTGTACAAACTATCTGGTAGCTGCAATGGTACATGTCTTCTGCCAAGGCTGTCAACTGCGTACTGATGGTCATAGATCAGGGAGTCGTTGACAAAGTAGCGGTGAACGATGGTGTCGCCCTTCACCTTCACGGGGTCAGGCGAGGGATTCCAGTAGGTGTATTCACTGTGAGGTGGCTCGTAATGGTTTCGGAAGTGGTAACGACATCCGAACTCTACTGCAAGGATGGTGGCATAAACCGTGATACACGAGAAATAAAGGGTAGCAAGTGCAGAGTATTGCCATAGTATGTGCTTGATCGATTCAGAGGGTTGCTTTTCGGGGGAAGCGATGAGTATGATTGCGGGTATGATGAGCAGCACATCTGCGATACAAACCAAAAGCCTCACGAAGGAATCTACGGGGCTAACATCAAGGTCGAACCGGAAAGCCCATTGGGTTAGTGCAATTGACACTGTAATAAGCGTGAATCCCAAAAGCCTTGACCTCGACCACATCATGGGTCAAGATTACGAAGTAGGATGGACTATGAAACCCTCGCCCAGTTCACGCTGCCCTTCAAGTCATTCAATAGATGGTGGCGTGTCCATGCATTCTCGGCCTTCGATAGTTCGGGGTCGTCCTGCAATAGGGCGATGGCCGCACTTCGGGCCATTTGCAGTATCTCACCGTCCTTGGTGAGGTTGCTGATGCGGAACACGGGCGTGCCGCTTTGCTGCGTGCCTTGGATGTCGCCCGGGCCGCGCAGTTTCATATCTACCTCCGCAATCTCGAAACCATCGTTGGTGCGCACCATCGTCTCCATTCGGGTGCGGGCCTCCTGCCCGAGCGCGTAGCCCGTCATAAGGATACAGTAGCTCTGCTCGGCACCACGTCCCACGCGCCCTCGGAGCTGGTGCAACTGCGAGAGTCCGAACCTTTCCGCGCTCTCAATGATCATCACCGAGGCGTTGGGCACGTCCACGCCCACCTCAATGACCGTGGTGCTCACCATGATGTGCGTCTTTCCCTCCTTGAAGCGTTGCATCTCGTATTCCTTGGCATCGGGTTTCATGCGCCCGTGCAGGATACTCACCTGATACTGCGGCAGAGGGAACTCGCGCACGATGCTTTCGTAGCCATCGTTGAGGTCCTTGAAATCCATCTTCTCGCTCTCGTCAATGAGCGGATAGACCACGTAGACCTGCCGTCCCTTGGCGATCTCATCGCGCATGAACTGGAATACCTTGAGTCGCGCACTGTCAAAGCGATGCAGCGTCTTGATGGGCTTGCGGCCGGGCGGCAGCTCGTCTATCACCGACACATCGAGGTCGCCATACACTGTCATGGCGAGGGTGCGCGGAATGGGCGTGGCGGTCATGATGAGGAAGTGCGGCACCTTCTCGGCATCGCTGCCCTTGAGCCACAGCTTGGCGCGCTGCTGCACCCCGAAACGGTGCTGCTCGTCCACCACCACCAGCCCCAGGTCCTTGAACTGCACCACGTCCTCGATCAGCGCGTGAGTACCGATCAGGATTTGTAATTCACCGCTCATCAGCTCCTCGTGGATGATGTTGCGCTGGGCGGTCTTGGTGCTGCCCGTCAGCAGGCGGATGTTGATGCCCAGCGGCTCCACCATGTTCGATATCGAGCGGAAATGCTGCTCGGCCAGTATCTCCGTGGGGGCCATGAGCGCGGCCTGAAAGCCGTTATCTATCGCCAGCAGCATCGACATCAGTGCCACGATGGTCTTGCCGCTGCCCACATCGCCCTGCACGAGGCGGCTCATCTGCGACCCCGCACCGAGGTCGCGTCTTATCTCCTTGATGACCCGCTTCTGCGCACCTGTCAGCTCAAACGGCAGACACTCCTTGTAGAATCGGTTCACCATCTCGCCCACCTCTGCGAACACCGCCCCTCGGAATTTCTGCTGGTTGATGAGTTTCAGTTTGAGCAGTTTCAGTTGGATGAAGAACAGCTCATCGAATTTGAGGCGGAAGATGGCGTGGCGCAGCTCCTCCGCCCCCTTCGGGAAATGGACGTGGATGAACGCTTGCTCTCGGCCCATCAGCTTGTGCTGCTGACGGAATGCCTGGCCGAGGGTCTCAGGCACATGGTTGTGCAATTGGCTCACCAGCAGGTGCAACACCCGCGAGATACCCTTGCTGTCCAGCCCTTTATCTGCGGCCTTGACCGTGCTGGGATACACTGGCACCATAGCGGTGCTCAGTTTGCTATGGTACGCCTCCACCGTTTCCAGTTCGGGATGTACAAGGTTGAAACTGCTCTTGAATTTCGATGGTTTCCCGTAGACTACATATTCCCTGTCGATCTGCAGTTTGGGCAGGACCCACTGTATGCCTTTGAACCACACGAGGTCCATGGTGCCCGTGCCATCGCTGAACTGCGCCACCAGCCGCTGCCCTTTGCCTTTGATGCCCACGGTCTGCACGGAGATGATGCGCCCACGAAGCTGCACATCCGTCTCATCGCTACGCACATCGGCCACGGTGTGGAACTGCGTCCTGTCCTCGTAGCGGAACGGGAAATGGTGCAACAGGTCACCGAACGTACGGATGTGCAGTTCCTGCCGCAGGAGCTTGGAGCGCTCAGGCCCCACCCCTTTCAGGAATTCGATGCTGGTGTCGAGAAATGGTGTCTGCCCTTGCATGGCAGGGCAAAGATGGGGGAAATGGACAGTAAGCGAACGGGGAAAACAGGCGCAACTCCTGTCCTGTGGCTAATTCATGGCCGCTCCATAGGGTTTTCGGTCGGATCTTGCCGCGTATCCCCAATGGATAGGATTTGCAATTGGTTTGCCTCGATGCGATAGTACAGCATATTGTGGGGGGTGATCGGGACGCGGTTGCATTGAGTTATTTCAGAATGTCGGAATGAGACGTTCCCTTTTGCCAACTGATGGATGAGCCTATCGGTCTTCTTCACAAAAGATGCGACCTCCCTTTCAGTCCATTCTGATTCAAGGTACGCAGACACTGGCAAAATTGACCAGTGCCTCGGGCATCCAGACCACTCTCAGAGCCACTTGCCATAAGGTTTCATGGCCTCTTGATGAGAAACGCCCATTCCCGCATCTGCCTCGGCAATGCCCCTTTTTATGGAAGCTCTCTCAGCAGTTCCGATTCTGTCCCACCAGTCGGAATCCTTTCTCAACAGCAGCTCACGAATAGCAGCCAACAGGTCGTTATCCCTCTCTTCCTGAATCAGTGTGAGCACTTCAGATCGGAGATTCATGTCTTGGGTTTTGTTTGTCAAAAATAACGATCTGGCAGCACGCGGATTGCCCCTCACAATGTATCTCACCTGCGCCTCCAACTCATCCCTGAATCGGTCGAGCAGTTCAACTTTCATATTCCTTGATCACTTCTTCAAGGTAAGCATCGACCTCCTCAATGGAATAGGTTTTGGCCTCTCCCCGCTCAAGCCGTGCCGTCTGCTCACGCAGCTGCTTTCGCTGCGCGAGAAATGCCGTGTCCCGCTCCAGCACCTCTACCTCAGACTGGTCGAACTGGTCGAGGAGAGCAAGCACCTTTTCGAGGATGCTGTCTTTCACTCGGAGGGTGAGGGTCGTCATGGCAATCGGCTTGGTAAGGTTAACCAAAGATAGTGCATCGGTTCAGCGGTAAACCTTCCGTCTGTTCAGCTCACGCTGGAACTCGCGGGCATTGCGCAGATGCTCGTTGTAGGTGGTGGCGAAGGAGTGGTAGCCCGAACCATCGGCCTTGGCGCAGAAATAGAGGTAGCTGTGCGTCTGCGCATTGAGCACCGCATCGATGGTGCGCGGGTCGGGCAGGCAGATGGGGCCGGGCGGCAGCCCCTTGTAGCGGTAGGTGTTGTAGGGCGAGTCTATCTCCTTGTGGCGGTTGAGTACGCGTCTCGCCTCGAAGTCGCGGTTGGCGAAAACCAACGTAGGGTCGGCCTGTAGCAGCATTCCCTTCTTCAACCGGTTGAGATACACCCCCGCTACCGTGGGCTGCTCATCGCGCATGTTGGTCTCCTTCTGCACGATAGAAGCGAGGATGCTCACCTCGCTCTGTCCGAGTCCGATGCGCTTGGCCTTTGCCTTGCGCTCCTCTGTCCAGAACGCCTTGTACTCCTTGGCCATGCGCTCCACGAACTGCTCTGCCGAGGTGTTCCACCAGAACTCGTAGGTGTTGGGAATGAACAGCGTGGGGAGAGTCTCGATGGTGAGGCCGTACTTTTTGGCGAACGATGGGTCGTACAGCAGCCGGGCCAGTGCTGTGGAGTCGGCCTCTATCTGGCGTGCGATGCGGCCGGCAAGCTCCTCTTTCAGTCTGATGTTGTTGAAGGTGACCATCAGCGGCACTTGCTTGCCTGAGCGCAGCAGGTCTATCAGCCCGTTGTTGCTCATGCCGCTGGTGAGGCGGTAGCGGCCGGGCTTCACATTCAGTTCGTACTGCTTCTGCTTGGCCACCCACTCGAACGATGCACGGTTGAGGATCATGCCTTTCTGTTGCAGCAGGTAGGTCACCGCTTTGAGGTCAGACCCGGTCGGAATGTGGAAGAAACCCTCCTCCGCCTCCATTACCACATTGGGGCTGTACACCGTGCGGTAGAACTCATAGCCTGCCCAGCTGCCGCCTACCAATACGATGAGCAACAGCGCAATGAGGACCTTTTTCCACTGGGGCATGCCCCCTGATTTCTTCTTTGCCATCAATCGGCTGCAAATCTCTGCATCATCACTGCATCCACAAAAGTCCGTCCCTTGCGTACCCAGTTGCGCAATATGCCGCAATCATGGAAGCCGACACTGCGGAAGAGCGCGATGCTGGCAGGGTTGTCCACCGTTACGTGGCAATAGACCTGATGCAGCCCCAGGATCTCGAAGCAATAGTCGCAGAGGAGTTTGAGTGCCTCCGTGGCAAATCCTTGCCTACGATTCTCCTCTGCTGCAATGAGAATGCCGATGCCCACACGCTGATTCTTTGGATCAAGGTCGAAGAGGTCGATGGTGCCAATGGTCTTTCCGTCCAACGTCTCTATCATCAGGCGCAACTGCTTGGTGGTCCAGATGTCGTGGGCCGCGCTGGCGATGAACTCCATGATGACCTCCTGCGAGTAGGGCTGCACCGTGGCCCCGAGATGCCATAAGCTGCTGTCGTTCTCGGAGGCATGGATGAAATCCAGGTCACCTGTTTCAACGGCACGCAGACGGACTTTTTCTCCTTGGGGCATTCGTAAAGCGTTGGTTCGACAGAATAATGTGCTTGACAAGGCTGTACCCAGCGATTGAACATCACCTCGTTCAATCCTATGCTATCCAAAACTGGTTGTCCTTTGAAGTTCTTTGATTCCTATTCCTTAGCAATCGCCTCTTGTGGAGAAAGTGCTTTAACACTTTTTCCTTTAAAATCTCGGTCGAAGGTCACGATAGTGAGGCCATGGACATGTACGGCTGTCAACTGATAGGCATCATCGAAATCCAGTCCTTTTTCACGGGAATTGCGGGTCACCGCTTTGAAGTCCTCGGGTCTGAGCGCGACCTGCTCAACACTGCCGTGAACAAAAAGATCTTCCACGAAATCAGTGAGCAGTTCACTTCTCTTCAATCTATGGAGAATGACCCCTATGGAATGCAGCGCAAAGTCTGACATACAGATGCGGTCTGAGGAAACGGTGTCGAAAAACTGAGCTGCTGCGGGCGCATTCTCCTGTCCGAGCAATCGCTCCAACCAAACATTGGTGTCGACCAGAAACCTCACTTGGCCCGCCATTCCATCGCTTTCTTCTGAAGCTCGATGGCGGACATGGCATCATCCAGTTTGCCCGCCCAGTCCTGCTTGAGCTTGTTTCCGGTGCGCATTCTGCGACCGGTAAGCAGTTCAGCCAGATAGCGGTCCAGCTGCTCCATCTCCAACGGGGTCAGTGATTCGATCTTGCTGATGAGGGTCTGCGCAGATTTCATGTTACCAAAGGTAGGTCAGAACTCGGATTCAAAAAAAGCCGTGATTCCTTACTGGTGTCCGTGTGCCCTGAGAAAAAGCTCCTTTCGGGTACTCGACTTGAACGTGACCGTGTACATTCACATGCGCCCTTTTGACTTCAGGTCCTTGCGAATCTCCTCCCATGAGAATTCCTGCTCATCCTTTCGGGCCTCGGCTATCAGCAGGTCGAACACATCCTCAAGGCTGGTCTTGCTTTTGGACAGCAGGGTGAGGTCGAGCTGCGCGATGCGTTTTCCGCTGCTTTCCTCGGTCATTTTGGTCAGTCCTTTCATGGCGTGGACACAAAGTTAAACGATTCCGTTCCCTATTTTGGCCCGTTCAATCCCGTGCCATGAGAACACTCATCTCCCTGTCCTGCATCCTCTTGTTTCTGTTGACGGCAGAGGCCCAGACTGTGATACAGATGGAGAAGAGGGGCGGGGTCTATTACGTGCCCTGCACGGTGAACGGCCTTAAACTCAACTTCATCTTTGATACAGGCGCCAGCGATGTGTCCATATCCATGAGCGAGGCACTGTTCATGCTCAAGAATGGATATTTGAGCGAGGACGACCTTCTGGGGACAGAGTACTATCAGATTGCCAACGGGGATGTGGCCGAGGGAACGAAGATTAACCTACGTAGCATTGTAATCGGTGGAAAGGAGCTGCGAAATGTGAAAGCCTCCATTGTTCATTCTGCCACAGCCCCGCTTCTGTTGGGGCAAAGTGTGTTGGAACGGTTCGGCAATGTGAGCATCAACTACGGCAATCAGACACTGATGCTGGGTGGTGGAGCTGTGGCAACCCAATCACAACCCAACAGACCGAGCACTGTAAGCACTTCGAGCACCGCATCAGACTCGAAGTATGGTGAGCTGTATGACCCCCGCGATGGCAAGACCTACCGGACGGTTAAAATCGGAGACCAGACATGGATGGCCGAGAACCTTTCCTACAGGCCGCCCGCAGGCAACTACTGGGCCTATGATAACGACCCCGCTAACTTTGCAAAGTACGGCTGCCTGTATGATTGGGAGACGGCCAAGAACGTCTGTCCTGCGGGCTGGCACCTACCCAGCGATGCGGAATGGACAAAACTCACCGAGTATCTGGGCGGAAAAGAGGTGGCAGGCAAGAAAATGAAGAGTAAGACCGGATGGAAAGACAGCGGCAATGGAACGGACGAAAGTGGTTTCTCAGGTCTTCCAGGCGGTAGCCGTGATAACGATGGAACATTCAATTTCATTGGCAACTACGGTTACTGGTGGAGTTCTTCGGAGTACTTTACAGACAATACCTGGTCCCGCTATCTGGGTTACGGTAATGGCAGTGCGGGCAGGGCTACCCCCAATAAGACACTCGGTTTTTCTGTTCGCTGCCTCAGGGATTAATTCATTTCATGCCCACATAGCATAAAGTTGCATCAGTGGTAATTTGATGCCACAAAACGAGCTTGACACGCTAGATTTTTCGAGAATGTTTTTGTCAAGCTTCGCTTTACGTTCCAACAATCAAATTCAAGCCCCATTTACATGCATGAAGAAAACCATAAAATGCTCGTTAAGCTATTTGCGCAGATCACTCAAGATCATGATGATGATATGCACAGGGTATTAGTCCCAGGTTTTATGTCTAAAAATTTAATCGGTTACTTCGGGATTAAATCTGATTTACAGCTAATAAAAGGGGCGTTCATCGACTATTGTAATCCAAAAAAAGACCTTGATAGGCCGATATACTTTTATGCGATAATTTCCTTGTATGGGAAATGTTTCACTAACGCATCAAGCTCCACAATGCCAAACCTTCAACGTTCTGACTTCAACAATAGACCTGACCTGCTATCGATACACGAGGAACTTATGCAAATACGCCATAATTTCGTAGCGCACAGAGGATTAAGCATGAATGATGCTTCCATTCCATATCTCAGTATCAATAAAGATAATGCCAATGACATAAGATTTCATGTCAGGAGAGGAAAGGTCGAGCATTTTTCTGGCAAGAATCCTTCCATGTATATTGAACTTATCGATTATCTCATTGAGAAAGTGGATGTCAAAATCAAAAAGAATGCAAAAAAGACCTACTTACGATTGATAGAAGAGTTCACTTCGGAAGAATTAGCCCACCTAAAACTTCCTTGAGCCAGAGCAAAATCGTTTAGCCCGCCATTACGACTCAACATCATTTTTACATTGGACAAACCCAAATACCGATGGTCAAATTACTTCAATACTTTTCTTGCTGTCATCAATCAGTTGGAGAACAGCCCCCAAATAATCGTAAACTAAATGGACAAACTTGCGAACGTGTTCGGTGTTCACGTTGATAGCACCTTTGGGTGTAACCATGCTATTTTTCGTCAAATACTCCAGGTTTTTCAATTTATTCTCTGGAACATCCATCTCGCCATGAGCAAGCACACCCCTGACCGTGCTATATTGTTGCAGCAACTGCCATTGGTCATTCAAAGAGTCCAAATTTACAGAGAGAGCCTTATCAACGAACTTTCTGCTTCGCTGAATTCCCTTGTCACTAAGGTCAGTTAATTTAATCTTGGTGTTAAAAAGAGCACTGGCATCAAGGCAAATCTTCTCATACATTCTCTCGAATTGACCGTAGTGCTGAATGAAAAGGGCGGGAGGTAAATCTTCTTGCAGTTGGCTCGTCTTGAACACATCCGTTTCATGGATGTCAAACCCTGAGTATGAATGATTAGGGTTCTTCTCATCGTACTCGTCAATTCCTTTCTTGATAGCTGAATATTCCTTTTGAATGAGCTGTTCTGATGCCGCAATTACGTCTGTTGCTCGTTCATGAAACCAGAACAAGTTGTTAAACCAGTATTCGTGAAAGCTTTCCGAGGGAGAGGGATTGGACGACCGACTGAATGACATTTCTGATTGCGTTTAAGTGATGGACATCCTGCTCGACACGAATATATTCCTTTGTTTCATCAATGACAATCCCTGACTGCCAGTCGCACTCCGTGACTTTATAGCCGATGGTAGCAATCTCTTTGAATTATGGTACTAAGACTTAATCTTATTGCTTGGAATCATCTGAAAAATATATCCACACCAATAGAGCCGTGTACAAAACTTGAAATCCCATCACAACCAAATCAACTATTTCAACCGTACTGTATGTTAAGTCAAAATAGTATATGTAAGAAATTAGAATCAACAAGCTATATAGGAATGCGGTCAACATGCCAACTGTTTTGTTAGGACAAAAATTAGCTCCTATCCATATCGCAAGGGTGGGAAGAACAACAAGGCCCAATGAAATTTTTATCGTAACAATTTGCCAAAACAAATTCGTTGATTCCGAAAAGAACATAAAATGAAACCACTTGTCTTGGACGTATCGTGCTCCCAGTTGAAGAACAACGATCAATGGGATATACAGCAACCACTTAGTGCTTTTTATAATTGGCATTGCCCTATCGTAAGTGATACTCAAAAAGCTAACAACTCTCTGTTCAACTAACCCTACTTCAACCTCTCCTTCTTCCCGATGCTGTCAATCTTCAGCCCTACGATGGCGAATTTGATCCAGTTGCGTCTGCGCAGGTCGAAGAGGTGGTCAATGATGCTGCTGAGCACAAGCAAGGTGGCTATGCCGCCCGTTTTCCCGTGCGCCTCACCATGTCGGCCACGGCACGCAGCGTCTCGTTCACTGTTTCAGAATCTGGGAAGAGGGTGACCAGCTCAGGCGATATGACCACCACGTTGCTGCCATCCTGCAGGCGGTCGGCATACTTTCCCTTTACTGCGCCCTTGAAGTCATACTCAGGGAGCATCCCGTTTTCATTTTTTTCCTTCTTGCCCATCATCCTGTGCTATAGTTGAAGCCCCAACTTCGTCAAACTTTGAAAGTTTGACGAAGTTCAGCCCAGTAACAGCCGCCTCAATAACCACTAACCCCTACTTCAACCTCTCCTTCTTCCCGATGCTGTCAATCTTCAGCCCCACAATGGCGAACTTGATCCAGTTGCGTCTGCGCAGGTCAAAGAGGTGATCGATGATGCTGCTGAGCATGCCGTACTTGGTCTTGGTGAAGGGGTACCAGTTAGGGTCGATGTTGCCGCTGTCAGCATCCACCAGCACCGATTTGGCGTTGCTGAAGGTGAGCAGTCCCGCCTCGCCCTTGTAGCGCCCGAAACCGCTGTTCTTCGTGCCCCCGAACGGCAGGTAGGGATTGCCCTCGTTCAGCATGTGGTTGTTGATGCTCAGGTTGCCCGTCTTGATGGCCGATGCCACGCGTCTTGCACGGGTGATGTCCTTGCTCCATACGCTGCCGCCCAGACCGTAGACACTGTCGTTGGCAAGGCGGATCACCTCTTCCTCCGTTTTGAACTTCATGATGGGGATGACCGGACCGAAAGTCTCCTCCATCATCAGCTCCATGGTGTGGTCCACATCCACCACGATGGTCGGGGGAAAATGGTGCGTGCCCGGCTCGCGCTTACCCCCGCAGAGAATCCTTGCACCCTTGGCAACGGCATCTTTCAAGTGACTCTCGATGATCTGGAGCTGGAACTCTGTGGTCACGCAGCCCACATCGCAGTCCTCGGGATTCGAGATATCGCGCTTGGCATGTGACGGGCGCAGCTGCTTGGTGCGGTGAACGATCATCTCCACGAATTGGTCGAAGATGCTCTCGTGCACATAGCACCGCTCTACCGAGGTGCAGGACTGCCCAGCGGTGGTGAATCCGCCCCACATGATGCCGTTCACTGTGCGCTCTATGTTGATGTCCTCGAACACGATGGCCGCGTCCTTGCCGCCCAGCTCCAAATCCACGGGGATCAGATGCCCTGCGGCCTGCGCCATGATCTTCTTGCCCGTGCGGCAGCTGCCTGTGAAATGAATCTTGTCGGGCCGCGCATCTATACACCTCTGGCCTGTAATGCCCGTACCATACACCACCTGAATGGCATCTTTCATGAAACCGCTCTTGGCGATCATTTCCTCGATCACACCCTGCATCGGGGTGGCCTCACTCGGTTTCGCCACAACCGCATTGCCGCACAGGAACGCCATGATGGCAGGCACCAACACCTGATACAGCGGGTAGTTCCAGGGCGGGATGATGAGGATGGTGCCCAGCGGTTCGTACCATATCTCACTCTTCTTGCCCACCAACACGATGGGCGTGGGCACGCTGCGGTTCTTCAGGAACTTGGGCGCGAGCTTGGCGAACACGTCCATCACATCGATGATCTCGAACATTTCGGAGGTGAAGCCATCCAAGCGCGACTTGCCAGTCTCTTTGATGATGCGCGTGAGCAGCTCCTCGCGGTTGTCTATGATGTAGTTCTTGAGTTTCACCATCTCGGCCACGCGCTGTTCCACGGTGAGCGCACGGATGGCGGATTCCATTTGCAGGGCCTTCGCAAACACGGCCTTCACCTGTTCATCGCTCGTTTCTTCTATCTGATAAAGTACGCTCTTGTCAATCGGGTTGACTACATCTATCTTGGTCATTGTGGCTGTTTCCATGTTGTTGTAGAGGGTTTGAAATGGGTTTCCGAAAGTAGGGAATGAACAGAACGCGGAGGCAGACAATTTTCTTTCCGCTCCTCCGTTCAATAATCAGACACCCCTAAAATCACTTCCGCCATGAAAAAGTCCGTTGAATATCCGAAGGTCAACTACCGCTGGGGAAAGAAACGGGACCGAATGGTCGCCTCACTGAAGACCCGTGTGGCCGAGTTCACCTTCAAGTGTACCCGCCATTTTGAGGAGAAAGCTGCCAAGCGGGGGCTTTCCATGGAGAACATGCTCAAGGTCATCGAGTACGGAGAGGCGGTCTTCAAGCAGGGACTTACCTTTTACACGGTCACCAAGCGGTCTTTTCCCGTTTATGCCGAGGCCAAGGAGATCGAGCGGCTCAACAACTGGGTGGTGGTCGTGGCAGACCATGGCGAGGTGGTGACCTGCTACCGATCTGACAATGGAATCAAGCATCTGAACAGGAAAAGGGACGACAGGGTGAGGTAGGTTGGGGCGGCATGTTACCTCAGATTGACAGTTCTTGCCGAACTGTACTTTTGGCAGAAAGAATCAATCAGAGGATTCCATGAACAAAGTAGTAAGCGGCCCGGTCGAGGCCCTGCAAGGATTGAAGGACGACATGACGCTGATGCTCGGTGGCTTCGGCCTCTGCGGCATCCCCGAGAACAGCATCGCGGAGCTGGTGCGCATGGGCGTGAAGGGCCTCACCTGCATCAGCAACAACGCTGGTGTTGATGACTTCGGTCTCGGACTGTTGCTCCAAAAACGGCAGATTCGCAAGATGATCTCGTCCTACGTGGGTGAGAACGCCCTCTTCGAGCAACTGATGCTGAGCGGTGAGATGGAGGTGGACCTCATCCCGCAGGGCAGCCTCGCGGAGCGTTGCAGGGCAGGCGGTGCGGGCATTCCCGCGTTCTTCACCCCCGCAGGTTTTGGAACCGAGGTGGCCGAGGGCAAGGAGGTGCGTATCTTCAACGGCAAACCGCACATCCTCGAATCCGCGCTCACGGCCGATTTCGCCATCGTGAAGGCGTGGAAGGGCGACCATTTCGGCAACCTCATCTACAAGGGCACGGCCCGCAACTTCAACCCCATGATGGCCATGGCGGGCCGCATCACCGTGGCCGAGGTAGAGGAACTGGTGGAGCCGGGCGAGCTGGATCCCAATTTCGTCCACACCCCCGGCATCTTCGTGCAGCGCATTTTCCAAGGCGAGAGATACGAGAAGCGGATTGAGCAGCGTACTGTTCGGAAGAGGGAGCAGTAATTGACGATTGCTGATTGTCGATTGACTAAACTGCCCCACACCATTGTTAATTGCTCATTGCTAATTGAAACACCATGGCTTTAGATAAGAACGGCATCGCCAAACGCATCGCGCAGGAACTGCGTGACGGCTACTACGTGAACCTCGGCATCGGCATCCCCACGCTGGTGGCCAATTACATCCCCGAAGGGATCGAGGTTGAATTCCAGAGCGAGAACGGCATCCTTGGCATGGGTCCCTTCCCCTTCGAGGGTGAGGAAGACGCAGACCTCATCAACGCGGGCAAGCAGACCATCACCGCGAGGGCGGGGGCTTGCTACTTCGACTCGGCCACCAGCTTCGCCATGATCCGCGGGCAGCACGTCCACCTCACCGTGCTGGGCGCGATGGAGGTGAGCGAGAAGGGCGACATCGCCAACTGGAAGATACCCGGCAAGATGGTGAAGGGCATGGGAGGTGCCATGGACCTCGTGGCCTCGGCCGAGAACATCATCGTGGCCATGATGCACGCCAACAAGGCGGGCGAGAGCAAGCTGCTGCCCGAATGCTCGCTGCCCATCACAGGCGTGGCCTGCGTGAAGCGCGTGGTCACCGAACTGGCCGTGCTCGACATCACTCCCGATGGGTTCAAGCTGATTGAGCGCGCACCGGGCGTTTCGGTAGAGGAGATAAAGAATGCCACCGCTGGCCGTCTCGTGATTGAGGGCGAGATACCTGAGATGCGTATCTGAGTCATCGTTTGGAGATCAATCAAGCACTCATGATCGAAAAAGGACTGCTATTGAGATGGAGAGAAATGTCCTTTGCCCTGTTGGCACTTTGCCTTGGCTGGGGTTCTGGTCAAAGTTCGTTCGCACAGAACGGTAAGCGCGACAGTCTCCTTCAGGTGTACAATTCAGGTGAGCTGTCACCTAAGCTGCTCAACGACCTCTGTTGGAGCTATGTGTTCAGCGACCCCGACTCCGCTCTTTTTTATGGGAGAAAAGCCCTTGCGCTGTCAAAAAAGGTGCGCCACAAGGGTAATGAGGCCACTGCGTTCAACCGCATGGGTGTGGCCTTCGATGTCAAGCACATGCCAGACTCGGCATTGCTGTTCTACCATCAGGCGGTGTCTCTCTCCGAGGAGGCAGACGGTGAGCCTGCCACGCTCGCAGGTGCGCTTAACAACATC
Organism: uncultured Chryseobacterium sp.; assembly: GCA_964500205.1. GTDB lineage: Bacteria > Bacteroidota > Bacteroidia > UBA10329 > UBA10329 > UBA10329. The sequence goes on along the minus strand of CAZCNS010000002.1, from coordinate 379,776 downwards.
GGACTCATCCATTGGAACCTTGGCGACCACGAGAAGGCCGTGGAGTACTACGTGCGTTCGGCAGAGCTTTTTGAGCAGCTTGGCAACAAGACCGGTCTTGCCCACACCTACAACAACATCGGCCTGCTACTTTCCGAGGACGGCAATCATGAGGAGGCACTTCGCTACAGCAGGAAGGCGCTGCGCATACGTGAGGAATTGGGCGACAGGCATGGTATAGCTGCGACCTACACCAATCTCGGTCTCATTTTCGAGGATACAGGTGAATTGGATTCTATGATTCATTACACGCTGCTCTCCATCCCTATCAAGGAAGAGCTCAACGATGCTTTCGGATTAGGGAAAAGCCTACATAATCTGGGTTTCTGTTACCAGGACATGAAGCGATACGACCTTGCAGAGGAGTACTTCCGGAGGTCTTTGGAGGTGAGCTCCGGTCTTAACAATGAACGCGCTATGGCATCCACCCTTATGCACCTGGCCGCTTCCGTAAGAATGAATGGCAGGCCCAAGGAGGCAATCGGTCATCTGAACACCGCAGAGGATCTGTGCAAGCGTGACCGCGATCCCAAATTGCTATGGAAGATCTACGAGCAGAAGGCATTTGCTCACGAGAAGCTCCGGCAGTTTGAGGAGGCCACTGTATTCTATTACCTGCGCAACACTATCAAAGACAGCATTCTGACCGTAGAAAAGGCAGAGGCCGTGGATGAGTTGGAGACCAAATACCGAACTGCGGTAAAGGACCGCACCATACAGGAGCAGGAGCGGCAGGTGGCCGAGGCATCGCTGCTGGCTCAGCGCAGGAACACTTATATCTTGGTGCTGCTGTCTGCGCTTGTCATCTTTATCCTCGCAGGTTTCGGGTACCTGCAATACAGTCAAAGACGGGCTGACCGTGAGCGGAACTCTGCCATCATCAGTGAGCGGGAGCGTGGCACCATGGCGGTGATCACTGCCACCGAGAACGAGCGCAGACGCATCGCCAAGGATTTGCACGATGGCGTGGTGCAGTCGCTCACAGGCCTCAAGCTGCGTTTTCAGAATCTGATGCACACAAGTGAGGTGCCAGCTGAATTGGCATCGGGTCTTGATGAGACCACTGAGCTCATCAATAGTTCCATTGACGAGCTGCGCAACATAAGCCACCGAATGATGCCACGGGCCCTGAGCGAAATGGGTCTGGTGCCTGCCCTCAACGACCTGCTGGAGAAGACTTTCCACGCCTCGGGTATCCACTGCGCATTCGATGAGATGGGAGTGGATAGCGCCCGCTTTGATGACACGGTGGAGGTGAACATCTACCGCATCGTGCAGGAGCTGATGAACAACATTGTGAAGCACGCTCATGCAACGAACATCTCGGTGCAACTGCTCAAGAACCCAGCGCATCTCATCCTTGTCGTGGAGGATGACGGCAAGGGCTTTGACCCGTCTGCAGCCCAGGGAGGCATTGGTATCATCAACATTCGGAGCAGGGTGCAGGCGCTACGGGGCGAGGTCAGTTTCGAGCCCGGGCCGAAGCAGGGAACGGTGGTCACCGTGCGGGTGCCACTTAGGGCGTAGACCGTCTTCAACATCGGTGTGTTCAGAAATGGTGGGCACTTAACCTGCCCGCTCCCTTTTGCCTCGGAGTAACTTTGAAGGATGATGCGACTGCTCGTTTCCTTGTGTGCGTTATTTCTTCCGCTTTTGGTGATGGGCCAGCCCGGCAATGCCACATCTGAGCGCATCACCCGCCAGCAGTATATTGACATGTACGCCCCCTCTGCCGTGCAAGAGATGCTTCAGAGCGGGGTTCCTGCCAGCATCACACTGGCGCAGGGCATCCTTGAGAGCGGGGACGGCAATAGCACGTTGGCCCGCCTTGCCCGCAACCATTTCGGCATCAAGTGCCACGGGGTGTGGGAAGGCGAGAAGTACTTTCAGGATGATGACTCCAAAGGCGAATGTTTCAGGGTCTATCCCACAGTGTTCGACAGTTATCACGACCATTCCGAATTTCTCCGCACGCGAAGTCGCTATGAGAATCTCTTCAAGCTGAAGATAACCGACTACAAAGGCTGGGCGCATGGTCTCAAACAAGCAGGCTATGCTACCAATCCAAAGTATCCTGACCTGCTCATAAAGATCATCGAGGAGAATGACCTTGCCAAGTTCGACCGCATGACCAGCCCGCCCAAAGGCGGCACTTTGCCCCCGAAGGAGAAGGCTCCCAAGCCTACCAAGACCCCGCCTCACAGCGAGCGGGTGGAAGAGGCTGTGGTCAGCGTTCTGGCGCGGCAGATGTACCTACGTAACAATATCCGCTATGTGCGTGTGGAGGAAGGCGACACCTACGAGAAGCTCGAACGGATGCTCGATGTGCGCACATGGCAGGTCATGAAGTACAACGACCTGCCGGACGACCGGCTGCTGACATCGGGCGACATCATCTACCTTCAACCCAAGCGCAACCGTAACCGTAAGCACGATTTTCATTACGCGACCACAGGGGAGACCCTCCGTTGGATCTCGCAGGAATATGGCATCAAGCTCAATAAACTGCTGGAATACAATGACATGAGCACAGGACAGGAGCTACAGCCGGGGCAAAAGGTGTGGCTTCGCAAGAAGAAGCGCTCGGAGCAGTGACGGCAGTCCGGCAACAAAGTCGCCAGCGAGCGGTTCTGTGCCAATGGAGGAATGTCCCAAGACCGCTCTCAGACCACGCTTACAGTTGCCCGCTGTAGCCGAGGGGAACGAAATCGAGGGTTTTCAGAACCAAGTGCTGCGCCCCGTTATCAAGCTTCAGCATGAGGTACTCATTGCGCAGCTGGATTCTGAGCGGGGACTGCTGGCTGCGGTTACCAGCACACATACCCGCGAGGAGCACCTCAGGGCCACGCTACTCTGGCTCCAGCGCAACGTCCCAGCCAGACACACGGTCATTGGTATGGTAGCGGGCATGTTCGTTGCAGATGAGCATGCCTTTTACCTTGCGCACCGCTCTGAGCTGAACAGGCGTATGGTCACCATGGTCTGCCAGCGATACACGGACACCATGCGCCCGCGATAGCACCACTGCTATTTCTTGGCAGGGCAGGTGTTGATGCCAAGCAGCGTGTACAGCGGGCAGAAGCTTACGAGACTGGTGAGCACGAACACCGCACCCAATGCCACGAGCACAATGCCGAGCGTGCCGGTAATAATCTCTGCGTAGTACAGCCCCGCGATTGCCAGTGCGACAATGATGCGCACGGCTTTGTCAATGGTTCCCATGTTCTTTTTCATGATAGGGGAGTGTTTCTGGTGATGAAGAGTATGAATCAAAGGTTATGGCACCTTTGACCCGAAGTAGTGACATAGGTCACTTTGTGTAAAAATTCCTCGGACGCCCGACTAACTCGGAATTGCTTTCCTTAGCGTCACCTAAAAAACCGACCGATCATGGCAGTAGGCGTATCCTTCAAGCGATTAGAGAAAAAATCTGGCTATGACGCCATCGTCATCGGCTCCGGGCTGGGCGGGCTGGCCTTTGCTGCCATCATGGCCAAGATGGGCAAGAAGGTGCTGGTGCTGGAGAAGCACTATGTGGCGGGCGGCTTCACCCATGTTTTCAAGCGCAAGGACTACGAGTGGGACGTGGGCATCCACTACGTGGGCGAGATGCACCGCGAGTTCACCTTCATGCGCTACCTCTTCGACCACATCACCGATTGTGAACTGAAGTGGGAGGAGATGGACGAGGTGTACGACCGCGTTGTGATCGGGGAGAATGTCTATGATTTCAAGAAGGGAACGGACAATTTCATCGGGATGCTGATGGAGCGGTTCCCGGGCGAGGAAGAGGCCATCAACCGCTACGTGGAACTGGTGCGCAGGAGTTCGGGCCTCGGCAAGAACTTCTTCAAGGAAAGGACGCTTCCCCCTCTGCTGGCCAAGATCATCGGTCCTTTCTGGAGAAACAAGTATCTGGAACTGAGCGACCGCACCACAAAGGAGGTGCTGGACGAACTGACCGACAACGATGAGCTGAAGGCCGTTCTTTCCGCACAGTACGGTGATTATGGCCTGCCACCGGCCGAGGGCAGCTTTGCCATTCAGGCGGTGGTCAACAAGCACTACTGGAACGGGGGCAGCTTCCCCGTGGGCGGCTGCGAGCGCATCGCACAGACCATTGCGCCAGTCATCGAAAAGGCCGGTGGGCAGATCGCTGTCCGTGCCGGGGTGGACGAGATTCTGGTGAGGGACGGCAAGGCTTACGGGGTGAAGATGGAGGACGGAAGCACCCTCGAGGCACCGATCATCGTGAGCAACGCGGGCTACCTTAACACCATGGCACGCCTGCTTCCCACCAAGGTGCAAAGACAGGTCGGGTTCAAGTTGGAGGATGCACCCAAGCCCAGCGTGTCGCACGTGTGTCTCTACATCGGCCTCAAAGGCGACCTGCACGAGATGGGCATCGGCAGCACCAACTACTGGGTCTATGCCCACAATGACCATGACCGCAGTGTACGCGAGTACCTGGCCGATCCATCGCGTCCGTTCCCGATCACCTATATCTCATTCCCTTCGCTCAAAGACCCCGAATGGCCATCGCGCTATCCGGGCAAGAGCACCATCGAGATGATCACCCTCGCACCCTATGAGTGGTTCGCCAAGTGGGAGGAAACCCGCTGGCACCACCGGGGCGAGGAGTATGAGGCGTACAAGGAGAAATTCTCGCAGCGGCTGCTCGGTGAGCTTTACCGCCAGTTCCCGCAACTGGAGGGCAAGATTGACTACTACGAGCTATCGACCCCGCTATCAACGGCCCATTTCGTCAATTACAAGGACGGTGAGATCTACGGCCTTGATCATAGCCCGGCCCGATTCCGCGATATGAACCTGCGGCCGCGCACACCCATCAAGAACCTCTACCTCACAGGTCAGGACATCGTGACCTGCGGCATAGGCGGTGCGCTCATGAGTGGGCTGCTCACTGCTGCGGCTGTCTCTGGCAAGATTTTCATTGCCGAGAACATCGTGAAGGAGGTGGACAAGGTGAGGGAGGGGAAGAAGCAGTCCCAGTAGCTCTGCTCAATTCAAATGCCCCCTCAAAATCTCTGCAAACTTTCTCACATCCTCAAATGTGTTGTAAAGCGGCACAGGCGCAAGCCTGATCACGTTCGGCTCACGGTAGTCGGTAATGACTCCGGCATCGAGCAGTACGCGGTGCAGTTGCTTCGAGTCGCGCTTCACGAGCAGTGAGAGTTGGCAGCCGCGCTGTGCGGGGTCGCTTGGCGTGATGATTTCCACCATTGACTCGTCTGCCACTGCCTGCACAAGCTGCTCGAGATACCCCGTCAGCTTGAGGCTCTTTTCGCGGAGTGCGGCCATGCCCACGCGGTCGTGGATGTCGAGTGCCGCCTTGTGTGCGGCCATGGTCAGCACGGGCACGTTGCTCAGTTGCCAGCCTCTCGCGCCTTCGGCAGGCTTGAAGCCGGGCTGCATCAGGAAGCGGGTCTCGGGGTCGTTGCCCCACCATCCTGCGAAGCGCGTGAGCTCAGGATTGTTGCAATGCCTTTCATGAACGAAGATACCCGACACACTTCCCGGACCGCTGTTCAGGTACTTGTAGGTACACCACGAGGCGAAGTCGCAGCCCCATTCGTGCAGCCGTAGCGGGATGTTGCCCACGCCATGCGCCAGGTCGAAGCCAACGGTGGCCCCCACCGCGTGGCCTGCCTTGGTGATGGCCTGCATATCAAAGACCTGTCCCGTGTAGTAGTTCACCCCACCGAACATCACCATCGCCACCGATTCACCGTGCTGTGCTATGGCAGCGAGAATGTCCTCATGGCGTATCAGGTGCTCGCCCGCCCTCGGAGCCACTTCGATGATGGCATACTTCGGGTCGAGGCCATGAAAACGCACCTGCGATTCCAGTGCATACTGGTCGGACGGGAACGCCTTTGCCTCGCACACAATGCGGTAGCGTGTGGAGGTAGGGCGGTAGAAAGACACCATGAGCAGGTGCAGGTTCACCGTCAGTGCGTTCATGGCGGTCACCTCTTCCGGCTTTGCGCCCACCAGCCTGCCCAGCGGCCCTGCGAACATGTCCTGATAGCTGAACCACGGTTTCTTGGCCTTGAAATGCCCTTCCACGGCATGTTCTGCCCAGTCGTCCAGTTCTTGCGCCAGCGCGTCTTTCACGGTCTTGGGCTGCAGGCCCAGCGAGTTGCCGCAGAAATAGACCGCCTCCTTGCCATTGATCCTCGGATGGTGAAAAAGGTCGCGGTAGCCGCTCAGTGCATCGGCAGCATCGAGTTGCTGCGCATGTTCTTTAGAAAAAATATCTGCCATGTCGGCAAATGTCGCAAAGTGTCGGGCTGTGCTGCGCTGATGGAGGTCATTTCGTGTCATCGTGCTTGTGAAAAGGACATCGTATCGGAACAATAGTGCCTCGGTGTTGTCGTTCAGCAGGAAACACCGCAAGTGCTCCTCATCTGCGTGCTCATCGTTCCTTTGACCTTCAAAGCAATCATCCATGCATTTCACTGAGAGTGACATCACGGGCCTCGACCGCATCCCGAGACTCAACCTGATCAACGCCATCACAGGTGTGAAACCGGCCAACCTGATCGGCACCATTTCCGGTGACGGGGTAACCAACCTTGCCATCTTCAGCTCGGTGGTGCATCTCGGCAGCAGCCCTGCGCTGCTGGGCATGTTCGTACGTCCGCATGTGGGCCACCGCAGGGATACATACGAGAACATCATTGCCACGCGGCATTACACGATCAATCATGTGCCTGCGCACCTCACCGAGCAGGCCCACCGCACCTCGGCCCGTTTCGATCGCGAGGTGTCGGAGTTTGATGCGTGCGGTTTCTCCCCACTGATGATGGAGGATTTCCCTGCGCCTTTCGTGGCAGAGAGTCCGGTGCGCATTGGTCTGGAGCTGGTGGAGGAGGTGCCCATCGCGGCCAATGGCACGGTGCTGATCATCGGCAAGGTGAAACATGTCCATCTGGATGACGGCCTGTTGAACGCTGACCTTCAATTGAACCTGGAGGCGGCCAACAGCGTGGGCATCTCCGGGGTTGACGGCTACTATCGCCTGCAAGAGATGGCCCGTTACCCTTATGCTCGCGTGGAGGGTTGAACATGATGTTTTCTGTCTTTGTCAAATTATCCGTCTCCGTAGCTTCGCAGCATGAGCAATGACCTACAACTGGTGGAATGCCCCCGCGATGCCATGCAGGGCATTCACGAATTCATTTCCACGGAGAAGAAAGTGTTGTACATCAATGCTTTGTTGAAATGTGGCTTCCACACCTTGGACTGCGGAAGCTTCGTTTCGCCCAAGGCCATCCCGCAGATGCAGGACACTGCCGAGGTGCTTGATTGTTTGGACACATCCGAAACGTTGCTTTCGGTCATTGTGGCCAACGTGCGGGGCGCGCAGGACGCGTGCAACCACGAGCGGGTGGATCTGCTCGGGTTCCCTTTCTCGGTATCAGAGACCTTTCAGCAGCGCAACACCAACGCCAGCCGCGAGCAGGCGCTCGACCGTGTGAAGGAGACCAAGGAGCTCTGCACCAAGCATGGAAAGGGCCTCATCATCTACCTAAGTATGGCATTCGGCAATCCGTATGGCGATGAATGGAGTGCCGCAATCGTCAGCGATTGGGCTGCAAGGCTGGCCGAGGTGGGTGCTGACGTGCTGATGCCGTCCGACACCATCGGTTCATCAGACCCGGAGAGCATCAGCGCGGTCTTTAACGGACTGAAGGGGCTGAACGGAACGGCCACCGTTGGTGCGCACCTGCACACCACACCCGACACTTGGCAGCCTAAGCTCCAAGCGGCTTGGGACAGCGGAGTGCGCAGATTCGACTCAGCCATTAAAGGCTTTGGCGGATGCCCCATGGCCAAGGACGACCTTACGGGCAACATGCCCACCGAACGCGTGTTGGAATTCCTCGGCTCTGTGGGTGCAGTGAGTGGTATTGATAACGAAAGGTTCACTGAGGCAATGCTGCTGGCAGGTGTTACTTTCCCCCTTTGATGGTGAAATATCGAATGAAGGCAACCATTTGTAACCCATCCCAGATACTGTTCGATGCCTCCTCAATCTGTAATCGTTATTCTCTATTCCCTTCTCTTCAATGAACTTCTGCAGCACATGCGGTTCGGCTGACCTCCGTTTGGAAGTGCCAGAGGGCGACAACTTCGAGCGGCATGTCTGCGGGAATTGCGGGGCCATTCACTACACCAACCCCAAGATGATCGTGGGCTGTCTGGTGACAGATGAAGTGGGTCGTGTGCTGCTTTGCAAACGGGCCATCGAACCGCGCTATGGTCTCTGGAATCTTCCCTGCGGATTCTTGGAGAACGGGGAGACAGTGCAGCAGGGGGCAGTGCGCGAGACATGGGAGGAGGCATTGGTCAAGGTGACCGGCCCGGTGCTGCATTGCATTTACAACCTTCCGAAGGTCAATCAGGTGTATGTGATCTATCGCGCCCAACTGCTGCACCGATCCGAGGGCACCACTACCGAGAGTCTGGATGTGGAGTTCTTTGCAGAGCAGGATGTGCCGTGGGATGACATCGCCTTCACCAGCACGACCTTTGCCCTCAGGCGCCACTTCGAGCACTATGGCCGCGACCATGCTCCCGTGCATATCGGCACCTTCATACGCAAGGGAGATTGAGCCTTTTGGATCGGGCATGAACCAGTTCTTACCTTCGGCCCCACATGAGAGACCTTCCCCTTCCCGGAAAATCGCTGGTGATCGCTGTCGATTTTGATGGCACCATCGTAGAGCATAAGTATCCCGCCATCGGCAGGACATTGCCTTTTGCCTTCGAGACGCTCAAGGAGTTGCAGAAGCGAGGGCATCGCCTACTCCTGTGGACCTACCGTCACGGGGCAGAGCTGGATGAGGCCGTGGAGTTCTGCAAGAAGAACGGGGTAGAGTTCTATGCCATCAACAAGAGCTACCCTGAGGAGCAGTTCGACCCCGCCACCGCGAGCCGCAAGCTTGACTGCGACATGTTCATCGATGACCGCAACGTGGGCGGGTTTCTCGGTTGGGGCGAGATCTTCCGCCTCATCCATCCGGAGGCCGCTGGCGAGTCCGCTCCCCGCGAGCGCAAGAAGAAAGGCATGTTCGGGAAACTTTTTGGGGGATAAGAGCTTCAGGCCAGAAGCCGTTAGCTGCAAACACCTGACCTGTCCAGCATATTCGTTAAAGACCTGTAATTCTTATTAGTCATGGCCGTTGTCCTTAAATCCCGTGAACAGATCGAGCTGATGCGTAAGGCGGCATTGGTGGTGTCGCGCACGCTGGGTGAGGTCGCCAAGCTCGTGAGGCCGGGCGTCACCCCGCTGGAGCTGGACAAGGTGGCGGAGGCTTGTGTGCGCGACCATGGTGCCATACCTGCCTTTCTTGGTCACGGTGGCTTTCCCAATACACTCTGCACCTCGGTGAACGAGCAGGTGGTACACGGTATTCCCACAGACCGTCCGTTGCAGGAGGGCGACATCATTGCAGTCGATTGTGGTGCTATCCTCGATGGCTGGTATGGCGACCACGCCTTCACCTTCGCAGTGGGCGAGGTAAGTCCAGAAGTTCGGAAGCTGCTCGATGTGACGCTCGAATGTCTCTACAAGGGCATTGATGAGATACGCCCCGGCAGGTATACAGGCGATGTGGGCTTTGCGGTGCAGCTCCATGCCGAGCGTCACGGCTATGGCGTGGTGCGCGAGCTTGTGGGCCACGGCCTCGGGCAGTCGCTGCACGAAGAACCTGAACTGCCCAACTATGGCCGCAGGGGCAAGGGCAAGAAGCTTTCGGAGGGCATCGTCCTCGCGTTGGAGCCTATGATCAACATGGGCACGCGCCACGTGGTCACGCTTAAGGACGGCTGGACGGTGGTCACCAAGGACGGCAAGCCCTCCGCCCACTTCGAGCATGATATCGCCATCGTGGATGGTCGCCCCGAGATCCTCAGCACCTTTGATTTCGTGTACGAAGCCCTCGGTGTTGAAGACCCGTTTGCGAAAGCTGCGGAAAGCTGCAAGCCGTAAGCTTCAAACCGCAAGCTTCAAGCCGCAAGCAGTTCGCCACTCGCTGTCCGCCATTCACACTATTCGGATATTCGCACAGATTCGTAGTTACTGCTTCGTAGTGAGACCGTTTCACTAAGTTCGTGTCAGCCACATCATCAATCGATATTCTGCAATCTGCAATCAGCAATCATCAATCAGCAATCATCAATCAGCATTCCACGTGTTCCACTTCCTCCTCCGCACCATTCCCCGGCCACTGCTCATCCGCTTGAGCTACGTGTTCGCGTGGTTTGCACCGCTGCTGCTGCGAGGCGACAAGGTGGAGTGTCCCGTTTGCAGCAACCGCTTCCGCAAGTTCCTGCCTTACGGCTACGGTGGCCGTGCCAAGCGCGACAACGTCCTGTGCCCAAGCTGCCTCACACTGGAGCGTCACCGGGTGCTGTGGCTCTACTTGAAGGAGCGCACTGACTTCTTCTCCAAACCATGCAAGATGCTGCACATCGCGCCCGAGCAGCCCTTCATTGGCCGTTTCCGCAAGATGGAGCACCTTGACCTCACCACGGCCGATCTCTTCTCGCCCTTGGCCGATGTGCGCTGTGACATACAGCAGATGCCCTTTGCCGATGCCAGGTTCGATGTCATCTTCTGCAACCATGTGCTGGAGCATGTGGACGATGACGCCAAGGCCATGCGCGAACTGTACCGCGTGATGCGCCCCGGAGGGTTCGGGATCTTCCAAGTGCCAGTGGACTATACACGCGCCACAACCTACGAAGATCCCACCATCACCACTGAGGACGACCGCGAGCTGCACTACTGGCAGAAGGACCACGTGCGCCTCTATGGCCTCGACTATCCCGTAAAGTTGGCGGCTGCGGGCTTCAATGTCCAACGCATAGACATGGCCGAGGAGGTTGGGTCAGAGCTGCGTGAGCGATACCGGTTGGGGGATGCAGATAAGGTTTATCGGTGCGATAAGCCGTTGTGAGCCGTATGGTTCTCGAACCGTCTGGCAAGTTTGCCGTATCATGGCCTTTGGTCGGCCAAGTGCCCGCGTAGAATCCCGAACTTCGTCCACTCTAAGGCTTACCTCAATGTTCAGATTTACTGTTTTCGTTTTTCTGTGGATGCTCTCTGCTTCTACAATCCGGGCTCAGAATCAAATTGTCCACTCCATCTATCTCATCGGTGATGCCGGCAAGGACACCTTGGCCGGCCCTGCATTGCGGATGCTGGGGCGTGAGCTGGCCAATGACCGCAAGAGCACGGTGGTGTTCCTTGGCGACAACGCCTACTACCGTGGCCTGGAGGGCAAGGAGGGCTCTGAGAAGCACCGTGTGGCATCGCTCAAGCTGCTGTCTCAACTCTCGCAGACGGAGCAGCACGAGGGTCATGTGTTCTGGGTTCCCGGCAATCACGACTGGAAGGCTGGACGTTGGCAAGGACTTGAGGTGGTGAAGATGGAGGAGGCTTTCGTAGAGGATTTTTATCGCAACAATGCCTCCATTCCCAATCGTGACGGGGGTGTGTTTTTTCCCAAGAATGCATTTCCCGGCCCGGCCTACGCCACATTTGCCGACAGTTGCCACCTCATTGCCCTCGACATTCAGTGGTGGTTGCAGTCGCAGTTGGGGCATCGGGTGCCCAAGTATCCGGGCATGAGCCGTAAGCAGATGACCGCACGTTTCCTCCACGAGCTGGACAGCCTACTGTCGCACGCCACAGCGAAGGGCGGTCCGGTGCTGATGGTAGCCCACCACCCGATGTACAGCAATGGCCATCATGGTGCGCCCAAGCAGCCGCTGCGGTTCATGGTGAACTGGGTGCCGCCATTCCAGCTCTTCGGCCTCATCGGTCTCAACCGAGCGCTGGTGCAGGATATTCCGCAGCCCCGCTACAAGCGCATTCGGAACAAGATCCTGAATGTGATGTCCAAGTACCGGAATCTGATCTACGCTTCGGGTCATGACCACAACCTGCAGTATTTCCACAAGGGCGGCCAGCATCATCTTGTCACAGGAGCGGGCAGCAAGCGCAGCTCCCTTGGCCGCGACCGCTATGGTGCCCGGTTCATGGACGACCGCAACTATGGCTTCATGCGCCTTGACCTGATGGATGACGGCACGCGAAAGGTGCATGTCTTCGGCCACGAGACCGGCAAGGTGTTTCACAGTTTTGTGTTAGAATGAGGATGTGGTCTACCATAGGCCCTGTCAATCCTCTGGTGCCCATGGTGCTCCTGCTTGGTGTGCTGATCTTTCTATCACTGAACCGCCATAGCAGAAACGAAACCGGGAATTACAAGAGCGAGATATGGGCTGACAAGGCAGGTTATTACGTGTACCTGCCCGCCACATTCATTCACGGTTTCAGAGCGGCATCGATGCCAGATGGAATCGATGTCCGCACTGGAGATGGCTTTCATCTCGATGTGGAGCAGGACATGATCATCACCAAGTACACTTCGGGGGTAGCTATGATGCAGCTGCCCTTTTTCCTGGCAGCACATCTGGTCGCGATGCGAACGGAATACGATGCGAACGGGTTCTCACTTCCTTATCATAAGGCGATTGATGTGGCCGCGGCCTGGTGGGCCTTCATTGGGATGCTGGCGTTGTTCGGGGTGCTTAAGGGCCTGTTCAGTGCTCAGGTGGCGGTATTTACCGTGCTGTTGCTTTTCGGAGGCAGCAATCTGCTGTACTACTCGGTCATTGAGACAGGCATGTCGCATGTCTATTCTTTTTCGCTGATGTCCATGTTGGCTTGGTTAAGTGTGAGGACCGCTCACAGCGGTTCTGCGGCTTGGACTCCTTGGGTCTTTGGTGTGCTCGGGGGATTGGTGGTTGCTGTCCGCCCGGTCAACGCGCTGATGCTGCCAGCGCTGTTGCTGTTCTTTCCGTGGTCAGAGGTGCGCGCGCAGCCGTTGCATTTTTGGTTGAAGGGCATCTTGGCCGCAGTGCTGCTGCTGCTGCCCCAATTGGCCTACTGGAATCATCTCACGGGCTCTCCGTTGCACTACAGTTATGGTGAAGAAGGCTTTTCCAACTGGTCAGCACCGCAGTTGCTCTCCATCTGGTTTGCACCACACAATGGCCTCATGCCTTACAGTCCGGTGGTGGCCGTTGCGTTGGTCGGTATCTTCCTCATGTGTCGGTCACGGCAAAGGTGGAAGGCCGCTTTTATTACTGGTCATTTCCTACTGCTGTCCTACGTCTTCGCATCATGGTGGATGTGGACTTACGGTTGCGGTCTCGGAAGCCGTCCCTTCGTTGAGTATCTGCCTTTTCTCTCATTACCATTGGCACACGTAGTGGCCTATGCTCACAAAATGTTTCCCCGTCCGCTGGCATTGATACTGACCATCGGTATGCCGATCCTGATAATCGTGGCTCAGAAACTCACCTTCTCTTTCGGCCTTTGCTGGTATTGGGATGATTGGGATTGGAATGCTTACTTCGCACTACTTACCGGACCTACCAAGTGAGCATGTTTTGCCCGGAAATGAACTTATTCTCTGAAAGATGAATCTTCTTGACCGTATGTTCTTGGCGGCCATGCTATGCTGCACCAGTGTCCTCACGTCCAATGCGCAGGACATGTTCGCGCGGGTTTTCGGTGGTAACTCGTACGACATCGGCAAGGCCGTGATCCAGTTGGAGGATGATGGGTACATGCTTTTGAGTTCGACCGGAAGTTTCGGTTTTGAGACAGGCCACGTGATGCTTACCCGTCTCAATCACAAGGGAGACTATCTGTGGAACCGCTATTTCGGGGGGGACTTTGCCCATGTGGCCGAGTCCTTTGTCCGAACAGATGACGGTGGTTTTGTGATAACAGGTTTCGCAGAGACGCTCGACAGCAGTTACAATGTCCTCGTGTTCCGCATAGACGAGGAAGGTGAGCTCTTGTGGATGCACCGATACGGTGGTCTGCGTTGGGACATAGGTAAGAAGGTGGTGGCCCTTGATGATGGAGGCTTCGCATTGGCGGGCGTGACACATAGCAACTCAGAGGATGGGCAGGCGGATGCATTTCTATACAGGCTTGGTGCAGATGGTACATTGCTTTGGTCTGCGCATTATGGAGGAGCGGTGGGTGATGGTGCCGAGTCGCTGGCCATTACAGACAATGGTTTCGTGCTCGGTGGTTACACCGAGAGTCAGGGAAATGGAGGCACGGATGCCTGGATAGTGCGGGTGGACAATGATGGCCTCTTGCTCTGGGAGACCACCTTTGGTGAGGAGGAGGATGATATTGCGCGTGCCGTGGTCTTCACGCAGGATGGTGGTGTTGCTTTTGCAGGAAGCACCGGTTCAGGTGGCTATGGTGGCCTTGATTTCTATTTGTTGAAAATGGACGGGCTGGGCAACCATGTTTGGACTTTCATTTCCAGCAGTAGCGGGCCGAATGATGACGAGTGGCTGGACCTGATTGAAGACCCTAACGGTTCATTTACCATGTGTGGCTACGGTGACAATCCCAACTTCGGAGGTGGGAATGGCGATGCCTTCATGGGCCGCATCTCGAGCGGAGGCTGGTTTGACGGTCTTTCAGGAACCTATGGTGAAGGAGGAAGTGAAGTAGGCCATGGGCTCACCAGAACCTCGGACGGTGGCTACGCCCTTGTCGGTGAGACCACGGGTTATTTTGAACGCATGACAGACGTAGTGATGTTCAAGGTAAATGACCTTGGCTTTGGGGTCGGCTTGACCCTCGATGTCCAAGAGCTGGAGCACGAGGGTACTACTTTCCGTGCAGTGATGGCACCCAACCCGTCCACTGGCCCGTTCACACTGCACCTTGAGGGGCATGACCGCTGGGCCTCCTCGCTTGCAGGCCCAGTGATACTCGAAGTGATGGACCTGTTCGGAAGGTCGGTGGTGAGCACTCCTGTCATCTCCTCACACACCATGATTGATCTGAGCGACCACCCACAGGGTCTCTACGCCTATCGCGTTTACTCAGGAGCAAGCGTGTTGATAACGGGCCGGCTTGTCCGCAACGGGCGCTGAGCGAGCTCAGAAATACCCCGTCAGCCCCACATACGCGCTCTGCCCGGTGGCGACCCCGGGCATCACGAGACCTTCGAGGTTGAATGTGCCCAGCCGCACAGACACATGCTGCCCGAACTTCTTGCGCAGCTCCAAACCTATGTTCCACGAGCCGAACCCGCCCCATGCGAAGCGCCCGTCAATATGAAACTGCTTGGGCAGTGGGGCGCCAGTGCCCACATAGATAAGCGGAAAGTAACCGGCCGCAAACCGATGATGCACCCCGGCATAGATCCGCCATCCCTCGCCATTGAGGTCATAGTGGCCCTCCAGCCTCAGACTTCCGGGAATGACCATCACGAACCCATCACCATTGCGTGAGGTGACCACGCGGTCGGCAATGGTGTCGAAGTTGACCGCAGCGAAGGGATCGGTGGCGAAGAGGTCGATGTCCGGACCCTCGAAGCGTGCCAAAGTGTCGATGTCATGATGTCTGAGCCGCTGTGACCATGCGATGAGGCCAAGGTCATCCGCCTGAAAGCGCCAGCCCCAGCGTCCGCTCGTCATGCCCAGATGTAACGACCCGCTGAAACCCCATCCGTTGGCGGTCATGTACTGGCTCGACCCGATGGAGGACGTTCGCAGCGTGCCATGCACCTCCGCATCGAGGTATTCCCCGTCAGGGTCGGTGTACAGTGTGGCATCGTCCATCGCAAACATGGCCGATTCGTTGCCCGTGAGCAGGGACAGCCCGATGCCAAAATGCCACTGTGTCTTTGATCCGTTCCATCTTTTCAACAGCCCAACCTCATACTGCTTGTAGTTGAGATAGTTGAACAGCAGTCCGCCCATCTGGGCCGTGCTGCCTGCAAACTGCCTGTTGCCGAACATGGCGAGGTCCATCATGTCCCTCCGCACCAATGCGTGTCCGTGGTAGCGGTCTGCAATGCGCAGGAACCAGCCCATTTTTCGCGCGCTGTCTGGCAGGTGGCGCACGTACAGACCGTAGTCACCGTCAAGGCCGATCCGGTTGCGGTCATTCAGTCTGCCCGATACCCCTTCACGCATCTCGCGGCTCAGGTCGCTGCCGGTGTAGATGGCGTTGAGCATGGCCACGCTCACCGCGTTGCTCGCCATCTGAAACCTGCCGAACGCACCGATTGCCCAGCCGCTGGTGGTATCGTCATACACCTCGTGCATGAACTGCGCCTTTGAAAGGATGGGCAGTGCGCATAGCAAAAGTGCGAGCAGGCTTTGAGTAACTTGTTTCAAGGTCTGATGATGGATTCAGGAGGTGGGTTCATTCGTTTCCTCCAAAGGTCACATTCACATCCGCAATGAGCTTGATGTCGATACCGTAGTGGGCATAGAGGTCAATGAGGTCTGGGTGTGACGGAGAGTCGAATGTCACCTTGATCCTGGCGAAGCTTGCACTTGTGAGCTGAGATGCCAGCACGTCAGGTACAGGAATTGTATTTCTGGATTCGAGCGGTGCGATAACTATACGGTTCTGGTCAAGGGCAGGGGAGGGGACGGTCAGTTCCTCCACCAGCGTGCCCACCGGGCTCATGTTCCCATCCAGCAGTATCAGTTCTATTTTCCCCTGTAATGGGAACCCGTTCTTCACCACCAGCGTGAACGCCCCATAGTTGATGCTCCCTGCAGCGTCATTGTCCGCCAGTTCCCATTCGAGGGTGTCGACCAGAGTAAGGTTCTGCAGGGAGGTGCGAAGTGGGATGTTCACCCCCATCTTGGCCTCGAATGGTCGGTCATAATAGAAGAAATCATTGCCCAACGATACATTTCCCAATGGGTTTAGGTTGAAGTCGAACGCGAATCCCAGCCTATCGGGCAGATTCTCTATCAGGGCCTTGATGTTGGAGTTGGCGTTGTTCAGCGTGAACTTCAATTCTGAGGCCCGTACCCCCGCAGCAGTGCCGTCAAGGTCGATGGCCCGGGACAGGTTCTGCGTTGCCCCTACGATGTTGTGCTGCAATTGCAGGGTGCTTCCGGTGCGGGTGTTGATGGATTGCAACCCGTTAAGGCGGAACGCGGCATCTGCCCCCACTCCATTGATGATGGTGAGGTCTATCGTCACGGAGTCGAGTAGCAATGCTCCGTCTGTGATGCGCGAGAGCACGTCAATATCGTCCAGCTGCTCATCAATGGTCTCGCGCTGCTCTCCGAAGTAGCCACGGCCATAATCGGGTACAAGCCCCTCGAAATAAAGGTCGATGAAGAAGAAAGGCACGTTGGCCGGCATCGACACGGCCACACCGTCATCAGAGGTGCGGATCACATAGCGGCCCTCGATGGTGTTGACCTGCGTCTGCGAGGACGTGCGCAGGTCTATTTCGTAGCTGCGCAGGTCGAACTCGAATTCCGCCTCGCTCGGACTCTCAGCAGAACCGGCCTCTACTCTTGTATTGTACTCGAAAGGCACGCCCCACAGCGAGGCCAGTGGCATCGCGTAGTTGAAATCGACCGCAGTGCCAAGATGGCTGCGAATCACCACACGCAGTTTCCCCTCACGCACCCTGACACGGTTAAGTCCCACACCTCCGAGGTTGAATCTGGTCTGTGTGATGAAGGGTATGAACTCCGATCCGGGCGGAAGATCGTTCACAGGCTGAGTGAAGCTTATTGGGGTCGTGATCAGGGTGTCGGGTATCCGCACGATGGAGTCGATCTGCAGCCCGATCAGGTCGGTCTCGAAGCTCAGCCGCAACCTGCCGTCCGCATCCTCCTGCACAAGCGAGTCGGTGAGCAGGTCGGCCATCGTCAAGCGCACGTTGGCGATGGGAGTGAGCAGGTCAACGTCCCAGGACGAACCGCCAATGTCCTGCTTGCACCCGGCCAGCGAAATACACACGCCTATGAGGCAGAGCGCAGTGATTCGGGTAAAGTGTTTGATGTGGATCATCAATGGTGTTTTCAGCGGCTGCCAGCTTTGAATCTGGAGATGGCATTCCTTGTGAAATCCGATAGCACGAGCTCACCGCTCATCTCAGCCCGCTCGGACAGGAGATTGTCCCAGTGGTCTGTGCCCTCCCAGAACACCTTCTTGAGCATGGCCATGGCCTGAGGATTACTTGCAGCCAGTTTCTCGGTCAGTTGGGCAATGGCCGCATCCATCTCGTCTGCCGAATCGTGCAATGAGGTGTAGAGCCCTTTTTGCTCGGCCCATAGCGCAGACCTCCAAGAAGTGGCGTCAATGGTGAGTTGCATGAAGGCGGACTTTCCCACCTTCCGCTCCACAGCGGGGCCTACCACGAAGGGACCGATGCCCACTGCCAGCTCGCTCAGTTTGATGTCCGCATGCTTAGTGGCAAAGGTGTGATCGGCCGCAGCGGCCACTCCCACGCCTCCGCCCACTGCCTTGCCCTGCACCCGGCATATCACGAACTGCGGCACTTTGCGCACCGCATTGATCACGCCCGCAAAACCGGAAAAGAACTTACGCCCGGTATCCATGTCGTTGATGGACATGAGCTCATCAAATGAGGCACCGGCACAGAAGGAACGGTCGCCCTCGCTACGGAGCACAATGACCTTCACCGAAGGGTCATTTCCAGCATCGGTGATGGTGTCTGCAAGTTTCCGGAGCAGGTGTCCCGGCAGCGAGTTGCTCATCGGGTGTCCGAAGCTGATGGTGCAGATGCCTCGCGCATCCGTGGTGAAGGTCACTTCTCCCTCATTGATGATATTCTGTGTCATTCCATGGCAATGATAGGGAGCAAAGCTAAACGTTCGGTACGAGGCGTGGAAATCACGCATTTCGACATCATGTGTGTCCTTAATTAACAGTAAGTTAACAGCCGTCAAGGACGGCAGTTCTCGACCTTTGACGCACCAATCTGGGGAACCATGGCCGATCAGCCCAAGATACTCATAGTGGATGACGAGGAGGATATCCTCGAATTCCTGGAGTACAACCTCCGAAAGGAGAACTTTGATGTGCGCACCGCAGGCTCTGGCCGCGTGGCCATCGATATTGCCACCGATTTCCGCCCCGATCTTATCATCCTTGATGTGATGATGCCTGAGATGGACGGCATTGAGACCTGCAAGGAGCTTCGCGCCATTCCCAGCCTCAAGAACACGCTGGTGGCGTTCCTCACCGCCCGCAACGAAGACTATTCGCAGATCGCAGGCTTCGATGCAGGTGCCGATGACTACATCAGCAAGCCCATCAAGCCGAGGGTGCTGCTAAGTCGCATCAACGCGCTGCTGCGTAGGAACAACCCGCTGGCCAATGTGCAGTTGTTCGAGACCTCTTCAGGGATTGTCATCGACCGAGACAGGTACATGGTCACGGTCAAGGGAAATGAGATGTCGCTGCCCCGCAAAGAGTTTGAGCTGCTGGCACTGCTCGCATCGAAACCGGGAAATGTATTCACCCGCGAGAACATTCTCAGCACCGTGTGGGGCGATCAGGTAGTGGTGGGCGACCGTACCATCGATGTGCATGTGCGCAAGCTCCGCGAGAAGATCGGGGACAAGGCCATCCGCACCGTCAAGGGGGTAGGCTACAAGTTCGAGGACTGAACTGTCTCTCTCAGGCGTTAGCAGTGAGGTCGGCCCGCGATGCCGCCCAGCTCTGCGACAGCGGAATCTGCCATTCGCTCATCAGTGCAGCTTTCGATGCCACCATGTTGTTGAAAACAATGGTGACCGCATTCATTTCCCCTAACTCAACTGCGTGTGCGATTCGGTCGGCATGGATGGTGCTCACATTACCTTCGGGTGTCACATAGGCAAGTTGAAGCCGGTCGAAGAAATTGGCGTTGAGCCTGTTCTCCAATGACCTCACGAAAGCCACGGAGGTGTCTATGCTGCATCCGCTGGCATGTGCCGCGTCCTCGTCCACCATCACTATCAGGAAACGGTTGAACAGCACATCGGCAGTGGCACGCAATGGCTGACCATGTGCCTTCCATCCTGCTACGAATTCACGGGTCATAGTCTTAACGGCCTGCGCCTCATCGGGCGTGAGCTCGCGTGAGCACTGATAGACCCATGTGCGGGAGTGGTCGGGAAAGGTGGTGAATGTGTTCAGGTCGGTGGTCATGCCTACGTTTGCTTGATGTACAAATTTACGGGCGCAGGCCGCACATCGTTGTAAATTGCGCCTCTACCGTGTTTACAAAAGGTTTTCAAGAAATGGATGTCAAGGTAAGAACCGTGGCGCAGCAGGTGCTTGAGATTTGGCAGACAGAGGTTTTCAGGCTGGGAGACAGCAAGTTCACGATAAGCATGGTGGTCACAGCTCTGCTGTCAATCATCGCGCTGGTGATTGTGTCTTCTATGATAAAGCGGTTGCTGGTCAATCGGGTGCTTGTGCGCACCAAGATGGATGCTGGCACAGCCGAGTCCATTGCCACTATTGTCCGGTACTCGATACTTACCATCGGAACGGTGGTAGTGCTTCAAACAAGCGGAATCAATCTCAGCATGCTCGGTGTGGTGTTCGGTGCGCTGGGTATCGGTATCGGATTCGGACTGCAGAATGTGGCCAAGCATTTTATCAGCGGTATCATCATCCTGATTGAGCGGCCTATCAAGGTGGGCGATCGCATTGAGGTGGGAGACCTTGCCGGGAGGGTGGAGACAATATCCGCACGGGCCACGGTTGTCATCACGAACGACAACATCGCTGTTATCGTTCCCAACTCCTATTTTATTGATAATCAGGTGGTCAATTGGAGCTACAGCGAGCAGCGTGTAAGGTTGAATTTTCCTATCGGAGTATCGTACAACGAGGATCCTGCACGGGTGAGGAAGCTGGTGATAGAAGCTGCGACCACCTGTGAGGGGGTACTGAATGTGCCTGCTCCTGACCTGCTTTTCGAGAACTATGGCGACAGCAGTCTCGACTTCAATCTCCGCGTTTGGACGGAAGACTACGCGCACATGCCGCTCGTGCTGAAGAGCAAGGTGTATTATGCGGTCTTTGAGAAGTTCAAGGAGCACGGAATCGAGATCCCGTTCCCGCAGCGCGACCTGCATCTGCGGTCGGGATTCGAGCAGCTCAAGAACTGACATCGGGGTCATATCGAGTACGACCCCAGCAGCAGCACGGGATTCTCCATCAACTGCTTGAAGGTCTGGAGGAATTTCGCTCCTGATGCCCCGTCCACCGTGCGGTGGTCGCAGCTCAGGGTCACGCGCATCACATGGCCCGGAACGATCTGCCCACCCCGCACCACGGGCACTTCGTCAATGCCACCGATGGCCATGATGCAACTGTCGGGCGTGTTGATGATGGCCGTGAATTCCTCAATGCCGAACATGCCGAGGTTGCTCACCGTGAAGGTGTTGCCCTCCCAGTCCTTGGGCTGTAGCTTCTTGTCGTTGGCACGTAGCACGAAGTCTTTCACCTCCGATGAGATCTCGCTCAGGCGTTTGGTGTCGGCAAAGCGCACCACAGGTACCAACAGCCCGTCAGGCACGGCCACGGCCACACCTATGTGCACATGCTCATTGTAGCGGATGGTGTCGCCCTGCCACGAGGCGTTCACTTTCGGATGTTTCTTCAACGCCACCGCGCATGCCTTGATGATGAGGTCGTTGAACGACACCTTCACGGGGGCCACATCATTGATGGACTCCCGTGCCTTCATCATCTCGTCCATGTCTATGCGCATGGTGAGGTAGAAATGCGGTGCGGTGAACTTACTCTCAGAAAGCCGTTTGGCGATGGTCTTGCGCATCTGCGACACGGGTTCATCCGTGAAGCGTTCCACTGCGCTGCCCTGCACAAATCCGCCTGTGGTGTGGCCTTCCACATCGCGCTTGATGACACGCCCACCATCACCCGAACCCGCGATGCGAGAGATGTCGATGCCCTTGTCCTCGGCCAGTTTCTTGGCAAGTGGCGAAGCCTTTATGCGGCCGTCCGTGGAGGGTTGGGACGAGGGACGAGGGGCGGGGGACGAGGGTGCAGGGGATTGCCGATTGCCGATTGGTGCCGGCTTATCCTCTGCTTGGGACGGTGCGGGCTGTTGCTCTGCGACCGTCTCCTTTTCAGCTTTCGCCTTTCCGGTTTCAGCTTTCAGCTTTCCACTTTCAGCTTTCAGCAACTCGGATATGTCCTCGCCCTTCTCGCCCAGAATAGCCAGAATACTGTCCACGGGTGCGGCCTTGCCTTTTTCGACCCCGATGTGCAGGAGCACTCCGTCCTGAAAGGATTCAAATTCCATGGTGGCCTTGTCGGACTCGATCTCGGCCAGTACTTCACCACTTGACACGGTGTCGCCCACCTTCTTGTGCCATTCGGCCACCACGCCCTCGGTCATGGTGTCGCTCAGTTTGGGCATTCTTACAATCTCAGCCATGGTGTAAAAGTGTTAAGGGGTAAGGAATAAGTCGAAAGTCTAAAGGGGTACGGAAGATAGGCCTGGCTTGATTTGGGGTGCGTGATTATATGGTTATGGTTTATTGATGGACTTGATGAGACCTCGGATGATTCGGGAGATCTCTTCCGATTGTGCTAGCAGTATGATTTTTTCTTCCTCGGAAAGATACTGTAGTCGTTTGGCGAGATGCAGCATTGAGCGTACTTCGCTGCATGAGGATATGGAGATATAAAGAAACCGCGAGAAGTCAGCATCAGAACCCCGGTCGAAGCCTTCGGCTATGTTGTTGGACACGGACACAGCAGCACGGCAGATCTGGTCTTTGAATCCGAAATCCCTTGACTGGCTGAATGCACTATACACAGCAACAGCCAATTCCTGTGCTTTCTGCGATGCAATGATGTCCTCAAACCTCTGAATCGCCATGCTAGTACGATTTGACTTCTTACTTACTACTTGCGCCTTACGCCTTACTACTTATCAATCCATGATGAAAGGATACCCCTCCTCAGCGTACACATCCTCATAGAGCTCCTTGCCCTCTGGGAATGGTGATTCCTCACTGAATGTGACGGTCTCTTGCACCGCTTCTTTCACGTCTGCATTGATCTTCTCGAGCTCTTCATCCGTGGCCCATTTCTTCTCGCGGATGTGATTGAGCACCACCTGTATGGGGTCCTGATTGCGATACTCTTCCACTTCCTCCTTGGTGCGGTACTTGGCGGGATCGCTCATGCTGTGCCCTTTATACCGATAGGTCTTCATTTCCAGCAGCGTTGGCCCGTCACCCTTGCGGGCGCGGTCTGCGGCCTTTTTCACAGCCTCATACACTGCCTCCACCTTCATGCCGTTCACGGCTTCAGAAGGCATTTCGTAGGCATGGCCGAGTTTGTAGAGGTCGCTCACATTGCTGGTGCGCTCCACACTGGTGCCCATCGCGTAGTTGTTGTTCTCGATAATGAAAATGACGGGCAGTTTCCAGGTCATGGCCATGTTCAGCGCTTCGTGGAACGCGCCTTGACGCACTGCACCATCGCCCATGTAGCAGAGGGTCACGTGCTTTTCGCCACGGTACTTGTCGGCAAAGGCGATGCCCGCACCGAGCGGGATCTGCCCACCCACGATGCCATGCCCTCCGAAGAAGTTGTGTTCCTTGCTGAACATGTGCATGGATCCGCCCTTGCCCTTCACACAGCCTGTGGACTTGCCGAAAAGCTCTGCCATCACCTCCTTGGCAGGCACTCCGAGCGCGATGGGATGCACATGGTCGCGGTAGGCCGTGATGAAGCGGTCGCCTTTCTCAGTGCCCTCGATGCTGCCCGCCACTACGGCCTCCTGCCCGATGTAGAGGTGGCAGAACCCACGGATTTTCTGCTGGATGTAGAGGTGGCCCGCCTGCTCCTCGAACTTGCGCCAGAAAAGCATGTCCTTGTACCATTTCAGATAGGTCTCCTTGCCGAATTTCTTTGCTGCCATGAATGGTCGTTTGGATGCAAAGGTAACGGGTAGGGCGATGGGTGTTTCCCTGAAAAGAACGGAGTCAGAAAATGGAAAATTGAAAATGGTACCGCCAAGTTCAGTTCCACCCACGATTTTCCATTTTCCATTTTCGCGTTATCCCTTGAGACCATCGGCCTCAAAAGCGAATGGTAGCAGCGAGGTCACATCCTCGAATATCCACACCTTGTCTCCTTCGCTGCCCAAGATGATGCGCATAGGCGACTGCTGTCGGTGGCGATACTCCATCAGCACTTGTCGGCATCCTCCACATGGGGTGAGCGGCTCGGTTACCTCGAAGCGGTCTGTGTCCACAGCAATGGCCATGGCCTCTACGGTCATGCCGGGATATTTGGAGGATGCAGCGAAAATGGTGACCCGCTCGGCACAGAGGCCAGAGGGGTAAGCCCCGTTCTCCTGGTTGGAGCCTTCCACTATTTCTCCGTTGGCAAGTCGCAATGCCGCTCCTACCCTGAAACCCGAGT
The DNA here is from genome assembly GCA_964500205.1 of uncultured Chryseobacterium sp. Classification (GTDB taxonomy): domain Bacteria; phylum Bacteroidota; class Bacteroidia; order UBA10329; family UBA10329; genus UBA10329. The sequence continues at coordinate 355,403 of CAZCNS010000002.1, read as the reverse complement.
AAGGCGCATAGGCATGGGTTGTCATGCCACGGGCGGCCTCCAAAAGAGTACGGTCGGCCGCTGGAAGCTCGTTAAGTTGATAGGCGATACCGGAAATGGTAAACGAGAATGGCTCCATTTCAGGTTGTCTGAATCAGAACCGTGCAATAGGCCGACACACCCTCCTCGCGCCCCACGAAGCCCAGTTTCTCAGTGGTAGTGGCCTTGATGCTTATGTCCCCTTCGGGAATGCCCATCACCTTGGCCAATACGCGCTTCATTTCCGGGATGTGCGGATTGACCTTGGGCCTTTGCAGGCAGATGGTACTGTCGATATTGCCCACCTCGTAGCCCTTCTCGCGAATCAGTCCCATCACATCGCGCAGCAGGATCTTGCTGTCGATGCCCTTGTAGTCTGCACTGGTGTCGGGGAAGTGGAAACCGATGTCGCGGAGATCGGCCGCACCCAGCAGCGCATCGCAGATCACATGTATCAGCACATCGGCATCGGAGTGGCCCACTGCTCCGTGCGTGTGAGGAATCAGTATGCCTCCCAGCCAGAACTCCTCACCCTCGGCAAGTTGGTGTACGTCATAGCCGAAGCCTGTTCTTATGCGCATGGGATTCAATAATTTACTGATGTCAGGTCTCCTGTCGGAGTATCACACTGATTGTTTCAATGAGCCTTTGCGCAGGTTCCTGAAGGTCAAGGACATCCTCTTCGGTGAAATCAAGATAGTCCTCGTAATCCCCGGTCTGCCTCATATCAAAGATGTCTGAGTAGAATTTTCCAAGGTCTTTAGGTATCAACTCTTCCTTGATGAAGTGAAGGCCGAACATTTGCCGTACTCCCGAATGGGTTGTGGCCGAGATACCATTGCTAAGAAGCAATGCGCTTACAGCATAGTAGCAGGCATAGTACAGCCTGTTGACTGCCGTGTTCCAGAATCTGTGCTCCACATGCACGTGCACCTCTGCAAGCACCTCGCTCGCCCTCGCCATCCTGTATCGGACAAGTGCTGCTCTGTCTTCTGAATTCATAGCACCCTGCCCTCCCGTTTCACATTCTCATAGAAAGGCGTGGAGCGATGACGGGTCTCCCAGTCTTTCCTTGTTAATACGAGCGGACTGATTATTGTCCCTGTCTCAAACTCAATATCATAGAGCGGATACTTGAGTCGTTTGGCATCTTTCCTGCTCAGATGATCGGTGTCTACAAGAATCAGAAGGTCGATGTCCGAGTCTTTCTGTTCATCGCCACGTGCGTATGAACCATACAGGACAAGTGTGGCGTTCTTGTCAGATGCCTTTACTGTTGACTTGATTCGACTGAGCAGTCGGTCCTTGTTCATGTAACGAAGATAGAATCAAAAGCAAGACTAAAGGATAAGACCTCGGCAAGTTGGTGTACGTCATAGCCGAAGCCTGTTCTTATTTTCATCACTCACCTTCTGTGTCCTTATTCTGCTTTTTGAAGGCATCGAAGTCAAAGGTCAGGGTGAAGCGCAAGGTGTTCTCCAAAGGATGCCGCTGCTGTACGGGGATGAGATAGGCGAAGTCAAGACCGAAAACGTTGTAGCGGATACCAGCTCCTACTGTCACATAGCGCCTGTTTCCCTTCACTTCCGCTTCGTGAAAATAACCTGCCCTCACAGCGAACAGTTTCTGATACCAGTATTCCATACCTACGGAGATCTGAATCTCGGCAAATTCCTCTGCCGCACCGCCTGGAGCATCGCCAAAGGACTGGAACAGACCTGCCGGCACGCTGACATTCGGGTCTTTACCAGCCTCTATGATTCGTTGCCCGTTGAAGTCGAGTGAGTCCACATTACCGCCTGGAGTGGTCTTGAGGTACCTTGGAGGTGTTGGAACAAGCAGTTTGTTGAAGTCCGCATAGATGCCAAGTGAATTATGCTTGTCGAAGAACATACGGAAACCGAGGCCGAGGCGTAGGTTCATTGGTAGGAAGTCTTCCTCGTCAAGGTTGGTATAGCTCATCTTCGACCCGATGTTAGAGAAGACGAGTCCAGCGGTGATGATCGTCTTCTTCTTGGCTACCTCTAACGATTCATTCTTATAGAAGAAACCAAGGTCAGCCGCAGCGGCCATACCAGGCCGGGTGTCCGCTCCGCCCACGTTGATGCCTCCGGTCAGGTTGGAGAATACATAACGAAGCGCAAGACCTCCGGAGAAACCTTTGGCCAGTTCCCGTGCATAGGCGAGGTCGATGGCAAACTCGTTCGGTCGGAATTGCCCTATGGTATTTCCATTGATATCGGTAAAGGTGATATCACCGAGCGAGAAGTAACGGAGGGAGCCAGCAAGAGTCTGGTTGCCCTTCTTGCCGATCTTTCCATAGCCGGAGAGGTAGGCCAGATTGATGTCTGGAACCAGTGCCCTGAGCCATGGCGTGTAGGACAGGGCAAAGCCCATCTTGTTTTCAGCAAAAGCAAGCTTACCTGGGTTCCAGTGGATGGATGCTGCATCTGCCCCCGTGGCCGCACCGAGGTCACCCATTCCTCCTGCTCTTGCATCGGGCGAAATCATGAGGAAGGGCGCAGCGGTAGTGATGGTATTCAACTGAAGCGAACCATCACCGTCATCGGTGGCAAAGGTCTGTGCTTCAACGTGATTTGCCAATGAAGCCGTCAGCAGGGCTGCAATGCCCACATTTTTCAAAAAGGTCATCCTCAAAATTTTAAGGGTTGCAAATATAGCCTCCCATGAACTACTGGTCTGTCAACTGCATCCGTTGTCAACAATGCGGTGGCTAACGCGATGTTTTCTCATTTATTTCAAACCATGAAAAAAAGATGGTTATCGGAGCACCACCAGTTTCTCCGTCTTCTGAGCCTTCTGCCCATCGGGTCCGGTAACGCGCAGATTATACACGTACACACCGCGACCAATGCGCTGACCGTAGTCGTCCAGTCCGTCCCATTCGATGGGATCGCCACGGAAACCATCGGTCATGATAGTGCGGTGAATCGTCTTCACCAGCTTACCTGAAATGGTGAACACCTGCACCATCACATCAAGGCTGTTGCATGCCTGGTTGTGCTCGAACATGAACTGTGTGTGGGTGGTGAACGGGTTGGGATAGTTGAGCACGTGCTTGAGTGCCATCTCGGCCGATTCGGCCACTACGAACTCCGTGTATGCCTCAGAGCTGTTGTTGTGAACGTCCCACGCCTTGAACCTCAGGGTGTGCGTGCCTTCGGGCAGGTTGCGGAACGGATAGGCCACCCTACCGCTCTGGTAGCTGTCGAGGTCTGACTCGTAGAAGTCATTGAGAACGATGGTGGCAGCCGTGTTGCCGTTGTGCACGGTGGTGATGTCATGACCTATGCCGCTGCCCACGGTGTTGATCCCGCTACTATCGACCAGCAATGCTATCATAACAGGACTTTCATCAGTGGTGCCACCAAAGACAAAGCTCTCCTCGTTCATGAAAAGACGGACGGTCGGCCCTTTATCATCTCCTTCCGCACCAGCGTACGACCCTCCTATCACGAAATCCTCGAAATGTCCGCTTGCATTGATGCCCATGCCCTCTGCGTAGTAGCTGATGCGGCCCCAGCCGAAGTTGTAGGCAATGTCCTTGGGCACCATGAACTGGAAGCTGAACTCACCATTGACCACACTCGCCTTTCCTTTGTACAGGATGTTGTTCCGAAGTGCAAAGTTCCTGATGGGCGACCCGGGATCGTTGCCCAGTGTTGAGACCACCGATGGTTTGTCGAACACCGTAGGATAGATGATGCCGTTGAAATCGGTCATCGGCTGGCCTTCCCGCGTCTGAAGTCTTCCGGTAACGGTCACCAGTTGAAGTGCACTTAGGGTGTCAATGCCTTCTGACACTGAGATGCCATTGACCGAAACGGTGACCGCCTGCTCCAGCGGATAGCTGAGACGCTGCGCTGGGTCGCCCAAAAGCACGAAGTTGCGGTTGTTCACCGAGCCACCGCTCGCCACTTTGGTCATGCGGATCACATCGCCCATGGTAGGTTCACCCCAGGGTTGTTCTTTGAGCAGATTAAAGAAGAAATTGCGGTTCAGGTTGAAATTCGGGGCTGAGTAAACCAAGCGGGTTGTGGTGAACAGCGCGATGGCACCCCCGTCAGGCACCAACAGGCATAGCTCACCTGCTGACACCCGTTCGGGGTCATCATAACGGGCAAATTCGCAAGTTGCGGTGACGAACGCCACCAGATTATCGGTGTTGCTCCAGCTGTTGATGTCGCTCAGTCCAAGCACCCGCTCATGCGCCCAGCCCACTTCGCCACCGTGCCCGGTGTAGTTGATGAGAAGTGCACCACGGTTAACATCATTATTGATATCACGTGTGACTTCTGGATAACGCTGCCCTCCGGGCGTGCTTTGCTGCACGTAGGCATCGAAGTAGATCTTGTTGATGTTGAAGTCGCGGTAGGTCGTATCCACAAGCACGGCCAGCTGGTCGGATTGGTTGATGTGCGTGTTACCGTCCTCATCATCGGCCACAAAAGTGATGCGGTTGCGCCAGTCAGGAGAAACACTCACGTTACCCCCTGCGCAGCAAAGGCTCTCGGCCTCAGTGATGTTGGCGTTGATGTCCTCATAGCGTATGATCTTGTCGACCACACCGCGAGCTTCCTCTGGGAAGTCGACTGGGAAACGGCCTATGCCGATGTCCAGCGCGTCATTGTCCGTGGGGTTCCAACGTCCTTCGTTGGGGTCGAGCAGTCCGAAGTAATCATCGCTGACGAAGCTGGTGGTGGGCAGCAGCGACTCGACAGATTGGTAGCTCGGAACGAAATTAGTGTTGCCTGCCACGCGGTCTTTATAATCATAGGATGCGTCCCCGAAAAGAAGCAGATAGCGCGGCATGTCCTGCCAGTCAGTGCTGCGCTCGTAGAACATGCGCATAAAATCGCGGATGGCAGTCACATCCTGAGCACCGCTGCTGAACTCATTATAGATCTGCTCAGGAGTGACCACATGAACAGAGAGCGTGTTTGTGACATTCGACCGATGAAAGTCAGCCAGGCGGTTGGCCTCACTCATGAAATCCGGATGCGCCACTATTACCATGTCGGCCTGTGGCAGCCCATGCAGGTTCTGATTCTGCACTTCACCGATGGTCTGCACTGGCAGGTAACTGCTCCCATTGAAGGCAATGAACTGACGCAGGGAGTCTGTGGCGGCACGGAAGCTTGCTGTGCCACCACTCAGGCTGACCGGCATCTGCCGCACATTGGTCGGATCGCTTGTCTCCCATATTCGTGTGGCCGAGGTTGCATTTCCCATTCTGAACTCCGCAATGTTTCCCGCACCCACCGATGAGGTGTCTCGGAAAGCCATTTGCGCACCGGCCAACCGCAGATCACGGGAGCAGATCAGAGTGATGTAGTCCAGCCACCCTTGCGCACTTGGATTCCCGCCCTTACTGTAAGTGAGTGTTACAGACGTGTTGCCAGAGTTCAATTGAATGGGCGCACACAGGAAATCTCCTGCTGCATTCCTGTTGTAACCACCAGAGACGCTCGAAACGGTCATCGTGCCCACCTGCGTGTTGTTCACTCTCACACTGAAAGAAGTGGGTGATGTCAAGGAGCGCGCATACACTTGAACTCCCAGATTCGCCATGCTCCCGGCCCTGACATTGCTGATACCGAAATCAAAGGTCTGAGAGGTTTGAATGTCAAACAGCTCTCCCATCCACAGTCTACCCGACCCTATTAAATTGGTAAGGTCACGTTCGTGAAAGACGTGATCCACGAAGTGCTCCACTGTGTGCGAGACCGGTCCATCGGGCGGTGCCGCAGTACTTACCCGGGGTGCCGAGCCCAAGTCGGCTGTCACATAGTAGTAGGCTCTTTCGTCATATATATTGTAGACATGCCGGAAACCACCGCAAACGGATTGATCTCTCACCCAGCTGTGCGGCCCCTTCGCATAGAATACGATATGGTCTCCGGGGTCAAAGCTGCCGTCCTCCTCACCAACTACAATGATGGGGTTCTGCACAAGGTCATCATGTCGGAAGGCATTGTTGGGTTGGGGCAGCATTCCTCCGCCATTACCAAACACCGTGAGATGTCTAGGATTCACAGAATTCACATTCATACCCATCTCCTGCAGCTGTTCGTAGGTGATGCGATGCATACCATCCTCACTTACAGCGACCTTGAACCATCTGCCTGATGCAAGTTTGGAACTTTGCGAGAAATTATCAGATGGCGCAGCCTTGCGGATACCTGTGGCCATCTCGCGAGTCTTCAAACCGAATTCCACGACCTTCTCCAGTTGCCCGGTGGTCGGGTTTTTTCTCAATGGGAAGAATGACACTTGAGCAAAATCTCTCTTCCGCTCAGAGTAGTTGCTGACGCTGGGTTCTATGTAGTCTGGGAGTTTTCTGTCTCCCAGTGCCTCGCGTTCCTCTAAGGTGAGCGGCTCAAAGCGCAGGTCGGTCAAGGTAGCTGTAAGGGTGTTGCCGCTGCTCACTGGTAGGTTGCGCATCACTTTAGGCAAGCCACTCTCCACATCATGCACGCTTCCTATGAACAATAGAAAATGCGACACCGAGCGGTCGAAGCCTTCCTCGCGCACGGGGTTTACCCATTCGATGCGCTCCACTCCTTCCGGGAGCTGAGGTCTACGGTCGCGCTCCCGCGCAGTAGGACTGTCGGCAGGGGGTGGGAGGGTGCTTGCGTTGCGTGGGTCGAAAGTTCTTGATGGCAAAGCTGCGGGCGTAACCTGGGGCGTCATGTCTTGACGAGGGGACGCGGGTGCAGCTTGGCGTACTCCTTGCACAGGTTGGGTACGGCTGCGCTCTTCTTGCCCTAACGCTGACACCGAGAACAGCATAGCGAGTGATAGGATGAGGGGGGAACTGCATTTTCTGCAGCGCAATTTCAACGGATTCTCCAGCATCAGGGATTTTTTTTCAGAAAAAACATGGTCGGGAAAAATAATGCAGATGTCCCTCACGTTGTAGTCCAAACTGCTGAAAGGCAGAGCCAGCAATGAAAGACTGTCGATTAACGTAAAGGTTGCCTCGATATTTCATAGGTCCAAACATTTTCACTCTATTTGTGACGTCAATGTCAAGTAGGAAGATTTCGTATCATTGCCCTTCGATTTTCAGAAACCTGTACATGGTAAAGAGGTACATCATTGCCCTATTGGTGCTTGTTTCGGGGTTGTTCGGGGCGAATGAGACATCTGCTCAAGACCCGCAGTTCTCGCAGTTCTACGCAAATCCGCTGTATTTGAATCCAGCATTTGCGGGTGCCAAGCGATGTCCGCGGGTCAATATGAACTATCGGAACCAGTGGCCTGCAATATCAGGCACCTTCGTGACCTACGCGGCATCCTTCGATATGAACATCGATAAGTTGCACGGGGGCATCGGGGCTTATTTCATGGCCGACAGGGCCGGAGAGGGAACACTCAACACCTTCGAGGGCGCGTTGATGTATGCCTACCATCTAAATGTTACTCGGAAGTTTTCTTTGCGCTTTGGAGCTCAGGCGGCTGTCATTCAACGAAGCATTGATTGGAGCCGACTTACCTTCGGGGATATGATAGACCCTCGCTATGGGTTCATATATCAGACTGCTGAGGTTCAGCCTAATGAGAGCCGCATCTTCGCAGATTTCTCCGCTGGCTTTGTAGGTTACACCGAGTGGATATATTTTGGTTTTGCCGCTCATCACCTTACCATGCCCGATGAAGGTTTCGCTGGCGTGAGTCGTCTGCCTATGAAGTTCACAGGTCATGCTGGTGGAAATATTACCTTCGGCAAGCGTGCTGTGCGACCATGGGTGCTCTCACCAAACCTTCTCTATCAGCATCAGCAGGATTTTCAGCAGCTGAACTATGGCTTCTATTTGAGTAAGATGGGCGTGGTAGGTGGACTTTGGTTCCGTCAGAGTTTTACGAATCCAGACGCATTCATCTTCCTGCTTGGCTACCAGACCGGAGCATTCAAGTTCGGATACAGTTACGATGTCACGGTCTCGGCACTTTCCAACGCGACAGCAGGTTCACATGAGTTGTCGCTCGGACTTCAATTCCAGTGCCGTCAGCCCAAGAAGAAGTTCAGGGCCATCAGCTGCCCCTCCTTCTGATGCAATAAATGTAACCCCGTCCGCGTTATAGCGTTCAAACCCTTTTGAAAAATCATGCCATGAGAACCAATCGTCTCAAGTCGATAGTCGCAATGGGTGTAGTGCTGTTGTTAGCATTTTCCCATTCATCATGCCAGAAAGACCGATCTGCTACCACGGGTTGGAACCAGAATGACCCTAAGAATGGGGGATTCGAGGTGGCGCCTTGGGAGGGTCAGGAGACTGGCCCCGGTCTTGTCTTCATTCAAGGTGGTACTTACACCATGGGCCGTGTGGAACAGGACGTTCGCTATGATTGGGACAACATCCCTCGCAGGGTCACTGTTTCTTCGTTCTACATGGACGAAACCGAAGTGACCAATGTCGACTATCGTGAGTACCTTTTCTGGTTGAGCCGTGTATTCTCGGCCAGTTATCCTGAAGTACACAAGCGTGCCTTGCCCGATACACTGGTTTGGAGAAGTAAGCTCGGTTATAATGAGCCGTACGTGGAATTGTATCTGCGCCACCCTGCCTACAATTATTACCCGGTGGTCGGTGTGAACTGGTTGCAAGCTACTGACTACTGCGCATGGAGGACTGACAGAGTCAACGAGATGATTCTCATCCGCGAGGGCATTCTCCGTGTGAATCCGAATCAGGTGGATGAGGACAACTTCAACACTGATGCCTATCTCGCAGGTCAGTACGAGGGTCTTGTGAAGACGGATCTCATCGACCTCGACCCTAACAAGGATACCCGAAAGGTGCGTATTGAGGACGGTATTCTTCTTCCTCGTTACCGCCTGCCGACCGAAGCCGAGTGGGAGTTCGCTGCATTGGGTTTAATCGGAAACACCGTCTTTGAGCGCATTACCGAGCGCAGACTCTATCCGTGGAATGGTGCGTTTATGAGAAATGCCAGCGATAAGTATAAAGGGGAGATGATGGCCAACTTCAAGCGTGGCAAGGGTGATAACATGGGTGTGGCAGGCAATCTGAACGACCGTGCCGATATTCCAACAGATGTGCATTCGTACTGGCCTAATGACTACGGCCTGTACTGCATGGCAGGAAACGTGAATGAATGGGTGATGGATGTTTACCGTCCTCTCAGCCCCGAGGATATGGACGACTTCCGCACCTTTAGAGGTAATACCTATGAGACCCAGCTTCGGGAGGAAGAAGGCGAGATAGCTGAGAAGGATAGCCTTGGCCGTATCATCTGGAGAGAAGTGACCGAGGAGGAGAATACGCAGCGTAGAAATTACAAAAAGTCTGACAACATTAACTTCCTTGATGGAGATTACGCTTCTTCTATCTACTATTCTGATGATGAGTACAAGGAAGGTGAAAAGTCTAAAAAGCGCATGTATGATTGGGGTGTGACCTCACTCATCAATGACAAGGCTCATGTGTACAAAGGAGGTTCTTGGAAAGACCGCGCATACTGGCTTATTCCCGGAACTCGCAGGTATCTGGATCAGGCCCAGTCAACGGACGATATAGGTTTCCGTTGTGCCATGACCCGCGTAGGCGAGCAATAAGATTGAGAGTAGTCCGATAACTTTGAGACCCTGCAGCCAGATGGTTGCGGGGTCTTTTATTTCCATAGATGATGAACATAGAACAGCTGTACAGCCTCTACGCGCAGCACCCTTCCATCTGCACCGATAGCAGAAGAATCACTGGTGGATGTATCTACTTGGCGTTGAAGGGCGATAACTTTGATGGCAATGATTTTGCTGCATCGGCATTGAAGCAAGGTGCGGCTTACGCCATTGTTGACCGTGCTGATGTTGCTGATGACCCCCGAATGATTCTCGTTGAGGATGGCTTATTGACGCTTCAGCAATTGGCACGCAGGCATCGAGATGAGTTTGCCATACCCGTTATTGGTGTCACGGGTTCCAATGGGAAGACGACCACCAAGGAACTTATTCACGCTGTGCTTTCTCAACGGTTCAACGTGCTCTCGACCATTGGCAACCTCAATAATCATATCGGAGTGCCGCTGACGCTGTTCCGTTTGAATGGCTCTCAGGACATGGCCATCATAGAGATGGGGGCGAGTCGGCAGGGCGATATAGAAGAGCTTTGCGGAATAGCAGACCCGGACTTCGGACTGATCACGAATATCGGTAAGGCACACTTAGAGACCATGGGTGGGCTGGAAGGGGTGCTGAAGACCAAGACAGAGCTGTTCGCGCATGTCAAGCGAAAAGACGGATTCTTGTTTGTCCACTCCTGCGATCGCAGTCTTATAGAGGCTTCGGAGGGTAATGCACGCATGACCTATGGTGCGCTTGAGAATGATGATGTAAGCGGGCGTGTTTCCCGAAACGGACATCTGATCTCAGTGCAATGGCGCAGGAAGGGTCATGCTGATTGGGATGCCTGCCGAACTGTACCTACCAACCTCACGGGCACATACAATCTCCCGAATCTGATGGCGGCCGTTGCGGTGGGCATTCATTTTGGTCTCACGGACGAGGAGATAGCTAAAGGTATAGCAGGATATGAGCCGAGCAACAGCCGCTCGGAGATCAAGGTTGTGGGTAGTAACACACTGATCCTTGATGCTTACAATGCCAACCCGAGCAGCATGGCCGTGGCCCTGGACAACTTGATGGCAACTGCCTCACCTCGGCATTCCGTAATACTCGGGGAAATGCGCGAGGTTGGACCGACCAGTGCAGTGGAGCATCGCAGCGTCTGTGAGCGACTGCGTCATCTTTCATTATCCAAGGTATGTCTGATAGGGCAGGGGTTCAAGTCTCACGAGGCTGATTTCCCGTTTCACTTTTTCGAGGATGTCGAAACACTCACTGTATGGCTTGCAGGTCAGAAGTTCGAGGAGGAGACCATTCTCATAAAAGGCTCGCGGGGTAATCGGCTTGAGAGGGCCGGGCAGATGTTGCTTCAGATGCTTGGTTAACAACCTTCCGCGTATCTTCGGGACATGGAGCGCAGCATCAAGGATTTCCTGGAGTATCTCTCCAAAGAGAGACGGATGTCACCCCATACGGTGGCGGCCTACGCGAGCGACCTAGCGACCTTCAGCACCTTCATGGAGCAACATCTGGACAGGACAGAGCCCGAGCAGATCGACCACCATGATGTGCGCTCATGGGTTATTTCCACCTTGGAGGATGATGGGCTGCTTCCTCAAACAGTGAACAGACGGTTGAGCTGCCTGCGTTCTTACTTCAAGTACCTGCGGTCCGTAGATGTCATCAGCAGCGATCCAATGTCGAAGGTCACAGCATTGCGATCGAAGAAGTCACTGCCATTGTTCATTGATCAGTCCCGCATGGAACAACTGCTCAGTAGCGTTGATTTTGGTTCCGGGTTCGCAGGGCTGCGTGATCGTGTCATCATCGAACTTTTGTACAATACCGGCATGCGTAGGGCAGAGCTCATCGGCCTCACCGTGCCTGATGTGGATCTGTATTCAGGCCAGCTCAAGGTCATGGGTAAGCGGTCTAAGGAGCGCATGATTCCTTTTGGTCCGCACCTTGGAACAGTTCTTAAACGATATCTGACCGAACGGGCCGAGCTAGTTGCTGGTGCAGAGAATCCTGCGCTGATCGTTCGTGACAATGGTTTGCAGGTCAATGAATCGTTTGTCTATCAGAAAGTGAATAAGTACCTTCGCCTTGTGACCACAGTGGGTAAAAGAAGTCCTCATGTGCTGAGACACACCTTTGCGACCCACATGCTGAATAATGGTGCCGATATCAATGCCGTTAAAGAGTTACTTGGACATGCCGGACTCGCTGCAACTCAGATCTATACCCATAACACCATAGATAAACTGAAACGAATTCATCAACAGGCCCACCCTAGGGCGTAAACAGTCAGACCATGAAAGTGAAGATCCAATCCCTCCATTTTGACGCAGACCAAAAACTTCTCGACTTTATTGATGAGAAGGTGAACAAGTTGGTCACCTTCAACAGCAGTATCATAGATGCTGAGGTCACCCTCCGTCTGGAGAACAGCAGTACATCCGAAAATAAAATCGCTGAGATAAAGTTGCTGGTGCCCGGCCCGGATCTATTTGCCAAGCGGCAATGCAAAACCTTTGAAGAGGCAACGGATCAGGCAGTTGAGGCGCTTCGCAGGCAACTGAAGAAATCTAAGGAGAAGACGATGCCGTGAGTTTACAAGCCCGTTCTTAGGGGTCTGGATCCGTTGGGGAAAAATTTCTCAACGGATTCTTCATGTGCGGCTGTAATTTGCTTACATTTGCAGTCCTTTTTGGAGGGGGTGTCAGTGGAAAACGCTCTGAAACCCGCGCCAGTAAAGGAAAAGCGTTCTTGCCGGTGTAGCTCAGTTGGCCAGAGCAGCTGATTTGTAATCAGCTGGCCGGGGGTTCGAATCCCTCCACCGGCTCATTTTTTCTTGAGCTTGTCTCGAGAATCGTTCTTTGAATAGTTAGTGGCATTTATGCGGGGAGATACTCAAGCGGCCAACGAGGACAGACTGTAAATCTGTTGGTTTCACCTTCGCAGGTTCGAATCCTGCTCTCCCCACATCATTTTAACGCGGGAGTAGCTCAGTTGGTAGAGCATCAGCCTTCCAAGCTGAGGGTCGCGGGTTCGAGTCTCGTCTCCCGCTCGTTAAAAGCCGATGTAGCTCAGGGGTAGAGCGCTTCCTTGGTAAGGAAGAGGTCAGGGGTTCAATTCCCCTCATTGGCTCTGAGTGCATTCATGTCATTGACCTTTTTGTTTTTAGAAATTCAGTAACCGATAACCAAAACCAATAAACAAATCCATCATGGCCAAAGAAACATTTGACCGTTCCAAACCCCACGTCAACATCGGCACTATCGGCCACGTTGACCATGGTAAGACCACTCTTACAGCTGCTATCACCAAGGTGTTGGCTGACGCAGGTCTTTCTGAAGTGCGCAGCTTCGACTCTATCGACAATGCACCGGAGGAAAAAGAGCGTGGTATCACTATCAACACCTCACACGTTGAGTACACTACGTCTAACCGTCACTACGCACACGTTGACTGTCCAGGTCACGCTGACTATGTGAAGAACATGGTAACTGGTGCAGCACAGATGGATGGTGCCATTCTCGTATGTGCCGCTACTGACGGCCCTATGCCGCAGACCCGTGAGCACATTCTGCTTGCCCGTCAGGTAAACGTTCCCCGCATCGTTGTCTTCCTTAACAAGGTTGACCTTGTGGATGACGAGGAGTTGTTGGAGCTGGTTGAGATGGAGATTCGTGAGCTGCTTTCATTCTATGACTATGATGGAGATAACAGCCCAGTTATCCTTGGTTCTGCTCTTGGAGGACTGAATGGTGACGCTAAGTGGGCTCCCAAGATCATGGAGCTTATGGAAGCTGTTGACTCTTGGATCGAGATTCCTCCCCGTGATATCGACAAGCCGTTCCTTATGCCTGTTGAGGACGTGTTCTCCATCACTGGCCGTGGTACTGTTGCAACTGGTCGTATTGAGCGTGGCGTGATCAACTCTGGTGACCCAGTTGAGATTCTCGGTATGGGAGAAGGTAAGATGACCTCTACCGTTACTGGTGTGGAAATGTTCCGTAAGATTCTCGACCGTGGCGAAGCCGGTGACAACGTTGGTCTGCTGCTCCGTGGTATTGACAAGGCTGACATCAAGCGCGGTCAGGTCATTGCCAAGCCAGGTAGCATTACTCCACACACTGAGTTCAAAGCTGAAATCTACGTGTTGAAGAAAGAGGAAGGTGGTCGTCACACTCCGTTCCACAACAAGTACCGTCCACAGTTCTACCTCCGTACAACGGACGTGACAGGTGAGATCATCCTGCCAGCTGGTCAGGAGATGGTAATGCCTGGTGATAACGTGACCATCACAGTTAATCTGATTGTTCCTGTCGCTATGGACGCGGGTCTTCGTTTCGCTATCCGTGAGGGTGGTCGTACTGTAGGTGCCGGTCAGGTGACTGAGATCATCAAGTGATGTTGACGTCTCTTCCCTGCCACACAGGGAATGGGCGATGATAAATCAATCGTGGGAAAGGTGTTCCAGTAATGGTACACCTTTCCCTGCCTTAAACACGGGTGTAGCTCAGTTGGTAGAGCACCGGTCTCCAAAACCGGGTGTCGGGAGTTCGAGTCTCTCCACCCGTGCAATCACAGAAACATGTCCAAAGTAGTTACATACGTAGAGGAGTCCTACAACGAGCTCATGACCAAAGTGAGCTGGCCCACTTGGGATGAGTTGCAGAATAGCACCATCATTGTGAGTGTCGCGTCAGCTGTTATCGCCATCATGATTTTCCTGATGGATTTCGTGATGGGTATAAACGGTGGTGATGCAGCTTGGAAAGGAGTTCTCGGTTTCTTTTACGACCTTTTCTGAATTGGAGTCATGATGAGCGAAGTCAGCAGTAAGAAATGGTATGTTGTCCGGGCCGTCAGTGGTCAGGAGAAAAAGGTTAAGGAGTACATCGAGGCTGAGATTCAGCACTCGAAGCTCACTGATCACGTTGCGCAGGTGCTAATCCCGATGGAGAAATTCTATCAGATTCGCAATGGCAAGAAAGTGAGCAAGGAGCGCAATTTCTTTCCGGGATATATCATGATGGAGGCTGACCTTATTGGTGAGATTCCACACATCATAAAGTCAATTCCGGGTGTAATCGGTTTTCTCGGTGAGACTAAAGGTGGAAACCCTGTGCCATTGCGGTCCTCGGAAGTGAACCGTATTCTGGGCAAAGTAGACGAGTTGGCTGATTCCAATGAGGAAATGAACATCCCTTACATCGTTGGAGAGACAGTGAAGGTGATAGACGGTCCGTTCAGCAGCTTCAGTGGTGTTGTGGAGGAGATCAACGAGGAGAAGAAGAAGCTCAAGGTCATGGTTAAAATCTTCGGAAGAAAGACACCACTCGAATTGAGCTACATGCAAGTAGAGAAGGAGTGATGAGCCTTCAACTACTTTAATTAAGTACCATCATCGACAAGAAGGATTTTCCAGCGCACTGACATACGAATGCTTCCCTTTCGCGCTGACTATCATAGATCACAGTTCAATCAAATCAAAAAATGGCAAAAGAGATAAGCGGATTCATCAAGCTTCAGGTGAAGGGCGGTGCCGCAAATCCATCCCCGCCCATAGGGCCTGCATTGGGTGCTAAAGGAGTCAACATCATGGACTTCTGCAAGCAGTTCAATGCGCGCACGCAGGATTCACCGGGGAAGGTGCTGCCGGTGGTGATCACAGTGTTCACGGACAAGTCGTTCGAGTTCGTGATCAAGAAACCCCCTGTTGCTGTTTCCATCAAGGATGCGATCAAGTTGAAATCCGGTTCTGCAGAACCCAACCGAGCTAAGGTAGGGGCGCTCACTGTGGATCAGATCAAGGCGATCGCTGAGGAGAAAATGCCTGACATGAACTGTTTCACCCTTGAATCGGCTATGCACATGATCGCGGGTACTGCCCGCAGCATGGGTGTGACGGTGAAAGGACAACTACCTGAAAAAGTCTGAGACCATGGCCAAGCTTACAAAGAACAGAAAGAAGGCCCTTGAGCTTTTGAAATCAGAACATACCTACTCTCTTAATGAGGCGGCTGGACTGGTGAAGGAGATGTCATCCACCAAGTTTGATTCTTCCGTTGACGTGGCAGTTCGTTTGGGTGTAGACCCACGTAAAGCCAATCAGATGGTAAGAGGTGTCGTGAGCTTGCCTCATGGCACGGGTAAGACAGTACGTGTACTGGTGCTCTGCACTCCTGACAAGGAGGAGGAGGCCAAGGCAGCCGGTGCTGACCATGTTGGTCTTGACGAGTATATCGACAAGATCAAGGGCGGTTGGACCGATGTAGATGTTATAGTTACCATGCCTACCGTGATGGCGAAGATCGGTGCGCTCGGACGTGTGCTCGGCCCCCGTGGCCTGATGCCCAACCCGAAGAGCGGCACTGTGACCATGGACGTTGGTAAGGCGGTTTCGGACGTCAAAGCAGGTAAGATCGATTTCAAGGTTGACAAGTATGGCATCATTCACGCAAGCGTGGGCAAGTCATCGTTTCCCAAGGAGAAGATCGCAGAGAACACGCAGGAGCTGATTCAGACCCTGCTTAAACTCAAGCCTACCGCGGCAAAGGGAACATACATCAAGAGTGTGGCGCTGTCAGGTACCATGACTCCTGGTGTTCCAGTAGATGTTAAGTCAGTACAGTAAATCCGGAAACAGACATGAGCAAGATCGAAAGAAATCAGGCGATAGATGCGCTGACAGAGAAGATCGAGTCGAATCCGAACTTCTATCTGACAGACATCTCTACACTCAATGCTGAGGATACTTACAAGTTGCGGGCACTTTGCCACAAGAGGGCTGTTAAGCTCGAGGTGGTGAAGAACACCCTTCTGCGCAAGGCGCTTGAACGGGCCACTGCTGATTTCGAGCAGTTGTACCCTGTGCTCAAGGGCAGCACCTCCATCATGTTCTGCGAAACAGGCAATGTGCCTGCAAAGCTGATAAAGGAGTTCCGCAAGAAGGGCGACCGCCCGTTGCTCAAAGGTGCTTGGGTTGGCGAAGGTGCATTCATCGGTGATCATAGCCTCACTACGCTTGAGAATATCAAGTCCAAGGAAGAGGTCATCGGAGATGTCATCGCGCTGCTCCAGTCTCCTGCAAAGAATGTGGTTTCTGCCCTTCAGGCACCAGGCCGCAATCTTTCTGGAATCCTCAAAACCCTGTCAGAGCGCGGCTAATTGTCGTGGTTGGCAACAATCAATTCTCTAACTAAACACTAACGCAAATCAATCTCAATTAAAATGGCAGATCTTAAAGAATTCGCAGAACAGCTCGTGAATCTTTCCGTTAAGGAAGTGAATGAGCTCGCACAAATCCTCAAGGACGAGTATGGCATCGAGCCCGCTGCTGCGGCAGTTGCAGTGGCTGGTCCAGTGGCCAGTGCTGGCGATGACGCTCCAGCTGAGAAGACCGAGTTCGATGTGATCCTGAAGAGTGCTGGCGGTAGCAAATTGGCTGTCGTGAAACTCGTTAAGGAACTCACTGGCCTTGGTCTGAAAGAGGCTAAGGAATTGGTGGATGGTGCACCGAAAGCTCTGAAGGAGGGTATCTCCAAGGAGGAGGCGGAAGCCATCAAGAGCTCTCTCACCGAGGCAGGTGCCGAGGTGGAGGTGAAGTAAACCACCCGTCAGCTCTACAAGGTTGAGACCCTCCCTTCTGGGGACGGGTCTCAACCTATTCCTGTTTACAGTTCATTGTAATCATTATCAACAAAAGCTCAAGACCTTGGCGCTGAACACCAACACTGGCCGAATCAATTTCGCCTCCATCAAGAATCAGGTCGATTATCCTGATTTCCTCGAGATACAGCTCAAGTCATTCAAGGATTTCTTCCAGCTGGAGACCACACCTGAGAACCGTCAACACGAAGGTCTTTTCAAGGTGTTCTCCGAGAACTTCCCCATCACCGATGCGCGGAACAACTTCGTTCTGGAGTTTCTTGATTATTTCATCGACCCACCACGCTACTCCATCGAAGAGTGCATCGAGCGTGGTTTGACCCACAGCGTTCCGCTGAAGGCAAAACTCAAACTTTATTGCACAGACCCTGAGCACGAGGATTTCGAGACCATCGTTCAGGATGTCTATCTCGGCACTATCCCATACATGACCCCCAAGGGTTCGTTCGTGGTGAATGGTGCCGAAAGGGTTGTGGTGAGCCAGCTCCACCGTTCTCCCGGTGTTTTCTTCGGACAGAGCTACCATGCCAATGGCACCAAATTGTATTCGGCCCGTGTGATTCCTTTCAAGGGATCATGGATCGAGTTCGCTACCGATATACACGGTGCGATGTATGCTTACATCGACCGGAAGAAAAAATTGCCTGTGACCACGCTCCTGCGTGCCATCGGGTATGAGAGTGATAAGGACATCCTGGAGATCTTCGGTCTCGCAGACGAGGTGAAGGTCAGCAAGGCGGGACTCAAGCGTGTCATAGGGCGAAAGCTTGCCGCGCGCGTCCTGAAGTCATGGATTGAGGATTTTGTGGATGAGGATACCGGTGAGGTGGTCAGCATCGAGCGGAATGAGATTATCATTGACCGTGAGACCATTCTTGACAAGGATCATGTGGACCTGATCGTTGAGGCTGGTGTGAAGAGCATCATCTTGCATAAGGAGGATGTTAATTCTGCCGATTTCGCTATCATTTACAATACTCTTCAGAAGGATACGTCCAACTCGGAGAAAGAAGCGGTGGAGCATATCTATCGCCAATTGCGTAACGCGGAACCACCCGATGAGGAGACCGCCCGTGGCATCATCGACAAGCTTTTCTTCTCTGATAAGAGATATGACCTTGGTGAGGTGGGCCGCTACAGGATTAATCGGAAGTTGGGTCTGAACACTGCCGAAGATCAGAAGGTTCTCACCAAGGAGGATATCATCTGCATCATCAAGCACTTAATCGAGCTTATCAATTCGAAGGCAGATGTGGACGATATCGACCACTTGAGCAATAGGCGTGTGCGTACCGTTGGAGAGCAGATGTACGCCCAATTCGGTGTGGGTCTGGCCCGTATGGCGCGAACCATTCGTGAACGGATGAATGTTCGCGATAATGAGGTTTTCACACCCATTGACCTTATCAACGCCAAAACTCTTTCTGCGGTCATCAATTCTTTCTTCGGAACGAATCAGCTGAGCCAGTTCATGGATCAGACCAACCCGCTGAGCGAGGTGACTCACAAGCGGAGGATGTCGGCCCTCGGCCCCGGTGGTCTAAGCCGTGAACGCGCGGGCTTTGAGGTTCGTGACGTTCACTACACGCACTATGGTCGTCTGTGTACCATCGAGACCCCCGAAGGCCCGAACATCGGTCTGATCAGCTCACTTTGCGTTTATGCCAAGGTGAACAAGCTTGGCTTCATCGAGACGCCCTATCGCAAGGTTGACAGCGGTAAGGTGGCCCTCGGTAAGGAAGTGATCTACCTCAGTGCGGAAGATGAGGAGCAGAATACGATTGCTCAGGCGAACGCACCGTTGAATACGGACGGAACTTTTGCCAATGACCGCATCAAGGCACGTCTTGAGGGCGATTTCCCGGTGAGCGAGCCGAGCGAGGTGAATCTGATGGACGTAGCTCCGAACCAGATCGCCTCGATAGCGGCATCGTTGATTCCTTTCCTTGAGCACGATGATGCTAACCGCGCACTCATGGGTTCGAACATGATGCGTCAGGCTGTGCCGCTGCTTCGCCCTGAGGCCCCGATCGTTGGAACCGGACTGGAAGGACGCGTTGCACAGGATAGCCGTGTGCTCATCAATGCCATTGCTGATGGTGTAGTGGAGTATGTCGATGCCAACACGATCAGCATCCGCTACGAGCGCAACGACATGGAGCGTCTTTTGAGCTTTGACGATGATGTGCTGACCTACAAGCTCACCAAATTCCTTAAGACCAATCAGAACACCTGCATGAACCTCAAGCCTATCGTGAAGGTAGGGGAGAAGGTGAAAAAGGGTCAGGTGCTCTGTGATGGTTACTCCACGGACAAAGGCGAACTGGCCATCGGTCGTAACCTGATGGTAGCTTTCATGCCTTGGAAGGGTTACAATTTCGAGGATGCCATTGTGATCTCGGAGCGCATCGCGAAGGAGGATGTTTTCACATCGCTGCATATTGACGAGTACCAGATGGAGGTGCGCGACACCAAGCGCGGTCTGGAGGAACTGACATCGGATATTCCGAACGTGAGCGAGGAGGCCACCAAGGAATTGGATGAGAACGGTCTGATCCGCATCGGTGCTGAGGTCAATCCCGGAGATATTCTCATCGGCAAGATCACACCAAAAGGTGAGACCGATCCGAGTCCTGAGGAGAAGCTACTTCGTGCCATCTTTGGAGATAAGGCCGGTGATGTGAAGGATGCGTCTCTCAAAGCGCACCCATCGCTTAGCGGTATTGTTCTCGACAAGAAGCTATTCGCTCGCAACATCAAGGACAAGAAGGCCAAGATGGACGAGAAGCGTCAGCTTGCTGAGATCGAGGAGAATTATGAGAAGGCTCAGGCGGACCTGAAGGGGGTGCTTGTAGACAAGCTTTTCGCTCTGGTGAATGGACGCGCGTCTCAAGGAGTAGAGAACCATTTCCGTGAAGTACTGATTCCGAAGGGCACCAAGTTCACGCTCCGTGGTCTTCAGGCTATCGACTATCTGAACATCAACCCGTCCAACTGGACGACTGATGACGAGAAGAACGATCAGGTGCGCCTGCTGTTGCACAACTACACTGTTAAGCTGTACGACATCATCGGTGACTACAAACGCAAAAAGTTCGCAGTTACCATCGGTGATGAGCTGCCAGCTGGTATTGTGAAGCTTGCCAAGGTTTATATCGCCAAGAAGCGTAAGCTGAAAGTGGGTGATAAGATGGCGGGCCGTCACGGTAACAAGGGTATTGTGGCCAAGATCGTCCGCGAGGAGGACATGCCGTTCTTGGAGGATGGCACTCCTGTCGATATCGTTCTGAACCCGCTCGGTGTGCCTTCCCGGATGAACCTCGGACAGATCTACGAGACCATCCTCGCATGGGCAGGTAAGAAACTGGACCGCACTTATGCCACTCCGATTTTTGACGGTGCCTCGCTTGACGAGATCAGCGCGGAGATCGATGAGGCAGGTCTTCCTAAGTTCGGTCACACCTACCTCTACGATGGAGGAACCGGAGAGCGTTTTGACCAGCCGGCCACTGTGGGTATCATCTACATGCTTAAACTCGGTCACATGATCGATGACAAGATGCACGCAAGGAGCATCGGGCCATACTCGCTCATTACCCAGCAGCCGCTTGGTGGTAAGGCCCAGTTCGGTGGTCAGCGTTTCGGTGAGATGGAAGTGTGGGCACTCGAAGCATTCGGAGCTGCTAACATTCTTCAGGAGATACTCACCATCAAGTCGGATGACGTGATGGGCCGTGCCAAGGCGTATGAGGCCATCGTAAAAGGTGACCCGATGCCCACACCCGGCATTCCTGAGTCATTCAACGTTCTGATGCATGAGCTGCGCGGCCTGTGCTTGAACGTGACGCTTGAATAACATTTTGATTGGGATAGTGGGCTGGTGACGTCCGTCACTGGCCCCGCTCCCCGAAATGAATCAGGTTCGCCCAGGCAACCATCATCCAATAACAAGAAACTCATTACAACAGATGGCACTCCAAAGAGAGAATAAGTTAAGGAGCAATTTCAAAAAGGTCATCATCAGCCTCAATTCGCCAGAGAAAATCCTCGAAGCGTCAAGAGGTGAGGTGCTCAAGCCCGAAACAATCAACTACCGCACGTACAAGCCCGAACGAGACGGTCTTTTCTGCGAGCGCATCTTCGGTCCTGTGAAGGATTATGAGTGCCACTGCGGTAAGTACAAGCGCATCCGCTATAAAGGGATCGTCTGTGACCGTTGTGGTGTGGAGGTTACCGAGAAGAAGGTGCGTAGGGAGCGTATCGGCCACATTCAGTTGGTCGTTCCTGTAGCGCACATTTGGTATTTTCGCTCTCTGCCCAATAAGATGGGCTATCTGCTCGGTCTTCCGACCAAGAAGCTGGACATGATCATCTACTACGAGCGGTATGTGGTCATTCAGGCTGGCAGCGCTACCGACAATGAAGGCAATCCGTTGAATTACATGGATTTCCTTACTGAGGACGAGTATCTGGACGCTCTTGAGCGTCTTCCCAAAGAGAATCAGTATCTCGATGACAACGATCCTAATAAGTTCGTGGCCAAGATGGGTGCTGAGGCATTGGAGGCATTGTTGAGGGGTCTTGACCTCGAGAGCATGAGCTACGAGCTGCGCCACAAGGCCAACAACGAGACCTCACAGCAGCGTAAAATGGAAGCCCTCAAGCGACTACAGGTCGTAGAGGCGTTCCGTTCTGCCCAAGAGCATATCGATAACCGTCCTGAGTGGATGGTGGTGAAGGTGATTCCCGTCATTCCGCCCGATCTGCGTCCTCTGGTTCCGTTGGATGGTGGTCGCTTTGCCACTTCCGATCTCAATGACCTTTATCGCAGGGTCATCATCCGTAACAACCGTCTGAAGCGCCTTATCGAGATAAAGGCTCCCGAGGTGATCCTTCGCAACGAGAAGCGCATGCTCCAGGAGGCGGTCGATTCCCTTTTTGACAACAGCCGTAAATCGAGTGCGGTAAAGACCGAGTCTAACCGCGCGCTCAAGTCGCTGTCTGACAGCTTGAAGGGTAAGCAAGGACGTTTCCGTCAGAATCTGCTCGGTAAGCGTGTGGACTACTCCGCACGTTCGGTCATCGTGGTCGGACCTGAGTTGAAGATGCACGAGTGCGGTATTCCTAAGGGTATGGCAGCGGAGCTTTACAAGCCGTTCATCATCCGCAAGATGATTGAACGAGGCGTGGTGAAGACAGTGAAATCAGCCAAGAAGCTGGTTGACAAGAAGGATCCTGTAGTGTGGGACATTCTTGAGAATGTGCTGACGAACCATCCTGTTCTGCTCAACCGTGCTCCGACCCTGCACCGTCTTGGTATCCAGGCTTTCCAACCCAAACTGATCGAAGGTAAGGCGATTCAGCTGCACCCGTTGGTCTGCACGGCCTTCAACGCTGACTTTGATGGTGACCAGATGGCCGTCCACCTGCCACTCGGCAATGCGGCCATTCTTGAGGCACAGCTGCTTATGCTGGCCTCCCACAACATCCTGAACCCCGCGAATGGTGCACCTATCGCGGTCCCATCGCAGGACATGGTGCTTGGTCTGTACTACATGACCAAGGAGCGCAAGGGAACTAAAGAAGCTCCTGTGAAGGGAGAGGGGATGACCTTCTACTCTGCAGAGGAGGTGATCATTGCCCACAACGAGAAGAAGGTCGATCTTCATGCCCACATCAAGGTGCGGGTCACTCAGGGCTTGCCTAAGGGTGAGACTAAGGTGATTGAGACCACAGTTGGCCGTGTGCTGTTCAATCAGGTGGTGCCGCAGTCGGTGCCGTTCGTGAACGAACTGCTCACCAAGAAGGCGCTCCGTGATATTATTGGTGACATCATCAAGCAGGTGGGCATGGCCGAGTCTGCGCGGTTCCTCGACAGGATCAAGGAACTCGGATTCATGAGTGCATTCCGCGGAGGTCTTTCTTTCAGCCTGAATGACGTTCTGATCCCTGCCGAAAAGCAACCGATGATCGATGCTGCACAGGCACAGGCCGATGAGGTGCGTGCAAGCTTCAACATGGGTCTGATCACGAACAATGAACGCTACAACCAGATCATTGACATCTGGACACACGTGAACACCCGCCTCACCAGTACGCTGATGAAGCAGATGACTGAAGATAAGCAGGGCTTCAATTCAGTCTATATGATGCTTGACTCTGGCGCGAGGGGATCGAAGGAGCAGATCCGTCAGCTCAGCGGCATGCGAGGACTGATGGCCAAGCCGCAGAAATCGGGTGCCAGTGCTCAAGACATCATCGAGAACCCAATCCTCTCCAACTTTAAGGAGGGTCTTTCCATCCTCGAGTACTTCATCTCAACCCACGGTGCCCGTAAGGGTCTGGCAGATACGGCCCTCAAGACCGCTGATGCCGGTTACCTTACACGTAGGCTTGTGGACGTGACTCAGGACGTGGTCATCAACGAATTCGACTGCGGTACATTGCGCGGACTTCAGGCCACTGCCCTCAAGAAGAACGAGGATGTAGTTGAAACGCTCTATGACCGTATTCTGGGCCGTACTTCAGTGCACGATGTCATTCACCCCGATTCTGGTGACGTAATCGTGACCTCAGGTGAACTCATCAATGAGGATGAGGCACGAGCCATCGAGAATGCAGGTATCGATACAGTTGAAATCCGTTCGGTGCTCACGTGCGAAACCAAGCGCGGTGTGTGTGCCAAGTGCTACGGTCGTGACCTCAGCACAGGCCGAATGGTTCAGAAAGGACTTGCTTCCGGTGTCATCGCAGCGCAGTCCATCGGTGAACCTGGTACACAGCTTACACTCCGTACGTTCCACGTGGGTGGTGTTGCGCAGCACATTATCAGCGAATCACGCATCATCGCCAAGTCGGAGGCTGCTGTGGAATTCGATGATGTGAAGACGGTTCCTAGTTCTGATGGCGACCATCATGTTGTCATCGGACGTTCTGGTGAGCTTCGGCTTGTCAACCGCGAAACGGGTGTCCTCGTATCCACACACAATATCCCGTATGGTGCCAAGGTCCACAAGAAGGAAGGATCTAAAGTGAAGAAGGATGAGCTCATCTGCGAGTGGGACCCATTCAATGCCGTGATCGTCTCTGAGATGGATGGTACCATCGTTTTTGAGGATCTGCAGGAGGGACAGACCTTCCGCACCGAGAACGATGAGACCACGGGCTACGAGGAGAAAGTGGTCATCGAGACCAAGGATAAGAAGAAGGTTCCCGCCATTGCAGTCCGTGCGACCGCAGATGGCGAACTGAAGAGCTATAACGTGCCTGTGGGAGCTATTCTGTCCGTCTCTGATGGACAGGAGGTGAAGGCTGGCGATACGCTGGTGAAGATTCCTCGCGCATCTGGCAAGTCGGGTGACATCACAGGTGGTCTGCCACGTATCACCGAGCTTTTCGAAGCGCGGAACCCATCCAATCCGGCCACAGTCACCGAGGTCGATGGCATCGTGACCTATGGTAAGATCAAGCGGGGTAACCGTGAGATCAAGGTGGAGACCCGCATCGGGGAGGTGCGAACCTACCTCGTGCCATTGAGCAAGCACATCCTTGTACAGGAGAACGACTTTGTCAAGGCAGGTTCACCATTGTCTGAGGGTGCTATCACTCCGACCGACATTCTGATGATCAAAGGCCCTACGGCCGTCCAGGAATATATCGTGAATGAGGTGCAGGAGGTTTACCGCCTGCAAGGTGTGAAGATCAACGACAAGCACTTCGAGGTCATCGTTCGCCAGATGATGCGCAAGGTGCGCATCATGGATCCAGGAGACACTTCATTCTTGGAGAAAGACCTCGTGAACCGCTATGAGTTCCGCGAGCAGAATGACTGGATCTATGGTAAGAAGTATGTCGAGGATCCAGGCGATTCTCAAACGCTCAAGGCAGGTCAGATCGTTTCAGCACGCAAACTGCGCGACGAGAACTCTATGTTGAAGCGTAAGGATATGAAGCCAGTGGTAGCCAGAGAGGCTGTCCCTGCAACTTCGGAGCCAGTGCTTCAGGGTATCACAAGGGCATCGTTGCAGACAGAGAGCTTCATCTCTGCCGCATCGTTCCAAGAGACGACCAAGGTGCTCAACGAGGCTGCGGTGCGTGGCAAGATCGATGAGCTCAATGGTCTCAAGGAGAATGTCATTGTGGGTCACCTCATCCCTGCAGGTACCGGTCAGCGCGAGTACGACAAGCTCGTGGTCGGTTCTAAGGAAGAGTTTGAGGCACTCATGGCCGCCAAGCTCGAAGAGGAAGAAGCCTAAGCACGTTAATAAGCCGTTAGCCATTGGTTCAAGCTTCCAAGCTCCACCAAGGCTAACGGCTTTTTTATTTCAATCAGTTACGGGTCAATGTCCGGTAGCTAAAAGCCCAATGAAATGGCCGACCAGAAGAACCAGCCCCAAGGGCAGCAACTCAGCATCGAACTGAACGAGGAGACCGCTGAGGGTATTTACTCCAACCTTGCCATCATCACCCATTCGCCAGCCGAATTCGTAGTTGATTTCATCAAGGTGATGCCCGGAATGCCCAAGGCGAAGGTCAAGGCGCGCGTTGTGCTCACCCCTGAGCATGCCAAGCGGTTCATGCGGGCTTTGCAGGACAACATCAATAAGTACGAGAATGAGCACGGCCCCATTAAGCATACCGATGGCCCACCGCCCTTGCCGATGAACTTCGGAGGGCCTACCGCGCAGGCCTGATACTTGCCTTGTGCCGTTTCGTTATTCAGATCGGGCCAGAAACTCTGGTCCGAAGGTCTTGCTGAACGGTATGAAACTGCTGGTAGCTGAAGTTAAGACCGTTGGACTACTCTGTGCTCAGAGTAGGAATTACTGTGCTTCTGTGAACCGTACGCCAACTACCAGCACATCGTCCAGCTGAGGCAATTCGCCTTTCCAACGCAGAAAGTCGTTCAGTAGCGCAGTGGTCTGGGTTTTCATCGCAAGCTTGTGGTTGAATTCGAACCAATCCAATAGTTGCTTTGAAGTGAATTTGCGACCGTTCGGGCCACCGAACTGGTCAGCGAAGCCATCGGTGAAGAGATAAATGGTGTCACCATCATTCAAAACTGTTTCGTGTTGCTCAAACGACTGAATTTCGGATGAATGCCCTCCGATAGAGAACCTTGTGGGGCGTATTGTTTCAATGCGTTGCCCTGTACCGATTACCAAGGGTCTTTTGGCTCCTGCGTACTTGAGCACACCGGTTTTCATATCCACGCTCACGAGGGCCATGTCCATCCCATCGCGTGAAATGCTTACCGAATGCTTATCCGATTGCCGCAGTGCCCTTCTCACTTCTTTGTTGATCAGAGAGAGAATGGCACCGGGTTCTTTTTCCAGGAGCAGGGCCTGCTCCAGTTTCTCCACGCCAAGCACACTGAGCAGGGCACCCGGCACCCCGTGACCTGTGCAGTCTGCCACGGCCAGATAGTTCAGGCCATGTCGTTCTCCTATCCAGAAGAAGTCGCCAGAAACCACATCTCGCGGCAGGTAGAGGGTCATGTTTTCCGGGAACAGCGAACAGAACTCCGCTTCTGTCGGGAGCAATGCGTCCTGAATATATCGCGCGTAGTCTATGCTGTCGTGAATATCCTTGGCCTGCTGTTCGATTTGCTTTCGTGCCAGTTCGATCTCGCGCGTCCGTTCGATCACTTTCTCTTCCAACTCCCTCGTCATCCGCTGCTGTATCTCGGAAAGTTCGCTTCTGAACTGCATGCTTTTTATCTCCAGAACCTTCTGCTCATCAAGATGCTCTTGGCTCAGTTGGTAGAAGAGCCGATGGTTCTCATAGGCATCTCGGAAGTTCCCTTTCAGCGCATGAGCCTCCGACATCCATTTATGAATCTGGGCCCGGTCGTTGAGTCCGATGTGCAGATTGATCAGATCCTGTGCCTTTGATAGGTGTACGATGGCATTATCAGCATCCTTTTCGGAAATGGAGATCCGGGCAAGCATGATGAGGTTGGCCACAATGATCTCGCGATAGTCGATCTGCTCCCCCACCGTCTGGCTCCGAGCTATCAGTTCCGCAGACGCATGGAGGTCTCCTTCAAGCATCTTCACTTCGCCCATGTTGCTCAACACTATGCACCTGATGAAGGGGGTAGAATCATCTGCAAGGGCAAGGCACTCCTTGAACATGGCCATGGCTTTGGCATATTCGCTCAATCGAGTGTAGGTGTCGGCCGTGTTGTTGAGCGCACGAAGCAGGCCCGGACGGTCATTGGAGAGCCTGCACAGTTCAAGGCCGCGCAGGTTGCATTGCAGCCGACTGTGGTGATCACCGAGATAATAATGCACACCTCCCAGCACATTCTGCATCAGTGCCTCTCGGCTCTGATCACCTGTTTCGCTGAAAAGCCGTGCTGCCTCTATGGCGTACTCAAATGCTTCGGCATGAAGGCCCATGTCCAGCGCGGTCACTGCCATCGTGCGTAAGGACTGGCGTATGCCCTGCGCATGGTTAGTGCCCACCGATGCTCCGTGAGCTTCTTTCGCAAGGCCGAATGCTGTCCTGGAGTCATCGGTCTGCATCACCCACGCCTCATCGTTCAGACGGTCAATATCGCTGATAGACAACCGATGTAGGTGGGTAGAGTCCATGGTGGGTTAACGGAAACAGCGCTTATTGGTTATCACTGCCGATTCAAACACCAAAGAAAGCGGGGATAGCACTTTCTTTATCCTTCATTTCACTGGAAATCACTTTTTCTGATTTCATGAGATGTCATGGCGCACTGTGGGATGGATCAATTACTTGTTAGGTTTGTACGTTCAATCAATCACTTAGCATGATTCGTTTCTCCGCTCGTTTCTTAGCAGTGCTGGTCGCAGTCGTTGCATCTGCTTTTACTGTTCGTGCTCAGGATAATGTTGGAATTGGAACGGTAACCCCGCAGCCCAATGCCATTCTTGATGTCTCATCTGTGGACAAAGGCATGCTGGTACCCCGGCTTAACAGCCTGCAGCGAGTACTCATCAATCCGCTTCCATCGGCCAACGGATTGTTGGTTTATGATACTGACCTCTCGCAGTTCTGCTATTGGGTTAGCGGCACATCCTCTTGGACGTGCATTGACCCTTCGGGAAGTGGCGGCTCCGGAGGTGATGGTCCCACAGGCCCCACAGGCCCCACAGGTCCAGCCGGAGCCGCTGGTGATGCAGGCACAGTTGGCCCGACCGGCCCTAATGGTGCGCAAGGAAATGACGGTGCAATCGGCCCGACCGGCCCTACAGGTGAGGCATCCACGATACCTGGCCCAACAGGCCCGACCGGCCCTCCGGGTGATGGTTCTGCCACGCCCGGCCCGACTGGCCCGACCGGCCCCACAGGTGATGCTTCGACCGTGCCAGGCCCCACCGGACCGACCGGCCCCACAGGGATACAAGGCGAAGCTTCAACGGTTCCCGGCCCAACAGGCCCGACTGGCCCCACGGGTATCGCTGGCCCGACCGGCCTAACGGGTGAAGCTTCAACAGTACCGGGACCTACAGGCCCGACCGGCCCAACGGGGGCGGGAACCACCGGCCCTACAGGCCCGACCGGACCCACTGGCTCTGGTGGCGGTGGGGTGAACTGGCCTTCCACCGTATGGGTGAACAACGCCAACTACACCGTTCCGGCAGGTGTCGAGGTTGTCCATTTCTACAATCTGAACGCGAACAGAAACCTGATCCTGGGGACTTGTGATGCCAACACCAATGCGCTTAGACAAATCGTGGCGGTGAACCATGGCGGTAGGAATGCCTCAACCTCATCTCTACCTGGCACTTTCAATATCAGCCTCACCACAGGTAACACGGCCCGGTTTCCCGGTATCAACTTATGGGGGCCTGCGTCATCAGGCGATTACAACGTGAAGACGTTTGTCTGCATGCAAGTCAACGGCACCTGGTACTGGACTTGGCGGTGAGCATGTGTCTGTGCTGATGCGTTTTCACCTTTCGGGAAAAGCTATCAACAACTTTTCCATTAGCACCTGAGACAGCTTCATGTGGCTCTCGTGCGTCCAGCCGGCCACGTGCGGGGTCAGGATGACTTTGGGCGAGGCCATAAGGTATTGAAGCGGCTCAGGCATTTGTCCTTCATTGAGGTTCTCGAAGGAGGAACGCTCGTATTCCAGTACATCGAGGCATGCACCCAGGACCTTGCCAGCCTCCATTGCCCGCACCAGAGCGGCAGTATCCACTACTGACCCACGCGAGGTGTTGATGAGATAGATGGGATTGTGAAGACGTTGGAAGAATTCATCATTCACCATATGAAAGGTCTCCTTTGTCAGCGGCACATGGAGTGAAACAATGTCAGCCTCCTCGTAGATCGGCCCCATGCCTGTCTCAATCACATATTCGTCTGAGTAGTTCTTTTTCAATTTATCGCAGGCATAAACCAATGTCCCGAAGCTTGAAAGCCGTTTGGCGAATGCCCGTCCGGTGTTGCCGTAGCCGATGATGCCCACAGTGCGGCCCAGCAGTTCCACGCCCCGGTTCTCCTCGCGCAGCCATATGCCTTTGCGGACTTCTATGTCTGACGTGTTGATACGATTGAATAGCGTGAGCAGCATGCCCATCGCGTGCTCCGCCACGGCATCGCGATTGCCCTCAGGGGCGTTGATGCATCGGATGCCGAGCTGCTTGGCATACTCCTCGTCAATATTCTCCATTCCGGCCCCTGCACGGGCAATGAAACGGAGGTCAGGGTTGGCATCGAGGAACTCGCGGTCTACCTTGATCCGGCTCCGGATGACGATGCCGTCAAATTGAGGCAACTGTTCCAGCACCTGCTTTCGTGACCACTTGTGACCGTCAATGCACTCATGTCCCATTCTTGTGAGATGGGACTCGAGGTACGTGTGAACCGTATCGATGAAGAGTACTTTCAAAGCGCGTCCAAGGTAAGTTTTTCAGGAACCCTCGTCACGGCTCAAGGCTTTTCCACCCACTTCAGCTGGAACACATCCGTGCGCCTGTCCTTGAGATTGCGCACCGCGCCTGCACTGTGCAGCTCGGTGAGCAGGTCGAGGTCCACATCTGCGATCAGGATCATCTCCGTGTTGGTCGTTGCCTCGGCCTTGATGCCGTTGGCAGGGAATGAGAAGTCGCAAGGCGTGAACACCACCGACTGCGCGTATTGGATGTCCATGTTGTGTACGTTGGGCAGGTTGCCCACGCTGCCTGCTATGGCCACGTAGCACTCGTTCTCAATGGCGCGTGCCTGCGCACAGTGGCGCACGCGCGAGTAGCCGTTCTGCGTATCGGTGAGAAAGGGTACGAAGAGGATGTCCATACCCTCATCTGCCAGCAATCGTGGCAGCTCGGGGAATTCCACATCATAGCAGATCAGGATGCCGATGCGGCCGCAGTCTGTATCGAATGTCTTCACTGCATTACCGCCCTGCAATGCCCAAACACGTGCCTCGTCCGGGGTAACATGGATCTTCTCAAATCGCTCCAGCTCACCGTTGCGCTTGCACAGGTAGCCTACGTTGAAAAGCTTCTCACCCACCAGTTCAGGCATGCTACCAGTGATGATGTTGATGTTGTAGCTGATGGCCAGTTTTGCCATCTCACTTACCAGTTCAGGGGTGTATTCGGCCAGTTTTCGGATGGCCTCTGCTTCGTTCAGGTGGTTGTAGCGCGCCATCAGCGGTGCATTGAAAAACTCAGGGAACAGCGCGAAATCGCAGCGGTAGCCACTCAGAGCATCGATGAAATACTCCACCTGCCTGAGCAGGCTCTCCATGTCCTTGTAAGGGCGCATCTGCCATTGCACGATTCCGAGCCGCACTATGCTCTTGTTCACCTCTGGTTTCGCAGCGGTGGGCTTCTCGTAGTAAATGTTGTCCCAGCGCAGCAGCACTGCGTACTCCAGCGATGCTGCATCTTTCTCTAAATAGCCCTTGAGAACACGGACAGGGTGGAATTCATTTGCCAGCTGGTAGCTCAGCACAGGGTCATAAATCTCCTTGTCCCTTACTTTCTGGATATACTCCTTTGGGCTCAGCTCGCTGGCATGCTTGTGATAGTTCGGTATCCTGCCTCCGAGAAAAATGGCGCGGAGTCCAAGTTGTTCGCACAGCTCCTTGCGATAGTCGTACAACCTGCGTCCAAGGCGCAATCCTCTGAATTCTGGCTTGATGAAAACATCGATGCCATAAAGTACATCACCATTCTCCTCGTAGGTGTCAAAGGTGTAGTTGCCAGTAATCTCGCGATAGCTGTGCTGCTCCTCGAACTTGGACGAGTCCACCACCAAGGACAGTGCACAGCCTGCAATCCGGCCATTGACCTTGATGACCACCTGTCCCTTAGGGAATTTCTCCACCAGAAAATGGATGTGGCTCTCTTTCCAGTAAGAGTTGGGCATGGTCTGGTAGGCCTCTATCATGGCCTCCTTCAGTTCTGCATAATCTTCAAGGGTCAGGTAGGCGAGGTCGATCTGCATCGGTTCCTCAGGCGAGTGTTCGCTTTGGCTCATAGGTTGTTTTGTTGTTTCGCAAAAGATACGAATCGAGAGGTGATCAGGGGTGTTTTGCTGAATAACCCGGATCGGTGTGGTAGCTTGAATCACTGCTTGGACTCTCTGTTCTTCGGAATCAAGAGCCGACAAAATGTCCTAAAAATTGATAATTGTGATTCTGTATAAGTTGAAATGAATTCGTAAAGACTATATTTGAAACATGAAAAACTCTTTTTATAAAATTCACGAGACGAAAGAGTCAACTTACGCGAACACCAATGCACGACTCAAGCGGCCTACTCTGGACGACCTGACCAAAGCCCGAGTCTGGCAGAGTCCGAAAAGGGTGATCCGATATGAGGAGGCCATGCTCGATGCCTGCGAGGCGTGAGCTCACTGGAGTCCATGGTGAATGACAAAGCGCACCTCCTGCCCGAAAGGTGTCATTTCGCCCTCAGCCATTCGTAAATCGTGGTGTTCATCATCAGCAGCAGGAGCATATAGACCGAATCCTCCACTGGGATGGTCCCGATGCGTAGGCCGAGGTTCTCAGCATCGTTATACCATACTATAGGTTCTTCCAGAAAAGAGCCTGTGAGCAGGCCGTTGACCATCATAAACGGGATGAGTGATATCACATAACCGAGGTAGAACCGTCCCAGCCAAGATGGATTGCGCCAAATGATGAATGCAAGCCACGCGGCCGTAAGTAGGAAATTCACCGATGTGTACCACTTGTCGAGATGCTGCAGACCGACCACGGTCAGCACTACCAAGAGTCCAATGGAGAATGGACGTGCTACTTTCCCCAACAAGTCTTTCTTCACGAAATAGTTCATCACTTCGTAAATGAACATGCACGCATATGGCACGGTGATGAAGAACAGCCACTCCTCCAGCGGCAGGCCAAGAAGCCTCAGCCCGATGAGGTGGCTGTCGTTGAAACCCCACACGCCCATCTCGGTGAACAAGGCATCCCAGATGATGAAGAATGCCCCCGTCAGTCCTATGGCCGGCAGCAGGGCAGGCCATCGCGATACCATGTTCACCTTCTGCTCAAAGCTCTTGAACAGCGGGTAACTGATGGTGAAGATATTAATGAGCAGGTACGTCACGGGGCAAATGTCAGATTTCGCGTTGGGTTCTGTCAAGTTCGGAGCGCAGGTATCTCATCGGGAAGAAAAGCATGCCGAAGCATTCGCCATCCTCCTTGCCCAGATGCTTGTGGTGCACCTTGTGTGCTCTGCGTGCGGCTTTCAGATAGGCACTGTCCGAGTTGCGGAACCATTTGAACCGTTGATGGATGAACACCTCGTGGATCACAAAGTAGGTGAACCCGTAGATCAAGATGCCAAGTCCCACATAGAACCAAAGGTTGAAACCCGCCATAGAACCGAACTGCAGCCCCAGCCAGCTTGGTATTGCGAAGATGAGAAAGAAAGCGTCATTGCGCTCAAAGAAACCTGCCTCCTTGCGGTGATGGTCGCGGTGGAGGAACCACAGCGGCCCATGCATGAGGTATTTGTGGGCTGACCACGCCACAAATTCCATGAAGAAAAAGGTGCCGACCACAGTAGCGGCATTCAGCATCCAACCCATCACTGTAAGATATTCAATGCGAGGAAAAAGAGACCGAGGATGATGAGCAGGTGCGTGCCGATGGTGCGCTCGCTTTGAGGTAGAAACTGAAGTTGCAGTCGCACCAGCGCGAAGCTCACCACCCACCAGCCGATGTAGTTGGTAAGTGGAACACCTCCGTTCTCCCAGGTCCAGAAATCGTTCTCAATGGCCACAGGTTCGATCAAGATATCCATTAGCAGTAGTATGGTGGCACCGACCGCTGCTTTGGTCCAGGTACCCAGCGGCCTGTTCCGCAGCGATAATGAGACGGCCATCACCAACATGGCCCAGTTGACACCTATCATCAGCGGCACACCCATCAGTTTGACGCCCAAGGTCTGCCCATAGGTGTAGTGACCGAACGGCCAGCCGGTGGCCACCCCCAGCACCTCTACCCCATAGCCAAGCGAAGCCACCGTGAGGAAAGGGAGCATAGCCTTTCGGTAGTTTGTGAATTGCGAAAGAAGCAGCATCGCACTGACGATGAGCTTGAGCGGGGTCAGCCGGATGAACAATTCTTGCCAAGGCGAGAGAAACCCGATCACTCCCACCCCTGAGAACAGGACGAGCATCAGGATGGCGAGATTTCGATTAAGTACCATTGTGTGTTTTTTTTTTCGTTGGAAGTATTTTCTGACATGCGGTGTGGCAGGTCAGTTGACGATCAGTTGATCCACGATCCTCGCACTCAGCAGGCAAAGCGGGATTCCACCACCTGGATGTGCGCTGCCACCGCAGAAGTAGAGTCCCTTGATCTCTTGCTTGAAGTTCGGGTGTCGCAGAAATGCTGACCGCCAATGGTTGGAACTGGCACCATAGAGCGAGCCCATGTGAGAGCTTGTCTTGGATTCTATGCTGCGCGGATCCAGCAGTTCCTCGCACACGATATCTGAGCGGAGGTCGCGGCCGAGCATCCCGCTCAGTTTGTTGATGACGTTGGTCCTTGTGCGGTCGATGATGGCATTCCAGTCCTGACCCTCGTTGGCTGGTGCATTGATCATCACAAACCAGTTCTCGTAGCCCAAGGGCGCATGACCCTCCTCGTATTTCGAGGTGATGTTCACATACACTGTTGGGTCTTCAGCAATGTCCTTTTGGTTGAAAAGGGTGTTGAATTCCCGTGCATAATCATCGCTGAAAAAGATATTGTGAAGCCCCAGTTGGGTGCTTTCACCTTTCACTCCCCAGTAGAAGATGAGCGCTGAGCTGCTGCGTTCCTGCTTGAGGATCTCTTCGGGGGCCTTCTGATCGCGCAGCAGCCTGCGGTAGGTCGGCACCACGTCCATGTTGCTCACCACGATGTCGGCCTCGAAGTGCTTGCCGTTCACCCAGACCCCAGTGGCCTTGCTGTTCTCCACAATTATGCGCTCAACGGGTGCGTTCAGATGCAGCCTCACACCGAGTTGTATGGCAGCTTTCTCCAGTGCCTTGGTGATGCTGTGCATGCCTCCGCGTGGCAGGAAGGTGCCCACATTGTGCTCCAGATGCGGAATCACGTTCAGCACTCCGGGTGCACGGTAAGGATCGCTGCCGTTGTAGGTGGCGAAACGGTCGAAAAGCTGCACGGCCTTCGAGCTGCGAAAGCGCGCCTTATTCACATCGTGCATAGTGCGGTGCAGGTCGAAGCGAGGCAGCATGGTCATCGCCTTCAGCGCATTGCCGTTGAGGAAATTGGTTGCCTTGTGCAGCGATTGCTCGAGAAATAGGGGAGATGTGGCCTCGTGCAGCTCCTTGGCCTTATAAAGGGCAGCGCGCACAGTGCTTGCCTTCACGCCCAGTTTGACCTCCATCTCTTTTGCGAAAGCATCACCATCAGCATGGGCGGTCACAGTGGTGCCGTCCTCCCAGAAATAGCGGCATGCCTCGTCCATTTTCCGGTAAGTGAAAGTCTCTCCGTTCAGACCCGCCATCGAAAGCAGCTCGTCCACGTATTGCGGCATGGTGAAGAGCGATGGACCCGCATCCCAAGTGAAACCGTCACGTTGAATCAAGGTGAGCTTTCCACCGCAATAGGCATTCGTCTCGAAAACATCCACACTCATCCCGCGCTTGGCGAGACGTATGGCTGTGGCGAGACCAGCAATACCCGAACCGATGATGGCGGCTTTCATGCGATTTTCCTGGGTCCTTGAGGGAAACAATCCCGCTCAGAGAAGGTTCAGGCTGTGACGCATGTACGAGGTCACGAAGAGGCCGTATTTACGCATATCGGGTATGCGTACGCGTTCGTGCATGATGGTGCTGGGTGGCATCTTGCGGATGCTCTCCAGTAGCTTCGAGTAGTATCGGTAGGCCACGTAAACCCCGAAGCGGCTGTCCTTGGGCAGTGCCTTTATACCGAGGAATCCCTCGTGGAAGTCGGCCTCTATCTCGCGTTCGATCCTGCGCTTGGCATCCACGTCAAAATGCGTGAGGTCAAGCCCCGGGAAATACATGCGGCCCAGCTCCACGTTGTCATCGTGAAGGTCGCGAAGGAAGTTTATCTTCTGAAATGCTGCGCCCAGCTTCATGGCCTGAGGTTTGAGGCGTTCGTACAGGGCATCATCGCCCTCTGCGAAGACACGCAGGCACATCAGTCCGACCACCTCTGCCGAGCCGAGGATATACTGGTCGTAGCTCTCGCGTGTGTACTTGATGTCATCGAGGTCCATCTCCATGCTGCGCAAGAAGGTGTCCACCAGATCCCAAGTGATGCCGAATTGGTGGTAGGCCCATTGAAAAGAGTGCAGTATGGGATTGAGGCTGATGCGTTGGTCAATGGCCTTGCGCACATCGGCACGGAAATCGGCCAGCAAAGTGGCGCGGTCATGGTCGTGAAAGGTGTCAACGATCTCGTCTGCAAACCGCACGAATCCGTAGATGGCATAGATAGGATTCTGAAAACGCTTGGCCAAGAATCTCGTTCCGAGAGAGAACGAGGTGCTGTAACGCTTGGTGGTGTATTCACTGGCCTTGATGCAGACTTGGTCGTAGAGGGGATCCATGATGATTACGGCTAAGAGGAAAGATGGTCTTTGATAAGCTCGCGGGCCACCACCTGACCTGAGATCAGAGAAGGGGGCACACCCGGTCCGGGAGTGGTAAGCTGGCCTGCGTAGTAAAGGTTCTTCACCTTCGGACTCTTCAGTTTCGGCTTCAGGATGGCGGTCTGAGAGAGGGTGTTTGCCAATCCGTAGGCATTGCCCTTGAAGGCGTTGTAGTCAGCACGGAAATCGCTGTGGGCGTAATCCCTGCGATAGACCACATGTTGGCGGATCTGCTGGCCCAATAGGCTTTCCATCCGCCCCATCACGCGCTGGAAGTACCGTTCGCGTACCTCTGGAGTGTCTATGAGGTCGGGTGCCACAGGAATGAGTATGAAAATGTTCTCGCAGCCCTCTGGCGCGACCGTTGGGTCAGACTTGGACGGGGCGCACACGTAGAACAGCGGGTCGCTGGGCCACTGCGGATTGGTGTAGATCTGATGGGCGTGGAGGTTGAAGTCCTTGTCAAAAAACAGATTATGGTGTTCCAGCCCTTCTATCCGCTTATCAATGCCGAGGTAGTAGATAAGACTGGAGGGTGCCATGGAGCGGTTGTCCCAGTATTTCTCAGAATACTGGCGATGTTTTTTCTCCAGCAGGTGCTGCTCCACGTGGTGATAGTCTGCAGCACCGACCACAAAGTCGGCCTCAATACGCTTGCCTGCGGTGCGAACATGGCTTGCCGAGCCGTTCTTCACCTCAATGGCTTCAACCGTCTCATTGCATAGGATTCGCACACCCTGCTGTTCGGCCACCTTCACCATGGCCTCAATAATGCAGTGCATGCCGCCCATCGGGTACCATGTGCCAAGCGAGAGGTCAGCATGGTTCATCAGGCTGTAAAGGGCGGGTGTTTCCTGTGGTGTGGCCCCGAGAAAGAGCACAGGGAATTCCAAAAGTTGTATCAGTCGCTCATCCTTGAAGAACTTCCTAACATGCTTCGACATGGACTGCAACAAATGCAGATCGAAGAGGCCCTTCATGATACGCACATCAGCGAACTCCATCAGGCTGCGGCCGGGGCGGTAAACAAGGTCGTTGATACCGACCTCATATTTGTAAGCCGCTTCTTTCAGAAATTGCTCCAGCCTGACAGACGAGCCGGGTTCCAGCTCCTCGAACATCCGCTTCAGATCCTCCATACGTGCAGGAATGCTGCGCTTTTCTCCTCCTGTGAACCAGATGTTGTAACTGGGGTCGAGGCGCACAAGGTCGTAGAGGTCGCTCACCTTGTGGCCGAAGTGCGCGAAGTAATTCTCGAACACATCGGGCATCCAGTACCAGCTTGGGCCCATGTCGAACATGAAACCCTGCGCCTCGAATTTCCTTGCACGTCCTCCAGGCATCTCGTTCTTCTCGAGCACGGTCACACGATAGCCCTCCTTCGCGAGGAAACTTGCCGCAGAAAGTCCCGCGAAACCTGAACCGATAACTACTACTGATGCCGACATAGCGGATTTTTCTGACTGCGTTGACATGAACACCTCTTTAGGATGATTGTTTGATCTGATGACCGAAAAACTCAATGGGAAAAGGGGCTATTTGAATCGGGAAAGCTAACTCAAGCGCGAAGGTCAGGTAGTGATGGAGGTCACGGATAGAAGCGGGTTTTTTTGAACAAATACGGAATCGGATTCAGAGGTCATCCGATTCGGAATTGACTGTAAACAGTGGTCTTCCTGCCCAAAGTGGAAAACTCCGTCCGATTGTTCAGAACATTCCCTTGGCCTTCCGTTAGTGGGTCTCCAACTTTGGAGTCCCCCTTTTCTGAGGGGACACCCCGCTCGCAGCGGGCTTTTTCACTTCAATGATCACATAGATGAGCACCCAAACCGCACAGATGGACACTACGACCCCAAAAGCCAACGAAGCCACCCCCGGCCATAACCGACCGATTTACACCCACGAGGAGGCAGTGGCAGCCTCATTGGAGTATTTCAACGGGGATGAGCTGGCCGCTACCGTGTGGGTGAACAAGTATGCGCTCAAGGATTCGCACGACAATATCTTTGAGAGAACCCCCGCTGACATGCACCGCAGGATGGCCACGGAGATCGCTCGCGTAGAGGAGCGGTATCCGAATCCCGTAGGCGAGGAGGCCATCTTCCAAGCACTCGACCGCTTCCGCTTCATTGTGCCGCAGGGCGGGCCTATGACAGGCATCGGCAACGACTTCCAGATCGTGTCGCTCTCGAATTGTTTTGTCATCGGGAATGATGGCAACGCAGATTCATACGGAGCGGTGATGCGCGTGGACGAGGAGCAGGTGCAGCTCATGAAGCGCAGGGGAGGGGTGGGTCACGACCTCTCACATATCCGTCCTAAAGGAACACCCGTGAAGAACAGCGCACTGACCAGCACGGGTCTTGTTCCGTTCATGGAGCGTTACAGCAACAGCACCCGCGAAGTGGCTCAGGACGGCCGCAGGGGAGCGCTCATGCTCAGCGTCAGCATCAAACACCCCGATGCCGAACGTTTCATCGATGCGAAGATGGACGGCACCAAGGTGACGGGCGCGAATGTCTCTGTTAGGATTGATGACGACTTTATGCGCTCGGTCATCAGCGGAACGCCCTACATCGCGCAGTTTCCCATCAATGCCAAGGAGCCGAAGGTGACCAAGGAGGTGGACGCTGCTGCCCTTTGGCAGAAGATCATTCACAATGCTTGGAAGTCGGCCGAGCCGGGCATCCTCTTCTGGGACACCATCATCCGCGAGAGTGTGCCAGACCGCTATGCCGACCTCGGTTTCCGCACTGTGAGCACCAACCCCTGCGGTGAGATCCCGCTCTGCCCCTACGACAGTTGCCGCCTGCTGGCCCTCAACCTCATGGGCTTCGTAGAAAACCCTTTCACAGACAAGGCACGGTTCAACTTCGACCTCTTCAGTCGTCATGCACGCCTCGCGCAGCGGATCATGGACGATATCATTGACCTGGAACTGGAGAAGATCGACACCATCATCGCCAAGATCGAGAATGACCCCGAGAGCATGGACCTGAAAGGCGTTGAGCACGGCCTCTGGATGAAGATCCGCGAGAAGTGCATCCAAGGGCGCAGGACAGGCGTGGGCATCACCGCAGAGGGCGACATGCTGGCCGCATTGGGCATCCGCTACGGCTCGGACGAGAGCATCGACTTCTGCACTCGTGTGCATCAGACGCTGGCGGTGGAGGCCTACCGCTCATCGGTGGAAATGGCCAAGGAGCGCGGTGCATTCCCTATTTATGATGCCGCCCGCGAGGAAGGGAATCCCTTCATCGCCCGCATCGCGGAGACGGATGCCGACCTGTACGAGGAGATGAAGAAATACGGCCGTAGGAACATCGCCCTGCTCACCGTGGCCCCAACGGGCACCACCAGCCTGATGACGCAGACCACATCGGGCATCGAGCCCGCCTTCATGGTGGCCTACAAGCGCAGGCGCAAGGTGAACCCCAACGACCGAAAGGTGAAGGTCGATTTTGTGGACGGGGTGGGCGACTCTTGGGAGGAGTTCCATGTGCTGCACCACGGTTTCTCGCAGTGGCTCGCAGCCAACGGTTACGACCCCGACACCGTGGCCAACAGCACCGAAGAGGAGCTTCAGGCCCTCATTGCCAAGAGTCCGTACCATATGGCCTGCGCCAACGATGTCGATTGGGTCAACAAGGTGAAGCTGCAGGGGTCGGTTCAGAAATGGGTGGACCACAGCATCAGCGTCACTGTAAATGTGCCCAACCACGTGACCGAGGAATTGGTTGCCGACATCTACCGCACGGGCTGGGAGAGCGGCTGCAAAGGTATCACGGTCTACCGTGACGGGTCACGGTCAGGCGTGCTCATCAGCAATGACGAGAAGAAGGATACGAAGACGGAGACCTCCGATGGCCGTCCGCCCAAACGACCGGATATGGTCGAGGCCGATGTGGTGCGCTTCCGCAATGGGGAGGAACTTTGGCTTGCAGTGGTAGGCATCGTGGATGGCCGTCCGTACGAGATCTTCACCGGAAAGGCCAAGGACTCTTTGAAGCTTCCGGAGTGGGTCGAGCAATGTCAGGTCATCAAGGTGCGCACAGGTAAGGGTACACGCTACGACATCCGCTACGAGGACCGCGAGGGCTATGGCACCACCATCGAGGGCCTCTCGCGCATGTTCGATAAGGAGTATTGGAACTACGCGAGGCTCATCTCAGGCGTGCTGCGCCACGGGATGCCGCTGCCCTACGTGGTCAACCTCATCGAGAACCTTCACCTCGATGCTGCTTCGCTCAACAACTGGAAGAACGGTGTGGCACGTGCCCTCAAGAAGTACATCGCAGACGGCACCGTGGCCGCCAACGCCACCTGCAGCGAATGCGGACAGGACGCGCTGGTCTATGAGGAGGGCTGCCTCAACTGCAAGAGCTGCGGGCATAGTAAGTGTGCGTAATCGGTACTTTTGAAGAAACTCAATGAACAGGTATGAACATGAGGATTGAAGAAGACAAGATTTATGCTTTGGATTGTCTGGTCGGCATGAAAAAGCTGGATACAGCGTCTGTTGATTTGGTGGTCACCTCCCCGCCCTATGATGACATCAGGGATTATCGGGGCTACAGTTTTGATTTCGAAAGCATCGCAAAAGAATTGTTCAGGGTGATGAAGGAAGGCGGCATTGTTGTCTGGGTTGTTGGCGATAAGGTTCGCAATGGCAATAGAACCCTGACAAGTTTCAATCAAGCACTGCATTTTCAATCCATCGGGTTCAATGTTCATGATGTGATGATCTATCAGAAGAAGAATACTCCATTCATGCGGAGCAATGCTTACACCAATGCCCACGAATTCATGTTTGTGTTCAGCAAGGGGAAGCCAAGGGTTTTCAACCCGCTGAAGACGAAGACCAAGCGCAACGGACTCGAACTTCTACCATTCAATAAGAAGTCCGATGGAGTGAATAAGAAGGCAATGGGCGAGTTGAAGAAGGAAAAGACGCTCACGAATATCTGGCCGTATGCAGTTGGTCTCGGTGGATCGACCTCGGACAGGATTGCGTTCAAACATCCTGCGGTTTTCCCAGAGAAGCTTGCTGAGGATCACATACTCTCGTGGACAAATCCAGGGGATCTCGTGCTTGACCCGATGTGCGGGTCGGGCACCACATGTAAAATGGCCTTGCTGAACAACAGAAGGTATATCGGTTTTGACATATCCGATGAGTACTGCGAAATCGCAGAGGAGCGTCTCCGCCAGTCCGTGACAGCATCAATGGCCTCCTGAACCTACGGAATGTCTTTTCAAGTAGTCAATGGCGACCTGCAGGAAAGCGATGTCGTCCTTGAATCGACCTAAACCAGTGTTGCAGCTATCACAGATCCATTCTCTGGCGTTTCCAGTGTTGTGGTCGTGGTCTTTCACCTGCTTGCCTGTCACCCCAACTATGGTTGTCTTCTGGCAGATGGGACAGGTGAATATGTGTTGTGGAGCAATGGCATCTAACTTCCTGCGTTCAGATGGTTTCAGCGGATGACCATCAATGGCCACACGACAATTCTTGCAGCTCGGCCGAGATGTTTTTATCCCTTTGCCGTCAGTTTGGTTGATATCAAACTCTTTGTGGTCCTTAAGGACATGGCAGATGTTGCAGATTTTTTGCGGAAATCCCTTTCCCGTCTTCTTCACTTCGAATGGATACAACGATTCTATTGGCAATGTCACCTCCTCACTGATGCCGATGAAAAACACAGAGGCTATTGACCCGTTGATTTCCCTTACAAGTCCAACTGCATTTATGGGCACTTTTCCTTCTGCTTCAGGGACAATTACAAAGTCATGCTTCGCTAACGGTTTCATTTTC
Source organism: uncultured Chryseobacterium sp. (assembly GCA_964500205.1). Taxonomy (GTDB): domain Bacteria; phylum Bacteroidota; class Bacteroidia; order UBA10329; family UBA10329; genus UBA10329. Next base: position 313,180 of record CAZCNS010000002.1, on the reverse strand, counting down.
AGTAGATATTGTCACAGAGAAATTGGTTGTCGAATTGTGAACGGCAATGATACTGACCCGTGTCGGATTCGCGAAAGGTGAATTCACTTTGGTGGAATAGCTACTTTTCCCCTGTGAAAATCAAAGGGCTACTTTCTGGATTGTTGTTCGGTAGTATCGCGAGCCTTGCCCAGCAAGACCCGCAGTTCTCGCAGAATCTCGACTACAATGCTTTCATCAACCCGTCATTCATGGTGAATGACTACCAGTTGAATGCTGATGTGCAGCACAGGCAGCAATGGGTGGGTTTTGCTGGTAGGCCCATCTCAACTACTGCCAATGCATCCTACGAGGTCAAGAAGGCACACAGCGCGTTCGGGGTCACTTATGTTCACAGCCAGCTCGGTGCTCAGGAGAATCATACTGCACGACTGAATTATGCTGGGGCCATTCGCCTGAAAGGAGGGCACACCATCGTGCCTTCCATCTACTTGGGTGCTATTGTTCACAGTTTGGACGGCTCCCAGTTCAACCCAGTACAGTCGGGTGATGCCAACATCATCAGCAGCAAGCAATCAGCCGCATGTTTTGACCTCGGCCTCGGAATCAGTTACGGTTTCAGAGGGCTTCTTGTGGCTTTCAGCACAAGTCATCTGACTTCGCCTACAATGGAATTCAATGACGGCAATGCTTCCTCCGAGATAACCGTTGCCCGTCATTACTAAGGCCTCGTACGCTACGATATTCATGCTGGCCGTGTGTTCCGCATCAAACCACTTTCGTTCGTGAAAACAGATGCGGCCTCAGCACAGTTTGACAACTGGGTATTCTTGGGGGCGGATAACCTTACCAAGGTGCTCACCCGCGTGAATATCGGTGTCGGGTATCGTGTTCAGGATGCGGTGATTGTCTCAGCCGAGCTGATATTCAAGTGGTTCCGCCTCGGTTATTCGTATGATATTACCACCAGCGGCCTCAGCGCATTCAGCAACGGCAGTCACGAGGCCACACTGCGAATGCATCTGTTCCCCAATCCACCGTACACTGGTGGGCGCAAGGCATCCAAGGAATTGGAGTAGGGGCCGGGCCAGCTAACTTGCGTCCTTCTAACCCCATACCACAGTTCGTGAAGGATGCAACATCTCGGAACAGCCCAATATACCCTGCCAGAAGGGGTTGCGCTTGCACGGCTGCCGGCCGCACCCATCGGGAAGGTTGTGGCACCCCAAGGGAAGACGATCGCGGCCATCGAGAAGGCGGTCGCAACCTAAAGTGAGCCGTTTGCAGTTGTCGGGAAGCCAGTTGCATTGGTCGGGAAGCCGGTTGCAGACGACTGCAACTGGCTTCCCGATAGCCGCAATGACCTTCCCGATAGCCGCAATGACCTTCCCGATAGCCGCAATGACCTTCCCGATGACCGCAATGACCTTCCCGATAGCCGCAATGACCTTCCAGATGACCGCAATGGCCTTCCTGCTTGTCGAAATGACCTTCCAGATGACCGTAATGACCTTCCTGTCGGCCGTGATGGCTATCCCGATGGGCACGGCTGTTCATAGGCCATCACCACGATTGTAAGGGATTTGTGCCGCAACGGCAGTCACGAGGCCACACTGCGACTGCATCTGTTCCCCAATCCACCGTACGCTGGTGGGCGCAAGGCATCCAAGGAATTGGAGTAGGGGCCGGGCCAGCTAACTTGCGCTCCCATGAGCGGTTCTGACAATTCCCCGAAACTCGAGCGCACCCTTGGCCCTGTGATGCTCTGGGGGCTGGGCGTGGGCTACGTCATCAGCGGCATGTATTTCGGGTGGAACCTCGGGCTGGCCGAGGGCGGCACGCTGGGGCTGGGCATCGCCACGCTGTTCATCATCGTGATGTACGTCACCTTCACGTTCAGCTACACCGAACTGGCCTGCGCCATCCCCAAGGCGGGCGGGGCATTCGACTATGCCGACCGCGCGCTGGGCCGCGACTGGGGCTTCATCGGAGGGCTGGCGCAGATCATCGAGTTCGTGTTCGCACCGCCCGCCATCGCTGCCGCCATCGGGGCCTATTTCCAGCTTTTCCTCAAGACAGAACCTGTTCTCATGCAGATAGGGTCGTTCAGTGTGGAACTCCCGTGGCTGGCCATTCTCGCCTATTTCGCCTTCACGGCCCTCAACATTGCGGGGGTGAAGGCCGCTGCCATGTTCGAGCTGGGCATCACCATCTTAGCGGTGGCCGAGCTGCTCATCTTCGCAGGCGTAACGCTGCCCTCGTTCGAGGTGGCGAACCTCACGGCCAACGCGCTGCCCAACGGCATCAGCGGGGTGTTCGCGGCCATCCCGTTCGCCATCTGGTTCTTCCTCGCCATCGAGGGCGTGGCCAATGTGGCCGAGGAGACAGTGAATCCGCAGCGCAACGTGCTGCTGGGCTTCGGGTCGGCCATCCTCACGCTGGTCATCCTGTGCGTGCTCACCTTCGTGTCGAGCGTGGGCGTGGCGGGCTGGGAGGCGGTGGTCTATGATGCCGAGGGCAACCCGAGCGACAGCCCGCTGCCACTGGCCCTGGCGCATGTGGTGGGCGACAGCGGGGCCATGTACCACCTGCTCATCACCATCGGGCTGCTGGGGCTGGTGGCCTCGTTCCACGGCATCATCCTCGCTGCGGGGCGCGCCACGTATGAATTTGGCCGCATGGGCCTCGCCCCACGGCTGCTGGGCAGGGTGCATCCGAAGTTCCGCACGCCCGCCAATGCGCTCATCTTCAACATGGGCATCGGCATCATCGCGCTGATGACGGGCAAGACGGGCGAGATCATCACCATTGCGTGTTTCGGAGCGTTGACGCTCTACATCATCTCCATGATCTCGTTCTTCTTCCTGCGGAAAAAAGAGCCCGACATGGAGCGCCCCTTCCGCGTGCCGTTCTACCCCATTTTCCCCGCGCTGGCCTTGAGCATCGCCACCTTCAGCATCATTGCCATGGCGTGGTACAACGCGGGCATTGCGATGGTTTTCGCGGGAATTATGGGGTTGAGTTTTGTTGGGTATCTGTTGCTTATCAGAGGAAAATCGTTTGGAGAAAATGGAAAATAGTGGATTGGTGCATCCTTTGTCTAGTGAGAGCACAAAAGATCATTGACCATGAGAACCGCTCTTTTTATCTTGCTGATGCTCTCTTTGACAACGCATGCGGTTGCGCAGAATGAGGGTGTGAATGCCAACGAACTGGCGGGAACCACATGGTATGTCAATGGTGCATTAGGTCTTCACGAATCCACCGAACAATATGTCCTCAGGACCTATCAGGACGGGATGCTGCCTTACGGATATTTCGTTTCCTTCGATGATAATGGTACGACATACGAAAGCAGATACGAGGCTCCGTGTGGAATGGATTGCTTCACTACCGTGAAGGGTCAATACGAAGCGAGGGGCCATGATGTCCTTAGGGTTTCAGCTCATCATGTTCGTATCGTGGGGCCAATGTGCCCTGAATGGGTTAACGAGCAACGCCCACCCAACTCCACTCTTTTTCAGATGACGTTTCAGGCGGACACGCTCCTGCTGACCAAGGTGAACTGAGTGTCAGGTGTGCGGTGTAATTGGTCATTCGTAGATTCGTGGCTTTCGTAGTTCGTTTATGAAGCAGCCCATGAAAGACACTCACCTCTCCCCCGAACAGATCCTCAACGACATCCGCAACTCCGACCACCAGCGCATCAAGCTGGCGGTGACGGACATAGATGGCGTGCTTCGCGGCAAGCTCATGCGTAAGGACAAGTTCCTCTCGGCAGTGGAGAGTGGTTTCGGCTTCTGCGATGTGGTCTTCGGCTGGGACAGCGGTGATCTGGCTTATGACAACGTGACCTACACCGGTTGGCACACGGGCTACCCTGATGCACAGGCCCGCATCGACCTTGGCACCTTCCGCACTGTGCCTTGGGACGATTATGTGCCCTTCTTCTTGGCCGATTTCCGCGATGCTGTGGGCGGGCCGTTGCAAGTGTGCCCCCGCAGCCTGCTCAAGACCGTCCGCGACTGTGCCGAGCAGATGGGCTTCAAGCCGTTCTTCTCGCAGGAGTTCGAGTGGTTCAATTTCCGGGAAGATTCCCAGAGCGTCAAGCAGAAGGGCTTCGCGAACCTGGAACCTCTGACACATGGGATGTTCGGATATTCTATCGTGCGCAGTTCGCAGAACAGCGAATACTTCAACGACCTCTTCGATCTTCTGGAGCAGTTCGATGTGCCAATAGAAGGTCTCCACACCGAGACCGGCCCCGGAGTGTATGAGGCGGCCATTCTCTACTCCGACATCCTTACCGCTGCCGACCGGGCGGTGCTGTTCAAGACAGGCGTGAAGGAGATCGCCCACATGCACGGCATCCTGCCCACGTTCATGGCCAAGATCAGTCCGAGCTTGCCCGGATGCAGCGGCCACATCCACCAGAGCCTCTGGGACACGGACGCGAAGACCAACCTCTTCCACGACTCGGAGGGCCGCAAGGGCATGAGCGCGCTGATGGAAAGCTACATGGCGGGCCAACTGCACTGCCTGCCGCACATCCTGCCGATGATCGCGCCCACCATCAACAGCTACAAGCGGCTGGTGGAAGGCGCCTGGGCACCCACCTCGCTCACATGGGCCGTGGACAATCGCACTGTTGCACTGCGCGCTCTGCCTGCGGGGGAGAAAAGCTGCCGGCTGGAGACGCGGGTCGTAGGATCGGACACCAACCCCTACCTCGCCATGTCGGCCTGCCTCGCAGCCGGGCTTTACGGTATCAAGAACAATCTCAAGCTCTCCACCACCGAGACCATCGGCAACGGCTATCGCGACAACGGAGCCGGCCTCCTGCCCCGCAACCTCTGGGACGCCACGCAGGCCATGAAGCACTCTGAGATTGCCAACGAGCTGTTCGGTGCCGATTTCGTGGCCCACTTCACCGCCACCCGCGAATGGGAATGGCGGGAGTTTTCCAAAGCAGTGACGGATTGGGAGACGAAGCGGTATTTTGAGATTATTTGACGGTTATTCTCGCAATGGTGCAAAGACGCAATGAAAATAATGAGGGTTTGAACCAATTCCGAAGAGCTGGCTACCGATTGAATTGACATCAACCCTTTGCATCATTGCGCCATTGCGGGAAAACCATTCATCATCTACGCGGCAAGGCGTTAGCTTCTGAGGCAGCTGACCAAAAAAGTTGCGACAGGCCATTTTTCAGATTGGATTGTTCGGTTATCTTTGCGGCCCGTTTTTCACTAAGCATCGAAAAGACATGTTGATCATCAACGTAAAAGAAGGCGAGAACATCGAGCGCTCTATCAAGCAGTTCAAGCGCAAGTTTGACAAGACCGGCACCATGCGCCAGCTTCGTGCCCGCAAGCAGTTCGTGAAGCCTTCGGTGGAGCGCAGGATGGAGCTTCGCAAGGCGGCCTATCTCCAGAGCAAGCAATTGAACGAGGAGGCCTGAGCCCTCTCCGTATTTTCATACCGGTCCGGCCGTATCTCACAGATGCGGTCGGGCTTTTTTGTATCCGCTATCGGCAGCCGGAGGTCTGTGGTGATGCGACTCAAGGACACTCCCAGCCTCCCCTCTAACTTTGCACCCATGACTGAAGGCAAGCTCATCATCTTCTCCGCACCGAGCGGGGCTGGCAAGACCACAATCGTAAGGAGCTTGCTGGAACAAGGACTGCCGTTGGCATTCTCGGTGTCGGCCACCAGCCGGCCGAGCAGGGAAGGGGAGGAGCACGGTCGGGATTACTGGTTTCTGTCCGCAGACGAATTCCGTGAGCGCATTGCCGCAGGCGATTTCTTGGAATGGGAGGAGGTCTATGAGGGGCAGTTCTACGGCACACTGCGCAGTGAGGTGAACCGCTTGCACGCGCAGGGGCTGCACGTGCTCTTCGATGTGGATGTGGTTGGCGGTCTCAATATCAAGCGGCAGTTCGCGGAAAAGGCATTGGCCATCTTCGTGATGCCACCATCAGTGGAGGAGCTGGAGAGAAGGCTGAAGGGGCGCAGTTCTGAGAGTGAGGAGAGCCTCCGAAAGCGTGTGGAGAAGGCCGCACACGAGTTGACCTTCTCAGACCGTTTTGACGTGGTGCTCGTGAATGACGACCTCGAGCAGGCCAGGATGGATGCGCTTGAGACGGTTAAACGCTTCGTGGATGCGTAGGGTCGGGCTCTTCTTCGGTTCGTTCAATCCAGTGCATGTGGGCCATATGATCATCGCCTCATGGGCGGTGGAGATGAGTGACCTGAAGGAACTGTGGTTCGTGGTCTCCCCGCACAACCCGTTGAAACAGAAATCCAGCCTGTTGCATGGCCGCGACCGACTGGAGATGGTTCATCGTTCCATTGGCGATGACCTCAGGTTCCGAGCAAGTGACATCGAATTCGGTCTGCCGCAGCCTTCGTATACATCGGTGACACTGGCGCACCTCCAGCAACGCCATCCGAAGGTGGTCTTCACGCTTTTGATGGGAGGTGATAACTTGGCGTCATTCCATAAATGGAAGAACTATGAGGCCATTTTGGAGGGTCACGAGATCGTGGTCTATTCGCGTCCCACGGCCACAGATCTGCCACTGCTCGACCATCCTAACGTGAAGCTGCTCGAGGCACCCGCGCTTGATATCTCATCGAGCCTCATCAGGCAGTGGGTGCGAGAGGGGCGCGATGTACGCCATCTCATGCCCGGTGAGGCTTGGAAATACATGGATGAGATGAATTTCTACAAGGGCTGAGTGTTGTTGGTTCATGCTGTTTTGAGCATATTGGCAAACGAGGATCGAACTCCATTCATTCCCCAGAATCGATTGCTTTGTTGAGAAATTGTACGTTTCTGCATCGAACTCAGAGTTGGTGTTAGAATCCTAATTGGTCTTCATTAACATTAATGCGTAGCTATCGGGAGTGGGAGAAATGAGCAAGGGGCTACTTTCGTCCTCTGAATGATCGAGCTGAAAGACATACGCAAGTCCTACACCATCGGGACGAACCGATTAGAGGTGTTGAAGGGCATTGACCTGAACATTAACGAGGGAGAACTGGTGAGCATTATGGGCTCATCGGGCACGGGAAAATCCACACTGCTCAATGTGCTGGGCATTTTGGATGGTTATGATTCCGGGACATATTCGCTCGATGGCACATTGATCAAGGACCTGAGCGAGACCCGTGCTGCGCAGTACCGCAACCGCTTCCTTGGCTTTGTTTTCCAGAGTTTCAACCTGGTGAACTACAAGACCGCTGCGGAGAATGTGGCCTTGCCGCTTTACTACCAAGGTGTGAGCAGAAGCAAGCGCAACCACATCGCCATGGAATACTTGGAGCGCGTAGGACTGAAGGAATGGGCGGAGCATCGACCCAGTGAGATGTCAGGCGGGCAGAAGCAGCGAGTGGCGATAGCTCGTGCTCTGGTGACGCAGCCCAAGGTGATTTTGGCTGATGAACCTACCGGTGCGTTGGACACTGCTACCTCCAACGAGGTGATGACGATGCTGAAGGAGGTGAACGCGCAAGGCATGACCGTGGTCATCGTGACCCACGAGCACGAGATCGCTGCGCAGACGCAAAGGGTGATTCGGATGAAAGACGGGTTGATTGATAATTAAAAATGAAGAATTAATAATTAAAAGTCACTCAGGCTGAATCCCTTATCGTCCATCCGCCATAGTCCCAAAGCCAAATTTTTAATTCATAATCTTTAAATCTTAATTCCCTTTCCAGTGTTCGACTCTGATAAGTGGCAGGAGATATTTGAGACCATCGGCAAGAACAAGCTGCGCACGTTCTTGACGGGTTTCAGTGTGTTCTGGGGCATCTTCATGCTCATTATTTTGTTGGGTTCGGGCAATGGGCTGCGCAACGGTTTTGAGGAGGATTTCAAGGACGATGCCATCAACAGCATCTGGGTGTATCAGGGGCAGACGACCATTCCGCATAAGGGGATGCAGCCCGGCCGGCATATCAGTTTCACGGATACGGACCACGAGATACTGGACAAGGGTCGAGTGGCAGGCATCGAGCACCTGTCGTCAAGGCTCTGGCTGAGCAACCAGGACATGGTGAATGGCCATCGGAAGGGCAATTTTCAACTGATAGCGTGCCACAACGGGCAGTTCTTTGCGGAGAACGCCACCATGGTCACGGGCCGTTTCATCAACGACACGGACACCCGCGAGCGCAGGAAGGTGATCGTGCTGGGCGAACCCATCCGCAAGGAACTCTTTCCCGATAGCGACCACATCGGAAGTCAGGTCATCGTGGGCGGCATTGCATTCAAGGTGATTGGTAGCTTCACCGACAATGGCGGTGCCAGTGACATGAGGCGCGGCTACATTCCGATGACCGTAGGGCAGACGGTGTTCAGCAGCGGTAGGGATGTCCATGCTATGAGCATGCTGATCGGGGATGCATCGCCTGAGGAAAGTCTCGTCATTGAACAGAATATACGCAACCGACTGGCCGCCCTGCACAACTTCTCGCCAAAGGACAAGCGCGCGGTGTGGATCAATAACAGTACCGACCAGTTCATGCAGGTACTCAATGTGCTGAACGCCATCAGTCTCTTTGTGTGGATCATCGGCATCGGCACCATCATAGCGGGCATTGTGGGCGTGGGCAACATCATGATGATCGTGGTGAAGGAGCGCACCCGCGAGATCGGCATCCGCAAGGCATTGGGGGCCACGCCTTTTTCGGTGGTGTCACTCATCATCATGGAGGCCATCTTCATCACCAGCATTGCAGGTTATCTGGGTCTGGTGGCAGGCGTGTTCACCTTGGAGGCCGTGAGCGGGATGATCGAGGGCGAGGGCATCTTCCAGAACCCTGAGGTGGACATGACCACGGCCATCATCGCCACGCTGGTGCTGGTGGTATCGGGCACATTGGCGGGGCTGTTCCCTGCTATGCGAGCGGTATCCATCAGTCCCATAGAAGCATTGAGAGAGCAATGAATATCTTCGACACAGACAGATGGCGGGAGGTATTCGCAACGTTGGGGGCCAATAAGGTACGCACGGCTCTGACCGCCTTCGGGGTGATGTGGGGCATCTTCATGCTGGTGGTGATGCTGGGCGCGGGGTCGGGACTGAAGAACGGGGTGACCAGCGAGTTCCAGGGCTTTGCATCCAACTCCTTATATATATGGACACAGCGAACCACGATGCCTTACAAGGGGTTGCCGGCAGGGCGTAGGTTCACGCTTACGAACGAGGACACGAAGGCCATCCGCGAGCGGGTGCCCGAGGCAAGGGTCATCGCCCCTCGCAACGAGGTGGGCGGTTGGCGCGGTGCGGCCAATGTGGTACGGGGCATGCGTACGGCCGCATTCGGCATCAAGGGCGACTACCCCGACATCCGGGAGATACAGCCCTTCGACATGGTGCTGGGCCGCCATCTGAACATTGTGGATGTGGAGCAGAAGCGCAAGGTGGCCGTCATCGGGGCCAAGGTCATCAACGACCTCTATTCCGAGGGCGAAGAGGTGATCGGCAGCAGCATCCGCATCAACGGGGTCTATTTCACGGTGGTGGGCACCTTCAAGACCAAGAAGGCGGGGCGCGAGGCCGAGGACGATGCGCAGAGCATCTTCATCCCGCTCACCTCGTTCCAGCAGGCGTTCAACTACGGCAATTTTGTGAGCTACTATGGGTTTGCGCCTGCCGAGGGCGTTTCAACGGCAGTCATCGAGGAGAAGATCATTAAGCTGCTGAAGGAGCGGCACCGTGTGCATCCCAACGATGAATTTGCCTTTGGCAGCAACAACAACGAGGAGGAGTTTGCGGAGTATGCCAGCGTGTTCACGGGCATCGACTTCCTGATCTGGTTCGTGGGCACGCTGACGCTGGTGGCGGGGGTCATCGGCATCAGCAACATCATGCTGGTCATCGTGAAAGAGCGCACGAAGGAGATCGGCATCCGCAGGGCCATCGGGGCCACCCCGTTGAGCATTGCCGGACAGATAGTGCTGGAGTCTCTTGTGCTCACGTCATTAGCGGGCTACATCGGCATTGTGCTGGGCGTGTGGGCCGTTGAGCTGGCCGGACCGCTCATCGAGGACGAATCGTTCAAGAACCCTGAGGTACAATTCCTGACCATCATCACCGCGCTGGGCATCCTGATCGTGTCGGGGTGCTTGGCGGGGCTCATCCCTGCGTACAGGGCGTTGGAGGTGAGGCCTGTGGAGGCGTTGAGAACAGAAAATTGAAAATGGAGAATTGTTTCACGCAAAGGACGCAGAGTTAAGGCGCAAAGAAAATCAGACCAGCGCTTTGCGCTCTTTGCGAAATCCTTTGCGGCCTTTGCGTGAAATCAAATAACATAAGCAGCTAATCAACAGGAACCATGAAATCATTTGTAAGAATCCTCATCCTCACGGTCACTCTCGGTGCGTTCGGCTATACGCTGTGGCATCTGTATGAGAAATCGCAGGAAGTGCCTGTGGTGTTCGAGACCGCCAAGGCATTCCGCACGGACATTATCAAGAAGACCGTAGCCACCGGTACCATCATCCCGCGCAAGGAGGTGGCCATCAAGCCGCGCGTTTCGGGCATCATCGAGAAGGTGTATGTGGTCGAGGGCCAGCGGGTGCGCACGGGCGACCCCATCGCCAAGGTGAAGATCGTGCCCGACATGGTGAGCCTCAATAACGCCCAAGGCCGCGTGCAGATGGCCGAGCTGTCCGTGAGCGATGCCCAGCAGAACTACGACCGCCAGAAAATGCTTCTGGATCAGGGGGTCATCTCCAAGGCCGATTTCCAGCCCGCTAACACGGCCCTGCTCAACGCCAAGCAGGAGCTGACCGCTGCGCAGAACAACCTGCAGCTGATTGAGGAAGGCGCCATTAAAGGACAGGGCACTGCATCAAACACCATCATCCGCAGCACGGCATCGGGCATGGTGCTCGAAGTGCCGCTGAAGGAGGGCAGCTCCGTGATCGAGAGCAACACCTTCAACGAGGGTACCACCATCGCCACCATTGCCGACATGGGCGAGATGATATTCGAGGGAAAACTGGACGAGAGCGAGGTGGGCAAGGTGAAGGAGGGCATGGATCTGCTCATCACCATAGGGGCGTTGGAGGGACACACGTTCACCGCGCGGCTGGAGCACATCTCGCCCAAGGGCGTGGCCGAGAACGGGGCCGTGCAGTTCAAGATAAAGGCACAGGTGAAGCTGAAAGATGGCGTCATGATCCGGTCGGGCTACAGCGCCAATGCCGACATCGTGCTCGACCGCAGGGACAGTGTGCTGGCCTTGCCCGAGGCAATGCTCATCTTCGGCAGCACGCCCGACTCGGTGTTCGTAGAGGTGGAGACCGACCCGCAAACCTTTACTAAGAAGCCCATCAAGACCGGGCTATCGGACGGCATCAACATAGAAGTACTGGCTGGACTGGATACTGTGGACAGAGTGAAGAAGCAGTAGCAGGTCCTCGAAGACGGTCGGAGATTGAGGCTGCGGCTTGCCATGCAACGGGAAAAAAGCGTTCAAGGAGCGATCAGATTTGTTCAATCATAAGAACTTGAAAACCATGCGGCTACCATCCCTGGAAATTCTTTGGAAACAATCGGTGGCTGCATTTCTGCGCTTTCCGCTGAGCATATTTAGCGCCACAGCGGGCGTGTGCGTGGCCATCTACCTCATGGAGATGGAGGGCAAGGTGGATAATGTGTTGCCGTATTTTAATGTGCTGCTTACGGCCGCTTTGGGCATTCCGCTCTTCTTCTGCGCGGCCATCGTAAGCGAACGGTGGGGTGGTACGGTGGCGAAGTGGGGCAGTGTTGCGGTGAGCGCAGGGCTGTTGGGCCTGATGTATCTGTCGCTGCCCGGCACGGACGTAACGCACAACACCACCATCCCTTATGTGCGCTATGGGCTGTTCAATGTGATTGTCCATCTGCTGGTGTCGTTCGCTCCCTTTCTGCAAGTGATGCAGTTGAACGGTTTCTGGAACTACAACAAGGGACTGTTCATCCGCATTGTGACTTCCGGCATCTATTCGGGGGTGCTCTTTGCAGGGTTGGCGATGGCCATGGGCGCACTCGATGTGCTGTTCAATGTCACGATAGACCCCAAGCGCTACCCGGAGCTTTGGGTGATTATTGCGGGCGTGTTCAACACGTGGTTCTTCGTGGCGGGCATACCGGACAATCTGGATGCGTTGGAGGAGGAGCGCACCTATCCGAAGGAGCTGAAGGTGTTCGCGCAGTACATCCTGCTGCCGCTGCTAGTGCTTTATCTGGTCATTCTCTATGGCTATGGCACCAAGATCCTGGTGGGGTGGGACTGGCCCAAGGGCATTGTGGCCTACATGATCAGTGCCATAGCGGTGTTGGGCATCTTCACACTGCTGCTGTTGCACCCTTACGGTGGGCAGCAGGGTAACGGCTGGATACGGAAGGTGGCGCTGGGCTACTACTGGCTGCTCTTCCCGCTCATCGCGCTGCTATTCATTGCCATCGGCCTGCGATTGGACGATTACGGTATCACGGTGAACCGCTATGCGATTGTGGTGCTGGGCATCTGGCTGTCGGTGGTGGCGGTGTATTTCGCAGTGCTGCGGAGCGAGAATATCAAGCTCATACCCGTTTCATTGGCGCTTATGCTCGCGCTCACCAGCTTCGGACCTTGGGGGATGTTCGCAGTGGGTGAACGCAGTCAGGTGAATCGATTGGAGAATCTGCTCACCGAGGCGGGAATACTGAAGGACGGTAAGGTGCAGCAGGAGACACTCTGGCGGCTGCATGCCATGGACGGACTGGTGTCAGACAACCTGAACGGGAACAACACAGTGTTGAGCGATTCGCTGAGCAACGAGGTGCATTCCATTCTGGACTATCTGGACACGCACCATAGGTTTGCGGCTATCCGCCCTTGGTTCACGCAGGACATGGACTCGCTGATCAAGCTCGCGGTGAAGGAGGACCGCTATGTGAACGAGGCGCGCATCTACATGCAGACGCTCGGGCTGAGCTACGAGTATCGCATGAAGGACGAGGAGACGCAGTACATGCAGTTCAACGCGGTGGTCAGGACCCTGATCCCCGTGGCAGACTACGACTACATGGTGGATTTGTCAGGCACTCTGAGCATGGGCTGTGAGTTTGTGCTGGATGGGGAGGATTACACATGGGAGGAGAAGGACGGACGCTACACGCTGAGTTCTGCGGAAGGGCAGGTGAGTTTCGCCCTCGACAGCCTCGCCACCGCACTGATAGCCCGCCATGGCCATAGCATGCAGCATCAGCTCGGGCAGAGCCAGATGACCCTGAGCGACACGCTCGACTCGTGGGCCGTGGTGCTGGAGGTGAACTACCTCCATGTGGAGCGCACCGGCAAACAACCCAGAATCACAGGGGCCAACGGGCGGCTGTTCCTTACGAAACTGGAAATAGGAGAGTAGGCTCGGAATGCGGCCATATCCTGCCTGCGGGAAGGGTAACAATTAGGCCATCCACGGGAGCAAAAGGGGAACTACCTTTGCGCGCCTTTTCAGAGACCCTATGAAACCGATAAGAAACATCGCCATCATTGCCCACGTTGACCACGGCAAGACCTCTCTCGTTGACCGAATGCTCAGTGCAGCCAAGGTTTTCGCAGACCACGAGGTGATGGGAGAGCTGGTGATGGACAGCAATGACCTGGAGCGCGAACGCGGCATCACCATCCTGTCCAAGAACGTGGCCATCAACTGGAATGGCACCAAGATCAACATCATCGACACCCCCGGTCACAGCGATTTCGGTGGCGAGGTGGAGCGGGTGCTCAACATGGCGGATGGCGTGCTGCTGCTGGTCGATGCCTTCGAAGGCCCCATGCCGCAGACACGCTTCGTGCTTCAGAAGGCCATCGAATTGGGCCTGAAACCCATCGTGGTGGTGAACAAGGTCGATAAGCCGAACTGCACACCAGAGGAGTCGATGGAGGCCGTGTTCGACCTTATGTTCAGCCTCGGTGCCACAGAGGACCAGCTTAATTTCCCAACGGTTTATGGCTCTGCAAAGCAGGGTTGGATGGCCGAGGACTGGAAGACGCCCGCAGAGGACATCTCATACCTCATGGACCGCATCATCGAGTTCATTCCAGAACCGAAGATCGCAGAAGGCCCGCTCCAGATGCAGATCACCTCGCTCGATCACTCGCCCTATACCGGCCGTATCGCCATTGGCCGCCTCTTCCGTGGCGAACTGAAGACAGGTCTTCAGGTAGCGCTCATCAAGCGTGACGGAACGGTGCAAAAGACCCGAATCAAAGACCTGTACCTTTTTGAAGGAATGGGCAAGGTCAAGGTTGATGCGGTGCAGCCGGGAGATATCTGCGCCATCACTGGGCTGGAAGGATTCGAGATCGGTGATACCGTGGCAGATGTGGAGAAACCTGAGGCCATGCCACCCATCACCATCGATGAGCCGACCATGAGCATGGTCTTCACCATCAACGATAGCCCATTTTTCGGCAAGGAAGGCAAATTCGTCACCTCCCGCCACATCAAGGACCGTTTGGAGAAAGAGTTGGAAAAGAACCTCGCCATGCGCTTGGAGCCGACCGACTCTGCCGATGCGTTCACTGTATTTGGGCGGGGCGTTCTGCACCTTTCCGTGCTCATCGAAACGATGCGCAGAGAGGGCTACGAGCTTCAGATCGGCCAGCCGCAGGTCATCATCAAAGAGATCGATGGTGTGAAGTGCGAGCCGATGGAGGAACTGACCATCGACCTGCCCGAAGAAGTGCATGGAAAGGCGGTGGAAATGGTTACCAACCGCAAGGGCGAGATCGTGAACATGGGCCCCAAGGGCGACCGTATGATCCTCGACTTCCTGATTCCATCGCGCGGCATCATCGGGCTGAGAAACCAGTTGCTCACTGCCACAGCGGGAGAGGCCATCATGAACCACCGCTTCAAGGAGTATCAGCCCTACAAAGGGCCGATTCCAGGCCGTCAGAACGGTTCGCTCATCAGCATGGAGCAGGGGCAGGCCATTCCTTATACCCTCAGCAACCTGCAGGACCGCGGCCGCTTCTTTGTGGACCCGGGTGCTGAGATCTACGAGGGTCAGGTGTGTGGTGAGAACAGCCGTGCCGGAGATATGGTGGTGAATCTCACCAAGACCAAGAAGCTCACCAACATGCGGGCCTCTGGCTCGGACGACAAGGTGCGCATAGCCCCGGCCGTGAAGTTCTCGCTGGAGGAGGCGCTGGAATACATTCAGGCGGACGAGTATGTGGAGGTTACGCCCAAGAGCATCCGCCTGCGCAAGATCTACCTGAAGGAGCACGAGAGGAAGCGTTCGGGGAAATGACCCTTCGTTACTTTTGTGGTCATGCGACTGCAAGAGGTGCTTTCCAAGCTTAAGACCGCCAAGCCATTGCTTGCACAGCGGTATCCCATCGGGTTGATGGGCGTGTTCGGCTCCACGGCCCGCGGGTCTCAGGGGCCTGACAGCGATGTGGACATCCTTGTGGAGTTCAACGGCCCGATGGGTCTCAATTTCGTTGACCTTGCAGAGGAACTGGAGGAACTGCTGGGTACGAAGGTTGATCTGGTGTCCAAACGGGGCGTGAAGCAGGGCTATCTTGAGGTCATTTCCAGAGACCTCGTCCATGTCTGAGCGGCACCTCCAGTTGCTGTTGAATGACATGCTGGAGTCCATCCGTCTCATCGAGACCTATGTGGACCGAATGGATTTCGATGCATTCCTGGCCGACAGGAAGACCATTGATGCGGTGGTTCGCAACATAGAGCTCATCGGTGAGGCAGGGAACATGGTCCCAGAGGATTTCCGCCTTCAGAATCCTGAGATTCCGTGGAAAAGAATCCGTGGGATGCGCAACCGCGTAGTTCACGAGCACTTCGGCATTGACAACGGTATCGTCTGGAATATCGTGACCAATGACCTGCCTGAGATGGGCGAATGGTTGGAGACAGTGGTCGATGGTGCGGATTGAAAAAGCATTCGCCTCCGCAAGACCCACCTGAAGGAGCACGAACGCAAGCGTTCGGGCAAGTAATGACCTGAGCTTCATTGGTCATTACAGCCTACTTTTGAGCAAACAACTTTGCCCATGAGAAGGATGCTACTCGTGCTTTTCGTCCTGTTCGGCTCGCATGCGGTCGGACAGAACTGCACCCCGGTTCGCTACCTCGAAGAGGTGTTCGATGAGGTTATCGTCAACACAGGAATCAGTTTCGGGCAGGCCGACCCCTACGGGATCATCGGCTCACAGGACCTAAGGCTGGACCTCTACATGCCCGCTGGCGATGAGCTGGAGAAGCGGCCTGTCATCATCTATGCGTTCGGGGGCGGGTTCCTGATCGGGTTGCGCAGTCAGCCGCCCATCCCAGAGTACTGCGAGCGTTGGGCGCGCATGGGCTACGTGGTGGCGGCCATCGACTACCGCATCGGGTTCAACACCACCAGCAGCGGCAGTGCCGAGCGGGCCGTCTATCGCGGGGTGCAGGACGTGAGGGCGGCCATGCGCTTTCTTGGGCAGTTCAGCGAGGGCTATGGCATCGACACCACAAGCATTTTCCTTACAGGCAGCAGCGCAGGCTGTTTCTCTGGTCTGCACAGCACGTTCATGGAAGACAGCGACCGACCGCAATCGACCTACGGCATCCTGCTCGAACCCTCCGACATGGGCTGTGCTGATTGCTCGGGCAATAGTTATCTCGATAACCGTGAGCTGAGACCGCGCGGCATCATCAATCACTGGGGTGCCATTCTCGATACCACGTTCATCAATGCCAATGATTTTGACAACGTTCCGGTGATTTCTTTTCACGGCACCTCGGACCTGATCGTGCCTTATGGCAGTGGCAGCCCATTCTCCTATCCCATCTTCCCGGTGGTGCAGGGCAGTGCACGCATCCATCAGCGGCTGTCCAATCTGGGTGTGCTCAACGAGCTGCATAGCTGGGAGGGCGTAGGACACGAGCCTTGGCTCACTGAACCAGAGTGGCTCGACACCGTCTTCACCTACTCACCCCCGTTTCTCTATGAAATAATGCGCCCGCAGACCTCGGTCATCAGCGGGGATGATGACGTGCCGCTGAGCGAGGTGCGCACTTATTCTGTCACAGGCTGGCCCGATTCCGATTTCTGCTGGGAGGTTGCAGGTGGCACCGTCATCGCAGACAACGGCAGTTCCATTGACGTGCTCTGGGAGCAGCCTGGAACTTGGACTGTGACAGTCACCGAGGTCAGCAGCATTGACGTGGCGGGCAATGCTCAGGTGCTCGAGGTGACCGTCTCTCAGCCTATCGGCATTGCTGAAGTGGAGGGTGGTAATGGGCTTCTGTGGCCAAATCCGGCATCGGGGATACTTTACGTTCAATTGCCTCGTTTGTTTTCCGGAAATGAAACAGTGGAGATCCTTGATCTCTCAGGCAGGCTCATCTTGAGCACCCAGGTCGATTTTGAAAATGGGCAGGGAGCGATGAAGATCAACAAGCTGGCCAATGGAACCTACCTCTTGAGAACCAATGGACTCCTACGGTTGTTCCAAGTAGCGCAGTGACTTTAGAAAGGCATTAGTTCTCAGGCGGTGTCTGAGATTAGAAGTGCTTTGCCGAGTTATGCGGATACTTTTGCAGCCCCGAAAAAGAAAGATGCCCGCTACCGACAATCAACTCACACCAATTGAACGACTTTGGGGGCTTCTCACCCCTGATGTCCGTGAGGTTCGGAACATCTATCTGTTCGCTGTCCTTAGCGGGCTTGTCAACCTTTCACTTCCGCTGGGCATTCAGGGTATAGTCAACTTGATTCAAGGCGGACAGGTGAGCACTGCTTGGATGGTGCTTGTGTTTTTCGTGGTGCTGGGTGTCCTGTTGATGGGTGTGATACGCGTGTTCCAGATGCGTATCACAGAGGATCTTCAACAGAAAGTGTTCGCCCGTGCTGCTTTCGAATTCGTTTACCGTATCCCGCGGGTCAAGATGGAGCTGCTCTACAGGCACTATGCTCCCGAGCTGATGAACCGCTTCTTTGATGTGCTCACGGTGCAGAAGGGGCTTTCGAAGTTGCTCCTGGATTTCTCCACGGCTTCGCTGATGGTCATTTTCGGGTTGATCTTGCTTTCACTTTACCACCCGTTCTTCATCATTTTCAGTGTCATTCTTGTGTTCTTGATAGCGGTGATATTCAAGTTCACGTTCGATCGTGGTCTGCGCACCAGCCTGATGGAATCGAAGCATAAGTACAAGGTGGCGCACTGGCTTGAGGAACTCGCGAGGACAGGGGTGACCTTCAGGCTTGCGGGAAAGACCAGACTACCGCTTCATCGTATCGATCACCATGTTGGCGATTACCTGACCTATCGCGAGGCTCATTTCCGCGTTCTGGTGCAGCAGTATTCGCTCATGGTGGTCTTCAAGGTCATGGTTGCTCTTGGGCTTTTGGCCATTGGTGGTTTTCTGGTCATTGAGCAGCAGATGAATATCGGCCAGTTCATAGCCGCTGAGATCATCATCCTTCTCATAATGGCAGCGGTAGAGAAGCTGATTGAAAGCCTTGAAAGTATTTATGATGTGCTCACTGCATTGGAGAAGATCGGGCAGGTTACCGATCTTGAGCTGGAACAGGACAGTGGTATCGACCTCTGTGACCATTGCGATGGAACAGGACTCAGGGTAGACCTGCATGACGTGACATTCTACTATCCTGATTTCAAGAAACCGACAATCGACAGGGTATCTCTGCATCTGAAACATGGAGAGAAGGTGGTAGTAGTTGGGCGTACAGGCAGCGGGAAGACCACGCTGCTTCAGCTATTGGCAGGATTGTATGACGTGCAGCAGGGTACGGTGGCCTACAATGATTTTCCAAGAGGTAATCTCGAACTCAGCTCGCTCCGGTCGGTGATCGGTGACTGCCTGAGCGAGGAGCTGCTATTCGAGGGGACCATACTCGACAACATAACCATGGGACGCGAGGCAGCCACTTTCGAGCGCGTGCAGTGGGCGGTCAAGGAGCTTGGCCTGGAGGAATTCATCCGGTCGCAGCCGCAAGGCTACGAGACCATACTCGATACCCAAGGCCGAAGGTTGGCCCGCGGTATCGTCCAAAAGTTGCTCCTGGCCAGAAGTATTGTGGACAAGCCAAGGCTGCTGTTGCTCGAGGATGTGCTTGATGTGCTGAGCGAGGACAGGCAGCGGGGTGTGTCAGATTTCCTCATGTCCAAGGAAAATGGCTGGACACTTGTTGCCATTAGCAGCGACCCCTACTTCGCGAGACTCGCTGACCGCATCATCTTGATGGAGGATGGCAGGATCATCCGAGAGGGATCATTTGATGAAATGAAGGACCTGTTCATCTGACCGCCCATGCTGAACATTTCCCAATACAACATTGCCAGCCGCGTGGACGCTAAGCGCTACAAGGCGCTGATGCGCGTAGAGGACAAGGAGACAGGGGTTTTGGTTATCCGTACTTCGCTGATGCTGTTGCTGCTCGGATTCATCATCCTGTTCCTGCCTTGGACTCAGAACATACGTGCAGACGGCAACCTTACGGCCTTACGGCCTGAACAACGCCCTCAGACCATTCAATCCATTATTGGTGGACGCATTGAGAAATGGTACGTTCAGGAAGGTGATTTCGTGAAGAAAGGCGACACGATCATCTTCCTCTCAGAGGTCAAGGACGAATATTTTGACCCTCAGCTCTTGTCGCGTACCAGCGAGCAGATAGCTGCCAAGGAGCAAACTGTTCTTGCATACATGGAGAAGGTCAGGGCCACAGACGCACGTATCGATGCGTTGCTCAGAAACATGGACCTGAAGATGGAGCAGACGCGCAACAAGGTGCTTCAGGCAAGATTAAAGGTGCAGAGCGATAGCATAGACCTCGAAGCGGCCAGGATAAACTACCGTATCACCAGTGAGCAGTTGGAGCGGATGGTGCAGCTGGAAAAGGAGGGACTCAAGTCGCAGACCGACCGGGAGAACCGCGAGAATACGATGCAACGGGCGCAGGCCAACCTTATCTCGGCCGAGAACAAACTGCTCACAAGCCTGAATGAGGAGATCAATGCTAAGGTGGAACTCAACTCGGTACAGGCAAAATTCCGCGAGGACATTGCCAAGGCTGAATCGGAGAAGGCATCGGCCATGTCTCAGATGTATGATGGAGAGGCCACTGTCACCAAGATGCAGAATCAGTTCGTCAACTATACAATGAGGAGAGGTATGTACTATCTCACTGCTCCGCAAGACGGATTCATTACTCAGGCGATAAATATGGGCATCGGTGAAACGGTGAAGGAAGGCGAGGAGATAGTGAGTATCATGCCTTATGATATTGACCTGGCAGTAGAAATGTACATACGGCCTCTCGACCTGCCGTTGATCAAGAAGCACCAACCCGTGCGCATACAGTTCGATGGATGGCCCGCCATCGTCTTTTCCGGCTGGCCCAATACGAGCCACGGCACCTACGGTGGCAAGGTCTATGCCATCGACAAGTTCATCAGTCCGAACGGCCGCTACCGTGTGCTGGTCATACCAGACACGGACGACTATCCTTGGCCCGATGCGCTTCTCGTAGGCTCCGGGGCCATCAGCATGGTGCTGCTCAAGGATGTACCCATCTGGTATGAGCTGTGGCGTCAGGTTAACGGCTTCCCGCCAGACTACTATGTCGGTGAGGGCGTAGTGCCCATGAACGAGGCCAAGAAAGCGAAACGCGACAAGGTCAAATGAGCTGGCACCGGTCCTTGACGCTGCTTTGTCTGTTGCTCAACATCTCTATGGTAATTGGGCAGGAGGCGACCGAACCGCTCACTTTCGGTCAGTTCATGGAGCGGGTGCGGAGGCATCATCCTGTGGCCTATCAGGCAGACCTGCAGCCGCTCTTCGGTCGTGCAGCTGTGCAGGCGGCAAGAGGCAATTTCGACCCCAAGCTGTATACAGCTGTTGGGCAGAAGCAGTTCAACGGCACGGAGTATTACAGCATGGTCGATGCGGGGGTCAAGGCACCCACGTGGTTCGGCATTGAGATGAATGCGGGCTATGAGCAGAATCGTGGGGTCTATCTCAATCCGGAATTCAACACACCCGGTGCCGGTCTTTGGAGTGCAGGGCTTTCGTTGCCTGTAGGACAGGGACTGCTCATTGACAAACGGAGGGTCGAGCTGCGCAAGGCTCAGATATATGAGCAGATGACCGAGGCGGACCGGCAGCTCATGATAAATGACCTGATGCTCGAGGCCGGTTCTGCCTATTGGGAATGGGCAAGGGCCTATGCAGTGCGTCAGGTCTATGTGGACGCCATGGAGAATGCCCGTCAAAGGCTGAACATGGTGAGAAGACTGGCCGAGCTGGGCGACCGCCCTTTTGTGGACACGCTGGAGGCGTCCATCTTCCTACAGACCATTGACCTGATGCGTCAACAGGCCGAACTCGACCTCGTCAATGCCAAGGTGCTACTTGGAATCTACCTCTGGGAGGATGGCGTCACTGCTCTTGAGCCAGCGCCTGACGCAGTGCCTGTGGACATGACCGCAGACGGGGGCATGCCCGTTGACCAGCGCATGCTCTCCCTACTTGACACCCTTGTGGGTTCGCATCCTGAGTTGCGATTGGCGCGCTTTAAGATTGACCAACTCAATATCGAGCGGAGGTTCCGTGCCGACCTGCTCAAGCCCATGGTCAATTTGAAATACAATGCGCTCAATGAGCCTGTCGATCAGAATCCACTGGCAGATTACACCATCCGCGACTACAAGTGGGGACTTGATTTTGCGATGCCTTTGCTGCTGCGCAAAGAGCGTGGACAACTCCGTATGGCGAAGCTCGCCCTGCGGGATGCGCAATTCGGACTTTCAGGAAAAACTGCCGTGTTGGATTTCAAGGCCCGTGCCGCTATCAACACATGGGCCACCACGCTTGAGCAATCGAATCTTTTCGGGCGCACCGTGCGCGATTACAGCTCCCTGCTCGATGCCGAGCAGCGGATGTTCGAGGCGGGAGAGAGTTCCATTTTCATGGTGAACTCACGACAGAACAGCTATATCTCTGCTCAGGTCAAGTATCTCGAGCTGCTGACCAAGAACCGCGCGGCCGATCTCAAGACCCGCCACGCCTTCGGTGAGCTGGGCGTGGATTGATGGTCACTTGAAAGTGAACCCAAGATTCAACAACAGCCTGTGCTGGCGGTCGCGCGTAGTGGCATCTGTCCAGAGCATCGGAAAATTCACGGCATCACGCTGATCTGTTCGCAGGAACTGGTATGCAAGGCTCACATTGAATATTGCCAGCTTGCCAAGATTAAAGCCCAAGCCGATGGCAGGTTCTATGAATACTCCGTCCCAACGGAAAAAATCCTCTGACAAGAAATTTGTTCGCTTCTCATTCATGGTGAAGTTATAACCTCCCCTCAGGTCAGCGAACGGTCTGAATGTTCCTTTTGAAAAATGCAGCCTTGCTTGGCCGAATCCCATCACATGCTGTTGATATGGCACATAATTGCCATCATTTTTCTCGCTGAACTGAAACTGGTAGCCCGCTCCCGCACCTATGAACACAAGATCCCAGACCATGATGCCTAATGCTGTCATCAGCCTCGGTGCAGGTATCTTGTAGTTTTCCTGTTCGCTGTCAACACTGTTTTGCGACCCGTCCACGGCCGTGTAGCTCACCGTGCGCTTGGTCTTCGATACCTGGAATGCCGCGCTGAACTCCGTGATGTTAGAGAAGCGGACCTTGCTCTGTGCTATTGTGATGAAGGGCAGGCAGAGCAAGATGAGGATGATCGGGGTTCTCATGTTCATAGCTTTGGATGTGAAGGTACGAACGCGGGGTGGCAGCTGAAATTGCCGTTCGTCAAGTGTTCAGAGTGGATGTTTCCAGCCCTGCGCCTTCAGCGGGATGAGCTGATCGCCAGAGACGAGGTTCATCCCTTCTGCCGCTGCTGTCACGTGACCAATGATGTGCATGGCGGGGTTGTCCCTGATGCGGTCATGGTCCTTGATGTCCACTGTGAAAAGCAGTTCGTAGTCCTCGCCACCGTTCAGGGCGCAGGTGAGCACATCGAGGTTCAGCCCCTCGGCCGCGATACCTGTGGCCGAGTCGATCGGGATCCGTTCCGTATAAACCCTGCATCCTACCTTGCTGCGGGTGCAGATGTGTAACAGCTCCGAACTCAACCCGTCCGAGATGTCAATCATCGCGGTGGGGGTCACACCCTCGATCTGCAGCATGTCCGTGATGTCGGTGCGTGCCTCGGGCTTCAGCTGACGCTCGATGATGTAGTCGTGGCCCGAGAGGTCGGGCTGTATGTTCGGGTTCTCCTTGAAAATGCGTTTCTCACGCTCCAGGATCTGCAGACCCAGGTAGGCCGCACCGAGGTCTCCCGACACGCATATCAGGTCTGTAGGCTTGGCGGTGCTTCGCAACACCACGTCCTGTTCCTCAGCAAAACCGATGGCTGTCACACTGATCATGAGGCCAGAGGGTGAAGTGGTCGTATCACCGCCCACCAGGTCCACCTTGTACTTCTCACAGGCCAACAACATGCCGCTGTAAAGCTCCTCGATGGCCTCCAATGGGAAACGATTGCTCAACGCTATGCTCACCGTAACCTGCGAAGGGGTGGCGTTCATAGCGCAGATGTCGCTCAGGTTTACCACGATGGACTTGTAACCCAGATGTTTCAGCGGCACATAGCTGAGGTCGAAATGGATGCCCTCTACCAGCATATCGGTGCTCACCAGCAGGCGTTTGCCATCTGTGGAAATGACCGCGGCATCATCGCCTATGCCTGCCAGTGAGGAGGCATTTTGCAGTTTGACGTGCTTCGCGATGTGGTCTATGAGTCCGAACTCCCCGAGTTCGTTGAGTTCTGTGCGTCCTGAGTTCTCGAACATGGTCTGCTGTGTGTGTGCAAACCTATGTCAAAGCGGGCGAAATCACGTTGGGATGGCCACGAACATGCTTCTTGGCAATGCAAATCGGTTGATCCAGTCCGCGTTGCGGGGCAGGTTGCGCACAAGGATAAGACTCACCCCGTCCACGTAAATCGGCACCCAGTCAGGGTCCTGCGTCCTGCGGATGAGGAACGGTTGGCCCCATTCTGTGTTATCGTGCCGGTAGAAGCAGATGATGTTCAGGTCATACTTCTCCACCATTTCACGGAAAAAGTCCTCATCGTACTGCATGGGACGATAAATGGAGTCGAAGAAATGGACTGAATATGCCTCCGGACGGTTGTCCACGAACACCTTCTCCCTTTCATGCAGGTAGAATATGAGGTAGCTGCCGATGTCGTAGTTGTTGAACATGTTGCCCGGAATGCGCTCCCTTCGCAGAAACCTTCCCGACTTGTCGATGTCCTTGACCAGTCCAAGTCCGTTGTAGCCCCTGTCTGCCGACACATACGTGCCTTTCACCCCCATGAAGGCCATGCACAGTACAATGCCTACGATGGGCAAGCCGCGCTCCAACTGTTTCCTTGTTTTGAAATGAAGCTCTTCCATCAACTGGGCGATGATGCGCGATAGCAATGGAATGCTGAAAAGCGCTAACATCGGGATGCCGCGCACCGCCATGAGACTAAGGGTGAGGAAGAACAGACTCAGCGCGATCTCAGGCACCATGTCGCGCCATCGGCCTTTTACCAGCGTCCAGCCCACTGCCAACAAAGTGATGATCCCAAGTAGTTCTGTATGGAGAAACTGGCCGCTGCCTGTCCATCCGAAACGGTTCTGAAGGAAGAACACCGTCTGATTCTCCAGAACCATATAACCGTACTCATCGAAGATGGTGAGGGGTGCCAGCAGTCCACGGTGCAGGTGCGGGTTCAGCATACTTACTGCCACCATTCCGAGTATCAGTTTCAGCAGCCCGTTGGCCCTTTCCTTTTTTTCTTGGAAAAGAAGAATGTCCAGCCAGAAGATGCCCACCACACCAAGGCCAAGGAAGAAGAAGATGTGCAGGTTCACCCACAGCAGTTGCAACGGGAGCAACCACATCGCAAGTTTCCGAATGGTGATGTCGCCTTCCCTGTGGCGGCACATCAGTAGGTAATAGACGGCCAGCAGCAGGTAGCTGAACCCCTCCGGGCGTACCTCTGTGCGGTAGCCGAAAAGCGGCACGGCCAGCATGGTGAGCAATAGCCCCCAGCCTGCATTCACCCTAACGGCCGAGGCCCTTGCCATTAACAGCAGACTTGCCACCGACAGGATGATGTACAAGATGCTCAACCCCTTGAAGTCGAAAAGGCGGTGAACAAGATGCATCACCACCCCACTGAGCCAATGGTGGTTCGTAAAGAGATGGTCGGGTTCAGTGAAGGAGTAATGATTGGTATAAAGCACCTCCGTGACGCCCTGCATCAGCAGTGCACCGTTGGTGATGTGACGGCCAAGGTCCGCTGTGCTCAGGTTGATGGGCATCGTGAAGAACCACGCGGCATAGAGCGCCAGCACTAGCATCCAGACAACATGGACCCTTCTTATCGGTGATTGTGCCTTCATCATGCCAAACATAGGCAAAGCCTTGTTCCTTTGCCATGATGGACAAAGATCAAGAGGAAATCCTGTTGAGCACCGAACTGACGGCAGACGGTTCCATGACAGTCTGCGACCTGAGAACGGGTTCCACATATCATTCACGACATGGCGCAAGGGCCGAGAGCATGCACGTATTCATGGAGGCAGGGCTGCGACATATGACAAGTCAGGGGAGAACATCGCTCCGCGTGTTGGAGATGGGCCTTGGCACTGGCCTCAATGCACTGCTCACGGCCAAGGAGCAGGGCTGCACCATTCACTACACCGCGCTTGAGGCGCACCCACTGCCGCAGGCTGTCTGGGAGCAACTGTTGGACAATGAGGAGAACACGGAATTGCTGTCCGCCATCCATGCCGCACAGTGGGGGCAAGCCGTTGCCGTCACCCGACATTTTTCTCTGGAGAAGATGCACGTCCGCTTGCAGGATTTCAGCTCCGATGAGCCTTTCGACCTGATCTATTTTGACGCTTTCGAGCCGAACACGCAGCCGGAACTCTGGACCGAGGAGGTCTTCAGAAAGCTTTTTGCAATGACATCTAAGGGCGGTGTGCTCACCACCTATTGTGCCAAGGGAGCTGTGCGCAGGGCCATGCAGGTCGCTGGCTATGCAGTGGAGCGACTGCCAGGTCCACCGTTCAAACGGGAAATGCTGCGGGCTACACGCCATGGGTGAGTAAAAAGAGAGGGGAACCGAATTGGCTCCCCTCTCCTTGGGTGTTCAATGTTCTTGTGCGATCAACGCTGTACCATCACGCGGAGGGCGGATCTCTTGTCACTGCCTTCCACCACCATCATATATAGGCCGTTGCTCAGGCCATCTGTGCTGAGGATGTGGCGGTTCTGGCCTGGCAGCACGTTAACAGGAAGATTCATCACCTCAGCACCCTGCATGGACACCATGCGTATGTTGAGGGTCTCTGCGCGGTCTGCGGTAAGGCTGAGGGTCAACGCATCGCCATTGCTCGGATTGGGGTAAACATTTGCCCCTGCAAATCCATTCTCTTCCTCCTCAATGCCGATATAAATATCTCCCAACAGGCGTATCGCGTAGGCATTTCCGTTGGTGAATACCTGTCCGTCAGCGGGGATGTAAATCAAAGATGCGCCTGCGGGCTGGGGAACGGTAAGGTCATCCTGAATACGTACAACCTTGTCATCGGCCTCGGATAGAATACGAACAGCAGCGTAATATCCGCCCGGAGCGAGTTCCACTGGTTGTGGGAACATGACGCGTGCCCTTCGAGACGTGGCGTTCTGCTGTGTGATGTCGTGTACGTTGCTCTGTGCAAGGGCATTGTCCACATCGTTGATGTCGAGGTCTGCGGAAGCGTGAATGCTTACCATGAAAGCACCTTCACGCTGAGTGCCTTGTCCGAGCAGCACTTCGATTCCCGGCACTGTCATGTTCTCTGAGATTTCATAGTAGGTGAAGAGCATGAAATCCACATCAGCGTCTGTGAAGCTGGTATTGCCCACATTGCCCACCAACTGCTGGTTGGTCACATGCACACCTATTCCGTCCAAGGAATAGATGCCTTCCGTGATCTCGAATCTCCTGGTCTTCGTGTTGTTGCCAAAACTTGGGCTGTCTGTGTCCTCATCATCTGAAGTCACCGTGAAACCAACGGTATAAACGTCAGGAGAAGACATGGCGCTGGACGGAGCTAGAATTTCCAAGAAAGCAGTGTCCCCGGCAGCCAAACTGGATTCAGAGACAGTTTCAGAAAAAATCTCCTCATTTGCCGAGTTGGTAACTGTCACAGCAAGCGTAACGTTTGTCTGTGTCTCCGTGCCGAAGTTGAAAACACTTGCGCCGATTGATACATCTGATAACAATTCAGGTGTAGGTACTCGACCGTACTCCACAGCATCAGCTATGTGGCTTATGTACCCATACTCCATGACCAGATCATGCTGGCTCTTGGAGACGATGCTCACATCGTCTATGTACCAACCGTATGTCACCCACGCATTGGGCTCAAGTTCTCCGGGAAATGCTGAGGTCCAGTTGAAACGAATCCAAACGGACGATGCATTGCCAGCAATGAATGGGTTGAGGTCTATGACTTTCAGATCCGGATTTGGATAGGCTGAACCTCCAGTGTTGGTAAGCATCAGGAAATCAGAGTTGTCGCCAACAACAACGAAGTTCTGCCCATCAGTGCTTATCTCTACTGTCTGTGCATCGTTGAAGCGCGCTCCGAACTGCTCGAATTGGAGAAGTACCTGATCTGTGCCAGCCAGATCGAGTATATCTATCGGTTGTGCGGTAGTGATAGAGTAATTGACATTGATCTGCTGCGTACCGGGGGTCAAGGTCGGGTCGCCATTGTTGAGTTCCGCAAAATTCCCGCCTGAGCTTGAGTTCACACCTTGGTTGGTCCACCAACCTACTGGCGAGGTACGGATCCCCCAGCCATAAGGTGATGACTGACCATCATTGTCAATGACCCAAGTAGAGGGGTCAGAGAAGTCGTCATGCCAAGCGGCATCGTCATTACGCAAGGAAGCGGCATTGGCATCTACCTCCTCGGTCGGAGCATAAGGCTCAGTTGAGATTCTTGGTTCGAGCACTCGCTCATTTCGCAGAAACTGCGCGTTTGAGGATACTGCACCGCCAAGCAGTAGCAGTGTGAGGAATTGTTTTTTCATGTTATCCGAATTGTTGAGTAGAGTGTGATTGGCAGAAATTCTAAGAAGACAAAGATACGCCCAAAAGAAATCCCGCACCGGAGATACCGATGCGGGATTCCCAAAACCACTTTAAAGTGGTATCACTTCACCACCACCACTTTCTGGGTGTGTGTGCCGTTGTTGCTCATCAGCTGCACAGAGTAGATGCCTGAAGGCAGACCGCTCATGTCAATAAGCGAGGTGTGCTGGCCTGAGAACGACTTCACATTCTCAGTGTAAACCAGCTTGCCATCGAGGCTCACCAAGTTGATGCGCACATCGTTCTGATCTTGTGCAGTAAAGCGCACAGTAAGTACATCATTC
Source organism: uncultured Chryseobacterium sp. (assembly GCA_964500205.1). Lineage (GTDB taxonomy): Bacteria > Bacteroidota > Bacteroidia > UBA10329 > UBA10329 > UBA10329. Next base: position 284,688 of record CAZCNS010000002.1, on the reverse strand, counting down.
ACAGGATTCGGGAACATCTGAATGCCGGCAAGATCAATGGTCTCAGCGATGCTGACAGAAGGGTCGAAATTGGCGCGAATCACAGGAGAGAAGTCCCAGCCTATATACCATCCGATAGCATCATTCTCGCCATAAGGACCATACATTATGGTGCTGGCGTCATCATCATCATCGCTTGCAACGAACACAAGATTCTCGCCAGCTGTATTGCCAAGAGCTATCTGGTACAAACCACCTGCAAAAAGCTCAAGACCTTCACCATCATTGAGAGGGAGGTTGATGTACTTCACCGTGGTCTGTGAAGAAAGGTCAGAAGGCTGTATGTCATAGACTTCAAAGATCATCGGATTCTCCCTGGTCGGGTCGTTCACGAGATCGAACACTTCAATGCTCACAGATTCGGCATTGGTGTTTGAACCAAAGGCAACTTGAATGCCATACATCGTAGCATCAGCAAATACCTCATACACTACAGAGCACTTGAACTCATTGGGTTGGCCACCGGCATCGTTACCACCAAAGATCGCAGTCACCACAGTTGTGCCCACCTCGTCATGCGCGAAAAGGGTGTTGGTCACCTCAAAGGCTGATGAGCCAGTGTTGTTCGCCTCGTTGCTGTCGTCTTCGTCCGAGGATATGCTCACAGTCACAGTGTAAGTGCCCACCGCATCTGGAGTATAGCCTGTGGAGAACCATGTTTCATCATTGCCACCAGAAGGGATGTCTGTTGACGTAGGCGCGAAAGTGCCACTGGCTACCTCGGTACCACCACGGGTGATCGCATAGTTGTAACTTACACCAGACTGATCACTGGCACCGATGTTCGATGAATTGACACCGATGACCACCTCATGTGATTGTGCAAGTGGAATCTTAGAGTACTCGTAAGCTTCATTGATATCACCATGCCAAACCTCATTCACGGCAAGGTCAACACCGGGAATACTGCATACGTTAACGTTGTCGATGCTCGCCTGAGCGCCATCAACACCCAGATAGCGGAAACGGAAACGAGCTGCTGTCTCGCTGGCGTATGCTACGAGAGATATGGTTTTGGTGTAGAAAGTGAAGTTTGCAAATTCCGGCTCTTGCTCCTCCGTCCAGAGGTCGGTCCATGTATCACCTCCATCAGTGCTGATGCTCACGATAATGTCATAGTTGTCGTTCGGAGAGACACTCCAGAAATAGCTTCCCAACCAATCGAATGTCAGGCCCGGGTTGGCAATGGAAGAAAGGTCCACGTCAGGTGTGATTATCGACTCATCTTGTGGGGAGAGCGCAGGGTCGTACTCCATGGTCATACCACCACCGGGATTTCCTGCGGTCGCGCCCCATCCCCATGTGAAGTTAGCTCCGTTGGTGTTTGTGACAACAGATGACCACGTGGCAGGGTAACTTGCGTCAAAGGTTTCCTCCAAGACGCATCCTTCGCCAATGCCTCTCAGAACTGGAGTTTCATCTAAAGTGTTTACAGGAGTGACCTGCTCCGCAGAGCGGGCATCTTGGGCACGGTGCAGATCTTGCACCTTCATTGCACGTTGACCATGGGCACCTGCGGTGAGTCCAAGGGTCAAGGCTGACAGGAAGTACAGCTTTTTCATTGGTTAGTGGATTGGATTAAGTTTTGGTTAAGGCGCGCAAAGATGAGCATTTATCCGCAAGCGATCTCGCTTTAGCGGTGATTTTTGGAGAGAACGGAACTATTCCGGTGTGAAACCGTTAATTTGCACCGTCAACTATCTCAGGTGTCCAACAAATCAATATCTGCGAAAGTGCCGCTCGGAAAACTGAGTTGGCTCATCACACGGTTTTATGTCGGTGCGCTTGGGGCACGTCTCGCCCATCTGCCCATCAGCCGTCACTTTTATGTGCTGACAGTAATTGCGGAGGCCGATGGTGCGCTAACTCAGAAGGAACTAGCGGAGGCCGTTTGGACTGATAAGGCTTCCATGGTGCGCATCATTGATTATCTGTGCAAGAATGGAATGGTGGAGCGCATTACCGATTCTGACGACCGCAGGGCATACCGCATTTCGGCCACGGATGCGGGCCGGAAATCGGTGAAGGAGATCCGAAAGGCTTTTGAGGAGGTGAACGAGGCTGCCACCGAGGGATTTGCATTGGAGGAGAAGGCCGCAGTAATGCCATTATTGGAGCGTATGGCCTGCAACCTGTCCAAGCTGCCTCATGATAAAGTATTCATAAAGATAGACAGGCGATAATTGGCCAAGTGACCTGTCAGGTCTGACAATAAAGAGATCATGTCGAGGATAAGATTGATAAGTGTGCTGATCCTGCTGCTTGTGGTAGCGTTTCTCGTTGCCAAGCGCGCGGGGCTTTTTGCTGGGGATGCCAAGGAGTCAACAGGTTCTGAGGCACCTGCTCCTCTTAATGTCTCTGGCGTAGAACTTGCGCCAAGGCGCATCGCAGACATGTTCCGCTCTACTGGCACATTGCTGCCTGAGGAGGAGGTGCAGCTCACCGCAGAGGTGGCGGGTCGCATCGTTCATATCGGTTTTGAAGAGGGGCAGCGGGTGGAGAAAGGCACTGTGCTGCTCCGCGTGGACGATGAGCCTTTGGTCGCGCAACTGCTTAAGGTGACGCACCAGCTTTCACTCGCCCGCACCCAAGAAAGACGCATCAAAGAACTTATGGCGATTCAGGCCGTGAGTCAGGAGGAACTCGACCGCGCCAGCACCGACCTTATGGCCTTGAAGGCCGATTCTACCCTGCTGGCCGTGCAGCGTGAGCGCACCATCATCCGTGCTCCGTTCAGTGGCACGATGGGCCTGCGGTCGGTCAGCCCTGGACAGTACGTCAATATGGGTGCTGTCATCGGTAGTCTGGTGAAGACCATGCCGCTGCGGTTGGAGTTCTCTGTGCCTGAGCGGCATGTGCATCAGGTGCGGAACGGCTCGGAAGTGCGTTTCACGGTAGCGGATGGTATGGAGCGCACGGCAAGGGTTTATGCCGGCCAGCCGTCCATCGACCCCTCCACGCGGTCGGCCACGCTGCGGGCGAAGTATCCGAACGCTGACGGTGCGCTCGTTCCCGGCTTTTTTGCTGAGGTGAATGTGATCCTTTCGGAAAAGAATGACGCACTTAGCATCCCGACCGAGGCCCTGATCCCCGAACTCGGACGGGCCAAGGTGCTCGTGGCGCGCTCTGGCAAAGTGGTCCCGACTATTGTGACCACCGGCATCCGAATGGACGATGAGATCGAGATAACGTCCGGACTAAGCGCAGGCGACACGGTCATCACCACGGGTATTCTGCAACTGAGGGAAGGGATGTCCGTGTCCGTCACTCTCAAGTAGTACGAGCACCCTTCCATCACTTTCAACTTTCACATTTCCCCTTTCAAATTGTCTCTCTCCTCCATCAGCATACAGCGGCCCGTGCTTGCCACGGTGATGAGCGTGGTGATCGTGCTGTTCGGCATCATCGGTCTCACCTACCTTGGTGTGCGGGAGATCCCGAGTGTGGACCCGCCCATCATCACCGTGTCAACGAGTTATGTGGGCGCCAACGCGGATGTGATGGAGTCGCAGATCACGGAGCCGCTGGAGGAGGCAATCAACGGTATTGCGGGAATCCGCAGCATCGTGAGCACCAGCCGCGAGGGCCGCAGCACGTTGCGCGTGGAGTTCGAACTGGACGTTCCGTTAGAGGCGGCCGCCAATGATGTGCGCGATAAGGTGGCAGGTGCTATTAGCCGTCTTCCTGCCGATGCCGATCCGCCCGTGGTGGCAAAGTCTGATGCGGATGCCAGCCCCATCATCTTCCTCAACATCAAGAGCGACACCCGGTCGCTGTTGGAATTGAGCGACATCGCAGAGCGAACTTTCAAGGAACGCCTCCAGACCATCCCTGGGGTGAGCGAGATTCGTATTTGGGGGCAGAAGCGCTACGCCATGCGCCTGTGGATGGATCCCGCCAAGCTCGCGGCCTACGGACTCACTCCTCTCGATGTGCAGCGCGCCTTGCAGGAGCAGAACCTCGAACTCCCGGCCGGGGCCATCGAGGGCAACACCACCGAGCTTACCATACGCACCCTCGGCAGGCTGGAGACCCCTGAGCAGTTCAACAACATGATCGTGAAGGAGGAGGGGGGCCGCATTGTCCGTTTCCGTGACATTGGATATGCGGAGCTTGGGCCGGAGAACCTCCGGACCGTGCTCAAGCGCGACAATGTGCCGATGGTGGGTAACGCCATCATCCCGCAGCCGGGCTCTAATCATATCGAGATCGCAGACGAGTTCTACCGCAGGCTGGCACAGATAGAGAAGGACCTGCCGGCCGACATCGAGACGGGCATAGGCTTCGACACCACACGCTTCATCCGCGCATCCATCAACGAGGTGCAGCAGACGGTCTATCTGGCCTTCGGGCTGGTGGTGCTTATCATCTTCCTGTTTCTCCGCGATTGGCGCACCACCATCATCCCTGTGGTGGTCATTCCCATCTCGCTCATCGGGTCATTCTTTGTGATGTACCTCGCAGGCTACAGCATCAATGTGCTCACCCTGCTTGGCATCGTACTCGCCATCGGGCTGGTGGTGGATGATGCCATCGTAGTGCTGGAGAATATCTACACTAAAGTAGAGGACGGCATGGCTCCGCTGGAGGCCAGCCTCAATGGGATCAACGAGATCTTCTTTGCTGTGGTGGCCACTACGGTGGCGCTGGTGGCGGTGTTTCTGCCCATCGTGTTCCTTCAAGGGCTGGTCGGAAGGCTGTTCCAAGAGTTCGGGGTGGTGCTGGCAGGCGCGGTGGTCATATCCTCGTTCGTGGCTCTGACGCTCACGCCCATGCTTGCTGCCCGTATCCTGAAAAAACGTGAACGGCAGAATGTTTTCTACCGGAAAACAGAGCCTTTTTTTGAAAAGCTCACCGAGGGTTACGCTTCGTGGCTGGACAGCTTCATGCGCCATCGTTGGCTTAGTGTGCCGATCATTCTCGGTTCAGTGGCGATGATATTCGGGCTGGGAATGCTCATCCCCACAGAACTTGCGCCTATTGAAGACCGCTCGCAGCTGCGGCTCATAGCCCGTGCGCAGGAGGGAGCTACATTCGAGTACATGGAGCGGTTCATCAATGATTTGGTCGATCTACTTGAGCAGGAGGTGCCGGGCCGCGAATCGACCATCAGCGTCACTTCACCGGGCTTCGGAGCAGGCACGAGTACCAACTCAGGTTTCATCCGCCTTCAGCTCGTGCAGCCCGATGAGCGCGACATCACCCAGCAGCAGGTGGCCGAGCGGCTTGGGAAGCTGGCCAGCACGCTCTCAGGTGCGCGGGTCTTTGTGCGTCAGGAGCCTACCATTGGTGACCCCTTCGGGGGGCAACCCGTGCAGTTCGTCATTCAGGCCCCGAACCTCGACATGCTCAAGGAGGTCATCCCCCCATTCATGGAGCGGGCGCGTAAGAGCGAGATGTTCGGATTCAGCGATGTGGACCTGGTCTTCAACAAGCCCGAGGTGCAGGTGGAGGTACTGCGCGACAAGGCGCAGGCCATGGGCGTGAGCGTGCAGGACATCGCACAGACCATGCAACTCGCCTTCAGTGGGCAGCGTTTCGGCTATTTCATCATGGACGGTAAACAGTATCAGGTCATCGGGCAGGCCGACCGTCCGTTCCGCAACGACCCCTCCGACCTGCGGATGCTGCAGGTGCGCAACAGCCGTGGGGAAATGATACCGCTCGACAACATGGTGCGCCTTACCGAGGAGACCACACCCCCGATGCTCTATCGCTACAACCGTTTCGCATCCGCCACAGTGTCGGCCACGCTCGCCAAGGGCTTCACGCTGGGACAGGGAATTGCGGAGATGGAACGCATTGGTGATGATGTTCTTACCGACAGATTCAGTACTGCACTTGCTGGCGAGTCAAAGGATTTTGCAGAGAGTTCATCCAGCCTGTTCTTTGCGTTCTTCCTCGCCCTCGGGCTGGTCTATCTGGTGCTGGCCGCGCAGTTCGAGAGCTTCAGCGACCCGCTCATCATCATGTTCACTGTGCCGCTGGCCGTGGCGGGGGCGGTGCTTTCGCTTTGGTATTTCGGCAAGACGCTTAACATCTTCTCTGAGATAGGGGTCATCATGCTGGTGGGTCTGGTGACGAAGAATGCCATCCTCATCGTGGAGTTCGCCAATCAACGCAAGGATAGCGGGCTTTCCGTGGGTGAGGCCATCCGCGATGCGGCCGTGTCGCGCTTCCGCCCCATCCTGATGACTACCATGAGTACCGTGCTCGGCACACTCCCCATCGCGCTGGCAGTGGGCGCTGGGGCCGCCAGCCGAACAGGCATGGGCATTGCCATCATCGGTGGGCTATTGTTCGCATCGCTGCTGACGCTGTTCGTCATCCCGGCCATCTATTCATTCGTTTCAGGCGAAGAGAAACGGGCTGATGTCGAGGTATAAATTTCGTTTGGAGGAAATGTTCAAGGTTCAAAGTTTGATGATCAACGTTAGCGCTACGAAGCGGCATGGCGGGCGCTTTGTGAGATCTCATGCAGAGAACGCAGTCCCGCACGTGCGGGAGGCAGAGGCCGCAAAGCATATACCCCCTTCGTCCCTTGTCCCTGGTTTCTCGCCCCTCCCCCAGAATCACAAATCGGTCATCGCCAATCGCCTATCGCCAATCTTCGTATTCCTCTTCCTACCCTTTTTTACCTCAGCACAGGAGCAACTGACCTTGCGCCAAGCCATGGAGGCTGCACTGGAGAACAGCTTTGAGGTTCGACTCGCCAGAACTGAGGCATCCATTGCAACCAATAACGCCACGATCGGTAATGCTGGCATGCTCCCGGAAGTGGGGCTTCTGGCCGGACAGAACAATAGAGTGGAGGACATCCGTCTCGGATTCTTATCGGGCGAGAATCTTGAGCGCAGAGGGGCGGGCACCGAGGCTTTCAATGCCGATGCGCAGCTCAATTGGACCCTTTTCGATGGTCTGGTGATGTTCACCAATCTCAAGCGGCTGCGGCAGATGGAGCTGATGGGGCAGATGCAGGTGCGGTTGGCAATGGAGAACGTTTTGCACGAGGTGGTGCGCGGCTACTACGAGCTGGTGCGATTGGAGCACAATATCCGTCATGCAGAGCAGGCACTTGAATTATCGCAGGAACGGCTCCGACTGGCCGAAGGCAAGCTGGCCGCTGGTCGCGAGTCGAAGGTGGAAGTGTTGCAGGCAAGGGTGGATCGCAATAATGACTCTTCGAGATTGATGCAGTTGCAGCAAGACCTCGCACGTTCCCGTACAGACCTCAACCTTACCTTGGGTAGACAGGCCGACACCCAGTTCACCGTGGCTACCGACACCATCACGCTGAACGGACAGGCCGACCTGAGTAAACTGCGCAATGCGTTAGCAGGCCAGAATCCTGAGATGGCGATGAGTCGCGCGGCCCAAGAGGTGGCCCTGCTCGGTCTGCAGGCCGTTAGGCGAGAGAAGTGGCCCGTGCTGGATGCAGGTGTGGGCTACGGCTTCACGCAGTCGCAGTCGGAGGGTGGATTCGTGGTCAGCAACCGCACCCACGGGCTGAATTACGGCTTCGGCACTCGCATCAATCTTTTCAATGGTTTTGACCGTCACCGCAGACAGCGCAATGCTGAGGCCGAGGTGGAGATCAGTCGCCTTCAGCAGGAGCGACTGGAACTTGAGTTGGATGGAGAACTCGTGACCGTGTTCTCCGATCAGCAACATCTCGCAAGACTCATTGCGCTGGAGATAGAGAATGTCGAGGCTGCCAGTGAGAATGCGATCCTCGCCCTTGAGCGCTACCGTCAAGGCATGGTGTCAGGCATCGAGCTGCGAGAGGTCCAGCTCAACCGCACCTTGGCCGCCACGCGCCTTAACGACCTGCTCTTTCAGGCCAAGGTCACCGAGGCTGCGTTGATGCGGCTGGCTGGCGACATGCGGGGTTATTTGGATTAACCATCCGCCCGGAGCTGTGTCCACATTTCTCGGTCGCAGTAATCATAGAACCATATTTTTGGTGCATGAACAAAGTCCTTATCGGCTTCTTTCTGCTCATCCTTTTGCTCCCATCCTGTAGCAAGGAGGATTTTCCGTGGTACACGAAGAAGGTCATCGAAGACCTCACACCGCAGGGTCAGCCTGATGTCAGTTTCGACCATTGCACGCGCTCCGATGCTTCAGTTGATACCTGCGTTTTCGGTCTGCATGTGCATGGTGAGCATCAGACTTCTCAGGTCACGATAAATGCTCTTGATGATATCGGTCTGCAATGGGTGCTCAATGGTTTTCATTGGCCGACCATCGAGGGTGAGAAGGACGTGTACAGAATCGCACAGAACTACGATGCCTTCTTGCTGGCCATGGCGCAGCGGGATATAAACGTTCTGATGTCTGTAGGTAACTACTGGCCCACGTGGTTGGAGGACACCGAGCAGATGAAAGAGGAGTTGTATGAACTTACCAAGTTGCTTGTGAGACGCTATGCACCGGGTGGGGAGTTCGCGCAGGAGCATGGTCTTGGCAACTATGGTGTCCGCCATTGGGAACTGATCAATGAACCCAACTACCCATGTTGCGGCTGGGGACCGCATGGTGGTCAGCAGCCGGTGAACAGTGCGCTCTATGCCGAGGTGATGAGCGAGATACACCGTGCCATACGAGAGGAGTCCCAGGAGGTGTTCATCATCTTCGGTGGGCTTTCCAGCACCGACCGATATCATGCTCCGCTCGATTTTTTGGATGACATATACCGCTATGGTGGCAAGGACGCTTTCGATATCATGGCCTATCATCCTTACGATGAGTATGGTGATCTTGCGGCTACCATTGCCACATTGCGCGCCAAGATGGCCGAGTATGGTGATGCGGACAAGCCCATATGGATCACCGAGCTTGGAGACCCCGACCTTCTGCCCGGGCCCAATGGTGAACTGAGCCAATCGGAGCTGTTCGACACTGCCGCTGCTCAGTTCAATGACATGCAGGCCTTCTTTTGGCTTGGCATGCACGATTTCGTGCCGCAGAACGAGACCTGGGGCATCCTCGCCAATAACAGTGCCCCACGGCAGCCAATCTATGGCAAGGTGAAGGCTCTTGCTCAAGGAACCTGCCAGTGAGAACGGAAAACTGTGGTTTTGAGCCTTCGGGCCACCGCCCGAGACCGGGAAACTGTGATTTTGAGCTGTCGGGCCATCGCCCGAGACCGGGAAACTATGGTTTTGAGCTTTCGGGCCATCGCCCGAGACCGAGAAACTGTGGTTTTGAGCCCTCGGGCCATCACCCTTGGCTGTCAGACTGCGGTAAACGGTCTCTTATCAAATATCCACCCGACAGAAGAATCCTGCCTTAAGTGGGATGAAGGAAGATCACTGCCTGTAACATGAACCGGAGATCTTCGATCGACAACCTCAAAGCCTCAGCCCCACCGTCACCCAGATCGACCTTCCTTCGGCAGGCAATATCCCCGGTCCGGGATAGCCCGTGGCCCTGCGGGTGAAATAGCGGGCATCGAGCACGTTGTCCATGCCGATGTCGATGCGCCACTTGTCGCGGGTGTAGCGCAGGCCGAGGTCCCAGACGTGGTAGGCAGGGATGATGCCATTCACCGCGTTTCCTGTGCGGATGGCATTCGTGGCATCGGTGAACTGCTCGCCAGTGTAGGAAAACTGAGTTGTGAACCCTAAGCGTCCCCATCCCAGCTCCAGCCCGCCACGGAACTGTATGGCAGGCGTCAGCTCTACGCGCTTGTCGCGGAAGGCCGATTCTTCTGAGGCCACATAGTTCGCACTCAGCCAAGTAAGGTTGGAGAACACGCCCATGCGCCATTTTCCGTGATGGCCGAACATCCTCAGCACGTCCAGCTCCAGCAGGCTCTCCACGCCCACGGTGAAGGCATCGGCCACATTCGTCCGCAGGCGATAGACGCTGAACAGCTCGGGATCCACGGCCTGAACATAGCCGATACGGTCATTATAGACCATCGCGAAGCCCGTTACATCATAGCGGAACCATTGCAGCAGCTCACCACGGATACCGAGGTCGAAGTTGAAGCCCGTCTCATCGCGCATGTCGGGGTCCACACGGAAGGTGGGGTTCGCTACGAAGAGGTCGTTGAAATTGATGGGCTTGTAGTTCTGCGAGAAGTTGGCGTAGGTCTCAACGAACTTGTGCGGACGGTAGCTCACGCCCACCCCGAACAGAGGGAACCACCGCTCCTTGACAAACGCACCCTCGCTGAGGCTGTCCAGCACGATGTCGCCCGCCAGATTGCGATACGTCTTGCGACTCATGCCCTCGCTCTCGGTGCGGATATATTCCATGCGGAATCCCGGTGTCACGCTCAGTTTCTTGGTGATGTTGAAGACATGCTCCGCGAAAAGTGCTGCATTCCAGCTTGGGTGTTCGGACATCGACTCGTCATTATCCGCCTCCACGAATCGAAAATCGCGGTCGCTGCCCGCACTGGCCGGCCCTTGGCGATTGAGCGTATGCCCGCGATACACTCGCGCTCCGATCAGCACGGTCTGCGGCTGGTCAAGTAGGGTGTAGCGCTGCAACTGACGGATCTCTGCGCCCATATTGCGAAAACGGCCCTGAATAAGGTCGCGGTTCTTCTGAAACTCTGGCGCAGCTGGACTGAAGGCTGGGTCGGTCTGGTCGGGTGAACCGAGGAAGCCGAGCGCGTCCCTTCCCGCAATGACCCCGAAAGCGCGGACATTGAGCTTGGAGCGGTCGGTGAAGGCGTGCTCCATCGACACCGACATCAGGTTCCAGTCGATGCCGAACCAGTTGCGCTCGCGGTAGGAGGCGCGGGCATCCTGCTCGAACTGTGCATCGGTGAGGCCGCCCGCCTGCCGTGCGGTGTACCACATCCGTGTGTACTCGGCCCGCAGCTTAGTGCCTCTCTTGGAGGTGTATGACAAAGAGCCGTAGGCAGAATACGTGTCAAACTCCGAGTTGCACCGCCAGCAGTCACCTCTTCTGTACTGGATAAAGGAATAATAACGGAACCTGCCCACCGTGCCCCCGATGGCGTTATAGGTGTTGAAGAACCCATAGCTCGCCAGCGTCTGACGGCTTTCCACCTCAAACTTTTTGTCCGTGGGTCCGTCCTTCATCACGAAGTTGAGCATGCCCCCGAACTGCGGGCCGTATTGCAGCGAGGCCGCCCCGCGCACCACTTCCACACGCTCGATGGCCTCCATCGGTGGCGAGTAGTAGCTTTCAGGATAACCCAGCGCATCGGCTGCGATGTCGTAGCCGTTCTGCCGCGTGTTGAAATTCTCCGAGCGGCTGGGACTCAGGCCGCGACCGCCCACTCCCAGCTGGATCCCCGAGCAGTCCGACTCCCAGATGTTGAGCCCCGCCACCCTTGCGAACGCCTGCCGTGCGCGGTTGGCCCCCAGGTTGGCACTCACGTTCGCCATCTGGATGACCTCCGTCTTGCGGCCCGCATAGATGCCGAAACCGTCCACAGACTTCATCCTTGTCATCGGCATGAGCGAACGGTCGCGTTCACCGTTGACCTCCACCCCTTGCATCTCCACCGACAGCGGAGCAAGGATGATGTTCAGCGTCTGCTCGCCTTTTTGACAACCGATGCTGCGCTGTTGCTTGACATAGCCGGGCTGGAAGAAAGTGAGCTTTACAGAGTCGGCCTTGATGTTGCCGATGCGGTAATCCCCCGACTCGTCAGTGAATACACTTTGCTCGCGGCCTGCCAAGTGAACCGTCACCCCGAACATCGGTTGGCCCTGAGTGTCCGTCACTTTTCCGCTTACAGATGCACGCTGTGCCATTGCCGCCATTGGCAGCAGTAGCAGGAGCAGGGATGTGGCTGGGCGAATCATCCTTCGAAAGGCAAAACCCATTCTTTATGCCTCCATGAATCTTGAATCTCAGACAGATCAACGGTCGGGTCTATGAACGGACGGCTTCTGCGGCCATTGAGCGAAACGAGCACATCGGCCGTCACCACGGGGTCTTTCACACCGATACTGCGGAATTCGCGGTCGAGGATATGCGCGAACTGCAAAATGAGGTCGGGCTGCGTGCTCATCATCTTCTCCTGCTGCGGAGTCAGGTAGTGCGGGTTGTGGATGTCCCATTCGCGCCCTGTTTCGGGGTCTGAGACCTTGAACATCGCGTAGCCGTTCTTCTCCATCAGCATTACTCGCCACGAGAATCGGTAACCCTGCTCTGTCCAGAAAAGGTTGTCAGGGTACAGGAGGTAGCGGTAGGGGAGGGCGAGCTGTATTGCGAAAAAGAGGAAAAGGGGGACGAGGGACGAGGGACGAGGGACGAGAGATGAAGCCACCGCTGCGCTCTTTGCGTTCTCTGCGTGAAAATTTATTTGCGAAGAACGTTTAACGATTAACGATTGGGGATTGGGGATGAGAGAAGAAGCCACCGCTGCACTCTTTGCGTTCTCTGCGAAATCCTCTGCGTCCTCTGCGTGAAATCTTTTTCGCGAATGGCGAAACTCGAACAGCGAACGGCTCACAAAATCCACCAACCTCCTATGAAACCCAATCGGGAAGAACAGCAGCGTGATGACCATCATGATCCACGGGAACATTCCGATAGCGGGGAACAGCGTGTAGGTGATGACGTGGAAACCTACAACGGCCATGTAGGCGAACACCCGTGTCCTGCCCCAAAGCAGGAAGAACGGGATGGTGAGGTCGTAGAATGCGCCTGCCCAGCTGAAGACGTAGGCGGTGGTCTTGAAGGCGAAGAGCGGCCCCACGATGGGCCACTCGCGGAACGCCACGAACCACATACTGAGTGGCTGCGCATCGAGAAGCCACTCGGAATTCAGCTTCGCTATACCCGCATGGACGTACAGAATGCTCATCTGCAAACGGAACATACCCACGGTGTAGAACGGAACCGTGTCTCGCCTCCATTTCGGAAACAGTAGCACATCAATGGAATATGCCTTACCCGCAGGCGAGATGGCGAGCAGGAAAGTGATGATGATGATGAAATAGTAGTGGTTCAGATAGTTGGTCGCATCTATCAGCTCCACATAGGTGAAAAGGAGCAGGAACGCGAACGCGGAGAAGCGGAAGGCAAGCCCCAGCATGATGGTGATGCTCAGGACTGCCATCGCGATATGGACGGCCCACATGCCCGTCTCGCCCAAAGGCTTCACCCATTCAAAACCGTAGTAGGTGAAAAAGTTGGTCGGTGTGACGAACAGTTCGGTGACCCAGCCCTTCGCCATGAACCGCACGGTGCTGACAAACATCAGCGCGCCATACAAAACGCGGAGAACCGCCAGGGGAGCAATGTCCACCTGACGGCTCAAGGAGTGAGAGATCCGTCCAACCAAACTACTATCGGCCATCAGTCTCCGTCATTGCTCTGATAAGTGACCTGAACGCCCAGTGCGCCCGACATCTCGCGTTTGGTCAGCGGGATCAGCATCTGCAGCTGTGTATGTGCATCGTCCACTACTGGCTTGTTGCTCACCAATTGTTCGGAAAGAGGGTCTTGCAGAAGATTGAACGCCTCCACGATGGCTTGAAGCTGATTGCGAATGGCCTCTGATAGCAGGCCGTCACTGTCTGCACCCGCCTTGAGGCATTCGAGGTAATCATCTAGCCCGAGGCCGTCTGACCCATTACTTCCCACACCGAGATACATGTTACGCAAGGCCGTGAGTTGCTCATTTGCCAATTCTGCGGATGCACCAGAATAGTAGGCCTCGACCTGCGCTGGAAGCACCACACCACCGTTGAATTTTCCCAAAGGAATCTTCAATTTGAAGTTCTTGAGATTCTCCATGTCGCGGTTGAACTGGTTCGCCAGTTGCTCTAATGCGCTGCCTTCGCCACTTCCTGGGCTGTTGACAAACGTGATCCGAAAGCCGCTCCAGCCATCGTTGACCTGTGTGGCAATGGCGTGGATACGCTCTGAGAGCGAGACCACGTATGCTTTGCGGTTGGCCGCATCATCGCCAGTGGTAAACAAGCCAAGAACCTCCGCCTCGCTGGTTCCGGGCACTCCGAACAGAAGGAAATCGAGGGCGGGATAGCCTACGGTGGAGTTTGGGTTCTGTGCCGCATCCACCGTGCCAGCGGCCACGTAGTTGTTGATCAGCCCCACGTTGGTGGGGAACGTGTTCACGAAATCGCGGAATGCCATTCCATTGATGATGCCCGACCCGATGGCAAAGGGAGAAGCATGTTGGAAGTCTTTGTACGATGAAATAAATGCTGCGCGAAGAGCAGTAAGGCTGCTGGCATCCTGCGTTGTCGCAAAATCATCGGCCTTTTGTTTCAGGTCGGCTGTACTTGCAGTCCAATCGGAAAAGGCGGGCGCAATGATGTTGTCAGCATAATTTTCACGCATTGCCTGCGCATCGAAGTCGCAGTTTGCATCATTGGTTTCGGTGTCGCATCCGCTGGCAAGGGCCGCAATCACGAACACAGGCAGGAGATTTCTCAGTTTCATCATCAGTTTATTTTTCAAAACGGCTTGCAAAGCACTCGTATAGAAACTGCCCTAGGGCTGACAAGGGTCAATGTTTCGGCAGTATCTCAAGGCTCACCGACAAATTACTTGATTACCCCGGCAGGGAATGCTTCTTTGATCTTGGCGATCGCCTGATTGATCTCCGCATCACCCACCTGATAGAGATTGGTCTCCGGGCCTATTATGGCGAGTGCCTCCTCAATTTTCGCGTAGTTGTAGAACGGGGGGAACTTGGAGTTCCCACCGTTGAAGTGATACTTGAGAGACATGCTGAAGGCGAGGTATTCGCTTAACGCATGGTGTTTGACGTAAGTGGCAACTCCCGTAGTGCTCAATGACCGCAGTAAGTAGTCTATTGCTGTGCTGGCCGAAACGATGGCCCATTTTTCCTGGATGTCGCGTATCGCCTCATCGCGAGCAACATAATCTTTGGCTGTGATGGCTGCACGCGCAGTCCTGAATGCCAGAGAGATTTCTTCGTTGATGCCTGGATAAAGCCCATTGCTACGCGAGTTGGCGTATCTTGCCCAATACCGGTCATCAGCAGGGCTCGCAGGATAGTCTACCGTAGCTCCGAAGTAGCCGAAAGCCTCATCGAACCAATGTTCCATGTTCGTGTAGTTTTCTCCTTCGACTAACTCATCGTTACCGGTTGTTCCCATGCGGTCTGTTGAAAGATAAAGCTCCATGGCCTGGTAGTAGAACACGGCACCCATCAACCCTTTTTCCACAAGCTGAATGATCTCGATTCCATTCTCGTTCACTATGTAGCCAGTGGTAGGGTCGCTACTGCCCTCTACCAGCACTCCCGCATTGCCCTCAGAGGCGGGCTGCTGCACTGCACTGTTCTCTGCAAGTTCCTGAAGCCAAGCCTCAAACATGGCAACATCATTGGGGAAACACTTGTCAGACAATTTCTGCTCGTAGGATTGGGGGAACGGGTTGTTCTCATTTCGGAACATGTTCAACAATTGTTGTGCGTCAAGCGGAGCATTTCCGAGTGTATTTGCGGTCTTCATCAGGTTGGTCAACTGTGCCAGCATATCCATACGGTTGGTCTGGCCCGTGTAGGAGACAGACGAGCTGCCATTGCGCTCAAAGACGTAGGTGGAGGGAACTTCGAGTTCGTTGATCGGGTCATCGTCTTTCTCGCATCCCGCGAACATGAGGACTGAAGCAGCCATGAGGCCCAAGACTGGTAGTTTGTAGTGGTTCATGTTGGTTATGTTTATTTGGACTGATTCTAAATTAGGCCGCAAATCACGGCACGGAATCATGGCGTGTCAATACCCTGTTAGTGGTATTTGAATTACCACCAAAAGGGGATTTTCAAGTAGAAAGTGGGCCTACAGGGTGCTTGCCGATATGACAGAGAGCGCGAGAAGCACCATAGTACCCTCCAGCCAAAAGGAATAGTACATCTCACTGCGGCCATCACCAGACCTTGCTATTAGCATGGACGAAATGAACATTGCAAAAGTGTAGGCCAATGTTTCTGAAGACAGTTCCCAGTCATACCGATGAAACACTACCAGCAGTGAGCAGACGATGGAACACATGGCAATGGCCTTTGACCTGCGCAACCCGAGCATCAGTGGCAACGTGCGCATTCTCTTGGAGCGGTCGTTCTCCACGTCTCGGATGTCAAATGGGACGGTGATTGCGAAAATGAACAGCCAACGGTCCAACGCCATTGAGGCAATACTTCCCGTTCCGAGCCCGCAGCCCGAGCCGAGCGCAGGTAGTATCACTGTTACAGCCGACCATACCGTTGCCACCCAGACGATCTTCATCGGACCTACCTCGCGAAGACGAATACCCTTTACAATAGGCGCTACATATAATAAGGTTACAACAAACGCGGGAATCAGGATGAAAATAACTATACTGGGAAGTAGGAAAATGGAACCAAGGGCCAAAGCGCCTCCAGCACCGAGATGCATCTTCAGCCGATGTTCATTGGCCATGCACCAATGATGCCGCACGGATTGGGTATCGCTCTTGCGAAGCTCATTAATTCCGGACAACATGTTCATGCCATAGGCTATCACGGTTGCTCCCAAGACGAAGGTTGAAATCGACAGATGAAGCCCCATCGCTCCGCATTCCCGGAGCGTCATTTGCACAAGCAGGGAGGCCCCAAACGCTACCCACCAGTTGCCGTAAACGAGGTTTCGCGCAAATTGTCGCATCTTGCGTTTGAGGTGAGATAAGACCAATTGTCAAAAGTAACTTCGGCCACAAGTGACAAAGTTCAATGTTCGTGGTAATTACTATATTCGACCCCTTGAATTGACCTCTTAATTTCAACGTTCAAATTCTCTCTCTGTGAAAAGATCGTTACCGCTCCTCGCGCTTTCAGTGTTCGGTTTCTCAGCCGCCATGGCGCAGACAGACAATGTCGGCATCGGCACGTCAACCCCCAATCCTCGTGCAATTCTGGATATATCCTCGGATTCCAAGGGTCTGTTGGTACCAAGGCTGAACACCCTTCAGCGTTTTGCCATTGCCAACCCCCCTGGCACCACCCTGCCTCCATCGGCCAATGGATTGTTGGTGTATGACACGGACCTTGGTGAGTTCTGCTATTGGAACTCTAATGCCAACCCGGTGAATTGGGTCTGCTTCCCGACCCCCGGTCAAGGCGGTGTCGGAGTTACCGGCCCTACCGGTCCTGCAGGCAACAATGGTGCGCCTGGTGCTCCAGGTCCAACAGGCCCAGCTGGCCCTGCGGGTGCAGATGGGCAGCCAGGCCCCGCTGGTGCTCCAGGCCCTACCGGTGCCAATGGACAGAATGGTCTGACGGGACCTACCGGAGCTACTGGCCCCACGGGTCCAGGCGGTTCAATTCAGACATTGACTTACGATTCGAACAGTGGGGACCTGTCCATTTCTGACGGAAATACGGTGAATATTCCTGCTGGTGGCGGTACTCCCGGTCCAACGGGTCCTACCGGTAGCAATGGTTTGAATGGGAATGATGGTGCTGTTGGCCCGACAGGTCCGGCCGGTGCGGCAGGCCCGACAGGTCCTGCAGGTGCAGCCGGTGCCACCGGCCCTGCTGGTCCAGCTGGAGCGGCAGGTGCTACTGGACCTGCAGGTCCAGCGGGCGCTGCCGGTGCCGCAGGGTCTACTGGTCCTACTGGAGCTCCCGGTGCCGCAGGCCCAACTGGTGCTGCAGGAATCACAGGTCCTACCGGTGTAACTGGTGCCACAGGCCCAGTTGGATGTGGCACTCCAAACCTGATTTTGAAGACGGACGGCTCAGGAGCGGTCTGTAGCCAGATTTTTGATAACGGTACCAATGTGGGTATTTTTACCAACACTCCCGCCTACAGGTTGCATGTGACGTCCAACTTTGCCAATGATTATCTCGCGGCATTCAACAACAGCAATGCTACAGGTTCTGCCCTTCTTGGCGAGGTCTCTGGTACTTTCAATGCCTTGGGAGGTGCTACCAATGGTGTCACGGGACTTGGGGTCTATGGTGTGCATATTCCAGCAACAGGCGCAGGTAATGCCGTTGCAGGCATCAGTAATAGCTCTGAATCCGTAGGCATCTTTGGACAGATTCCCACCCCTGTGGGTTACACTGGTTGGGGTGGGCTCTTTGTAGGTGATGTCGGTGTTCAGGATGGAGGATTCATAGTGTTGTCAGACTCAAGGTTGAAAACGAACGTTGCCCCATTGACAAACGCGCTTGAGCGAATACTATCTCTGAAAACCTACACTTACAATTACAAGGACAATCAGAATCAAAAGTCGTACATGGGCTTTATGGCTCAAGAACTTCAGGAAGTTTTCCCAGATTTGGTTTCAAAGAAAAGCATCCCAGAGCGTTCCAAATCTGCTGCAGGTGTGAATGGTACCGCGCCAGAGATGAAGGATGACTTGTACAGTGTGGTGGATTACATGTCACTTATCCCCGCCCTTGTGGAGGCTATAAAGGAGCAGGATGCTCGCATCAAAGCATTGGAGGCTCAGATTCAAGGTAAGAATTGAGTGATCTTTAGTTGAGAAAAAGCCCCTTGAAGCGACCGCTTCAAGGGGCTTTTCCATTCGAACGAATCAAACTCATTTGCGGGCATTCATCATCCTCGCCACATATTTCCCAATGATATCGAACTCCAAGTTCACAGTGTCCCCCTCGCGTAGGCGGTGAAAGCAGGTGTGCTCGTAGGTGTAGGGGATGATGGCTACTGAGAAGCCAGTGTCCGAAGTGTTGAATGCGGTGAGGCTCGTTCCATTCACGCAGATGGAACCTTTCTCTACAGTGAAGTCGGTGCCCTTATCATGTACGAAGTTGAACAACCAACTGCCATTCTCCTCTTCGATGGAGACCACTTTGCCAAGGCCGTCAACATGTCCCTGTACAATGTGCCCGTCAAAACGGCCATGAGCTGGCATGCAACGCTCAAGGTTGACAATGTCGCCTTTTTCCCAGGTGCTGATGTCGGTTTTGCGAAGCGTCTCTGCGATGGCGGTGACTGTATGTGTTCCATCTCCCAGAGAGACCACTGTGAGACAGACCCCATTGTGGGACACGCTCTGGTCGATTTTCAATTCACTGCTTATCGGGCTTGAAACGGTAATGTGAACGTTCCCTCCATCCGAGGCCAGTTTTTCTACCGTGCCCAATGCTTCTATGATTCCTGTGAACATGCCTGTTAGTTGGCGGGAGGGATGTTGTTGCGAATAAGGTGTACGAATCCGTGAAGATTTCTCGGAACGATGCCTTGTAGGCGGACCTCATTGATTACGGCAGTGTAGTAGTACACACCATCAGGCACCTCAGCACCCGTCACACTGTAGGTGCCGTCCCAGTTGATCTCTGGGTCATTGGTCTCAAAAAGCAGGATACCCCATCGATTATAGATCTTAATGTCCACGCTTTCCACATACTTGTTCGCCCCTGGCACAAGGAAATCGTTGAAGCCGTCACCTCCCGGTGTGAAGACGTTCGGTAGCCAATAGTCGGTGCAGTTGTCTATACAAAAAGTATCAGCCGCGCTCACGTTCATAAAGGAGTCCACAGCTACTATAGCGTAGCATCCCGCCACTGATTCGAGATTCTCGTGAAGGAAGGTGCGCACACCGGGGTCGGTGATTGTTTGTATCAGCTGAAGCTCGCCTCCGAAAGTCGCGGTGTGATACACACGGAACTCCACAATATCATTGGGACATCCTTCAGGTTCAGACCAAGTCAGTTCGTTCTTATCGAGCTCACAGTCGCGCGCTATGTTAATGATCTGGGCACATGGGGGGAAAGAGTCGGTGGGCGTAGCACAGGCGATTTGCGACCAGTTGTAGATCGGGTCGATAAGTCCTTCGGCAGAGTAACGCCCGATGCTACGGATGCGGAAGCAGAGCTCCACCCCGTTTGCCACTGGGCCGTGGATATATCCTTTCTCATAGGCCGTATCGAGCAGTGTCAGGTTCTCGGACTCATCCACGAGGTATATTTCGTACATGTCGTTGATCCAAGGGACCTGCTCATCCCATGTAAGAACCACCTCGTTATCCACACCGATGGGGATGAGATAGACCGAGGAGGCCAGGTTGCTGTAACCCACGCTGAAGGTATTGCCTGGTTCATCGTTGAACAGTTCAATCCGGTAGTAGAACTCCAACGCGCGGGTGTCGATCAGGGTATCAATAAAGACGGTGTCGTTGAGACCGAATTTCGTTTCAATCAGCTGGAAATCAGCAGGAGCGGTTACATCCGAGCGAAAGACGCGATACTCGTATGGACCTTTGATCAGCGCGGTGTCCAATTCGGTCGGTCTGCTCCACACCACCTCCAACGAACCGTTGATCTCGTCCGTCTCGCGGATGCTCACATTGGTGATGATGGGCAGGTCGCGATTTAGCACAGCACAGAACTCTTCACTGGCATAGCTTTCTGCACCATCGGGAAAACAGGCCACGACCATATAACAATATTGTATGCCTGAGCCGAGATCCGTATCAGTGAAGGTGGTCGAGTTCAGCTCGCTTGTGGTGCCTATCAGAGTGTAACCTGTGTAGGAAGGGACACCTGTTTCACACGTGTCAGGAACAAAGCCGTACTGTTCCACTCTTCGATATATCCGATAGCATGACGCAGTCTCGCAGACGCTCGCATCCCAGCTCAGGTTGATGCTGTTCCCTTGTGCTTCGGCTGTAGGGTTTTTCGGTGATGGGGCTACCACTGTGATGAACGTAGTGTGATAATCCGTTAGTGCGATGTCGTTCGTAGGTGGGTTGTCTATTGCTCGAAAAAGCATGGTGAAAGGCTGTAGCTGCACATTCCCGCATTGAGGTATCCAACGGAATGTGCTCACGGCCGTGTCTGAATTTTGAGCGACTACCGGCTGCATAAACGTGGCATTGGAGACAGTATTGATCAGTGGCCCTCCAGTAGCGGTCAAGATAACTCCGTCACCATCTTGATCCCAAGCGTAAACTGGAAAAATAAGCGTGTCACCCACTTCCACGCATATCTCATCCACTGATGTGACGATTGGAGGCTCATTCTGGCAGGGCAGCACGGTCACCTGCATATCGCGGATCACATAACCCATCAATGCATACTGGTCAGAACCATCAGGCCTGCGCCATTCATTGATGCGTATGGCAAAATTGTACTCTCCCTGCTGCACAGGTGTGTCCCAAACAAGGTCGCCTGTCACAGGATTGATGGTCACTGTCGGGTAAAAGATGTAGCCGGGAATAGCTTCACCCAACTCCCACATGCACGCCACCAATTCATAGCTGAGGCTATCGCCATCGGGGTCGTATGCCCCAGGGTTGTGGATATACCTGCGATTCACACAGGCATCATCTATCGGAGGATTCAGCAACACAGGAGTACTGTTTGAACCGAAGAAAGGGCTGATAGTGAGCGTGGTCTCAATGTAGAAGACCACATTCACTGAGTTAGGGATATTCTGAATTCCCGCGTTCCGATTGGGGTCTTCCATCGAAAGCACGTAAGTCGAGGCACTCGGATAGGTGTGTGTCGCGGTGTAAAGGTTTTTCTTCACTCCATCAACAATGACCTCTCCGTTGCCGCCTCCGTTACTTCGGAACACGGTATCAATGGTTCCATCGCCCCAATTGAGCGGAAGCCAAGGGCGATCGGCAGGGCTCTCAGGCACGGTGTAGGTCGTGATGGTGGCGCGAAAGGTGAGTCCCCCAAGGTGCTCGTAGGTGATTTCGCCAGCGCGGTTGTGTGTGGCCCGAGCATCCAGCTGGAACGCAAACAGTAGTAGAAGAATCAACAGTCGGTTCATCATTACCTGAAGGCGTTTGCCTTATCAAGAATCGAACCGCTTGCACATTCTTCGGTCGACCTTTGCAAAATTCGTTAAAAAACAGGGTGCTTCAATAAATGTTGCGTCCCCAGCAAAAGCCCATAGTTCGGATACCCGTAGGTGGACACAACCGAGTGCGACTGGACAATCGTAAAAACTCGTACGTTTGACGGTCGATTCAATTCAAGGCAAATGACCCTGCGCATCTTCGGTCTCTTCCTCTCAATGGCAGTGCTCGGTGGTTGTCTTCCAAAGGCAGGCTGCACTGACATCACGGCTGAGAATTACGACCCCGAGGCCGAGCGTAACGATGGCTCGTGCATCGAGGCGCGGCCCAAACTCATCGGAGATTACAGGTATACCCGCATCTGGGACAATGACGGTACCGACAGTATTGTGAAAGGTACAGCGCGATTCTCTGAGTCTGGTGTTGCCAACAATACGTTTGTGCTCAACCTCGACAACCTCTTCATCCTGTCAGGGGTCATTCGTGCCTTCGACATCATCATGAACCCCTACAGCAAGGAGGAGACCTTTCAAGGGTTCACGTTTACAAGGACTTTTAGCGGCTCAGGGGAATTTTTGACGGGCGACTCGGTAGATGTCTATCTCTCGTTGACCACCAAAGTGCCCCTCGTAGATGGGGAACCACCAGCATTGACCGAGTCCATCCAAGTCCACCAGTATTATTTCACAAAGCAATAGGAACATTTCGTTGATGATCCAAGGGTCTATGGTCAAGCGTCTTGTGATGAATCTTCTGCCCCTGACAGCAGTCTCACTGCTCGTTTTGGGCTGTGGAAAGCAGCGGGGCTGTAATGTTTTCGGTTCAGAGAACTATGACCCTGAGGCCATTGTGGATGATGGGTCTTGTGTCGAGATGAGAGACAAGTTTCTTGGTCAGTACGTGGTCACCTCAGATTGTATCAGTGGTGCCTATATCCGGACCATCAGCGAGACGAGCGACCGATTCATTGTAGAGATAAGTGCCATTGGTGACACCCTCGGTAGGGTGAAGGCCCGTGTATCGGGGGTTAATCTTGTGCTGGAGCCAGAGCGGCAGACCGTCCGGTCGTCTGTAACTGTTGAGGGTGCTGGGGTTTTTGACGAAGAGAATGGCATACTGGACATGTCCATCAGAATCCGTGACAGCCGTACAGGCACGGTGGTCATCACCAACTGCCTCGACCGCTGTGTTAGGAACTGAGACATGGGAATTAACTCGATCTCGTCACTTTCCCATAATTTCACCGTTCTTAGTACCTTGTAATAGCTGCTGCCAATGGTCAGAAATTTGTTTGTGATGATGATGGTTCTGGGATGCTCCGCTGTCGTCCT
Source organism: uncultured Chryseobacterium sp. (assembly GCA_964500205.1). Taxonomy (GTDB): domain Bacteria; phylum Bacteroidota; class Bacteroidia; order UBA10329; family UBA10329; genus UBA10329. Next base: position 261,589 of record CAZCNS010000002.1, on the reverse strand, counting down.
TTCCGGGTGCGACCCCCGCAGGGGCTGCACCGACCCGTTCAGTGACAACTTCGATCCTGAGGCCAAGGAAGATGATGACACCTGTGTTCCCACCCGCCTCAAATTCATCGGAGAGTTCGAGTGCAATGGCACATCGCATCTGGGTGATGAGGTTATGACGTCCTACGATCAAGTAAGAGTTAGCATCACAGATGAGACGGCACAGACCCCCGATATGCTCATCATCGGCATCACCAACTTCGACCAGCCTATCTACGCCCTTGCAGGCAGAATTGTATCGCAGTACAGATTCACCATCAATCAGACTATCGGAGCATACCGCTTCAGTGGTGAGGGGCGCATAAATGGCCGTGTGCTGGAACTGAATTACACAAGGCTTGAAGAGAATGTGGAGGTGGAACCAGGTGTCTTTCAGGATATAACCCTGTATCTTAACCTTTACGGTGTCAAGGAATTGGAGGATTGAGATGAATCAGATGAACGCACTGTCAAACCGTTTGCTCCTCGCTATGGTCCTTATCACCGGACTGGCATTATCTACGGTGATTTCCGGATGCAACGAAGAGGTGGGGTGTACTAATCGCAGGGCTGACAATTATAATCCCGATGCCGTGCGCGATGATGGTACATGCATCAATGCCCGCGATAAATTCCTCGGGGTCTATGAAGCACTGCACATCTGCTGGCCCGACACTTTGATGGTGGAACCTAACTTCATGACCATAGCCGAGGACGACCTTCGAGTGGATGAGAAGGATGATGTGAAGATAATCAATTTCGGCACTAACGGAATCACCGTCCGTGCGCTGATCAGCCGTCAGGAGCTCGTCATCCCGCGGCAGGACCTGAGTGTAGGCGGTCAGCCCCTGACTTTCCGTGGCGAGGGCCATATGGACGATACTGGCTACATTACTATTCTCTATAGCGCTTGGTTGCCAAGTGGTCAGGAGGTTTATCGGGACTGCGTGATATTCTGCACGCCTGTTGACTGAGTAACTTGCAGCCATGCACCGTGCCCTCATCAGGAGGTTCGTGGCGTCTTGGGCCATCGCCTTAATATCGCTAACGCTCACCCGACTCGTTTTCTTTGTCAATAACCTCGCGTCCTTCCGTGGAGGGGCTTCGGAGGTTCTGTCGGTTTTTGTGAACGGCATCCGCTTCGATGCGGTGAGTTCTGCATACTGGCTGCTGCCGTTTGTTCTACTTCTTCCCGTTCATGACAAGGTGAGGGCTTTTCAACGTCTGTGGTTTCTTGGCGCGGTTGGAGCCATGAATCTGCTCAATTGCATTGATGCCGAGTTCTTCCGCTTCACATCAAGGCGCAGTACCGATGACCTGTTTCAGTTCGCCTTTCTCAGCAAGGACATCTTGCTCATTGGCCCCGACCTCGTGCGTGATTTCTGGTACCTCATCGCCCTGTGGCTCTTGATCATGCTTCTGGTGCTTTTTCTTTACAACAGGACTGTCCATCCTGTTTTTCTGAGGGAAAAGGAAAAGGCAGGGAAATTTGTGGCCACGGGCGTCATGGTGCTGTTCGGTGCGCTGATGGTCGTGGCGATGCGGGGAGGCATGCAGCGCATTCCCATCGGCATCATTGATGCGGGCAGGGGAGGACAACCCCATTTCAGCGTGTTGGAACTCAATACTTCCTTCACCATTCTAAAGACCCTCGGAAAGCCTGATCTGCTGGAGAAGGTCTATTTCCCTGAGGGCGAGAACCCCGTCAGTCCCGTCCAGCAACCTGTGGGCGAATGGCACGGCAGGCTTCGCGGGCACAACGTGGTGGTGCTCATCATGGAGAGCTTCGGCAGCGAGTATGTGGGCGCGCTCAACGGCAAGGGCCAAACCTATACGCCATTCCTCGACTCGCTGTGCGCTGAGGGGCTGCTGATGACGAATGCCCATGCCAACGGCCACCGCTCCATCGAGGGCGTGCCCGCCTGTCTCGCAGCCCTGCCCACGCTGATGTACGAGCCGTTCATCACCTCACGCTACGCACAGAACCGCTTCGAGAGCCTGCCATCACTGTTGGGGGAAATGGGCTATTCATCGGCTTTCCTTCATGGTGGGGAAAATGGCACTATGGGGCTGGAGTCGTTCGCCTATCAGGCGGGTTTCGACCAGTATATCGGCAGGCGCGAATATCCGCACGAGGGCCACCATGACGGCCACTGGGGAATCTTCGACCATCACTTCCTCACTTATAGTGTCGATTTTTTTTCGGAGATGAAAAAGCCATTCATGGCAGGACTGTTCTCGCTCTCCAGCCATCATCCCTACACCGTCCCGAAGGAGATGAAAGGGCTTTTCCCCGAAGGAACCCTGCCCATCCACGAGAGCATCGGCTATGCGGACTGGTCGCTGCGTCAGTTCTTCGAGGCTGCGCAAAGAACGGACTGGTTCGACAGCACGCTTTTCGTCATCACGGCCGACCACACCTCGCTTTCGGAGTTCTCCGAGTTTCAGACCACGCTCGGCTCGCTGCGTGTTCCCATCCTTTTCTTCCATCCAAGCGACACGCTGCTCAAGGGCCGCTGGGACACGGTGATGCAGCAGGTGGACATCATGCCATCGGTGCTCTCGCTGCTGGGTTACGGTAAACCGTTCTTCTCACTGGGTTTCAATGTTTTCAATGGAAATGACCCGCACATGGCCGTGGCCTTCAAGTTCGACCGCTACCAGATACTGAATGACGGCATGTTGCTGACCTTCAATGGCGAGCAGGTGATGGCACTGTACGACCTCGCCATCGACCCCATGGCGCACAACGATACCAAGGAGGTGCGGCTTGACGAAACCGCCTTGCGGGAGCGGCTGATGAAAGGATATTTGCAGAATTACAGACGTGCGCTCATCCACAACCGCATGACGTTGGAGGCGTGGCAAGAGTGAAGGGAATGAAGAGGAGATTGCGCATCATCGTCAACCCCGTGTCAGGCACTGGGAGGCAGAAGAAGGCTGCCCGCCTGCTCGCGGAGCGTTTGGACACGGAAAAGTTTGAGATAGAGACGGTTTACACCGAGTATCACCGCCACGCACACGAACTGGCGAAGGAGGCCGTGGCGAAGGGCTGCCACGCGGTGGTGATCGTAGGTGGTGACGGCAGCATCAACGAGGTGGGGTCTGCGCTGGCAGGCACTGACGTGGCTCTCGGTATCATTCCCGCAGGGTCGGGCAACGGGCTGGCTGGTTCGCTCAAGGTGCCGATGAACATTGCCAAAGCAGTTGATAACATCAACAACTTCCGCCTTCGCACGATGGACACTGGCATCGCCAACGGCATCCCGTTCATGAATGTGGCTGGCGTGGGCTTCGATGCTTACGTGTCGAGCAAGTTCCACAAGTTGAAGCTGCGTGGGCTTTGGCGGTATTTCATGGTGGGGATAAAATCCTTGGGTGAGTACAAGCCGCAGCGGTACGTATTCACGGTGGACGGTGGCGAGCCGTTCGAGGCCGTGGCGAATGTGATCACGGTGGCCAACTCGCCTCAGTATGGCAATAACGCGCTCATCGCCCCAGAGGCGCTCATCGATGATGGGATGCTCGACCTGGTCATTTGCCACGACACCACTATGCTCAACAGCCTTGGACTCATCATCAGGCTTTTTCTGAGAAACATCCATAAAAGTCCGCTGGTGAAAACTGTGCGCTGCCGCGAGCTGACCATCGTGCAGGAGCGCAACGATACCTCGCACCTCGATGGGGATCCCTTCGATCTGGGACAGGAGCTGCATTTCACCGTCAATCCGTTATCCCTCAAAGTGATAGTGCCCGATGACAAAGAAGACATTTAAGGGGCTTGAGAGCCTAGGTAGTCTGGTGTTCAGCACCAACCGCGACCTGCCGCTCGACAGCGGTGAGGAGCAGGAGGAGGAAAGTATCGCCCCTGCGAAACAGGATCTGCGCGTGCTGCTCGACCGCAAGAACCGCAAGGGCAAGGTGGCGACCATCGTCACTGGGTTCCAAGGCCCTGATGCCGCATTGGAGGAACTCGGCAAGCTGCTCAAGACCAAGTGCGGGGTGGGTGGTGCGGTCAATGACGGTGAGATCATTGTGCAAGGCGACCATGCTGCCCGTGTGCTGGACATCCTGCTGAAAGAGGGGTTCAGGGCCAAGAGGAGTGGGGGGTGACCGGATTCTTATATCATTTACAATTGCGCTACTTTCTCGAACTCTCCTATAACGGCACCGGTTTCCATGGTTGGCAGATACAGCCCAACGGCCACACTGTGCAGCAGGAGCTGACCGACAAGGTCTCCACACTGCTGCGCGATAAGGTTAGTATCATCGGCTGCGGCCGCACGGATACAGGCGTCCATGCCAGCCAGTACTTCGCCCATTTTGACGCTGATGAATTGGCCGATGGGGCTGAGACTTTTCTCTTCAAGCTCAACAACATGTTGCATCCCCATGTGGCGGTGCAGGCCGTGCATCCGATGGTGGACAACGCCCATGCGCGGTTCTCGGCCCGATGGCGAAGCTACGAGTACCTCATCATCAAGCACAAGGATCCGTTTCATCAGGGACTCTCGTGGAGGTGCGTCTATCCCACGGACATTACCCTCATGAACGAGGCTGCAGCCATGCTCATCGGTGAGCGCGATTTCGGATGTTTCTGCAAGTCACACGCGGCCAACAAGACCAACATCTGCACCGTTACTGAGGCTCGCTGGACGGAGGATGAATACTTTCTGCGCTTTCACATCACAGCCAACCGTTTCCTGCGGAACATGGTGCGGGCCGTGGTGGGCACACTGGTCGATATTGGACGGGGCAGGTATGCGGTCGGTGAGATGCAGCGCATCCTCGATAGCGGCAACCGCTCCGAGGCTGGCACATCGGCCCCCGCACAGGGTCTTTATCTCAGCAAGGTGGTCTATCCCGACCACATTTTCCTTAAGGACGATGGTAAATAACCTTCGCTATGGTCACTGCTTCAGCAGTACGTAGCTGTCGGCCAGTTCGCCCGTGATGCGGTCACCATTCAGGTCAAGCTGAGTGAGTCGGTTCTCGCCAACATGATAACGGGTCGGTTGCAGTTCACCATCAAGGTCTAGTATCACCGTGCTGCCATTATCCGTCCAGCTGAAATTGCCTTCTTCTTGAAAAGAAATGTCTGATTTGCCGAGGTACATTGTCTCCAGCGAGAATGTAAGGTCACGGTTCAGCATGATTACAGTACTGATGCCCTCGCAGTCGGCACAGGGAACAGTTCCTTGATAGACTCCATCCCAGTCAACACTATTCCTGCTGTTGTGCGCAGGGTCGGGAACGGCAGGTGTCGGTGCTTGCCCATGGTCATTGGGCGAGCATGCCGTCATCAGCAGCAAAAGGCCAACAGCAAGTGTTGCGGTTTTTTTCTTCATTTCAGAAGAAAAAATCAGATGCCTACGTAATTGAAAGGCGTGATGGCGCGCAGTTCCTCTTTGATGACATCGCTCACCGCCAGTGAGTCGATGAAAGCGAGCATGGCCGTTTTATCCAGTTTGGCATTGGTGCGGCTGAACTCCTTGAGAGCCTCGTAAGGCTGCGGGTAGCCCTCGCGCCTAAGCACCGTCTGGATGCCCTCGGCCACCACGACCCAGTTCTGCTCCAGTTCAGCGTGGATGCGCTCCTCGTTCACCAGTAGCTTGTCCAGTCCGCGCAGGGTGCTCTTCATGGCGATGAGCATGTAGCCCAGCGGCACACCGATGTTCCGCAGCACGGTGCTGTCCGTAAGGTCACGCTGAAGCCGCGACACAGGAAGCTTCTCGGCCAGATGCCCCAGCATCGCGTTGGCGAGGCCGATGTTGCCCTCCGAGTTCTCGAAGTCGATGGGATTAACCTTGTGCGGCATGGCCGATGAGCCCACCTCACCCGTCTTGATGCGCTGCTTGAACAGGTCATTCATCACATACATCCACATATCGCGGTCCAGGTCGAGGATGATGGTGTTGATCCTGCGCAGGGCATCGCACCAGGCCGCGATGTTGTCGTAGTGCTCGATCTGGGTGGTGGTCTGCGAGCGGCTCAGGCCGAGCGTGCTGTTCACAAAGCCATTGGCGAAGCCTGTCCAGTCGATTTCGGGATAGGCCACATGATGCGCATTGAAATTCCCCGTGGCCCCCCCGAACTTGGCGGAGTAGGGCACGGCCAGCAGTTGGCCTCGCTGCGCCTCTAGCCTTTCCACGAACACGCTCATCTCCTTGCCCAAGCGGGTAGGGGAGGCGGGCTGTCCGTGGGTGCGGGCCAGCAGTGCGATGTCCCTCCAATCATCTGCGAGACTACTCAACTTTGCGATGAGTGTGTCGAGTAGGGGCAGCACCACGTTGGCCGTGGCCTCCTTCATCATTAGTGGGGTGGCCGTGTTGTTGATGTCCTGGCTGGTCAGTCCGAAGTGAATGAACTCCTTCGCCCCGCTGAGACCGAGAGCATCGAACTTGTCTTTGATGAGATATTCCACCGCCTTCACATCGTGGTTGGTGGTCTGCTCCAGTTCCTTCACGCGCAGGGCATCCGCTTCGTTGAATTGGAGGTAGATCTCACGGAGTTTTGGGATAATGCCGTGGTCAACGTCCGCCAGTTGTGGCAGCGGCAGTTCACAGAGTGCGATGAAGTACTCAATCTCCACCCTCACGCGGTAACGGATGAGCGCGGCCTCAGAGAAATAGACCGAGAGATCGGAAGTGTGGCGGGCGTACCGTCCGTCTATGGGCGATACGGCATGGAGTGCATCGGTTTTCATCCGCCAAAGCTAATGCTCACGTGGTTCATAGCAGAAAGAAGAAACCCCGTTCCCGATGGTCGGGAACGGGGTTTGCACCTTGGCTGCGATCGTTAGTCACAGACATAGCCTGCTGCCTGAATGGTCAGCTTGTATGCTGGCCATCCCACGGTGTTTCCTGGGGGAATATCGCTCTTGCAGATGGTCGGTTCATTCGGGCTGGGATGCTCACAGCACTCATCTGCGCATGATGACACCAGAAGCGCCATCATTGCCAGCAACGGGAATGTGGTCAGAAAATACTTTCTCATGACATAACGGTTTTTGTTCAGATGTGAAAAGGTAAGGACATGTTCTGTAACTGACTTCACGGATTTACGGAGTTCACCGCATCACGCTCAAAATAAGAAACGGCCCTGTAGAATGAATCAACAGGGCCGTTATCCGACAAGAGGATTAGCAGCCTGCTGCCTCTTTCCACTCCTCCCAAGTGACTCCACCGTAGTTATCGGGGTCGTAATCGCCCTTGCACACTTTCACACCGAGCACGGTGCAACAGTCGCTGCAAGAAGTGAGGGTTGTTGACAAAGAAACCGCGAGGATTCCAAGTACGGGAAGGATTCCCACAAGCACTCTTTTCTTTTTCATGGTGTTGATGGTTTTGGTTAGCACCACAAATATGCATGAAAAATCGTTTTTGCAACTACGTGATTTCACCTAAACAGATCTCTGCAATAAATCATGCAATACATCAGCACTCTAATCACAGACTCCGCCCTGACTGAGTGCATAGCCTCTCACGGCACTCCAATCGCCACGGTTCACCTGGTCATTCCTACACTGTGTGATCTCCTGATTGTTCTCCATGTACGTGCAGCACTCGTCAGCACATGATGTCAATGAGATGGTGGCCCATGAGATGACAAGTAATGCTACTAACGGATGCGTTCTGAGCGATTTCATTTCAGGAGTTGTTACAGGCATAACCTTGGCTTTGCAGATACTCTTTGTAGTCTTCCCAACTGTCGTAGGTATCGGGAGTATCGAACTCACACCAGCGGATTCCCTGAAAGTTGGAGCAGCAATCAGCCTCATTGCATGATTGCATTCCTGTTACCGTCAAAATGGCTGACAGCAGGACGGACGCAGACGCGCCAGACAGGATGCTCCTGCAGATAGATCCAGGCCGATTCATCAGTTGCAGTTGTAGGTAAGGTTGTTTTCAAGATATTCTCTGCATTCCTCCCAAGAGGCATAACCCTCGCAGAAGGCATCGCCTTCGCAAATCTTATTCACGCCCAGCGAGCAACAGTTGTCATTGCACGACCCCGTGAAAAGCCCGATAAGAAGGAGCGATGGAAGAAAAATGTTCTGAATTCTCATGGTGTGAACTTGTTTGGTTCAAAAGTAACGGATAACTGATAGCGTGTCAAACCGACATTTGTAGGCGATGGAACCAATTGGGGCTTTTAATTTGGTGGCTGTGAGTTATGCCAATACTTACCCGTTCTTGCACGGTCTGGAGACGATGGGCCTTGTCGGTACATCTATTGGTCTTACGCTTGCCATCCCGTCCCAGTGTGCAGCGATGCTTGCCTCTGGCGAGGCCGATATGGGACTTGTGCCAGTGGGTGCCATGGCGCAACTTCCAGATGCTGAGGTTATCGGTGATTTCTGCATAGGTGCGGATGGTCCAGTGCAGACGGTGTGCCTTTTTAGTGAGGTCCCGTTGGAGCATGTCACACATATCTATCTCGATCATCATTCGCGCACCTCGGTGCTTTTGATGAGAGTGCTTGCTCAGCGGCACTTCGGCATCAATCCCATTTGGATTCCGGCAGAGGAAGGGTATATCCAGAATATAAAGGGTACAACTGCCGGGGTGGTTATCGGTGACAGGGCTTTCGGGCTTTTGTCGAAGTATTCCCTTGTCATCGACCTTGCTGAGGAGTGGAAGAGGCTAACTGGTCTGCCATTCGTGTTTGCATGCTGGGTGAGCAGGGTAGCGCTTCCTGTTGATTTTCTTGCAGCGTTCAATAACGCGCTCGCCTTCGGTGTGAAACATCGAGAAGAGGCTGTGAGACAACGTGGTGGAGTCAATGCACAAGAGCTTGTGCGCTACGTGAACCAGTACATCTCCTATGATCTGGATGATAGAAAACGTGAAGCGATGCGACTGTTTTTAATTTGGTCATCCGAGCTTTGAGCACCGTTCTAACTTTTCTCGGAAACAACTACTTTGGCCCTTGACATAATCAATAACATGAAAAAGCTTTTTCCCTACTTCCTTCTCTGGTTGTCATTGGCGGGTGCGGCCGAGGTGAGTGCACAAGTGCTTGGTAGTCCGGACGTGATTCGCATGTCTCAGGCCCGCAACCGTTTTACTGAAGGCAACTATCAGGAGGCCCTTCAGGTCTATCTGCAATTGTACACTGCCCACGGTGGCAACCCGCTGCTCAATTACCGCATAGCAGAATGTTACCTTGCCATGAATCAGGGAAAGGACGCACTGGCCTATTTGGAGAAAGCACGTGAGTTGGATCCAGGAGTCGATAAAGACCTCGACTACTCGACTGCGGTGGCTTATCGCATGACAGGCAAGCAGGAGCAGTCCCTTGAGATGGTAAACCGCTACATGGGGCAGGAAAAGCTCAAGAAGCCTGATATCGACAAGGCGGAGGAGCTTCGCACGCAGGTCTCTACTGCGATAGAACTAATGGCGAATCCCGTGAACGTGAAGATTCTAAGTGCTGGATCCAACATCAACACAGCCGAGAATCATGAATACCATCCCTCCATCACGGCTGATGGAAGCATCATGGTTTTCACCTCAAGACGTGAGGCCGAGGGTTTCACTGAGCGTGATGCTTATGACAATGATTTCTACGAGAAAGTGTTCATCAGCTATTGGAGTGACAGCATTGGTGGCTGGGCTCCTGCTGAACCTATTCCCGGTTCTATCAATAAGCCCGGAAGGCACGATGCTTCCATGAGTGTTTCTCCTGACGGCAAGCAGATATTCCTATACCAGAATGAGGGCGGAGGAGACATCTTCATCAGTAAGACACGCATGAACAAGGGTGCCCAAGAGGCGTTGGAGCAGGGAGGAGCAGACGCCAACTTCCTCACGAGTCTCAACCGTTGGGGGAATCCGCTCTCTCTGGGTAAGCCAGTGAATACCAGTTACTGGGAGAGTTACGCTGCTATCTCAGCAGACGGCAATGCACTTTATTTCGCTTCAGAGCGTCCAAAGGGAGCAGGCAATGGAGACTTGTGGATGGCGCAACGCACAGGCGGTAACACCTGGGCCAATCCGGTCAATCTTGTTGGCATCAATACGATTGAGGATGAAAAGTCCGTGTTCCTGCATCCTGACGGTAAAACATTGTTCTTCAGCAGCCGTGGTCATCGCAACATGGGGGGCTACGACATTTTCCGCTCCGTCAAAGGGGAGGATGGAAGTTGGAGCAAGCCCGAGAATCTCGGGTATCCTATCAATACATCAGGCGATGAATTTGATTTTGTGCTCACCACTGACGGAAAGACCGCTTACTACTGCTCCAGCGCGGAAGGCTCCAAGAAATATGACATCATGCGCATCGACCTCAGCAATTACAATGTGTTGAGCGATAATAAGCTGTCGGCCGAAAAATCAGGTTTGGGCATTGTGCGCGGCACTGTGGTAAATGAAGCAGGGAACGCCATATCGACCAAGATCACCTTCCTGGACCCCAACGGTGCCAGCCTGATGGGCGAGACATACTCTGATGAGGATGGTAACTACATGGTCGCTCTTCCTGGCAATCGTGAGTATGATGTGGTAGTAACCACCCCTTCGCTTGGTGATTTCCGCAAAAGGGTAAAGGTCCCACTCGATGCTGACGGAGGCACGGGGCGTGTAGAATTACCCGTGCAGCTCAAAGGCAAGAATTAGCAGCAGCAGAGTCGGTCAAGTATGCTTGCTCAACCGTGAACAAGCGTGCCGATCGATTCCCCTTTCAGGAGCTTCATCAGGTTGCCTCCCTTGTCCATATCGAAGACGATGATGGGAAGGTTGTTTTCATGACAAAGTGTGAACGCGGTCATGTCCATCACTTGCAGCCCTCGAGTAAATACCTCATTGAATGTGATAGAGGTGAATTTCTCTGCATTCGGATCCTTGAGAGGGTCGGCCGTGTAAATGCCATCCACCCGAGTACCCTTCAATATCACATCGGCCTCAATCTCGATGGCCCGCAGTGATGCTGCTGAGTCTGTGGTGAAATATGGATTTCCGGTACCCGCCCCGAAAATCACTACGCGACTTTTTTCCAGATGCCTGATGGCTCGTCTACGGATGAATGGTTCGGCCACTTCTTCCATTTTTATCGCAGACATCAGCCGCGTTTGGACCCCTAGCACTTCCAATGCAGATTGCAGCGCCATGCTGTTGATCATTGTAGCGAGCATGCCCATGTAATCACCTTGCACCCGGTCCATCCCACCCTCAGCCGCTTGAATACCGCGGAAGATGTTTCCCCCACCGATGACTATGGCCACTTGCATCCCACCGTCAACCACTTCCTTGATCTCTTTGGCATACTGACTAAGCCTGTCATGATCGATTCCGAACTGTTTTTTGCCCATCAGTGACTCGCCACTGAGTTTCAGGAGGATGCGGTTGTATTTCATGGTCGCAAGTTGGATTTTCTCTTTGAATTCGGAGCTCGTCAGCAGCAACAAGATTTCCACGATCTCATCGCAATTCTGAGCGAAAAACATGGGCATGAAAAAGGGGACCGTGGCCCCCTTCTTCGGTAGTGATGATCAGTTCAAGGAATACCGCTTAAAGTCGGTCACTGTCAGTTCCTTGTCTGTCTGACCGAGGTACTCTTTCACGCTGATCTTACCGTCTTTCACGAACACTTGCTCCAAGAGTGTGCTTTCCTTGAAGAACTTGTTCAGGCGGCCTACAGCGATCTTCTCGGCCATGTCAGTTGGTTTGCCTTCTTGGATGGCTAGTTCTTTCCCGATCTCGATCTCTTTGTCAATCACGGATTGAGGAACGCTGTCCTTGTTTAGAGCCACTGGTGCCATTGCAGCCACTTGCATGGCCACGTCTTTTGCGATACTGTCGAGGTTTCCTTTGTTCAGACCTACAATGCTGCCCACTTTGTTGCCTGGATGGTTGTATGCCACAACCGTGTCGGCACTGACATACTCGACAGAACCCACCTCTATCTTCTCGCCTGTTTTTCCGCTGAGGTCAGTCATGGCATCAGCTACCGTGCCGTTACCGTATGGAAGTGCCAGCAGAGCAGCGATGCCCGCTGGTTGCTTGTCGATGGCCAGGTCAAGTATAGATTTCGCAAAACCCACGAAATCATCTGTTTTGGCCACGAAGTCAGTTTCGCAGTTGAGTACAAGAAGTGCTGCAACGCCATTCTTGGCATCACCGATGACAACGCCTTCTTTGGCATCACGGTCTGAACGCTTTGCTGCGACCTTCTGTCCTTGTTTGCGAAGAAAGTCGATGGCAGCGTCCATATCGCCATTTGCCTCTACGAGTGCTTTTTTGCAATCCATCATACCCGCGCCTGTCTGTTTGCGGAGCTCATTAACCTGTGATGCTGTAATCTGTGCCATTTTTTTGTTGTTGATTTCTTGGTAATCGTGGTGTGGTCTTAAAGAAAAGAGGCTGATCTCATGGAGACCCGCCTCTCAGCTTTCAATTGTTGTTGAAGGTAGAGTGATCAGGCCTCTGCGTTCTCCTCCTCGTTGGCGGATGCTTCCACTGCCTCTTCTTTCACATCGTCCTTGCCAGACTTGCGCTCGGCCAAACCTTCGGCAACGGCATCAGTCAAAGACTTCACGATGATCTCAATAGCACTGGCCGCATCGTCATTGCCCGGAATGGCGAAATCCACTTCTTTCGGATTACCGTTGGTATCAACAATAGCGAAGGTCGGGATATTGAGTTTGTGGGCCTCGTTCACCGCAATATGTTCCTTCACGATATCCACAATGAATATGGCAGAAGGAAGACGGGTGAGTTCAGCTACTGACCCAAGGTTCTTCTCGAGTTTCTCGCGCTGACGGGATACCATCAACCGCTCACGCTTGTTCATGGTTTCGAAGGTTCCATCGGTCTTCATCTTATCGATGGTATCCATTTTACGCACCGCTTTGCGGATGGTGGCGAAGTTGGTCAACATTCCACCGGGCCACCGCTCAGTGACGTAGGGCATGTTAACACGCTGTGCCTCGCGGGCCACGATCTCCTGAGCCTGTTTCTTGGTTGCCACAAACAAGATCTTCTTGCCTGCGCGGGCCATGCTCTTTACTGCTGCACATGCCTCGTCCAACTTGACAGCAGTCTTGTTGAGATCGATGATGTGTGTCCCATTCTTCTCCATGAAGATGTATGGGGCCATAGCAGGATTCCACTTGCGCTTGAGGTGACCGTAGTGGACACCTGCCTCAAGAAGTTGCTGTACTGTAGGTTGAGCCATTGATGTTTTTTCTGAAAAGAATGAGGGCAGCGGAGGATTAACGCTTGCTGAACTGGAACTTCTTACGGGCTTTCTTCTGGCCGAACTTCTTCCGTTCCACCATACGGGCATCACGCGTCATGAGTCCTTCCGCACGAAGGGCAGGTTTGCTTTCGCTGTTGAGCTTCACGAGCGCACGGGAGATGCCAAGTGAAATTGCCTCAGCCTGACCGGTGATACCGCCTCCTGCAACATTCACAGTAACATCGTACTGACCGAACACCTCAAGTACATTGAAAGGTTTCACCACTGATGCCTGAAGGGCTGCTGTGGGAAAATACTCTTTCACGTTGCGTTTGTTCACGGTGATCTCACCGTTTCCGGGCTTCAGATAGACCCGCGCTACTGCGGTCTTCCGTCTTCCAAGTGCATTGGTAACTTCCATGATCGATTCAGTTCAAAGTAATGGTTCGTGGCTTCTGAGCCTCATGTGGATGCTCTGCTGAAGCATAGGCATGGAGGTTGTTGAACAGGGCGCGGCCAAGACGGTTCTTGGGAAGCATGCCTCTAACGGCTTTCTCTATGAGACCCGCGGGGTGCTTGGCAAGAACCTGAGCGACCGAGCGGGTACGCTGACCTCCGGGATGACCGGTGTAGTGTATGTACTCTTTGGTCTCAGCTTTGTTGCCAGTGAGCAGCACCTTGTCTGCGTTGAGCACGATGACATTGTCACCGCAGTCGACATGTGGGGTGAAGTTCACCTTGTTCTTGCCGCGCAGATAGTAAGCCACCGTGGAGGCCACGCGACCGAGGGGAAGACCTTCTGCATCAATAACGACCCATTCCTTGTTGGCGGTCGCCTTGTTGGCAGAAATCGTCTTGAAGCTTGGAGCTTTCAGAGTTGCCATTACTGTTGTTCAGATGATTCTTACGAAATCCTGTCCCATTTTTGGGGCTGCGAAGGTAAGCAGCTTTTTCTTAATTCAACAGATGAATGAGAAAATCTCTTGAAATGGTTTTTTCACAGCGATCAATCCTTCAGCACGTTCAGCTCTCTTCCCACTTCGCTGAAAGCCGCAATGGCCTTGTCAAGCTGCTCGGTGGTGTGGGCAGCCGATATCTGTACACGGATGCGCGCCTGACCTTTGGCCACCACGGGATAGAAGAAACCGATGGCGTATATGCCCCTCTGGAGCAATTTCTCCGCAAACTGTTGAGCCAAAGGCGCATCGTAGAGCATGATGGGCACAATGGGGGAGTCTCCCGGTTTGGTGTCCAGTCCTGCGGCTTTGATTCCGTTCTTGAAGTGAAGTGTGTTCTGCTCTAAACGGTCGCGAAGGTCGGTGGTGGAACTGAGTAGGTCGAATACGCGGTTGGATGCTCCCACGATGCTTGGTGCCAATGAGTTGGAGAAAAGGTAAGGGCGCGACCGCTGTCGAAGCATCTCGATGACCTCTTTCTTGCCGGATGTGAAGCCACCCATCGCACCGCCAAGTGCCTTGCCGAGGGTTGAGGTGATGATGTCAACCCGTCCCATTACACCACAGTGCTCATGGGTGCCACGCCCAGTTCTGCCTATGAAGCCGGTTGCATGGCAATCATCAACTACTACCAGGGCATCGTATTGCTCAGCGAGGTCGCATATCTCAGCGAGTTTGGCAATATCCCCGTCCATGCTGAACACTCCGTCCGTGACAATGACACGGAATCTTTGGGCCTGTGCTGCCTTAAGCTGCTGCTCCAGATCGGCCATGTCGCTGTGGCGATAACGATAACGGGCCGCTTTGCATAGCCTCACTCCGTCAATGATTGAGGCGTGATTCAACTCATCGCTGATGATGGCATCCTCTGCTTCGAACAATGGCTCGAACACGCCTCCGTTGGCATCGAAACAGGCGGCATAAAGTATGGTGTCCTCCATACCAAGGAAGTCGGATATCTTTCGCTCAAGCTGTTTGTGTGCATCCTGGGTTCCACAGATAAAACGCACCGAACTCATACCGAATCCATGCGTGTCGAGTGCGTCTTTCGCGGCCTGTACCACCTCAGGATGCGAGCTGAGGCCGAGGTAGTTGTTCGCGCACATGACGATGACTTCCTCTCCTGTGCTAACCTTGACCTCCGATCCCTGTGGGGTGGTTATGATGCGTTCTTTCTTGAAAAGTCCTGCATCGCGAATGGAACTGAGTTCGGCTTCAAGGTGCTTATGAAATCCTCCGTACATGGTGTGATGTGAATTGACCGGGCGAAGGTAGAACAGCTTAAGGATGTGCTCAAATGTTCTCAAGTAACAGCTTATGTACCCGTCTTCCGTTCTTGAGTGGCTATATTTGGGCCATTCATTGTTTAACCATCAAAATTGAATAAAATGTCTTTTGAACTCCCAAAACTCAACTACGCCTATGATGCGCTGGAGCCTCATATTGATGCCCGTACCATGGAGATACATCACTCTAAGCATCACAATGCATATGTTGCCAATGTGAATAATGCCATTGCTGGCAGTGATCTCGATGGCAAATCCATTGAGGAGGTCATGGTGCAGGGCTTCGATAACGCAGCTATCCGCAATAACGGAGGCGGGCACTACAACCATTCACTTTTTTGGACGGTGATGTCTCCCAGCGGTGGAGGCGAGGCAACTGGCGAGCTTGCTACTGCCATCAATACTGCTTACGGTTCCTTCGCTGCGTTCAAGGAAGCATTTGCTAAGGCCGCTGCAACGCGTTTCGGTTCTGGCTGGGCTTGGTTGTGCGTTCACAAAGGTGGCAAGGTGGAGGTTTGCTCATCGGCAAATCAGGACAACCCGCTTATGCCTGGCATCGGTTGTGGTGGCACTCCCATTCTCGGACTGGATGTTTGGGAACATGCCTACTACCTGAATTACCAGAACCGCAGACCGGACTATATCAGCGCGTTCTTCAATGTGATCGATTGGAATGAGGTGAGCAGACGCTACGCAGAGGCGAAGTGATTTTGCTCCGAGTGAGTAATTAAAACAGAAACGGCCCCGTCAGACAGTTCTGACGGGGCCGTTCGGTTTTGTAGCTGAGGCAATTATTCCACCGTAACTGATTTGGCCAGATTCCGGGGTTGATCTACGTTACAACCTCGCATTACTGCGATGTGATAGGACAGCAGTTGAAGCGGGATCGAGGCCAATAGTGGCATTAGTTCCTCTTCAGTCTCAGGTACTTCAATAACATGGTCGGCAAGTCCCGCTGCTACGGTATCGCCTTTGGTAACGACCACGATAATTCGGCCCTTTCTGGCCTTGACCTCCTGAATGTTGCTGATCACTTTCTCGTAAGTGCCTTTCTTCGTTGCTATCACAACCACTGGCATTTCCTCATCGATCAATGCGATGGGGCCGTGCTTCATCTCAGCGGCAGGATAGCCTTCGGCATGGATGTAGGAGATCTCCTTCAGCTTTAAGGCTCCTTCAAGTGCAACGGGAAAGTTGTAGCCGCGACCCAGATACAGGAAATTGCGGGCATCTTTGAACTGCTCCGCAATGTGCTGCACCAAGGCATCTGACTTCAGTGCTTCCTCCACCTGTTCAGGAATCTGCATAAGACTGGCAAGCAGGCGTTGGAGGCGTGATTGGGGAATGGTGCCCTTCTTCTGCGCAAGGTGAAGCGCCATGAGCGTGAGCACAGTGACCTGAGCTGTAAATGCCTTCGTGGAGGCCACTCCTATCTCTGGCCCGGCATGGGTGTACGATCCCGCATCAGTTAGACGCGCGATGGAAGACCCCACTACATTGCATACACCGATGATCGTTGCGCCTTTGGATTTGGCAAGTTCAAGAGCCGCCAGAGTGTCGGCAGTCTCGCCCGATTGTGAGATAGCGATGACCACATCTTCCTCCGATATGATCGGATTGCGATAGCGGAACTCTGATGCGTATTCCACTTCCACAGGAATCCGCGCGAGGTCCTCGATCAGGTACTCACCAACGAGCCCTGCGTGCCAACTTGTACCACATGCCACGATAATGATGCGCTTGGCATTGATCATCTTCTGGTCGTAGTCTATGATGCCCCCGAGGATGACCTCGCCCGAGGCAGTGCGAATCCTGCCCCTCATGCTGTCAGCTATGGAGCGGGGTTGCTCGAATATCTCTTTGAGCATAAAGTGCGGGTAACCACCCTTCTCCAGCTCCTCGAGGTGAAGCTCCAATTCTTGAACGTAGGGCGTCTTGGTCTCATTTCGGATGGTCCGTATCCGGAGGTTCTCACCCATTTTCAGTTCCACTATCTCCTCGTCTTCCAGATAGACCACATTCTTGGTGTGCTCTACGATGGGTGTGGCATCTGATGCAAGGAAGAACTCCCCATCGCCCACACCGACCACCATCGGGCTTCCTTTTTTCGCCCCGATGAGCATGTCGGGATTGTGCTTGTCGATGATGACAATGGCGTAGGCCCCGACCACTTGTGTCAATGCTACACGCACCGCCTCGAAAAGTGGCAAATGCTCATTTCGCTGAACATCCTCAATGAGGTGAATGAGCACTTCTGTATCCGTGTCACTCTTGAATGAGTGCCCTCTCAGCTTCAGTTCCTCACGTAGGGTGGAGTAGTTCTCAATGATACCATTATGGATGATTGCGAGCTCCTCGCTTCCGGAGTAATGCGGGTGAGCATTCACATCATTCGGTTCACCATGGGTGGCCCAGCGTGTATGGCCGATACCCACGGATCCTGAACGGTCTGAATTCGCAGCAAACGCTTCAAGGTCATCCACTTTGCCTTTGCATTTGTACACGTTCAGGTCACCTGCCTTGTTAATGAGGCTCACGCCAGCACTGTCGTAACCTCTATATTCAAGCCTTCGAAGCCCTTTTATAAGAATGGGGTATGCTTCTTTTTGCCCCAGGTATGCTACTATTCCGCACATATTGTCAGTTGATTATAGTGTAGGTCAGTCTTAATTTCAAAGGTCTTTCGGCATTCTCGGTGCCGCTGAATACGCCTCTTCGAGCATTAACAGAGTTTCCTGAATTACTGATCAGAAGGCCATAGTAAGGTCTATCATCCGGACGGTCGAGCACGCGCTGAACGTGTCGGGCCAGATTGAACACGTAGTCACGGGTGAGTGGACGGTATACGCCACCAAAATATTCTTCCAATTCATCTATCACCAGAAGCCCCCGGGTCAGAGAGTCTGCCTCATTGGCATTGAGCAGTGCAGGGGGGGCGTAGCGCGGAGACGCACCGTCCTCAATGGGCAGGACGAGTTCAGCCCGGTTTATCACGACAGTGCCCTGCTCCTTCAATGAGCGCAACGTGGGGAATTCGAGGAGCATGCGCAGACCGGCCATCGACTGGATGTAGCCTCTCTGCTTGCCCGCTTCCTTTTCACCAATTATAGACGTTATGCTGAGAGGATAATCATGGTCAAATGCCATGTGAGTGGCACTCGATGCATCGATCGGCAAGTTGAAGCGCAGCGAATCGGCTTCGGCAGTGTGGTAGTACAACTCGACTCGTGTCAACGCTGAGTTGATGTTGAACGATAGAATAGCACCTGCATCCGGCCCCATATTCGGGTTTTCGGGCACCAGAGCCAATCCTTTGAAGACCTCTGTGAATGACTCGTTACTGGCAAGCGTGCCAGAACCATCGAATCCGGCATTCAGTATCTGCTGCCCGAAATCATCAGCAAGGCGCACTCTGAGCGAGGGGCCGACAGTATCGGTGGCAAGAATGATATCTGAGAGAAGGTCGGGACGGAATTGCCGCTGCCCCAATGGCGTTGGGTCATAGTCATGTGTGACTGTGGAGTAGTAAGTCGTTGCATCGACTATGGTGTCATTGAGCCTATAAACACCGATTCCTTGCGTTCCGTTGAGTTTGTTGATGTTCCCGTACCAATCACTGTAAGCGAGACTTAGCACGACCGAATCCACAACTGCGGTGGCGGGGAACTCCACGGTGATGGAAGGTAGTCTGAATTGCGTGTAAACGGTGCTTCGGGTCGGTCCGAAAACGGGGTCATTCATCTCTCCGAAGAGATAGATGGAAGAGTTGAGATTAGATGTGATGACCGAGTCAAGAGGTATCGTCTGTACTTCTACAGTGAAGGTGTCAACCCATTCGACCCCGAACGCGTCATCAGGGAGTACTTCGAGCCCAATCAGTTCGGGTTCTTTGCAGGCAGATTGCATCAGCACTGCTACCACCGAAAGGAGCAGCCACAATCTCAGCAGAAATGACATGAAGGAAAAATTTGGCGGGATATGGTTCAAAGTAGGCCGCAGTGGGCCCGCAAAGAACGTTAATTAGGGCCAACAGGCGTATGTGTCCTCTCTTGCTCGAAGTGAAATCCAGTATTCCTCCTATCAGTCTGCCAGAACTCCGGTCTCTGCCAGAACCTCGGAGTAGAACTCCGAGTATGCCTCGATGTAGGTGTCCTCATCATGGTAAGGCAGAGTAGGCTTGCCTGACTGCTCAGCAAGGTCGAGAACATCCTTTTGGAGCTTGTCACTACCGAGGATAATGGCGTCTGAGTAGTCGATGCCTGCTTTGGTCAGTCCGAGATAGTCCGTGTTCCGGAAGGCGGCCACATCCTCATCGGTCAGGGTGTCGAACTTCACTTTGTCTGCCAGTCGGTCATTCAGCGGGGTGTTGAACCGGTCGTCATACAGCGAATAGACCAACTTGCTGTTCTCGAACATCGGGTCTTCACGATACACTGTTTTCACCAAGAACGGCAGGATGGAGGTCATCCAGCCCTGACAATGAATCACGTCTGGTGCCCAGCCGAGTTTTTTGACCGTCTCAAGCACACCACGACAGAAGAAGATAGCCCGCTCATCATTGTCAGTGAACTCGTTACCGTTCTTATCCACCAGGATGGCCTTGCGCTGGAAGTACTCCTCGTTATCGATGAAATAGACCTGCATTCTAGCAGGCTGAATGGACGCCACCTTGATGATGAGGGGGTGGTCGTTGTCGTCAATGATGAGGTTCATACCGGACAGACGAATCACCTCATGGAGTTGATTCCTGCGCTCATTGACATTTCCGTACCTCGGCATGAATGTTCTTATCTCTCTCCCTTTCTCCTGAATGCCCTGCGGTAGATGTCTTCCTATTAGCCCCATTTGACTCTCTGGCAGATAAGGGGTTATTTCCTGCGAAACGAAAAGGATTCTCTCTTTGGCAGACATGTGGTGTTGGATTAAGGTTAGGAAATGAAGTATGCAAAGATAGGTATAAAAAAAAGGTTAACTGGCCGAGCGTCCGCTCCATTTTATCGACTTTTTCTTCATTTCGCATGCTTTTGACCACCAAGTCAAGGGATTGGATAGTTTCGCGGCCCTGCTTTTTAAGAGAATTGCCCATGAAGGTGGTAGCTACGGTGGCTGAGTTGAACGCATTGATCCATCGGTTCAGGACTGATGGGATGACCATCGGACTGGTTCCGACCATGGGCGCGCTGCATGAGGGCCATCTCTCACTGGTAGCGCAGGCCAGGTCAGAGAATGATGTGGTGGTTGTCACGGTTTTCGTTAACCCTGTTCAGTTCAACAATGCCTCGGATCTCGAGCATTATCCACGCACATTCGATGCTGATAGAGCCATGCTCGAATCGGCAGGGGCGGAGGTGATGTTCTATCCTTCAGTGCAAGAGGTTTATCCCAGTCCTGAGCGCAAGAGCTTTGACCTTGATGGGCTTGATGCTTACATGGAGGGGCCCAATCGGCCTGGTCATTTTGACGGTGTGGTGCAGGTGGTCTCCAGGTTCTTCGATATCATAGGTCCCGATGCGGCTTATTTCGGAGAGAAGGATTTCCAACAGTTGTCCATCATCCGCCACATGACCGCTAAGTTGGGTTATGCCACGAGGGTGGTCGGTTGTCCCACAATGCGCGAGGCCGATGGTGTGGCCATGAGTTCCCGCAATACGCTCCTTACTGCCGATCATAGGGAACGGGCTGCGGCTATTTATCGTGCCATGTGCCGTGTGAGGGACGGTTTCGACAGCTCTGAGCTGGCCTCGCTGATCGATGAGGCCACATTGATTTTGGAGGCGGCAAACCTGAGGCCGGAGTATGTGGAAGTGGTGAACGAGGCTACACTTTCTCCCATTGCCAAAGGCTTCACTGGCGACATAAGAGTCTGTGTGGCCGCATGGGCGGGTGAGGTTCGACTCATTGATAATCTGAAAGTGAAATAGCTACTTTTGCACCCCCCATGCAGATACAGGTTCTCAAAAGTAAGTTGCACCGCGTAACCGTTACGCAGGCTGACCTCAATTACATAGGTAGCGTCACCATTGACGAGGACCTCATGGATGCGGCCAATCTGATCGAGGGTGAGCGCGTGCAGATTGTCAATGTGAACAACGGTGAGCGTCTTGAGACCTACGTCATCAAAGGCGACCGTGGTTCTGGCATGATCTGTCTCAATGGTCCTGCTGCTCGGAAGGTGGCCGTTGGCGATATCGTCATCATCATCGCTTATGCCTCAATGGATTTTGAGGAGGCGAAAAGTTTCAAGCCGACCCTCGTCTTTCCCGACACGGCCACCAACTCCCTTCGTTGATCGGAACCCTTGAAGAGCAAGATCCTCGATACCCTGAAGGTGGTTATTCCTTTGGGAATCGGAGTGTTTGTGGCGTGGTATCAGTTCGAAAAGCTTTCTGAAGAACAGATAGACGACATCCTCTCATCGTTCCGCAGTGCGGAGTATATCTGGGTGTTGCTGAGTGTGGCCGTGGCCTTCATGAGTCACTGGAGTCGGGCCTACCGCTGGAGGTACCTTCTGGTGCCGATGGGTATTACCATCCGTTTTGTCAACAGCATACTTTCGGTGTTCATAGGCTATGTGGCCAACCTCATCCTGCCGAGGTTCGGTGAGGTGTGGAGGTGTGTGATGGTGTCGCGCTTCGAGCGTCAACCGTTCGAGAAGCTGTTCGGCACGGTGGTAGCTGAGCGCATCGCTGACGTTATCGTGGTCAATGCCATCATTGCGCTAACCATCGTTCTTCAGTTTCAGATGTTGGGCGATAAGATTGCTGAACTGATGGGCGACCGTCTCTCTCCTGAGAAGCTTCCTGCTATGGTGGCAAAGCTCGCAGGAGTGGTGCTGATGGGTGCGGTCGGGGCTTACGTATTCTGGCGATTGCTGCGCACCTCCACATTCCCGCTGTTCGTAAAGTTGCGGGGCATCGTATCGGGTCTTACCGAAGGTGTCACTTCCATTTTGAGGATGCGGCAGAAGGGAAGCTTCCTTGCCCACACGCTTTTTATCTGGGCAATGTATCTCGTCATGTTCTGGTTGCCGTTCCTCTCGCTACCCGAAACGGCCAATGTGCCGCTTGGTGGGGTGTTGGCCGCCTTTGTCATCGGTACCTTCAGTATCGCGTTGGTGCAGGGCGGTATCGGGGTTTACCCTATAGCTGTGGCAGAAGCGTTGCGCCTTTACGGGGTGCCTTATGAGAGTGGCCTGGCCCTCGGCTGGATCGTCTGGACCTCACAGACCGCGGTCATCCTGCTCTTTGGTGGGGTGGGGCTGGTGCTGATGCCGGTTCTGAACAAGGTCAGCAAGCCCGCTTAATAATCGAAAGGAATCAGCTTCAGCCCGGGGTCGTTCAGGATGTGTTCGGGCAGCGGGTGGTGAAATTGTATCACTGCTATGGGCAGATGGGGGAATTTCTCGCGGATCATTTTCAAATCCTCCATGCTGGGCGGTATCCCGTAGGCGATATGATTAGAGTAGAACATCACCTGTATCTCTGACCCGTGATCTATACCCGTGTTGAAGATGATGTGTCTTTCCTCCAGATTCTTTTTGAGAAAATGCCCCATGCGCTTGCCTGAGACCCGCTTGTTCTGAAAACCGTTGAATTCGTGATGCAGATGATCTCCGTGATTGCGTGAGATGCCAGCGGGGTCGAGGAAGGCCACACAGGCATAACCCACAGCGACCGATGCCACCAATGGTCTCAAAGTGCTCGATACCCATCTTTTCAATACACCGAGAATAGACTCTGAAAGTGTCCCTAACCCGATGAACAGCACAGGAGACGCGATTAGGGTGAACGCAGTCATCTTAGTGGCGGCCAGCGAGTAAAAGCCATAGACCACGACCACGCCTGCGAGTAGACCATATCTATGGCCTCTGTCCCAGGTCCTCAAGGCGAAAAGCAGCAGACCAAAAGCGAGCACCAAGGCCATCAGGTCGCCTGACCCGTAAATCTTTTTCAGCCCCTTGTCAAAATGGTAAGAGAAATCCCCACCGTGGCCCTCCACCACATCAGAGAAATGATGGTGCATCATCTCCAGTTCGTAGCCTGACTCCAAAGGGAACGCATTGTGGATGTGCAACTGCCAAGGTATCGCGACCGCCAAGCAAAGCAGGAACGCCCCCACCATGAATTTCAATTTGTCGAGGAAATCCCTCATTCCCTCTGAGGTGACCATGGATGCGAGTCCCCAAATGCCGAATACCAGCAGGCCCGCCAGCCATTTGACAAGAATGGCACATCCTGCGAACAACCCGACAAGGAGTGCCCACTTCCAACTGCCCGACCGGTGGTGTTCCGCCCATGCCCAGAGGCTGGCACAGGTGTAGAAAAGGAACGCGATGTCGTTGTGGTCAGTGGCATGGAGGCCTGCCACAAGTTCCAACGGGTAGTTAGCAAAGGAGAACAACATGGCCGCGTAGAACCCTGCCGCACTGCTCACTGTTAAGCGACCTATTCGGTAAATCATTAGCGGCAGCAGGGCGTGCATCACGACACTTGGCAGCCTCACCGCGAGTTCATTCGCCCCGAAAATTTTGATGCTCAGTGCTATTTGCCACAAGAATAGCGGCTGCTTGTGCAACCAGATATGGTTGAAGGTCCAGTTTCGGTAGTCGTACCAAAGAACAGGCGTTTGGTAAAGCGTGGGTTTCAACGGGTCATAGAGCATGTGCTTTGCAACCAGAGCATGATACATCTCATCCCACATCCATAAGAAAGGGTCGAGCATGGCCATGAAAAGGCCGATGGTGAATGCCGATGCCACCATCAGGAAAAGTGAAGGTTTTATCTGGCCTCGGTGAAAAAGTAGTAGAGAGACAGCCATCAGTGCCATGGCAAGCCAAAAGCCTGTGGCCCTCTCTGCCCCGATATCATGAATAGCGATGAAAAGTGAAGTGGGCATGGTCAGTAAAAATTCAGCTCATTACTTCCTCAAGGACGCTATGCGAGCGGATCTCTTGCATGCCGTCCACATGAAGACGCAGGTAGGTTATCATGGTTCGGAGCAGCAGCCTGCGGTCGGTGTTGTTCAACCGCAGCCGTTGGTGGTCATTCAAGGCAGTGCCTGCCAGCGCTATGAAGTTCTGGAGCACATTGTCCGAGATGTGCTCGGGATGCAGTGGCAGCATGGTGCAGTGTTCGCCCTCGCGCAGGTCGAAGTAAGGCATGGCGCACTCTGTGTCCACCTGTGGGTGGCATCCGAGAAACCGGGTCAACTCCATGAGGAAGGCGAGGTGTAGGTCTGTGAAATGTTCCCCCTCACTATCGAGCAGGGTCACAGTGTCATTGATAAGCTGGAAAAGGCGCGCATCTTGAAGATCGTCCTGCAAAGAGCGGCTCAACACCTCGGCCATGAAGATGGCCATGGATGACCGGAGCGCATCGAAAGGTATCCGCACGAGCGTTCTGTCGCGTTCAAGTGAGCGAGGTGTACGCATACCCTGCCGTTGTTCAGGGTCGAAAGATATGGCCACTGGGGAGAGCGGTTGTAGCGTGGAGACCTTGCCAATGGCCCCACGGCCTTTTCCCACCCGCACCATGAACGGGCGGAGCCCGGCCACCTCGGTGTAGATGCGTGCTATGATGCTACTGTCCGAATACCGGATGGTGCTCAGAACGATGCCGCGCGAGTTGACCAGCATCAGGTCAACGGATGAAAAGTATTTTGGTCACGAAGGTCTCACTGCCCTCTTCATCCGAGGCGAAAACCATGTACACACCGGTCTGCGCCTTTCCTCCTCCGATGCTGTAACCGTCCCAGATGGCCTGACCGCCATTGGCTCTGGTGGTGAAAACGGTACGCCCAGCCGTGTCGGTGATCTTCACGTCTGCATCGCGCACCAGACCTTTCACTGTGATGGGACCGTTGTAGTCGTGTCGTACGGGGTTGGGGAAGGCATAGACCTTATCCTTGGTCATCTCGGGCTCACCATAGGTGGCAGTGCCTCGGTACGATAGCATTCCCTTGTCCGTGCCGATGAAAACCTCACCGCTCAAATGGTTGATGCCGATGGCGGTGATATTATTACTGAAAAGCGGACTGTTGGACATGGTGAAATGAAGGATCTCCTCCGTTCCATCAGCTGACATCAGGAATACGCCCGCACCCTCAGTGCCGATCCATTTGCGGTTGGCCCCGTCCACCTGAATGGTCGTGACCCGCTCGTTGTCAAGCAGATACTGCACATAGCCGTCCTGCTCTACCAAAATGCGCTGAGAGTCGAAGTTGTTGCCACTGAACACGCTTTGTGGTGAATAGAAAACCGAAATGCCGTTGTCAGTTCCAACCCATACCTGCCCGTTCAGGTCTGCAGCCACGCAGGTGGTGGTGCTGCTGGCCAGATTGCCGTTTCCGATGCTTGCTGTGAGCCGCTTAGCCTGATCGTCTGTCTTGTTGGCGAGGGTGTTGTTGTCGTTAAAGACCAATAGCCCGGCACCTCTCGGCAGCACGATCCATTTCTGCCCGAAATTATCGATGGCGATATCGCTCAGCGTGATATTGCCAATAACGTTGAAGTTGAAACTATGCCATCCACCATCCTTGTCTTTGGCGAAAAGCAGATCGCCCGATTCTGAACCTGAGACCCAGAGCGTCTGATTGCGGTCCACGGCCAGACCTGATACACGGAGCCTGTCGGGAAAACTTGAAACGGGTCGCAAGCTGCTATTAGTAGTATCGTAGGTCGCAACCAGTTTGTCATCAAAGTATTCCAGCAGCCCCCATCCCCACGTGGCGGCATAGACCCTCCGGCTGTCAAACGGGTCTGTAATCACCCGCACGTAATCCCGCATCTGAGAGGTTGCCGGGTCTGAATATGCATTGACCGTGTTCCATTGGTCGTCCTTGAAAGAGAAGTATCCGTTCGGGTCGAAACGATTCTCCAGCGTCACGGTGATGCCTCCTGAGGCTACGTAACATCGATTGTCCCAGACACTGATGTTGAAGGACGAGGTAGAGCTTGGACCGTTCACAAGCACCCTGCCCACAGAGAAATCCTGTCCGTAACGAATCAGTCCGTGCACACGGTCCGCGATCCAAAGGTTACCGTTGAAATCGTAGGTTGCATGATTTGGCAGTCCCCAGAGTCCTGGCAGGTATTCCGCGACCAGTCTGAGCCTCTGAAGCGACTGGTCATACTCAATGGTGCTGCCTGTTCTGATAAGAAGTAGCCTGTCATCCGCACTTTCCAAACGTCTCAGTTGGTCTCCGTAGGTAGTGTCGAGGTACCGCCATTCCGAGTTGTGCCGATAATAGAGCGTGTCGCGGGGAGTATCCGTGAGGTTGACGTACAGCCTTCCGTCAAAAAAAGTTGTGGCGTTGTAACGTCCCGTTGGAAGGTCCTCAAATCGATTCCAATTGGCGAAATCAAGTAGGTTCACCCCTGTCTTCGGTGCCCACATCACACCGTTCTCCGTGCAGGCGAAAAGCTGGGTGGGAGAACTCGATATGTCAATCACATTGATGGCAGTACCTTGGTCACCAATGAAATAGGTCTCGCGTATCTCGTTGCGAACAATATCCACTACCACTATTCCGAAACCGCATGCGAGGTAAGCCCGGTCACCGTCTATGTGGATGTTGTTGATGGTCTTGTTCCCAAGTATAGGTCGGTCTCGGATATCGGGGATATTGATGATCCTGCCGTTCTGAATCAAGTCAAGGTTGGTGTTCTTGTATGCCACCACCAAGGTTTTGTTGGACTCACTGTAGGCTATGGCCGCATAGCTGATGTCTGACATGCCCTCCACTTTGCTTAGGCGCTCAATTTCACCATCCGTCTTGTGGTAGCTGATCAGACCATCCTCCCCTGCATAGTAGATGAGATCACCAGCATCGGCAACCATCAGACCATTCTGGTAAGGAAGGTGGTCGCGCCACTGGCCCACGGCTATCTGCGCATTCAGCGGGATGTTAAGGGACAATAGTAAGAGAAAGGGAAACAGCGTCTTTGACATCTTTTGGTTCGCTGGGGCGAGGGGTAAAAGTACTTAGGCGGTCACTAACGCAAAAGCACAGTGAATTATTGCCCAGGAAAAAGGAAAGAAATGGTTTCTGTCAATCACAGATCCGAGGGTTACTTGATGAAAATCATTTGTCAGCAGGGTTAGGCACGGTATCTGTAATTTAGCCCGGTCTAACGAAACGAACAAAATGGGTTACCTCCTTACCTCCATTCTCTGCCTCTTCATGCTCACCGCCAACGCTCAGTCAGGGCTTGTGTGGAGCAGTGATGTGATGACCTCGGTTGATGTCTCTATCAAGGAGAACAAGCCACTGCTTCTGTTTTTCACCGGTAGCGATTGGTGTGGCTGGTGCAAGCGATTGCAGGCAGAGGTGTTTGAGCAACCGGAATTTCAAAAATGGGCGAAAGCCAATGTTGTTCTGGTAGAGCTTGACTTTCCTCGCAGAACTGCCCTCGCACCTGAGATTCAGCAGCAGAATAGCGAATTGCAGCAGATGTTTCAAGTACGTGGATACCCTACCATCTGGTTTGTCAATGCCACCAAGGATGGCACGAATGTGAACTTTGGTAAGCTCGGCAGCACGGGATACGTGGCTGGTGGCCCGAATGCTTGGATTGCATCGGCAGACCAGATTCTCCGTCAGGCCCAATAAGGCCGGATGTCGCCCATGAGATGTATTCAAGTGACTGAAGCGGCAACCGAGACGCACGCCAATCGTTTCAAGAGAAGCCGTTGAGAGTTTTGCGATGTTCGCGTGAATCACAAATGTCTCACCATCAATACCGTGCTTTTTCCAAAGTGAGTTCTTCAGGAAACATTCTCAGATTATTGTTGGTCATTGGCCTTTTTAGCCTTTGGACGAATCATGCCGCCTCGCAGACTTGTGGTGGTCTTGGTAGTTCTGATTTCTCCAATGTTCTCTATGTGGCCGTCACTGGCACACCTGCCGCGGCCGGCACACCTGATGACCCAGTAGACCTGTTGACTGCGATAGGCATGGTTGGGCCCCAATATGATAAACTTTACTTGCGAGGAGGTACTTACGTGCTCACATCGACTTTGAATGTTCCTAGCAATGTAGACATAATCGGGGGTTTCAATGCACAATGGATAAAGGATAATGGAGCGGTCACCACGCTCTTCCGTGATGCCACAAACCCACAGACCGGCCCGCCTCGGCTTATCGCGGTCAGCTGCGTGGGCAGGACGAATTTCCGTCTTCAGGACATGACCATACGGACGGCCAACGCCCCGGGACAGGGAATATCCACGTACGCGGTTTACCTCAGCAATTGTTCGAACTATGACCTTGTGCGATGCCGTATCATTGGTGGTAACGGGGGCAACGGTCAACCAGGCCAGCCCGGTCTACCTGGACTTGTAGGTGCACCCGGTCAGCCCGGTCAGCCCGGATATGAGAGCTGGGGCGGGGGCAATAACCTCGGAGGTGCGCCTGGTGCGGGTAGCTTCCCCGGAAGTAATGCCGGTGGTGTCGGTGGGAAGGGTGGAGACCGTGGCACTTACAATCCCGCAGCTGCTTTTGCTGGCGAGCCGGGCCTTAATGGTGTCGGCACGGCTGGAGGCAATGGTGGGCCGGGTGGTCAAGGTAACGAGGTTGATATTCTGCCTGCCTTTGGGTGCAGCGCAAACCCAGCTACTAATAATGGAACGCCCGGTGAGAACGGAGGTGACGGTGTGTCGGGTTTCCCAGGAGTGCAGGGAAGCTCTGGGTTCGCTGGAGGATTTTTCACACCGGGCAATGGTACCCAAGGCACGGTCGGGGCCAATGGTTCCGGTGGTGGCGGTGGCGGTGGCGGAGGCTCTCTCGGGGGCGTTTTCTGGTTCGCTCCACCACCGATTCCGTTCATTCCTCTTCCCGACACCATTCCACCAAATACTAATGGCACGGGTGCAGGTGGCAGTGGGGGTGGAGAAGGTGGACAAGGCGGAACAGGTGGGTCGGGAGGTCAGGGCGCAGGTAGCTCTTTTGCGGTCTTCGTGTGGGACAATGGCAACAATGGTAGCATGAAAGATTGCATCCTTGAGGCTGGCCTGCCCGGCATTGGGGGCACTGGCGGAGTAGGTGGAAACGGGGGGCTCGGAGGTGAGGGCGCCCCAGGCATCAACTGGGCTCAGAACTGTAATATCGGAGCTGGTGCACCCGGTGGCAACGGAGGTCAGGGTGGTAACGGTGGCATTGGCGGTAAGGGTTCTGATGGCATTGCCGAAGAGCTCTATGAGCACCCCGGTGGTGTTCCGATGGTGCAGCAGAATATTTATGGTCTTTCGCAACCACTCGTCAACGTTGAGTTCGGTGGATGCACCAATGCCCCAGTCACTTTTTCGACCAATGCTACGGGAACCATTCAATGGTTCTTCGGGGCAGGGTCAACACCCAACACAACCCAAGGGCAGACGGCTGTGGCCAGCTTCTCAACCCCTGGTTTCAAGACCTTCACTCTTGTAGTTAATGGAATCGCATTCACTTACACGGATTTCGTGGATATCCATGCCGTGGTGCCCCCGCTTTCTCCTACCATTCAGCACGGAGCACTCGAACTCTGCGCTGGTGACGTTGCCAGCTTTGCCAGTTCGGAGTCCGCAGATAATTACATCTGGACGCTTACCACCGCTCAGGACACGGTCGTGTATGATGGCCCAAACTTTTTCAATCTGAGTGACATCTCCTTTGATACCGCTGGGGTTTATCAGCTTACCCTGTTCACCGAGACGGAGTGTTGCGGACGTTCATTCACAGACACCATAGTCCTTACAGTCGATTCCATCATTCTGCCAGCTATTTCCATCCAGTCTGATTTTGCGGATTCTACCAACACCGTGTGCGAGCTGAACGAGGCCACTTTCACAGCGGCAGGGCAGAACCTGGGTATCGGCCCTACTTATCAATGGCAGATCAATGGCACGCCTGCCGGCACCAATTCCCCGGTATTCACCACGGCTGCATTGCAAGACGGTGATGAGGTCACCTTGCTCGTCACATCGGCACTTGGATGTGCCACCGGTGAGACTGCCCTATCTAACGGCATTCAGGTCAATGTGGTCGATCCGCTTGTCATTACCTGTTCCGCTGACTCCTTCATGTCGAGTCTTCCCACGTTTTTCGAGGCCGAGGTGATGAGTGGTGGGCTCTCACCCTACGTTTATATGTGGTCGTTCGGTGACGGTACTTTCGGAACCGGACAGACCGTGGCTCATATATATCAGAATCCAGGGAATTATACTGCTACTTTGGAGGTGCGCGATTCACTCGGTTGTGCGGTCACCTGCCAGACCTCCATGATCATATCTCCGACCCTCTCTGCTGATTTCGCAGCTGATCAGGTCATCGGCTGTGCACCTTTAGAGGTTGGCTTCACCAATTTGAGCGTAAATGGGGTCGCTTACTTTTGGGATTTCGGTGACGGCCATGGTTCCAACACTTTTTCTCCCACGCATACCTACAACGCTGCCGGCACCTACAACGTGACCATGTGGGCGTACGCTGGAACGGGCAATGACTCCGTTCAGGTGAGTAATCAGATCGTGGTCTACCCGACACCTGTGGCCAATTTTCAGATGTTCGTGCTGAACCCGGAGACGGGGAGCGATACGGTGCAGTTCGCGGACAATTCACTTTTCACTGATAGCTGGCTTTGGAATTTTGGCGATCCGGCATCCGGTGCGAACAATACCAGTAATTTGCAGAATCCGCTGCACGTCTTCACAAACAATTCGGTGTACAACGTCACGCTCACGGTGAGTAATGCCTTTGGCTGCACCGATCAGATAGCGAACATCACCCGTGTGAATGTCGGTATCATTGATGCTGAGGGCACTCAGGTCAGGGTTTATCCCAACCCTGTCTCCGACCTGCTGTTCATTGAGTTGGGAGAAGGTGACCTCTCGAATCTTGAATTGATGGTGGTGGACGCACTCGGACGAACAATACTTGGCACGGCCGATATGTTGGAGGCGGGTGTGGGTAGGGTCAGTGTGCCGGTTCGCAGCCTCGTGGAGGGTATTTATCATTTGCGCATCCGAGGCAACGGAATGCAAGGTGCTGTGTCTTTCATGGTGAACAGATGATGGTCAGGTGAGGACTCGTGCATTTCATATCGCTTTGTGGTCATTGCTGCTCCCATTTTCTCTGCTGGGGCAGGAATGCAGTATTTTTTATGTGACTCCCAACGGCACAGGTAGCGGCACCAAGGCGGCTCCCACCAGCCTCACCAGCGCTTTGGCAGCCATCGCGCCCGGTCAGGATCACATCCGCCTTGCTGCAGGTAACTACACCATCTCAGCGCCACTCAACATTATTAGTAACGTGACCATGGAGGGTGGTTTCGACCCGAACACATGGATCAAGAGCAATAATACTGTTACCCGCATTGTACGCACTAATACTAACGTGGAACCGAATCCGGCACGCTTGGTTGCGCTATCGGCTGTCAATGTGAGCAACTTCAACCTTCATGATATGACCATTGTGGTGGAGGATGCCGCTGGCAGCGGTGTGACCACGTACGGGGTATATGTCAACGGTTGCTCCAATTACTCCCTCAACAGGATCAAGAGCACGGCAGGTAGCGGTTCTAACGGACTCAACGGTACAGCCGGGGTTGATGGAGCTAATGGTGCCCCGGGAGGGGATGGACAGGACGGTAATAATTTCTGCCCCAACGGCAGTTCATGTGAGGGCATTCCCGGTGGCGATAACAATGCTGGCGGAGCCGGAGGCAATTCGTGGTCTGGCGGAATGGCAGCAGGTGGAAATGGGGGCAACGGAGGGGCAAAGGGTTCCAGTGGTTCGATCTTTGGCAGCCAAGGTCAAGGAAACAATGGCAGCGTGGGTCAAGACGGAACCGGTCTCAACCCTGGACAAGGTGGTGATTCCGGTGACCGCTGGCGCAATACAGCCTCAGGACCATGTGGTATAGGTTGCTTCATTTCGCTCTTGCAAGACTGTGGTAACGGTATTCCGAGTTTCGGTTCGGCCGGCACCAATGCTGTTCCACCTGGTGAGAACGGTGAGAACGGTGTTGACGGTATCGCCACCCATGACGGTAACTGGTTTGTTCCCGGTGACGGGGAGGATGGTGAAGATGGTGAGCACGGCTCTGGAGGCGGAGGTGGTGGAGGTGGTGGTTCTTACGGTGAGCGGCTTGCTAACATATTCGGACAGGGTAGCGGGGCCGGTGGCGGTGGTGGTGGTGAAGGTGGTCAAGCTGGTACAGGTGCATCAGGTGGCTTGGGTGGTGGTGGGTCATTTGGCTTTTACATCACGAACAACGGTACTGGTGGGGTCCTTAATGATTGTGTCGCCAACTCAGGTTTCGGTGGTGTAGGAGGCACAGGTGGTTTTCCGGGTGGCCTTGGGGGTCAAGGCGGGCTCGGAGGCTGGGCAGGACAATTGTGCAGTCAGGGCGGACAGGGTGGCAATGGATCCAAGGGAGGAAACGGAGGATTCGGTGGCAATGGTGCGGCCGGTGTGACCCAGCCCATCTATGAGGATCCGCTCGGCATCCCCGTGGTGCAGACCAGCCTCGCGGCCAATGTGGAACCCAACATTTTCCTTCAGAGCACAGCTTGTACATTCTCTGATATTTACAACTCTACAACCTCTTCGGGCATCATCGAGTGGTTCTACGAGGGGACGACCGTCCCACAGAACAATCTCGGCCAGGAGGCAACAGTGCAGTACACATCGCTCGGGCAGTTCGATGTCACCATGGTGAGCAACGGTGTTCCGTATTTTCTCAGCAATTTCATGAGCGTGACCATAGACGGTCTGCCTTACCTGCCAACTATACAAGCTTCGGACGACACCATTTGCCCGGGCGATGTTGTCAACTTCTCGGCCACTTGGCCTACGAATTTCCCTGTGTTGGGCTACCGCTGGGATTTTGGGGACCCCGCATCGGGCACATCCAACGCGAGCAGTGCGGCCGCTCCTTCTCACACCTACAACGAGGTGGGACAGTATATGATCACCCTTCAGACCGAATCGAACTGCTGCGGATGGAGCAAGCCTGATACTTTTTATGTGGAGGTGATGCCGGTGGTAACCCCGCAGGTTTTCATCACTGCCACAACCACCGAGATATGCGAGGGCGAGAGTATCACCTTCGGTGCCATTCCGGTGGCAGGGGGCGATGCACCGACCTATCAGTGGTTCCTTAATGGAGTGCAGGGAGGCACAGGCAACAGTTTCACCCCCGCTCCTCTTAGCAACGGGGATCAGGTGCGAGTGCGCATGGCAAGTTCTTATCCATGCCCCGATCAACCCACGGTCGATTCAGAGACCATAACCGTGATCGTTCACCCGAACCCTGTGGTCAACTGCAGCAATGTGACCAATAGCTATCTCGGAGCCAACACGGGTTTCAACGCTCAGGTCTCGGTCGGAACGGCCCCGTTCGAGTTCTTCTGGCAGTTCGGTGATGGTGGGGTGGCCACCGAGCAGAGTCCGACACACCTCTACGGGGGCACTGGCACGTACCCCGTTTCGGTCGAGGTTATCGATACATTCGGTTGCAGTGTCATCTGCGAAGTCCCTGTGGAAATCATACTGCCACCTTATGTGGATGCAGGATTCTCCTACACCCTTGACATGCAATGTGGAAGCACCACAGTGCAATTCACTGATACAAGCACAGGTAACCCTGTGATGTGGGAATGGCAGTTCGGTGACGGTGCAATGAGCGACCAGGCCAATCCGTCATACACCTACGATGGTTTCGGACCATTCACTGTAACCTTGGTGGCGTCTAACGGGGTATTCTGGGACACCATCGTCATGCCCAACCTGATCAATGTCAGGGTGATACCCCAAGCTGGTTTCGTGCCGAGCGAGACGGAGGTGTGCGACAGCTCTTCCATCCGCTTTTATGACAATTCAGACCATGCTGCATTCTGGGAGTGGGACTTCGGTGACCCAGCGTCCGGAGTTCAGGACAACGCCTCTACGCTACAGAATCCTTTCCACGAGTTCAACACACCTGGCACTTACACTGTGAATCTCACGGTTTTCTCTGAGGATATGTGCCCCTCCGAAGCTGACCCCGTCACCATCACGGTTCACCGTTCGCCCATAGCAGGATTCTATGTGGACACCGTGGTCGTATGTACCACATTGCCCATCGCATTCTATGACACATCCAAGTTCGATGTGGACATCACAAGCTGGTACTACCACTTCAGCGACAAGGATACGCTTATTGACTTCATGAATCAGGATGAGTACCTCTACGCCTTCGATGAGCCGGGCTGGTTCCTTGTAACTCAGTATGTGACCAATGATGTGACCGGATGTCGTGATTCCGCGCTGTTGGTCATGGAGGTGCGTCCGCATCCGGTGGCAGACTACTGGTCTGATGACAGTCAACTCTTCTTGCCCGATACTATCATGAATTTCTGGAACTCCAGCGAATTCAATATCCCTGATTCTTCATGGTGGGACTTCGGTAATGGCTATTCGCTCGATAACATGCCTCATGGTGAAGGCATATTCCAAGATTCTGGACTTTTCGATGTGCAACTCATCGTTATGAACGAGCTGGGTTGTGCCGATACCATTGTCAAGCCTTTTAGGGTCTGGGAGCAGGAGACCTTCTTCATTCAAACGGGTTTCACACCAAATGGTGACGGGTATAACGACAAGCTGGAGATCAAGCAGAAAGGCATTGTCACCTGGCACATGGTGATCTACGACCGTTGGGGCAAGCGTGTTTGGGAGACCCTCGATGTTAACGATTTCTGGGACGGCACGCATATAGAGAGCGGCCTTCCGGTGCAGCAGGGGGCCTACGGTTACCGCATTGAGCTGACCTGGTACACAGGCCGTTTCTTCTCCAAGATGGGCACCATTACGGTGGTCAGGTAGTTCGGACGCTGTCCGTTGGCCTTTATTTGAGGGAAGAGCTCTGGCTTCATAACGATTCTGTCCAGTGTCGGGAGTGTTAAACCCGATCGTCCTACTTTTGTAACTCATTCCAAAAACCAATCTGAATCAATGGAAACCACCGCAACACAGTTGAAATACAAGGTAAAAGATATTAGCCTTGCCGCATACGGCCGCAAGGAGATCGAGTTGGCCGAGGCGGAGATGCCCGGTCTCATGTCACTCCGTGAGGAGTTCGGGGCGTCTAAGCCTTTGGCAGGTTCCCGCATTGCAGGTTGCCTCCACATGACCATCCAGACCGCAGTGCTCATCGAGACGCTGATCGAGCTGGGCGCAGAGGTGACATGGTCAAGCTGCAACATCTTCTCTACTCAGGACCATGCTGCCGCAGCCATTGCTGCCGCTGGAATTCCGGTGTACGCATGGAAGGGCATGAACGAAGAGGAGTTCGACTGGTGCATCGAGCAGACGCTGTTCGCCTTTGAGGGCGGAAAGCCGCTTAACATGATCCTCGATGACGGGGGCGACCTCACCAACATGGTGTTTGACCGCTACCCTGAGCTGGTTGCCAACATCAAAGGCTTGAGTGAGGAGACCACCACGGGTGTTCACCGCCTCTACGAGCGCGAGAAGAACGGCACTTTGGTGCTTCCTGCCATCAATGTGAACGACTCCGTCACCAAGTCGAAGTTTGACAACAAGTATGGTTGCCGTGAGTCTCTGGTCGATGCCATCCGCAGGGCCACCGACATCATGATCGCTGGCAAGGTGGCGGTCGTAGCAGGCTATGGCGATGTAGGAAAGGGTTCGGCCGAGTCACTTCGTGGTGCGGGTGCCCGCGTCATCGTGACCGAGATCGATCCCATCTGCGCACTGCAGGCCGCCATGGACGGTTTTGAGGTGAAGAAGATGAAGGATGCCGTTCCTGAGGCCAATATCATCGTCACTGCCACAGGCAACAAGAACATCATCACCGGTGAGCATTTCAAGGTGATGAAGGACAAGGCCATCGTGTGCAACATCGGTCACTTCGACAATGAGATCGACATGGCGTGGCTCAACAAGAACTACGGCAACACCAAGGACACCATCAAACCACAGGTGGACAAGTACACCATTGATGGTACAGACATCATCCTGTTGGCCGAGGGCCGCTTGGTGAACCTCGGCTGTGCCACAGGCCACCCATCATTCGTGATGAGCAACTCGTTCACCAACCAGACATTGGCACAGCTTGAGCTTTGGACCAACAGTGGTGCCTACGAGAACAAGGTGTACACGCTGCCCAAGCATCTGGATGAAAAGGTGGCGCGTCTGCACCTTGCCAAGATCGGAGTGGAGCTGGATGAGCTGTCTGCCGATCAGGCCGAGTACATCGGTGTGACAGTAGCGGGCCCTTACAAGCCGGAGTACTACCGTTATTGAATCCTTACCCCTATTGACGGAAAGCCCGGACGGAGTTTGCTCTGTCCGGGCTTCTGTTTTGGATATCACCGGGTTAGATGATCTGTTTGCGTGAAGTTCGCTATCCCCGTCATTTTCCCCTTTCTTTGCAATCAAATGATTTCTGATAATGAATGCAGACGTTAGTACCATCGGTTACAACACCGACCGCGGGCCGATGAGGATAGCGGAGTATGGCCGTACCGTGCAGCGCATGGTGGAGCACATCCGCACCCTTGAGGACCGCGAGGACCGCAACAGGGCAGCGAGGGCCATGGTGAAGGTGATGGCTCAGCTCAACCCTACCCTTGTGAAGTCAGAGGACCTGAACCACAAGCTGTGGGACCACCTGTTCATCATCGCGGATTTCGACCTTGATGTGGATTCCCCTTATCCGGCACCAAGACGGGAGCAGTTTCTCGAGAAGCCCGAACGGATTCCTTATCCCGACTCTGAGGTCAAGGAGCGGCACTATGGGCGCATCATCAAGAACATGATCGATCAGCTTGCGGCCGAGAAGGATCCGCAGGTGCAGCAGCGGTCTGCCATTGCAGCAGCCAATGCCATGAAGGCAGCCTACCTGAAGTGGAACCGTAACACCGTGGACGACTACACCATCATTGCCGACCTCAAGCGATTGACCAAAGGAGTTGTGGCACTGTCGCCCGACACTGTTCTGGGCAAGCCACAGGACCTGGTTGACAATGCGATGCAGGTGGTGGCCAAGCAGGGCAACAGGGGCAAGCGCAGCAAGCGCAGTGGTAAGAAACGTAGGAATCCGAGGGGCTGATGGGGTCATTTGAGATAAAGGGAGGCAACCGTCTCAAAGGCACATTGGTGCCGCAGGGTGCGAAGAACGAGGCATTGCAGGTGCTCTGCACCCCGTTGCTCACCGCAGAGAAGGTCACCATATCCAACATCCCCGACATTGTGGATGTCAATAAGCTCATCGCTCTGCTTGGCGACCTCGGTGTGAAGGTGGAACGGCTCAGTGCTGACACTTATTCCTTTCAGGCCGATGATGTGAACCTCGACTACCTCACTACTGAGGATTTCAAGGTGAAAGGTGCGGGTCTGAGGGGGTCTATCATGATCGTGGGGCCGCTGCTGGCCCGTTTTGGCAAGGGCTACATTCCTCAGCCCGGTGGCGACAAGATCGGTCGCAGGAGGCTCGACACGCATTTCATCGGGTTCCAGAAACTGGGCGCCAAGTTCACCTATGTGCCCGAACAGCAGTTCTACAAAGTGGAGGGTAAGCCCCTCAAAGGCACCTACATGCTGCTGGACGAGGCATCCGTAACCGGCACGGCCAACATCGTGATGGCAGCGGTGATGGCCGAGGGTGTTACCACCATTTACAACGCGGCCTGTGAGCCTTATCTACAGCAATTGTGCAAGATGCTCAACCGCATGGGGGCGAAGATCAGCGGCATAGGCTCGAACCTGCTCACCATAGAGGGTGTGAAAGAGATGGGCGGCACAGAGCATCGCTGTCTGCCAGACATGATAGAGATCGGTAGCTTCATCGGTCTTGCCGCCATGACGCGTTCCGAGATCACCATCAAGGACGTGAGCTATCCCGACCTTGGCATCATCCCCGATACTTTCCGCAGGCTCGGCATCCATATCGATCTGAAGGGTGATGACCTGTTCATTCCCGCGCAGGAACATTATGCCATCGAGACGTTCATAGACGGTTCCATCCTCACCATCTCCGACCATCCGTGGCCGGGCTTCACGCCAGATTTGCTGAGTATCGTGCTGGTGGTGGCCACGCAGGCCAAGGGAAGCGTGCTCATACACCAGAAGATGTTCGAGAGCCGCCTGTTTTTTGTGGACAAGCTCATCGACATGGGGGCGCAGATCATACTCTGCGACCCGCACCGTGCCACGGTCATCGGCATGGACCATCGGCAGCCGCTCAGGGCCATCCGCATGACCAGCCCCGACATACGCGCGGGAGTGTCGCTGCTCATCGCGGCCATGTCAGCGCAGGGCACCAGTACCATTCACAACATCGAGCAGATCGATAGAGGCTATAGCGACATCGATACAAGGCTCAATGCCATAGGGGCAGAGATCCTGAGGGTGTGAGGCAGCCACTCTTTTGACTTGTGTTTACCTTTGTGTCCTGATTTGAAAAGAGATGGCACTGCCCATATCACATACCCCGGTCCTCAAAGGCGAGGACAGCCGAAGGTTCAATGAGAAATTGAACCTCGATGCCCGCAGGCCCATCAGTCATGAGGAGCGGGAGAGGGGACGGCAACTGGTCAAGGCCATTCTCAGTAAGGGAAATGTCTGACAAACCGTGAATCCCGTTCATGCTTGAGCAGTTCCGTTTTGTACGAATGACCCCGGACAGCATTATTGGGTCTTTCGATTGCGGGGATGATGACCTCAACGATTTCATCAGCAACGATGCTCGGCCCTATCAGGAGGAACTGCTGTCGGTGACGTATCTTTTTGAGGATGAGCAGAGGAATGTAGCCGCATTCTTCTCCGTAGCAAATGACTCGTTGCGTGATGATGACTTTGAAAAGTGGAACAATCTGAGCAGAAAGGTCCCCAACCGCAAGCGAAGGAGGGAGTATCCCGCTGTGAAAATCGGCCGTCTGGGGGTCAGCAAAGATTTTCGTGGTTTGGGTTCAGAGATTCTTTTCTTCATAAAAAGCTGGTTCACAACCGAGAACAGGACAGGATGCCGTTTCCTTCTTGTCGATGCGTACAATCGCCCAGAAGTGACGGGTTTCTGCATCAAGAATGACTTTTCGTTCCTAACAGTGAAGGATGTATCCAAGCGGACGCGGCTCATGTATTTCGATCTCAGACGGATGATTCCCCAAACGGATGATTGACCACTCCATGATCGGTACGGATGTTGCTTGCAGCGCACGGCCTTGCATTTGAAGTCATTCAATTCCCCAAAAAAACTCTTCCCTAACGATGAAAAAGCAGTTCCTTCTCCTCGCTCTTACACTGACCACCACCATGACACTGGCCCAGCAGGTCGGTCTGAATGTTGGCAACATAGCTCCCGATCTCAGCTACAAGGATCCCTCTGGCAAGGAGGTTTCCCTCAGCTCTGTGAAAGGCCAGGTGGTGCTGATCGACTTCTGGGCGTCTTGGTGCAGGCCCTGCCGCATGGAGAACCCCAATGTGGTGAGTGCCTACAAGAAGTTCAAGGATACGAAGTTCACTTCAGGCAAGGGCTTCACGGTGTATGGCCTTTCGCTCGACAAGAACCACGATGCGTGGGTAGCGGCCATCAAGCAGGATGGCCTCGACTGGGTGAACGTGAGTGATCTCGGTGGCTGGAACAGCGCGGGTGCGGCCAAGTACGGTGTGCGCTCCATTCCTGCCAATGTGCTGATAGACGGCAACGGGGTCATCCTCGCCAAGAACCTCAAGGGCGCCAACCTGCACGCTGCGTTGCAGAAGCTGGTGGAGTGACCTCAAGGTTCACCCCATCCTCGCCATGGCCACGGTGTTCTGCCCGGCCATTTCACCCGCTTGGAGCTTAAAGAGGCCCGCGATGCCGATCATGGCCGCATTGTCCGTGCAATAGGCGAAGGGCGGGATGTGGACGGTGCAGCCGTGCCGCTCGCCCAGTTCCTGGAAACGGCTGCGCAGCTCAGAGTTGGCCGACACGCCCCCTGCAAGGGCGATGGAGCGCACACCCGTCTCCCGCATGGCACCCTCCATCACATCGAGCAGGTAGGTGACCACGTGCCGCTGATATGAGGCGCAGAGGTCGTGGAGGTGTTTTTCTATGAAGTCAGGGTCAGCCTGCCGGCCCTTCTGCACGAGGTTGAGGAAGGAGGTCTTCACCCCGCTGAAACTGTAGTCGTGGCCATCGAGGCGTGGGGTGGCGAACTGGAACCGGTGGGGGTCGCCCTGCTTTGCCAGTCTGTCAACGAGCGGCCCGCCCGGATAGCCGAGTCCCAGCAGCTTCGATGCTTTGTCGAACGCCTCTCCGGCCGCGTCATCCAGCGTGCGACCGATGACCTCCATGCTTAGCGGTGCATCCACCCGCACGATCTGTGTGTGTCCACCGCTTACCGTCAGGCAGAGGAAAGGGCAGGAGGGAGGCGGGGCATCGCCCTCTATGAAATGAGCGAGTACGTGGGCCTGCATGTGGTCCACCGCGATGAGCGGGATGTCCAGTGCCAATGCCATCGCCTTGGCGAATGAGGTGCCCACGAGCAGACTGCCCATCAGCCCCGGACCCACGGTGAAGGCGATGGCATCCAGTGCGGTCTTGTCAACCCCGGCCGCTGCGAGTGCCTGATGGACCACTGGGACAATGTGCGCCTGATGCGCCCGCGAGGCCAGTTCGGGCACCACGCCCCCGTACTGCCGATGCACCTCCTGCCCGGCCACGATGTTGCTCAGCACACGGTTGCCACGCAGCACTGCCGCGCCTGTGTCATCGCAGGAGGACTCTATGGCGAGGATGAGCGGTGAGGTGGACATGTCGGTTTGGGCTCGGCTCATCAGCTTCTCAGCAGTATCAGGTCGAAGTACATGAGTCGAGTCTTCAAATCAATGTCTTCCTCAAGGCCCATGTATTCCCTCTCCTGTGCATCTGAACTGAACAGGTAGTTGAATCCGTTGCGCTCGTAGAAAAGTCGTGGGCCCTCATCGTTGTAAGAGTCAACAACTACGAAATCGGCATCCGGTCTTGTTGTCGATGCTTGCGAACCACACTTTAATGAAGTTCATCAGTTCTCGGCCGATTCCGCAGCGTTTGAATTCGCTGCTCACTCCCAGCCTTCCGATGAGTACCGCAGGATAGCTCTTGAACTGTTTCTCCCGAGGAATTGGTCGGTTGAGTTTTTTCTTTCTGCTGTTGGGAAGGTTATTTACCTTGATGCTGTCGTTCGACACTGTGAATGCACATACCAGATTGTCGGGGTCATCATCCAGAACGAAGCAATAAGATTTTCCCAAGAGTTCCTCAGCATAGCGTTTTGCATCCTTTCTGAAGAAATCATTGAGGTCATCATGGTCACAATTGAACCGTTCGAGAGCTAAGGGATCCTTGGCTGTCAAAGACTCAAGTCGGCAACGTTCTGCGAGGAATCCCACAGCTCCCGGTCACGAAAAGTTCGCTTTCTCAAGGATAAGCTTTGCCAAACGGGCCTGTGCCTCAAAATCCACGGATCTGCGCTTGCTTTCACTGTTCTCCTTCACGTTTTTGGTAAAGGCAGCCGCAGCGTCAGACCTGAGGGTGGGGATAGACTTGATCTCGGTTGCCATGGGACGAAGGTGTCAGATTGTGATGCAAATTTACACTTTGCGCTTCCAAACGCATCGAACCGAGTGTCCGCAGCGTTTTCATCAGCCCATCCTCGGCACTGTTCTTGCCTAATTTTGCTGATTGTGAGCGGGTTTCCATGAGGATTTTCAAAAGTACCAAAAAGGCTGTGGCATGGATGTCGGTGCTGCTGGTACTTATATGCCTCATGGTCTATGGCGGTTACCGTGCCATCCGCAGCCCACGGGTGCAGACCAAGGTCACGCAGTTCATCGCGGCCAAGCTCTCAGAGCAGCTCGGGGCCGAGGTCACATTGGCAGGTGTGGACATCGGATTCTTCAACCGACTGATCCTCGAAGGTCTCTTTGTGGAGGACCTGCATGGCGACACCCTGGCCAGCATTCATCGGCTGCACCTCGGGCTGCGCGGTGTGGACGTCAAACAACGGCAGGTGCTGGTGGACCGCATCACACTCGACTCGCTCTACTTCCACCTGCACCGCTACGAAGGGGAGCAGGGCATGAACATTCAGTTCCTCATTGATTTTTTCGGGACGAAAGAGAAGGACACCACGCAGCGAGAGAGCTGGGACCTGAGGTTCAGGGAGGTGCAGCTCACTGGGGCGCGGTTCAAGCTTTATGACGACAACAAGCCGCTGACAGGCAGAGGCATGGACTACCGACACCTCGATGTCTCCGACATAGACCTGCTGGTAAGGAACATCCGGATAGAGGGCGACACCATCCGTGGTCGTGTGGACGGGCTATCGTGCAGGGAGGGGCAGGGTTTCCGCTTGTCTCATCTTGCAGGCGATGTGACCGTCAGTCCTGTGGAGCTCAAGGTGGACGGCCTGCGCATCCGCACCCCGGAGTCAGACATTGCCCTCGACCTGCATTACACCTACTCGCGCTGGGGCGATTGGCTCAGTTTCGTGGACGATGTGCGGATGAGTCACGATTTCG
This sequence comes from uncultured Chryseobacterium sp., assembly GCA_964500205.1. Lineage (GTDB taxonomy): Bacteria > Bacteroidota > Bacteroidia > UBA10329 > UBA10329 > UBA10329. Next base: position 218,628 of record CAZCNS010000002.1, on the reverse strand, counting down.
ATGACTCGGAGGTGAGCATCAATGACGTGGCCTTCTTTGTGCCGCCCCTTTCGGGTCTTGGGAAGACGGTGCGCATATCGGGCAGGGTGAGTGGCCCGGTGACCTCGCTGCGCGGGCGGGGGCTCAATATCTGGTATGGCAACGGGACCAACCTGCAGGGCGATGTGGACATGGACGGGTTGCCCAACATCGAGGAGACCTTCATGTACCTGGACCTCCGCAGACTGGTGACCAGCCATGATGACCTGGTCACCATCCCGCTGCCGCCTTTCAGCGAGGGTAAGACGTTGCCAGTGCCCATCAACCTCAGGCGCATGGGCAAGGTGAACTTCACGGGCAAGTTCACGGGTTTCATCACCGACTTTGTGGCCTATGGCAGGCTGACCTCAGAGATAGGCGAGCTGCGCACGGACATCGCGCTGCGGCAGGAACTCAACTCGACAGAGCTCTCCTACGAGGGGAAACTGGAAAGCAAGGACTTCAATGTGGGCAGGCTGATGGGCTTGGAAGAGAACATGGGCAGGGTGTCGCTCAACGCTGCAGTGAAGGGGTCGGGCCTCGACCCGCAGACCATCAACGCAACGCTGGTAGGCAAGGTGAAGTATGCCGAGCTGAGAGGCTATTCTTACCGGAACATAGATGTGAACGGCACTTTCATCAACAACCGATTTGACGGGGAGCTGTGTATTGATGAGCAGAACATTGTGCTCGATTTCAACGGGTCGGTGAACCTGACGGGTACTTTGCCGCAGTTCGACTTCCATGCCGAGGTGGACCATGCCAACCTCTATCGCCTCAACCTGCTGCCCGACCGCAATGAGGCCACTGTGAGCGGGGTGATGGATGTGAATTTCACGGGCAATGACATCGACAACATCTTGGGCAACATCGTGCTCTCGGAGGCCACCTACCGCCAGAAAGGCGACCGTCCGCTTCGGCTGGAGCGGCTGCGGCTGGAGGCCAGCGAGGCGGGCGGTGTGAAGACCCTCGACCTGCGCTCTGATGTGGCCGATGCGCGGTTCGTTGGGCAGTTCGCCTTCCGCAACATCCCCAAGGCAGTGAACAACATCCTGGCGAAGCACCTGCCGAGCTACGCGTCCGGATTTGAGGGGCTGGCAGAGGGCGAGGGCTTCGAGTTCGTGTTCGATGCGGAGGTGCGCAATGCCGCGGTGCTGTCCTATTTCGTGGTGCCGAAGCTGAGGGTCTCGGAGTATGCTCATTTCAAGGGAAATTATTCCACTTCGCGCAATGAGGTGAAGTTTGAGGGCGAGATGCCGGGCTTTACCTACGACTCCATCGACTTCAGCGGGGTAAGGCTTTTGGCGGAGAACCCCGGTAAGGAGTTCGAGATCACCGTGACTGCCGACAGGGTGGCGTTCACCGACAGCCTCTTTCTTGATGCCCTGAATGTGAGCACCTACACGTTCAATGACAGCCTCGGACTGCGCATCCGCTGGGACAACGGTACCAAGCTGCGGAACCGTGCCGACATCAACGGATTAGCCTCCTTCCCGCGCAATGCGCAGGTGAGTTTCAAGCTGCTGCCATCGACCATCACCGTGGCAGACCTCGATTGGACCGTGACGGAGAACAACCGCCTGACGATAGACAGCAGCACGTTCCATTTCACGGACATGACCTTCTTCAACAATGAGCAGACCATCGGGCTGAACGGCTACATCTCGCGCGACCCGGAGCGCGAACTGGAGGTGGGGCTGCGCTTTTTCAACCTGGCGAATCTGAACATCCTCACACAGCGGTCGGGCATCACGCTGAACGGCAGGGTGAGCGGTGAGGCACAGTTCAAGGACCTCTACAGGCAGGCGTTCGTCACCAACAGGTTGCGCGTGGACTCGCTGCAGGTGAACGAGGTGTCGATGGGCAGTGGTTCCATCAACAATACCTGGCTGCCCGGCCCTCGGGAGGTGGATGTGATGGCCGACCTGAACCGCAAGGACGGCACGGGCCTCAAGGTGTCGGGCCGATACATGCCCGGGGCCGACCGCGACCAGAACTTCAACCTGGTGATCCGTGGCGACCGCCTGCCAGTGGCCCTTGCCACGCCTTATGTGAAAAAGGTGATCAGCGACCTCAAGGGCACCGCCCGTGCCGACCTCACCCTGAAGGGAAAGTCATCGGCACCGGAGCTGGAGGGCTATGTGGACCTGAACGGGGTGTCGCTGATGTTCGACTATCTCAATGTCCGTTTCGGGGTGAATGACCGCGTGCTGGTGCGCAAGGACGGCTTTTACATGAAAGACCTGAAGGTGACCGATGAGCGGGGCAAGGAGGGCAAGATCAACGGGTGGGTGAAGCATGACGGCTTCAAGGATATCCGCTTCGATGCCAACATCAGTGTGGACAATTTCCTTGCGCTCAACACCACCTCGGCACTCAATCCGCTTTACTACGGCCGCGCGCTGGGCACGGGAGTGGTGCGCTTCTCTGGCGTGCCATCGCAGATGCACCTGGACCTGGCGATGCGCACAGACCGTGGCTCGCGGTTCTTCATCCCGCTGTTCGGGGCCAGCACGGTGCGCGAGAGCTCGTTCATCACGTTCGTGTCGCCCCCCGGAGCGGAGGAGGAGGAAGTGATGGAGCCCGATTTTCAGATAGATTTCTCGAACCTCACCATGGACCTCGATGTGCAGGTGACGCCCGATGCCGAGGTGCAGCTCATCTTCGACCCTACGATGGGCGACATCATCCGTGGCAGCGGCCTGGGCGACATACGGCTGGCGGTGGACCGCACGGGCGAGTTCAAGATGTTCGGGGAGTTCACCATCACCAAGGGAGACTACCTCTTCACGCTTCAGAACATCATCAACAAGCGATTCTCGGTGAAGCCGGGCGGCACGGTGAGCTGGAGCGGCAGCCCCTACAACGCACAGGTGAACCTGCAGGCGGTCTATGCGCTGCGGGCCACGCTGGCCGAGCTGATGTATCCGGACACAAGTGCCATCTACCAGCGCAGGATGCAGGTGGAGTGCGTGCTCAACATGACCAACAACCTGCTGAACCCCGACATCGCCTTCGACATAGACCTGCCCAATGCCGACCAGAGCGCCAAGACCGATGTGATCAACCGCATAGGGGTGGGCAACGACCAGGAGATGAACCGGCAGGTGTTCGGGCTGCTGGTGCTCAACCGGTTCCTGCCCCGCGAGGACCAGAACATAGGCAGCGAGACGGGAGGTTTCTTCACGGCCAACTCGGCCGAGATGCTCAGCAACCAGCTCAGCAACTGGCTCTCGCGCATCAGCAATGACTTTGACGTGGGCCTCAACTACCGACCGGGCAGCGACATAGCCGGAGACGAGGTGGAGGTGGCCCTGAGCACGCAGCTCTTCAACAACCGCATCATCGTGGACGGCAACGTGGGCGTGGCCAACAACCGTGCGGCAGGGGCAGGGGCGCAGTCGAGCAGCAACATCGTGGGCGATGTGAACATCGAGTACAAGATCACGCAGGACGGCAGGTTCCGGGTGCGGGCCTTCAACCGGAGCAACGATGTGGGGGCCAATGCGCTGGTGAGCAACAATGCGCCCTTCACGCAGGGGGTGGGCCTCAGTTTCCGGAGGGATTTCAACACCTTCAGCGGTCTTTTCAAGAAGAACAGGAAAACACAGGAGAACGCGCTCGATGCCCCGCGGCTCACCCCGATGCTGCCCGAGGAGCTGGACTCCGACCGTTTGGGGGACTGAGTTCAGCCCGCGGTGGTGGGCCGGGCTTTCTGCTCGCGCATCAGATCGATCATCTTGCGGCCCCCCATGCGGCTGCGCGTCCATAGCATGATCTCCTCGGCACCCACCACGCGCTCCTGCTTGAATCCGAGCATGATGCCTTGCAGTTCGATGAGCATGTCGTTGCGCTTTGGCGAGTTGTAGCCGATGGCGTTCCTGTCGAGCCAGTCATAGACCGCCTCCATCATGTTGAAGGTTGGCATGTGGCTGCGGAAGCTGCGCTTGTTGCTGCGCAGGTAGTGGTGGAAGTTGGCCGTGTCGTCCTTCTCGAGCAGCAGCAGCAGGCGGAAGATGCGGGCGTTGCTCTGCAGGTCGAGGCGTGATGCCAGCCTGCCCTTGTCGCGGATGCGGTTGAAGTACCGCAGCGCGTCCTTGTCCTGCCCGAGCATCAGGTGGGTGATGCCCAGGTTGTAGAGCAGGGTCAGTTCCTTGCTTTCAATGACAAGCCCAGCGAACCGGTTGAGCCCTGCATTGACCTGCTCCTCCCTTTCTGCTGCCGCTTCGAGCTGGCCGGAGTTCATAAAGTAGAGCTGGTATTGCAGCTCGGTTTCGCAGAAGGCGAGCATCTCTGCCCGCTGGCCTTGCACCGGTATCTGCTCCATGCGCTTGAGCAGGAGGGGCACCTGGTCAAGGTGTCCGATGAGGGTGTAGAGCCCGATGAGATTGGCCAGTGACTGACGGTAAAGGTGCGGCAGGTAGGCGATGCGTGCCGCGCAGCTCTCCCAAAGGGTCACGGCCTCGTGCAGGTGGTCCGTGGCCTCCTCCAGCTGGCCTGTGCACTGCGCGTGATATGCCTTGATGCTGGCGAATCTGATCTGAGCGGGCAGTGAGTTGGCTTGCTTCATGTCGGCCATCAGCTCATCCTGCATCAGCGCATCCATGGCACTGCGCACGGAGATGTCGTCTGCCATGCGGTACTTGCGCATCAGGTCGAAGATGCGGTCGTTGATGGCCGTGTAGCGCGTAAGGTTGGCCACCTGCCGTGCGAGCATCTGCAGGCGGTAATCATTGTCGGTGATCTGCTTGCTCAGTATGCCGCGCGGCATCAGCTTGTAGATGGTGCGCAGCTGCTCGCGCAGCACGAGCTCTGCATGCAGGTCGTGGACCTCCGCGGCCACTTGTATGCCTTCGAGGGCGCGCTCTGCCGCAGGGCCCGGCAATCCCCTGTCCGAGAGCAGGCGTGCGTCCTCCAGCGGGCGCCACGGGTCGAGGTCTTTCCGCGACTGACCTTCACTTTCCCGCAGGTGCGACATCAGTGCCCAGCTCATGCGGAACCGCTCTTTCCTCAGCATTTTCAGGTACGGGCTGTCTCCGATGCTCGACCTCAGCTTGCCTGCAATGTCCTGCTCATCAGACCGGTAAAGATGGAAAAGCAGCGTGCGCTCGCGGTGCCATTTGCCTGACGACAGGTGATCTGACGCCTTGAAAGACACCACCTCTTTGGAACGCATCGACCCTATTAGGTCACGCAGAAAGTCTTGATGCATAAGTATTTAAGGTTGAATTGAACAGGTGACACCCCGTGTCACGAGGGAACGAACGGCAAAAAGTTGGCTCGGACGAATGAAAAACATCAATTTGGTTTGCAGCCCCGAAACATTCATCCTACAAATAAAGCGCAGACCATGTCATTCTACGCCTTCACCCCGTCAACTGCCTACGCCCTCGGCACCCACGAGGTCTTCATCACCGATGACCGCCTGCGCATCAAGCTCACCTATACCGGCATGTTCGTATATGACGAGGACTATTCCAACGGCATCGCCTTCCGATGCGTGAACAACAGCTTCGAGGTAGGCTCCATCTATGCCACGCAGGTGTTCACCAAGCAGGTGGACATGGACCTGCGCCCGGCCGGGCTGTGGATCCAGGAGCAGAACAACGTCACCGAGTTCATCGGCACCAACGACAGGGGCGACACCAGCATCTACAACATCTACAACATCAACAAGTGCCCGGTGCAGATATCCAAGAGCGGGACGAACATCACCGAGATCAAGTGCCCCTGCGAGGGCACATCATGCACCAATAGCTGCTACCGATATGGACAATCATGAACGGATACTCGGGCCGGCCTGCGGGTGGGTCTCCCTGCTTACCATGGCACGTGATGCAGCAATGGGAAAGGTGGCCGGGGAGGGCGGCCCGTTGAATAACGATGGCAGCATATCGATCTCGGAAGGCAGACCATTGGGCAAAGTGACACCCCGCAGTTGCCAAGCGGCCAAGAACGATTGACGGAAGAACCATGAGAATGATAAACACATCACCCCCCGTGGAGATGAGCATTCCCACCTCGCTCCCCATGCAGCCCTACCGCAACCTGGAGGGCGGCCTCGGTGCAGTGGCCTTCGCCATAGGGGACGACCGCATCACCGTGAGGCTCCACAGCGGGCAGGAGCTCTGCTTCACCTACCGCAGCGCGGGCCGGGCCTACGTGGAGCACATGAAGCTCCTCGCACGGGCGGGCGAGGGCCTCAGCCGCTTCGTCTTCAATGAGGCCAAGGGCATGGAAGAGAAGCCTTGACCATAGCATGCCCATCCTGTTCTGATACGCCCACTTAACCGACCATTTCACATGCCCCTCACCCCCTCCCACATCAAGTTCATCCAGGCCGAGCTCAACAGCCTCGGCCACGACCCCGGCCCCGTGGACGGCATCGCGGGCAGGGCCACCAAGGCCGCGCTCGACAAGGTGGCCGCCCTGCCCGCCTCATGGCCCATGGAGCGGAAACTGGTGGGCCTCCTCCAGCTGCTGGCACAGAGCGAGGGGCTGGAACCCGGCCCGATGGACGGCCTCTGGGGGCCGCAGACCGCCCATGCCTACCAGCAGCTGCTTCACGTAAGGCTCTACGGCACCCCGCAGCCCGCCTGGCGCCCCGAGGACATCCACCTGCCCAACCCCAACAACTGGCCCTCCCAGCGCACCGATGACGAGCTCATCGCCTTCTACGGCCAGATGGGAAAGCACCAGAAGCGCATCGCCCTGCCCTATCCCCACCGCATAGTATGGGACATGGACAAGACCGTCAGCTCCTTCCAGTGCCACGCCAAGGTGCATGACAGCCTGCTGCGCATCCTCACCAAGGTGAAGGACACCTACGGCATGGACGGCATCCGGCAACTGCGCCTCGATGTGTGGGGCGGATGCCTCAACGTGCGCAAGATGCGCGGAGGCGACCGCTACAGCACCCACAGCTGGGGCATGGCCCTCGACTACGACCCCGACAACAACCGGCTCGACTGGGGCCGCGACCGCGCATCCTTCGCCCGGCCAGAGTACGAGCAGTGGTGGCAGATATGGGAGGAGGAAGGCTGGGTGAGCCTCGGCCGCCAGCGCAACTTCGATTGGATGCACGTGCAGGCCGCAAGGCTCTGAGCAAAAAACGAATGAACCACCCATGACCCGACCACCTCAATACCACGATACCATGGAAACCAACATAAGAAGCCCCACCAGCCCCACAGTGATGTGAAACATCCAGACAGCCCCGCGCATGGGCCGATAGGGATGACCAGGACATTCAGAAAGCCCTCCGACCCGAAAAACCCAGTGAAAAGACCCGAAAAGATGCACACGACCCATCTCCATAGCTCACTTGACCCCGCCCCAAGAATTTGGGACGGCACAGGTCAGCTCATCTTCCGTGTCCCAAGAATTTGGGGCGGCACAGGTCAGCTCATCTTCCGTGTCCCAAGAATTTGGGACGGCACAGGTCAGCTCATCTTCCGTGTCCCAAGAATTTGGGACGGCACGGGTCAGCTCATCTTACGTGTCCCAAAAATTTGGGACGGCACGGGTCAGCTCATCTTCCGTGTCCCAAGAATTTGGGACGGCACAGGTCAGCTCATCTTCCGTGTCCCAAGAATTTGGGACGGCACGGGTCAGCTCATCTGCCTTGTCCCCTGAACAATTACCATCCATGCGCACCGCATACCACAACAACCGGAAGTTTAATCTCTAAAAACCGAATCACCATGATCCAGCTTACCAGATTGGTCAACGACATCTTTGACGACAGAGAGCTCACAGATGCCAACCTCCGCACCTATGCCGATGATCACCTCATCAGGCTTGCCAACAAGAACCCCAACTCGGTGTACGCTGCCCTCATCGCAGACACCACCTCGCGCTACACCGACTACTATGGCAGCATGACCAGCGAGGCCACCAAAGAGGCCATCTCCGAGGGTCTTACCATAGCACGGAGGTATGCCGAGGAGGAGGTCCTGGCCAAGCTCAGCAGGCAGCGCGACCTCATCGCCTACAAGTTCGGTACAGACAGCCCTATCTATCAGCAGTTCTTCCCCCAGGGCATGGACGAGTACCGCAGGGCGCGGCTCGATGACCTCACCACCATCCTCGACCGCTACATGGCAGCGGCCACGGTTCACCTCACGCCCGAATTCCCTCTGGAGGTCGCGGAGATGGCCGATCTCGTGCTGGCCTACAACAATGCCCGCACCGCCCAGCGCGATGCCTTCAGCGAGACAGAGAACCTGCGCACAGGCCGCAGGGAGAGCCGCAAGGCACTCACCCTGCAGCTCACCCGCAACATCCTCACCCTCGCCATAGACTTTCTTGAGGACCCGGATGGATTTGACGACTACTTCGATGCACGCCTCCTGCCCATGGGCACAAGCAGCGGCAGCGATGACGATGATGACGACACCCCCGCCACCACCACCCTGCTGGGCACAGTGACCGACAGCGCCACCCAGTCCCCCTTGGCAGGCGTGCTGGTGAGGCTCATCACCCCATCGGGCGAGTTGTCCGCCACTACCGCAGTCAACGGAGGCTACAAGTTCAACCTCACAGGCATTCCCGAGACCCTCTTGGCCGAGCTACAGGTCTCGCTCGATGGCTATGCCGGCCAGAACCGCCCCGTTGTGCTCGAGCAGGGAAGTGAGCTGGTGGAGGACTTTCAGCTCACCAAGGCCTCTTGACCCCCGGAGCAGGACAGCCGAAGCCGAAAAGCTGGGATAGAGTAGGCGATCACTTCACTTTTGTAGCACATGGATACATACCACACGAGAGACCCGCCAGCTCGATGCCGCCACAGACGGCAGGCTCCAACAGCAGCAGACCGAACTCCAACAGCTCCGGGCAGACTACGAACGCCTCAAAGAGGAACGCGACTACCTCCGCAGGGCCATCGACCTCATGCAGCAGGGTTGAGCCGTGCAGGGTACATCGCAGATCGTTGATCGTTGCCCGTTCATCGCAGATCGCCTTCAACCGCCATGTCATCTTTTCATCTATATTGGCCCGTGCAAATGGCATCAATACAACGCATCACACCCTCCAGCCCCCATGCGACTCTCGGCAGTTGGATCAGTGCCTCATCACCCAAGGCGCCATGGCCAACTATGCCGGCATCTGGGCCGTGGACCGCAGCTTCACCGACCCGGCCGCGTCCGACCGTTGACTTCTATGGGAGGGTTTTTGTATTGGGGGGGGATTGAAGGGGCAGATAGATATAGAAGAGCGGATGGTTAGTTTTTTTGAGATGATGAGAAACTGGCCCGAAAGGAAAAGTTTGTTATTGTCTTAGTTTTACCTCACAAAGATTTCGCCAAATGGACTCCATGGATACCTTAACCCCCATCCCTAATAGACATCACCTTGAGGAAGCAATCAAGCATGCCTTGGATGGTGATGCGATCTTATTCTTAGGCGCGGGTTTTAGCTTAGGTGCTACAAACATTCGAAATGAAGCCTTCAAGGATGCAACTGAGTTAGCCAAGCTTCTCTTGGAAAAATGTTCTGTAACTGAGGAGGCAACACTAAGCCACGCTGCACAATACTTCATTCAAGAACTTGGCAGCCCTGCATTGTTCGAACTTTTGCTTGAACAATTCACCTGTGCAGGTGTCCGTGACTATCATGAAATTATTTTGTCGCTTCCATGGAAAAGAATATACACTACTAACTATGATGACGTGATAGATTTTTGTGCGGATTCATTAGGTATAAATATTTATCACTTTTCTTCCGATATTGAACCAAGGAATTTCCCTTCTGATGGCGTTGTCTGTCATTATATAAACGGAAGATTGAAAAACGGAAGTGAAGCTGATTTGATGGGAAAAATCAAACTCACTAATGAAAGCTATAACCTGTACGGTTTTAATGATTCGCTCTGGTCCAATCAGTTTCGATCTGATATTCGTTCGGCAAAGTCAATTCTTATGGTCGGATACGGATTGTATGATTTGGATATAAGCAAAGTGTTGTATGCCTATGATAATTTGAGAAGCAAAACGCACTTTATATCATCACCTCAAAAGAACGTAGTTCGCGATAGCGTAATTAGTCCATTTGGAACTATCTACTCAATTGGAGTGCAGGTCTTCGCAGGCATCGTTTCGGAGATTAGAGCCACATACAATCCTCCGAAAATTAGAAATTATAGTTATACTAGTGTCTTACCTTTCATTGTGCCAGAAGGTCAGCAGACAGTAACAGTAGAATTGGTGGACAATCTCATACTTTATGGTCAAGCAAATACTTTGGCCATAGCAAATTCATTAACAGAAGAGCGAAGAAAGCTAGAATACTATGTGGGTAGAACAGTCCTTGGTGAGGTATCAAGCATATTATCGGATGCTGAGAATAAAATTATGACAATTATTCTTACTGGCGGTCTAGCTAATGGTAAGACAATGCTATCAATTGGGCTTGCCTGCCAATTCGTAGAACGCGGATTTGATGTGTTTACTTTTGAAGAGGTGAATGATTTTACCGAGCACGAATTGGATATTATTTGCAATTCGACCAATAAGACGTTATTAATTCTGGAAGACTTTGGGTCTTATATCAATGTTGTTGAACATATTGTAAGGTCGCGTGGAGAGAATTTCCATCTGTGTCTGACGACAAGAAGTAATGGTGGCAACATCGATTATGGCCGAATTGACAGGTTGTTTAATGTTGATGAGCATTTGGTCATAGATGTAGATAAATTATCGGAAATTGACATTGAATCTTTTGTCAATCTGTGTGATCAGAATGCGCTATGGGGTAAAAACAGAGCGGGTGAATCATTCAATCGAAAGAAGAATATTCTTCAACATGAATGTGATTCTCAATTGCAGCCTTTGTTACTTTCTATTATTCAGTCACCAGATGTGGATGCAAGGGTGCAAGAGTTGTTCAAGGAGGTAATGAAAGAGAAGGGGCTTCAGGAAATTGTGATTGTTATTTTATCAATGCAAGTTCTCAACTTGAAAATTCCATTTGAAGTGCTTGCAGAATTGCTCGAGGTTAATTTAGTGATATTTAATCGTCTTCGTCAAACTGGTTTCGCGAAACATTTTCTAAATTATACAAGTGGTAACGTTACTCTAAATTCAGGATTAGTGTCTCGTTACTTGTTGAAAGAGAAGTTTCAAGCGATAGAAGTCTGCGATGTGTTGAAAAAGATTGCAAAGAAGTGCCATCCCTATTGGATTTTGCGACCCTCTGGCGTAATGCAGGATCGCGTGTACAACAACCTTTGGCGAAGCTTAATGCGATATAGCCAGCTATCATTGATTGTTCCAGAGAATGGTTTTCACGAGGCAATTAGCGGATACTATGAAAGTTTGAGAAACTTGGAGGGAGTTGAGAAGGAACCGCATTTCTGGCTTCAGAATGCATTGGCTAGAATGGAGTTTTCGGATTTTGTAGTAGCACAACGTTTCTTTGATACAGCATTTGATTTAGCAGCATCGAAGAACTACAATTACGACACCACCTCTATAGAGAATGCTTACGCAAAATTTTTACTTCAAAGGGCAATTCAGAAGCGGCCAACAACAAGTTTTGCTGATTTTAAGGCAGCAAATAACATCATTCTGGAGCAAGTAAAGAGCAGGGATAATAGGACTTATGCCTTACGAATTGTTCGAAAACTTTACTTAAGTTATTTTAAATCGGTATTTAGTTACTTGAGAGTCGAACATAAGAATGAATATAGAAGTATCATTTTTGAGACAAGAAAGATATTGATGCGTGCAGTAAACGAAGACCCGCTTCACACTCGGTTTGCTGTTAGCGACTTGAGTCAGGTGTTGGATGATATTGGGGAGGTTCGGTGACTTTAAACGGAGTGAGGCTCCCGCCTGCGCGAGGCTGCACCTCCCGCTTTTGCGGGGCAGGCAGTGCATGTTAATTGGAACCTGCCAGTCCTGAGCCTGTCGAAGGGTCCACGGTTCCATCCAGCTCCGTCCGCAATTTTTGCTGAACCTTTGGCAGTCACTGTAACAGAGAATAGAACATGGAGCTGATGAGAGGAATGAAATGGCCAACGATGCTTTTTACGCTGACGGTATCAACTCAGTGTAGAACGGATGATGCATGCGTGGAACACGAACCGATCCCGTGTCACCTTGTGGATCTGTCAGAGGAGTATCACCCTGTCTGCGGATGTGATGGAGTAACGTATCAGAATGCAGGTCATGCCCAATGCGTTGGAGGAACGACCGCATACCGCGATGGGGAATGTGATTAGACTCAGCCGCTGTTACGGTTGGCCTCCACGGGCTGCGATGTCATCCCTTCAGCAGATGACCGCGTCCGAAGAGCATGCCGCGCCATCGCCCTCTAAAGGCTCTGATATTTTTTGACTAAAGGCAGATTTTTATTGTTTATCAATAAATATCTCCTACCTTCGCCCCCTCAGATCAAATCTTAACGGTGATGTCAAAAACAAACAACCTCGTATTCAAAGGCCTGCATATTGTGGCCTGGGTCATCTTTGTCGGCCTGTGCATTGAGGCCGGTGCCCTACTGGTGAATTTCCTTTTCAGTCTGTTCAAGCCTGATCTTGTTCACAGACTTTATCAGACGATAAGCTTGATGGAAGTGTATGAGGCCAGTAAATTGGCGTTCTTCGGAATCTATGGCTTTATGCTGTCCATTTCAATCTTAAAAGCCTACTTGTTCTACATAGTGGTCATGCTGATGCATGGATTGGACCTCACAAAGCCATTCAATGCTTTTGTTTCCGCGCAGATTCTGAAAATCGGTTATTGCACCCTTTCAATCGGACTGTTCAGCTTCATTGCCCGACAGGTGACTGAGAATCTGACGCATCACGGTTTTCCCACCGACAGCTTGAACCAGATCTGGGTGGACAGTCAGGCGTTCATATTGATGGGTGCTGTCATCCATATCATTGCGACTATTTTCAAAAAGGGAGTTGACATCCAGAATGAGAACGAATTGACTGTGTGAGCTATGCCGATTATCGTAAACTTGGATGTAATGATGGCAAAGCGCAAGATGTCGCTCAATGAGCTGTCAGAGAAAGTCGGCATAACACTTTCTAACCTCTCCATCTTAAAGACGGGAAAGGCAAAAGCAATAAGATTCAGCACATTGGACGCAATTTGCACCGTATTGGACTGCGAGACAGGTGATATCTTGGAACATGTCAATGACGATAAGAAACCAACGGCCCGCTAGATGCGAATTGCCGTCCCGCCTGCGCGAGGCTGCGCCTCCCCGCTTTTGCGGGGCAGGCAGTGCATGTTATTGAGAATCCGCCTGCGCGAGGCTGCGCCTCGTGCATCCTATTGGGAACCGTCCACGGTTCCATCCTTATTAGGCCACTCCATCCCCCTCCCTCCATAACCACCACCCCATGCGCACGCTGACCACCGCTATAGTGTACATGATGCTGGCGCTATGCACCGGCACCGCCATGGCCCAAGACCGCACATCACCATGGAGGGCGAGCAGATCAGCTGCCGCATCATTGAGCAGGACAGCCTCCTGCTGGTGAAGGAGTCAAGGCGCTTTCACGTTTGGGCACCCCGTTATCTGTAAATTTGTGCCGTGCAGCCCATTGTCATCCAACCGAAGAACAGTACAGAGCTGAAGTTCATCAACGAACTTCTCGGCAAGCTGGGCATACGCTCCACAGCCCTGTCTGAAGAACTTGCCGAGGACATCGGCCTTGGCATCATGATGCGCGAGACGGACACCACCGACAGGGTGGATGAGGCCGAGGTCATGCGCAAGCTCAAGGGCAGATGAAGGTCGCATACCTTGCCAAGTTCAGCAAAGACCTTGACAAGCTGAGGCAGCCCAAGGACAGGGCGGCCATTCTCCGCACCATTGAGGAAGTGAAGCAGGCCGCGTCACTCACGCAGCTATCGGGTGTGAAAAAACTCACCGGGTTCCAGAATGCATATCGCATACGGTGCGGCCATTTCCGCATCGGCATTTTCTTGGAGGACGACACCGCTGTGTTCGCACGTGTGGCGCACCGAAAGGACATCTATGACGTTTTTCCATAGGAGTTGCCCGCCTGCGCCCGGCTGCGCCTCCCCGCTTTTGCGGGGCAGGAAGTGCATGTTAATTGGAACCTGCCAGTCCTGAGCCTGTCGAAGGGTCCACGGTTCCATCCACCTCCGTCCGCAAATTTTGCTGAACCAGCAGCCCATAAAGGAGATGGAACTCCAACAGTGCTACACCGACAAGAAGCAGAAAGCCGACCATGATGTTCTTAGGGAAAAGTCAGAGCGGTTTTAGAAGAGAAGTTCGGAATATCCTTAGAAAAAAGACCTACTTTTGCCGCCCTGAAATCGAAGTTTTTCTGCCGCCTTTCAGCGTTCCATTGACATGTCTGCGCAAGCAGCCTACCGATAATACACCTCCCATGCCTCTCCACGATGCACACTTGGGGGGTTTTTTCTTTTATAGGTCATGAGGTCCTACCACAAGGCGCCATTGAGTTTTTCCGACCAGGTGGCCCTGTTGCGGTCTCGCGGGCTGGAGATACCTGATGAGGCGATGGCATTGGCCTATCTGAATGAGATCAGTTACTACCGACTGAGCGCCTATTTCCTCCCTTATCAGCGGGTGAAAGACAGCTTCAATGCAGGCGTGAAGTTCGACCAGATATTGGACACCTATACATTCGACAGAGAGCTACGGCTATTGGTGTTCGACTGCATTGAACGGATCGAAGTGGCCATACGGACACAGATGATCTACCAGATGGCGCTGCATCACAATGATTCGCACTGGCAGGACAAGCAGCATCATTTTGTGAAGCCATACTACAACACCATTGGCCGACCTGTGGATCCGTACAATGAACTTCAGAGTATCATTTCGCGGGCCATGACAGCCCGAAAGCCGGAGGTTTTCATCCATCATTACAGGAACACCTATGACGTGCCCCGCAATCCACCTGCATGGATGTGTCTGGAACTGCTGACCATCGGTGAACTCTCCAACCTGTACAGAGGTCTGAATGATAAGGGAGATAAGAAACGTATAGCGGATTTCTTCGGGGTTCACCAAAAGGTGTTCGTATCATGGCTCCATACGCTGACATACGTGCGCAACCTGTGCGCACATCACAGCCGCCTTTGGAACAGGGATCTTGCCATAGAGCCCACCAGACTCTTGACACCGATAGGCCCGTGGATAGGTCCGGCATTTGAAAACAACAGTCGCGTGTTCTATTTCATCTGTGTGATGAAATATCTGCTTGGCCGTGCCAACCCCAGCAATCATCTTGGTGCAAAACTGGAAGGGCTTTTCAAGAAGTACCCGAATGTGCCGGTGCAGTTCATGGGGATACCCTCTGATGAAACAGGGAATATGTTGGATTGGCAGAGCGAACCTATTTGGACAGCTGAAAAAAGACCTTGACCCGCCTGCGCCCGGCTGCACCTCCCGCTTTTGCGGGGCAGGCAGTGCATGTTAATTGGAACCTGCCAGTCCTGAGCCTGTCGAAGGGTCCACGGTTCCATCCGCCTCCGTCTGCAAATTTTGCTGAACCTTTGGCAGTCGCTGTAACAGAGAATAGAACATGGACCTGATGAGAGGAATGAAATGGCCAACGATGCTTTTTGCGCTGACGGTATCAACTCAGTGTAGAACGGATGATGCATGCGTGGAGCATGAACCGATACCGTGTCACCTTGTGGATCTGTCAGAGGAGTATCACCCTGTCTGCGGATGTGATGGAGTAACGTATCAGAATGCAGGTCATGCCCAATGCGTTGGAGGAACGACCGCATACCGCGATGGGGAATGTGATTAGACTCCGTGCCTGCATGTTCGCTGGTGGCTACAGGGGACTTCAAGCCCCCGCCTCTACGGCCTTTCTCACACTGCCGTGCTCCAACAGCAGCGCCTGCGCCTCCTCCAGGCCGATGCCCAGCTCCTCGGCCACCATCCGCGAGCCGCGCAACACCAGCTTGTCGTTGCTCAGTTGCATATCGACCATGCGGTTGCCCCGCACACGGCCAAGGCGCACCATCGTGGCCGTGGTGATCATGTTCAGCGCCAGTTTCTGGGCCGTGCCTGCCTTCATGCGCGTGCTGCCCGTCACGAACTCCGGGCCCACCACCACCTCTATGGGGTGGTCGCTCACCGCTGCCATGGGCGAGCCGGTATTGCACACGATGCAGCCCGTGGCGATACCCTCCTTGCGGCAGCGCTCGAGGGCCGAAAGCACATAAGGCGCGGTGCCCGATGCGCTCAGGCCCACCACGATGTCCTTGGCAGAGACATCATGCGCCATAAGGTCCTCCCAGCCTTGCGTGGTGCTGTCCTCCGCGAACTCCACCGCCTTGCGAATGGCCGTGTCGCCCCCAGCTATGATGCCCACCACCATGCCGTGCGGCACCCCGAAGGTGGGCGGGCACTCCGATGCGTCCACGATGCCCAGCCGCCCGCTGGTGCCCGCGCCCATGTAGAACAGCCGTCCACCGTTGCTCAGCCTCCCGGTCACCGCTTCCACAAGCTGCTCTACCTGCGGAATGGCGCGTTCCACTGCGAAAGGCACGGTCTTATCCTCGCGGTTCATGTTCGTCAGCAGCTCTGCAACGGGCATATGCTCCAGCCCGTCATAGTGCGAGGGCGATTCGGTGATACGGTTCTCCATTTTGTGTAAGGTGTGCATCCCTCCCGATCTGTGAAAATCAGTAGGGTCAGTTTTCTCCTATGAACGATAGAAATCCTTCTCTGCTTCTCTGCGTGAAATAAAAATTCAATGCTGCACGAAAGTCCCCGCCTCCTCCAGCTCGAAGGCCAGTTCCAGCAGGGTGCGGTCGTCACCTATCCGCGCTGCGAACTGCGGCCCGATGGGCAGTCCGTTGGCGCATTGGCCCATAGGCAGCGAGATGGCCGGTGCGCCCGTGGTGTTCTGCATGATGGTGAAGTTCACGTAGTTGTTGAGCCGCATCACCAACGACACGAACTGCTGGTCGCCAGCGAAATAGCCCAGTCTCGGCACAGGTTCCAGTAGGGTGGGGCCGAGGAGCACGTCATATTTGGAGAACATGGCGTCATACTCACGTGTCACATCCTTCCTCAGCCGCCTGAAGCTGCCCGGGGCATGCAGTGCCGACCGGCTGAAGAACTTGGCCAGCCCCACCGTGAACGGCTCCACCTGGCTCTTCTTGAACCTCGGATGCACCGACACCCTGCCGAAACTCACCAACAGGCGGGCGAGGAAGGAGTAATAGACCAGGAAGTCGAACAGGATGCGGTCGCTGAACGGGTTGGAGATGTATTCCACCGCATGGCCCAATGCCTCGCAGCGTTTTCCCGCCTCCAGCACTGCCCGTGCCACATCCGCGTGGGCCTCGATGCCAGCAGGGTTCTGCGTGAACATGGCGATGCGCAGACGCCTTTTGTTGGGCCCCGTCACATGGCCGATGGGCGCCAGCTTCGGGTGCGGTCTGTACTGCTCTATGCCGTGGAAGTAATTGGCCGTGTCCCTCACCGTGCGCGACAGGATGCCGTTGGTCACAAGGTCAACGGGCAGTCCCAGCGATGGCGACCCCACATGGCGGCCACGGGAGGGTTTCAGCCCCACCAGTCCGCAGCACGAGGCCGGGATGCGTATGCTGCCGCCACCGTCCATCGCGTGGGCGAAAGGCACGATGCCCGCAGCCACCAGCGATGCCGCGCCTCCTGACGAGCCGCCTGTGCTGTAGTCCGTGTGGACCGGGTTGCGGGTGATGCCGTGCAGCAGCGTCTCCGTGCTGGGCAGCAGCCCGAACTCCGATGTGGTCGATTTGCCGAGGATCACGCAGCCCGTGGACGCGATCTGCGTCACCACCTTCTCATCCTTCTTCGATGGCACGTCAGGCACGCCCGCACAGCCCTGCCGGTTGGGCATACCCTTCGCATGCACCAGGTCTTTGAGGAAGGTGGGCACCCCTGCGAACACACCCCCGTTCGGCTTGGGAATCGGTCTGTTGAAATCGCTCGCGGCTACAGCATTTAGCAGGGGATTGACCTCCTCGATGCGCTGCCGCACGCAATCTGCGGCCTCTTGTGCGGTGAAGTCACCTTTGCTGATATGCGCTGCAATGGCTGTGGCGTCAAGGCTGCCCAGCAGGTCATCGCCCTTGACGTGGATACGTTTCGTCTCGCTCATGGTGTGAATGGTGCGCTAAAGGTAAGAGGCCCGAATGCCCCGTCACCATTCACTTTTTTACTTCAGAAAGGGGGCTCAGGCGCAGCAGCGCAGCGGGCAGCTCTTGCACTGCTTGCCTCTGCGGTACTTCTCGCAGCAGCTTTTCTTGTTCTTCTTTTTCTTGAGAACGAAGGAAATGTCCTGTTGGAAGAGAGGCATGGCACAGGGATCGGTAACACCGGCCGCGGGTGTCTGCATGGATGTGACAGCGAGGTTCATGGCGTACAAAATTCCTGTGGAAGATGACGCTGCACAATACCCTGATGAGGTGATTTTCGCATCCCCGATAAGCGGTAGCAAGGCAACGTGAGCATGATGACAACGTCTGTAAAAACGTGATGAAACGTCAGGAGCGCAGTCTTACAAAGCATGTAACTTGCCCCCTGCTTTTGACCCTACGAACACTGATGACCGTCCGTTTGCCGCGTCCGCTACAAGCCCTGTTCGCAGCCCTCATGCTGTGCTGTAGCAATGGCTCGATGGCGCAGATGACGGTTCAGGGGGGGCTCACCGCCCAGCAGTTGGCGGAGATCATTGCTGGCCCCGGCATCGACATCGCCAATCCGACCATCACGGGTGCGGCCGTGGCCTATGGTTCCTTCGGTGGGGTGAACAACGATATCGGCCTCGACAGTGGGGTGCTGCTCACCTCAGGAGACATACAGCTTGCGTTGGGGCCCAATAGCCAAGGGGCTATTGGTCTTAACAACGGGACGCCAGGTAATCCCATGCTTCAGGGCCTTGCGGGTGCAGGAACTTTTGATGCGGTGGTGCTGGAGTTCGACTTCATTCCATTGGCCAATACGGTTCAATTCAATTATGTCTTTGGCTCAGATGAATACCCTGAGTTCGTCAACTCGGGCTTCAACGATGCCTTCGGGTTCTTCATCAGTGGGCCGGGCATCAATGCCACCTACGGCACCGCCAATTACAACATGGCCCGTGTGCCGGGCACTACCCAGCCTGTGACCATCGACAATGTGAATGACAACACCAACAATCAACACTATCTGAGTAATTGGGGTGGAGGCGGCATGTTCGGAGGAGGCGGTCCGGGAACCCTCGATTTTGAATACGATGGAGCCACAAGAGTCCTGACCGCAACTGCACAGGTCACTGCTTGTGAGACCTATCGTCTCATGCTGATGATAGCCGATGCAGGTGACGGGATCTATGACTCTGGGGTGTTCATCGAGGAGAACAGCTTGGTCAGCGGCACCCTCATGGTCGATGTGGAGACCGCCACTACCGATTCGGTGGCTTATGCGGGATGCACCAATGCCACCGTCAACTTCACTGTGCCACAGCCAGCGGTCACCGATCAGGTCATCAACTTCACGCTGGGTGGCACGGCTGTCAATGGGGTCAACTACCAGCAGTTGCCGCAGTCGGTCACCATCCCTGCGGGTCAGACCTCAGTGAGCCTTGTGGTCAATCCTATCCCGGGGAGTGGCATTCAGGGCATTCAGACCGTGGTCATCGAGGCCCAGACAAGCGTGTGCGAAACGGATGACATCATCGTGTACATCAGCGACCTTGAACCATTGGCCGTCACTGCTTTCGGAGACACTACTTTCTGCCCCGGGGGCACGGCCATGCTATGGGCCACGTCCACTGGAGGCGGGGGCAATACGACCTTCACCTGGAGCAACGGTATGGCGGGCGATACCATCTTCGTCACACCCAATGCCACTGCTCAGTACACGGTCTCTGTGACCGATTTCTGCAACTCCTCTAACCCTACATCCAACGCGGTGACCGTTACAACGGGTCTGCTTCCCGTCACGGTCGAGGCATTCGGTGACACCTCTTTCTGCCCAGGCGGAACGGCCATGCTCTGGGCCGAGTACGGGGGCGGAGGGGGCGCACCGACCATTGTATGGAGCACGGGCGAGACCGCTGACACGATTTATGTCTCCCCGAACACTACCTCGACTTATACCGTCACAGCATCCGATGCCTGTGGTGCCGGCACGCCCACTGATGATGTCACAGTGACCATAGACCCGCTGCCGGTGGCCGATGCAGGACCAGACAGAAACTTCTGCGCAGGAGATGCCGTCACCATCACCGGTGCGGGAGGTCAGACGTTCGATTGGTACAGGCTGCCAGCTATGGAGCTGCTCACGCAGACGGCAGCAGTGACCCTCAGCCCCTTTGGCGACACGGAGCTGATGCTCGTGGCCTTTAACGGGTCGTGCAGTGACACGGATCAAGTGGCACTGACAGAGCTTCCTGCCGAGCCTTTCGACATGCCTGCCGATACCACCATCTGCCAAGGTGGCACCGCACAGCTCAATGTGATCGGGGCAACGCCCGGCTCTACCTACGCATGGCAGCCAGCGCCAGGGCTGTCTTCTGCCACAGCGCAGAACCCGACCATCTCGCCCGCCTCCACTGCGTTTTATTACGTGACCGTCACAACACCAAGCGGCTGCGAGCGCACCGATTCCATGCAGGTCATCGTCAATCCGCTTCCTGTGCCCGGATTCACCGCACCGACCGCCTGCGACAATGAGGCGACCGTTTTCACCAACACCTCCACCATTGCGGTCGGAAGCATTTCAGCTTATGATTGGGATTTCGGTGATGGCAATACCGCTGCGCAGGCCTCTCCGTCCTTCACCTTCGACAGCGATGGGCTTCACCCCGTCACGTTGACCGCCACCTCCGATATCGGCTGCGTGGACAGCATCACACAGGATGTGGCCGTAGGTCCGCTGCCGGTGGCCATATTCTCGTTCGCGAATGACTGCGTGGACAAGATGATCGCTTTCGCAGACGGGTCTACCGTCAGTTCCGGTCAGGTCGTTGCTTGGGATTGGGACTTTGGGAATCAGGAGACCTCAGACCAGCAGAATCCGCCCATGCAGCAGTATCCAGCAGCGGGCATCTACAACGTGCAGCTCACCGTGACCACCGACCTCGGTTGTGAACATGATACCGTGATGCAAGTGGAGCTTTATCCGCTGCCTACAGCGGCTTACACCGTAGATGCGGTCTGCCGGGGCCTCGCCAACCAGTTCACCGACCTGTCCACTGCCAATGGCAACTATCCCATCGACACCTATTCATGGGTCTTTCAGGGCGGTCAGACCTCGGACGAGACCGATCCGCTGATACTCTTCGGTCAGGCAGGCCTGCATGGCGCAACCCTCACGGTGACCACCACCAAGGGATGCCAGCATACGTTGGTCGGTGATTCGGCCGCGGTGTTTCCCAATCCTGTGGCAACTTTCAGCGCTGCGATAAAGAATTGCCTCAACGATACCACGCTGTTCTCGCATCAGTCCACGGTGCAAGACCTCTTCGGTTGTCAGATAGTGGGCAACACATGGGACTTTGGCGATGGCGCTGTGAGCACGCAGTCTTCACCCGAGCATCTTTTCGCGGATGTGGATTTCCACGATGTCCTCCTCACGGTGGTCACCGACATGGGTTGCACGGACAGCGTTACGCGGCAGGTGGAGATATTCCCGCTCCCGGAAGTGGCCTTTGCATCCGACCTGCAGGAGGGTTGCCAGCCGTTCCGCGTGCAGTTCCTCGACCAGACGACCATTCCCGCTCCCTATTCCTTGGCTTCGTGGTCGTGGGATTTCGGTGACGGACAGGGGGCAGTTTCTACGCAGTTTCCCGTCAATACCTTCAACGATCAAGATATCCTGCCTTTGGATGTAGGCACGTATACCGTGTCGCTTGAGGTCACCTCGGGCAATGGCTGTGTGTCCTCCGTTGAGATAGCGGACTACATCACTGAGCACCCCAAACCCTCTGCACATTTCGATGTCAGTCCTCAGTCGGTGGACCTCAATGACCCGCGCATCTGGTTCACAGACCTGTCATCCGAGAATGTAACCGGTTGGGACTGGACCTTCGGGGACGGGGGAACCTCCATCCAGCAGAATCCGATGCACACCTATCAGGACTCAGGGAGCTATCCCATCGAGCTTTTTGTGAGAACAGCTTTCGGTTGCTTGGACACTGCACAGTTCGTTGTTGATGTGCGGCCCACCTTCACCTTCTACATACCCAATACTTTCACACCGAACAATGACGGTGAGAATGAGTTCTTCTTCGGCCGGGGAACTGGCATTGCGACCTATCAGATGCAGATCTTCAATCGTTGGGGAGAGATGCTGTTCGAGTCCAACGATATTGATTTCCCTTGGGACGGCACTTTCCGTGGTCAGCAGGTGCAGGTAGGGGTTTACCTCTACATGTTCACGGTAGTGGACTGGGATGGTGAGCCACATTATTATAAAGGTCATGTGAACCTGATGCGATAGCCTCTGAGATGAACCTTATCTACCGCCTGTTTTTTTTATGTGCCCTATCGCAGGTATTGCTGCCAGCGGGGGTTGTGGTGGCGCAGTATCAGGCCAATGGTGCTGCGGTTTCCACTTCCTGCAATTGCTATCAGCTCACCCCTGCGGGGAATGGTCAGAACGGCTCAGTTTGGAATGTGAACCTCATTGACCTTTCACAGCCTTTCGATTTTTCTTTCGATGTTTTCCTCGGATGCAACGAAGGCGGTGCCGATGGAATTGCCTTTGTGCTTCAACCGTTGAGTGTGAATGCCGGAGGAGCCGGTGGGGGCTTGGGATATGAAGGTATCAATCCGAGTGTGGCTGTTGAGATGGATACTTACCAGAACAATACCGATCCCGGGTTTGACCACATGGCCATTCAGACGAATGGCGTGGTCACGCATGGCGGTCCGAATACGCTTGCAGGTCCAGTGCAGACAAGTGCCACCAATGGCAATGTGGAGGATTGTCAATGGCATCTCCTTCAGGTGTCTTGGACTCCAGCTACCAATACGCTTACCGTCTGGTTCGATGGTGTGCAGCGGCTACAGGTCTCAAGCGACATCATCAACAATGTTTTCGGTGGCAACCCGATGGTCTATTGGGGGTTCACTGCTGCTACGGGCGGAGCCAACAATCAGCATCAGTTCTGCAATGCCTTGCAACCGGAGTTCACCATCGATGCAGCCACGCCTTGCGTGGGGTCTCCCATTCAGTTCAGCAGCACCTCCGTGGTGGCAACTGGCAACATCTCGTCCTATTTCTGGGATCTGGGTGACGGCACCACCTCTACCGAGCCTACCCCAGAGCATACCTACGCAGCACCGGGCAACTATAACGTCACGCTGACCATCACCTCTGAGGGATGCACAGAGAGCGAGACCGCGACAGTGACCGTCAATGCTGCGCCAACGGTCGGTCTGGGTCAGGATGTGAGCATCTGTGCTGGGGATGGGGTACAGGTAACGCCCACTGGGGCACCGGCAAATTCCACCTTTGCATGGACACCGACCACTGCGGTGAGCAACCCCGCCATCGCCAATGCGATGTTCACCCCGACTGTCACGACCGAATATACCTTGACCGTGACCGATGCCAATGGCTGTTCAGGTTCTGATGACATCCTCATCACTGTCAATCCCTTGCCTACTGCCAATGCCGGGGCTGATGTGGGGACCTGTATCGGTGATGCGGTGATGTTGACAGCATCAGGTGGTGTGACCTATGCTTGGGGTCCTGCGGCCGGCCTATCGGCACCTAATGCAGCCACTACAGAGGCCAACCCCGCCACGACCACCTCTTACGGAGTGATGGTCACGGACGCCAATGGCTGTCAGGCCGCTGATGATGTCATGGTCACAGTCAATCCGCTTCCGACCATTACGGCCAATACAGCACAGTCCGAGGTCTGTGAAGGGCAGACCGTGCAGCTTGTTGGTGGGGGAGCGGTCTCCTACTCATGGTCACCAACCACAGGACTTAGCAACGCCAACACAGCCATCACCACGCTCACTGCTACAGCGACTCAGACTTTCACACTCAGCGGCACCGATGCGAATGGTTGCGTGAACACTGCCGATGTCACCGTAACGGTGAATCCGCTGCCGCAGGCCATCATCAATCAGATACCTGATGGTTGTCTGGGCAACTCCTCCACGATCTCGCAGAGTTCTGTTGGTGATGGTCTTACCTTCAACTGGACACTGGGTGACAACACCACGTCAACGGCCGCTTTTGTCACTCACAATTATCCAGCTATAGGGTCCTACGATGTGACCCTGACCGTGACCGATGCGAACGGCTGCCAGGACTCAGATGATGCGGTGGCCACCGTGGTGTCCCTGCCTGATGTCTCGATGAGCATAGCGGGAGCACCGGATTTCTGTGTGGGAGAACCGATTCAGCTTCAAAACACTTCAGCTGGCCAGCTGGAGGCCGTACTTTGGAACTTTGCTTTTCAGCCCGGTCTGCCAGCTCAGCCGGCTTATTCAAGCTCGCAGCAGAATCCGCAGTTCACGTATCCTGTTCAAGGGTCGTATACCGTCAGGCTGCTCGGTCTGGCGGCAAGCGGTTGTACCAACGAGGCGACCCAAACGCTGAACATTCACGCCATCCCTCAGGCGGATTTTGATTTTACCGTAGTGTGCGAAGGAGAGGCCACGGGTTTCACCAGCCTCAGCACCGTAGAGGGTAATTCGGCCGTTACCGGTTGGCAGTGGACATTCGGAGACGGTTCGCCCCTCGACTACCCGCAGAATCCCGTTCATCTGTACAGTGAAAGCGGTACCTATGAGGTTGAACTCATCGTCCAGACCAACCAAGGATGCCGCGACACTGTGACCAAGGACGTGTGGGTACACCAGCGGCCTTTGGTCTCCATCTCGTCCAATGAGGTGTGCCATGGCGAGGAGACGGTCTTTACCAATAATACTGTTCCAGATGATGCGACCATCGTCTCTTGGGCATGGCTCTTTGGCAATGGACAGGCCGCCAATACGCAGGAAGCCTCATTGACCTACGCGAATCCCGGTACGTTCAACGTCTCGCTTACCGCAGCCACCGATAGTGGATGCACGGCCACAGGCACCACTACAGTGAGGGTCAATCCCAACCCAGAGCCGGCATTTGCAGTGGTGAACCGCGAAGGCTGCGAGCCGCACACTGCCCAGTTTGTCAACAGTTCTATCATAGCATCAGGCACCATTGCATCCTACGCATGGGACTTCGGTGACGGCAACACCGGCAGTCTGCCATCGATGCAAAATACCTACGAGGGAGTGATCGGTGATTTCGATGTGGTGCTGACCACGGTGAGCAATGCCGGCTGCGAGACCACAGTCACAGTGGCAGACGCGGTGACCGTGTTTGTCACCCCAGTGGCCGATTTCATGCAGAGTGCCAGCAATATCAGCGTCATAGAGCCCAAGGTCGAGTTCACGGATCTGTCACAGGACGCACTGACCTACCAGTGGTCGTTTGGAAACGGCACGTTCTCCACCCTGCAGAACCCTGTCGCTGTCTATCCGGATTCGGGTGATTTTGTAGTGGAACTTATTGCTGTGAACGGCATTTGCCGTGACACTACAACATCAATGGTGAAAGTGGAACCGGTCTATACCTTCCACATACCCAATGCGTTCAGGCCCAATGCCAGTGGTCGCAACGACTTTTTCTTTCCCAAAGGCGAGGCTTTCACCAATTACCGGATGTTCATTTTTGACCGTTGGGGAGCGTTGATCTATGAAGGGTCTGATGGAGACAGGGGCTGGGACGGGAGACATAAGGGGAAAGATGTTCAGAATGGCGTCTATGTCTACCGCATAGTCGTGCAGGACTGGGCCGGGGAGGAAAGGGTCTATACAGGTTCAGTCACTTTGATTCGTTGAAATGGGGCTTCTCTGAAGCAGCTGTTCTTCTTTGCAGAACGGCTCATTTTCAAAAAATTTTCTGTTTGTATAACAGCATCATAACATTCCGTTCATTTTTCGCACCTTGACCCCATGAAAAGACTTCTATCCCTTTTGTTGCTCACGGCCGGTGCCGGACAACTGGCCTACGCACAATGCGAGGAGCCTGAGACAAGACGAGTGCTTACTGTTGGCGACAGCTGGTCGGTGTTCATGAACGCGAACAGCACGTTCAATAACGTATTCCGTAAGTGGGGGCACTCGGACAAACGGTACTTCACCAACCTGATCATTTCAGAGAATGGTGCAGAGACGGATGATTTTCTTGGTGAGACCAAGCAACAGGAGATCGCTGCACAGCTCGAGGCCAATCCCACCATTGATGTGGTACACTTGAGCATCGGAGGAAATGATGTGCTTGGCGAGTGGTATATTGATTGGGAGCAGGACCAAGTGGACTCTCTTGAGGCTGCCGTGACGGTGCGTCTGTTGGAGATCATGGAATTCATCAAGAGTGTGAGACCGGGAATCAGGATCGTATGGAGCGGCTATGCATATCCGAATTTCGGAGAAGTGATCGGTAGTTTGCCATCAGCAGCTCAATCCTCGCATCCCTTCTATGATACATGGGAGAGCATGGGATTGCCTGATTTTCTGGCGATCAACAATATCCTCATCAGCTTTTCTCAGTCTGTGCAGGCTTACACCGAGCAGGACCCGCAAGTGGATTTTGTGATGTGCCCCGGAATCCTGCAACACGTCTTCGGTCAGACCTCCGAGCTGCCAGTTGAACCGGGTGGCACCTATCAGCCTTTTGAGGCCCCTATGCCTTATGGTTTTCCTGAGTATCCATCTCCAAGGAATACGATGACCAACTACGGTTTCTTCACAGATGCTTTCCACCTTTCTGGCGGAGGCTACCAAGCGTTCATCGACTATCAGTTCCAGAAATTCTACCACAAGTATTTCATGGATGATCAGTACATCCTTGCAACAGATGGTGCGGAGACAGGAGGTGTGTCCTCGGACGGTGTTGTGAGTGCTGCCCCGATGGTAGGCGAAACGGCAGGGATGGATCATGCCGCTGTGCTGCACTTTTCAACCACGGCCATGCCAGATACTGGGGTGGCCAAGGCACAGATCTTTTTGCGTAGGGTCTCTCAGGTGGGAAATAACCTGTACACGAGTCCTCTTGAATTGCGCGTTACACGCGGTGCGTTCGGCTCCTCTGCCATCGTAGAGGCCGAGGATTTTGCCACCGAGGGCGAGGCCTCGGGCACGCCATGTGTCTTCGGTTCTAATGGCGGTGATGGTCACTGGGTGAAAATCGCCATTCCTGATGATCTGCTTCCTTATATCACCAACGAATCTGATGTTCAATTCCACATTTCCTCACCTGAGGCAGCTGGTAGCATGGTCACCTTCAACGATGCTTCCGACCCTGATTTTGCCCCAGTGCTCAACCTGACCTATGGCCCGTCACAGCCGGCAAGTGTCAACGATCTCGCACGTTCGGTACCTGAACTCAAAGTGTATCCCAACCCATCGGAAGGAATCGTTACCCTCGATGCTGGTGATCAGCATGTCATTTCTGTAGAGCTGTTCAACATGCAGGGTTCGGCCACTTCCGCTGCAGTGCTGGAAGGCAACAAGGCTGTGGACCTGTCTGCACTTCCATCCGGCACCTACCTGCTTCATGTGGTAACCGCCAATGGCAGCGCATGGAAGCGGGTGTTCAAGCGTTGACCCGCAGTATATGCCAAAGAGAAGAGCCCCGTCCTTGTCAGTTGACAAGGACGGGGCTCCGTCTTAGCAGATATATGTAGAGCTTACGCTTTGGTCACATTTATCGCACTGAGGCCCTTTGGGGTCTCTTCTACTTCGTAATTCACCTTGTCACCTTCGTAAAGGTCTGTCTTGGTGCCTGAATGGTGAACGAACACATCCTTGCTACCGTCTGCTGGGGTGATGAAGCCGAAGCCTTTTTGATCGTTAAAGAATTTTACTGTACCTGAAGCCATTGATTGGTTTGTTTGTTGAGCTGGCAAAGATAATCTAATTTACTGACTATCAGTAAATTTTATTCAAGAAAAAAACAGAGGTTCAATTCGGTCGGAACAGTGGGGGGTATTCTCTGTTGTCTGACCGAGGGGCAACTCGCTTAGGACTAACTTCGCCACCGACCCAACAAGGATGAGACCCGATCTATTACAGAGTCTGTTCAGCCGGCAGTCGCAGCTTCGGCCCTGTGTGCCCACAGCCCGTGTGTCTGCATGGATGGACGGTCTTCTCGGCCTTCTTTTCCCTGAGACGAGTGAGTTGCGTTTCGCTGACATGGAAGCGTTCAAAGCGCATGTCCATTTCTTGCGTCATGAGCTGGAGACCTTGGTGGATTGCCACGCTCAGGCCGAGGGAGTCTTGTCTGCAGATGAACTGGTAACCTCTTTCTTCCATGATCTGGAATCTCTTAAGCTAATGTTGGATGATGATGCCCTCGCCATGTTCGAGGGTGATCCTGCCGCCAATTCAGTCACCGAGGTGGTGCGGAGCTATCCGGGATTTTATGCCGTGGCGGCCCATCGTATCGCCCATGCGCTGCTGCGCTCTGGGGTGCCGCAGTTACCAAGGGCCATCTCAGAACATGCACACCGAGTCACAGGTATCGACATCAATCCGGGTGCGAGCATCGGTCGTTTTTTCTGCATTGACCATGGCACTGGGGTGGTCATCGGGCAGACCGCCATCATCGGCAACCGTGTGAAGATCTATCAAGGTGTGACGCTCGGTGCCCTGAGCGTGAACAAGGAGGACGCCACGAACAAGCGTCATCCCACCATTGAGGATGATGTGGTGATCTACGCAGGGGCCACCATCCTCGGAGGTAACACAGTAGTGGGAAGGGGCAGCGTGATCGGGGGAAATGTGTGGCTCACCCGCAGCGTGCCCCCCGGTACTAAGGTCTATTACACCGCCAAGATGACCAATGAAGAGGGCGAACTCGACACGGTCATTCTGAAAGGATGACAACGGAAGCATGAAACGTGAAAGTTGAATGTTCATTGATGCGCTTGTTTGTTCCCGACTTCTTCCATGATTCATAGAGTTCCTGTCTCTCATCCCCCGACCCCATGATACTTGAACAGATAATAGGGAACACCCCGCTGGTTGAGGTTCGGCAAATGAATCCCAAACGCAGTGTGCGCATCTACTGCAAGCTGGAAGGACAGAATCCGGGCGGCAGCGTCAAAGACCGCGCAGCCTACGGCATGATATCCATGGCACTGGAGCGTGGCACGGTGAAGCCCGGAGACAAGCTCGTGGAGGCCACCAGCGGCAATACGGGCATAGCGCTGGCCATGATCGCCAAACTGACGGGGCTGGAGATGCACCTCATCATGCCCGACAACAGCACCAGGGAGCGGGTTCTGACCATGGAGGCTTATGGCGCCAAGGTCATCTTGACACCGGCTGCCAAGACCATTGAGTACAGCCGCGAGCTGGCAGATGAGATGGCGGCCACGGGCGAGTATCACATCCTTAATCAGTTTGCCAACCCCGATAACTGGGGAATGCATTACCGGACTACTGGCCCCGAGATCTGGCGTGATACCGATGGCAAGGTGACGCATTTCGTATCTGCCATGGGCACCACCGGCACCATCATGGGTGTTTCGCGCTTTTTGAAAGAAAAGAATCCTCAGGTGCAGATCATCGGCACACAGCCTACCGAGGGCAGCAGCATACCGGGCATCCGCAGGTGGTCTCCTGAGTTCCTGCCCAAGATCTATGAGCCAGAACGTGTGGATCGAATCATGGATGTGAGTCAGCAGGAGGCCACTGTCACCACTCGAAGAATGGCACTGGAGGAGGGCATCCTCGCGGGCATGAGCAGCGGTGGCGCACTGGCAGCGGCCCTGCGCCTCGCGGAGGAACTGGAGAGCGGTACCATCGTCTGCATTACCTGTGATCGTGGCGACCGATACCTGAGTTCTGACCTGTTCGGGTAAGGTATCGGCTGTGAGGTGCCTCCCGTGAGTTTTTTCTTGTCGATTTCCTTTTCCTGTCCCTCGGCCATGACACTGCCGTGACACATGGGACATACCCCGTGCCGACCTTCGCGGCCGCATTGCGCAGCCGTACCGAATGGAGCTATTCAAGACCATCGCTTTCACGCACAAGACCACCGAGCTCAAGGACATCGGACGCCTGCATATCGGTGATGATCAGGTGGGTGAGCGGCTCACCGTGCTGCGCGACAAACTCGAACTGAACGAACTGCTTTACATCAGCACGTGCAACCGAGTGGAGTTCCTGATGGTCACTCCACACAAAGCGGACGAGGATTTCCGGAGGGCGTTTTTCCATACCCTTTTCCCCGAATGGAAAGAGACGGAGATTGAATGGGCCACAGGTCACAGTCGCGTGTTGGAGGGCGAGGCCGCGCTGCGTCATCTCTTTTATGTCGCCAGTAGCATCGACTCGTTGGTGGTGGGCGAACGCGAGATCATCACGCAGGTGCGCGAGGCGTATGAGCTGTGCCAAGGTCTCGGCATCACGGGCGATAGGTTGCGGCTCCTGGTGAGGAGCACCATCGAGACAGCCAAGCGGGTCTACACCGACACACAGATCGCGCAGAACCCGGTGTCGGTGGTGTCGCTGGCCTATCGGCAGATGCGGCAGGCGGAGTTCGGCCACGCGCCCCACATTCTGATGATCGGGGCGGGGCAGACCAACCGCCAGATGGCGCAGTACCTCCGCAAGGCCCCGTTTGCAAGTGTCACGGTATTCAACCGAACGTTCAGCAAGGCCCGGGAGTTGGCGGAATTGCTCGGAGGCCGCGCCCTCCCGATGGCCGACCTCGCCACCTACCGCGAACCGTTCGATATCATCATTACCTGCACAGGTGCCACACAGCCTGTGCTGGGCCAGCGGCTGTACCGCAACATCGTAGGCAACGACCTCTCTAAGAAAGTCATCGTGGATCTCGCCCTGCCCTCTGACGTGGAAGAGGAGGTCCTTCGCAAGAACAACATCCGATACATCGGTATCGAGGACCTCAAGGAACAGGCCCGCACCAATCTGGAGCAACGGCAGAAGGAGCTTGACCGCTGCAAGAAGCTGATAGATGCGCAGATAGCCGAGTTCAACCTACTGCTCCGCCAGCGTGAGGTAGAGCTGGCCATGCGCGAGATACCTGAAAAGGTGCGCGACATCCGTTCCCGCGCCATGGACAAGGTGTTTGTAAAAGAGCTGCAGGCCCTCGACCCCGCATCGCGCGAGGTGCTCGAAAAGGTCATCAATTACATGGAGAAGAAATACATCAGCGTGCCGATGAAAATGGCAAGGGAGATCATCGTGGGGATAAAGGATTGATGATTGCCGACATTTCGGCCGCTCTGCGCACTACCTGAAATCGCAACCCTTTTGTAATCAACAATCAACAATCAACAATGATAATCATCGGTTCCCGTGGAAGTGACCTCGCCCTTTGGCAGGCCCATCATGTGAAGGCAAGGCTGGAGGCCATCGGGCAACAGGTGCAGATCAAGGTCATCAAGACGCAAGGCGATCGCATTCAGCATCTTTCCTTTGATAAAATGGAGGGAAAAGGCTTCTTCACCAAAGAGCTGGAGGAGGAATTGCTGGCGGGCACCATCGATATGGCAGTGCATTCGCACAAGGACCTGCCCACCGAGCACCCGGACGGACTGGTGATCGCTGCCGTATCGGAACGCGAGGATCCTGCAGACATGTTGCTCATCATCAAAGGGAAAGAGGACACCACGGCCAAGTTCCATCTGCCGAAGGGAGCAGTGGTCGGTACCTCGTCCGCACGGAGGAAATCGCAGTTGCTGCATCATTGCCCGCACATCAAACTGAAAGACCTGCGCGGCAACGTGCCCACCCGCATCCAGAAGCTGCGCGATGGGCAGTACGATGCCATCATGATGGCCTGCGCGGGTGCCGAGCGCTTGGAACTCGACCTGTCGGAATTTCACGTGGTCAGGATGGATCCGAAGGAGTTCATCCCCGCGGCTGCTCAGGGGGTGCTCGCGTTGCAGATAAAAGAAGGGAATGACACGCTTCGCGAAACGCTGAAGGCACTGCACGACAGCGATGTGGCCGAGCGGCTGGCCGTGGAGCGCAGGATCCTCAACCTGTTTCAAGGCGGTTGTCAACTGCCGTTGGGCTCTTTCTGTGTGAAAGAGAGCGGTACGTTGAAAGTATGGACGGCCATGGCGCAGGACTGGAACGCCCCCGTAATCCTCGACCACAGCGAAGGGGCCGATGCCGAGGAGTTGGCGCAGCGCGTTGTAAGCCGCTTGCAAATACAGTCTTTAGGAAAATCGTAAATAGCTGTTCGCCAATTGTTAATCGTTATTTGTGATTCGCAAATCCTCTCGTCCCTCGACCCTTTTTCACATGAAAACGATTTTCATCTCCCGCGATCTGCCTGCCCACAGCCCGTTCCGCAAGGAGTTGGAGGCTGCCGGGTGGACGGTCCATGCACGGTCTCTCATCAACATCGTGCCGCTGAAATTCAAAGTACCTGAGCAGTCGTTCCAATGGGTGTTCTTCAGCAGTTCGCACGGTGCAGACCTTTTTCTGCACAATTATGACGGGTCTCGTGATTTCAAGGTGGGCACTGCCGGTCTGGCCACTGCGGAGGTGGTGCGTGCCCACGGCATTGAACCCGACTTCATTGGCCAGAGCGGGGATATGCTTGAAGTGGCCCATGCGTTGAAACATGCCGTAGGAGACGACACTGTGCTGTTCGCAGGTGCCGAAGGCGGTTCGGAGCGAGTGAAGTCGCACATCCCTTTAGGCCACAAGATCATGCTGTCCGTCTATCGTACCGAGCCGGAGTTGACGGCTGAGATACCTGATACCGATTACGTTTATCTCACCAGTCCATCCAATGCTACGGCCTACCTGGCGCAGCTGGGCTTAGGTGGTAGACAGTTCATCGCAATCGGCACCACCACCGCAGATTTCCTGCGGGAGAATGGTGTGGAGAGGGTTCTCGTTCCGAAGACCCCTCAGCGCAAGCATGTGCTACGTTTACTGACCGCTCTTTGAATGGTTGAGCGAGGGTGCGGTCATTTCCTGCCTTTCGCCTTTTTGGGTTCTGGCGGTGCCCCTATCATCTTGAGCATGGCCACCTCCTTGTCGTTGAGGAAACGCCATTTGCCCCGTGGCAGGTCTTTCTTGGTCAGCCCAGCGAAGAGCGTGCGGTCAAGTTTGGTCACCTCGTAGCCCATGTGCTCGAAGATTCTCCGCACGATGCGGTTCTTTCCCGAATGGATTTGTATGCCTACCTCATCGCCTCTCTCAGCCTCCACCACATAGTTGATGCGGTCTGGTTTGATAAGACCATCCTCCAGCGTCACGCCCTGCGCGATGGTCTCCAAGTGTTCGAGTTCCATCGGTTTGTTGAGATAGACGTGGTAGATCTTGCGCACGCTGTTGCTCGGATGGGTCAGTTTTTCGGCCAGCGCGCCATCGTTGGTGAACAGCAGTAGTCCGAGCGTCTCGCGGTCGAGCCTGCCCACCGGATAGATGCGTTCCTCGCAGGCGCTTGCCACCAAATCCATCACTGTCCTGCGGTCCTTATCGTCAGATGTGGTGGTGATGTAGCCTTTGGGCTTGTTGAGCAGTACGTAGATCATGCGCTCTCCCTGTAGCTGTTTGCCGTTGTACTCCACGCGGTCAGTGGGCTTCACGCGCACCCCAAGCTCCTTCACCACCTTGCCGTTCACGCGGACCATTCCCTCAGCGATGAGTGCATCGGCCTCGCGTCTGGAGCAGACCCCCGCACGCGCTATGAACTGGTTGAGCCGGAGGTCTGCCGGTGGCGCATCAGGCGCACTTACCTCTTTGCCTTTGGCCCGACCTCCCTTGTAGGTGCGCGGCACAGGTAGTGGAGTATCTACTTTCTCGCCTGCCACTTCCTTGCGTTTGAGCTTCTTGCTCAGTTTCTTCTCAGGGCCGTGAAATGGTCTTTCGGGCCGCGGCCCTCGCTTGCTGCCTTGTTCGCTCATATCGGGGCAAAGGTAGCTTTGCGTCAGGCGCGAGGATAGTAGGCCTCCTCAAGATGATCTACACGATGCCTGTCGCCTTGCACTACGATGGAGATGATGTCGAAACGGGCCTCCAGCATCACGTCATGTTTCTCCATGTAGGCGTTGGCCGCTGCAATGGTGCGTTTCTGCTTCTCTCGCGTGACCGCAAAAAACGGCTCCCCGAAAATCCCGGTGCTGCGTGTCTTCACCTCTGCAAATACGATGATGTCGCCCAGCTGCGCCACGATGTCGAGTTCATTGCGCCCGCTCACCCAATTGGTGGCCAGAATGGTGTAGCCCTTGCGTTCCAATTCGGCCACGGCCAGGTCCTCACCTTTTCTTCCGATGTCATTGTGATCTGCCATATCGCGGTTAACTGATTTTTCACGACCTTGCCATCCCTTTTCGGGGGAGACCTTTATCACTTCAAAATAAACAAAAATGCGTCAATTCATTTACCCGTTGATGGCCATGCTTCTCATAAGCACTGGTCTTTTTGCTCAAGGTTTTGAGGGTTCCATCTATTTCACCAAGTCAAACATGGTTGATGTGACCAAGTATGCCTATCACGTGAAGGGAAACAAGGTGCGCATTGATGAGATGGTGGAAGGCAGTGAGAAGCTTGTGGCCGCATTGCTCGTTGACCTCGAGAGCGGTGAAATGACCGCCCTTAGCCATGACCGCAAGCTCTACCTCAAGCGTCCGAAAGGACAGGAGGTGGAAGTGCCAGCTGGACTGGAGATCAAGACCGGGCAACTGGAGAAGTCCATTGCAGGTCGCAACTGCAAGCAATACCGCGTCAAGAGCCGTGAGCTGGACAGCGAGGTAAGTTTCTGGGTCACAGAGGGCGACTTCTCCTTTTTCCCAAAACTGTTGTCCATCCTTCGCAGAAAGGATAATTTCAGCAGGTTCTACCTCGGAATGCCAAAGCTCAATGGCATGTTCCCGATGTCTGCCGAGGAATACACTTTGCTGCGCGACCGTAAGGGCTTCCTTCAGGTGGACGAGATGACCGCCACTAAACTGGACGACAGCATCTTTACCATCCCGGCAGGATACCAGAAGGTGGATAAGTGATTTTCCGTCATGGACGCCAACTACAGCGTCTGAGGCGATGTTTTCACCACTTCAACATGGAGCCATTCTCCGACACTTGGAGGGTGGCTCGTTTTCCTAAAGGCAGTGCCATGTTGGTGGCGAGATGCCCTATCGGAAAGTTGAAGGCCACGGGAATTCCTGTTCCATCCATGTGTCGTGCGATGATCTGCTCTGCCGTCTCTCCGAATGCGATGGCGTTGTCGTTCATGTCGGTCATTCCGCCCACGATCATGCCCGCAAGGCCACGGAGCTTGCCGTTACGTCTCATGTTCATCATCATTCGGTCCATGTGATAGAGATACTCGTCCAGGTCCTCGATGAAAAGGATCTTCCCGCAAGTGTCGAGATCTGAGTCCGACCCCAGTAGTGAGTACAGTATCGATAGGTTGCCGCCCACCACTTCCCCTTCACATTTGCCCAAAACATTAAGTGATTGAGCGGGCGCTGTGATGCTTTTGTGTTCTCCTCGAAGGGCCTGCACCAGCGTACTGAAGGTAGGGTGCGAGGGTTCCATGGCCTTCATGTTCAGCGGCATGGAGCTGTGCAGTGTGGCGATGCCGAATTGCCGGTGAATGTGCGAGTGCAGCACTGTCACATCACTGAACCCGCATATCCACTTGGGGTATTTCTCAAATTCCGTGAAATCCAACATATCGATGACGCGGACGGTGCCGTAGCCGCCTCTGGCGCACAGCACAGCCTTCACCTCAGGGTCATCGAGCATACGTTGGAGGTCTGCGGCCCTGTCTTTATCTGTTCCAGAGAACTGGTTGAATGTGCCGAACATCCGCTGCCCGGTGCGCACCTTGAACCCCGCGTCCACCAGCATTCCGATGGCAGGTGCCGCCTCCTCGAAGGCGATCTTGCGCGCGGTGGCCACAATGCCAATCGTGTCTCCTGGGGCGAGGTAGGGGGGAAGGATGCTGCTCATGACCGCGAAGGTCTGCATTTGGCGCACTTCTGAGCATCCGAGAAGGAGAGCAGTGGCCCGAACGGCAGACAGGCGTAACTTTCGAGCCGTAATGAGGCTTTTTGTCACCATTTTTCTTTTGATGAGCGCCCTGCCACCCGCCATTGCGCAGGAGGTCGTGGTGACGCGCAGCGACAGCCTCGCCCGCATAGATGGCGAGGACTTCCTGATACACAGAGTGGCATCCAAGCAGACGCTTTTCTCCATCGCCAAGACTTACGGGGTGAAATTGAGTCGGCTGGTGTTCAGCAATCCCGGTATTCTCGAGGGCATTCAGCCCGGCCAGTTCGTCAAAGTGCCCAAAGCGTTTCTCGATGAGGTTACTGAGACTCCGAAGCGCACCATACCTTCCTCAACAGATGGTGGCTACATCCTTTACGAAGTGCCGCCACGAATGACGCTATACAGCATCTCCCGTGAGCATGGCACCACCGTCACTGCCTTGCAAGAGGCCAATCCTGAGCTGCAGGATGGACTTAGGGTAGGCATGACCATCAGGATACCCGTGCAGCGGC
Organism: uncultured Chryseobacterium sp.; assembly: GCA_964500205.1. Lineage (GTDB taxonomy): Bacteria > Bacteroidota > Bacteroidia > UBA10329 > UBA10329 > UBA10329. The sequence continues at coordinate 182,090 of CAZCNS010000002.1, read as the reverse complement.
TCCTCTCCGATGCCGACACCATGCGTGTTGAGCTGCCCGCGTCCAGACGTGACACAGCCGTGAGTATGCCACTGGCGGTTCGGGGTCCTATCCTTGCTTCAAAGCGTGACAGTGGGGTGTTTGAGGTAGCGGTGCTGCTGCCTTTTTTTCTTCAAGAGAATGATTCATTGTTGCGATACGAAGGCTCGCTGCCGCCAAAGGTTCATTCACGGTCGGCCATGGCCCTGCATTTTTATGAAGGGCTGCTCATCGCTGCCGACTCCATCCGTGCCACGGGTCTTGACGTAAGGCTCAGGGTGTTTGACACAGGAAATAGTGAGACCAAGGTTGAAAAGCTGCTGGCCAATGGCGCTGCCAAGGGCTGTGACCTGATCATCGGGCCGTTCTACAGCGGTGAGTTCAAGAAAGTGGCAGACAAGGCCGCTGCGCTGCAGATTCCTGTGGTCACACCCACAATTCAAGGCAGGCAGGTGATAGAGGACAATCCTTGGGTATTCAAGATAATGCCCACCGAGGAGCGCATGATGGAGATGCTGGGCCAGCACCTATCGCGGCTGAAGGCTACCAACAACCTTATTCTTCACTTCGGGAAAAGTGAGCAGCAGTTGTTGCTCTGGAGGCTGAGGACAGGACTGGAGCACGACACGCTGAGGGCTGTCCCGTCATTCCCGGCCTATGATGTGAGCAATGGGTTGCGCGACTCCATCTTTCATCGCCTTTCACCCGTTCAGCCCAATCATATTATCGTGCTAAGCAACGATGAGGCCAAAGTGGCCAAGATGGTGCGCACGCTTGCCGGATGGGCCAAGGAGACCGACATTACTGTTTATGCGCCTTCTTCGTGGCCGCGTTTCCGCAATGTGGAGGTAGAGCATTGGGACAGACTCAAGCTTCATGTGCCCGACCCATTCTGCATTGACTATGAGGATGAGGTCACAGAGCAGTTCATTTATGCTTTCAGAGAGCGTTTCTCAACGGAACCATCAACTTTCGCTTACCGTGGCTACGACATTGGAATCCACTTCCTGCGGGCATTGCCCGGTCTGAGAGCAGAGGGATTGTCTTACATCCAGAGACTTCACGATCACGGCCTGCAGTCAGATTTCAAATGGGCAAGAATCACTGATGGTGGATTTGAGAACATCTCACCTCGCATTCTCGACCATACGGGTCTTAAGCTCAACTGCATCTCACCATGAGTGTTTCCCAAGAACAGATCATAGAGGGCTTTCGTGCCCTGCAGCAGCGCATCACAGCGGCATTGGAGGCAGAGGATGGCACTGGCCGTTTTCAGGAGGACGCTTGGGAGCGACCTGGGGGAGGTGGCGGCTTCTCGCGCATTCTTAACGAGGGAAAAGTCATTGAGAAGGGCGGGGTCAACTTCTCAGCCGTTCACGGTCATCTGCCCGAGAACATCCTGAAGGCGCTCGGGGTGCAGGCGTCCAAGTTTCTCGCCACGGGTGTCAGCATCGTTATTCATCCGCACAGTCCATTGGTGCCCATCATTCACATGAATGTCCGCTACTTTGGACTGGAGGATGGCACCTGGTGGTTCGGTGGCGGCATAGACCTCACTCCGCACTACGTGTTGGCTGATGACGCACGGTTCTTTCATAGTCAGCTCAAGTCAACGTGCGACCGTTTCGACCCTGCTTTCTATCCCAGATTCAAGCAATGGGCGGACGACTATTTCTTCATCAAGCATCGCAAGGAGACACGCGGCATCGGTGGTATCTTCTTCGACCGATTGAATGCGGATTCGGGCCACTCGAAGGAAAAGCTGTGGGATTATGTGCTTGCCGTAGGCGACACCTTTGCACCTACTTACACAGCCTTGATGGCACGCCACAAGCACGAGTCGTTCACTGAGCAGCAGAAGGAATGGCAGTTGCTCCGCAGGGGCCGTTACGTGGAGTTCAATCTCGTTTACGACAAGGGCACCAAGTTCGGCCTCGACACCGATGGCCGTATAGAGAGCATCCTGATGAGTCTGCCTCGCCACGTTTCTTGGTACTATGACCATCGTGTGGAGCCGCATAGCCCGGAGGCAGAGACCTTGTCCCTGCTTCGCAAAGGCATCGACTGGGCGGGTTGAGTGTGCGCGGTCCCGTAATCGGGCGTAAGCGAAATTGCGTTGATGACCTTACACGAATAATTTGCCTTTCACCTTCGGGAAGTCCTTGATCCCAGCTCCCTCAGCGTACATTCTTTGCACGGCCGCCCGGCCTTTTTCACCGAGGTCAAGTGAGTAGTTATTCACATACAGCGCAATGTGACTGCGCATCACCTCTGGATCCATTTCCTGAGCATGTTCGCGGGTGAATCCCAACGAATCCTCTGGGTGGGCCATCGCATGTTCAATGCTTCTGCGCAAAACGCGGTCGAGTTTCAGCCGGGTGGCAGGGTCAATCCTCCGATGCACAGCAATACCACCGAGCGGTATGGGATGCCCGGTGGTCTGCTCCCAATGCTCACCCAGATCCATCAGCTTGATGAAACCCCGCTCGGCATAAGTGAACCGGTTCTCGTGGATGATGACGCCTGCTTCCACATCACCCCTTGCCACGGCACCCTCTATGTCCGAGAAGAGCATTTCCACTTTCTCTGTAGCATCGGGAAAAGCAAAGCCCATGAGGAAGTTGGCTGTGGTGTACCTGCCCGGGATGGCTATTCTGAGTCTGTTGACCTCGTTCAGCGAAAAATTCTTTTTGGATATGAGCAGCGGACCGCAGTTGCTGCCCAATGCGCTGCCGCTGTTCAATAGGATGTAACGATGAAAAACATGCGCGTAGGCATGAAAACTCAGCTTGGTCACTTGCAATTCATGGTCAAACGCCAGCCTGTTGAGTTCTTCCACATCGGCCATCGTCACCTTGAAGGTAAGCCCCTCGGTGTCGATGCGGCTATGTACCATGGCATCGAAGATGAAGGTGTCATTGGGGCAAGGCGAGAAGCCGATCTCAATCTCCATGGTTCAGGTCTTCGAGCACTTTAATGACGGCAGCGGTCAGATTGTTCAGTGCAAGCGGTATGTCCCACGCATCGCGGTTGCGCGGCTCCACGCGGTTACTGATGGCACGAATCTGCAAGGCAGGGATAACGAATCGTGCGCATGCCCTGAAAAAGGCCGCTCCTTCCATGCTCTCTACCTGTGGGGCATACTGTCGAACGGTCTTTTCGATGCTTTCAACACTGCCGTGGGCCATGTTGACAGTGATGGCCTTCACTTTCTTAAGGTTGTCAACCTCATGGGTCGCTTTGGTCACCACCTCTTCATCGCTGCAAAAGCCCATGGTTTCAGCGGGGATGAACCGGTCATGATCTTCGGCACCGAGCCATGCAATCCGGTCCTCGGCCACTTGCACCACATCACCGATGCGGATGCTGGGGTCGAAGCTTCCCGCGATGCCGATGTTGATGGCAAGGTCGAAAGAAGACCGACTCAGAGCCTCGGTAATGTTCATGGCGGTATTGACCATGCCTACCCCTGAACTTCGCAGTTGGAGGTCAAGCTGCGGAAAATGACCATCTGCGTGGTACTTGCGAATGGCCTCCAGCTCCATTTCGGTCGCGGCCGAAAGCAGTATGCGCTTCTGTGATGCCATGGGGGCGAAGTTAGTTTACCCTCCCCAGCGTCACGGTATATTTGCGCCCCCTTTCAAAGGAGCTTACAATGATCTTCATCACACGCAGGGAGCGCTTCAATGCCGCCCACAAGCTTTTCAATGAGCGCTGGAGCCCAGAGAAGAATGCCGAGGTTTTCGGCAAATGTGCCAATACCAATTGGCACGGTCACAACTTCGATCTGATAGTCACTGTGAAGGGTGAGGTGAATCCGGACACGGGATTCGTTGTCAATCTGAAAGCACTCAGCAGCCTCATTCGTACCCGTATCATCGACAAGGTGGATCATACCAACCTCAACCTGGATGTCGATTTCATGCAAGGCATCATGCCCAGCACCGAGAATCTCGCCATTGCCATCTGGCAGCAACTGGAGGGGGAGATAGCAGCCATGGGTGCGATGCTCCATTGCATCAAACTCGTAGAGACCGAGAACAATTATGTAGAGTACTATGGAGGCTGACCATCATTCAGTGATGATTTCATGAAATCATCAATCGAACATCAGCAAACGTTAACTAACCATCAACCATGAGGGCATATATCTTTCCCGGACAAGGGGCACAGTTCACAGGCATGGGCAAGTCTGTGTATGATGGAAGCGAGGAAGCGAAGGCGCTGTTCGAGAAGGCCAACACGGTCCTCGGTTTCAGAATCACTGACATCATGTTCGAAGGTTCCGAGGAAGACCTCAAGCAGACCAAGGTTACGCAACCAGCGGTATTCCTGCACTCGGTGGTGACTGCCCTGACACTCGATGACTTCCGCCCCGACATGGTGGCCGGCCACTCACTCGGTGAGCTCTCCGCATTGGTGGCCAATCGAACTGTCAGCTTTGAGGACGGCCTTCGGCTTGTGGCCGAACGCGCCCTCGCCATGCAGGAGGCCTGCGAGCTGCAGCCCAGCACCATGGCCGCGATACTCGGATTGGAAGATGAGGTTGTGGAGCGCGTGTGCCGCAGCATCAAGGACGAGACAGTAGTGCCTGCAAATTATAACTGTCCCGGTCAGATCGTGGTTTCCGGCACAGTGGCAGGGGTGGAGCAGGCCTGTGCAATGCTCATCGAGGAAGGAGCTCTGCGAACCATCGTGCTCAATGTGGGCGGTGCATTCCACTCCCCGCTCATGCAGCCTGCCAAGGAACGGCTCGAGAAGGCCATCCATGCGGCCAAGTTCGTGAAGCCTATCTGTCCCATTTATCAGAATGTCACGGGCCAGGCGGTCAGTAATCCAGACATCATAAAGGGCAACCTCATCTCGCAGCTCACTGCACCCGTGAAATGGACGCAGACCATGAAGCAGATGTTGCAGAACGGTGCCTCATCTTTTACAGAGGTGGGGCCCGGTAGGGTGCTCAACGGGCTGCTTAAGAAGGTGAACCGCCAGGTGAGCTGTACCAACATCGGTTAACCCGAGGACCGCACAACACGTGCACAGCGGTCAGCTCACTATAGGCATCTATTTTCTCATTGAAATCCCATTAGGTTGACGGCTATCATGTGCTAAGGTGCTGGGCTTTCCTACTTTTGCAGCCGTTCTCATCAAGTAATCAACCACCAAAAACCATCATACCATGAAAGTGACCGTAGTAGGAGCAGGCAACGTAGGTGCCACCTGTGCAGATGTGATCGCGCATCGCGAACTGGCCAATGAGGTCGTGCTGCTCGACATCAAGGAGAACTTTGCCGAGGGCAAGGCGCTCGATATCTGGCAGACCGCCCCGATCAACCTGTACGACACCCGTACAGTGGGCTCCACCAACGATTACAGCAAGACCGCAGGGTCTGATGTAGTGGTCATCACAAGCGGTCTTCCGCGTAAGCCCGGCATGAGCCGTGATGACCTTATCGCGACCAATGCAGGCATCGTGCGCAGCGTGACTGAGCAGGTGGTCAAGTACTCGCCTGATGCCAAGATCATCATTGTGAGCAACCCGCTTGATGTTATGACCTACTGCGCGTATCTCACCGCCAAGGTGGACAGCAGCCGCGTTTTCGGCATGGCCGGCATCCTTGACACTGCGCGCTACCGTGCATTCCTCGCCACCGAGCTCAACTGCTCTCCCAAGGACATCCAAGCGGTCCTCATGGGCGGTCATGGTGACACCATGGTGCCACTGCCACGCTACACCACTGTGGGAGGTATCCCCGTTACTGAGCTGATCGCCAAGGACAAGCTGGATGCCATCATCGAGCGCACCAAGAAAGGTGGCGGTGAGATCGTGAATCTCCTCGGCACTTCTGCGTGGTATGCTCCCGGAGCCGCTGCTGCTCAGATGGTGGAGGCCATCGTTCGCGATCAGAAGCGCATCTATCCAGTGTGTGCTCTGCTCAACGGTGAGTATGGCATGAAGGACATCTACCTCGGTGTGCCAGTGGTACTTGGTAAGAACGGTATCGAGCGCATCATCGAGCTCCAGCTCAACGATGAGGAGAAAGCCTTGCTGGCTGACAGCGCCAAGGCAGTGAAGGAGGTGATGGATGTGCTTGACAACATGAGCGTCACTGCCTGATTCACTTTATTGGAAAGCCAAAGGGCCACTCCGCAAAGGGGTGGCCCTTTCTTTTTTCTGACCGGTCGGAGTTGTTCATTCCCTGTTGGGAAATGAGTTCGGAGGTCATGCTTTGGCCTCATGGAAAATCGTCACTTTGTGGATGTACAGACCCCAGTCCATGAAGCGCCTTTTGATTCTCCTGCTTATACTGTCGTCCATGCTCGGAAGGGCGCAGGATGTTTGCATCGACCCTTCGCTCATAAACCCCGACCTCGCCTGCCTCGACATCTGGGATCCGGTCTGCGGATGTGATGGTGTGACGTACTCCAATTCCTGCAACGCTCAGAATTTCTCGGGGGTCACCGAGTGGACCGCAGGAGAGTGTGAGAACTCGTCCGTTTCGCCATGCACCGATCTCGCAGGTATTGACTTCGGGGAGTGTGACATGTTCCTTGGTTTCGCGCTGGTCGATGGCAGCTGCATTCCTATGTCCGGTTGCGATTGGACAGTGGATGGTGTGAACTACAGTGGTGCCTTCCTCGCCTCATTGGAGCAATGCGAGCTGACCTGTGCTGACATTCAGACCGTGGAACCCTGTGCAGACCTCACAGGGGTCGATTTCGGTATGTGCGCAGCCGTGGTCGGTGTGGGTCTTGTGAATGATCAATGTCAGGTGATCAGCGGCTGTGGGCCAGTGGTAGGCAATGTGGATTACAGTGCGGCCCTTTATGGTTCGGTCGAGGAATGCCAAACGTGTATCACTTCCATTGGCGCAGTTGATGCCGATGCTTTTTCGGTGTATCCCAATCCCGCAAGCGACCATCTTACTGTGCGACATGGTGCCGCCCGTGGCAAATGGATCCAGGTCACTGACCTCACCGGGCGTATAGTGCTTCGCAAAAAGGCCGGTGCCGAGCAGACCGTGATAGACATCAGCTCCATTCCACCGGGTGCATATATGCTCAGGCAAGAAGTGGGGGGTCAGATGAGGACGGTACGTTTCAACAAGAATTGAGCGATGCTGACAGCAGTGCAGGAGATGACAGGACTTTTGACCATGAATGAGGACGGAGTGTGCCGTGTGCCTATTCGCCAGCTTTCCATCCCTCCGGATGGGACACACATCGTTGTGGCCGCATTCATCAACGGTCAGTTGGCCAATGTGCTCATCGACACCGGGGCCTCACAGACGGTGATGGACCGCAACCGTATCGGACTGTTCAGCACCGAGACCGAATTCGAGCCCACAGGGCAGGTCTCCAAAGGGCTGGGTACTGATGGCATGGAGAGTCATCGTTTTTTGATAACGCAGTTCATCCTCGGTGATCTTGTGTTGGATAACATGCCTGTCACCCTGCTCGACCTCTCGCACGTTAATGGCTCCTACAGCGAGCTGGGTCTCTGTGAGGTGGACATGGTCCTGGGCGGTGACATTCTCAGGAGCTACGCAGCCATGATCGACTATGGGGCATGGGAGTTGGTGCTGCGGCTGAGTTGAGCACACCGGCTCAGGTGTCCGCGAATCTACCTCTTAATTCAGGCGTGGGAATCCAGCAGGTCTCCTGCTTCCCAAACCAACGGTAACGGTTGCGCGCTATCCAGTCGTACACGTAGTCGCGGATTGCCCGAGGAATGATGATGAATCCATAGAGCATCGGCCACAGACCATTGAGATGGCGGCTCAGGCGCAGCGCGGCTGTGCTCTTGTAATAGACCTTGCCTTCTTCCAAAAGCACGATGCTGTCGAGATAATCGTTTGGGATATTCAGCTCCACAAATTTATCTGTGGCGAAATCAGATTGCAACGATGCGAACTGCACATTGGCCTTCGGGTCGCGCTCTATGACGAACTGCACTGTGCCATTGCACAGATTGCACACACCATCGAAAAGCAGGGTCGGTTTTTCCTGTTCGCTCATCAGTTCACTGCGAATCTCTTGATGGTCCTTCCTTTTTCCGATACCGTTTCAAGCAGGTAGAGACCTGGTACAAGACCGTTGGCGTCTACCACCTGCTGCGAAAGGCCGTTCGTCTGCTGCTGCCAAAGTACGCGGCCTTGCAGGTCGATGATGCGCAGCTCAGCCCGTCCGCTCAGGGGCGGGTCTGCACGCAGGGTGAAGGTACCCTTGTTCGGATTGGGGAAAAGAAGGAGACGGTCGTCCACAGCGTCCATTTCCTCCACACTGATGTTGAACCCGTCCTCCGAACCGCGGTAGTAGGCCATTCCGCCCGAGATGTTGCCAATGAGCAGGTCGAGACGGCCATCACTGTCAAGGTCGGCACCGTGGGGTACGGCCCTTTCACCTTCAAACATTGGGAAGTCTCCTACAAGGTTAAAGGTCGGTTTGATGCCAAGGGTGAAGTTGGGTCTTTCGTTCAGAATGCCCTCGAAAGCGATATTACAGCCGTTGAAATTATTTGTGGATGCGAATGCTGTACTTGCGAAGTCGGTCGGGGTGAAGCGCACCTGAAGGTCTTGCCCTGCAATGGGAGCGGTGCGGTACCAGCACACTTCTATGATCATATTGGATTGGCCGTCCCAAGTGAACGGGTTGGCGAACTCGAAGGTCACCTGTCCGTTCTGCACAGTCGGATTGGCCGAGAAATACACGGATTGTAGGCCATTTTGAAATCCGTTCAGCGCCTGATCAGCGGTAGCCCCCATTTTGATGTAAAGCTGTGAAAGTTGTGTGCCCGGTCCGTTCAGTATCTCCATTGAGAGCCTGCGGACAGCACCCTGCCCAACGCCCTGCGATTGAAGCTCATCGGCCTTCACAAGGTACTGCTTACGGCCGCTGTTGGTCGAGAGACCGAAGGGTGTCACCGTATTGCCGCTGGTGATGTCCGTGCCGGTGCCAATGACCGCATCGAGCGTCAGAGGACCGGTCAGCACATCATCAATGCCGTCATACACCGCGATGCGCCCACTCTCCGACCCGACCATCAGGACCGTCTCGTCCCCGTTCTTGAAGAGAAAAGGCGCACTGTACCCGAAGCTCAGGCCCGGTGAGCGCATGTCGATGCCCCCGAACGACTGGTCGGCCAGCACGAATTGAGGGGCTGCCGAGGTGCCTTCGTTGCGGTAGTAGTTCAGGTTGCCCGTCATTTCCCCGATTACCAGATCGAGCAGTCCGTCACCGTCCACATCGAAGAGCTGCGGGGTGGCGAACTGCCCGTTGATGTTGATGTCCTGATAATTCACGTCTGTGAGCTGGAAGTTGCAGGGGTTGTTCGGCCCGGCCGCGTTGGTGAACAGATGCACCCTCCCGTTGCCTGCCCCGATGATGAGGTCGATGTCACCGTCACCGTCCATGTCTCCTACCGTGGGGGCCACGTTGCCAAGGGCCATGGACGAGAGGCCCAGCAGGTCGCGGTCCACTAGGGTGAAAGCTGGCGCGGAGGCCGTCCCCGTGTTGCGGTAGTAGGCGAGCTGAGCTGAGTAATTCCCCGTACTGACGAAATAGCCGAAGTTGCCCACCAGCATGTCCTTCAGCCCGTCACCGTCATAATCGAACAGCACTGGGTAGGCCGATGTGCCGAGGTCGATCATGCCATCGTGCAGGAAAGTGCGTTTGGAGTAGGTGAACTGTGGCATCTCGTCCGTGCCAGTGTTCAGGTAGAGCCATGTGCCCTGATAATTGTTGCCGTTGCCCTTTTGGTATGATGAGCAGACCAGGTCGCGTTTGCCGTCATTGTTCACGTCCACATGAAAGGCGACCGGGAAGGTGTAGATGTCTATCGGAGCATCACTGCCATGATTGCTCGGGAATGTCACATCCTGAGTAGTGATAATTGCCGTCTCGCTAGTGCCACCGTTGGTGAGCAAGTTCATGTTGTTGAAACTCACGTTGCTCACGATCATGTCCTTGTCCCCGTCCCCGTCCATGTCCAGTCCCAACAAGGTGAATCCAGAATGTCGGAGGTCGCGACTCTCCAGTTCGCCCGGCATTCCTTCACCTGTCCCGTCATCGCAGGCATTCAAGGTCACCAGCACCGATGCGGGATCTTCAGCAAACCCTCCCCAGCAGCTACTTTCCAATTGATAGATCAGGCTATCGCAGTGACTGTAGAGCTCCATGCTCATATTCCGGTGATACTCGGCCGAGAACCCTGTGAGGCTGAAGGTGACGATGTCAAGGTCACCATCACCGTCCACATCCATGATCGCTGGCATATCGATAGGGCTGACGTAGATGTTCAGTTCACCGAGATCCGGGTTGTTTGGTTGATAGTCTGATAACATGAGGGAGGTCATCCGTGTGAAGGTGAGCGTGTCGCCCTCGCTGTCGTTCCGATAGACGGCCATTCCCCCGTTGCTGTACGTGAAGATATCAGCTTTCCCATCACAGTTGAAATCACGTAGCAGCATCCAGTCGTGCAATCGCGGCCTCTGCCCATGCTGGTTCGTGAACATGGTGCGGTAGCGCGGGGCGAAGTCCAGATTCCCGTCAGCGTCCACAAGGAAAGTGCTGATTCGGTCGCCCATCTTGTCAAACACCAGCAGATCCTGGGTCCCATCGTTGTTGAGGTCGATGTTGTGGACCTGTGGATGGTTCACACCGCCCGCCCAAGGGAAGGAGAGAGGGCCGTTTTCCTCAGTGACAGGAACTGAGTCGTCCCGCTCAAAACCGAGCTGGGCCATCGCGGCCATGTGAAGCGCAATACAGATGAGAGACAGCAGAAGTCGCATGGCTGTTTGTGTATAGTGCGCAAAGGTAGGGGACGATAAAGTTTTTTGCTCGTTTTTAACGATTGATAATCAATGACTTTGATGTTCCTTTTATTGCGCTTTGGTGAAACAGGTGTTCGCCTATATTTGCACGCTCTCAAAACGGGTATAAACCATAATTAAATCTGATGCAGAACAAGGGCGCTATCAAGGTTTTCGCCATCCTGCTTGCGTTGGTATGTCTCTACCAGCTGTCATTCACCGTTGCTTCGCGAGTTGCTGAAAACAAGTTTGCGGAACTGCTGGAAACCGACTCAGAGGCTGCCGAGAAATACATAGAGGATTTCAGGTACAATTTCCTTTTTCTTAAGGAGTACACGTACATGGATTGCAAGGAGCGGGAGCTGAATCTCGGTCTCGACCTCAAGGGGGGGATGAACGTGACCCTCGAGATCTCTCTGCAGGATATGATGCGGGCGTTGGCCAACAACACACCGGACACCACTTTCAACAAAGCCATTGACAATGCTGCGGCAGCTTTGGCAAACTCTTCTGAGGATTTTGTGACCCTTTTCGGCCGTGAGTTCGAGAAATTGGACCCCAATGCGCGCCTCGCCTCGCCTGCCATCTACGGCTACACGCTGAAAGACAAGGTTAGCGGTGATGCCTCCAACGCTGATGTGCTTGCCGTGCTTCGCACGGAGAAGGAAGCTGCTATCGAGCAGGCGTTTCAAGTGCTTCGCACCAGGATTGACAAGTTCGGTGTAACGCAACCCAACATCCAGCGATTGGAGGGCAGTGACCGCATTCAGGTCGAACTTCCGGGTGTTACCGACCCAGAGCGCGTGCGCAAGCTGCTTCAAGGCACGGCCAAGCTTGAATTTTGGGAGACCTATGAGAATGCTGATGTCTACGGTTTCCTCTCTGAGGCCAACGCCATTATCCGTGATATCGAGAAAGGTGCCAATGGAACGGAAGGAGAGGGTGAGCAGTCGTCCGAGGAGATTCAGGCAGAGGCCGATACGGCCGAGAAGTCACTCACAGACCTGTTCTCTGATGATGAGGAGGGAGATAGCGACCTCGCTCTCGATGAGATGAGAAAGGACAACCCGCTGTTCTCGGTCCTTCAGCCGGCCGCATCGCAGGAGGGATTGTTTCGCGGACCCGTGGTAGGTTATGCTGCCGCTCGGGACACGGCTAAGGTAAATTCTTACTTGGCCAACGACCGCGTTCGTGCCATTATCCCGCGCGACCTCAAGTTCCGTTGGACCATTAAGCCCATCAATGATGAACCTACCCGTGTGCATCAGCTTGTGGCAGTGCGTGTTACCAGCCGTGATGGTCTTGCACCGCTCTCAGGTGACGCCATTGCTGATGCCAACAAGGATTTCGGTCAGTTCGGTGCATCACCCGAGGTGACTATGCTAATGACCCCCGAGGGTGCAAGCACTTGGCGCAAGCTAACAGCCGATAATGTCGGTAAGAGCATAGCTATTGTGCTCGATGATTACGTTTACTCATTTCCGACCGTTCAGGGCGAGATCTCTGGTGGACGTTCCTCCATAACTGGTAATTTCACGATAGCAGAGGCTGAAGATCTTGCCACGGTTCTCAAAGCCGGTAAGCTTCCAGCCCCGGCACGCATCGTAGAAGAGGCCATTGTAGGGCCGACTCTTGGTCAAGAGGCGATCAATGCGGGCGCTGCCTCATTCATCGGTGCTATCATCATGGTGATGGTATTCATGGTGGTGTATTACAACCTTGGTGGCTGGGCCGCCAATCTGGCACTCATGGCCAACGTGTTCTTCATCTTCGGGGTGCTGGCGTCTCTCGGTGCAGTGCTTACTCTTCCGGGTATCGCAGGTATCGTTCTTACAATCGGTATCTCCATCGACTCCAATGTGCTCATCTTCGAGCGTATCCGTGAGGAGTTGTCGCGTGGCACAGGTATGAAGCTGGCTGTGAAGCAGGGATATGATGCAGCTTATTCTGCCATTATCGACTCGAACGTAACCTCGTTGCTCACGGGCATCATATTGTATGTGTTCGGTAGCGGCCCTATTCAGGGTTTTGCCACCACACTGATCATCGGTATCTTCTGTTCATTGTTCGCTTCGATTTTCCTTACGCGTCTGGTGTTCGAGGGACGTATCGAGGCGAAGAAGGCTGTAACGGTTGCTACCAAGCTGTCGGAAGGAATGTTCAAGGACATCAACGTGGACTTCCTCGGCAAGCGCAAGATGTCCTACGCCATCTCAGGTGTTCTGATCGTGGCAGGTCTCATCTCGTTCGGAGTTCGTGGCTTCAACTATGGGGTTGACTTCCTGGGAGGTCGGTCGTACGTGGTCGAGTTCTCTGAAGCTGTGAACAGCGAGCAGTTGAGCGTGGCGTTGTCCGATGCGTTTGAAGGTACTCCGCAGGTGAAGACCTTCGGTGCCGACAACCGCGTGAAGATCACCACGGCCTACCGTATCTCTGATGAGGGTGTTACTGTTGATGATGAGGTGCTCGAGAGGCTGACTGCGGGGTTGGCGGCATTCGGAAGTTCTGGAGAGGTGCTCAGTTCGCAGAAGGTGGGGCCTACCATTGCTACGGACATTAAGCGATCTGCGATGTTGGCGGTCATTTTCTCTCTCATAGTCATCTTCGCATATATTCTCTTGCGATTCAAGAAATGGCAGTTTGGTCTCGGTGCGGTGGCAGCTCTCTTCCATGATGTGCTGCTGGTGCTTTCACTCTTCTCCATTTTTTACGGCATACTGCCGTTCAGCATGGAGATCGATCAGGCATTTATCGCGGCCATACTGACAGTTGTGGGTTATTCCATCAACGACACCGTGGTAGTGTTCGACCGTATCCGCGAGTACCAAGCCGAGCACAAGGCTACTAAGCACAGTATGAAGGATGTGGTCAACAACGCTCTTAACAGCACTTTGAGCCGCACCATCATTACGGGTGTTACCACATTCCTCGTGCTCTTTGTGCTTTTCATCTTCGGAGGGGAGACCATCAAAGGCTTCACATTCGCGTTGCTTGCAGGTCTCGTTATAGGAACTTACTCTTCTATTTTCATCGCCACACCAGTGATGATGGAATTCGTAAAGGAGCCTGAACAACTTGAGAAGAAAAAGAAGAACTGATCTGCCATTGGCAACAGCATCGTTTGGAAAAAGCCTCCTGATCAGGGGGCTTTTTCTTATTCATGTCCATTGATGGATGCGCAGCCTATGTCCCGTCCGGTTCTACATTTGTACGATGGGAGTGACCGTGCTTTTCTTCAATCTGGGTGGTGGCGAGCTGGTGCTCGTTTTCCTCGTTGTTCTCCTTTTCTTCGGGTCTAATAAGATTCCTGAGTTGGCCCGTGGTCTCGGAAAAGGGGTTCGCGAATTCAAGAATGCCGCCAGCGGTGTACAGCGCGAGATAGAGGAGGGGATGAAGGATGTGCCTAAGAAGAGCGACCTGCTGAAGTGAGCCTGCGAGGCAAGCGGCCCTATTTCCAATTGTGTTTTATGAATTTCATCAAGCACCCCGTTTTTTGAGAGGGGTTCGGTGAATTTGTTGTTCATAAAATCCCCCGACACCCCCACCGGGTGAGTGTATATTTGCGCTCTGAAAGCCATCATTCTGATGATATCCCTTTTTTCGGAGGGGTTTTCTTCAGGAAAAATTGAAAAAAAACATAAACCCATGTCAACCTTACGTTTCCAAGCACTCAAGGACATCAATGACCGCAAGCCCGTGGTCCCGGACAATCTGGGGCAGAAGGGTTCGGATATTTTCGGTATAAACGTCTTCAATTGGAGGACTATGCGCGAGTACCTGCCTAAGGACAAGTACAGCGAACTCCGCGAGGCGGTTGAAAAGGGTGCCAAGATCGATCGCACAATGGCTGAGCAGGTGGCCGCGGCCATGAAGTCGTGGGCCATGAGCAAAGGTGTGACGCACTACACGCACTGGTTCCAGCCGCTCACAGGAAGCACTGCCGAGAAGCATGACTCGTTCTTCGAGCCGCTGCCTGATGGTTTCAGCATCGAGGAGTTCGGTGGTGACAAACTGGTGCAGCAGGAACCGGATGCATCGAGCTTCCCCAGCGGAGGTATCCGTAACACCTTCGAGGCGCGCGGCTACACTGCTTGGGACCCCTCTTCTCCTGCTTTCATTATAGATGGCACACTGTGCATCCCCACAGTCTTCGTGGCATACACCGGTGAGTCACTTGACCAGAAGGCACCATTGCTCCGCTCGCTCGATTTTCTCGACAAGGCTGCTACGAAGGTGATGCAGGATTTCTTCGATCGCAATGTGACCAAGGTGGTCGCCACGCTGGGATGGGAGCAGGAGTATTTCCTTGTTGACCGCGCCCTGCACAACGCCCGTCCGGATCTTACGCTCACAGGTCGTAGCCTCTTCGGTCATTCCTCTGCAAAGAATCAGCAGTTGGAGGATCACTATTTCGGAACCATTTCCCCAAGGGTCACTGCCTTCATGCGTGATTTTGAAGTGGAGGCGCTGAAGCTCGGCATCCCAGTGAAGACCCGCCACAATGAGGTGGCCCCTGCCCAGTTCGAGTGTGCCCCCGTCTTCGAGGAGACCAACCTCGCGGTCGATCACAATCTTCAGCTCATGGATGTGATGGACAAGGTGGCCTTGAAGCACAACCTTAAGGTGCTGTTCCATGAAAAGCCTTTTGCCGGGGTCAATGGTTCGGGTAAACACAACAACTGGTCCCTGGCCACTGATACCGGTAAGAACCTGCTCAGCCCCGGTAAGACACCGAAGAAGAATCTTCAGTTCCTCACGTTCTTCATCACCACGATCCGTGCGGTATATGAGCATGCTGATTTGCTTCGCGCTGCCATCGCCTCCGCGGGCAACGATCACCGGCTTGGAGCCAACGAGGCACCTCCGGCAATTATCTCGGTATTCATCGGGTCATTTCTCTCCAAGGTACTTGACGACCTGGAGGCCACGGTGAAGAAGGGTGTTAAAATGACCCCGGATGACAAGACAGATCTTAAGCTCAATATCATCAAGATTCCAGAGATCCTGCTGGATAATACCGACCGTAACCGGACCTCTCCGTTCGCCTTCACGGGCAACAAGTTCGAGTTCCGTGCCGTTGGAAGCTCAGCCAACTGTGGCTCTGCTATGACAGTGCTCAACACCATCATGGCGCAGCAGCTCGTTGACCTTCATGCAAAAGTGACCGAGCTTGTGAAAAAGAAGGGCCTTCCGAAGGATGAGGCCATCTTCCAAGTTCTCAAGACGTACATCACCGAGTCCAAGGTTATCCGCTTTGAGGGGAATGGCTACAGCGATGAGTGGGTGAAAGAGGCTGAGAAGCGCGGACTGTCCAATGTGAAGACCACTCCTCATGCTCTGGATATCCTTCACGACAAGAAGATCAAGGCACTGTACTCAGAGAATAACATTCTTACAGAGCGTGAACTTGAGGCCCGCCACGAGATCGACCTTGAGCTTTATGCCAAGAAGATACAGATCGAGAGCCGTGTTATGGGAGACCTTGCTTCCAACCATATCATCCCCACGGCCATCACCTATCAGAACATCATTATAGAGAATGTCAAGGGGTTGAAGGAGCTGTTCGCTGACAAGGAGTACAAGGCGTTGTCGGAACAGCAGTTGCTGGTGATAAAGGAGATTTCGGAGCGCATAGGCAAGTTGCGTCTGATGATCCATGACATGACCGAGGCACGGAAGAAGGTCAACGCATCCTCTACATCCCGAGATCTCGCCATCGGCTACTGCGAGCAGGTGTTGCCGTTTTTCGAGAAGATACGCTACGAGGTTGATAAGCTTGAACTCATTGTTTCGGACGAGTTGTGGCCGTTGCCCAAGTACCGAGAGCTTCTATTCCTACGTTGATGGCGTGTGGCCATCATCGACCCAGCCCTGTGAAACGTATATTCGCAGGGCTGGGCCTTTTTTCAGCTTTCACCCCCATCACCGTTGTCGTTTCCTCAGTTGGCAGTGATGCCTGAGCACTGCAACAACTCTTTCGTTCATCAACATTGGTCGCTAAGTTGCACGAATGATTATTTCTCTATTTTAGCGGCCTGTTAAAAGCAAGACAGCACACCATGAGAATTGCCAAAACCGTAGTCGCAGCCTTAGTTGCAGGTCTTTTTTCACTCAGCGTTCAGGCGCAGAAAGACCATCTTCAAGTAGCGAATAATGCTTATGAGGCCAAAGAGTACTACTCGGCCATCAACCTTTTTAAGAAGGCTTATGCCAAGGAAAAGGAAAAAGCGAATAAGGCTGAGATCATCTACCGACTCGCGAATTGCTACCGCTTCGTCAACGATAGTCGTCAGTCGGAGACCTGGTATCGCAAAGCAGTTAGCATCAAGTACCCGGACCCCTTGATTCAACTCTACCTTGCTGACGCCATGAAGGCCAATGGCAAATACGATGAGGCTATTGCAGAGTATGAGAAATACGCTGAATCAGCTCCGAACGACCCACGTGGCAAGACAGGCGCAGAATCGTGTGCTCTCGCTCAGCAGTGGGTGGACAACCCTACCCGCTACACTGTTGAGAATGAGGTGCAGCTCAATGGTAAGGAAATGGATTTTTCTCCTTCATGGGGTTCTGCTGATTACAAAACAATCTATTTCACTTCCTCCCGCAGCAATGCCGCTGGTGGTGATGTGGATGGCTGGACAGGTCAGGGCTTCACCGATATTTACGAAGCGACCCTTGATAACAAAGGCAAGTGGAGCAAGCCAAAGCCGCTTCCAGCCACTATCAACTCTGTGTACAACGAGGGCGCAGCTGTCTACAATGCTGATTTCACTGAGCTGATATTCACCCGTTGTGGTGTGCAGAAGAAAAAGGTGATGGGCTGCGAATTGTACAAGTCTAAGAAAGAGGGTAACAGCTGGTCTGAGCCTGAATTGCTTCCGTTCTTCCAACTTGACGAAGGGGATGATTCTACTCAGGTGACTGTTGGACATCCAGCGCTCTCTGTGGACGGTAAGACCCTTGTTTTCGCTTCTGACGCGGCAGGTGGGAAAGGAGGACGTGACATCTGGATGTCAAAGTTCGATGAGGAGAAGAAACGTTGGGGAACACCTACCAATCTTTCGTCTGTCAATACGCCTGGCAATGAGATGTATCCTTTCATCCACACGGATGGCACGCTCTACTTCGCCTCTGACGGACACATGGGCATGGGGGGACTAGACATCTTCATGGCCGATGCTCAGGGTGATAGCTGGGTGAACGTGACCAACCTCCGTGCACCGATTAATTCCTCAGCTGACGACTTTGCGATAGTTTTCGAGAAGGAGCAAGAGAAGGGTTTCTTCTCATCCAACCGTGAGGCTGGTAAAGGCAGCGATGATATTTACTCTTTCATGTTGCCAGCGTTGAAGTTCACGCTTAGTGGTACTGTGATAGATTACAAGTCAAGAAAGCCTGTTGTGGGCGCTGTAGTGTCTATCGTAGGTACGGACGGTTCTTCATTGGAGACCACCACAGACAAGCAGGGTCGCTACGCTCTTGACTTAGCTCCGGCCACGTCTTACGTGATCACTGCCGGTAAGAAGGATGAGTACCTGAATAAGACAGGGAAGACAACCACTGTAGGATTTGAGGAGGACAAAGACCTCGTTGCTGATTTCGAGCTTGACCCTATCGCACGTGCTATCGACCTTCCGAACATCTATTATGACCTTGCGAAGTGGGATCTCCGTCCTGAGTCGAAGGTGTCGCTTGATGGGCTGATCGAGACGCTCAACGATAACCCGACCATCGTCATAGAGCTCGGTTCACACACCGATACACGTGGTAGCGACAGCCAGAACCTTGCACTCTCTCAGAAGCGTGCGCAGTCAGTTGTTGATTACCTCATCGAGAACGGTATCGATGCTGACCGCTTGGTGGCCAAGGGTTACGGTGAGACCACCCCCCGTGTGCTTGACCGCGACATGGATGGCTTTGCCAGCGGTGATGTGATGAATGATGCATTCATTGCGAAACTTGCCGCCAATGATCAGAAGGAGGCTGCTCACCAGCTTAATCGTAGAACTGAGTTCAAAGTGCTTCGCACGGATTACGTGCCACGCGGAAACTGAGAAAAGTGAGTATTCATTGCAGAGAAGCATTCCGCCAAGCGGGATGCTTTTTTGTTGACAAGAGTCTATGAGCGCAGGAGAGAGATATCAACAGCGGGGCGTTTCGGCCGACAAGGAGGACGTACATCGCGCTATCAGGAACGTGGACAAGGGTCTGTTCCCTAAGGCATTCTGCAAGATCGTGCCCGACACGCTGACGGGTTCTGAGAATCACTGCATCATCATGCACGCTGATGGGGCGGGGACCAAGAGCTCGCTTGCCTATATGTACTGGAAGGAGACGGGCGACCTCTCCGTCTGGAAAGGCATAGCGCAGGATGCCATCGTAATGAACACGGACGACCTGCTCTGTGTGGGCGCGGTGAGCAACATCCTTGTCTCATCAACCATAGGGCGGAACAAGTTCCTGATACCTGGCGAGGTGGTGGAGGCATTGATCAGTGGCACGGAAGAGGTGCTACAAATGCTGCGCGAAAACGGAGTGGATATCCGCAGCACTGGAGGCGAGACGGCTGATGTGGGCGATCTGGTCCGCACGGTGATCGTGGACAGCACTGTCACCTGCCGCATGGCGAGGAAGGATGTGATCGACAATGCGAACATCCGGCCGGGGCAGGTGATCGTGGGGCTTGCCTCCTATGGACAGGCCACTTACGAATCAGGTTACAACGGGGGTATGGGCAGCAATGGACTCACTGCGGCCCGCCACGATGTGTTCCATCATTCCCTGAAAGAGAAATACCCTGAGAGTTTCGACCCTGCACTATCGGACAGACTGGTCTATCAGGGCAGGTACGGCCTGACGGACAGGGTGGAGGGTGTGCCTGTGGACATGGGCAGGCTGGTGCTCTCACCGACCCGAACGTATGCGCCCATCATCAAAGCGGTGCTCGACAACTGCCGCGCTGGGGTGCATGGCATGGTGCATTGCTCGGGCGGTGCGCAGACCAAGGTGCTCCACTTTGTGGATGACGTACATGTCATCAAGGACAACATGCTCCCTGTTCCACCTCTTTTCAGCATCATCCGCGAGCAGTCGGGCACCCCGTGGGAGGAGATGTACAAGGTCTTCAACATGGGGCACCGCATGGAGCTTTACGTGGACGAGGATATGGCTGATGAGATCATCGCCATCTCGAAGTCTTTCAAAGTGGACGCGCAGGTCGTGGGCCGCGTAGAGGCGGGCGAGAAGCGACTTACGATACGGCCGGAGTTCGGGGAGTTTGTCTATCGTTAGGAAGGCGGGTGCGCGCATGCTGATGTGAGCGCAGTGTGCCTGCGAACAGGTCGCACCTGTGATAAGAGAGAGAAGCTACTGAGGTCGATCAGGGTAATGGCGGGGCGATGGGAGTCAACTGAAATTGCTGCTCCAGAACCTTGTCGGGCATGAGAATGACTGCAAGCTGTTGCTCTGCGTATAATGGATGTGTGACCTGAAGCAACACGGTGAGCGCATCATTGATGCCGCGAACGATGATCCGATATTGGCCGTCAGCATCGGATTGCGCCTGATATTCCTGACCGTTGAATGTGATTACCAAGATAGCCCCGGCTATGGGGCTGAGTGTATCGGCATCGGCTACAATGCCTGAGATGACAGCGGTCCGTGCAGCGGCATTGGCAGCATATCGGTAGCCTGAGATGAGGCCCTGAAGACGGCTGAAGTTGAATTGGAGTCGGACCGCGGCATTGTTGCGGAATATGCGATTGCCATCGGTGAACATGGCCATGAGGTCATCATAGATGATGTTGTTTGCAATGACGCGTTGGTCTGTGAGTATGGTGCTCTGCTCGATGGCCTGCTGGAATTCATTGTAGGTGTCCATGAAATTGGTGCGGGCATCGCTGAACGATAGGGGGAATGAGACGGGCATGCCACCTGCGCTGAGTTCTGCGGTGTTGTCATCGAGGAACAGCTGGCCGCTGTTCATGAGGGTGTTGACCTGTTCCCAATCGCGGTTCAGGGCACTGGCATAGTAGGAGTGGCCAGCGGCCAAGCGCTTTGTCTGGTACATATCGGGTGGGAAGCCATCGCGGATGTAGCTTGACATGTTCATCCATTGAATGAGGCATGTGACGGCCAGTTGGTCGAGTCTGATGCGGAGGGACTTGTGTGCATCTGCGCGGGTGTCCTTATCAGGCAAGTTGCGAGCTGCCTCGAGACTGGCCATTCGGGTGGTGTAGAGGTCGGCATCATATCGGTCGCTGAAGGCAGAGAACTGCGGGAGGTGCTGGAGGTAGCTGGTCCAGCCGACCTGAACGATGGTGTAGAGTTCGGCTTGCCTGCAGTGGTACTTGCGGGTGGGACGGGGATGGAGCATGGCACTCATGGCGGTGAGATTTGGGTAGATAACTGAATCTGGTCAGGTAAAGAGTGGTCATGCTTTGATGTGAACGTTGCTTGAGGTGATTTATTGCCAAGGTTGATTGCCGACATGATTTTGTAGTGTTGCGTTAAAACGGACACTGCTGATGCGCGGGTGTGCAGGTGTGTTTGCCATGTGCCGTGAGTTGGTGGCACGGAGACCTGGCAGGCTGCCCAGAGGGCTACGGAGGCTGACGCAGGAATTATGGTAGGTGACCAGATTGAGCGGAGTACTGCCCGAGGTGCCTGAGCAGGTGCCCCGATGATGGATTGTGGTGTCGTAGGCCCGAAAAGTGGTGCCCAAGGGCCTAAGGCAAGTGACCTTAGGATGTCAGGTGGTGACCGCTGGGTGACAGCGGATGACCGGAAGATGGACGGTACTGCCCGATTGGTTGAAGCCAGTGCCGAGGGGAGAAATGATGATGCTCAGTGTCTTCGGGTCTGTGACATGAGGACTTGGGGCGGTGCCTGAAGGGGGTCGATCAGCGGGGGAGGGGTAATGGGACAGATGAGACCGGAGGGACAGGAGCGGAAGCACTGGTGAGGTGCTCTGTCGCACTAAGTAGGCAAAGACTAATTGGTCTTAGCTCATCGAAGAATGGAGATAGACTTGATGCGATTCAGAATCATCTTTGAAAACAGGCTCAATCTGTGAATAGCTCAGTGTACACACTTCAACGGATAATGTCGGAAGACAGGGTATCGGGTGGGCGAGCGGTCAGCATTTCAGCTCACTCCAAACGAACAGTCATGTACTGCGGGTGCCTCACTTCGTACTTCAGTACAATTGTGCGGTTCTCGTTGGGAGTGAGTTCAAGCATCCAGCTAACAATGCCTTTCTCTACGTTCAGTTCGGCCCCGGTCGATTCCACCAGCTTCACGTCCACTTCCCTGGTGGTAGAGACCGGAATCTGATCCTCGACCTTGAGCCGCACAGCCACGGTCTTGTTGTTTTTCACCTTGATTTCATAGCCCCGCTGCTGTACAGTGCGGTTGCCTACGGTCTGCGATCTGCGGAAATCCTTCATCAAGTTCCGTTCAATTACAATGTCGCGGTCGGTGCCGAGGGAAATCGTCATGGTGTCCTCTGTGATGGACGGGGAGAGCATCGCCTCACCGATGTAGGTGCCCGATACGTAGAGGCTGGCCTTGCCGTCCAGCCTGATAAAGTCCTCCCAGCCCGTGGTGCGAGCAATGAGGAAGGCATAAGGGATGTCGATGGGTGCGGCCGAATAGCTCATGTCGGCATCCACCTTGAACTGGTCGATGAGCACGGTGTATTCCTTGTCATCCGATGGGATGGAGAAAGGTGTTGCCACGCTGTAATTGACCCGGGTGAGGCGTTTCTCCACCTCCGTGCGGACATCGGCCGAGGAGGTGCGTTCCACTTTCTGACGCGCAATTGCTGCTCCTTCTTGCGCTATTTGACGTTCCGCTGCTCGCTTTTCCATGTTGAAAGTGGAAACGGATCCCCCATCTCTCTGGATAAGTGGTACACTGTATTCCACCACCTGAACCTCCTGCAACTTTATGCCTGCTTCAAGTTCGTAATCAGCGAAAGTCACTTTATCCTTATTCACGGTCAGCCCTGTGGTCTCGTGGCTGCTGTAGCCCACGACCGACACTTTCAGGCTGTAGTCATTCCCCGTTGGCACATTGGTGAGCCTGAACTTCCCATCAAAATCTGTGGCCGCACCGGTGATCTGGGTGCCTCTTTCCAACAGAATGACATTAGCGAAGGGAATGGTTTCACCAGTTTCTCTGTCAATCACGGTTCCCATGATCGTGCCCAATCCCGGTGCCACAGGTCTTCTCATCTGCTGCACGGCTGCTTTCCTCGCTCCGGGGAAATCCCACCGCTTCAACTCGGGAAGTTGTCCGCTCTCGAAAGGATTCTCGGTGGTAAGGGTGAGTTTCACGTTTTGCCACCCCACACCGGTGGACTGCCTCACATTGGCCTTGAGGGTGATGACCATCGGTTGGCCCGGCCCCTCGGCCCGCACATCATAGACAGGTGTCCAGCCCGACTGTGGGGTCATGTAGCGCATCTCCAGATTCACGGTCATGTCGCGTTCGCAGGAGGCTTCTATGATCACTTCCGAGGTCTTGGGCGGCACCGTGCCTGAGATCTCCTGCTTCTGTTCCATGGTCTGCTGAAGCAAGGTCCGGAGCACGTGGGTCTTCCTGCCATGCCTCCGCTGGTCAGTTTTCAGCTGCGAATACTTCGCCTCATAGAGGGTCACGGCCTCGCGCAGTTCTGATACGCGCAAACCCTGCGCCTCGCCTCCCAGCACACGATTGGCGGCCAGCAGTTTCTCCTGCTCTGCCAATGCCTGCATCAAGTCGTGGACATCCTCCAAGGCGGCCTTCAGGCTGTCGATGCGCAGTTGGAGGCGTTCGGCCTCCCCTTCCTGCTTGCGGTTGTCGATGAAGTTTGACCTGACAGAAACCGAGCTAATCTGGAGCCCCGATGCATCCACCTGCAGACTCTGCTCCACAATGTCGGCCTCCAGCCCTGTGAGAATGAGACGGTACTTGCCCTTCTTCAATGGGACATCGGTTTTCCGGCCAATCTGCGCGCCACTAAAATAGACGGTGACCGCGCTGACCTCGGTGGTCAGTTTCTTCTCCGTAATCAGGGGTTCTTGAGAGGATGCGACAAAAGGGAGCCACAAGAGTGCGATAAGGAGCACAGGCAGATGTTTCATGGGAAGGTTGGGTCAGGTGGTGGATTTGGATCATAGTTTGAACCGCATTGGAATTGTGAATTGAACCCTTACGGGCTTGCCGCGCTGAACACCTGGTTCGTATCCTTTAATTCCACTTATCACACGCACCGCTTCCTCATCCAAGAGTGGATGGACACCGCGCATTAGTGATACAGAATCTATTGATCCATCTACGCCTACCACGTAATTCACATAAACCACTCCTTCTATCCTATTTTTCTTTGCTTCTTTGGGGTAGTTCATTTCATTGCTGATCCACTGTATCAGTGCATTGTCGCCACCTGGATAGGCGGGCATTTTCTCTACCAACGTGAAGAAACCCTCTTTCAAATCATCACCTGCTACGGGAACCTGCTCGCTTGTGACAGTGGAGAATGTATTCTGCGCTAAGCAGAGACTGTGGGCCAGTAGAGCGATAAGGAGTGTGGTGATGTGTTTCATGATAGGATGAGATTGCATGCTACAAACATACCTGAGAGTGACGATGGAAGTGCCGCAGCCCTGTGATCAGAACGTTTACCAATTGATTAACACCCACATTGTTTCAGCCATGTAACCGCCATTCGGTTTTCAATTTCCTTGGGTATGCAACCTTGCAACTGCTACTTTTGAGCAGACCAATGTAATCGCTCATGGTATATCTTCGCAGATTAGGATTAAGTTTTGCTTGGGTGATACTGCTGGTTTCAGGTGGGCATCTGTCCACCAGTGCGCAGTCAGTCCTTTATCTGCCCCCGTTAACTAAGGTGGCTTTGAATGAGGTGCAATTCAGGTCGCCTGAGGAACTGAAGTACATAAGCAAGGTATTCGTCACTTACCAGTTGCAGGACATTGGGCAGGAGGTCAGTATCGACCGGCACACGATTCTGGGCACCGGTGTGGACATGAACGCCACAAGGTTGGGCAAGGACCTGTTGCCATCATGGATGGAGTCCGAGATGTGGTACAGCTCGAAAAGATCCATGGACCGGATGTTCTCCACCAATCCCAAGGCACTTGACGTGCCTGCGGTGGAAAGGAATTTTGAGATGCACCTCGATGCGGAGGAACTTTACCGCTCTCAAAATGATTGGTAGCCTTTGGGCGTATCAAATCCTATGTCGAACTCAGCGAATCTGACAAGGGTTGTAATCTATAAGTAGCACCATCCTCTATCGAGGTTGTCGGTTTGGTAGTGTATGGGGTTTTAATACAATTAAGTAGTCTGTAGCCCATGCTATTCAGATATTCGCATCTTTTCAGAATCCTACACCGTTCATTTGGAACTTTTAGAAAAACTACGCGACATCCGCAGGCGGTACAGCGACCTGGAGACGCAGCTCGGTGACCCGGGCACGGTGGCTGACATGAAGCGTTTTGTGCAGGTGAACCGCGACTATCGCTCGTTGGAACCTGTGGTGCGGGCCGCGGAGGAGTATGAGAATGTGCTTGCGAACATCACCAGTTCGCGCGCCATGCTCCAATCTGAGAAGGACCCGGACTTCATCGACATGGCCAAGGAGGAATTGGAAGGGCTGGAGCAGCGAAGGGTGCAGCAGGAGGAGGAGCTGCGCATCCTGATGCTGCCGCAGGACCCTGAGGATGCCAAGAATGCCATCCTTGAGATACGTGCGGGAACGGGCGGTGACGAGGCGGCCATCTTCGCGGGCGACCTGATGGACATGTACTCGCGGTTCAGTTCCTCGAAGGGCTGGAAGATGGAGCTGCTGAATGAGAGCGAGGGCACGGCAGGCGGCTACAAGGAGGTGGTGGTAAAGGTGTCGGGTGTGAACGTGTACGGAACGTTGAAGTACGAGAGTGGGGTGCATCGTGTGCAGCGTGTGCCGGCCACGGAGTCGCAGGGCCGTGTGCATACTTCGGCTGCCACTGTGGCAGTGCTTCCTGAGGCCGAAGAGGTGGATGTGGAGCTGAACCCTGCGGACATAGACTTCCACACCTCACGGTCGGGCGGTGCGGGCGGGCAGAATGTGAACAAGGTGGAGACCAAGGTGCAGCTGACGCACCGGCCTACGGGCATCGTGGTGGTGTGTCAGGTGGAGCGTTCGCAGCTGGCCAACCGCGAGTTGGCGATGCAGATGCTGCGCACACGGATCTACGAGATCGAGCTGCAGAAGCACAATGATGCGATCTCGAGTCGCAGGAAGACGATGGTGAGCACAGGCGACCGCTCTGCCAAGATCCGCACCTACAATTACCCGCAAGGACGGGTGACGGACCATCGCATCGGCATGACCATTTACAATCTGGGAGATTTCTTGAACGGCAACATCCAAGAGATGATAGATGGCCTTCAGATGGCCGAGAATGCTGAGCGGCTGAGGGTAGGGGAGACGGTGTGACGGTGATTCAGTCGTAATGGAACCTACACTTGGCTATCAGGATGTCGCCATCTTTCACCTGATAGATCAGACGGTGCTCGCTGTCAATTCGCCTTGACCAAAAACCATGATAACGGTGTTTCAATGGTTCAGGCTTGCCAATTCCTGTGAAGGGGGTCCTTGAAATATCCCTGATAATTTCGTTGATGCGTTTGAGCATCCTCTTGTCCGTCTTCTGCCAGTAGAGGTAGTCTTCCCAAGACTCATCAACGAAGATCAGTCTCATGACTCGATGGGTTCCTTGGCGAATCCGTTGCCTGCCGATAGCTTTTCAATGGCAGAGTCGAGCCGCTGTCGATTGGTCTCCGAAGACAACTCATGTCCTGTGGCGCAGAGCGCGTTGTACTCGTCAAGAGACATGATAACGATGCCGCGACCTTTTCCACGGTTGATGATGAGGGTTTCGAAGTTGTCTGACACCTTATCGAAGTAGGTCTTGATGTCTCTGCGGAAATCGGATATGCTGGCCGTGAGCATGTGTACGTTATTTTGTACAAAATTAGTGATGGTAAGGGGTAATGAAAAAGGCCGTCCCATTTCGGGGACGGCCTTCATTCATTTCACGGAAAGGGGAATTACATCATTCCACCCATGCCGCCCATTCCTCCGGGCATGCCACCGGGCATTCCGCCACCACCGTTCTCTTCTTTCTCGTCAGCGAGCACACACTCGGTGGTGAGAATCATGCTTGCGATGGACGCAGCATTCTCCAGTGCCACGCGGCTCACTTTGGTCGGGTCGATCACGCCCGCAGCGTAGAGGTTCTCGTAGGTGTCGGAGAATGCGTTGTAACCGAAGTCGTCCTTGCCTTCTTTCACTTTCTGAACCACGATGCTGCCCTCGAGGCCGGCATTGGCCACAATCTGGCGGAGTGGTTCCTCCACAGCCCTGCGCACAATGTCTATACCGGTCTTCTCATCGGCATTGACAGAGGTGAGCTTATCCAGTGCGACTACGGCACGGATGTAAGCCACGCCACCACCGGGCACGATGCCTTCTTCAACAGCGGCACGGGTCGCATGCAAAGCATCGTCCACGCGGTCTTTCTTCTCCTTCATCTCCACTTCAGAGGCGGCACCAACATAAAGCACTGCCACACCGCCTGCCAACTTGGCAAGACGCTCTTGCAGCTTCTCACGGTCGTAGTCGGAGGTAGTGGTCTCGATCTGCGCCTTGATCTGGTTGACGCGTGCGGTGATGAGCTCCTTATCGCCAGCACCGTTCACGATGGTGGTATTGTCCTTGTCAATCTCGATCTTCTCGGCAGTTCCGAGGTCAGACAGGGATGCGTCCTCCAGCCTGCGGCCTTGCTCCTCGCTGATGACGGTGCCACCTGTGAGGATGGCGATGTCTTCGAGCATGGCTTTTCTGCGGTCACCGAAACCGGGAGCCTTCACAGCAGCCACTTTCAGTGAACCGCGGATCTTGTTCACCACGAGGGTGGCAAGCGCCTCGCCATCGACCTCCTCGGAGATGATGAGCAGCGGGCGGCCGCTCTGCACGGTCTTCTCGAGGATCGGCAGTACGTCTTTCATACTGCTGATCTTCTTGTCGTAGATCAGGATGTAGGGGTTGTCCAGAACCGCTTCCATCTTTTCAGCATTGGTCACGAAGTAGGGCGACTGGTAACCGCGGTCGAACTGCATTCCCTCCACAACATCAACGTGGGTCTCGGTGCCTTTGGCCTCCTCTACGGTGATCACGCCTTCCTTGCCGACTTTCTGCATGGCCTCTGCAATGAGCGCACCGATGGTCTTGTCGTTGTTGGCAGAGATGGTTGCCACCTGCTCGATTTTGCTGTTGTCGTCACCTACATCTTTCTTGATGTTCTTCAGCTCGGCAACGATAGCGGCCACGGCCTTGTCGATACCGCGCTTGAGGTCCATTGGGTTGGCACCAGCGGCCACGTTCTTAAGGCCAGTGCCTACGATGGCCTGAGCCAGAACTGTTGCCGTGGTGGTACCGTCACCTGCGATGTCGCCTGTTTTGGAGGCCACTTCTTTCACCATCTGTGCGCCCATGTTCTGGATGGGATCGCTCAGCTCAATCTCCTTAGCTACGGTCACTCCGTCCTTGGTAACCTGCGGTGCTCCGAACTTCTTGTCGATGACAACATTGCGGCCTTTGGGGCCGAGGGTCACCTTCACTGCATTCGCAAGGGCGTCAACTCCCTTCTTGATCTGGTCGCGTGCTTCCAGGTCGAATACGATCTGCTTTGCCATTTTTCCTTCTGTTTTTAGGTTTGATTTAGAACTTCAATTCAATTTCACACGATGGCGAAGATGTCCGACTCCTTCATGATGAGCACCTTGCGGCCATCGATCTCGATCTCCGTACCGGAGTACTTGCCATAGAGCACCACATCGCCCGTTTTGACGGTCATCGGCTCGTCTTTCTTGCCATTGCCCACAGCCACCACTGTTCCGCGCTGGGGCTTCTCCTTGGCCGTGTCGGGGATGATTATGCCCGATGCGGTCTTCTGCTCGGCCTCTGCAGGCTCCACGACCACGCGGTCTGCCAACGGTCTGATCTTCAATTCTGCCATTTGTAATGATTTTTTTTGGTGAGTGATTGATTGAGTTTTCTGATGTCTCCATTCGGGGACGAGGCGCGTCTTTCACAATCCGTGCCACCACCTGAGAGCGGACAATCTTACAGGTGTACCTCCCTTTGGGATAAAAAAAATGTCAGGATGCGTGACATCCTGACATTCCGAGGGCTTGAGCTGTCGCTATGGCTTATTCGCCAGCTGGCAGGTCCTGAGCGGGCATGGGCACATTGTCAAGCTTGCCTTCGATGGCAGACTTATTGTCAGTACCCGCCTCTGTGCGGTCGATGAAGAAATTGGAACCCATGCTCAGAACGATGAGCGCCCCAGCGAGATACCAAGTGGCCTTCTCCACGAAGTCGCCCGTACGCTGCACACCGATGATCTGATTGCTGCTGCTGAAGTCAGAGGCCAGTCCACCGCCTTTGCTGTTCTGGATGAGCACAACGCCTACAAGCAGAACGCAGATGATGAGAATGAGGATGATGATGAGAGTGTACATCTATTTATTGATGATTGTTGATTGATGATTGTTGAAGGGGTCGCTGCTACTGGTCCGATGATTTTTGAACGGCCTCCATTTTACGGGCGGCAAAGTAACTGCTTTTCTCCGGAAAACGTTTTGCCAAAGCATCGAAAGCTTGTGCTGCCGATCCGAACTGCCCTTGCTTCATATAAATGTTGGCAAGCGTCTCGCTCACAGCCTCTGGATCGGGCGTGTTGCTGCGCTCGGCAGCCCTGCTCGGCTTGAAAAACTCCGCCCGCTTTCCCTGTCCCTCTTTCGGCAGTGCGGAGAGGAAGTCCTCTATCAGTGCGATGTTGTCTTTCAGGTCGGGACGGGAGGCTGTTGGTTGATGCTGCACCGTTTCTACGCTCTGTTGTCTTGGGGTCTGCACAGACAGACGGGTAAGCCACTGATCGAACGGGAGGGCATCAGGTTCCGGTTCTTCGACCTTAGTGCTTGGCTGCTCCGGTTCACGCATGGGCACTGGTTCCTCCTTCAGCAGGTCTTCTACTCTGTATAGGACGGGTTCAAGGATGAGGTCGATGTCGTGATGGACAGTGGCAGTTTTTTCTTCGGATTCACCGCTCAATCCGGTCTCTTTGGTTTCGAGTGGGGTAGAATTGACCGTGACAGTGGCAGGATGGGAATTGGTTTTTTCCACCTCCGTAATGCTTGCACTTTTAATGACCTCATTCTCTGCGCTCTTCTCGAAAGAAGAAATCGGTTGGGAGACCGATGGGGCAGGAGGTAGGGGAGGCCCTTCAACCACAGGGGCTGCCTCAACTTTATGTGCCTCAGTAGGCTGCGAAACATTGGGGTGCCTGCCGTCCAGCAGGGCTTGGAGCAATGCGCGGTCAGCCGCATACACGGCTGCGAGGTGCAGTTGCCTGCGTTGATCTATGTGCTGGAGATCGCGCAGATTCTTTGCCAGAAGTAACTGCGATGCACGGAAGAAGGGATACCGACTGTTCAGCTCTTTGAGCAGCAGCACACTGTCCTTGTCGAGCAGCGATGGGTCTGCCACGAACGCATGGAAGCTATCTCCAGTCATGGGGCGAAGTTCGGGTTATTTGACCGATGGCAGGATGCGGGCCAACGAGACGATTTTCGAGTGGTGCATTGTCAGTATTCGTTCCCATTGCTAAGTTCGTACCATGCGTTGGCTGCTTCCCTTTGGCTTTGTTTTTCTGACCCAGATGTCAACTGGAAAGGCACAGGAGGCTGATTCCACAAGACGGTCCGTATTCTCCGTGGGGCTGCGCGGGCACTATGGTTTTTTGCTCAAGCACACCTCGGCATTTGAGTTCCGGCAGTCATACCCGTGGGGTCTGGAGGCTGATTTTGCATGGCAGCTAACTACCGACAAGGCTTATCGGTTCTGTAGTTGCTACCCGCGCGTGGGGGTGACGGTGAATTACTTCAATTTCGACAATGGGCCGGTGCTCGGCTCGGCCTATTACACTTACGCGTATGTGGAGCCGGTGTTCTTCGTGCCGCGCAGGTTCAATCTTTCTTTCCGTCTCGGACTGGTCGGCCTGTCGGTGCAGGACCGGCCCTATGATGAACTGACCAATCCACAGAATCAGGCGTACAGCACGCGCGTGGCGTTCCCGCTGATGCTTGGGGTGGGGTTCAACTACCGCGTCACCGATCACTGGAACATCCGCATCGGGGGCAATTACAATCACATCAGCAACGGGGGCATCCGCAATCCGAACAAAGGGCTGAACTATCCTACTGCGCACATCGGCACGGAATACACCATCCGCCCTCAGAAGCTCGCATCGCGCGGTCGCATGCGAAGGCCACCTCCTGAGAAGAAGAACCGGGTGGAGCTGGACATAGGCAACGCGCTCAAGAACGCATCGGCCAAGAGTCCTGCACAGTTCTGGGTGCTCAACGTGAGCCTGCAGTATGCGAGGTGGTTTCACCGTTCATCGGCAGTTGCGGGCGGCTTTACATGGGAGCACGACCTCTCGCGCAGGGTGCGCATCCTTCAGTCCGAAGATCCCACACTCAATCACCAGCGCATGTCATTCTATGTAGGACATGAGTTCTGGTTGGGCAAGGTGCAGTTCGGGCAATACGTTGGGGTCTATGCCTTCGATGAGTATCCTGAGATAGCCGGTTGGTATCATCGTCATGAACTCACGTTCCATGTGCTGCCTTTCCTTTATGTGAGTGCGGGCCTGAAGGCGCACAATCAGGTGGCCGATTTCCTGGACCTCAAGGTGGGCTATGCCTTCGGATGGAAGGACGCCAAGGATAGAGGGGGCAAATAGGCCATTACTTTTCCAGACGGGTCTCAAGGTCGAAGTCGGCCTTGGTCATGTCTTGATCGTTGCGGAAGTAGAACACCCCGCCCCATTCGTGTTTCACCTGCCGATAGACGAACGTCTGCCGTTCGCGTTTAATGGTGATCTGGCGTATGACGCGCTTGTCCTCCTGAATGATCTCCTCGGTGCGTGAGAGGATGCTTCCGGCTTCCTCCACAGACATGGGCCGCTCTTCTTTGGTGGCTTTCGGGGCGGCAGGTTTGTTGCGCTGCTCTTGCTCAAAACGCTCGCGGGCCTCTTGTTTCTTTCGTTCCAGTTCGGCTGCTGCAGCGACTTCTTTCCGTCTGCGTTCCTCCTCGGCCTGCCGAGCAGCTGCCTCGCCCATTCTCCGTTCCTCCTCGGCCCTTCTTGCCTCTGCTTCGGTCCGGGCTTTCTCCTGCAGTTCGCGGTCAAGCACCTTTCTCTCCTCTTCCTTTTCTTTCAACGCAGCTATCTGTCTGCGCTGTTCCTCCTGCTTCTTAGTGAGCCGCTCCTGCTCGTTACGCTCGTTGTCGGTCAAGGCTGCCTTCCGCTGTTCCTCGAGCTCGGCTACGCGGGCTGCCCTTGCTGCTTCCACTCTGCGAATGGTCTCGGCCTTCTTCTCCTCGATCTTGCGCTGCTCTTCCTCGCTCAGTTCATCCTCGGGTTGCGAGAAGTCACTTTTTCGGCCTTCCAGCGCGTCCTCCTTAACAAAATGCTGCTTGAATTGTCGGTCTTTCTCCTCCTGCTGAGTAATGAGAGTGAGCAGTTCCTCAGCAGATTTACGCGCCTCGGCAGACTGGGTGTAGGTGACCGGGTCGCGCTGTCGTTCCTGCACAAAACCGCTGGCCTTCTCATCGTACACGTACTTGATAAGACTGGGTTCCCCGGCCTGCTGTCCCTCTGGGAAAAGCCTGACCGAGAGCGTCAGGTTCAGTGTGCCTTTGGTGGCACTGGCGGGCAGGTTTGCGGTATTCACCGAAATGGTTTTCTTGGCGTAGCCTGGCTTCTCAAACTCGAGCAGGTAGTTGTTGCCTACATCCAGTACATCATTGATGATCTCGGGAGCAGGACGGAGTACCCTGAGTGGTGAACCGTTCAGAATGATGCTGAATTTGCTTCCCGTGCGATTGCCCTCAACTATCGCGTAGCGCACCGTGACATTGACCTGCTGCCCCAAGGCCAGTGATGGCAGGATCGGGAGTGCAGCAAGCAGACAGAAGAGAGAACGGTACACGTTGATGGCAGGCAAGAATTGATCTGATTGTCGCAATCGGGCTGATGTGCAAAGATGGGAGACTTTGAGTGATATTTGTTGTCAGCAAATACGCACGGCCTGATGGCCCGACCTTTGATACATAGCTTGCATGCCTTGAAGTCGGTTCCAGATGTCGAATCGGCCCTATGGTGTCAGCGTCAAGTTTCACTCAGCAAATCAGCTTTTAACCCCTCCGAACCATGAAGATCCTACTGCTTATCCCAGCGACCGTGGCCATGTTCTTTTTTTCAAAGGGAAATGATGTGATCGCCCCTGCCACCGACTATGCCGACTGTGTTGTGAAGTACCGTTCGGGCTGGGGTGAGGACTGCTCGCAGTGCGTGAATTGGAATGACAGCTATGTGGTCTATCTTAAGAATGTCTGTTCGGAGAAAATAGATGT
This sequence comes from uncultured Chryseobacterium sp., assembly GCA_964500205.1. Lineage (GTDB taxonomy): Bacteria > Bacteroidota > Bacteroidia > UBA10329 > UBA10329 > UBA10329. Next base: position 148,724 of record CAZCNS010000002.1, on the reverse strand, counting down.
GATGGTCTGCGTTCAGGAGGAGGACAAGAGTTGGCGCAGGTTTCAGCACAGCGCGGTCCTGCCGGGCGATTCGGTGCGCGCATACGCCTGTGTAGGCACAGGCAAGTATCTGAGCTGGTCGCGCAAGGCGGGCGATGAGTACACTGTTTTCCCTACTGTTGAGGAGGTGAACAAGCGTTACGTGGACTGACAGCCGGATCAGCGTCAGTCACCCGTTCTGTTTTCAAACTCCCGTTTCGTGATGCTGTTCTCGTTCACGAAGAAATAGAGACCGCCCCAGTCGTGCTGCACCTTCTTATATAGTATTGTCGCCCGCTCATGGGTCACGGTCACTTCGGTCACCTCCTTCTTGCCCTCGCGGTAGGTGCGCCTGTCCTTTGATAGCACTGCTCCCGGGCCTGCCGGGACCGCAGGTTTGGTCTCGACCTCCACCTTGGGAGGGGGTGTTGCTGCCATGGTCTTTGCCAACATTGCCTTCTCGCGGGCTATCTGTTGTTTGCGTTCTTCCTCGGCCTTGGCAAGGGCCTCTTGTTTGCGCTGTTCGTCCGCTGCGAGGTCGGCCTCGGCAAGCTTGCGTGCTTCCTCCTCAGCCTTTTGACGGGCGGCCTTTCTTTTGGCTTCTTGTTCCATTTGCGCGGCAGATGCCCTTTGAGCTTCTTCCTCAATCCTTTGTTTTTCTGCACGTGCTTTTGCCTCTTCCTCAGCCTTCAGGGCGGAGCTTCTCCGTGCTTCCTCCTCAGCCTTGGCGGCTGTCGCCTTCCGCTCGTCCTCCTCGGCTTGCATTCGTGCGGCTGCGCGTGCCTCCTCGTCAGCTTTCGTGGCCGCTGCCTTACGGGTCTCCTCCTCAGCCTTCATGTTGGCCAACCGCTGTTCCTCGGCCATTCGGGCTGAGAGTTCGCGCTGTTTCTCCTCTGCCAGGCGCGCCTCGGCAGCTCGTCTCTCCTGTTCCTCACGCTCAAGTGCTGCACTGGTCTGATGTTCCTGCCGTTCGGCCTCGGCTTTTCGTTTTGCCTCCTCGGCAGCAGCTTTGGCGCGTGCCTCCTCAGCGAGCTTCTGCTGCTGTCGCTCCTCTGCTTTTAGCGCTTCTATACGCTTCTCTTCATCGGCTTTGGCGCGTGCTTCCTCGACTTTGCGTTGTTCCTCTGCCGCCCGTGCTTCGGCCTGTCTGCGGGCCCCTTCCTCTGCTTTAGCGGTGGCTGGTGTTTCCTTCGGAATTTGGTTCTTCTCCTGTTCGGTGTATTCCTGCTCGAAGGCGGTCAGGGCAGCGCGGATGCTTTTCGTGTAGTCTGTATCGTAAGTGAAAGCGTCCTCTTTCGGGTCGTAGTAGTAGCGCGCCACTGGCTGGTTGAACACCACCGTGTTCAGTCCGTCATACTGCTGGAATATCTCAACAGCAAAGTCGAACCCGAGGTCATCCTCCTGAGATTCCTTAGGCACATTTCGCGTGTTGATAGCGATGCGCTTGGTGATGTAGCCCGGTTTTTCGAATGTGAGGATGTAATCACAGCCGTACTCCAACACCTCGATCAGCCTTGCCTTGGCTGGCGAGATGGCTTTCACCTCCTTTCCATCGCGTGCGATGGTCACCTTGCTATCGTTGTGCTTTCCCTTGCTAATATCGAATTTGATATTCACCTCAACCGTCTGCGCCAGAACGGCCGCTGCTAAGAAGAGCAGAACAAGTGTGCATGCCGCTGCACGGACATATGTTTCTTTGTGCAAATTCATGCCGTGATCTCGCGGGCGATGCTGACGACAAATATGCGGTCATCTGTGCTTCTACTGTTCCTTGTTTTTATCAGACTGGGCATTTGTGCCCAGAACGATGACGGCTTGGTACGAATCAACGCGCTCGTGACGGACGGTCAGCAGCTTTCTTTTCAGAAGAAAGTGATCGTCATAGAGGGTTTCAAAGAAGGGGTGAAGGTGAAGACCGACCGTGTCAGTCCCTTCGACCTTGACCCTGAGAGGATGATTTTCATTGATGCGGAGCGCATCGTCATGCTACCTTGCCGTGATGATGCAGATGAGTGCATTGAGCGGAGAAGAATGCCTGACGGCCAGCGCAACCATCGTCAGCGGTTGCATTTTGAGGTGTCCGACCTTGAACATGCCAATGCGCTGATGACCGCTATCCGCGATTTTTTATCACCCTACCAAAAATGACCACCATGAGAGTATTGTTCTTCATCATGATGATGTTCCCGCTTTTCGCTGCTTCCCAGAACAGCGATGCGCTTATGGCCGAGGCTGATGCGCTCTTTGAGAAAGGCGATCATGCAGCTGCGCTCAGTGCCTACTCCAAGGCTTTGACCATGGACGGGGACAATATGACCGCGCTCTTGCAGCGGGGTCTCTGCAACTCTATTCTTGGAGAATACGAGGTAGCTGTCGCAGACTACACCATGGTGCTGGCAAAGCATCCTAAACACGTCTACTCGCTCATCAGCCGTGGAAGTGCTTTCAACAAGCTGAAAAAGTTCGATGAGGCGCTCAATGATTTCAATGCTGCATTGGTAGTAGAGCCGGACAATCAGGAAGCGTTCAACAACCGGGGCTGGGCCTACAGTGGTCTCGGAATGCAAAAGGAGGCCTGCGATGACTGGAAGTCGTCCAAGAAGCGCGGCAATGCCGAAGCGGGCATCATCCTAAAGAACAATAGGTGCAGGTGAATTCAGAAACTGAGGATGATGCCTGTCGGCCCAGCGGTGAACTGCACCTCCCGCTTCTTCCTGATGCCCGCTCTTGCCTCTGACAGCCGGTAGTTGTAGATCTCAACAGATTGCTTTCGAGCACTTTTGCCTGCTGCATCGATTACTACACCGAGAACCACCGCTCCTGCACCGATGCCCAGTATTGTCCAGTTGAAAGGTTCTTTCTGCGGTGCGCTGAAGGGGGTCGTTTGCTTGGGTCGCGAGGCGATGTAGTAGCCAATGGGGTACCCGATTAGCCCACCCCCAGCCGTGCTCACCACCAGACCGAAAATCTCCATGGCTTTTCCTGCCTTGATGCGTGATGCAAGGTCTGGGTGTTCAGGCGAGATCACATCAAGCAGTTGCCTGTGGGCGAGCATTCGCCCCTGATACTTATAAATGGCATTGTACAGGTTGCCCTGAACGGAAATGCTCTCGTCAGGCTGAGCTACAGAATCGAGGGAGGGCCCAAGGAAAAGCATCACCACTATGAAAATTCTATTCAAAGGGTTTCGCGCAAGTGAAGATGTTTTCATTCCTCCAAACATAGCCATTTGGATAGATTGTTTTTCAGGGTGTATAGAACTGACAACAATCAGTTTTTGGGCTGACAACACTCAGTTTCGCTCCTATGCAACGCAGGTTCCTTTGGCGCGGTAAAGCCATCGGAAAGTGAGCGTAATTTTTCTTCTTATTGCGGTAAGCCTGGTGTTCGCATCGGGCTTTCTCATTGCCTTCATCTGGGCGATGAACGATCGGCAGTTTGAGGATGACCACACGCCTGCGGTGAGGATGCTGTTCGATGCGCTGCCCTCGAAAGGGAAATCTGAAGTAGGAAAGCTGAAACCTGAAAGCGGAAATAGGAAAGCAGAAAAGGCGGGTAAGGGCACTCTTTTCTGCGAGAAGCTGAAATTGACCTCCCCTGACCCCTCTTCCGAAAGGATAGGGATTTCCAACTTATCAGGAGGGGAATTTCATGGGCGGTTACTCTCGTCCCTCGTCCCCTGTCCCTCGTCCCTTAATCAACAATAATCAGTCATCAATAATCAATCCTCATGAAGGAGCAGTTCAATTATGATAACGGCATTGTCCGCAAGTTCGCCATCGCCACGATGGTCTGGGGTGCCATCGGAATGCTGGTTGGGCTCATCGCTGCGCTGCAGATGGTGTCGCCCGTGTTCAACTTCCTCACGGAATACATCACCTTCGGCCGTCTGCGTCCGCTGCATACCAATGCAGTGATTTTCGCCTTTGTGGGCAACGGCATCTTCATGGGGGTGCATTATTCGCTGCAACGCCTGCTGAAGACCCGGATGTGGAGCGATGCCCTGAGCAACATCAATTTCTGGGGCTGGCAGCTTATCATCGTCTCGGCCGTGCTGACGCTGCCCTTGGGTATCACCACCAGTAAGGAGTACGCGGAGCTGGAATGGCCCATCGACATCGCCATCGCGCTCATTTGGGTGGTGTGGGGTTTGAACATGTTCATGACCATCATCAAGCGCAGGGAGCGTCACCTCTATGTGGCCATCTGGTTCTACATCGCCACGTTTGTCACGGTGGCGATGCTGCACATCTTCAACTCGTTCGAGATCCCTGTCACCTTCCTTAAGAGCTATTCATGGTATGCAGGCGTGCAGGATGCGCTGGTGCAGTGGTGGTACGGCCACAACGCGGTGGCGTTCTTCCTCACCACGCCTTATCTGGGGCTGATGTACTACTTCATCCCGAAGGCGGCCAATCGTCCGGTGTACTCCTACCGATTGTCCATCATCCACTTCTGGGCGCTTATCTTCATCTATATCTGGGCCGGGCCGCACCACCTGCTCTACACCGCACTTCCTGATTGGGCGCAGGCTTTGGGCACGGTGTTCAGCATCATGCTCATCGCACCGAGTTGGGGTGGAATGCTCAACGGTCTGCTGACCCTGCGCGGTGCATGGGACCGGGTGCGGGAGGATGCCACACTGAAATTCATGGTGGTGGCGGTGACGGCCTACGGCATGGCGACCTTCGAGGGGCCGATGCTCTCGCTGAAGAACGTGAACGCTCTAAGCCACTACACTGACTGGACTGTGGCGCACGTACACGTTGGTGCGCTTGGCTGGAACGGCTTCCTCACTTTCGGGATGCTGTACTGGCTGGTGCCGAAGATGTGGGGCACCAAGCTGTTCTCGACCAAGCTGGCCGACACGCATTTCTGGCTGGGCACGATGGGCATCCTGTTCTATGCGCTGCCTATGTACTGGGCGGGCTTCACTCAGAGCCTGATGTGGAAGGAGTTCACGGCAGAGGGCTTCCTCGCCTACCCGAACTTCCTGGAGACCGTGACGCAGCTCAAGCCGCTTTATGCACTGCGTGCCTTCGGTGGCGCCATCTACCTGACAGGTGTCATTGTGATGATCTACAACATCGTGAAGACGATGAAGCAGGGCCAGTTCGTGAAGGATGAGGCTGCCGAAGCCGCTCCGCTGGAGAAGAACATCACTATTAAAGGGGAAGGCTTCCATCGCACGATGGAGCGCAGACCCGTGCAGATGCTGGTGCTGAGTCTTGTGGCAGTGGCCATCGGGGGCATCATCGAGATCATCCCGACCATGCTCATCGAGAGCAACGTGCCGACCATCACTGCCGTGAGACCCTACACCCCGTTGGAGATCGAGGGTCGTGATGTGTACATCAAGGAGGGCTGCAACAACTGCCACTCGCAGATGATTCGTCCATTCCGCTCAGAGACCGAGCGATATGGCGAGTACAGCAAGGCGGGCGAGTTCGTCTATGACCACCCGCACCTGTGGGGGTCGAAGCGCACAGGGCCAGACTTGCACCGTATCGGGGGCAAGTACAGCGACAGTTGGCACTACCACCACATGATTGATCCGGGCACATTGTCTCCTGGCACCATAATGCCGAGCTACCCCTGGCTGGAGGACAAGACCGTGAACACAGATGTTACACCCAAGAAGATAAAGGCGATGCGCACCCTCGGTGTCCCTTACCCTGAAGGCTATGAGGATCAGGCCGTGGCCGACATGCAGCAGCAGGCCGCTCAACTTGCTGCACAGCTTAAGAAGGAAGGCGTGGAAGTGCTTCCCGAATCTGAGATGGTGGCCCTCATCGCCTACCTGCAACGATTAGGAACGGATATCAAGAAATAAGCGAATCAGCCAATTAGCGAATCAGGTTTTCAGCAAATCAGCGAAAGGCGAACAGCGAACAGCGAAAGGCGAAAGGCGAGAAAGCCCCATCACCAAATCAGCTAATGACTAACAGCTAAAGGCTTAAAGCTTAAAGGACATGCTCAAATTCATCAAACACCACGTGGACACAATCATCGGTATCGAGATCTACCCCATCATCTCTTTCCTGATATTCTTCACGCTGTTCACCTCCGTGCTGGTATATGTGATCTATCAGGGCAAGGCGTATTTCGACCAGGTGGGTGCGCTGCCACTTGAGGATGGGCATGTGGAAAATGGAAAATAGAAAATGGTGGTTCGGATGCGATGACGGTGTGCTCTCGTCCCTTGTCCCACGCCCCTCGTCCCTTAAAACAACAATGCAAGATGAATAACAGACTCAACAAACTCGCAGCGGGCCTCGTGTTGGTCCTGATGGCCTCACCATTTATGGCTTTCGCCCAGGAGAAGGACTTCACCCCACCTTGGCGCAATGTGGTCAGTGCCGATGACACGTTCATCTTCTACGTGCTGGCAGGGTTGGCTTTGCTTCTTCTGGTGCTTATCTGGGTAGTGGCTGGCGTCACCAAAGGACTGACCTCCGACAGTGGTATATGGAAGAGCCGCTGGAGCGCCAACGCCATAGCTGCGCTGATCGCCACGGGGAGCTTCTTCGCGCTTCCGTTCTCGGCCATGGCACAGGACGGAAGTGTCTCTGCCCCACTTTTCGAGATGAGCGATGGGTTGTTCTGGATCATGCTCGCTATCAACGGATTCCTTGCACTTGTGCTGTTTCTCATGCTCTACAACCTGAGTGTGCTCATCAAGTCTCTGCGTCCCGCATCGTACGTTTCTGAGCCGACTATTTTCGAGAAATTGGAGAAGATGCTCACCGCTTCAGTGCCCATCGAGCGCGAGGCCGAGATCATGACAGACCACACTTACGATGGCATCCGCGAGCTGGACAACCGGCTCCCGCCTTGGTGGCTCTACATGTTCTATGCGTGTATCCTCTTCGCAGTGGTATATCTCTATCATTTCCAGATCAGCCCTATTCCCGGAATGGACAAGCTGGTATTGCTCGGCCCAGTGGAAAAAGGTACACAGATTGAGCAGTATGAGCTGGCCATGGCGGAGGGCGAGGCCGCTAAGGCCGCTTTCATGGAGCAGGCTGGCAACATGGTCAACGAGAACAGTGTGACCATGCTCACCGATGCCGCCAGCCTCAAAAAGGGACAGGAGACTTTCGTGAGCCTATGCCAGGCATGTCACGGGGCCAATGCTGCGGGCGCAGCCAACTCGGTCGGCCCTAACCTCACGGATGAATTCTGGATTCATGGCGGAGGAGTGCAGAACATCTTCAAGACCATCAAATACGGTGTGGTCACCAAAGGTATGATCTCTTGGGAGGCACAGCTTAGCCCCCGTCAGATGCAGGAGGTGAGCAGCTGGATCTGGAGCCTGCAAGGCACATCTGTTGACGGAGGAAAAGAGCCGCAGGGCGAGAAGTGGGTTGAAAAAGAAATCAGCGAATCAGCGGATGATCCCGTTATCGAATGAATATCAGCGAATTACGAATCCATCCGAATATACGAATGAATGGGTCAGGGGAGGTCGAATACAGTTTCCATTCCACTTCAACTTCTGAAAACCTGATTCGCTGAAACCCTGATTTGCTCAAAATGAACTCCGAACCCGACATACACGATTCGAACAACCCCACCGCCACTGAAAGCGGTGAAGGGAGGTTTCGCGATAAACTGTCAACGCTTGACGAGACAGGAAAGAGAAAATGGATCTATCCTAAGAAGGTTTTCGGGAAGTATTTCAACGCGAGGACGTGGCTGAGCTACGTCCTCCTCGCGTTTCTTTTTGCAGGGCCGTTCATCCGAATCGGGGGCGAACCGTTGCTGATGATGAACATCCTCGAAAGGAAGTTTGTGATCTTCGGAAAGATCTTCTGGCCGCAGGATTTCTACCTCTTTGGCCTCGCCACGGTCACGCTTATTGTTTTCATCGTGCTGTTCACGGTGGTGTTCGGTCGGTTATTCTGCGGATGGGTGTGCCCGCAGACCATTTTCATGGAGATGCTCTTCCGCAAGATCGAGTATTGGATAGAGGGCGATTGGAAGCATCAGCAGAAACTCGATGCCCAGAAATGGGACGCGGAGAAGATCCGGAAGAAGGGACTGAAGCACGCCATCTTTTTGTTCATCAGCTTTTTCATCGCCAACACTTTTCTCGCTTATGTGATCGGCAGCGATGCTTTGTTGTCGCATGTGACTGCTCCGCCCTCAGAGAACCTTGCCACCTTCCTCGCGCTGCTGTTTTTCACGGGTATGTTCTACGGGGTATTCGCCAAGATGCGCGAGCAGGTCTGCACCAACATCTGCCCCTATGGCCGTTTGCAGGGCGTGCTGCTCGACCGCAATTCGATGGTCGTGGCCTACGACCACAAGCGTGGTGAAGAGCGGTCTTTCTGGCGCAAGGGCGAGGATAGGAAGTCGGTCGGCAAAGGCGATTGTATCGACTGTCATCAGTGTGTAGACGTCTGCCCCACGGGCATTGACATCCGCCATGGCACACAGCTCGAATGTATCAACTGCACGGCTTGCATGGACGCCTGCGACAATGTGATGACCAAGGTGGGTCTGCCAACTGCACTCATCGGCTACAAGAGTGAGGAGAGCATCGAGACGGGTAAGAAGTTCAAGTTCACCACGCGGATGGTGGCCTACACGGTGGTGCTCACCATCCTTGTGGGCGTGATGGTGGCGCTCATTGCTACCCGCGCTGATGTGGGCGCGACTGTCCTGCGCACACCAGGGATGCTCTATCAGGAGAATGGCGAGAACATCAGCAACTTGTACAACTACAAGGTCATCAACAAAACGAGTAACGACATGCCGCTGGAGTTCCGCCTGATGGAGGGACAGGGTGAATTGCGGATGGTGGGCGAAGTGCCGGTGGCCCCGCCCGCTGGTGTGGCCGAGGGTGCACTCTTCATCGATCTGCCACGCAGTTCGCTCACTGCGAAAAAGACTGATGTCAAAGTGGGCATCTACTCTGCCGACAAACTGGTAAAGACCGTGAAGACGGGTTTCGTGGGGCCTGTTCAGCGATGATTATTCATAAAGACTTGATGTCAACTAAACCTGAGACAAATGAATTGGGGACATAAGATTGCAGCCGTTTATATCAGCTTCGCCCTGTTCATGATTTTCCTCGTGGTGATGGCCTTCCGCCAGAACTTCGACCTCGTGGCCGATGACTATTACGCGCAGGAGATCGCCTATCAGGGCCGCATCGACCAAATGAACAATGCCAAGGAGAAAGACTATATGGTCACTGCCGAGCAGGACACAGAGAAGCTCACCCTTCGTTTCCCCGTTCCTGCGACCAATGTCAAAGTCCACATTTTCCGCCCATCGGACGAGGGGATGGATCTGCGCCAGTCTTCAGAGACATCGACAACCGAACTGACTTTCCTCAGAAAAGACCTTTCCACAGGAAAATACCTTGCTAAGGTGGAGTGGCAGGCGGAAGGGGAGACGTATTACGAGGAGAAAATCCTTATTATCAATTAATAATTAACAATTAAGAATTAAAAATGGGGGGCATTTCATGGCTTCCTTATCCCTTTCAGACTGTCATTTTTAATTCTTCATTTTTAATTTTAACGAAGTGCTTCTCCCAGCTTTCATCATCGGTGCCCTCGGCAGTTTTCATTGCATCGGCATGTGTGGCCCGATTGCGATGGCAGTGCCTTTGGGCCGCAGTGGCGATTGGAGCGGTATTGTCCGTGGTCTTACTTACAACTTAGGGCGGGTGATGACCTACGCGCTGTTCGGGCTGCTGGTAGGATTGGCAGGTCAACGGCTGGCATTGGGCGGCTATCAACAGGTGCTTTCCATCACTATCGGGGTGCTGATTCTGCTGGCGGTGCTGTTGCCCCGTCAATACACCAAGCGCATAGACCCGACCTCGAAAGTGGCGGTGTGGCTCATGCGGGCGAAATCGGTGTTCGGAGGTGCCTTGCGCTCTAAGTCACCACTTGGGCCTTTGGGCCTCGGCCTAATGAATGGACTCCTGCCCTGCGGAATGGTCTATGTGGGATTGGCGGGGGCACTTGCCGTTGGCAACGCCTTCGACAGTGCGCTGTTCATGGCGGCCTTCGGTCTCGGAACACTGCCTATGATGCTGGCCGTTCACATGGCGGGCGACCTCATCTCATTGAACCTCCGGGCGCGTATCCGCGGCATGCTCCCTTATGCCTTCGCGGTGATGGGTGCGCTGTTCATCCTGCGTGGGATGGGGTTGGGTATTCCGTTCGTAAGTCCTGAGTTGGGGGAAGCGTTGGGAGGGATGGTTGAATGCAGTGTGAATTGACATCAACGAATTACGAATCCCGCTCGTGCGGGACGAATATACGAATGGGTGAATCCGAGTCTTAGTGGGCATTCATCCATCATTTGAACCTTAAACCTTGAATCTGAAACCTTAAACTCCGTTGGACACCGCCCTCATCCGTAAGTACAACATCCCTGGCCCGCGCTACACGAGCTACCCCACCGTGCCCTATTGGGACGCAGAAGGATTCAGTGCGGAGGCGTGGAAGGAGCGTGTGAAGGAGGTTTTTGCTGGAACGAACGGTTCTGAAGGCATCAGCATTTACATGCACTTGCCGTTCTGCGAGAGCCTTTGCACCTATTGCGGATGCAACAAGCGCATCACGAAGAATCACGCGGTGGAGCTGCCGTATATTGAGTCTGTGCTGCACGAATGGGCGCTGTATCAAGAGCTGTTCGATGCCGTTCCGCGCATCAGTGAGCTGCACTTGGGCGGTGGCACACCCACGTTCTTCTCACCACACCATCTGCGATTGCTGATGAATGGACTGACGAACAGTTCGATCTTGACGCAGGGCGCGGAGCTGAGTTTCGAGGCCCATCCGAACAATACCACGCAGGCGCATCTGGAGGAACTGCATTTTCTCGGTTTCAGGCGTTTGAGTCTCGGAGTGCAGGATTTCGACCCTGAGGTGCAGAAGGCCATTCACCGCATTCAGCCCTTTGAGAATGTGAAACGCGTGACGGATCAGGCGCGGGGCATCGGATATACATCGGTGAATTTCGACCTGATCTATGGTCTTCCGAAGCAGACTGTTGATACCGTGCGAAACACCATTGAATGCACACTGGAACTGATGCCCGACCGCATCGCGTTCTACAGCTATGCCCATGTGCCATGGGTGAGCAAAAGCCAGCGCGGCTATGACGAAAGCGACCTGCCCACCGATGAGCGCAAGCGCGAGCTTTATGAGCTGGGCAAGGCCATGTTTCTCGAAGCGGGCTACATCGAGATCGGCATGGACCATTTCGCCCTGCCGGATGATGGACTTAGCGAGGCGGACAGGCGAGGCACATTGCACCGCAATTTCATGGGCTACACCACGCGAAGCACTCACTTGATGGTGGGTCTAGGGGTCTCAGCCATCAGCGATGGGTGGTCGGCCTTCGCGCAGAACGTGAAGACGGTGGAGGAGTATCAGACGATTGTGGCCAATGGTGAGATTCCTGTGTTCCGTGGGCATCTGCTGACCGATGAAGATCTGCAGATCCGATGGCATATCCTCAATCTGATGTGCCGTCATCGCACGGGATGGGAGAACGGGCAGGGCAAGAATCTGGATGTTCACGGAACGCTGCTGCGTCTCAGCGAACCTCTGGATGACGGCCTTGTAAATCTCGTTCCCAATGGAATTGAGGTGACAGATAAGGGCCGTCCGTTCATCCGCAATATCTGCATGGCATTCGATGAGAAGCTCTGGAGCAACCAGCCCAAAGGGCAGGTATTCTCATCCACGGTTTGAGCCGTTCACTTGAAAGTCTCTTCTCTTTCCAAAACACCTTTGGCGCTGAACCACTGCCACTTTCCGGTTTGAATGTCGTTGGAATAATCACCAACACTTTTGACTTCGCTGTTATCATGGTAAGTGGTCCATTTCCCGGATTTCTTTCCTCCCGTGAACTCCCCTTGTACCGCTGGCCGGCCATCTTGGTGCCATTCCTCCCAGCGGCCATGGGGCTCCCCTGCAAAGAAGACTCCTTTTGATTTGAGCTTGCCGTTGTCAAAGTATTCCTGCCATTGTCCTACTTTGAATCCTTGCTTGTACTCCCCTTCAGTCTCTTTGCTTCCATCGGGGTAGAAAGTGGTCCAGTAGCCTGAGCGCTTGCCATCGAGCATTTGGCCTGAGGTGCGCGGAGTGCCGTCATTGTACCATGTGTTGACCGGGCCATTAGGAACCCCGTTCTTCATTACCCCCTCTTCCACCTTCGCACCGTTCATGTCGTAGTCTTCGTAGCGTCCGTTGGGGATGCCCATCTCAAAGTGCATCAGCGACCAGAGCCGTCCGTTCTCATACCATTCCCTCCAGGCACCGTGTCGCTCGCCCATGATGTGTTCTCCTTCGGTCATTTTCTGACCGTTCTCGTGAAAGGAAGTGCTTTTCCCGTGCGGTTCCCCGTTTTTTTGAGCTGTGACACTCATCAGTCGGCCAGAGGGGTAGTATTCCTTCGCGTCCTGCGCGCTGATAGAGGCCGATGCCAGCAGCGCCAGCATCATCATCATTGTTCCCTTTCCCATGATTGTTTCAATTGGTCAGTGATCGGTCGAGGCAATAAGCTTGCCATCACTGTACGTCTCCTCGCGCTGGAGGTTTCCATCAATGTACCAATAGGTGCATTTCCCCGATAAAACGTCATTTACATACTGGCATTCCTGCCGCTTCTGGGTCTCGTCATACCACATGGCCCATGTTCCGTGCTTTTTCCCGTTGACAAGCATTCCTTCAAAAACCAGGACACCGTCATTGCCATAGGCAAGGAATGGCCCGGTGGGTTCACCGTCCACGTAAGTCACGAGTTCCTTGCGCATACCGTTCGGATGGAAGGAGATCATCTCCCCATGCAGCACGCCTCTCCGCACTGAGGAAACAGACATTGTATCACCCTCCGCATTCAAGAGCACCTCACTGAGCAGATTGGCGGGCGACTCAGAAGCCATGTATGAGCGTTCGGCCCTGCCGCTGGCTGTTTCAGTACTGATGGTGATGACCTCCTTGGACGTTCCGCAGCCGCAGATGAGAGCTACGATGGCGGTAAGGAAGGAGAGTTTGTTGATCACGGTGGAAACAGTCAGTTTTGACGGGTGGCAAAAATACGTGCCTACCTGCGAACTGTGGGTTTTAATCGCGGTGTCTTCGAGCCGCCAGCCCGCTTGCCAACTCGGGGAGGGTGAGCAGCAGGGTGCCTGCCAGCCCCACCATCAGTATCGTGGCTGCAGACATGCCCCAGTGCATGCCAGAGGTGAGCAGGGCTGCCGTCAATGTGGCTGCCAGCGTTAAGATGATGAGCATGGTATCTCTCCGAGAAACACTGATATTGAACATGCGAACCGCCAGTGCCATCTGAAGTATGAAGGTTATGGACTGTGTGATAAGGCAGGCGGTGGCAGCACCAGCAGGCCCCATGCCCGGAATCATCAGGATATTCAGACCTATGCTGCTCACTACTCCGAGCATGGCGATCACGTTGAGTTGACGGAGACTGCCATTGGCAGTAAGCAACGTTCCGAAAACATAGGTTCCGGCCATCGGAACGAAGGAGAACATGAGCAGGCCGAGCACTTGGCCCGATGCCTGCGCGTGGCTGTCGTAGAGCGATTCCATGATCTCCTTTCCATGGAAAAAAGAAGCCAGTGCCAGTGCCAGCGTGGGAAGTAGCAGCAGTTTTGCCCCCAACCTCGCCAGCGGGCGGATATCCTCGCGTTGCTTCAGCATCCTTGAGAACATGGGCAGCAACAATCCTGCGAAGAGATATCCGATCATGTTGGCGGCATCGAGCAGACGGAATGCCTGAGCGTAGATCCCTGCCTGAAGGTCGCCATCAGGCAGGATGCGCTCCAACATCACGGAGTCGATGCGACCGTACACGCTCATGAGCAGGATAAGCAGGGCGAAGGGCAGGCTGCCGCGCAATACGGAGCGGAACAGGGTCGCATCCCATCTGAGGATGAAGTTGCCACCTTTGGACAGCACCACGGCAAGCGCTGTGGCGAGAGTGATACTCAAGGCGGCTGTCTGCATCCACACGAACCATTCGATGCGGAACGGCCCGCTGACGATACCGCCCCAAAGCAGTGCCCCGCAACCCGCGATGAGCAGTGTCCGGTCGAGAATGGACAATATGCTGTCCGTTCGGAAAAGCTGCAGCCCCGCCACATTGCTGCGTAGAAAGAGCACTCCCGCCAGCAGGAACTGGTTGATGCATAGCAAGGCCAACATGCCCAGCTGCTTCGCATCATATCCGAAAACGAGACCGACCCCGAGACAGATGACCGCATAGCCCACCGCAAGCACAAGCCTCAGTGCCACTATACGCGTGAAATACTTGCCCAGCAGATGCCCGTGCTGGCTGATGTTGCGGTTGTTGTAGTTGGTGATGCCAAGGTCCAACAGGATGTTGAGGATCAGCGAGAGATTGAACAAGGCGAAATATGACCCGTACGCCTCGGCCCCGACCTCGTTCTGAACAGCGCGGTCAATGCCCAGCACATAGAAAGGCTTTACCAGCAGATTGACCGCCAGCAGGAAAACCAGATTGCCGAGAAACTTCTGCTGCATCGCTGCGGACAAATGTAGCCGTGTCAGGGGTGGCTGGGCCATGAAACAGAAAAGCACCTCCCACGGACGGAGAGGTGCTTTTCAAGTAGTCATGTCAGCGGATCATTTCTTCTCCTTGATGACATCAATGAGGTGAATGTCGAAAATGAGCAGCTCATTGGGGCCGATGCCGCTTCCCTGTGGGCCACCATTGGGGCCGTAGGCCAACTGACCGGGAATGAAAGCTTTCACCTTGCTGCCGGGCTTCATCAGTTGGAGCATCTCGGTCCATCCGGGAATCACTTGGCGGAGGTAGAAGGTAACCGGCTCACCGCGGTCCTCAGAGCTGTCGAAGGTCTCGCCATTGAGCAGTTTGCCAGTGTAGTGGACCTTCACCTGATCCATGATGGAAGGAGCATCACCAGAACCCTCTTGAAGTACCACATACTGCAAACCGCTCTCAGTGGTAACTACGTTTGCTTTTGCAGCGTTCTCGGCCAAGAACTTCTCCGCACGGGAGGTGTTCTCCGCTGCCCGCATCTCACCCTGCTTTGCCTGGAAGGATTGAATGAGGGCGAATGCATCTTCTTCCTCGATCTTGGGCTCATTGTTCACCACGTGGCGAATACCTGCAATGATGGCATTCATGTCGAGAACGGAATCCAAACCGTTGCCTTCAAGATAGCCTTTGACATCTGCACCGAAAGCCACACCCATGGCGTAGCTCACTGAGTCGATGTCGGTCTTGAGGTCAACATTGGTAGTGCTGTCCTGACCTGTGCAGGAATGCAGGAATACGGTTCCAAGGGCGATGATGGCGAGACTGTGCTTCATGTCTTTTTTTTAGATGGGCTGCAAATGTAAGGTTTAGGCACAGAGGTGGTCAGTTCGCACCAAAGTGGTCAGACCATTCTTGCATGACGCACGGAGTAGAGTGCCAAGGTGGCGAATCCGATGCTCAGAAGCAGATGGAAAATGAGAAAAGGGTGGTAATTCATCTGCAAGGAAAGCCCTATGCCGACCATGAAGTATACCGCAAGACCCGCCTCCGCAAAGGCGATGACAGGAGGCATGCCCCAGCGGGCACTTCCTGTCAGCGCATCATTTCCCACGCTGGCAAATTTCGGTGTCCTGACGAAAGGGGTGCGCCTGCCTGCATATCCTTCTATCACTGCGATGGAGTTGAACAACGACAGACCCATGCTCAACGCGAGGAACATTGGGAATTGGAGTAGAAATCGCCACCACGCGGCACCATTGCTGCTGACCTGCTGGCGGATGCTCACCCAATAAAGCCCGGCAAGCATCCCGAATCCTGCGAAGAAGAACATGCCGATGAAGAGAAATGGCTCTTTGATCGGGCTTTGGTGCAGCCACAGAAGCAGCGGCACACTGACCACCGCAGCCGTCAGCACACTGATGAAAACGGACGTGTTGAGCAGATGGAAGACCGCATGGAACTTGGTGTGGAAAGGCACATCAGATGCCAGCACACGACCGAGGTGCATCCTTGCCACCTCTGCCCCGCCTTTGTTCCATCGGTACTGTTGGGAGCGTATGGCGGGCATCAACATCGGGATCTCTGCCGGGGCGGTCACATCTTCCAAGTAGCAGATCTTCCATCTTCTGAGCTGGGCGCGATAGCTCAGGTCGAGGTCTTCCGTGAGCGAGTCGGCCCGCCAGCCACCGGCATCGTTGATGCACGACCTGCGCCAGATACCGGCCGTGCCGTTGAAGTTGATGAAGTTGCCACCCGCACTCCTTCCACGCTGCTCGATGGTAAAATGTGCATCGAGGGTCATGGCAAGCAGACGGGTGAGCAGATTATAGTTCCGGTTGAGGTGCTCCCACCTCACTTGCACGGCACCGACCATCGGGTCATGGAAATGCCCCATGGTCTGCTTGAGAAAATTTCTTCTTGGAAGGAAATCCGCATCGAAAATGGCGATGAACTCGCCTTTGGCCCGTTTCATCCCATGGTCAAGCGCTCCCGCCTTGAATCCTGAGCGCGCCTCCCTGCGCACATGGACGATGTCGATGCCTTTTTCGCGGAAATCGGTTACGAGCGCAGCAGCCTTGGCCACCGTATCATCGCTGCTGTCATCGAGCACCTGTATCTCCAACAGTTCTGTCGGATAGTCCATTTCCAACACTGTGCGAATGAGCCGTTCGATGACCAATGGCTCGTTGTAAACCGGCAATTGAATGGTGACAGGTGGAAGCCGGTCGGGGAGAGGGGGCATCTCAACCGGTGCTGCTTTCGACCGCAGGTAGAGCCAGAGCAGATGCGCCTGCGCAATGCTGTAAGCGAGTATGCAGAGCATACAAAACGCATAGACGGCAAGCAGAAGTTCTCCCATAAACTTAACGGGGCAATGTGCGGACGACTTGATGCGTCCATTGCCTTTGGCTGACAAATGTCGCGTTTATCGCCTCGGATAGCCATTGCCACGGTATGCAGACCTTTGGCGTTCTATTACCAAACAGAAATTGAGGTTGCTGACCCCCGTTCGTGCCTTCCAGCTTTTTCAGGTGATGCGCTTCGGTGCATTCTTCCTGACGGGCATGCTGTTCGCTAAGTTGGGGCTGGGAGCGTACGGCATAGGCATATACGAGTCGTTACTGTTTCTTGGAAGTCTGCTCAGTTTCTTCTGGTTGTCGGGGCTGTCGCAGTCGCTTCTTGCCAACTGCAGGGCGGAGGGCAGGAGGTCACCGGAGTTTTTCAGCGCATTTCTTGTTCTGGCCGCATGTTCCGCATTGGTCTTCGTGCTGTTCAGATTGCTCATCACACCTTTCTCCTTTCTGGCGAATAATCCTGAGGTGCTATGGCATTACGGTTCTTTCTCCTGGTACCTGCTGCTCATTGGTCCGTCTTATCTGGCAGAGTACATCTTATTGCTGCGAGAGAGGTCAAAGGCGCTTGCCGCCTACGGAGCCTTCGCCTTCGGTGGACAGCTTTTGCTGGTCGTGCTGCCGGTGCATCTCGGTCATGGTCTGGAAGGGGCCATCATGGGATTGGTTGTCAGTGCGGGGCTGCGCTTTCTGGTCACGGTGGGGCTGCTGTGGCGCTTTGCCGAATGGCGTGTGGACAGGGAATTCCTGACCCGCTTCATCTCTACCGCCACCCCACTGATGCTGGCAACACTGCTCTCAGGTTCGGCCGAGTATCTGGACGGACTCATCGTTTCGCATTTTTTCGATGAGCAGACATTCGCAGCCTTTCGCTATGGTGCAAAGGAGTTCCCGCTGGTGCTGCTGCTGGCCAATGCTTTCAGCAATGGCATGGTGCCCGCCATAGGCCGCGATCTGAAGGATGGCTTGCAACAACTCACAGCGGGAAGCGCGCGAATGATGCACGCCTTTTTCCCTCTGAGCATCTTGTTGATGTTGATCAGCCCTTGGGCCTACCCGATGATGTTCAGTGCCGAGTTTGCAGCGAGCGCGCAGGTGTTCAACGTCTATCTGCTGTTGGTGGTGAGCAGGGTTGTTTTTCCGCAGACGGTGCTCATCGGGCTGCGGAGGTCGCGCGCCATCATGACCGTTGCAATGATTGAACTGCTCATGAATGTCGGCCTCAGCCTGCTGTTCGTGCAGTGGTACGGTCTGGTGGGCATTGCCTATGCCACGGTCATTGCCTATTCCTTTGAAAAAATCCTGCTGATGATGCGGTTGTGGAAGGATGAAGGAATCTCGCCCACTTCCTATTGGCCATGGAGGCTGCATCTGGTTTACACTGCGGTGCTGCTCGGGGTGCATTTTATCCTTGTGTAAAGGGTAAAGAAATATGTGCATTCGCGATCGGGGACACTTCTTCGATTCTGCGGTTGGCGACATGAATTGAATACGGACTCAACGGGTTTCATCGTTTATGATTGGCCCAATCATTCATCAGTGTTCCAACAACTCACGATGCGCTACACTCTCGGATCGTGCATTTCTCCTGTATTCTTCTGTGCCACTGAACCGACCGACCGCAGCCTATTTTCGTACCATTGCCCCACAAGCTTAACATGAAATGAAGATTAAGGGCACATTGATTCCCATTGGTGGCAATGAGGACAAGGGCATCGAGACCTCCGAGACCTACACCTTGGAATACATCACCGATGGCATCCTCTCAAGGGTGGTGAAAGAGAGTGGTGGCCAGGAGGCCTGCATCGTGGTCATCCCCACGGCATCGAGCATCCCGGACGAGGTGAGCGACAACTACCGCACAGCATTCGGCACACTGGGCTGCACCGATGTTCACATCATGGACATCCGTAAGCGCGAGCAAAGCCATGACCCGAAAAACCTCGAACTCATCCGCAACGCGGACTGCGTGATGTTCACAGGGGGCGATCAGAGCAAGATCACCAAGCTGATAGGTGGCACGGAGCTGCACAATATTCTCATAGAACGCTATCACGATGACAGGCTGGTGATCGCTGGTACCAGCGCAGGGGCCATGTGCATGAGTGCTGAGATGATTACTGGCGGGAGCAGTTCGGAGGCCTTCTTCAAAGGGGCCGTGGGCATGAGCACCGGCATGGGTTTCACGCCTAACCTCATCATCGACTCCCACTTCATCAGGCGCGGCCGCTTCGGACGTCTGGCCGAGGCCGTGGCCAAATTCCCGAAGCTCATTGGTATTGGACTGGCGGAGGATACGGGCCTTGTGATAAAGAACGGCAACGACTGCGAGGTAATCGGTTCGGGCATGGTCATCATCTTCGATCCGAACAAACTGCGCCACAACAACGAGAAGATTCTCGATCCCGGCACACCGATGACGCTCACCAACCTGAAGACGCACGTGCTTGCCAACAGTGACCGTTTCAACATCACCAAGCGCAAAGTGAAGGTGCTGCCGATGGAGGCGTCTTTCAGTTGATGGCATCCCCATGGAGGGGTCACCCTGAGTAGCCCTTTTTCAGGGCGTATCGAAGGGTCGTTAGGCGAGGAAGGCTTCGATATCCTTTGGCAACAGCTCACCACAGGCTTGTCGAAAAAACCCTACTTCATGTTTCGATACGGGTCGAAAAAACCCTACTTCATGCTTCGATACGGGTCGAAAAGACCCTACTTCATGCTTCGATACGGGTCGAAAAGACCCTGCTTCATGCTTCGATACGGGTCGAAAAGACCCTACTTCATGCTTCGATACGGGTCGAAAAGACCCTACTTCATGCTTCGATACGGGTCGAAAAGACCCTACTTCATGCTTCGATACGGGTCGAAAAGACCCTACTCAGCATGACCGATCCTTATCGGCACCTCGCACTGGTCACCCTGAGTAGTCCCTTTTCGGGACGTATCGAAGGGTTATGGACTATTTCTGCTTCTCTACTATTTTTCGCCTTTGAGTCAAGATTGATTGGAGAATGGTCAGATTCTATTGGACATACATCCTACGCTGCGCAGATGGCAGCTACTACGTAGGCATGACCAACAATATGGATCAGAGATTGGCGCAACATCAGTCTGGCAGTGATCCTTCATCATACACCTTCACTCGAAGACCTGTTGAACTGGTCTATGAGAATATGAGCATGACACCGGAGGCAGCGATAGCATTGGAGAAGAAACTGAAAGGGTGGTCAAGGGGAAAAAAGGAGGCCCTCATTAATGGTGAGCTTCAATTGCTGCCACTACTTTCCAAGAAAAAGTTCAACAAGTAGGGCTTCGATACGGGCCGAAAAGGCCCTACTCAGCCTGACCGATCCGTGGCAGTCCGCTATGTTGGGGTCACCCTGATTAGCTCTTTTTTGGTCGTATCGAAGGGGATATCGAAAGTCTACTCCTTGTAGATTGCAATTCCCCTTTTCCCAACCGAAGTCACAAAGCCACGGTACATGCCTTCGGTGTTGAACGGCATGGCGATGTTGCCCTGCGCATCCACAGCGATGAGGCCACCGTCTCCGCCCAATTGCAGCAAGCGGTTCTGGATGACCTCATTGGTGGCATCGGCCAAGGACAGCCCACGGTATTCCATGAGGCACGAGACATCGTAGGCCACCACACCACGGATGAAAAACTCGCCACTGCCCGTGCAGCTTATGGCGCAGGTGGCGTTGTTGGCGTAGGTGCCAGCCCCGATCATCGGGCTATCGCCCACGCGGCCCCATTTCTTGTTGGTCATGCCGCCTGTGGATGTGGCAGCGGCCAAGTTGCCATGCACATCGCAGGCCACAGCCCCAACGGTGCCGAACTTCGAATCCTTCTTGTCGCTGTGGTCAAGCTGAAAGGCTTCGCTGTCGCGCAGGTCGAGCCATTGCTTGTGGCGCAGGTCATTGTGGAAATAGGAAGGCTCTTCCAAGGTGTATCCCAGCGTTTTGGCGAAGTGCATGGCGCCATCGCCCGCAAGGAACACATGGTTGCTCTTCTCCATCACATCGCGTGCGAGGGAAATGGGATTGCGAATGCCTGTGATGAGCGAAACAGCTCCGGCATTGCGGGTGCGCCCTTCCATGATGGAAGCGTCCATCTGGTGCGTGCCCTCGGCTGTGAACACACTGCCGCGCCCGGCATTGAACAGCGGACAATCTTCCAGCGAACGGACAGCCGCCTCTACGGCATCCAATGAGCTCCCCGCTTTGCTAAGGACATCATGACCTGCATCCAGCGCCTGTTGCAATGCAGCAGTGTATTCCTGTTCCTTGGTAGGGGTCATCTGCCCACGGAGCAGGGTGCCGGCACCTCCGTGGATGGCGAGGGAGAAATTGTTCATCGTCTTTTAGAGAAAATGGAAAATGGGAATGAGGAAAATTGTAGTGGACGGAAGGACATGAATTAGCCACGGAAGCACGGTTAAGATGACCCTAAAACCATTTAGAAAAGAGTAATCAACCTTAGAGTGACATTATCCCACTAAGTGTGTAAAGTGGGTTGTTCATGGTTTGAGTCTGTCTTCAAAGATGATCATAAATTGGTTGAGTATCTGCCCCCAGTCCTTGATTGGCATTGACCAGTTCTTGGTGGCCTCCATGATGGCCAGATGGACAGACTTCTGGACGGCCTCATCGGTGGGGAATGAGAGCTTGTTGCGTGTGTACTTGCGGATCTTTCCATTGAGGTTCTCTATGGTGTTGGTGGTGTAGATTATCTTCCGGATGGCGAGCGGGAACTGGAGGAAGGCCGTGAGCTCCGTCCAGTTGTTGCGCCAGCTCTTGATGGCATAGCGGTACTTGTCGTCCCACTTCCGTTCGAGGTCATCGAGGGCTGCGAGGGCTGCCTCCTCGTTGGGCGCGTTGTAGATGTGGCGCATGTCGGCAGTGAAGCCCTTGCGGTCCTTGTAACTGACGAACCTGCACGCGTTGCGGACCTGATGCACGATGCAGATCTGCTTGGTGGCCTTTGGGAAGACGGCAGCGATAGCTTCGGTGAAGCCGGTGAGATTGTCTGTGGCGGTGATCAGGATGTCCTTCACCCCACGCGTCTGCAGGTCGGTCATGACGGTCATCCAGAAGGAGGCCGACTCGTTCTTTCCCAGCCACATGCCGAGCACCTGTTTCTTACCTTCGAGGTTGAGACCGATGGCGATGTGGATGGCCTTGTCCACCACCCGCGAGTTCTCGCGCACCTTGAACACGATGCCGTCCATCCACACCACGAGGTAGGTGGCCTCCAGCGGCCTGTTCTGCCATGCGGTGATGTCGCTGGCGATGCGGTCGGTGATGCGCGAGATCGTGGATGTGGAGACCTGGAACCCGTACAGCTCATAGAGCTGTTCCTCTATGTCGCTCACCGTCATGCCCTTGGCATAGAATGACACGATGATGTTCTCGATGCCGTCCACCATGCTCTTGCGCTTGGGCACCAGCTGGGGCGTGAAGGTGGACTGGCGGTCGCGCGGCACCTTGATCTCCGACTCCCCATAGGAGGTCCGTATCGTCTTGCGGCCATGACCATTGCGGGCGTTCTCCGCATCGCTCACCTGATGCTTCCCGTAGCCGAGATGTGCGTCCATCTCGCCCTCCAGAAGCTGCTCCACGCCACGCTTCTAAAGCTCTGAGAGGAAACTGTCCAGCTCCCCCGCGTTCTTGAACTGCTTGAGGAACTCATTGCTCAAAAGGTCTTCTTTTCTCATGTGTGTCGGTGTTTTTCCCACCCCGTAAAGTTGTTTCCGAAAATTTTTTTTGACCATTCCCCGAGGGGGTCAAAAAATTTTCAGAACAACTTTACTACTTACACACTTCGTGAGATAGTGCCCGAGCTAACTCCCCACGAACGCCCCCCATTTCACCTCATCCTCGGCATAGACCAAATCTGCTGCAAGCTTTATGCGCTGCACGAAGCTCCACATGTGGACAAAGGCGCGCTTGCGGCTTCCATCAGGAGACTCCCGAAAGAGTGGTTTGACAGTACCATGTTTACCTTCGTTGCATGAAAATCGCAGTGGATTACCTGAACGACAAGGACGGCAACGTGAAGGCCGTTCAACTGCCGTTGCGCGACTGGGAGAAAGTATTATCTGAACTGAAACGGTACGAGCAGGCGATCAAACTGCGCTCCGACCTCGAGGCTGCACTTCAAGACGTGGAGAAGATGAGAGCGGGCAAGGCCTCGAAGCAGACGCTCGATGAGTTCCTCGCAGCACTTTAAGGTCATCACATACGTGGTCACCGAGGAGCTTGAGGTGTATTTGCTCACCATTTTTGACAAGTCGGAGATGGGCAGCATTGATACCAGAACAATTAGGGACATCATTGCAGGGCTATAACTGTACAACACCTTGATGGCCGTCACCAAGGCCTGTTCATTGGGGCAGATAACCGATGCGCTGTTTGAGGTGGGAGGGCAGTATAGGAGGAATATGTGACTCCTTCCATTACTGCACGTGACTCACTCAATGATCGGACACCGCTCAAATGGCCGCTCGCGGTCGAAGAGGTAACGGTACGTGGCATGAGTGCGCACTACGTAGGCCCCCAATTGTTCGCAAACGTGCATCATCTTCGGGTTGAAATCCCCGATCCAGTTCATCTCCACCTGCGTGTAAGGTAGTCCCTCTCCCCACGCGATCTTGCTGAACGATACGACCATGGCACTCTCCACGCCTTTGCCGTGCCATTCGGGCACCACCCCGAACACAATGCCCAGCATTTTCTTGCAGCTGCCCGTCAACTTATGATACATGAACTTCAGCTTGCCCCACCAGTTCATGTTGCCGTCCACATACTTGAATAGCTGGTTCAGCTCCGGTATGGACAGGTAGAAGGAGATGGGCTGGTCCT
Source organism: uncultured Chryseobacterium sp. (assembly GCA_964500205.1). Taxonomy (GTDB): domain Bacteria; phylum Bacteroidota; class Bacteroidia; order UBA10329; family UBA10329; genus UBA10329. The sequence continues at coordinate 124,975 of CAZCNS010000002.1, read as the reverse complement.
TATAGAACCCGAAGTAGATGAGCTTCGGGTCGGCTATGGGTTTCAGTTTCTTGAACATCTTCTCGGCTTGCTCCAACGTCATCGGTTTCACGCCCTTGTGATTGCCCCATGCCTTGGTATAGACCTCGTGGAAATAGATGTGCGCCTTGTCAAACTCACTTTTAGGGATGTAGCGGAATGTGATGTCAGGATTGTCCAAAGCCTGCTGAGCCCGTTCATAGAAGCGGGGTTCGAGGTCACCGGTCTTCTTGTCCACGGGTCGGCCGTAGGTCAGTTGGTTGAAATAGAGCCCGAAACCGTAGTTTTCGAAAAGCTGCTGATAGTACGGGGCATTGTAGTTCATACCGTAGTTCTGCTCCTCGAAACCATCGATGAGCAATCCCCAGAACTTGTCACGCTCCCCGAAATTCACCGGACCGTCCATGGCCTCCATGCCTCGTGCCCTGAGCCAGTCGCGTGCGGTGTCGAAGAGCAGATTGGCGGCCTGCTGATCGTCAATGCAGTCGAAAAACCCGCAACCGCCCACCGCCATATCCTCTGATCGGGCCGTCTTGCCGTTCACAAAGGCCGCGATCCGACCGATGGTCTTGCCGTCCTTCTTAAGCAGCCAACGAACGGTCTCACTTCCCTCGAATGAGTAGAACTTGTTGACCTTTGGGTCGAACACGTCCATCACCTCGCGGTCTATGGGCCGTATGTACGATGGGTCGTTCCTGTAAAGGTTCACAGGAAAGAGCACCCACTCTTTCTCCAGTTTCTGGGAGTTGACTTCGATCAGTTGCATGGCCGAAAGGTAGTGGCCCATACTCGAATCATCCCATCCTATCCCTTGCCCACTGCTCAGCCAGGTCAAGTTGTTGCGCGGGAGTGATGTCCGAGTTGTCGAGCACCACCGCATCCTCGGCCTGCCGCAGTGGGTCTTGTGCACGGTGGGTATCCTCGTGGTCGCGTTCTGCAAGGTTGGCGCGGATGTCACCGAGGCTGACATCCTTGCCCTTAGACCTTAGCTCGTTGAATCTGCGCATGGTTCGCACCTCGGGGTCTGCAGTCATGAATATCTTCAGTTCGGCCGAGGGGAAAACAGCCGTGCCAATGTCGCGACCGTCCATCACCACACCCCCCTGACTGCCCATCTGCTGCTGCATGAGGCGCAGTTTTGTCCTCACCTCTGGTATGCGGCTCACATGGCTCACGGCAGCGCTCACGGCCATGGAGCGGATCTCCTCTTCCACGTCCTCACCGTTCAGCAGCGTGTCCGACATGCCTGATACTGCATTATGCCTGAATCCGACCCTGATCTCTTCGAGTGATGCGATGAGAGGTGCCACGTCCACGCGGCTGCCATCGGCCCATCCTTGGCGCATGGCGTGAAGCGCCACGGCACGGTACATCGCACCGCTGTCCACATAAGAGTAGCCGAGCCTTGCCGCCAGGGCTTTGGCAAGCGTGCTCTTGCCACATGACGAGAACCCGTCTATGGCGATGGTAATAGGTCTATGAGCCATCTCCTGAGGGCGGGGTTTCAACCACACGGTCACGCTTGTTCTTCCGCTCCTCCTTCGGGGCACGCACTGTTTTCACGTGTTGTCCGAGGTGGGTGGAGATGGAGAACTGATTGGTGCCACCCGCCAGATGATAAGTGGCCCTACCGTAGCTGATGGTGAAGCGGTTCACCTTGACACCAAGCCCCCATGAGAAACCGGCAGTCCCGGGGCGCGTATTCACTTTCAACTCCTGTCTGCGGCCATAGTTGTAGCCCATCCGCACCATGATCCGCTTCGCAATGGTAAGCTCCGCACTGAAGAGCAGGTGACGCATGATCGCATCCCCGATGTCCACCTTGTACTCGTTCACCTCGCCCGTAAGCGGGTCGATGGCGGGAGGCGAGTTGGTCGGGTCCTGATACACCAGTTGGCCGGGCCTGTGCAGGTCGCGGATGATCATCGACATGCGCAGCGGCACATACTTCAACTTCTTGCTGATACCGATGTCCAGCCCTATCGGCAGCGGTTCATATTCGCCCGAGACGTACGGGTCGAGCTGCGTGCCGATGTTGCGCGCCACCACGCTCACGGTCCAGTTGGTCTTAGGGTCGTGGAACATTCCTGCGATGTCAACACCTACCCCGAAAGAATTGTACTCCGCATACTGGGAGTAAAGCATCTTGAATGCCGCCCCTGCCGAGAAATACTTTCCGAAGCCACGTGCATAGCTCAGGTGTACCACACCATCGTTGGCGGTGAAGGTGCCAAGGTCGTTGCCCAGCTCATCGGCACGGGTGAACGAGCCGTAGTTCACATGCTTGATGCCCGCGGCCAGCGTACCTATCTTTTTGAAAGTGCGCGCATAGCCTACATAGCCGAGGTTGATGTCAGCATAGTAGTTGGTGAAGTCCGTCACAAGATAGTTGTGCATCGAACTGTCAAGGATGGCGGGATTCAGGTAAACAAGGTCGAGGTCCCCATCCTTGATGGCACTCATGTTGCCACCCAATGCAGCGTTGCGTGCCGAGGTGGTCAGGTTCATGAAGCTGTAAGTGCCGCTTCCGCCCAGCTGACCGAATGCCGCGTGGGCCGTGGTCATCAGCAGGAATAGCAGAGCGGGAATAGAAGTTCTCATTCGCAGCGGTCGGACAAAGAAACGGATTATGGAATGGCTGCTAACGCCATTTTGCCCGACATATTTCAAATCGTCCTCACAACACCGCCCATTTGGCGCTCATCCCTTCCGGTATGGTCACTTTTTCTCTTTCCGGGAAAATGCCGAAGACCGCTGCACCGCTCCCGGTCATAGATGCATAAAGCGCACCGCTTGCATACAGCAGTTCTTTCAGCTCCTCAATGACGGGGTGCATTTTAGTGACGCTTTCCTCAAAATCATTCTTGACAGTGTCCCTCCATTCAGTGATGGGCCTCTGCAGCAGTTCGCGCAGGTCACTGTCTGGCACTTGCGGTATAACTCCAGCATAAGCCTCGGCCGTGCCCACATGCACCCCGGGGTGGATGACCAGGATGTGATGCCCGGACAGGTCGAGCTGGAACGGCTCCATCTGTTCGCCCCTGCCGGTCACATACTGCGGTCTGTTCCTGATGAAGAACGGGCAGTCGCTGCCGATCCTACCAGCGAGTTCCTCAAGTCGCAGATCACTTATTTTCAGTGAAAAAGAATCATTCAGGATCTTGAGCGCGAATGCCGCATCGGCACTGCCACCGCCAAGGCCCGCGCCCATCGGTATCATCTTGTGGAGGTGCATCTTCACCGAGGGTAGCCCAAACTCTTTCGCCAACAGCAGATATGCACGTTCACACAGATTGGGTTTTCCATCGTCCGGTACGGTAAGTCCCGAGGAGGTGAAGCTCACCTTGCCGTTACCATGAACGCTGTCCGGAACGATCTCTATGATATCCTCCCATTTCACAGGGATGAATACACTCTCTATGTCGTGGTAGCCGTCAGGTCGCTTTCGGAGTATGCGCAGCCCGAGGTTCACCTTGGCGTTAGGGTAGGCGATCATGGCCGCGAAGGTAGGTGCGGTGCGTGGGGTCGCGGCAAGACGCCTGCTCAGGGTAGTGCTATCTTCGTGGCATGAACGGAAAACTCTCCCTCGGCCGCGTGGCCGGCATCGACCTCTTCGTCCATTGGACGTTCTCGCTCCTCTTGCTCTACATCGTCTATTCGGGCATCAGCTCCGGGTCGGGAGTGGTGGACATCCTCTGGTCGGTGGCCTTCATCCTCTCCATCTTCGGCTGCGTGGTGCTGCATGAGCTGGGCCATGCGCTGGCGGCCAGACGCTACGGCATCGGCACCCGCGACATCACCCTGCTGCCCATCGGGGGTGTGGCAAGCTTGGAGTCCATGCCCGAGAAGCCCAGAGAGGAACTGGTGGTGGCGCTGGCCGGGCCTGCCGTCAACTTCGCCATCGTGCTCCTGCTGCTGCCGTTCATGCATTTCATGCCCGAGATCACCGAGATGGAGCAGATGACGGCCATCAATGCCGACAACTTCCTGCTGATGTTCATGACGGTGAACGTGGTGCTGGCGTTCTTCAACCTGCTGCCTGCCTTCCCGATGGACGGGGGCCGTGTGTTGCGTGCCCTGCTCGCCATGCGCTTCGACCGCGCCAAGGCCACCCGCATCGCGGCACGGGTCGGGCAGGTCTGTGCCGTGGGATTCGTCATCCTCGGCTTCTACGGCAACCCTTTCCTCATCCTCATCGGGGTGTTCATCTTCCTCGGGGCGCGTTCAGAGGCCAACTATACCGAGACCAAGTCCATGCTCACAGGCTACCGGGTGCGCGATGTGCTGCTGCGCGATTTCCGCACCATTGCCGCTGATGCTTCCATCGCCCTTGCGGTGCGGATGCTGCTGGACGGCCAATGCCGCACTTTCCTGGTCATGGAGGGCGAAACCCCCGTGGGCATCCTGACCCGCGATGCCATGATAAAGGCCCTGAGCGAGACAGGCGAGAGCACCCCTGTGCGCGATGCCATGGACACCGACCTCCAACGCCTCGATGCGGCCATGCCGCTGGAGGAGGCCTTTCACCTCATGCAGCAGCACGGCAAGGAGCTGATGCCCGTGTTCAGCGATGGCGCCCTCGTAGGCGCGCTCGACCCTGAGAACGTCACCGAGTTCGTGATGGTGATGGGCGCGCGGAAGGGCTGAGGTGTTCGGAGCACTAATTTTGTGGTTATGAATCCGCTTTCAGTTCATAAGAGTGAGATAACGAAGCTGTGCCAGCAGTTCGGTGTGTCTGAACTGTTCGCCTTCGGTTCCGTACTTGGCGACCGTTTTACTGACAGCAGCGACATCGACCTCATCGTAAAGATTGACGACCTCGACCCGTTGACATACAGCGACAAGTACTTCAACCTCAAGTTCGCCTTGGAAGGACTATTGGGTCGCCACATCGACCTGTTGGAAGACCGTGCCGACCTGAATCCACTGCTCAAGAAAAGTATTGACCTGAAGAAAGTTCAGCTTTATGGAGCATGATGTCAAGGTGTGGCTGATGGATATGGACCGCGCCATCACTGAGATTTTTCATTTTCTGCCCGAGAAGAAGGTCTTCAGTGAGTTTCAACGAGACCTGAAGACCAAGAGGGCAGTGGAACGCAACATCGGGATAATCGGTGAGGCATTGAACCGTATTCTAAAAGTACAACCCTCCATCGCTATTACCCATTCGAGAAGAATCGTGGACACACGCAACCGTGTGATACATGGCTACGACTCCGTTTCTGACGACATCATCTGGGGCATTGTTATCCGTGAGTTGAAACCGTTGCAGAACGAGGTGAGGGAACTGCTCGGTGATCAATATCGTTGACACTGAACAATTCAGGGGAGTCGAACTTTTCATTGACAACGTGCTTGTAGGTGCGCTCGACCCCGAGAACGTCACCGAGTTCGTGATGGTGATGGGCGCGCGGAAGGGCTGATAACGAAGAGGCCAGACTAAAGGAGATGCTCTGGTCGATGAGCAGCCTCGCGATGCCACGCGCAGTTGTTGCTCGCGGCTTGCAGCGTATTGCAGGCAGGCCCAGATGTCAATGTCGGTGAGTTCGGGGAAGTCCGCTTTGATGTCCTCTCGGCTCATGCCGTTGACCAGCCAGTTGAGCATATCGACAACCGCCCGGACTCCCTCAGAGCCGGATGTCAAACCCGTCCGCGCTGCGGTCAGCGGCATCCACCTGCTGACTCAGGTATTTGACGGCCTGCTGCGCCATGAAGGTGCAGAAGATGTCAGTGCTGTCGGCCTCGCGGCTGGCAGTGAGCGCAGCGATGTACTCCGCCTTGTCCTCGGCAAACACGAGCGTCAGTGGCAATCCGAAACATGCCTGTATGAAATTCATCAGCAGGCGGGAGTTGCGCCCATTGCCGTCAAACCACGGGTGGATGCTGACCAGGTAGTAGTGGGCCTCGAAACTCAGGCGGTACTGAGCTTCGATGCCGGTCGCCTCTGCCATCCTTGCCTGCAACTTGGTACAGAGGTCATTGATCATTGGCACCACCTTGTCGTAGTTCACAAAATAGGTGTTGCCGGCAGTCACGTTGCCCAGCCGAAAATCGCCCTTGGTGTCATCGCACGTGCCCAGCATCGTTTGGCGCACCTTACCGGTGTTGCTGTTCACTGCTGCGTTGATGCCTTGCAGGAAGGCGGGGGTTATCTCCGTCTGCTGCGCTGCCGCTGCCATGACAAGGGAGAGGGCTTTGAAATGGTCGGTCACCATGAGATGGTGCTCCATGGGCTTGCCCTTGGCGGTGGTGCCGTCCGTCAGCAGCACCTGCGTCTCCTCCATGCTGAGGGTACTGCCCTCGATGGCACTGCCATGATGCACGATGGCGATGCGGTTGAAAAGGGCATGGTCCACCGCCTCGGCAAGCCTCATTTGACAGAAGCGGCCGTGCAGGGCTGACAGTTCGATGAAGGCAGTGTTGCTGTTCATGGGGGCAATGACTACGATGCGGCCTCTGCCTCCAAGGGGACAGGGATGCCGGTTTCCGTGCGCATGGGGCGAAGATAGGGGAGAGGGGCAAGGGGCGAGTGCGCAAGGGTCACGGCTCCAAGACCACATTGCCGATCTTCTGTCCGCTGGCCACGTAGCGGAAAGCCTCCGACAGCCCTTCGAGGGTGCAGGTGCGGTCCATCAGCGGGCGGAAGCCGCCCTCGGCCAGCAACTGTGCCATCAGGCGCAGGGTGCGCGGTATGTCATGCGGAAAGGGGAACACCACCCGCTTGCCGCCCCGCAGCGCGGTCAGCATCGGCAGGTAAAGGTTCTCGTTGCCCGGCCCCAGCTCAGACGACAGGTACACGCCCCCTTCCTTCAGCAATGGGGCACAGGTGCCGAAATCGCTCTTGCCCACGGCATCCACCACCATGTCGAAGGTCTCGCCACAGTGCGCGATGGACGTGGCTGTGTAGTCGATCACCCCGTGGGCACCGAGGCCCGCCACCGTGTCGAGGTGGGGCGTGGCGCACACCGCCACCACCCTGCTTCCGAAATGCCGCAGCAGTTGCACCGCAGCCGAGCCGATGGCCCCCGTGGCCCCGTTCACCAGCACGTTGAGTCCGCGCAGGTTCAGCTGCTCAGGCAGGCGCATGGCCGCCATGCCCTGTGCAAGGGCCGCATCCGTGCGCAGCCTCGGCACAGCGTGCAGCAGCATGTTCAGGGCATAGTGGGCACCCTCTGCACTCGCAGCCGCCTCAGCAAACCCGATGGCGGGCGGCATGGGCTCCACGTTGCCGTTGGCCGCGCAGACCATGTACTGCGCATGCGAACCGCAACCATGGTCGTTGAAGCCGAACACCCGGTCGCCCGGGCGGAGGTGCGAAACCCCCGCCCCCACCGTATGCACCACCCCGGCAAAGTCGGTGCCTGTGGCGCTGTGGCGTGGGCGGGGCCAGCCCACGAAAAAGCGGAAGATGTAAGGCTCGCCCAGCAGCACCCCGCAATCGGTGCGATTCACCGTGGCGGCATGCACCCGTATGCACACCTCGCCCTTGCCGGGCACAGGCTCAGGCGCCTCCACCACGCGAAGGGCCTCGGCAGGGCCGTAGCCCTTACGGTAGATGGTCTGCATGGGGTGAAGGTAGGGAGAATGGACCAGTGGTCTGTCAGCGGCCATGCGCTCACCCGAAGAAGCAGAAGTGCCTGTCCTCATGCACCAGATTGAAGAACAGGCCGATGGTGCGCACGTGGGGCTTAGGGTCGTAGGCGTACCACTTCAGGTCGGCCCGCAGCCAATAGACCTTCCAATGGCCTTTGGTCTGCACATAGGTGGTCTTGGCAATAGGCTCTTCGACAATCTGGGAGGGGTTGTCCCATTGGGGGCGTATGCTGTGGATGATGACGCTCTGCCCCTCCACTCGATAACCATAGTCGAGCTGGGGCCGGATGTGCTCGGCAGGTCTCCGTTTCTCCAGAAACCTCGCGGCCTCGCGGGCTATCTCCTCGGTCTGTGCGGGGGTGAGGGCCATGATGGGGCGAATTTAGGGAGGGGCAGCCATCAGCTCAGGAATTCCCTCACGGTGGCGCGGATGGCGTCCTTCACTTCCTCCCAGGTCTGGCCTTTGAGGCTCACGGGCGCATCGCTGTCCTCCGCGTCCACGAAGTAGGTCAGCGCATTGGGTATGCTGATCAGCAGCATCTGGTTGGGGTACTTCCCCTTGTGGAACGCAATGATCTCTCCAAGGTTGAAATGCTGGAGGAGTTCATGCAGATCCCAGAAATCCTTTTTTCTGCCACGGCCCAGCATGGCCTGAATCTTCATGGCCGCGATGTCCTCGCTACTGTACAAACGGATGCCATCGACCGTCTCTGTGGGGCGGATAAGCGGATGGGGGAACCTCACCATGTCGACCTTCACTCCCCCGATTATGCAAAAGACCCCGAAGTGTCCGCTCGCGGCAGGCTCGTATTGGAAGTCGCTTCCGAACTCATCGCTGAGCAACTGGGCAATGGCCGTATTGTCGAACTTCTCAAGTGAGAAAAGGTCAAGGTCAATGGATGTGCGATGACCGTAACGCAGGGAGAGTGCCGTGCCGCCCACCAGCGAGAAGCTGGCGAGGTCTGGCATCGCCATCAAGCGTTTCAGTAAGGCAAAAGTCCTGGGTTCGACTGTCTCAGTGTGTAGCATCGGAAGTCTTCCAAAGGTCTGTCAATCACTGCGCTTGCAAGGTGGGTGCGGTGCAACGGCAGGAACTTGGCTGTGAGCAGGGCCTCGGTCACGCGGTCGTCACCGTAGTATCTGCGGCACTGGCGTATGTCGTCCACATCGCCCCGCTCGAACACGCGCTCTATCACAAACTTCCACTTGGCGTCATAGTCCAACTTGTCGAACTCCACATCCCAGAAGATGCGTCTGTCAAAAATGGGCCTGGGCTTTGGGGGCTGCATGGTGCAAAGGTAAAGCGAGGGACGAGGGGCGAAGGACGATGGTTGAATTGCACGGTCGCAACTCAGCGAAGCGCCCTCTCTGCCAACACCCGTTCCAACCTGTCCAGATTCTCATCGGTGGTATGGACCCAGAAATCCACATCGGCCGAATGGCGCTGATAGCCATGGAAATTGACCGCCCCGCCACCTACCATGAGCATCTGCACCTCATGGGCCGAGGCGAGTTCTACAAACCGTATCACATCAGATTCAAATTCCATCCGTGGGCCGGGCGATCACATAATTCCCCTTATCCTCCTTGGCGGCTCTGGACGGAAGCAGATGCACCTGCGCCACCATCTTGATGAACAGGGATACCCGTTCGCTGGGCGTGAGGGCAAGGAATGCCTCTTCGCGCCTATGGTTGTGCTCTTCCTTGGTGCCGAAATGGAGCGTCTTCATAGGCAGTAAAGGTAACGTGCGTGGGATGCAGATGCTTTGACCAAGAAGGCATTCGAGTGGCTGCACCTTCTGCGGAGGGCTGCACCCCCGCAAGTAGATTGCGCCCCATTGGGGTTGCCCCTGCGCCCTTCACCCTTTTCAAAGTGCCTGTCCTGAGCTGTAACGAAGTATGGTGTCGAGGAACGAGACGTTGGATTCTTTCAGGTTTGGGCATGGGGTTCATATGAGCAGATCCATTGTCAAGCTCAGGACAGGCAGCTCACCAATAGCGCGAACGAGGGAAGACCCTCGCTCGGGCGGGTATTTGCTACCTACATGCTCATCCCCCATAAACCTGCACGGTTGAATTGCTTGAAGTAACTGAAGGATTGGGGCATTGCAGTATCGTGATATATGTTGAGGAGGGATAGGTTTGGACTCTTACCATTCGCCCACTCAGACAGGTCGGATACATGCTCCTTGATATCTTCCCACAGAATCACAAAAGTTTGAGGCGGTTCCTCGCTCGTCCAGAACCCGCGTTCAATACCATAAGGATCCCAAACAACACTTAAATCATTCTTGGACACTCCGGCACTTCGAAATACCATTGACGACATACCCGTTGAAAGCCTTAACATTAGCGTTGCTCTAGCAATTACCGATAGTGGATTATAAATCAATGTTGCGGGGTCAATCACCGGTTTCTGAGATTCACTAAACAGTAGATGTTGTGAAGCCGCATCAGTTAAGAAATCCACAAAAGACGGACTTTGATTGAGACCCAAGTTCTCTAGTGTGGATTCAATCAGGCTTTTGAAAGAGTTTTGAAATTTGATTGTTGAGGATAGATTAGCATAAGTTTTTTGAAGTATCGTGCGTAGCAGATACTTATCGAGAAGTTGAAATGGGTCTGAATCATTTGGTTCTAAAACATCCCAAAAACTCGCCAAACTATTTACTAAATCGTTAAGTGTTCTTAGATGCTGATTGGTCTTTATTCGTTGAGGTCGATAACTCACCTCATTTCTCATATTCCTATCCGTTTTAAATCTATGTAGGTCAAAGTTCCATTCGCGTAGCCAGCTACGTACAACGGAACGGCCTAAAGCGGGACTCGGATAGGGAAACGCGGCCATCCACTCTTCAAACGTCTTCCCGTTCACTGAGAAAACTTGCATTACACTATTGTCAACAGAAGTTATCGATGAACGAGCCCACTTGTCGATGAGCTCCCAAGCGGCTTCGTGCGTGCCCAGTGTTCCTGGGCACTTATCGAATGATCCCGATGAATCGAGTTTTACATGTTGACGATTGAAAACGCCTATGCCTTCTGAGGATAGAAACGAAAGGGTGGCTCGAAGTTCCGCGTAATAGGCTAAATGAATTGCAACTCCCACATCACCTTTCAGGAGGCTGTCAACCGAATGAGACAAGTAATCCCAACCGTCCATCGTGTGGGATAAGCTGCAGGCTGCCAAATAAGTGCTGAGTTCTAATGACGATAGCGGTACTTGGTTGTCAAAGTGTTTCTTGATGGCATCTACTGCATTAGATACAAGAGTATCAGTTTGCGGCAAAAGGTAACCATTCGTCAAATAGTCGCTTTTTATTTTAGTAGCCCCTAAAATAACATGGGTGTTAGACGCATCGTCTACAAAACCTTGAATTGCCATATTTAGTTATCTAATTCAGCAATTTCAGAGGTTACCTGTTTCAACAAGTTGTCCCTGGATTCTAAAAACACACCAATCAACAATCGCCAGACCTCCTTGTATCCACTACTGCCTTTATATGTGGATTGGATTAACCTTACAGCAGTATCACTATCAGCGATTGCAGATGGAGTGCGCCAATCAGCTTTAACCGCTTCCTTGGCAAAGGACTGCATCACTGAGTACAATCGGTTATTCTTAAAAAGATTTATGGCCTTATCAATGCTTTCTGGTCTAATTGTCTTGTCATCGAGGTCGTCATCCCAAACAAGTTCATTCAAGTCCCAATCTGCTTGTCTGGCTAAAACAAAGAAGAAATCATTTGCAAAAAGAGAGATTCCACGTACTCCTTGGTCACTCGATAAAAATGAAAGCTTTGATCGAAACGCTGGATGTTCGTCTTTTGGGTGGTTCGGTTCTAGTTCCCTAATCTGCTTGGCCCACTTTGGTTCATCTTTAAGGCTATCCTCATCATCCAAAAAAGAATCAAGTTCCACACGAATCACATCCCAAAGCAAGATTAGAAACCCAGCCTGCTGTGAACGATTCCAGTTCAATACTTGATTTTTAGACCCATTTTTCAATTCGTCAGAAAATAACCCTCCCATTCCCCAATGGGTTTGCTCGGTGGATTTTTTGAGGAACGAACTGGTTAGAGCACGTATAAAGGCTGCTTGGCTGACATTTCCTGCTCCTTCACCTAACATCTTTATCCGATTCATCCATGGGCTTTCCTTATATGACCATAGGGCCTCTACAAGTTCTTGAGCCCTGTTTTCCCTATAGAACATCAACCCCTCCTTGGAACTCTCCAGCCATTTCTGAGTACGGAGCAGCGGGTATAGATCATACCCTAAACTTGTGTTGATTTTAACAGGCTTGATGTTAATTGTATAAAAGAGATAAGCTTGCCATGCACGGTCCAAGTCAAAGTAAGCAATCACCGGTAGCTCATATTCCCCATTCAGTTCCTCGCTTTCATCAAAAGCCCAAAGCCGATGCTGACCATCAATTATCTCGATCGGCTTCAGTTCTGGATTCCAATTGGATTCAAAAACTCTATCAGCAATACTGATTTTCGGAAAATCAGAATCTTGCTCAGTAACGGTTATTGCATCAAATTCAGATAATGTCTTTTTACCTCGTTCGGTGGCTGGGGCCATAATATTTGCAATAATTGCAGTAGCCAAAATGCCGGGCATTTTCAAATCCTTATGAGTTTCTGAATCTCTTTGAGGCTTTGAAATGGTTGACAATGGAAATCCATAGTCCCTGTAATTACGGATTTCATCAGAACGGCTCTCACTATGAGTTCGTTGAACGGATGCATCATTAAATCTACTAACATCCGCTTTTCGCCTGTGGACATCACTTAGTCGCTTTAAAAGCCTTGCATCCATTTTGAACATTAGAAAGAAAGGAGCCGGTTTTCTTCGTTGCTCATCTTGGGAGAAATGAATGTCATCCCAGCTGTTTAACCATTGATTCACTTTGAACGCGGAGAAACTGCTGTACTTGGACTTAAGCAGTTCTAGATTAATGGTCAATTGAGATTCAGACAAACTTTCACCATTCGTCCAAGCAATGAACTGGCTATGCGATATACTTAACGCCTTGTGGAAATCAAACTTCTTACTGATTCCCTCGAAATCTTTTCCGTCCCACCCAATTTTCAGTAGTCGTTGTTCTAACAGCTGTCTAAAGAGCTTTCCTACCCCCGATTTAAACAGTGGAGAAAAATCGTACGCTACCTCTTCTTTACTCCTAGAACTAGTTGGAGCAGCTCCTCCTTCAACAAGAGCACTCCGGAGGTTTGTATTCTGTTTGGCATGAGACTCCATTTTGAACACGCCCTTCATATCCCCCGAAGATGCTTCTGCAAATTTCTTTATGTTCTCATGGTGCGTAAAAACTGCTGCCAATAAGGAAAAGAGTCTTTTCTGTTCTGGATACTTTTGAAGTTCAATCCAAAAACTAGGAATGGAATCAGTTAACCTGTTTACACCCAGAAAATTTTTGAGAATCGGAGGGTCAATACCTTTCTCCTTTTCCAAGTATTTTCTGATCTCCTCTTCACTGGAAACCACGTTAATCACTTGGACAGCATCATACTTTGTCCAGGACGATTTCAGTTTTGTAATGTTGATAGCGGCACACATTTATCTCGGAGTAGCAATTATCAAATATTCTTTCACGTCTCTGGATTTGTCATTGATCCTTCCCATGGTACTGTGCAGGTAGTCAATCTCACGTGTTGTGATTTCATACTCACCTTTCAGTTCCCTATGAGCTATGGCAAGTATGTCTTCCAATGTAATCATACCTGTATTGCAGTAGCTCAGAATGAGCTTACACTTTTTACTAGCAACTTTTGAAAAAAGCTTTTCAAAAGCCCATCTAACTTCAGTCCGTTTGCAAAATGGGGATTGATGACGCTCGGTTCTATATCTTCCTTTATACTTTATCTCTGGATAGTCATAAAGAACGAGCGTTTCCAGCGCATGGTAAAATCTTGAGTAGTGAACAAACACATAGGGAGGATCGGCATAAACAAGAGTACCATTAGGAATCAAATCCAAACATTCCCTGTAATCCAAGGAAGTATAAACATGTTTCAAGTGATTCGGACCAGTGAATGCAATCAGCTCCACCATTTTTCTCTTGAAATATGGTAGAATCGCCTTGTTTCTGTGACCTAAAATATCCTTCATAGATGTCTCATCATAAGCACCTCTATACTGGGCATAATGGCCAGTACTCTGAGCATTGTAGGCCATTGCGAACATAAGACTGGATAAAATCACGTTGTAAACAGGAGTGTCGGCATACTGGTTGGCCGCAATTCGCAATCCATCAATCCACAGGCACTGTTCAAATGACCAGTACGTTCCTGAGTAGTTCTTGATGAATAAATGATGCTCAACATCCTCAAAATCAACGTATATCAGTTCCTGCTGTTGTTGTTCAATGGCGTTGAACTCATTAAGGTCCAAATCCTCAGAATATTCAAATTCAAAATCAGGATAACTGTGATGTACGCTATTCACATGTGCCTGAGCTTTCTCAACAACAGCTTCCAGTAGATTGGGGTACTCAGTCCAGTCATAATTGCTCAAATAGGTCTTGGCGAGTATTGCTGAGTACTCCTGTATATCGTTCGAGAAAATTTGAGTGTGGTGCCCTAATGAACCGCCAACTACGCTTGTCCCTGCAAAAAGATCACAAATAGGTTCGCCCTCGTGAATCTCCTCGATAGCCTCAGTTAAAAAATCCAGCAGTTCCCGCTTCGACCCCATATACTTGATAATGTGGGGCGGCACTTTGGTCCTAGCAGCTACATGCGCCTGACTTGAAGAAACGCTATCGGCAACGGGTGCGCTCATGAGGGAAGGTTGGTTTTTAGGGCGATATAGATTCGGTCAAACCGAGTACAGGGTGCTAAAAGTACAATAAGGGCATGAATAGAACTCAACCCAATACACCATGGTATTCTTTCATCGATACTCACCACCCTACACGCCCCGCTACTTGAAAGGGCCGGAGGATATGCGGGGCAGATTGTTTGAGTGACCCCCTCAGAACCCCCACCTCCCCCTATGCCATTCCAGATTCCCCTGTCCCGGCCAGTAGCTGCGGTCGTTGGGCAAAAGCAGCTCCCGCCCTTCAAACTTCCTTATCCCATACTCCCCCGGCTGCTCGTGGAAGGCATCGCTCACCAGCACGCGGTAGTCTGCCGAGATGGAGATCAGCCCGCGGTCGAAGGCCGTGTGCAGGGTAGGGGTGAGGGCCATGCCGTTGCCAATGGTGTCGTCATGGCTCTGCGAGAACGGGACGATGTGGCAAGCCTCCACCATCGAGATGTTGGCCAATGCGCTTATCCTCATGCCTGAGATGGCGCAGCTGTGGTCATACACCCTCGGCACCTCGCGCTTGAACATGCTGCCGCGCAGGAAGACCTCGTCCCCGCTGTCCGTCTCCAGCAGTGCGTCCATTTCCGCTCGGTAGGCTGCGGGCGGTTCGCGCAGGATCTTGTCGCTGAGGGTCGAGAAGAGTTCATACTGCCCGCTGCTGCCCGTGGTGGGCAGGTTGCGCGGAGCATCGGGAAAGTACTTTGCAAGCAGGGCCTCGCGCAGCAGGGCGTTGTGGGCCGGGTCGCGCATCAGTGCGGCCAGCGGGGCATCGAGCCTTGCGCATTCGATGGCGGCATCGAGCTTCACCAGCGATTTGGTGAAGGCGTTCATGTTCAGCATGTCCACAAACCCGCTGCGGGGTTCGAGGTGCCAGAAGCCCTCGGTCTTCATGTGGAAGAACGGCAGCGACATCAGGCAGTCGTGCTGCGTGGTGACCAGCGCATTCCAATACGAGCGGAACAGGGCCACAAGCTCCGGGGTGATGCGCACGCGGTCGTCCTCCAACCCGCCCTCCTGCGCCCAGTGCAACACACTCAGCAGCAGGATGGGCTTGTGGGGCGCACCCCCATTGGTGGATGACCTCCGCAGGCGGGTAAATGCTTTTATGTAATCGGCAATGGACAATGCGCGATGGGCAATGGAGAATCTGTGGCGCAATGATAGGGACGAGGGACGGGGGACGGGAGATCGGCCACCACGCTTAGCCGCGAGGGTCTTTCCCTCGTACCTTCTGTTCGGGGGCGTCCTCGCCACCATTTCAAACCGATAAGCGCAGCGAAATCCCACGACTGCGGGACCAAGCCCCTTCTCTATCTGTCGCAGCATATGATTGGGCGGCTGTGTTGGCCGTGTCCATTCCTCTTTTGTCATCAGGCGTATCTCTCCCACCTGTATCCCCTCCAGCTCCCCTCTCACACGCGAGCGGTAGCCCAGCCGTGTCTTCTGTAGCTGCTCTGCTTCCTTCTTTGTTATCCGTTTCTTGGCTCCTTTGCTTCTTATTAACCAATTTCGGACAAAAATAATTGAGTGAGGCAAATGCAAGTGATTTTAACACATGCATGAGTCATCACTATTTATGATTGTTCACTTTTATCACGTGAAAAATGCCATACATCCCAAATTCCTGAGTGTACGTCCGCTGCATTTTCACCAGAATCCCCAATATGAGCTGCCTTGCTATTCATCTGAAGAACAATTGTCTTCATCTGAAAAACCATCATCTTCATCTGAAGAACAATCATCTTCATCTGAAAAACGATCATCTACATCTAAAGAACAATCGTCTTCATCTGAAGAACAATCATCTACATCTGAAGAACGATTGTCTTCATTTGAAAAACGATTATCTACACCTGAATAACGATTATCTACATCTGAAGAACAGTTGTCTTCATCTGAAGAACAATCATCTACATCTGAGAAACGATTATATACACCTGTGCGGCCTCAACCTCCGCCCCGACATCACACCGCTCTTTAGATGGGCGGTGCATAGGAGCCCCGGTTCCGCAGTAGCGGAGTGGTAGCCCGCATTGCACAAGGACACATCACGCGATTCAGGTTGTTGAGCAACAGCTGTACACTGTCATCCTGAAAGGAAAAACCCGCACCGCCTTTCGGCAGCGCGGGCATCGCACCCCACACCCGATATATCCGGTATTCACCCTTTGACAAAGGGCGCGGAGGCGACTCCGTTGGCCGACCGCATGGTCAGCAGATAGGTTCCCCGTGGCAGGCGGCTCACATCCACCCGATGCCCCTCGGCCCCTGCCGACATGCGCATATCCAGCACCGTCCGGCCCGTGAGGTCGGTCACGGTCAGGGTCATGTTCGCATCGCCCTTCACCGGTATGCGGACGTTGAGGATGTCGGTGGTCGGGTTCGGATAGACCTCCAGCGTCATCGCCTCCCTGAGCGGTTTGGGGTCCAGCGGCAGGGCCACCCCGTCAGGGTTGTACACGTCCAGCCCGTGCTGCATGTGGCCCACGAGGATGTTGCCACGCGCATCCGCGGCCACAGCGGAGAGGCTGTTCGATGCGATCTCGCTGTTGGCGGTGTGCAGGAATCGGAACATGCCATCGCTCCACTGCAAAAGGCCCCCATCGGTGGCGATCCACAACTGTCCGTCCTCGCCCAGGGCCATCTGGCGGAAGGTGCCGACCATGTGGTCGAAATACATGGAGGTGAACACCTCCCAACCCGATTTATCGCGGGTCCCCAGTCTTGCCAGCCCCTGGTAGGTGCCGAACCACAGCGCCCCGTCCTCCGACTGCCCGATGCTCAGGACATCGGCACTGGGCAGGCCGCTGTTGCCGGCATGGTACACCGTCCACTGTCCACCGTCAAGCAGGGCGGCACCACCGGCATGCGTGCCCACCCAGAGGCGGCCTTGTTCATCGAGCATCACATCATTCACCCCGTTGGAGGGAATGTCTGAGTTCATCGTGTTGAACACTTCCCATTCGTTCTCACGGAATCTCAGCAGGCCGCTGCCCCATGTGCCTATCCAGATGTTGCCGTCCGCGTCTGAGGTCACGGCCCGGAGCAGGTCGGTGGGTATGGATGAGTTGTCCGTGTCCCACACCTGCCATTGGCGGTCGGCAAAACGGGCCAGCCCGCGGTCGGTGGCTACCCACACGGCCCCATCGGCCGATGTGTGGATGTCATTCACCCGCGACTGCGGCATCATGGCCGACTGTGGGCCGAAGTCGGGCTGCATGTCGCTGCCCATGCGCACCAGCCCCTGTGCAGACCCGACCCAGATGCCGAGGTCGTTCACCTCGATGGCGGTCACTGCATCCGAATGCAGTGGGCTGTTGTCCTTGTCAAAGTGCTGCCATTGTCCGGGCTGGGCGAAGGCGGACAGGGCGGTAAGCAGAAAAGCTGTGGTAGTGAGGATGATGGTTCTCATGGCTTTTTGTTCTTGAGGATGACGGGTCAAAAGTCTGCGGCCTCCGTGTGAAGGGAAGTCAACGGACGTTAACCTTCGCTAATCCGTGTGAACGTTTGTATTGAACTGTTAAACAATGTTTTGAAGTGACCTCAGTCCTGTCATTGGGGGCAAGGGTTTCCCTGTCCCCGCTGTCGAGGGGCTTCCTGTTCTTCAAGGAAAACGATGGTGGCTTATGCCATTTGAATTGATGAATGCCGCATGTTATTCATGTATAGGCATTGACCATTGAAAATGGCGTATCTGTCTTTTTTTCAACCACATAGGAACATAGGCCACATAGACAGCAATGATCGGGAAGAAGGTGAAATAGACCCCGCACATGCGGGGTTTCACATAGGGCTATGTGTAGTCCCGCACCTGCGGGGCTTATTCAAATCTGTTCTTCTATGCGACCTATGTTTCTATGTGGTTCAATATCAGTAATGCTTATGTCGTCTTGTGATTTAGAAGTGAATTGGTTCAAGTGGCATTGTGCTATCAAATGGTTTTAGTGTGGGAAGGCCGTCATCGTGATGCTGCGGATGGTGCTGGGGTCCACCTGCCAAGTGGCTGTCACCACCCGTTTGAGCAAGATCTCGCCCATGTCCGTCCCGCTGCCCTCGGAATTGGAAGACGCGGTGGTCTCCTTCTTTTTGCGCAGCTCCTCTTTCTTTCTCCTGAGTTCCTCCTTCTCCTCGTTCAGTTCGCGCTTCAGCTCCTCCATATCGCGGGTCAGCTCTTCCTCCAGCTCGTCCATTTCCTCGTCAAGGTCTTTGACAACGGCCTTGCGTCTGCCTTTTTTCTTGGAAATGAGCCCATCGCAGTCCACGCATTCCAGCCCCTGCTCGGTCATCTTCCATCTGCGGCCCACCATGTCGCCATCGTAGGTGTCGGTGGTGTTCTGGATGTCATGGATGATGCGCTCCATCTCCTCGGTCAGCAGCACGGTCGTGCCCACCGGGAGGCGCAGTTCCAGCTCAACCTCCTGGTTGCGCCACTTGTCGGCATCGGGTATGGCGAAATGGCCGTTGAGCAGCAGGGCGGTGTCGTTCTGCGCAAAACCGTAGTCTATGGCGTTGGCCCGCTCCGAGGCATCGCGCTTGGAGCCGCCACGAGCGCTGCGGGTCATCACCAGTTCCATCACCTCCGACTCGCTTTTCACGATGTTGAACTGCGGAAGGCCGTAGATGCTCGTTTTCCCGTCCACGAAGAGCAGTTGCATCCCGAAGACCTCGCCCACCTCGGTGTCATCGTCATCGTAGGGGCTGCTGTTCAGCGCGATGGTCACGGGGCGTTCCTCTGTGCCCGCAGCGGGCATCTCCAACGCGATGGTCTCGGTGCGCTCGCCCTCTGCGGTGTAGTCCCTGCCGATGACGGCTGCGGCTATAGGTGCGAAGACCCAGCCCAGTGCCCACAGCCCTGCAAGGGCGATAGCCACGGCCCGGTTGCCTTTTCTGATGTTGAAGAGCAGACGTGCACCGAGGAAGGCCAGTGCCAGGAAAGGAATGCCCACCAGCAGCAGGAATGCTATTGATGCCAATGCCGCCTGCCACTCTCCGCCTGCCATGTTTTCGAGCAGGGTGCTGAAGGTGTCGCTGTTTACCACACCCTCGCTGCCCATCTGGATCACCGTGCCGAGGCCGAGCGAGACTGCCGCAAGAACCATGAACGTGAACGCACCGATGAGCAGCAGCAGTAAACCGAGGAAACCGCCCAGGAACCTCACCAGTGCCATCACGAACTGCAAGATGAGCGAAACGGCCCGCATCACGAAATCACTGATCTGCCTCACGGTGCCGTTGCGGCCCACGGAGGTCTCGTCCCACTTTTTCCGCAGGCCCTCCAGCTCCTCGTTCACCTTGCGGCTGATGTTGTCCACGTTGACATGCTCTCCCCGCATCTCCAGTTTCTCGGAGTACGATTTCGCGGAGGGGATCACGATCCAGAGGATGATGTAGAGCAATAGCCCCGACCCTGCGAAGATGAAGGACAGCAGGAATGCCAGCCTGAACCATATGGGGTCATTGATGCCGAGGTAGTGCGACACCCCGCTGCACACCCCGCCCAGTACGCGGTTGTCCGGGTCGCGGAAGAGGCGTTTGTGCTTGCCAGAGCTCTTGCCAGATACTGCCGGTCCTGATTTCGGCTGCGGGTCGTCATCGCCCTCGAATGCCTCGGGGCGACCCATGACCGTGATGACGGCCTCCACATCGGCCATGGTGATGATGGGCTGTCCGCCTTTCACCTTATCGCGGAATATCTCACCGATGCGCTCCTCTATGCCGCTCACGATGTCGTCCTCGCCCTCCTGTCCAGCGTAGAAGCTGCGGATGTCGCTCAGGTAGGTCTCAAGTGCGCGGAACGCATCCTCGTCTATATGGAAGACGGTGCCTGCGATATTGGAAGTGATGGTCTTTTTCATGGCTGTTCAGTTTTGAGAGGTTGTGCGTTCTACTGCGGTCACCAGCTCTTGCCAGGCGGTGTCCAGATCTTTGAGGAACTCCTGTCCCTCATCGGTGAGTCCGTAATACTTGCGGGGTGGCCCGGAGGTCGATTCCTCCCAGCGGTAGGCCAGCAGCCCTTCGTTCTTCAGTCGGGTGAGGAGCGGATAGAGCGTCCCCTCCACCACGATGAGGTCTGCGTCCTTCAACCTGTCCAGGATGTCGGACGCGTACGCCTCGTTGTTCTTGATGATGGAGAGGATGCAATACTCCAGCACCCCCTTGCGCATCTGCGACCTTGCTTTCTCTGTGTTGCTCATGGTGCTTTTGTTTTGATGATACCTTGTAATGCCAAGTACTCGGCCACAAATGTATATCAAACTTTCAGTACCTTGCTACACATAGTACCTGAATATTTTTCAAATCATTGATTTTCAGGGATAAAAATTTTCATCGAGTGAATGAATAAGGTGGAAATGATGCGGAAAGGGGCGATTTCGGCATTCCGGTAAGCCATCGGGAGATGGCCTCATGACGCTTGCAAGCCATTGAAACGCATCATCTCATCACATCCTATATTAGCCGCATGGCGAAACTGGTGCTCGACCTTCATGAGATCTTCAACAAGGGGAAGAAGATAGATGCTGAACTGAACCGTGTGATCGATGAGGCGGTGGAGAAGCGCATCCCGCTGGTGGAGATCATACCGGGAAAGGGCAGCGGCCAGTTGAAGAAGAAGGTGCTCCGTTTTTTGGAGCAGAAGGAGGTGAAGGCCAAGTACCACCGCATCGACAAGGACAGTAAGAATTTCGGGCGGCTTTTCGTGCGTTTCAAGCATTGAGCGCGTATTGCTTCCACGGCTATCTTTGCGTTTCAATTTCTTAACACAACAATTTCAAACCACCAAACAACCAGAACGATGAGAAAAGCAGTACTCAGCGGATTAGCATTCTCTGCTGCCTTGCTCTTCGGCAATTCCCTCAAAGCACAGATCGTGGTGCTTGCGGAGGAGCCGGAGGCAGTAGAGGGCAGTTACACTTACACCGAGACCTTCGAAGGGGGTTGGGGAGGTGACCTCTCCGTTACCACCATCACCGAGCAGGTGGTGCTCTACAGGGATGCTACCGAAGCAGACACCCTGGCCTGTGAGGCGGCTGCCAATGCTGCCGAACTGGAAGGTAAAATAGCATTTTTATACCGTGGAGACTGCGAGTTCGGCCGCAAGGCATTGAATGCGCAGCAGGCAGGGGCCGCAGCTGTACTCATGGTGAATAACGTTCCCGGAGACCCGGTGGGAATGGGTGCAGGTGCAGTGGGTTCTCAGGTGACCATTCCTGTTGTGATGATAAGCGATGCTGACGGAGCAACGCTCCGTCCGTTCGTGGACAGCGGTGAGCTGATCGTCTTCATGGGCAATAAGACAGGTCTCTACGGATTCGACCTTGGAAACCAGCGTCCGGACGTTGCTCGTGCCAGCAGCTCGGTTATTCCAGTATCCTTTGCTCAATCAGGCGAGAGCTTCGATATTCCACTTCAGACCATGGTTCGCAACTATGGCTTCGAGAACCAGACAGGCGTTACGGTAAATGTTACTGTGACACTGGATGCTGACGAGCTGTACAACGAGACGAGCGAACCTGCTGACATCGAGGCAGGAGACAGCCTGCTTGTGCTCATGCCCGTTTTCTCTCTTGAGAACTATCCGCTGGGCGAGTACACCATCACCTACACCATCTCTTCAGGCAACGAGGATGAATTCCCCAACGACAACAGTCGTTCGGTGTCCTTCTGGATCAATGATCAAGGTCTTTACTCAAAGAGCCGCATCGATGCAGAGACCGGACTGCCGCTTGCCGGAGGCGGTCTGCGTCCCAACGATAGCCCTGAGTACACTTGGTGTTCGTTCCTGCGCTCTGACAATGCAAGTGCAGAAAGCATCTACGGTGTATCTTTCTCCTGCATATCAAATGAAGACCTGACACTTGACGGCCAAGCCGTGCTCGTAGAGGTGTATCAGTGGAACGACCCATTTGATGAAACATCTACTGAGATCACGTTCAATGACCTGACCATCTTGGGTGAGCAGTTCTATGACTACGAGCAAGACCTTCAAAGTCAGTTCGTCTCTACCACCTTCGATACCCCGATCGAACTGGTGGATGACACCAAGTATCTGGTATGCGCCACCATCTTCGTGGACAACATGTTCCTGCGCGTGGACAACGGAATTGATTACGGTCTCACTTACGATGCGTATCCTGACCAAGTGTTCTTCCCGGTTTTCAGCACACAATGGTTCCCTGGTGGTTTTGGCACCAACAATGTTCCAGCCATCATCACACACTTCTCTGAGCCCAACCTCCCTGGTGTAGGTATCGCTGATGTGGTGCGTGACGAAGCTCCGAAGGCATATCCCAACCCGACCACCGATTTCATCAACATCCCACTTGGCACATCTGTAAACGGTAATGTGTTGGTGAACGTGTTCGATGTTTCTGGACGTGAACTGATGAGCACCTCACTTCCCAGCAACGGTGGCAGTGCGCTTCGCATGGATGCCAGCGGTCTGGGCAATGGAATGCACATCTTCCGCCTCACCTTTGAGGACAACACACAGACCTCGTTCCGTGTGTTGGTGAGAAAGTGATCCTCGCCCTTTGGAATCAAAGCCCTCTGCCCGAAAGGACAGGGGGCTTTTTTTGTGGTCTCCGGTCGTTTCAATAGCGACCATATCGGGTAAGGTGAATAATGAGGGTAAATTTGCGCCTCCCGAGCAGGGGAATAGAACTCTGAACCATTCCATGCGATATATCAAACTACTGGTCTTGATGGTTGTGCTGCTTTCGGTTTCGAGAGCGGCAATGGGCCAGTCATTTTCGAGCAAGGAGGAGTTGGAGGCAGCAGCCAGCGGGCTTTTCTCCAAGCAGCAGTATGCGGAGGCCAAGCCGCTTTTCTCGCAGTTGCTCAGTCAGGATGCCATGAACCCGGACTACAACTACAAGTTCGGGGTGTGTATCATGTTCACAGAATCGGACAAGGCGAAGCCCCTTCCTTACGTGGAAGGTGGTGCCAACAGCCCTGGGGTCAACCCTGAGGCGCATTATTTCCTTGGCTTGCTCTACCGCTTCAATTATCGCTTTGACCAGTCGGCTGATGCATTCGAGAAGGCAAAGGCCAAGGGGCTTACCCTCAACGGGATTGATCTCGACCGTGAGATACAGGTCAGCAGGAATGGACGGGTGCTCTTTAACGATGCAGTGAGATTCAACCCGGCCATGGAGAAGGAGGTCATCGCCTCTGAGTTCTACCGGCCCTACGATTTCAGAAAGCTGAAGGGCAAGGTCATTCCCACCCCAACGGAGTTCAAATCGAAATTCGATGTCAAGAATCTGAAGGAGACCTACGTTTATACTCCATTCACTGGGACAACATTGGTTTATGCCAGTCTTGGTGAGGACGGTCGTAACGGCCAGGATCTGTATCAGGTAAAGCGCTTACCCAATGGTGAATGGTCGCTTCCACAGCGGCTCCCTGATGTCATCAACACCCCGTTGGATGAAGATTTCGCTTTTCTGGATGAAGAGAGCAACGTGCTGTACTTCTCGTCCAAAGGGCACAACACCATGGGCGGCTATGACGTGTTCAGCTCAAAACTTGATGATGCCACGGGTAATTGGTCGGTTCCGGTGAATCTCCGTTACCCCATCAACTCTCCTTTCGATGACTTCCTGTACCTCTCCGACCCCGACAACGAACTGGCTTTTTTCGCCAGTACGCGGGGAACAGCCGAAGGAATGGTCAAAGTATTCAAGACCATTTTCCACGACCCCGAAAAGGTGGAGCTGACTGTGGTAGAGGGCTATTTCGAGGATGAGACCGACTCCGTATTCAGCTATATGGAGACCACGGTCATCGACCCTGAGACCAAGGAGGTGGTAGGAAAATATAGGTCCAATCCGCTGACGGGCCGATACCTGCTCATTCTTCCCCCAAAGCAAGGCTATGCCATGGATGTGGCACCCCGGGGCGCAGCGGGCTTCCAGTTTGCCCTCGATGTACCTCAGTCCGGCCCTTATCGCCCCTTACGTCAAGACATCACCTTTAATAAGGACTCGGACAAAGGGGCGGTTGAACTCACCAACTACTTCGATAAGGCGGGTAATCCAGATACCGTCAAGGTGGTCAAAGCGCTGAATGCCGACCAGATCACTGAGCGCATGCCACAGGTGTCAGCTTCGCTGCTCGCTGCTGCTGAGAGGGAGAGCAAAATGAAGGCACAGTCAGAGCTTGCCGCTGCGAAGAAGTTGGAAGAGGAAGCACGCAAAGCCGAGGAAGCCGCCTTGGCTGCAGAGAAGGCCCGTCAGGACAGCATCGCCCAAGCGGAACTCGCTGCTGCGAAGAAGTTGGAAGAGGAAGCACGTAAAGCAGAAGAAGCCGCCTTGGCTGCGGAGAAGGCCCGTCAGGACAGTCTCGCACAGGCGGAACTCGCTGCTGCTAAGACCTTGGAAGAAGAGGTTCGCCAAGCAGAGGAAGCCGCCTTGGCTGCGGAGAAGGCCCGTCAGGACAGCATCGCCCAGGCGGAACTCGCTGCTGCGAAGAAGTTGGAAGAGGAAGCACG
>CAZCNS010000002.1:0-99938 GCA_964500205.1 uncultured Chryseobacterium sp. | reverse complement strand
ACAGCATCGCCCAGGCGGAACTCGCTGCTGCGAAGAAGTTGGAAGAGGAAGCACGTAAAGCCGAGGAAGCCGCCTTGGCTGCGGAGAAGGCCCGTCAGGACAGCATCGCCCAGGCGGAACTCGCTGCTGCGAAGAAGTTGGAAGAGGAAGCACGCAAAGCAGAGGAAGCCGCATTGGCTGCGGAGAAGGCCCGTCAGGACAGCATTGCGCAGGCGGAACTTGCTGCTGCTAAGACCTTGGAGGAAGAGGCTCGCAAAGCAGAGGAAGCCGCATTGGCTGCGGAGAAGGCCCGTCAGGATAGCATCGCGCAGGCGGAACTTGCTGCTGCGAAGACCTTGGAGGAAGAGGCTCGCAAAGCAGAGGAAGCCGCCTTGGCTGCGGAGAAGGCGCGTCAGGACAGCATTGCGCAGGCGGAACTTGCTGCTGCTAAGACCTTGGAGGAAGAGGCTCGCAAAGCAGAGGAAGCCGCATTGGCTGCGGAGAAGGCCCGTCAGGATAGCATCGCGCAGGCGGAACTTGCTGCTGCTAAGACATTGGAGGAAGAAGTTCGCAAAGCTGAGGAAGCAGCGTTGGCCGCTGCTCAGGCTCGCAAGGACAGTATTGCACAGGCGGAGCTTGTTCTGAGAGAGAAGCCCATGAAGGAAGTTGTGACCGATGTCAATCCCGCTGATCCTGATACTGATGCCAAACGTGTCAAGGCCGAACAGACCATGGCCGACATGCGTGCCAAGAACGATTCTCTTAATGCGATGATTCAGCGCGAGAAGGACATGGTGAAGGCACGCATAGACTCTGTGCAGAGAGTTCAGCAGGCGATGAAAGACGCGCAGGCAGCGCAGACGAATCTGGAGAAGGCGCCTTCAACGGAAGACAACATCACAACTGCTGCGGAAAAAGACCGTCAGTTGCTGGACTCCCTGATTACCCGCCAGCAATCGGATATCGCGGATATCGAGAAGGAAAAGCAGGCCTCGGAACTGATTGAACAGGAAACGAAATTGGCAACGGCCCAGCAGGACTCTGCCGCATTATCTGATGCCGAGCTTTTCCGACAAACTGTTGCACGAATCGAGGCACAGAAGAAGGCCAAGGAGGAGCAGGTCATTGCTTTGGCCGCCACGGAGCAGGAGAAACGGCTGCGTGAAAAGCAGGAGCAGGCCGAGGCTGCCCGGATAGCACGCGAAACCGCCATGGAGGAAGCGCGATCAGTTGGTGACACCGCTCGAATTCAAGCATTGGAGCGTGAATTGGCCGTGGCAGATGCCGTAACCGAAATGGACACCAGTGCCTTGGTGGCTGAACTGAAAAGCGATGCCGATCCAGCGGCATACCTGGCTGAGCTTTCTCGAGTGGAGCAGCAGATGGCCAAAGAGGAGAAGGAGCTCCCTCAGAAGGATTACAGCTTGAAACCACTGCCAGAAGTCAGGGCGGTCAAGCCGAGTCGCGAGGCCAGACGAGGGGCTGATCCGGCTTTGTTGGAACGTATTGAGCAGGACAGACGCACAGTAGATGAGCACCGTGCCTTGGCAGCAGAAAAGGAGTTGGACCTTCAACAGCGTATGAGATCGGAGCGCGAGAAACTCGGTATATCTGACCCGGTGCTGGACGAAGAGCTGAGGCAGGCAGAGGAATTGGCACTATCAGGCGCAGAACCGAAAGGCGGAAAGCTTGCGCTGAGGGTGAAGTCCGATGCGGAACAGCAAGACAGCGTTCTGGTAGGTGACATAAGTGATGTGACCTCAGCCGACACTCCCGTGCTAAAGGGTGTTGAACCCAAGCAAAAAGATGATACAGCGGCAGTGCCTACGGTGTCTTTAGTTAAAGAGGAAGTGCGGCAGGAAATGGTAATTGCGCCAGATGAGGCAGTAGTTAGGCCGGATGAAAAGCCGATACAAAAGGAAGAAAGAGCAGAGATGGCCGTCTCCACCGAACAGGTCACTGAAACTCCTAAGGACCGTGAGGAGTTGCCGAAGCCTGTCGCAGTGGTTCCTGAACCAGCACCTGTACCTGCCAAGACTTCGGTCGTCAAAGCACCTGCAATAAAGACAGACATGACCTCACGTCCAGCTGCCTTGCGGGATTACAGCAAGCGCAATGTGGACTTCAATGCCATTGAGAATGAAGCTGTACGAAGAATGGTGCAACGCATGGCTGCCGAGGACAGAGGCAAGATGGCTGTTATGAAGAATGTGAATAACCTCCGCGCGGCCGGAAGTTCAGATGTGGCCAGTGTTGTTGCGGCACCTCGTGTTGCCGCCATCCTCGCATCCGAGGCTGCGCGCGAGGTGAGACAGGAATCAACGGGTATGCGCTTTGACCGCAACGACCTCCGAAGAAGAAAAGGGGTGAACTACAGGCTGAGTCTGGATTTCGATGGTATCGTCCTGTCGGAAGAAGTGATGCTGGCCTTGAATCCCGCGTATGCCCAGACCGTGGTGCTGCCTGAGGTGCACCTAATTATCGATCACGCGGACACACCAGTGGATATACGCAGGTCTGCCACGCACCTTCGTGGTCTCGGTTTCGACCATGTGAGCTCCGTGCCTGTGATCGATGGTAAGGTCGCTTCTGTGGATGCGGTCTCTCAAATGCCGTTTGTCGATCAATAAGTAGGCTTGATCGGGTAGATTTTCTAATTTCATCGTCTCAAATCTGGTCAATGGAATTCAATCCTTTCAATGTCACGGAACTGGAGCAGCAGATAGCCATCGAGGTTGAGCTGGATCAACTTGTCCGCTCTCCGAGGTCACTTGTCATCCACAATGATGACTTCAATACGTTCGATTTCGTCATCGAGACTTTGATCGATGTTTGCAAGCAGGAGCCTCTACAGGCAGAACAATGCACTTATCTTATCCATTATCATGGAAAGTGTGCAGTGAAGACAGGTTCTTTCAAGCGGCTTCAACCCGTTTGGGCTGAACTCACCCAGAGAGGACTGACTGCCACCATTGAGGATATCCCGGTCTCGCGCTGATGCTGGGCGTTGTCGTAGCGTTACTTGTTCTCGGGGTGCTCCTTCTGCTTTTGGAAGTGGTGTTCGTGCCCGGAACCACCATCGTTGGCGTAGGTGGCGTCATCCTCCTCGTCATCGGAGTACACCTCGCGTACGATACCATAGGCGAAGTTGCAGGGCATCTCTCCATTGCATCCGCGCTGCTGGCGATTTTGCTGTCTTTAGGTTTTTTGTTGAAAGGCCGAACTTGGGAGCGCATGGCACTTGAAAGTCAGCTTACAGAGCGTGTGGATGCGAATGACAAGCAAAAGGTCGTGGTAGGTGATATGGGTGTCGCTGATAGCAGGCTCAACCCTGTCGGAAAAGCGGTTTTTGGGGAGAATGTCCTCAAGGTTCACTCCAACGAAGGCTTTATAAGTGAGGGAACCGCTATTGAAGTGACGCATGTCGCTGATGGCCGTATCAGCGTCCGGAAGATTGTCGATGATGTCACCGACACCATTGCCTGAGCCACTTTTCGTGCCGATATTGCACGCTCGGTCTTTGACCTTCAATCCTTTTCTCAAACTCTAAGATTCTAAGAAATGGCACTACCCATTCTCATTGCCCTTGTGGTCTTCTCTGCGGTCATTTTATGGCTGTTCTTCTACT
Organism: uncultured Chryseobacterium sp.; assembly: GCA_964500205.1. Taxonomy (GTDB): domain Bacteria; phylum Bacteroidota; class Bacteroidia; order UBA10329; family UBA10329; genus UBA10329. Next base: position 96,331 of record CAZCNS010000002.1, on the reverse strand, counting down.
ATGTGCCGATTGGTCTATGGATCACGGCCATCTTTTCGGGCGTACCGGTCGGCATCGGTGCCCTTATCGGCATGAGGTTTCGAAAGGTTCCCCCTGCCGTAATTGTTGGAGGCATGATCAATGCCACAAAGGCTGGCTTGAAGGTCGATAGAGATGCAATGGAAGCACATTACCTCGCAGGGGGAAATGTGCAGAAGGTGATCAACGCGCTGATCTCTGCAGATAAGGCCAACATTCCGCTCGATTTCAACATGGCCACCGCGATTGACCTTGCGGGACGTGATGTGTTGTTGGCAGTTCAGATGTCAGTGAATCCTAAGGTGATAGATACGCCTCCGGTCACGGCCGTGGCCAAGGATGGCATCCAGCTCATTGCCAAGGCAAGGGTTACGGTTCGTGCGAACATCAAGCAGTTGGTCGGTGGTGCTGGTGAGGATACCGTGCTTGCGCGTGTGGGAGAGGGCGTAGTATCCTCCATCGGCTCAGCCGAAAGTCACAAGCAGGTGCTCGAGAATCCTGACAGCATTTCCAAAGTAGTGCTTGCTCGTGGGCTGGATGCCGGCACGGCCTTCGAGATCCTCTCCATCGACATTGCCGACATTGACATCGGAAAGAACATAGGTGCCGAGCTGCAAATGGATCAGGCCGAGGCCGACAAGAACATTGCACAGGCCAAGGCCGAAGAGCGTAGGGCGATGGCCGTTGCCTTGGAGCAGGAGATGAAGGCCAAGGCCCAGGAGGCACGTGCAAAGGTCATCGAGGCCGAGGTGCAGATACCGCAGGCCATGGCCGAGGCATTCAGGAGTGGCAACCTCGGTATCATGGACTACTACAAGTTCGAGAATATCAAGGCAGACACTTCCATGCGCGAATCCATAGCCAAGCCCGGAGGCAGCAAGAGCTCAAAAGGTTAAGCCTGACACTATCTGACAATAAGGGTAGGGGGAATGATGAACGGCACAGGTCGCCTTCATCATTCCCCTCTCCCTTTTATCCCGGACCGCTCCTGCACCACCTCCGCAAATTTCCGTCCCATCATCTTGGCCTCGGCCCAAGAGATGAAGTCAAAGTATTCGAAGGCGTTCTTCTCCAGCGGGTCGTCCTTTAATTCTTTCATTCTCTCAAGGAACACTCGGAACTGTTCTTTCTCTGCGTTCACATCATCCGATTTCAGGAGCCTTCCGATCAGGTCGATGAATGACTCCTCAAACTTGAAGTAGCGGTTTCGGGTGCTCAGATATCGCTGTGCCGAGCGCAGCGCGTATGGCAGCAGCGACTTGTTGTCCAGTTCGATGTGGATGAGCAGGTTCAGCAACTGGCCGAAGCAGTAGATGTCCAGGCTCTTGTTGATGTCGATGTCGTTCAGAAGGCGGTTGGTCCAGCGCAGCGCATCATTGTATCGCTGCGCCCCGTAGTAGATGATGGCGATGTTGAAGAAGAAGAACGCCTTGCGCACGCTGTTCAGCTTCTTGTCATAGAGCATCAGCCCGTTCTCCACCTGCGGTATCAGCTCCAGTCCCTTCTCGAAGTCGCCCGTCAGGAAGTAGATGGTGAGCTCTATGCTATTGGCTGATGAGAACAGCTTGATCTCTAGGTCTTCGTTGTTGCTGATGTCCAGCGTCTCTGGCAGGGCGCGCAGTTTTTTCAGGTAGAAGAACACCTCGTCATACTTCTGTAGCTGACTGGCTATGTAGACGATGTTCGTCAGGATGGAGAAATAGATATTCGGCTCCTCGCTGAACTTGTCGAGGTTCGTCTCAATGTGCTGCACATTGGATTCCAGGTACTTGTAGGAGTTGGCATAGTCTCCTACCCCGAAATAGTACGCACTGTAAATGTGGTTGTAGAGGTACTGCGACTCATGGAACAGATGTTCGGGATCCCGGTCGAGCAGCGTGTCGTCAATGATGCTCTTGAGTCGCAGCAGGCCCTCTTCGGTGCGAGCTTTCCCTCTCCGGTTCAGGATGTGAAACAGGCGGCTCTTGATGCCCCAGAAGTCGTTATAGACCTCTATCAGCTGTGTGATGCGTTGGTTTTCGGCCATCATGGCCTCCAGCTCGTCATCGCCAACATTCTCGTAATTGTCCTTCTCGATGATCATCTTCTCCCACATGAACACCTCTAGCAGCGAGGTGTGCTTGTCATACTGATAGGCCAGCTTCTTCGCACCTTCCAGCAGCTTCAGTGCCTGACCGTACAGCGACTTCTTGTAGAGGATTTCCACGAAATGCAAGGTGCGTTTCAGTTGGGCGTCAATGGAGCTGTTGGCGTGGTAGGCGTCCAGAGAGCGGAGCACAGCATCGTATAGACGACTTTTCACTGTGGGCAGTGTACGCTGCAACGATTTGTCTCGGATGCTTTTCACCAGCGCGTCCTCGTCAAATTCCTCCAGCCGGTCGATGGCATCGAACAGCACTTGCATGTTGTTCGGGTCACCGCTCTGCTTGGAGGTGTACAACTTGAAGTACCGCTTCTCGGCCTTGGTAAGCGAGCGGATCAGATGGAAGAGCTTATCGGAGCCTGTCTTGGACATGTAATTTATGATGGGGTTTTTGTTCCGATGAAAAGGCTTGGGGATGTAATCATTTCTGTCCCCGATGTGAGTTTGCCGACTTTTCCCCGATGTGCTGAAAGCCCGCTGCTGTTGGCATTGTTGAGTTTTGAAACCTCTGTAAATCAGAGGTTTTTGGAAACTCCAATTTACACACCGATTCTGTCCGTGCAAGCGTTGAAAGCAGCTGAACTGACATCCTCCGAGACCGTTAGAAGTGTAATTTATGGCCTCAAGATGGCATAACGTTGAAACTGTAATTTTTCAGAAAGAAATTTTTAATCTAAATAATTGTCAATCAATGTGAAATGAATTGACGGAGGGGCAAATAGCACGTCTTGGCTTGTCCATTTATGCCTTGCACGTGGTTTGCGCAGCCCGAATCACCACTGTAATTTCACACCATCAAAACCACTGAACCTTGTTTCCGCATTACGAATCAGTCCGAATTTGATGAACGTGCCAATTGACAAACCAGAGACGACAACAACTTATTGGCCTCTTTCGACTTTCAACTTTCTCGTTTCAACTTTCATATTTCAGCTTTCAACTTTCAGCTACTTTTATATGTTTATTATGCACACCTGAAATCTCCCGAACATGAGACCACACTACTCCTCCATCCCGAACATGCAGACCATCATGAAGGCCGCAGCGGTGATCGCGCTGGTCATGGTTTGGATTCTCATTGATAAAGGAAATGCCCTAGGTCAGTCGGCAAGGCAGGCAACGGAAGCTGTCGGTGAGCAGGATACGCCTTCTCAGCTATCCCGCTTTGGTGACCCCGATGGCGAGACGGGTGACGGCAGCGATGACACGGATGGCGCTTTCAACGTCTTCCCCAACCCTGTGGATGACGATGCTGTGTTCGACTTCGAGTTCACGGTACGCAAGGGCATGCCCTACGAAGTGACGGATGCCCTCGGTAGGCTGGTGCAAAGTGGCACTTTCGAGGCCGACCTGCAGCAGCAGCGCATCGACATGTCGGGCTATAGACCAGGATTGTACATGGTGCGGGTCAATGTCGCTGGCAGGGCGATAGTGAAGCGCATCTATAAGAGGTAAGCACCTTACGTGTAAGGCAGGAGACCTCCCCAAACAGACCATTCCCAAGTGCAACGGCCCCGTTCTGGCAGACGGTGGTCAGGGGATTGGTATGCGTTCTTTGACATGCTGGTAAGAAGACATAATTGGCCCATGACACCCTGCGGGCCATACATACTGTTTCGGCATTCTTACACAGGCCAATTTCATTGCCCTGTAAAGACTGCTCGAACGGCATGAACCGCTTCTAACCACAAAAAGTCCAACTGACTTTTTGTGCTAAGAAGTGGTATTAGAGACGGGCACCTTTCAGCAGGTATCCGGTCACGTAGTCGCCAACGCCATCCTCAATGGTGGTGAACGGACGGTCGTAGCCGATGCCGCGCAGCTTGGCCATATTGGCCTCGGTGTAGTATTGGTATTTGTCCCTGATGTCCGCAGGGGTGTCAATAAAATGGATGTCCTCCTCCGCGCCCATTGCCGCAAAAATGGCCTTGGCGAGGTCGAGGAAGGTTCGGGCGCGGCCCGTGCCGAGGTTGTAGATGCCGCTGTTCCCGCGGTTCTCCATGAGGAACAGGCACACATCGACCACATCCTTCACATAGATGAAGTCCCGCAACTGCCCACCGTCCGGATAGTCTGGACGGTGGGAGCGGAAGAGTCTGATCGCCCCAGAGTCGCGAATCTGGTTAAAAGCGTGAAAGACCACGGACGCCATCCTGCCCTTGTGGTACTCATTGGGCCCATACACATTGAAGAACTTCAGTCCCTGCCAGAACGGAGGTTGCTTCTCTTGTGCTATGGCCCATAGGTCGAATGCGTTCTTTGACTCACCATACGGGTTCAGGGGAGCGAGGTTTTGGATCACGGAATGGTTGTCCTCAAACCCCTGATCGCCCAAGCCGTAAGTCGCGGCCGAGGACGCATACACGAGTGGCAGACCGAATTCGGCACAGCATTCCCACACACGCTTCGAGTAATCGACATTGAGGTGCTGGAAAATGCTGCGGTCGGATTCGGTGGTGTCTGTGCGGGCCCCCAAGTGGAACACGAACTGCACCGAACGTTGGTTGTTGCGAAGCCAAGGGATGAATGCATCGCGGTGAACCCGCGCAGTTAGTGGCTTGCCCTCAAGGTTGGGCAGCTTGTCATCACGACTGAAATCATCAACCGCAACGAGGTCGGCATAGCCCGCTTCGCACAGTCCTGCCAAAAGACAACTGCCAATGAAACCCGCTGCACCTGTTACGACTATCATTGATGACTTTTGATTGTTGAGCGAGGCGAAATACCGCGACTGTAGGGATGGTTGTTGATTTGGGACTTAGGGGCACTTTCCCCGTCCCTTGTCCCCCGTCTCCTATTCCTCAATTGGTTATCCACAGTGCATTGCCGTTGAAAGAGGTATTGTACTGCAAAAGGCCGATGGGCGCGGGGCCTTCTACCGGAGAACCGTCCACGAGCAGGAACTTGGTGTTGCAGCAAACATCGCACACCGCGAAGATGTCTGTGTTGTCGATGGTCACCCGGCAGAACTCCTCGGGCAGGAAGGTGCAGTGGCGGTCGTAGGCGCGGAACTCTTCGGGCGATGCGCGGTAAATCATGATGCCCTGCGACCCGCCAGTGATGGTCACATGCCCACCGACCGCTTGAAGGGCCACGAAATCGGGATTGGAGACAATCAGCTGAATATTTACTGGAATGTAAGGCACACCGGTCTGGTTCGTGTTGCCGCAGGAACCAATAGATAATGCCGCAAGCAGAATCAGTGGCGATGTGTAGTGCAGAAATTTCATTGCCCCAAAGATAGTCCCGTTCTTAGCGGTTCATGTTCAGAACGCTGGTCCTGCTCTTATGCCTCGCTGTCCAAGGTGCGATGGCCCAACCCGCCATCCGCCACGGGGTGGGTATTCCGACCCGCGACACGTTGCGCATACTCATCGTTTTCGCGGAGGTCGATTTCAAGGATGGCCCCTGTCCAAGCAACCTCACCGAGGATTTTGCGGGCAACTGGCCCCGTGATAGGCAGGGAAGGACGCAGCCCCCAAACTTTGCTGGCGCGTTCCTCGACAGGGAGATCGCTGCCGATGGTAAGATGGACGGTTTCATCACTCGCTACTACCATGAGGCCTCGTTTGGACGCTACATCCTGCTGGGTGATTATCTGCCCGAGGTGGTGACCATCCCCTGCAAGGACATCCGGGTCGGCAACCACGGTCTCACACAGATCCTTGAGCGCCTCTCGGCCATGCAACCGAACGACCCCACACTCCGCACCGCTGGTGGCTATCCACTCTCGGCCTTCGACATTTGGTCTGCGGGCAAGAGCGGCCAGCCCAAGCTGAAAGAGCCGGACGGCAGCATTGACCTGCTTTACATCATCTGGCGCAACAACCGGATGTTGACCAGTGTCAACACCATCGACTACGCGGGGTTCGGAGTTACAGGCGCACGGGGCAAGCCTTTCAAGGATATGAAAGGCGTGAGCAACATGGCATCGTTCAATGCGAGCGGTGCGCCCGAGAAAGCCATGCACATAACGGTCGCGGAACATCTGCATGGCATTTTCGGTGGGAATCACTGGCACTCGGCCGGTGGGCGCGGCATGCATACCTTCCTGATGCCTGGGGCGAGTTACGGACTGACCGCGCAAGCGGGTGGCACCATGCTCGCGGCAAGTGGCTGGGACCGATGGATGATGGATTGGAAGCACCCCGACAAGCAGTTTACCATCAGTGCGCTGAATGCCGATGGCGAGGAGGTCGAGACCGAACGGATAAGCATCGACACTCATCCCGATGGTGGCATTTTCATCCTTCGCGACCACATGGCCACAGGCGATGCCATGCGTATTAAACTCCCATTTATTGATTGGGAGAAAATGGGCGATGTGAAAAATCAGTACATCTGGCTGGAGAATCGCAGAATGACCACAGACACCGACCGCTACTTGGCCGTGGAATGCGCCAACAATGGTGATGGCCGTTTCCCCCGTGGAACGCCTGGCATCTATGCCTACGTGCAGGTGGGCAAGGACATGCGCGAGGGCGATGGCATCTACAGCTCCACGCCCGGGCATCCCAATGGTCTGGCAAGCCCGTTCCTACCGCTTCCCGCGGAGGGCCGTTTCGACTTCCATTTCAGGTACGACCGTATCCAGTCCGGTGATCAGGGGCAGAACTGCAATTGGGGCAATGAGAATATCCCGAAGGACATGAGGCGAAGCCGGCCCAACCCGCTCACGGGCATGTCAGACCTCTATTCTCAGATCGACTACAACCGGGATGGGAAGATGTATTCAGGTGACCGCATTTACACGGGCCTCAGCAAGATGCGTGGCGACAGCGCGGTTCACGATTATCACATGAACGGTGATTGGCTCGATGCCTTTGCTCCAGCCACGGGCCGCATGGAGATGTCGCTCAGCACTAATCCCGCGCCACTGCCTGTGTACACCTATGGCAGCAACTTGGAGTTCGGGCGGTACACCATCCGTGATTCTGTGCTGCCTGGATTCGAGAACAGGGTGATCCACCTCAATGGACTTTCTCTCAAATTCAATGAGTTGGACAATGGTGACATGCAAGTGAGCTTCCGCTGGGACGACTATGAATTGAGCGACCATGTGCGTTGGTGCGGTACCATCGTGCAGCACCCGCACCTCAAGGATATATCTCTTCCGTCACTCAAAGTAGGGCAAAGGAGAAGGCTGCTGCTCGAACGTAGTGAGACCCCTCAGTACCATGAAGCAAGAGAAAAAGACAGGCGTGGCAACTGGCTATTTGCCGACCCTACAGAGTACACTGTGAAGCAAGGAGCGGTGATGGAATTGGAAAACCGAGCCCATGTCTTGGTCAATGACGACAGCAGCCTCATCTTTGAGCCCGGTTCGCGGCTCGTACTCAATGACCACTCAAGGATTGTTGTGGCGAAAGGTGCGACCCTCGTTATCCCTGATGGTGCGGAGGTTTTTATGGGGAAAGAGGCGCGGATAGTCAGAAAATGAGTTTTTCCAGGAAATGATTTTCAGAAAAAAAATACAAGAACGAGTGAATCAGCGATGCGCGAAGCCCGAAAGGTGGAGGTCGCTCGTCTCAGGTCTGGCCATCGTGGCGATGGTCAGTGTCTTCTTACCGGCAGCATTTCCTGCGACAGCCGTGGCCCAGAGCAAGGCCACCAAGGCGCAGCAGGAGGCGGAGAAAAAGCAGGACAACCTGCGCAAAGAGGAGCAGAAGGCGATGGATGCGGGCCGCAAGGCGCACATGAAGGCGCAAGACAAGGAGACACGGAAAAGGATGAAACAGACAAAAAAGAAGGCCGATAAAGGCAACAGGCCGAGGAGTTGGAAGGCGAAGCGGAAGAGGAACTAAAGAATCAGTTTGTCAGGGATAGTTGCTTCAGTGAAACAACTCCATCAACCCAATGAGTTCTATTGACTAGTCAACTTCATCAACCCTATAAACTCAATCAACTAAACATGGAAGAGCTCATTTATCTCGCAGTAGTGGTAGGGTGGTTCCTGCTGAACGCCTACAAGAAGTCGCAGGAAGCGAAGCGGAAGCGTGAGTCCGATTCCGGCCAGGAGACATTAGATGAACAGCGACAAGAGCCCGCAGTGGACATGGAAGAGATGCTCCGCGAGCTTATCGGGGTTCCAAAAGAGCCGGAGTCTGCGCCTGAAACTGTGCGTGTTCCTGAACCGGTTAAGATACCTTCGCCTTCACGGTCGCGCTCTATGTCAGTCCCACAGCCAACACCGAGACCTGTGCGTCCTGTTGCTGAGAATGCCGCTAAAGCTGCCTCTGATGCTCGCAACGAAAGGCGCGCTGCACGTGCTCAACAGGTTGAAACTGTCGGTGAATCGGTTGTTGATTTTGATCTTCGGCAGGCGGTTGTTCATGCCGCGGTGCTTCAACGCCCTTATAGTTAGTACGTTAACATGGTTTAACATTTGTTTCATCTTTCTCATGGCCCGTTTTGATCTTTTCTATTTTAGCCGCGCTTTTTTGGGGCCGCCTATTCGGGCGGCTAGAAACCAACAGGATATGACAAGAAAACTCCTACTGCTCGTCACGCTCACCTTTGGATTCACAGCACTTACTCGTGCTCAGATCGGAACTGGTACCCTTCAAGGAACCATTGTCGATGAGACCACTGGGGAGGGTATTCCGTTCGCCAACGTGATCGTGCTCCAAGCTGGACAGCAAGTTACAGGTGCCTCCACCGACTTTGACGGTAAGTACCGTATCCCGGCTTTGAAGCCAGCTACCAATTATACTGTCAAGGTTTCGGTAGTCGGGTATGGCGGTATCGAGAAGACCGGTGTTCAGGTCAATTCGGGTCAGATTATCTTCGTAGATCTTAAGCTCACTGCGGGCATCAAGATGGACGAGGTGGTGGTCATAGAATATGAGGTGCCTCTGATTCAGCGAGATGGTGGCTCGTCCACTACCGTAACTGGCCGTGACATCGAGAAGATGCCCAGCAGGGGTGCAGCGGCTGCGGTTACCACCGCTGCCGGGGTTCAGGACAATGATGGTGCCATCGGCAGTATTCGTGGTACACGTGAGGGCTCTACAGATACCTATATAGATGGTGTGAAGGTGCGTGGCTCTGCCAACCTGCCGCAGGGAGCATATGAGCAGGTTACAGTCCTTACGGGTGGCGTACCAGCTCAGTATGGAGATGCAACCGGTGGTATCATCGCGGTCACAACCAAGGGGGCATCAAGAAAAACCTATGGTGGCATTGAATTGCTGAGTTCAGGTGGTATCCGGCTCAACGATAACAACGACTATCTACTGGATCCACAGGGTTACCATCTTGTTGGGGCTAATTTGTCCGGTCCTCTGCTGAGCGTCAAGGATAAAACCGATCCTGAGGGTAAGGCCAGAAGACCACTGCTTGGTTATTTTCTTGCGGGCGAAGTGAGCTACATTCAGGACCCGCGCCCTTCAGCCATTGGACATTATTATGTGAATGACGATAAATGGGAAGAGCTGCAATCCAACCCGATTATCCGAAATCCTCAAGGCGGTAGCTTCCTTGCATCGGAATTCACGCGTCAGAGTGATTTGGAGTTCACCCGTCAGCGTAGGAATGTTCCACAGAGAGGATTGGTGGTTTCTGGGAACATTGACCTTTACACAACACCAAATATCACCTTCAAGGTTGGTGGTTCGTTGGACTTCAACGATAGAAGGCTTTATGATTACTCGAATTCTCTCTTCAATCACCGTAGGAATGGTGAGCGCATTGATAAGACCTGGAGGGTCTTTGGTCGATTCACCCAGCGTTTCGGAAACACAGGACAAGAGGAAGGCGGGGCGAAGAAGTCATCGACCATTTCCAATGCTTACTACAGCATTCAGGCTGACTACGAGCGTTACACCCGTGTGTTGCAGGACCCTCGTCACGGAGACCAGCTTTTCCGATATGGATACGTAGGACATTTCGAAACCTTAAGAGAACGCACTTATGCTCCAGGATTTGATGAGGCATCAGGACTCTTCGGTTTTGTGGAAGGGCCAGTGAGAGACACCATGGTTCTCTTCACTCCATCTGATGTCAATCCAGAACTTTCGGCCTACACGCAACAGTACTACAACCTTTACCCGAATGCAGAGGGACGTTACGAGAACCTGACGCAGATCAACCAAGACCGTGGTGCTTTGCGTAACGGAGACCTCCCATTGAATGTTCATAACATCTGGAGGAACACAGGTTATCCGTACAATCAGTACAGCAAATTGGATCAGAGTCAGTTCCGAGTTGCTGCTATGGGCGCGTTTGACATCAAGAACCATTCAATCTCTCTCGGATTCGAGTACGAGCAACGCAACGATGCCTTTGTAGGCTATTCGCCTTACAGACTTTGGGAAATCACACGGCAGTATGCCAACAACCACTTGGAGCAGCAGGATAGAGAGAATCCTCTAATTCATTTTGATGCCAATGGCAGCTTCACAGACACCATCTCATACAATCCGCTCTACACCCCTCGAGACCCCAACAACCCTCTGTTGGGTGGTGTGGGGCAGGCTTTCATTGATTACAACATGCGTCTTGCGCTGGGATTGGATCCCGCTGGAACTGACTGGCTGGACATAGACTCTTTCGACCCGTCCTTCTTCCAGACAGAGTGGTTCAGTGCAGATGAGCTGTTGAATAACGGTAACTACTTGGTCAACTACTACGGTTTTGACCACACTGGTCGCAGATTGAGTGGACGCCCGACTTTCGACAGCTTCTTCAATGAGCGTGACGAGAATGGTAGATTCACCCGCAAGGTGGCTCCTTTCGAGCCCATCTACATGTCCGGGTACATTCAGGATGAGTTCACCTTCAAAGATTTGATTTTCCGGGTTGGTGTCCGTGTTGACCGGTTTGATGCTAACCAACGAGTTTTGAAAGATCCCTATTCGCTTCAAGAGACGCGGAGAGCGGGTGACGTTACTTCCCTTCAGCCGGGTGGTGAGTTGGTTACCCATCCAGGTAATATAAGCAGTGATGCAGTGGTCTATGTTAATGACCTTCAATCTCCTACCGCTATACTGGGTTATAGGGAAGGTGACACGTGGTACAACTCCCAAGGAACAATCATAACCGACCCTACCACACTTCGCACTGGAACGGGTATAGCACCTCTTTTGGTCAATCCTGATCATGAGCAGATAACAGATGCAACCGCATTTAAGGATTACGATCCACAGATAAACGTGATGCCACGTATATCCTTCTCGTTCCCGATCTCTGAGGATGCGTTGTTCTTCGCCAACTATGATGTTCTCACCCAGCGCCCCCTCACGGGAAATCGGCTAGACCTGTTGGACTACCTGTTCATTGAGAACATTGGTAACAACATAGTGAACAACCCTGATCTGCGGCCTGAGACCACTATTGAGTATGCCATTGGTTTCAAGCAGAAACTCAGTAAGAGGTCTGCATTCGAGTTGAACGCTTTCTATCGCGAGATGCGTGACCAGATCACTGTTTTCCGAGTAAATGAAGCCTATCCCAGAACTTATCTCACTTTCCGCAATCTGGACTTTGGAACTGTTAAAGGTCTTACCTTGACCTATGATCTTCGCAGAACAAGCAATATACAGCTTCGCGTAGCCTATACACTCCAGTTTGCTGATGGTACTGGTTCAAGTGCAACCACCAGCCAGAACCTGATCAATGCAGGTTTCCCGAACCTGCGGGTGACCCAGCCTCTTGATTTCGACCAGCGTCATAACATCGTTGTCAGTGCTGACTACCGTTTCGGTGCGGGCAAGAACTACAATGGCCCGAAGACCACCACCAAGAGCGGGAAGGTGATCAATTGGTTGGAGAATTTCGGTGTGTTCGCCATTATCCGTGCAGGTTCGGGTACTCCTTATTCTGCGCAGACCAACATCTCTGCGGAGGGACTTATAAGTGGTGCCGTTCAGGGCTTCTTGGAGGGATCCATCAACGGTTCGGCCAAACCTTGGCAGTTCAGGGTAGATGCACGGATTGACCGTGACTTCACCATCAAATGGAACAAAGGTTCTGAGGACAAGCCTGCGAAGACATCGGTGTTGAACTTCTACTTCGATCTTCAGAACTTACTCAATACCCGAAATGTGATCAACGTGTATCGCGCTACTGGCAATCCTAACGATGATGGTTACCTGAATGCCGCTCAGAGCCAGATCGATATTGCCCAGCAAACAGATGAACAATCATTCCGTGACCTGTACTCAGTGAAGGTCAACAACCCAGCCAACTTCTCCATTCCAAGAAGGTTCAGGGTTGGACTAATGCTGAATTTCTGATTTATGAATGATTAAAGGAAACTGAAATGGAAAAGCAAATGAGAATTCTCGCAACGGCCGCTTTTGCGGTACTGCTGTCGCTTCCTGCTTTTGCGGAGCGGTCCAAAGGGGCCAAGGATGGAAAGCAGGGCAAGCTTGATGGGGCCAAGGGCTTGGCAGCTGATTGTGCGCCACCTGCGGCATCTATCGACCTTCAATTGAATAATGTTCGCGCTCGAATCCACAGTGGCGGTGACATGTGGTGGGACCTTCAGGGCCAGCCTCGTTACGAAGTACCCAAAGGAAGTGGCAAGCATTCACTATTCGCTGGTTCACTCTGGATGGGTGGAACTGACGTCAACAATCAGCTCAAGTTGGCTGCGATGCGTTTCAGACAGGTCGGGTTCGACTACTGGCCTGGTCCGCTTAACACTGTTACTGCTGAAATCGAGCCTGAGATCTGCGCTGCATATGACCGCTTCTTCAAGATTACGCGCCCAGAGGTCGATCAGTTCGTGGCTTGGTACCTCTGCAAAGAGGATCCAGAATGCAGTGATGGCGAGGAGTTTCCGGGTTATTCCATCCCAGCCTCAATTCTAAACTGGCCTGCACATGGTGATATCACTCAAGGGCAGGAGTACAATCTGGCTCCTTATTTCGATGCTGACGGAAGCGGTAGTTACAACCCAGAGGATGGTGGTGACTATCCTTTCTATGACCTCAATCCTACGGAGTTTGAGTGTCTGAGGACCCGACAGGTGCGCCTTTTCGGTGACGAGACGCACTGGTGGGTGTTCAACGATAAGGGTAACATCCACACCGAGTCAGGTGGCAATCCTATTGGTATGGAGGTCAGAGCTCAGGCATTCGCCTTCTCTACCAATGACGAGATCAACGATATGACGTTCTATAACTACGAACTCATCAACCGTGGATCGTTCACCTTGGCCAATACCTACTTCGCTCAGTGGGTGGATCCCGATCTTGGATTCGCACAGGATGACTATGTAGGCTGTGATGTTCGCAGAGGTCTGGGCTACTGCTATAATGGCTTGCCAGTTGACGGTACAGGTGGACCTCTTCAGTATGGAGAGAACCCTCCGGCTGTAGGTGTCGACTTCTTCCAGGGACCCTATCAGGACAATGACGGTGCTGATAACCCGCTATTCACGAATTGTGAAGTTCAGCAGGCCCTCTCAGAGGGAGGCATTGTCTATGGCGGCATCGGTGTGGGTTATGGCGATGGAATCATTGATAATGAACGTTTCGGTATGAGGCGTTTTGTGTTCCACAACAATGACGGCAGCGTTATTGGCGACCCAGTCACAGCTGCGGAATACTATAATTATATGCGTGGTATTTGGAGGGATAACAACCCCATGTGCTGGGGTGGTAATGGACACCCGAACAGTGGTTGCAACGTGGGCGTAAGTGCAGGATATATGTTTCCCGGTGACTCTGACCCCTGTGCCTGGGGTACCAATGGTGTGCCGCAAGAACCATGGACGGAGCAGACCGCTGGTAACCTTCCCTTCGACCGCAGGTTTATGCAGTCGGCAGGGCCGTTTACACTGGAGTCCGGTGCCGTCAATGACATCACTGTTGGTGTGGTGTGGGCGCGTGCTACGGATGCGTCTGACCCGTACAGGTCTGTAGAGAAGCTGCGTGTAGTCGATGATAAGGCACAGGCCCTTTTCGACAACTGCTTCATACTTATTGATGGACCCGATGCTCCAAACCTTGAGATCATCGAGCTTGACCGAGAGCTTGTTCTTTTGCTGTCCAATCCGACCTCCTCAAACAATGCCAATGAGGATTATGCGCAAATAGACCCTTTCATCGTTCCGCTTGAAGAAGGTCAGGACATTGATAATATCTATCGCTTTGAGGGCTACCAGATTTTCCAGCTGAAGGATGAGACCGTTTCAAGTTCGGAACTCTTCAATCCTGACGTTGCGAGGCTCGTGGTTCAGTGCGACATAGAGAACATCGATCCTTTGACGAATGCCCCTATTGCCCAACTTGTGAACTTCACCTTCTCAGAGGAACTGAACGCAAGTGTTCCGATGGAGATGGTCAATGGAGAGAACGCGGGCCTTCGACACTCATTCCAGATCACACAAGATCAGTTTGCAACAGGTGACAGAAGGCTTGTGAATCACAAGAAGTACTACTACATGGCGATTGCCTACGCTTACAACAACTTCAAAAACTACGACCAGAACGACCCGACTGCGCTTGATGGCCAGAAGACGCCTTACTTGGCAGGACGTAAGAATGCCACCGGAGGAGGTATTTCGGCAGTCTTGGGCATTCCCCACAAAGTTGAACCTGAACAGTCAGGAACCATAGTTAGTGTAAACTATGGTGATGGCCCCCGACTCACCCGTATCGAGGGTCAAGGCAATGGAGGTCGTGACCTCAAGCTTTCTCAGAAATCGCTGCACGACATCTCTCAGTCTGCCGAGAGCCGAGTGAAGGAGATCACCTACGACTTCGGTCGTGGTCCGGTAGAGATCAAGGTGGTTAATCCGAAGAATGTACCCTTCGCTGATTTTGTTTTCCGTATCCTTGACACCATCACTCCTGGCAATCTTACAGATGCGTATTGGTCACTGGAATGCATCGGTGATGGCTGTCCCACAGTCGGAGGGTCAAAAGTCGTTTTTGCTGAAAAGCCTCTTGGTCTCTCCAACGGTGATGAGATGCTTATTCCTGAGTGGGGTCTGTCTGTGTTCATTGAGCAGACCATTGATCCAGGAAATGTCGATGCCGGAATGGGACTGATATCCTCACGCATCGAGTTCTCTGGACCTCAGTTCTGGCTAAGTGGTGTACCTAACGTGGATGGAGTATCTCCGCAGAATTGGATACGTTCAGGAACAGTGGAAACTGATCCTCTAATACCAGTTCCCAATGGAGACTACGGAGACCCTCAGCAAGTGTTTGAGACAGTCCTGAACGGCACTTGGGCACCATACCGCTTGGCAAGTAATGAGAGTGGCGTCATGTCGCCCACTTGGAATCAGTTCAAGGCGCTGAACGAGCTGAGAAACCTCGCTGGAGTTGATGTAGTGATCACCTCAGACCGCAGTAAGTGGACACGCTGCCCTGTGATTGAAGTGGCCGATGAGAATGTTCCCCGTATCGGAGATGCACGAAGATTCAACCTACGGATGAGCCCGTCAGTCGATCAGGATGGTAGACCAGATGGTTCAGGTATGGGTATGAGCTGGTTCCCGGGCTACGCGGTCAATGTCGAGACAGGTCAGCGTTTGAACATGGCCTTTGGTGAGAGTTCATGGCTTCTTCAGGATAACGGAGGTGATATGATCTGGAACCCGACCTCACGCATTTTTGACAACAACTTCAATCAGGAGATACTTTCTCCCAACGTCATCTTTGGAGGCGGTCACTACATCTACATTTTCGGTAACAACGGTACCGACCCAGCAAATGATGTCCCTGCATATGATGAAGGAGCATTCATCTATAGCAAGTTGTCTGACAACAATTTCAACCCATCCAATGCTGAGAAAAGAAGGGTATGGAAAGACTGCATGTGGGTTGGCGTTCCTGTGCTTTCCGAGAACGGACAGTTGCTGGCTAACGATGTGAAGGTGGAGTTGCGTGTAACCAAGCCCTACCGCAGCAACATGGCAGTGGGTTGGGCGGCTGCTGAACCTGAGAATGGCAACCTTCCGATGTACACCTTCACCACAGGGGATTTCGCAACTGTTCGTGGAGATATTACTACTGCAGAAAGTGCCCTCGATCTGATTCGGGCTGTACCTAATCCGTACTACGCGCATTCAGGATACGAGCGTACGCAGCTCGATAACATCGTCAAGATCATCAATCTCCCAGACGATTGTACTGTGCGCATTTACACGGTCAATGGAATCTTGGTTCGTGAGTTCAAGAAATCCTCCCCGATCACATCCTTGGACTGGGATCTCAAGAACCACAAGCAGATTCCTGTAGCGAGCGGAGTGTACCTGATACACGTTGAGGCACCTGGCATCGGAGAGAAGGTCATCAAATGGTTCGGAACCGTCCGACAGCTTGACCTTGACTCGTTCTGACCCTTGATTGAGGTAAACACGCATTTCCTTTGAATTAAAGACTGAAATGAAGAAAGCTTTAGGCATATCCACCCTTATCATGCTGTTTGCAGCCGCTACCGTGCCCGTCATCGGGGGTAACTCTGACCGGGCCGGACAGGCTGGAGCAACAGAACTGCTCATCAACCCGTGGGCCCGTTCAAGCGGTTTTGGCAACGCCAATTCGGCATCTGCACGTGGCTTGGAGGCACAGTGGCTCAATGTTGCAGGTATGGCATTCACCACGAAGACTGAGGTGCTCTTTACAAGCACCCAGTGGCTTGTGGGCAGTGGAGTGATGATCAACTCATTCGGTCTTTCCCAAAAGATCGGTGAGGCTGGTGTCATCGGTCTCAGTGTGATGAACATGAGCTTTGGAGAGATCGACATCACTACTACCGATATCCCGGATGGTGGCATCGGTACCTTCTCTCCCAACTACCTCAACATTGGGGTGAGTTATGCCAAATCTTTCTCCAACAGCATCAATGGAGGTGTCACGGTACGCGTGATCAATCACAGCATCCAGAACCTCAGCGCTAGCGGTGTTGCCTTTGATGCCGGTGTCTCATACACCACCCGCCTCGGTAGCCGTGACAAGGAGCGCAACAAGGACAACCTGCAGTTCGGCATATCATTGAAGAATGTTGGGCCTGCGATGCGTTTCAGCGGGGATGGTCTTGGTGTTCGAGGTTCGATTCCCGGTAGTGACCGTAGTCTCACCTTGGAATACCGTCCTGAGCAGTACGAGATGCCCTCATCGCTGCACATAGGTGCTACCTATCACTGGAGAAATACTGACCTGTCACATCAGGTCAGTATCGCTGCTAACTTCACTTCAAACAGCTTTACACGAGACCTGATGAACTTCGGAGCTGAGTACTCCTTCAAGGAATTGTTCATGCTGCGAGGCGGTTATGTGCTTCAGATGGGCAGTAGCGGTGCAGAGAACAACATTGCCATCTCTGCGCTTACTGGCCCTACAGCAGGGCTTACGGTGAATGTGCCCCTGACTAAGAAGGACAGTGAGAAGAAGAGCAAGCTCGGTATCGACTACTCTTTCCGCGCTACAAACCCCTTCCTTGGGGTACACAGTATCGGAGCACGTATCACGCTGTAAGCTGCATCTTAATTTCCTTACCTTTGAACTCTCAAGGAGTCCCGCATGCGCGGGATTCTTTGCGTTTATACACTGATGATTCAACTAACATGAGCACCTATCTCACACAGGAAGGACTTGACAGACTCAAAGCCGAACTCGATCAACTGAAAAGGGTCGATCGACCTATGATCTCGCAGCAGATAGCAGAGGCCCGGGACAAAGGCGATCTATCTGAGAATGCTGAGTATGACGCTGCTAAGGAGGCTCAGGGCCTACTGGAGATGAAGATCGCCAAGTTGGAGGCCACCATTGCCGATGCGAAGGTGATCGATGAGTCCAAGCTGGCCAGTGACCAAGTTCTGATCCTTAGCAAGGTGAAAATCAAGAACGTGGCCAATGGCATGACAATGAATTATATGCTTGTGCCAGAGAAAGAGGCGAATCTTAAGGAGGGCAAAATCTCTGTGGAATCGCCCATAGGCAAAGGACTGCTTGGAAAGAAGGTGGGCGACACAGCTGAGATACAGGTGCCCAGCGGTAAGGTCACCTTTGAAGTGATGGAGCTTACCCGTTAAAGACAGTCGCTCCTTTCAGGGGTTAACTGTGATGTGAGAACATTGCTTACCAAACCGGTTGGCTTCCACTACTTTTGCGTGCAGTCGGCTTTCAGGCCGATTGCGGCTTCACCAATTTCAGGAACCTTGGAAGGATGCAGTTTGAGCTCACCAGTGATTTCATCGCCCGTCTCAGGGATGATGTGGAGCAGCACGACCGGTCTTCGGTCGTTGCCAAGATAGGCGACCTTTATCCTGCGGACATTGCCGAGATACTCGATGAGCTGAGCCTCCAGGAGGCACAGTTTGTTTTCCGGGTTCTCGAAGATGATACGCGCCCCGAAGTACTCATCGAGCTGGATGAAGATGTGAGGAAACGTTTCCTCCGCTCATTGAGCAGTGATGAGATAGCCCAGTATATTGACCTGCTCGACTCCGATGATGCTGCCGATATCATCTCAGAGTTGCCGGAGGCCAGACAGACCGAGGTACTCGACCGGGTGGAGGACGAGGAACAGGCCAGCGATATCGCATCGCTGCTGCAGTATGATGAGAACACGGCTGGAGGTCTAATGGCCAAGGAACTCATCAGAGTCAACCTCAATTGGTCTCTTCCGAGGTGTGTCAGGGAGATGCGCAAGCAGGCCGAAGATGTGGAGGCGGTTTACACCGTCTATGTTGTCGATGATGAAGACCGTCTCCTCGGCACCGTTTCTCTCAAGAGAATGCTGATATCTCCAGAGCGGTCGCTCATCAAGGATATCTATGATGACGATGTGAGGGCGGTGCAGGCTGAAACCCCTGCGGAGGAAGTAGCCCAGTTCGCGGAGAAGTATGACCTTGTGGTCATTCCCGTGGTCGATAAATGGAACAGGCTCATTGGCCGCATAACCGTGGATGACGTGATGGACGTGGTGCGTGAGGAGACCTCCCGTGACTACCAGCTCATGAGCGGTATCTCCGAAAACATTGAGACCACGGATACTGCGTTCATTATGAGCCGTGCGCGACTTCCTTGGCTACTGATCGCCATGGCTGGTGGCATCATCGGTTCGCAGGTCATCGAGCAGTACGAAGATCAGCTTCGCGTATTCCCGGAAATGGCGATTTTCATGCCGCTGGTCGCCTCCATGGGGGGCAACGTGGGCATTCAGTCTTCCGCACTCATCGTTCAGGGTCTTGCCAACAATACCCTCAGTCGTGACGGTGTTTTACCGAAACTGGGCAAGGAACTCGCGGTAGGTCTGCTTAATGGCCTCGCCTGCTCGCTCGCTATACTCGGGTACGCGCATTTTTACGGACACAGCATGGCTCTCAGCTTCACCATCGGTCTTTCTATGATCGTGGTGATACTTTACGCTGGGATTTTCGGAACGGTGGTACCTCTCGGCCTTAAACGCATGGGGCAGGATCCCGCCTTGGCCACAGGGCCATTCATTACCACCGCGAACGATATCATTGGTCTGTTCTGCTATTTCATGATAGGCAGGCTCATGTACGCGCTGGTGATGTAATCATCATCCGGTGGTTCTCGCACAGGGATGGAATTTGTCCCGTGCAGGTGGTTACGTTGCCATGAACAGCCGTGCCTTCTCGGTACATTTGCCCAAAATGAGCAGCAGGATGAGTAGCAGAAAGGGAGTGTTGGTGATAGGAGCCTCAGGCCAGATAGGTACTGAGCTTGTGATGGCCTTGCGTGAGCAGCATGGAGCTGACCATGTGGTAGCATCCGACATCAAGACAGCATCTGAAGAAGTGAAATCCGGTGGCCCGTTCGAGCTGCTCGATGTGCTGGACAAGGAGCGTTTGCTCGACTTGGTGAACAAGTATCAGGTGGCCGATGTGTATCTGCTGGCCGCGCTGCTATCTGCTGTTGGCGAGCAGAAACCTGTGGGTGCGTGGAGACTCAATATGGACGGGCTGCTTAATGTGCTGGAACTTGCCCGCGAGGGTCATATAGATCGCATCTACTGGCCCAGCTCCATAGCAGTGTTTGGTCCCAGCACCCCTAAACTGCTTACCCCTCAGCACACCATCGCAGAGCCCACCACTGTTTATGGCATCAGCAAGCTGGCAGGAGAGCGTTGGTGCGAGTACTATTTCCTCAAGCACGGGGTTGATGTGCGTAGCCTCCGATACCCCGGCCTTATCGGCTATAAGAGCGCACCAGGTGGTGGCACCACCGATTATGCAGTGGACATTTTCCATGTCGCAGCGAAGAATGAGCCCTTCACCTGTTTCCTTCGGGAGGACACCCGCCTGCCCATGATGTACATGCCAGATGCCATAGATGCCACGCTTGGCATCATGAATGCTGATGGCGACCGTGTCAAGGTGCGCTCATCCTATAATGTGGCTGCCCTCGATTTCACTCCACGGGAGCTCGTTGATGCTATCCGAGAAACGATGCCGGGATTCAGCGCGAGCTATGCCCCCGACCATCGTCAGACCATTGCCGATAGCTGGCCTGGCAGCATCGATGACAGTGTAGCTCGTCAAGATTGGGGGTGGAGGCATCGCTTTGACCTTCTGGCCATGACCAGCGACATGCTGGCCAACATCGTGCCTCAGAAGGTCAGTTGAATTCTGTAAAGCGCGTATCGAAATCGAGCTGATAAGTCTCGCGGAACATCTCGATGTCCTCCGCAATGCCGTCATCATCCTCCTCATACTCCCAGATCACCTTCACGTCATTGCCGCGCTTGCCGCAAAGTTCCATGGCGGTGAGCAGGTCTGCAAGCGCCTTCGTGGTAGCCGAGTTGTAATACTCCAAACGGATATGCACCGTCCTGATCGGATTGTCCGAATCCTGAATAGATCGGAATCGCATGATGATGGGGTCGAAGAAATCCATTCCTTCTTCCGGATACGAACGCCCTTCGACCAAAAGAATAGATTCCTGACGGTCGAGAACCACCTTTGGGCTCCGGTCAGTGGCGTCTATTGTCCATTTTTCCATGACGTCTCAGCAGGTCATAAAACTACGCTTATCTTGGCATCCCACAACGCGAGCATCGAAATCGTTGCTCGCAGTCGTATTTCAAAAGGAATCTGATGCCTGCCATGACGTTGTTCATCCACACTTTCATGAGAGTTTCTGCCGCAGCGAGTCTGATATTGCTGCTTGCGTTCGTTGCCTCGGCCCAATCTTTCGAGGTGGAGAAAGGTGATACCATCAATAGACGTGATGCAGCTGATCTGCGGCAAGGAAAGTGGAAGGTGTATAACCGCGAAGGCAAGTTCAAGGGATACAACGAGGGGCAGCTCGTAGAAGAAGGCGACTACGTCAATAACAAGAAGAACGGGGTCTGGACCAAATACTATCCCGAGGGCACCAAGAAGCATGAGCTCACTTTTGTGAACAATGTGGCCAATGGTTATGCGAAGATCTATTACCGCAACGGCAACCTTCAAGAGGAAGGCATGTGGCAGCAGAACAAGTGGGCCGGACAGTACAAGTATTACAACGAGAATGGTAACGTCAAGTATGATTGGAACTACAATTCATCGGGCAAACGCGAGGGCCAGCAGAAGTATTTCCATGACAACGGAGTGCTCATGTATCTCGGTGAATGGAAGAACGGCAATGAGGCAGGTGAACTTGTTGAATACTACGAGGATGGTTCCATCAAGGCCAAGCGCTTTTTCAATAATGGCAAAGTCGAGGAGGAGAAGACAGTGAATGTGGCCCAAGGAAAGGAGTTTGACGACAACGTTAAAAAGTACACGGGCAAAGTGCAGAAAGCCCCGGCCCGTGCTTTCGGTGAGATTGTGGACGGATTCAACCGCTTGTATGACAAGAACGGCAACGTTTCCAAAGAAGGGGAGTTCAAGAACAAGCAGCTCATTGATGGGAAAGTCTTCGTCTACGAAGGCAAGCAGCTCGTGAAGACCCTCATCTACAAGGGCGGTGTGCAGGTGGGCGAGGAGGGCGTGGCCAAGTGAGCCTTAGCGCTTGCGCTTGCTTTCGATGCGTGCGATGAACGGCACCTTCACCGTTACCACGAAATTCCTGCCCTGCTCAGGCACATTGATGAGCCTATAACGGCTCAGGTGATTCAGGTAGGGCGTGTTCAGGATGTTCTGCACGGAAAAGGAAATCTCCAAGTGCGCAACCTTGAACTTTGAACCTTTGACCTTAAACCCGACCCCAGCATCCAGCAGATTGTAAGCTGGCGTGGTCATTTCATTCCTGTCCACGCGGTTCTGGGCCAGCACGTAGCGGTCGGCCACGAAGAGGTAGAGGTCCTCGAACACCGAGAACGAGCGGTGAACCAGCCGCATCTCAGACAGCACCGACCCGGGCGGGGTGAACGGCAGCGGCAGCGAGGTCTCCACGTTGATGTTCCAGACGTACTCATAGGCCTGATGCAGTTGCAGCCATTTCAATGGCCTCCAATCCCAGTCGGCCTCGAAGCCTGTATAGACCGCATCATGCTGCTGGTAACGGAATATCTGCCCCGCTTCGGGCAGGGCGGAAAACTGCCCGCTCGGACTCAGATAGATGTAGCCGTCAAAATAGTTGGCAAACACGGCCACTGCCCCGCGCCATTTCCTCCGCTCCCACTGCGTGCTGATGTCGAGCTGATAGCCGTGCTCCGAGCGCAGGTCGGGCGTGCCCATCTCGTGGCGGAAAGTGCCGTGGTGCATCCCGTTGCTCACCGTCTCGTTCGGATAAGGGATGCGGAAGCTCTTGCCCACATTCACCTTCAGCCACCATTTCTCTGGCCTTAGCGCATAGTTGATGCCCACCGAACCCGATGCGTTGAAGAAATCGCTGTCCGTGGCGGGTGAGCTGAGCGAGTCGCGGATGTCGCCATTGCCGTTGAAGACGTACCGCTGGCGGAAGTCCGTGATGTTCTTGCCATAGTCGCCACGCAGGCCACCCTGCACAAGCAGACGGTCGGTGGCGTCCCATGCCGAGATGGCGTAGAGGCCCGACCGCCACGTGCGGAAATCAGGCAGCAGATACTCGAAGCCCGCCACCGTGTTGGTCTGATACTGCCCATCGAAACCGTAGGTGTTCTCTAGGTTTTCTTTCGGGCGGTGCGAGTAGTGGCCGTTCACGGTGTAAGTCCTCAGCAGCAGTTCCATCGCCAACCGTTCACCGTTCGCATTGGGCAGGCTGTGGAACTCAGGGAAACTGAACTCCTGCCGCAGGTTCTGTTGTAACCCAAAATGCACGTGCAGAATCTCATCGTCATGAAAGAAGAACTCCTGGCTCAGCACCGCCTTGGTGTGGCGCACCCGCTGGCTGGGAAAATCCACGTTGCGGTGGTCGCCATCGTGCGTCAGGGCGTAGGCGCGCGGAATGCCCACCGCCCCAGAGAACAGGCCCACGTTGAGGTCGTAGTGCGTCACATCGAGGCGGGTGAGGCCACGGCTGCGCAGGATGCCCACCGTGCCGCTGATATTCTGCTCCTGCCCAGCGGTGTTCTTCAGGATGCCCCCGTGGATGGGCAGTCGGAAACCGAGGTAGTCGAAGCTGTCGGCAGGCACGGTGTAGTCGCCCCACTCCTGCCGCGAGTAGCGCACGCTGCCGAAGATATTGTTGACGTTCACCGCCAGCTTGGCCGCCCCGCCCCCGTGCAGGTTGTTGCTGCGGAAATTGCCGAGTATGTGCCCACTCACCGTGTTGCGCTCGGGTATCTTCCTCGGCAGGATGTTCACCACACCGCCCAGGCCGTCCGAGCCGTATTGCAGCGATGCGGGGCCTTTCACGATCTCCACCTCGCCCACGTCATACTGGTCAATCTCCAGCCCGTGGTCGGTGCCCCACTGCTGGCCCTCCTGCTTCACGTTGTCGCTCATCACGATGACGCGGTTGCCGTACAGCCCGCGGATGACGGGCTTCGCGATGCCCACGCCCACGTTGATGGACGTGATGCCCGCCACGCGCTCCATCGTCTGCGCCAGTGCGCCACGGGTCTGCATCTCCACGAAACCCTCCTCCAGATGCACGTTGCTCAGCATCTCGTCATGGTGGCCGTGCTCGCCCTCTATCAGCACCTCGCCCAGCCGCTCGGCAGAGAAGCGCAGCGAGAAGGCCAGTTCCACAGGCATGCCCTCGTAGCGCACCGCCCTCCTTACCTCGCCATGCGCCACATAGCGCACCTCCACCTCAAAGTCACCATTGCGGGGCGGGGTGAGGGTGAAGATGCCATTGGCGTCCGTCACTGCGAAGATGCTATCGGGCAGTAGCAGGACGGTGGCGTTGGGCAGCACCTCGTTGCGCTCGTGGGTCACCGTGCCGCGTATCTGCGCACCGCCCACAAGGGGCAGCAGCACCGCCAATAAGATGAAGAGGAAACGCACGCTGGGCATAAAAGGGCCGCAAAGATAGTTTCTGCAACGGGGTTGCGTTTGGGGGAAGGTGTTGGAATCCCTTGGGGAAGTATATTCGCAGACAAGGAATTGAAGGGGGGTGTTCAGGTGGATTGGACAAGTGGTGTTACAGGGGGTTTTATTGACGGTCAAAAGCTCACAGAATTCATGAAACGTATAGGCATCATTCAAATCTTGATGGTTCTCCCAACCATTTTGTTTAGCCAAGACTTGAAGATATTTCATGAGGACACTTCCTATTTAAAGTATCATCCTCCAGGGCGTTGTGAGCACCGCACAGATTTTTATCACATTAAGGATTCAGTTTTGCGTGATGGAAAGCTGAGCATCTATTATGATTGGAATCTAACTCAAATAAAGTACGAGATTGATTTTGCGAATTTCTTAAAGGATGGGTATTACAGGTATTACTCTAAATCGGGGTTTTGTTATAGAACACAACGCTTTAAACAGGATTTACGACACGGTGATTTTGTGGAGTACGACCAAACGGATAGTTCGTTAGTCGAGACAGGAACTTATGAGTCTGGTGTCCAATCCTTGTATCAAGGTTACTATAAAAATGGCGGCATCCGTTATGAAAGAAGTCAGTCTGACTCGATTATCGTAGCCACCAGATATCATCAAAATGGACAGCTCCATTACAAGACTGTGCTCATCAATCAGGTGCACCCAGACGGTGAGGAAGTTGGGTACTTCGACAACGGAGAAGTTGAGTTCAGAAGGTTCTATAAGAACGGTGTTCCGACTGGAGTTTGGACAGAATATTATAAATCGGGCATGATTCAGAGCGAACGATTGCCGTATTTAAATTCCAGTTTTCTCTGGGATAAAAGATATTTTGAAAACGGAGAATTACAATATCATTCAGTAAGGAAGCCAGATGGAACAGTTGTCAAAAAGCGGTTCCATGATAATGGGAAACTTAAAGTAGAATACATCCACCATTCAAGAGGTTTAGTTGATGGAACCTACTTAGTATATGATGAACATGGGAATGTGAGTGCTAAGGAAACTTATGTTCAAGGAGAGAAGGACGGTGTTTGGGAGGAGTGGTACTCAAACGGAATCAAAAAGTCAATGTACATATATCAAAATGGCAAACCAATTGGTTTCGGATATGAATACCATTCGAAGGACGGGAGTGTGCGCTGGAAAACGACCTATTCTGACCATCAGAAGGTGTTGTTTGAGGAGTTTTACCCCAATGGTTCGGTCATGCGAATTGTTCCATTTGATAAAGGCAAAATTCACGGGACAGTCATCTTTTATAACGAACGAGGAGGTTGCAACAAACAATTCTATGAGGAAGGGGTGCAATTGAGCAAGCGTGAATGTCCTTGAATTGGAAGTAAGAAGGGTCGAGAATAAACGCTGTCCGTGCCTTGTGAGCTTTATTGCAAACTGCCTTCGTGTCTTCATTATCCTGAACCGTTGACTTCGTGTTCCTCATCAGCGCATCATGGCCACAGTCCGCAGGGCCATCACCTTCACGGCCAAGTTGAACGGCCAGTTGCTGCCGCGCATAGAGGCGGGCGGCTACGCTGATGGCTGCAAACCCCAGCGGGGTGACATGATTGTAGCACCATAGCCCCACCGCCCACGCATCTGCAACCCCAACGGGGTGGCATAGCCTATGTCACCCCGCTGGGGTTCTGATGGCAATTTCGGGATGACCGATGACGGCTACAATCATTGCATCCCTACGGGATTGGGCGCGCCCGCTCGACCAACAGAACAGCCATTATCCTTAGTCACTAACTTTGTATTCCAATTCATCGCATCATGGCCACAGTTCACAGGACCATCACCTTTACGGACAAGTTGAACGGTCCCTTGCTGCCGCGCACAGAGGCGGGCGGCTACGCTGATGGCAGCAAACAGTCCGTTATCTTTGTCCGACCATGCCAGAAGCAGTCATACATTATGAGAACCCGAAAGTGCTGAAGGTGCTGCAAAGCATCTCGGAGCTTTTCGGCTTTACCGTGACGCAGCGCAAGGCACGGGAGAAAACAGTGAAGGCCAAAGGGGACGGCCTTCTCCAAAAGGACACCATAGAGGTGGACGGCCTCACTGTGATACCCGCAGAGGGAGAGGCCAGTGATGAGGGGATGGCCGCCATTTTCAAGGGCATGGATGCCCGCAAGCTGCGCAAAGAATCATGGCAGAGATCACGCTGATGGTAGGTTGAGCGGCCAATTGCTGCCGCGCATAGAGACAGACGGATACATAGCCGCCAAGCTGGCCGAGAACCCTGTCTCGTAGGGCAGAGATAGTCACATGCAACCCTACCTTTGTAAGGCATTCGCCCCAATATGGACCTGTCGGTATGAAGCTGCCCAAATATCCATTGGCCTCCAGTTCCAGGCTGTTCACCTTCGAGTTTGTGAGCGAGGGGCCGAGGGGGATCATTCACAAGATCGTGCGCTACCAGCCGACCAACCTTCGCAACATCCACAATCTGGCATTTGGTGATAAGGGCCATGCCACGGGTGAGATTGACGACACTGTCATCTCTAACAATGGAGACAGCGATAAGGTGCTGGCGACCGTGGTGGCAACGGTTTACGCCTTCACCGACAGGCATCCCGAGGCGTGGGTCTATGCCACTGGTAGCACCAAGGCAAGGACGCGGCTCTACAGAATGGGCATTGCGCGTTATCTTTCGGAGGTGGAAGAGGACTTTGAGGTGTTGGGCGAGCGGGAGGGCGACTGGGAGGCTTTCAGGAAGGACGTGGAGTATGAAGGATTTCTGGTGAGAAGGAAAAGAACGAAGGACAAGAAAGATTGACACCGACAAAAAAGACAGGCCATGAAAATCACATCAGAACTGAAGAGGCGTAAGGTGCCCATTGTGCGCGTGGACAGCTCGCTGAACAAGTATGACGACATCATCCTGTTCCCAGACAAGCTGGAGAAGGCCAACGAGATGCTGCGCAAGGTTGGGCTGCCGAAACAGTGGACGGAAGAGGGGACTGCGGTCAAGTAGTCCTTTTCACCACGCCATAAAGTACGCAGCCTTCCTTCCAGACCGAATCGAACAGCCATGGCGCAGACTTGGAGAGTGGAAGTATTGAATGACGGGGCCTTGAACCTGCTCCGCGACATGGAGCTGATGCGCCTTATCAAGCTCAGCTCCGACAGACCCGCGCAGAAGCGTTCGGGCAAAGATCTCATAGCCAAGTACAAGGGGGTCGCTGGCGGCACAGCCGCTGGCAGAGACCGACCAGCAGTTGAAGTCACTCCGCGCCTACATTGACGAGGGTCTGAAAAGCGGTGTGAGCGAACGCTCGGTCACCGAAATCCTCAATGCCAAGGAGGCAGAACTCAATACCCGCACCGACAGTAGCATGGCCGACTCGGCAGCAGGACGGCTGACCTCCACTGCGCAGTTGAAAGCCGAGATGAAGCGGTGGTGATGACCGATGTCTCCGATACACGGCCGAATCCGACAGAGCTTATCCAGGGTAAGTGAAACCAACACCTTTCCGGACTGCGTGTCAAGCGGAATTTTCTTGACTCGACCGATAGGAGGGTATTGAGGAGCTTCCGTACCGCCTTGTCTCCAAGCAAATGAGACCGCAGCCATTGCCAGCCCGATAGAAGTCAGCATCTTGCGCTCCATGCAGACCTACCGCATCGGTATTCAGACTTGGGGCAGCGATGGGGATATTCTGCCCTTCTTCGGGCTGGCCAAGGCTCTGGTGGCCTCAGGGCACAAGGTCACGATAGCGGTGACGAGTGTGGATGGCAAGGACTATCGCGAGTTGGGTCTCAGGATCGGGGCTGAGGTGCAGACGGTCAACGGTTCTGCCTTGGCGGATGACCCTTATGCGCTGAGTCGGGCATCGAGTCCTTTGGTGCAACTGCGGGCTCTGCTTGCCACGTGCTATGACCCGCTGATAGGCCCGATGTTCGATGCCTCGGTTGCTTTGTGCCGCTCGTCTGACGTGGTCGTGGGGCACGCGCTGTGTCACACGCTGCATACGGCCGCTGAACTGGCTGCTGTGCCCCGGGTCTCGGTCGCACTCTCGCCCATGCTTCTGCCGACCGCTCATCTCGCACCGAACGGACGAAGGCTGCCCGCACCGCTCAACCGTTTCCTATGGTGGGCGGGTGACCGTGTGATGTCGGCATTGCTGTTCGGAAAAGCGGATGAATTGAGGGTCGCTAATGGATTGCGGCCATTGCGAAGTCTGTACCGCGAACTGTACAGCTCAGATTTTCTCACTTTGCTTGCATGCAGCCCTGCGCTCTGTTCACCCATGCCCGATTGGCCTGACACAGTGAGGGTGGTGGGGCAGTTGCTCGTACCTGCGGATATCGGTGCCCCGTCCGATGCGCTGCTTCAGTTCATGGCCCAAGGAGCTGCTCCTGTGTTCATGACCTTCGGGTCATGTGCTCAGTTCAATGCGGATGAGGATCTGCGGCTGCTTACTGATGCGGCAATGCGCGCTGGTGTTAGGGCTGTGATTCAGATGGACGGGGTAGGGGAGGGTACGCCTTCTGGCAGCTCGGATGTCTTTGTCTGCGGGCGTGCGGACCATGCTGCGATCTTCCCGAAATGTGCCGCAGTGGTGCATCATGGCGGGGCTGGCACCGCACATGCCGTGCTGCGTGCCGGTGTGCCATCGGTGGTGGTGGCGCATGCCTATGACCAGACGGATTGGGCCGATCGGCTCCACAGCGCAGGCGTGGCACCGAGGCCGCTGCGCAGGAAGCGTGTCACAGTTGCGCAGCTTGCCGAAGCAATTCATACTGCGGTGAAAAGCACATCTATCATTTCCAAGGCGAAAGAGCTTGGAGAAAGGGTGGCTTGTGAGAGCGGAGTGGACAATGCCGTCCGACTCATCACAACGGCCATGCAGCAGCGCGGCTGACCATCAGGTCTTCTGCTTCTTCTTTTTGGCTGCAGGGAACAGAATGTTATTGAGAATGAGCCTGTAGCCCGGAGAGTTGGGGTGCAGGTTGAGGTCTGTGGGAGGGTCGTACACGAAGTGCTGGTAGTCCTCAGGGTCGTGGCCTCCGTACCATGTCCACTGACCTTTGCCCAGCGTGCCGTGGATGTAGCGCGCCTCGTTCAGCGATTTATTCTCACCCATGATGATGACCTCTGGCTTGATGTATTCCTTGCAGAATGCCGTGGTCTGGCCCATGAAACCTTTGATGATGCTCTCATGACTCTGCGTCAGCATGGTAGGAACAGGGTCCCATTTGGCAGAGAACTCGAAAAGGGTGAAGAAATCGGTCTTCTCGGTCACCTTGCCCTGTCTGCGTTGGGTGGCGTCTATGTTCGAGTATTCGTAAACAGACGGGTCTTCAATCAATCGGAAGTTTTCGAAGGCTAATGTGTTCTTGTAATCCAGTTTTTGATTGTAGTTGGGCGTGGTGCCATCACCATCGAACATGTGCTCGCAGATGTCCACCTCGTGTGCTGAGAGGGCGATGTCGTAGCTGTCGGTTGCGGAGCACATGGCGAACTTGAATCCACCCCCGATCACGAACTCCTTGATTCTGTTGGCCACGGCCAGCTTCAGCTCTGAGACTTTCTTGAAACCGTTGCGTTGAGCAATACCTTCGAGATATTTCATCTGCTCGCGGTACCAAGGTGCGTTACGGTAGCTTGCCCAGAAGCGGCCATATTGGCCTGTGAAATCCTCGTGGTGCAGGTGCAGCCAGTCGTACAGTAGGAGTTTGTTGTTCAGGATGTCATCGTCATAGATCACATCGTAGGGCACTTCGGCATAGGTAAGTACAAGCGTCACGGCATCGTCCCATGGCTGCTTACCTTCGGGGCTGTACACCGCCACTCTGGGCACTTTCTCCAGCCGGGCCACGTCCATGTTAGCCTCCGGGTCAGCGATGCTGGTAAGGATAGCCGTGGCCTGCACATCAGCGATGATCTCGTAGCTCACACCCCGGATGAGGCATTCCTGTTCGATCTCACGCACGTGCTTGATCATGAAACTGCCGCCACGGTAGTTGAGCAGCCAATCGACCTCCACGTTGCGTTGCAGCGTCCAGTAGGCAATGCCGTACGCCTTAAGATGGTTCTTCTGCCCGCTGTCCATCGGAATCAGCAGATAAGCTGCGCTGACAGGAAGCGCGAGAAGTACGAGCGTAAGGAGAAGGACGGAGTGGCTGAGGAATTTCATCGAAACAAATTTACCTCAAAACCGTGCCCTATATGGCAGTAGCGGTGTTAAGGACTCAGTGCAGTCCTTTTTCCGATAAATAACGCTCTGCATCGAGCGCGGCCATGCAGCCTGTACCGGCAGCGGTCACCGCTTGGCGATAGACCTTGTCTGCTGCATCACCGGAGGCGAACACGCCCTCCACATTGGTCTTGGAGGTTCCGGCCTTCACCTTCAGATAGCCCACATCATCCATGTCGAGCCAGCCTTTGAAGATGTCGGTATTCGGCTGATGACCGATGGCCACAAAGAAACCAGTGCAGGGAATAGTGTACTCCTTACCCTCCTTGTTGTTGAGCACCTTAACCCCTTCCACGGTCTTTTCACCGAGGATTTCGACCGTCTCATGGTTGAAGAGCACCTCTATATTGGAGGTGTTCATCACGCGGTGTTGCATTACTTTCGAGGCTCGCATCTCGTCCTTGCGCACCAGCATGGTCACCTTTTTGCAAAGTTTGGCGAGGTAGGTGGCCTCTTCGGCAGCGGTGTCTCCCGCGCCCACGATCACCACCTCTTGGCCCTTGAAGAAAAAGCCGTCACACACAGCACAGGCCGATACCCCGAAGCCATTGAGCCGTTTCTCCGATTCCAACCCCAGCCACTTGGCCGAGGCACCAGTGGCTACGATCACAGAGTCAGCAAGTATCTCCTTGTCGCCCACATGGATCTTGTGTGGAGTGGATGAGAAATCCACCTTATCCACATATTCGTAGCGCACATCGGTACCGAAACGCTCGGCCTGTTTGCGGAAATCCTCCATCATCTCAGGACCCTGAATTCCGTCAGGGTAGCCAGGGTAATTCTCCACATCTGTTGTGATGGTAAGCTGGCCGCCCGGCTGCAAACCAGTGAACATAATCGGTTTCATGTCCGCACGCGCAGCATAGATGGCCGCGGTGTAACCAGCTGGGCCGGCCCCGATGATCACGCACTTGTGATGCTCTGTGTTATTGCTCATTTTGAATGTTTTGTCTTTTGAAGATGGTGTCACAAAGTCTGAAGGGCCGCGAAATTATTCCACGGGAATGCACACGATGGTGTCGTAGGTCACACCGTAACCGCCCCACACGCCACGGCCGTTGTTATCAAAATTGCTCATGACCGTGACCGGGTTTGCAAAGGGATTGAAGCCAGCGGATGTAGCAGCTCCGGCTGTTCTCCAGAACTCCTTTACAGCAAAGTCGGTGGTGCCGAACTTGAGTACAACCGTATCACCCCTCCTGAATCGGAAGGATTCATCTTCATTCTCATCAAAATCCCCGAATCTCCGACCCCTGGCTATGTTGAAATCAAATGACTGCCCATTAAAAAGCCTGTCATCGAACTCGGCACCGGCTGTGGATACGAAGGAACCATCGCGTCCAAGGCGCTTGGCCCACATGTAATAGTTGTTTCCAATGCTGTCAGGGTCGCTGAGACGCGCCCAGACAAATCCGAACGAGTCGTTTTGGGCTATGTTCAAATCAAGTTTGAACCACAATGAATCGAGGTTGACCAGTTCAGGAATCTTTGTGGTGGCATTGTATTCCTCACCGTCCACCACGGCTCTCAGGCCGTAGCTCTTTCCTGCCACACCGATCAGAGCAGGGTCAAGAGATGAGTAAAGGCATATATCGAACCCCGGGGGTAGCGTTCCCAATCCGAGCAATTCCTGTGCTTCTTGCTGAAACTCTGGCGGGAGGTTGGAGAGGCAGATTCTATCTAACTGGTATTCAAATCCGTCAACCGATACGAATACCTCTGCGCTATCCACCAATGCTTCGGCCAGTGCCGTGGCAGACGTGGTAATGGGCGTGAAATAACCTTGACTGCGTGAGATGATCATCAAAGGCGATTCACCGTTCTCTATCCTTCCCTCAAACACGATTCCAGTGGAAGCACTAGGAGGATCGATGTCTATAACCTTTTCGCATGAAACGAAGAGCAGAAGTCCTGAGAGGACCGATATCACCCTGTTCATTCTGAGAAAACCAACGATTTGTTTGCTTGTCATCATCTTGTGTGTAGCCCCAACATCGTGCATCCGCGATTGTTTCGGACAACGGCCCGCAAAAGTACTCACACGCCAAGGTGTGCCATTCACCATTTTGCCCATCGGTTGCCCACTTTGGGCATGAGGAGGACCCCTCCGATACCGATGATGATGAGCAGCGAGCTGATGATCTCAGCCTGCGTGATACCTGCTTCAAAAAGCTGATTATTTATACGGATCTTCTCTATAGCAAATCTTTCCAGACCATTGAAAATAAGATAGATGCTGAACAGCATACCGGGGTATGTCAGCTTTTTTCTGATGTTCCAGAGAATGCTGAAGATGATGAACGCCATAGTGGTCTCGTAGATCGGTGTGGGCCATGCCTTGCCCGTCTCGCTGTGCAGGCCCATCCTGGCGAAGTCTTCCTTGAGGTCCACGCCTAGCACGTTGTTCGGGTAATCGTAGGCCCAGATCCATTCGGGCATGAAACTGAGCCAGTCGGGCATAGGTGCATCATTGGGCATGCCCCAGTCGCCATCACCTGCCACCTGACAGCCGATGCGCCCGATGCCATAGGCCAGCATCAGTCCGGGGGCCGTGGCATCCATCAGATGAAGCACTTTGATGTTTTTCTTGCGCGAATACCAAGTGATGGTGGCCGCAGCGCATATCAGACCTCCGTAGAACGATAGTCCGCTGAACGAAAGGATGGAGCCAACAGGGTCGCGCATCAGGTCGTCAAGGTTCTCCAGATTATGGAACAGCTTGGCTCCCAGAATGCCCATCACAGCAGCGATCATGGTGATGTTGCCTACGTGCTCATGCGGATGAACGGTGCGTTCCACTTGCTTGGGCTCGGGCAGACCATCTTTCTTGTCCTCATAGATGCGGAGGCCGACCGAAAGCGCGGCTCCAATGATTCCACCCAACGCACTGCCCTCTGCCGACAGCAGGAAACGTTGCGGATTGGCCGAAATGGGGTCGAAATCCGTAAGCAGAGGCAGCAGCTTGAAGCCGATGAGGAAACCGATGATGCCCGATACGGCCTTGTCAACCGCGGTCGAGGTCTTGCCCACCCAGAAGGTCTCACGGATGGGAGCGAGCAGCCCTTCCTGCTCCTTTCTTCTCAGCTCAAGCGACAGGGTGATGCTGGCCGCCACAAACGCCATTGCCACCATGAACCCGAAGCTCTGCACCAGTTTTAGGAAAGGGATGGAAATGCCGAACAGGTCGAGAACAAGGTCGTAGATGGTAGGATACATGCAGCGTTCTTTCAGCGGTGGGCGCGCAAAGATAGATGGTTGAACAGCGGAGGGAGGTTAAAAGACCTTAACAGGCCTGATGATTCACTCGCTCAAAAAAACCATCACATCACGATACACATCCACCGCCCGCTCTTGCATGGGCACGTGGCCGCAGGGGTCGTAGATGACAAGGCGGCTGTTCGGTATGTCCTCATGGAAGCGTTCAGCATACTTCACATTCACGATTTGATCCTGTTGCCCCCAGATGATGAGTGTGGGGCATTGCACTTCCTTCATCATGGCCTCATCGGGAAACTCGTTGCTGTTGGCCAGCTCGACCAAGTGGCGCATGTTGCCTTCGCGGTTCCACATGCTGTTGACCCGTGTGATGCGCTCGGGGGTGAGCAGGCTGTGGTCATACACCACGCGTTTCATGCCGCGGTGGGTCATGAAGCGAGACATACCTTTCATTGCAAGCGTGCGCACCAGCGGGTTGCGCAGCACGTATGCATTGGCACTCTTCATCACCTCCTCCATCTCATACCCCGCGCTGTTGAATAACACCAGTGCTTTGACGGTCTCTGGTCGTGATGTGGCCAGTTCCACTGATATCATGCCGCCCAGCGAGTTGCCCATCACAATGCAGGAATCTATGCCGAGGGTATCCTTCAACATGTCGAAGTATTCCGTGTACGCCTCTCGGATGTTCTTGGTGTCGTAGTCAAAGGGGTAGTCTGATAGGCCAAAGCCCGGCAGGTCCATCCGCACGATGCGGTAGCTGTGATTCATCAATGAGTCCAGTTTGTCGAAGTCGCGGTGGCTGCCCCCGAAACCGTGGATCATCAGTATGGTCATGGCCGTGTCGGGGCCGCTGAGTGTGTAGTGCAACTCTGCTCCTTTCCATTGTATGAAATGGGAGTTGGGCAGACGATACGCGGCCTTGACCTGCTCTTTGGGCAAAGTGAGGTCAGGACGCAGAAAAAGATACGCTATGCCTGCCAAGGTGAGGAGTATGGCTGCCAGAAGGAGTTTTTTCATCATGGCCGCAAAGGTGGTTCCTGAAATACTAAAGATCACCGTTTTCTACTCCAATCTCAGGCCACGGTCTCCATTATTCGCCCGATGAAGACTCCGCTGGCGTCAATGTTTGCGAGATTCACTGGAACGATGCTATTCACCAAAGACGGGTCGAACGGCAAGGCCACACGCAGGTAATTATCCGTGAAGCCCTGCATCATCCCGTCCTTGTCCTCCTGTTCAAATAGCACGGGCCTGACATTTCCGATAAATCGTTCGTAGAATGCCCGTTTCTTCTTTTCACTCAGAATGGTGAGCATCCTGTTTCTGCGCTTGCGCTCGCTCATCGGTACGATGCCTTCCGTGATGCGCAAGGCCGTGGTGTCGGGCCTTTCGCTGTACGTGAACACGTGGAGGTAGCTTATTGGTAGCTCATTGAGGAAGTCGTAAGTGGCGCGGAATTCTTCCTCGGTCTCGCCCGGGAAACCCACGATCACATCCACGCCTATGCAACAGTTGGGCATCAGTTCTGTGATATGACGGATGCGGTTGGCATAGAGCGCGCAATCATATCTCCTGCGCATGGCCTTGAGTATGCGGTCGCTTCCGCTTTGCAACGGGATGTGAAAATGCGGTACGAAACGCTTCGAAGACGCACTGAAACTGATGATTTCGTCAGTGAGCAGGTTCGGTTCTATGCTGGAGATGCGGAACCGTTCCACTGGGCCTATCAGTGTGTCCAGTTGTCGGATAAGGTCAAGAAAGGTCTCTTTAGTGCCGGTACCGAAGTCACCGATGTTCACTCCGGTGAGCACGATTTCTTTTACTCCCGTGGCGATGGCATCGCGCGCTGCCTCCACTGTCTTCGCGATATTCTCGCTGCGGCTTCGGCCTCGTGCAAGGGGAATGGTGCAGAATGCGCAGAAGTAATCACAGCCGTCCTGCACCTTGAGGAAGGTCCGCGTCCTGTCTCCGGCAGAATAGCCGGGCACGAAGTCACGTACCTGCATTACCTCGCAACTGTGAACACCCGCCTCGGGCCGCTTGGTCAGGTCGGTGAGGTATGCCGGAAGGTTGAATTTCTCGTTGGCTCCCAGCACGATGTCCACACCCGGTATGGAGGCGATCTCTTCGGGTTTGAGCTGGGCGTAGCAGCCGATCACCGCTACGAAGCCATCAGGATTTGAACGCAACGCTTGGCGCACGATGTTGCGACAGGTGGCATCGGCCTTGTCGGTCACCGAGCAGGTATTGATCACATAGACATCGGCCTTTTCGCTGAAGTCCACTTTCTCGAAACCGGCATCGCGAAGTTGACGGCCAATAGTGCTCGTTTCCGCGAAATTGAGTTTGCAGCCGAGGGTATGAAAAGCGACCGTGTTTGCCATGGGCGGCAAAGATACGGGAGCGCTGCCGAGGAGTCGCCCCAAGATTCAGGGGGTCAGGCGGATGCCATCATCGGCAATGGTGATGCGTCTATCCTTGAACAGGCTGCCGATGGCTTTCTTGAAGAGTTTTTTGCTCATGCCCAGCTTTGCTCGGATTACCTCAGGGTCGGTGCGGTCTGTGTAAGGCAGGAATCCACCGCTGGCCTTCAGCCGGTCGAGTATCAATTGACTGTTGGGTTCCACAGCCGCATAGCCGATGGGCTGCAGACTGATGTCGAGCTTATTATCCTCTCTCACTTTACGGATGTAGCCTGTGTGCTTCTCTCCGACATTCAGCGGTCTTACAACATCATTGGCGTAGATCACACCTGTGTGCAGATGATTGACAATCACCTTGTAGCCGAGGTCGGTGCGCTCGTACACCAAAAGTGCAACCTCATCGCCTTCCTGCACGGTGAGTTGCTCATTGTCAAGAAAGCGGTTGAGGCGATTGGACGCGGCCACCCTGCCAGTGGAGATGTCGAAGTAGAGGTACACCACATAGCTGCGGCCCTCCTGCATCTTCATGCGCTGCTCACGGTAGGGCACAAAAAGGTCTTTCTCAATGCCCCAGTCCATGAACGCGCCCACATCATTCACCTGATTCACACGCATGAAGCCGAACTCGTTGACAACGGCATGGGGTGTGAGCGTGGTTGCAATTGGCCTGTCCTCGGAGTCGGTGTAAACAAAGACCTCGAGGCGGTCGCCAATGCTTGAGTCTTGTGGGATCCACTTGGTGGGGAGCAGTAGGTCGTTGCCCTCGTCATCACCGAGGAATGCGCCTACACTGGTGATGCGCAATAGTTCAAGGGTGTTGTATTGGCCTATGGCGATCATGGCCGCCAAGTTAAGACCTCGCATCGGTACTTCCGTTGAAAAGACTGGACATGCACGGCTAAAGCCAGTGGGAGTTCATCAATCAGACTTTGAGAACCTCAGCGTCTGAACTCCGTCTCCGTGGTCATACACCAGCAGATAGTTGCCTGCGGGCAGGTGAGATGTATCGATCTGACCTCCTTGATAGCCTTTGAACGGATAAAGGGAACGGCCTGCAATGTCAAGTACGCAGTATCGGTCCTGCTTCCGCGGAACATAGCTCTCGCAGAAGCGGAGGTTGAGATTCCCGTCTGTTGGGTTGGGGAAGACCGCCTCGATCACACACATGCTCTTTTTCAATTCATTGGGCACATGCAGCGGATTAGTGCTGTGGAGCAGGGTCATGCAGCTCACGGTGATGTTGTCCTCATCAATGATGCAGAGCCTTGCAGAGTCGTTGCCGAAGAGTTCTATCTGTCCGAAACCGCTCTTGAAGTTCGTGTTGTTCACGCCCTGCCCGCCTCCGTTCCAAAGGGAGTCTTTCACGGTGCCCATGCCAAGCAATTGCATCACTGAGTCGATATACCATGTGAGCTCGGGACCGAAACCTGCCACTGGACCTGTGTTGAGTTCCGGCAGATAAGAATTGGCACCATCGTCCATCACGTTGGTGTGCATGTGTCCGCTCAGCACAATGACATCCCTTATGTTGTTCTGTTCGATGAAATCGTAGAGGCCGTCCTGCTCCTCTTTGAATCCGGTGAAGTTCACCGCGATGGCATTGGCAAGGCGGAAACCGGTACCCACCTCGCCACCAAGGTCGAAGACAAATTGCTGCAGGCCCATAGCCACATCCATCACCTTGCGGAACTGGCGGTTGAACATCACCGGACTGACGATGAATTTCCAGTCTGCCGTGCTGGCAGCCAGTCCGTCCTTGAGCCACTGGAGCTGCTGTGCGCCCAGCATGGTCTGACCTGGACGCGGGTCGAAGTACCAGCGGTTCTCTGCCTCATCGAAACGGAAAGTGCTGTCAAGCCCATTGCCGCAATTACGTGCATCAATGAAGAACACCTCAGCATTGCCGTAGCGGTAGCTGTGGTACATGCCATCTTCCGGATTTACCAGCGGATAGTGTGGAAAGTATTCACCGTAGGCGGCCATCATGTTCTCAAAGGCACCCTCCGGGGTAGGATAGATATTGTGGACATTGTTGGCCGTGCCGTCAGGATTCTCGGAGTAGCCTACACTTATCATGTTGGTCTTGGCCCAGATGCCGTCATGGTTGTCCACCACGTAGTCGAACACCGTGCTGCGTATCAGGCGGGGCATATTGGGCTCCTGTTCGGAATAGCGTCTGCGGTAAGATGCCTGCAA
This sequence comes from uncultured Chryseobacterium sp., assembly GCA_964500205.1. Taxonomy (GTDB): domain Bacteria; phylum Bacteroidota; class Bacteroidia; order UBA10329; family UBA10329; genus UBA10329. The sequence continues at coordinate 57,799 of CAZCNS010000002.1, read as the reverse complement.
GGTCTGCCAGTCCAGTCGCCAATCACCAGGGAACTGATAGTCGGGATAGGTCCAGTCGCCCGTGTGAAGCACAAGTTCAGGGGCTTGTTCCACCAGCGCGTTGAAGGCGTTGTAAGTACCGAACTCCTGACAGCTCAGAACGGCCCATTTGTAGTTGCCACGCTCGCCCTCTTCAGGAAAAGTTCGGAAATGGCCATCCAGCGAGTCGGCCTCTCCGTTTATCATCACTCGGTAGAAATACTTGGTGTACGGTTCCAGACCTTCAATGTCGATGATGGTAGAGGTGTCTCGCTCCGCAATGGTCTCCCCTTGAAAGGAGAGTGGTGCGTTGAAACTCTCGTCCGTGTCCAGTTGCAGCTCGAAAGTCGTAGCTTCAGAAGTGCGCACGAACACCCGTGCGCTGTTGGGCGTGGCCGCTCCTACCACTGGGCCGTGGGTGACGCGCTGCGCAATAGTATCCGTTACGCACGAAGCGATGAGCAGAACGGCTGGAAGAAGTCCGAGTAGTTTCATTGGCGTTAATTTCCACCAAATCTACGTCTCATCGATTTAAGCAGTGGTTTGCTAACGTAATCGTAATGTGAGTGTTATTGTCTGCCAAGGCGTTCTACCCCGATCACGAAGTATTTCGTTTCGCCCATGAAAGGCAGTGGGATGTATTTCTCCTGATAGCGCAGGTTCACGCGCTCACCAGACAGTGACACGGCTTCCAGTTCTTTCACCACATTTTCATCGAGTACTGAGAACATGAATGCCTGATTGAAAAGGTTGTTCTTGTCCTTGGCAGCCCCGAATGCTTCCAGGTCAAGCTGGCCTTCATAGGTTTTGAAGATGACTCCGCGTTTGCTGACTTTCAAGACCGTTCCCGCGCGCACTCCCTCACTGTATGGGATGTAGCTCACGAACATACCAATGGCCACCATCAGAAGTAAGATGATGACTCCCGCCCAGCGGAAGAAGTTCCTGACCTTGCGCTTGGCCTTCTGGCCGAAATTCTCCTGGTTTTCCATGAGATGAATCTTTTGTTGCAAATGTACCTGAATCGTGCTCCCCTTAAAGCAAGCCCCGTTCCTTACTTTCGGCCGTCAAAGCTGATTGGATGGGAAAGGTCGCGCTGCATTGGAGGATAATCATCGGGCTGGTTCTCGGTGTCATCTTCGCATTGGTCTCCAGTTATTTCGGATGGAGTCGTTTCACCATCAACTGGATCGATCCGTTTGGCACCATCTTCATCAACCTTCTGAAGCTCATCGCGGTTCCGCTGGTGCTGCTGTCCATCATCAAAGGCATCTCTGGACTGTCCGATGTGGGCCGATTGGGCAGGATGGGCGCCAAGACCATCGGCATCTATCTCTCCACCACAGTGGTGGCCGTGGCTTTGGGACTTTTCATTGTGAACACGATGAAGCCGGGCACCTTCCTCGATGAGGGCCAGCGGCTCCAGAATCGCATCAGCTACGAACTGTGGGCCGATGAGAACGGTTACCGGGTGAAGGACGGGGAGTGCTTCTCCTGCCTTGCGGACAACGCGGAGGTGGTGAGGCAGGTGCGAGGAAGCCTTGCTGCCGAGCAGACCGATGACATGGTACAGAAACGGATGCAGACTGCCCGGAAGACCAAGGAGAGCGGTCCGCTCCAATTCCTTGTGGACATGGTGCCCAGCAACATCTTCCTCTCGTTGAACGACAACTCGCTTATGCTGCAGGTCATCTTCTTCGGCATCTTCTTCGGGGTGTGCCTGCTGCTGATCCCTTCAGAACAGGCCGCGCCTGTAATCGCCTTCGTAGATGGGGCCAATGAGGTCTTCCTCAAGATGGTGGACATGGTGATGAAGGCCGCGCCCTATTTCGTCTTTGCGCTGCTTGCGGGTGTCATCTCCAAGATGGCGGGCGATGACCCCTCGGCCGTCATCGGCATTTTCAAAGGGCTGGGATGGTACAGTCTTGCGGTGGCTCTCGGACTGGCCTTCATGATATTCATCTTCTATCCTGTACTTGCCAGTTTGATGGTGAAAGGTTTGAATGTGAGGGAGTTCTACCGAGCCATCTCGCCCGCGCAGTTCCTCGCGTTCAGCACCAGCAGCAGCGCGGCAACACTTCCTGTGACCATGGAATGTGTTCACGAGAACCTCGGTGTGAGCAAGGAGGTGACCAGTTTCGTGCTACCCATCGGGGCCACGGTGAACATGGACGGCACCAGCCTCTACCAGGCCGTAGCGGTAGTATTCCTGGCGCAGTTCCATTGGGTGGACCTCGACCTTTCCCAGCAGCTTACCATCGTGCTGACTGCCACGTTGGCCTCCATCGGCTCGGCTGCTGTGCCCAGCGCGGGTCTCATCATGTTGATCCTTGTGCTGGAGAGTGTGGGTTTGAATCCTGCTTGGATCGCCATCATCTTCCCCGTGGACCGCATTCTCGATATGGGCCGTACGGTGGTCAACGTGACGGGCGATTGTGCGGTGGCGGCCATCATCGGGGCAGGGGAGAGCAAGTAAATGAAGTAATTGTGTTCGTGTAATTAGTAATGAGAATGAGAACTTTCATAGTTGCCTTCACACTTGTGACACTTCATTTGAGAATCACGCCACTCCTTGCTCAAAGCGATGAGACTACGCGAATCACTAAGTTCGACAGCCTGTTTCATATCGCTGGGCATAGTTGGGTTGCAGGCAGCACAGGGACGATAGCGAACCGAGCCATCCTCGATGTGCTTGCTGGCCTGTATCCCGAAGGCATCACCCACGAACAGGTGGGGTACAAGGGAAAGCATAGTAACACCACCGACCGCTGGATAGTGGTGAGAACAACCGATTGCGATGTGTTCGAGTTCAAGAGATGGGAATGGGGCGGTGTGTTCGGCTTCATAAATGGTATGAACATTCCTGACATCAAGGATTTCAAATCCCGTCTGGAGCGCGAGGTGGGAAAGGTGGAACTTGGGGAATAGCAGGCAGCCCACTACCTTTAGGGCTTTAACCACCACCCCATGAAAAAAGCCCTTATCGCCCTCGGAATCATTGTCGTTCTCTTCCTCGCAGCAGCCATCATCCTGCCCATCGTGCTTAAAGAGCCTATCAAGAAGGCCGTGATCGAGGAGGCCAACAAGAATCTGAGGGCCCGATTGAGTTTCAGTGATGTGAGCCTGTCGCTGTTCCGAAGTTTCCCCGACTTGTTCGTAGGGGTGGAGAATCTCGCCTTTGTCGGGGTGAAGGATTTTGAGGGTGATACGCTCGTCTATTTGAAGACCCTCGGACTGGACGTGAACGTGATGAGCGCCATCAACGGCTCGCCCATTATCAACCACATCCAGCTGGCCAGCGGCCTGGTGAATGTGCAGGTGCTGAAAGATGGCAAGGCCAACTATGACATCATGCCTGAGAGTGGGGCGAAACAGGAGGAGAAGCCCGCTACCGAGCCGACCGCATTCCAGGTGAAGTTGAAGAAATTCTCCATCAAAGACCTCGAACTGCGCTACGATGACCGACAGGGCGGCACCAAGGTCACCACAGCTGCGCTCAATATGATTCTGAGCGGAGATTTCACTGCCGATCGAACCGCCATAGACTCCAAGGTGGAGATGGAGAGATTGACAGTGGTGAGCGGTGGCATCCCTTACCTGAGCCGCATAGAGCTGGAACTGAAGGCCAAAGTGGATGCCGATCTCAAGAACAGCAGCTACACCTTGCAAGACAACAGCCTGCGCATCAACGGCCTCAACCTCGTGTGGCAGGGGAGTGTGGGCATGCCCAATGATGACGACATCGACCTCGACCTCAGTTTCGGGGCGCCCAAGACCGATTTCAAGGAGATCCTCTCGCTCATCCCAGCCGTTTACATGACCGATTTCAACTCGGTGAAGACGGGAGGCAACCTCAAGCTGGACGGTAAGGTGAAGGGTACATACAACGAGAAGACCTTGCCCGCCTTCAACCTCAACCTCGTGGTGGCCGATGCCTCGTTCCAGTATCCCGACCTGCCCAAGAAGGTGGAGGACATCGCCATCGACCTGCATGTGGACAACAAGGGCGGTGATGCCGACAACACGGTCATCGACCTGCGCAGCTTCCATTTCCAGCTGGCCGACAATCCGTTCGATGTGCGTGCCCTCATCAAGACCCCGACCAGCGACCCCGACATCGATGCCGCGTTCAAGGGCAAGATCGTGCTGGGCAGTCTGGCCGATGTGATGCCGCTGGCGAAGGAGGACCGCATCAACGGTACCCTGATCGCTGATGCTGACATTAAAGGCCGCCAGTCGTGGTTGGACAACAAGCAGTACGACCGTTTCCTGGCGAAGGGCGAGATCATCCTCACTGACTTCGAGTACGCCACTGCCGACCTCGCGGTGCCTGTGGGCATCAAGTACGCGCAGTTCCGCTTCCAGCCCAGCCACCTCGAACTGGCCTCGTTCGATGCCAAGGCGGGACGCAGTGACATTCAGGCCAAGGGCCGCATCGACAACTATCTCGGCTATTTCCTGAAGGATGAAATGCTCAAAGGCCGCTTCGAACTCAGCAGCACCCTCATTGATGCTAACGAGCTGATGGGCATTGTGCCGAGCGATGGCACGGAAACTCCCGCAGCACAGGAGGAGACTGCACCGAGCACCGAGCCGTTCCTCATCCCGCAGAACCTTGATGCCACTTTGGTATTGAGTATCACCCAGATACTGTTCGACAACATGAACCTCGGTCAGATAAAAGGGTCTGCCCGCGTGAAGGAGGGCCATGCCGACCTTAGCGGTCTCAACTTCTACACCCTCGGTGGCAGCGTGGCGATGAATGGTGCGTACGACACGCGCAACGAGAAGCAGCCCACCTTCAACTTCGACCTGAATGTGAACGAGGTGGTGGTAAAGGAGGCGTTCCGTACGTTCAATACCGTGAAAAAACTAATTCCCTTCGGGGAAAAGGCGGAGGGCAAGGCCACCATCCAGTTCAAGATAGCAGGAGCGATGAAAGGACTGGATGCCGACCTGAACTCGCTGAACGGTGGCGGACGGTTCATGTCCAAGAGCCTGAAGATCTCCGGCACAGAGACGCTGAACAAGATCACAGAGGTCATCAAACTCGACTATCGGCGCAATCCCGAACTCAAGGATGTGAACCTGAGCTTCAAGTTCGAGAACGGTCGTGTGGGCATCGAGCCGTTCGACACGAAGGTCGGGCCGGTGGCTGCGAATATCGCTGGCAGCCACGGTTTTGATGAGACGATGGATTATGTGGTTAAGACCAGCATGCCCACTGCCGCCCTCGGGGCACAGGCGGGGGCGGTCATCGGCAGCCTGTCGTCCGCTGCCAGCAAATTCGGGGTGAACCTCGGTAGCACGGACAAGATCGATGTTAACCTTCTGGTGAAGGGCACATTCGCGAAGCCCATTATCACCCCCACATTCGGCAGTTCGGGCGGGGCAAGCGCGGGCGAGAGCCTCAAGAATATGGCCGAGGACGAGTTCAATAAGCAGAAGGAGGAGCTGGAGCGCAAGGCCCGCGAAGAAGCTGACAAGCTGAAGAATCAGGCGCAGCAGGAAGCAGATAAGGTGAAGCAACAGGCCGAGCAAGAAGCAGCCCGTTTGAAGAAAGAAGCGGAGGAACGCGCCCGTAGGGAAGCCGAACGCCTGAAGAAGGAAGCCGAGGACAGGGCCAAAAAGGAGGCTGAGGACAGACTGAAGGGGATTTTCGGGAAGCCGAAGAAGTAGGTTCTGAGGAAATCGGGAAATGGAAAACGGTCCGCCAACTGCAACAGAGCGGCTACCTTTGTACTGTTAACCAGCCTTTGTCATGGATGCAAGCATTGAAATAAAGTTGGATTCGTCTGTGCTTGAAAAAGCCAAGCAGTGCGCCAAATCTCAGAGGAGGTCGCTTTCCGAGATGGTGACCTCTTATCTAATGATACTTGCGGGTTCAGACAATGAAGTCAAGGACGAATTGGAGATATCGCCCTTCGTTAGAAGCATGGAAACGGGTGAGCATGTCCCTGTCAATCTCGATGTCAAAGGCTTGATGAGGGAAAGGGCCGATCAAAAACATCGTTGAACGTCATGCGGCTTTTTCTCGACACCAACGTGGTGATTGACCTGCTGGGCGTTCGGGATCCGTTTTATCGTTCGGCTGCGCTGATATCCACATTGGCGGATTCCCGGAAGGTGACGATTGTTGCCTCCTCGATAACCTATACGACCTGCGAATACGTGCTGTCGAAGTACATGAGACGAGAGTCTGTCATCCACAAATTGAGACTTTTCAAGCTGATATCGCAGGTGGCGAATGTGGATGACGCAGTAATCGGCAAGGCACTTCAGAGCAACTTTACTGATTTCGAGGATGCGGTTCATTACCATAGTGCTGTATGTGCAGACTGCCAGATCATCATCACAAGGGATTCACAACATTTCAAGAAATCTGTACTTCCCGTGCTGACTCCTGACGAGTTTCTCCTTAGCATCGGCCATAAGGTCTGAACAAGTTTCCCGTTGTTTTCGCGATCTACTAGCGTCACACACTCTATGCCCCACCTTTTTCCATTTTCCATTTTCCATTTCCTACTTTCAGCATCATTCCTGCTGGGCCTGACCGCCACCGCCCAGAACCCCGAAGGCTGTGAGATGCCCGGCAGCAAGAAGGTGCAGAAGCTCTGGCAACAGGCCGTGGATGAGAAGAAACCCTCTGTGCGGAAGGAACTTTACGACCAGATCCTGAACGAGGAGTCAGAGCATCCGGGTGCTCTGTTCGGGAAATATGCCGAGCAATTGAAACAGGCCGAGCGCAACCCGATGGGCAAGGGCATGGCCTTTGGCTACGGGCCGATGAAGACCGTGGCCGATCAGTGTCCCGAGTATCATCCCTACACCTTCTATTACATGGGGATGATCGACTTCGACCGCAGGAAGTTCAAGGAGGCCGAGGAGAGTTTCAAGAGATTCCTCGCGCTGGAGATGCCCGACCCGCGCATGTACCCCAAGGATTACACCGAGAAGTACGAGAAGGTGGAGGCCATGCTGCCGCAGTGTGCCTACTTCGACTCGCTCTTCGGCAATCCTAAGCCATTTGACCCCAAGGTGGTGCCTGGCATTTCGAGCCGCGACAACGACTATCTGGCCATCCTCTCCCCCGATGGGGAGAATGCCCTCTACATCCGCAGGCATCAGGTGCGGAGGAAGAACGACCTTACCCCGCGCGAGATCGAGGAGTTTACCATCAGCCGTCTTCAGCGCGATGGCACTTTCGATGCGGGCACTGCGATGCCGCGCCCTTTCAACGTGACCGAGAACCTGGGCAGCGCCAGCATGACCATTGACAACAAGCGGATGTTTCTCACCATCTGCGAGGATCTCGCCACGGGCTACAAGAACTGCGATATCTACTACAGCGATTGGCATCCTGCGGGATGGGGCGACCCCGTTAACCTCGGTGAAGGGGTGAATAAGAAGGACGCTTTCGAGGGCCAGCCAACCGTGACGCCTGATGGGAAGACGCTCTATTTCGTCAGCATACGCGAGGATGAGATAGGTGACATCGACAACATGGACCTTTACGTCTCCCACCTCGGGGAGGACGGCACGTGGGGGCCAGCCAAGAACCTCGGCACCACCATCAACACGAAAGGAAACGAAAAGTCGCCCTTCATCCACGAGGATAGCCACACGCTCTATTTCAGCTCGGACGGACACAACGGGGTGGGCGGCTTCGACATTTACTACACGCGGCAGGACAGCCTCGGCAATTGGATGAAGCCGATGAATATCGGCTATCCCATCAACAGTGAGAATGATGACGTGGGCTTCTTCGTGAGCGTGGATGGCAAGACCGCCTATTTTAGCAGCAACCAGCGCGAGGACGGTGTAGGGGGATGGGACCTGTTCAGTTTCGAGCTGTACAAGGAGGCCCGGCCGGAGCGGGTGCTTTTTGTAAAGGGGAAATTGAAGGACGAGAAGAACGGCCGCGTCACTTCGGGCACCGTGCAGCTCACCAACATGCGCACCAAGGAGGTGAGCGAGGTGGAGGTAGACAGCATCACTGGAGGTTATGTCGCGGTGATGAACCTCGATGCTGATGTGATGCTCACCGTGAAGAAGGACAACGCTGCCTTCACCTCGCGCTATTTCAGCAAGGACGACCCAGAGCTGGGCGGGGTGGTGAAGGAGGACATTCAGGTGAAAGATCTTAAAGCGGGTGAGGCATACCGCCTTCACGACATCAACTTCGCCTTCGAGAGCTTTGAGCTGAACAGGGCCGCCAAGAACATCCTCGATGCCTTTGCGGTCTATCTCAAGGACAACCCGAAATTGAAGGTCGCCATCCACGGTCACACCGACAGTGATGGCACCGATGCGCTCAACCTCAAGTTGTCCGAGGACCGCGCAAAGGCCGTTCGTGACCATCTGGTGTCTCAGGGAGTGGCGGCATCGCGGCTCTCTCACAAGGGCTTTGGCTCCACCAAGTCCATTGCTGACAACGGCACCGCAGAGGGCCGCGCCAAGAACAGGCGTACGGAGTTCGTCATCCAAGGTAAGTGACTTCCCGGGCCTGGCCGACAATTTCCTTTTTGAGCCGGTTACTTCCTTGCGTGAATTAGTACGCTTGTACTATTTTTGCCGGGCAAATACTTTTTGAATCACTTCAAATTCAAACGCCATTCAGGATGTTTTCAGAAGAGCACCACATTTTCCGCAAGGGTCTACGAGACTTTCTCGACAAAGAGGTGATGCCCAACATCGACCAGTGGGAAGAGGAGCAGCGCATGCCTAAGGATCTGTGGCCCAAGTTCGGGGAGATGGGCTACTTCGGCCTCAACTACCCGGAGCAGTATGGCGGCATGGATGCAGATTTTCTCTACTCGGTCATTTTCATGGAGGAGATATCGAAGTGCGAGTCGGGTGGGTTCATGATCCTGCCGGCCGTGCAGCAGTTCATGTCATCACCCTACATCGCGAAGCACGGATCAGAGTTTCTCAAGGAGAAATACCTGACCAAGGCCATCTCTGGCGAATGGATCTTCAGCATCGGCATCAGCGAGCCGAATGCGGGCAGCGATGTGGCGAACATCCGCACCACGGCCATCCGCGAGGGCGATCACTACATCATCAACGGCAGCAAGACCTTCATCACCAATGGGGTTTATGGCGATGTACTCATTCTTGTATGTAAGACGCAACCTGAACTCGGAGCAGCGGGCGTGAGCCTCATCGTGATGGACCTCGACTCGCCCGGTGTGTCGCGCACCAAGCTCAAGAAGCTCGGTTGGCATGCGTCCGACACCGCAGAGCTGGCGTTCGACAATGTGAAAGTCCCCGTGGATAACCTCATCGGTGAGGAGGGGCAGGGCTTCTACTACCTGATGGGCGGCCTGCAGTTGGAGCGGTTGGCGGGTGCCATTGCAGGCTACGCTTCCTGTGAATGGGCTCTGCAGTACTCATTGCAGTATCTCAGTGAGCGGGAGGCATTCGGTCGTCCTTTGAACAAGTTCCAGGTGCTGCGTCATCGCGTTGCTCAACTGGCATCAGAGATCGAATGCACCAAGCAGTTCGTCTATCACTGCTGCCGAGTCCACGCTGCGGGCGAGTATGCCGTGAAGGAATGCAGCATGGCCAAACTCCTTGCCAGCGAACTCGCCAATAAGGTGATGACCGAGTGCCTCCAGTTCTTCGGGGGCTACGGTTTCATGGAGGAGTACAAGATGGCCCGCGCCTACCGCGACTGCCGCGTGGGCACCATCGGGGGCGGAACGAGCGAGATCATGCGCGAGATCCTCGCCAAAATGATCATTGACGACACCAACTACAAGCGCGCAGGTTCGGGCGGCACATCATCCAAGCCCAAGCCTGTGGAAGCTACTTCAACAGCAAATTCATCATCCAATCCATCATCAACAAAAACAACAACACCCATGAGTTTTGAAAGCGTTTTGAAATCCATCGAGGAGAAAGCAGCCAGTGCCAAGGTGCTGGGCAACAGCCTCAAGTTCAACTTCGGGGAGCAGAACATCCTGCTCAACGGCAAGGGCGACAGCAATGTGGTTACTGCTAACGACAGTGCCGAGGCTGATTGCACCGTTGATGTTGCAGCCGAGGATCTGGCAGCAATGCTGGACGGCAGCCTTAACCCCATGACCGCCTTCATGAGTGGCAAGATCAAGGTGAACGGTGACATGAGCGTGGCCATGAAGCTGCCACAGATCATGGGCTGATTCCCTTGCCACATGAAACAGGAACGGGCGTGCCGAAAGGTGCGCCCATTTTTTTTTAAGATATTGAGCGTGAGTGAATCACAATCGCAGGGGCGGATACTCGCCTCAACCGTAATGGAACCTGCACGAGATGACTATGATGGCCTCATCCGTGACGCGATAGACCAATCTGTGCTCCTGATACCAAATGAACACTTGAATGCCGCAAAGGCATTTCCTCTCGGTATCATGCCGTTGTAGATTTCAAGGAGCATTTCATGCGACATTGTAAATCACAAACGGTATGAGTGATCCTTCGGCTCCAATGGCCGCTGTAATCGTGCCGCAGCGGCTCAGGCTTCCCGATGCCACTGAAGGGGTTCTCTTGAATGGCCTTGAGCAGTTTTTTGATTCTCTCGACCGAGGGTGGGCTGGTCTTTTTCCAGAAAGCAATGTCATCCAATGCCCTTTGATGGAAAACGACCTCACGCATCACTCTCAGAGCATGTCAATGTCCACTTTGACAAGGTTCTTGCCTTCCCGGGCATCTGCCATTCTTGCGATGAGTTCGGCATTGTTCGCCTCGGAGGACATCAGGTATTCCGTCTCGTCCTGCTCACCGTCCACCAGTACGCGTACCTCATATTTGCCCTTGAATACGCTACGAAGCGTGGTCAGGAACTCCGCTGTAAGGTGCTTGGGGCTGATGTGTATCTCCACTGCCATGGCACAAAGTTAAACATGCTGGGAATGTAGGGCGCAGATGGCAGGGAAACGGCCATGCTGGACGGCAGCCTCAACCCCATGACCGCCTTCATGAGTGGCAAGATCAAGGTGAACGGTGACATGAGCGTGGCCATGAAGCTGCCCCAGATCATGGGCTGATTCCCTTGCTGAGTGATACCAATTCTTAGCACAAAATAGTCCAACGGACTTTTTGTGGTTAGAAGTGGTTTATGCCGTTCGAGAAGTCGTTTAGGCCAATGAAATTGGACTATTACGAATTCCGAAACGGTATGAAACAGGAGCGGGCGTGCCGAAAGGTGCGCCCGTTTTTTTATGAAATGGAAAGGATGATGTCCTTTGGCAGGGGTCTCAATCGATAGTTCGTAGGCAGGTCGGCATAGACCACTTTACCCTTCTCATCTAAGACAAATGTGGTCGGTTTGGGCATGTCACTATCGTAGCCGAATGCATGCAGTCCGATCGGAAGCCCACTTTCATGCACGATGCCAAGTGTCCGAGCAGCTGAGTTATCTGAGTCGGTCAGGAAGTCATAGTCCATGCCTTCGCGCTTTGCGAGTTCCCTGCTTTTGTGCTCTGGCTGGGGACTTATGAGCGTGATGCGCACACCGAGTTCATCGAACTGTGCTTTGAACTTGCGCAGCTCACCGATCTGTGCAGTGCAGATGGGGCACCAGTTGCCTCGGTAGAAGATCACAAGCCTTTTCTGACCTGACCATTCCTCCGAGCTCACAGTCTTTCCATCGAGGTCGGTAAGTCTAATGGTGGGCAGCTTCTTCCCGACCTTGATGCGCTCACCAGTACGGTCGCCCAGTTCGGAGTACCAGATCACATACGCCATCCAGCCGAGCATGACGATGAAGGCCAACATCGGTGCCACAGAGGCCAATTGCTGGTCGTAACTTTTGAATACCGAGTACATAGTTGCCACGAAGATGCCCACCGTGAATCCCATCAGTCCTGGACTCGTGCGCGGCACCTTGGCGATGAAGAGCCAGGCGAAGTAGGCCACCACTTGAGCAGATGCCGCGAAAGTCCCAGCCCATAGGCCCAGGTCGCCTCCCAAAGAAAGGGTGAGGGCTGAACCTACCATCACACCCACGCTAAGTACGATGAATATTGAGAGAAACAGTGGCTTGAGTTTGTCTGTGCTCATTTCTTCTTGAGTGAAATCATGAGGTCGGGACGGTCGCTGATGATGCCATCCACGCCTGCTTTCAGCAACTCGGCAGCCTCATCGGGGTCGTTCACGGTCCAGACATGTATCTGCTTGCCCATGCCGTGCGACTTGTCGATGATGTCTTGCGCTACGAAGCTATGGTGCATTGAGAACGCCTCTACGAAAGGGTAGTCCTCCAATTTGCCCAAATGAAGCCCGAAGTCGAGCATTACCGGCAACCAAGGCAGTTTTGCAACGAAGAGCTTTTGTAAACGGACTTTCGGATGCTTTTCGTTGAGATGGAACAGTGCATCATCATTGAAGGAATGGACTGGTGCCCATTTCCAAGCGTCATATTTGGCGATGAGTGCGGCCACCTTGTCCTCAATGCCGGGGTAGTAGCTGTTGCCGTCCTTGATCTCGATTACCAGCTCGCAGCGGCCATTTACCTCCTTGATGATTTCCTCTAAAGTAGGGATGCTCTCAGTTGAGAATTTTTTCTCGAAACCTACGTTGGCCTTCACTTCCGTAAGCTGCGCCCAGGTTGCATCGCGCACCTTGCCATGCGTGTCGGTGGTTCGGTCGAGGGTGCGGTCATGCAGGCAGATGATTACACCATCCTTCGTCTGCTGCACGTCCACCTCCACGCGGTCAACGCCCAGCTCTAATGCCTTTTGCACCGACACAAGCGTGTTCTCTGGCGCAAGTCCAGCCGCCCCGCGATGACCGGTGATGATCTGTGCGGTGGTGGTCATGGTGAAGAGGAGTAGAAAGGGGACGAGTGATACTGAGAAAGGGACGAGGGGCGAGGGACAGGGGACGAGGGGGAACAACCTGAACGGTGTTCCAACCCAGCTCCTGACGATGCCCACAGAATCAACAATCATCAATCAACAATCAGCCCCGCAGTTGCGGGATTTCACTTCGCTCAAAATTCAAACCTCTGTCCCACCAGCTCTTCGCTCTTCTCCCAAAGTTTCTTGGCAAGGCCCATGTCCTGCGATGGTCGGTTGCTGTGATGCGGTTTGCTCTTGACCCAGTAATGACCGGTCTTCTGGCCGCCTTCGTCACTTGCTGCGAGGTGTATGGAGGTGGCCGCGCCCTGTTCAACGGTGATGAAGAACGGTTTCATCATTATCCAGCCCAATTTGGTGTACCAGTTGGCGTTCTTCTCTGCGATCTCGGTGCGTACCCCACCAGGATGCACCGCATTCACTGTGATGCCTGTGCCCTCCAGTCTCTGTGCCAATTCGCGGGTGAAAAGGATGCTGCAGAACTTCGAGCGGCTGTAGCTCTGCCAGCCATCATACTTCTTCTTTTCAAAATTGATGTCATCGAGGTCGAGTTCGCGGGTGAACTTGTGGGCGATGGACGCGAGGTTGATGATGCGGGCACTGCCAGCGGCCTTCAGCTCATTCATAAGCAAGTTGGTGAGCAGGAAATGGCCGAGGTGGTTGGTGGCGAACTGCATCTCAAGTCCGTCATCATTCAGCAGCAGTTCGCTGAAGTAGCAGCCTGCGTTGTTGATCAGCACGTCCAGTCGGTCGTACTTTGTTTTGAATTGCTGAACGAAATTCCGCACCGCGTGCTGCGAGCTGAGGTCAAGCAGGAGGGAGGTCACGCTCTCAGAGCCCGATGCTTTCCTGATTGCGGCCACTGCCTCACTGGCCTTACTCTCTGAGCGGGCGGTGATGATGACCTCGGCTCCTTTCCCGGCCAGCGCGATAGCCGTTGCCTTGCCTATTCCAGCGTTTCCGCCTGTTATGAGTACTCTTTTTCCTTTCATGGTTCAAATGTATGCACGGCAGCATTTGTTTTCGAGATGATATTTTAAGCGAGAGGTGACCGGTAGTTCCGATCCTCAAAAATCCTCCCCGCCACCTTCACCGCTTCCCCGTTCGGGCCGCTGCCGTTGCTTCTTCTGGTTGAGCCGATAGGTGAAACTCACTACGAACTGCCTCACCCGCCACTGGAACTCTGACCGAGACTGCAGGCCGTCAATGTCCACTTCCCATATCCGTCTTCGGGAGTTGAGCAGGTCGCGCACACTGAATACCAAGGTTCCGTTGCCCTTGAGTACATCCATCGACAGACCCGCATCCCACCAGTACATGCTGAGGGTGCGCCCCTGTGGGGTAGCCTCCGGGGCGCGATAGATGATCGAGTTCTGAAAATCGAGTTTCTTAAGAATGGTGAAGCGGGTGGAGCCGCGCAGCTGCGTGGTGAACGCCTCTGCGTCTAGCGACCTTCCCTGATGCTCGCCCTCTGTCTTGGCATAGTAGGTGTTGGCATTGGCAGTGATTCGCCACCATTTGTAAAGCTCATAGTTGAAGTTGAACTCAACACCAACCGCATTCTGAGTGGCGAGGTTCACTGGGTAGGTGAAGATGATGCCGTTTTCGTCAGCCTCTGCTATATTCTGCACAACGTCCCAGCGGTGGCGATAATAGACGTTAGACAGCAGCGTGCCCCGCTTGAAGTTCTTCAGGTGACCGAACTCGAAACTGTGGGTGAACTCTGGGTCGAGGTCCGGGTTGCCTAACCGGATGTTTCGGTTGTCGGCCAGTCCAAAGAACGGTATGAGGCTGTAGAAGCTTGGTCGGCTGATACGCAGGCTGTAGCTCAGTTGCAGCGTGTTGCCCTGCCCAATTTCATACGACAGGTGCGTGCTGGGGAACAGGTTGAAGTACTTGCGGTTATTTTCATAATCGTCCAGTACGAGTGTGGTGGTCATGTCGGTGAACTCACCTCGTAGACCCGCCTGTGCATTGAATTTCCCGAACTTGCCACTGCCCATCACGTAGGCGGCATAGACGTTCTCCTCGAAAATGAAGTCGTTGTTGAACATGGGCAGCGGGAAGAATTCCCCATCCGCGTCCTGCTCCTCTACCAGGTAGTCATTCACAATTTTGCGAAGCGTGACCCGCACGCCTGTCTCCAGCTTCAACTTCTCTCCGAAGGGATGAACATAGTCACTCTGAACGAGCCAGCTCCGTTCCCGCTTCAGGTTGTCTATGCGCTGGATCAGCGAGGTCAGGTAGGTGTCGCCCTGTTCATCTATGTCCGAGGTCTCGTGGCTGCTGCTGATGAACCATCGCACATCGGCTGTCAGCTTGTGCTCATCGCTCTTGAACGTGCGGGTGAAATTGAGGTTGGCCTCGTAGTTGTCGCGAAGGTTCTGCTCATCCTCCACGCGCACCACAAGGTCAGTGAGCAGGTCGTTCTCATCGAAGTCGGTGTAAGTGAGTGTGTAGTCGTTTTGCATCCAGTGGCGACTGAACATGCCCGAAGCCGTGAGCGAGGTTTTGGCATCGATGTTCACATCAGCTCCGAAACGGACATTACCCGCCAGCCCCCCCCGCAGTTGCTCACGATTGCGGTCGTAGGCGAACGAGGTGTCGGCTTGCATGAATTTCTGAAAAGAGTTGCCGCCCCCAGGGGTCAGATTGTATTGTAGTCCGAGGCCCGTGAAGAGGTTCACCTTGCCCTTGCGGTAATTGACATTGGCAGATCCACCGTGATTGTGCGGCCATCCTGTGTTTACTTCAAACGAGCCGTTGACACCAGCCTTGCGCTCCTTTTTGAGCACGATGTTGATAATGCCCGCCTCGCCCTCAGCATCGTATCGTGCACTGGCGTTGGTCACCACTTCCACCCGTTCTATGATAGCAGCGGGCAGTTGTCGCAGTGCATCAGCTCCGCTCATGCCCACGAGTCCTGATGGCTTGCCGTCAATCAGGATACGCACGTTCTGGCTGCCGCGCAGGCTCACGTTGCCGTCCATATCCACATTAATGGAGGGCAGGTTGTCCAATATCTCTTGGGCATTGCTTCCAGCGTTGGTGGGGTCCTTCGAGACGTTGAATACCCGCTTGTCCAGCATCAGCTCCATCTGGTTGCGCTCTGCGGATATGACCACCTCGTCCACCAGTGCCGAGCTGGGCTTCATCGTGATAGTGCCCAGTTTTACGCCTTGCTCGCCCACTTCCACCCCTTCTTTCTTCCATTCTTCATAGGAGAGGAAAGTGATGGCCACATCATACACGCCTGGCCGCACAGGAATACTGAAAAGTCCATCGAAGTCCGTGGCAGCACCCAGTAACTGACTGCCCTCAAGTTGACCCCGGACCGCCACAGCCGCGTAGGGGATCGGGCTGCCGCTCTCGTCCACCAGTTTTCCGCTGATCACTGCTTCTGCGCGTGCATTTCCTCTCTCTTGCGATTTTGCAGTCTCAAAGGTGGTTGCGAGAAAAAGGAAGGTAAGGAGATGCCAAAAAACTCTTAGACAGAAATGAAAAAAGGGCATCTGCGCTCAAAAAGGATGTAACAACATCGGTTGCAAAGGTCAACTTTTTTTACGGCCTTTTCTTCCCTAAATGAGCAAATTGACCTTTTGTCGGTGAAGGTGGGCCGCTACATTTGGCCCTGAACTTAGAAACATCCTCCTATGAGACATGTACTTGTGATTATACTCACGGCCCTGACTTTTAACGCTGTAGCCCAGCGCACAATGACAGATTATGTCAATAAGACCTGCGACATCGTATTTCTCGGTCTTGATTTCACCCGAATGAAATTTGTGGCCTCCCCTTGGAAGGATTCGCCTGATAAGATCAAGAGCGAGACCATCCCTGCTTGGAACGAACAGTTGGGCGAATCGGGCAGGTTCAACTGGAACAAAGCTTTTCAGAACGACAACCTTATCATCGACTACGGCCCTGTGAGCAAGGCCAATGCCACCATTGACGAGACCCAGTTTCATACCCTGACACCTCATACCGTAAGCAAGTCCGTGCTTGCTGAGACGGTGAAGGAACTCGACATGGCCGATTACAAGGACGGTATCCGTGTGAGCATTGTCATTGAGGCATTCGACAACAATACACTGACCGGTTACGGCTACATTGTCTTCTTCGATATTGCCACACGCGAGCTGCTACACAAGCAGAGCGTGAGTGGAAAAGCCTTCGGAGTGACGCTATTCACATACTGGGCCAAGGCTATCCTTGGCATGAGGGACATTGTAGCCAGTCGTGTGCTGCGCGATGTGCAGAAGAAATTCAAGTAACCGGCAGCTTCCTTGTGTTCATCTTTTTGAGCATGGGTTAACTGGCCGTTTATCTTCGCGGCCGATTCTAACGTAACATCATGGGAAGAGCATTCGAATTCCGCAAAGAGCGCAAGTTCAAGCGTTGGGCTGCCATGGCAAAGACCTTTACGCGCATAGGCAAGGACATTGTGATGGCCGTCAAGGCCGGTGGCCCTGACCCCGAGGCCAATTCCAAGCTCAGGGCAGTGATGCAGAATGCCAAGGCTGCCAACATGCCCAAGGACAATGTGGAGCGGGCCATCAAGCGTGCCACTGATAAGGATACCTCTGACTACAAGGAAGTGCTGTTCGAGGGATATGCTCCTCACGGTATAGCGGTACTCATTGAAACCGCCACGGACAACAACAATCGCACTGTTGCCAACATCCGCAGCTATTTCAATAAGAGCAATGGGAGCCTTGGAACATCCGGATCGGTGGAGTTCATGTTCGAGCACAAGTGCCATTTCCGGATTCCTAACAATGGACAAGACCTGGAAGAACTCGAACTCGAACTCATTGACCACGGAGTGGAGGAAATCTTTGAGGCTGAGGACGGCATCATGGTCTACGGGGACTTCCCGTCTTTCGGGGCCATTCAGAAGGCATTGGAGAATGACCTCGGTCTGGAGATCCTGAGCTCTGGTTTTGAGCGCATACCCACGCAGACCAAGAAACTTACTGAGGAGCAGGAAGCTGAGGTGGACAAACTGCTGGAGAAATTGGAGGAGGATGAGGACGTGCAGAACGTGTATCACACCATGGCCTGAGTCTTCACAAGCTGCACATGAACACCCGCCTTGTCAGGATTCTTTTCGGCCTTGTGGCCTTGAGTGCGTTGCTTTTTGCGGGTTTTTTCGGCATTGGTCAACTTATTCCCGTTGTGGATGTAGCTGCCAAGGTCGTCATTCCGCGTCCGGTCGATAAGGTGTTCTCAGCCTTCAATGACCCTTTTGACCGCATGGATTGGCAAGAGGGTTTTGAGGGCACGGAGCGGGTTTCTGGTGC
Source organism: uncultured Chryseobacterium sp. (assembly GCA_964500205.1). Taxonomy (GTDB): domain Bacteria; phylum Bacteroidota; class Bacteroidia; order UBA10329; family UBA10329; genus UBA10329. The sequence continues at coordinate 39,636 of CAZCNS010000002.1, read as the reverse complement.
TCAGGGTGTTCCGGGCAGCATTTCCACCGTTTTTTTCACGCACGGTGATAAAAAGTTTGAGATGCGAGAGGAGCTCAAAGTCTACGGAGCGAATGAAATCGTTGAGGTTGTTCTCAGCAGCGACCTCTTCACCCAACACATGAAGGTCACCTTCTCCGCCATTGATAGTAGTTCTACCCAGTTGATCATGACAGGAACTGTAACTGGAAGCTCTTGGTTTTTTCGTTCGATGATGGGACTTGCCAAAGAGCGTTTGCAGCAACAGGAGCAGCAGAACTTCATCAGACTGAAGCAGCTTCTCGAGTCCCGTTGAGGGCAGTATTCCGCTCCTCTTTCAACCTATGATTCGTAGAGATCATTGACCGCACCTGATCATTCAATAACGAGCAAAAAAAACACCGCTGACCTGAAGAGGCAGCGGTGTTCATGTTGGTAGCCCGTAGGGGAATCGAACCCCTGTTACCAGGATGAAAACCTGGCGTCCTAACCCCTAGACGAACGGGCCGTTGTTGGGGCTGCAAATGTAGGTAAAGGAATTATTCTGCAAAACGCTCGCAGAAAAAAAATCATTCGAGCTTGTCCGATGGTTTTTGAATGTGAAATCCCAACGGACGGGAAGGAATGGATCCTGATGTGCCATTGATCGCCTGCATCTGCATCACATTGAGTGCTGCGAACGATTCGTAGGGAGGTGTCTGGAGGTCGAATTCCAAACAGTGGAGAATGGACGACATCATGACCTCTCGCATCGCTTCAGCGCGAAAAAGCTGCGATCCGAAATCACTGTAAAGGAATCCGAGTCGTTTTTTACCCTCCACGAAAAAGTGGTCTTCACTGTTGATGAACACCCTTCCGATGAGATAACCCACGTCCTCTGGGCGGTTCTTGTCCAATGAGGTCCGCAGGAAGTTGTAGATGCTCACCATCCCACAGAAAGCCCGCATATCGTCATCTTTGAGGTAGGACATCTTTCTCACGGGGTGCGCGGGATCTATCTCGAACACATCATCGTGCAGGTTGAAGATGAGTGCGTCCTCGCCCACCATCATTTGAAACTGCGAATTACTGATGTTTTTGAATCCGAGTGAAGCGTCACAATTGTCAGCGCACTGTTCCTTCAATGCTTTTGCCACCAGCTCGGCCTCGTTCCTCATGGTGGCAAATGAACGGCCGACATGCGCCATGACCCGCGCCTTGTGAGCGCATTTGGTGTTCACCGTTTCGATAATCTGCATGAAGGAGGGATGGTCTTTCATTGCTCAATATGCCCTTGCGAATACCACCTTCTGTTGCGATGGTACACCGCTGTAAACACATGTTCCAGCCACCTTGTAACTGTCCTCAAGCGGAATAAGCCTGATGGTCGCCTTGGTCTCCTCCTTGATGCGCTGTTCGGTCTCCGGTGTGCCGTCCCAGTGCGCTACGATAAATCCGCCCTTGGTTTCCAAGACATGCTTGAATTCCTCATAGCTGCTCACTTCGGTGGTGTGTTCCTCTCTATGCTTCAATGCTTTCTGGAATAGGGAGGTCTGGATCTCAGCCAGAAGGGAAGCTATGTGCGCTGCAACGCCTTCACGGGGAACAGAATCCTTGGTCAGTGTGTCACGTCTGGCTACTTCCAACATGCCATTCGCTATGTCGCGAGGGCCAATGCCGATGCGCACAGGCACACCCTTGAACTCGTATTCAGCGAATTTCCATCCTGGTTTGTGGGTGTCGCGGTCATCCAGCTTCACACTAATGCCCAATGACTCCAATTCTTTCTTGATGGCGCGTCCATGCTCGCAGGTCAGAGCATACTCCTCCTCGCTTCTGTAAATAGGTACAATAACCACCTTGACTGGGGCCAATTTTGGAGGCAGTACAAGCCCGTTGTCGTCTGAGTGGGTCATGATGAGCGCGCCCATCAGTCGGGTGGAAACACCCCAGCTCGTTGCCCACACATGGCTCAGTTTGCCGTCCTTGCCGGTGAAAGTGACATCGAACGCCTTGGCAAAGTTCTGCCCGAGAAAATGCGATGTGCCTGCTTGCAATGCCTTGCCATCCTGCATCAGCGCTTCAATGCAGTACGTCTCCAACGCCCCTGCGAAACGCTCATTGGCCGATTTCACACCTTTCCAAACTGGCATTGCCATCCATTCTTCCGCAAACTCTGCATAGACATTCATCATACGCTCGGCCTCCTCGATGGCCTCTTGCTGGGTGGCGTGTGCAGTGTGGCCTTCTTGCCAAAGGAATTCCGCTGTGCGAAGGAACAGGCGTGTTCGCATCTCCCAACGGACCACATTGGCCCACTGATTCACGAGAATTGGCAGGTCGCGGTAGCTCTGGATCCAATTGCGGTAAGTGTTCCAGATGATGGTCTCCGAGGTGGGGCGCACTATCAATTCCTCCTCGAGCTTCGCATCGGGATCCACCTCGATGCCGCCATCTGCGGAGTTTCGCAAGCGATAATGTGTTACAACGGCACACTCTTTGGCAAAGCCTTCAACGTGAGCAGCCTCCTTGCTGAAAAAACTCTTCGGAATGAAGAGCGGGAAGTAAGCGTTGGTGTGGCCCGTCTCCTTGAACATACGGTCCAGCTCGTGCTGCATGGTCTCCCAGATAGAGTAGCCATAAGGTTTGATGACCATACAACCGCGCACGGCCGAGGTCTCTGCCAGGTCGGCCCGCATCACAAGGTCATTGTACCACTTGGAATAATCCTCTTTTCGCGTTGCGAAGTCTTTCGCCATTTTGGTATGATGTTTGGTTTAAGGCTGTAGCCCAACGGTGCCAAATGTAAACACAGGCTATCCGAGGGTCAATGCAGTAGGAACTTCAAAACACAATAGCCATGAAAAGCGCGATTCACACCCTCAAGGCCCTGCTTCTTGCAGGAGTTGTCCTTACTGTCGGCACTCCGAGGGCCATGGCCCAAGATGACGGCATCTATGATGACATCTATCAGCCGCCTACTTACCAGGAGACCACAACCAACCCGCTGGATGGCTACTCGACCTACGATCAGGACGATTACTATGAGCCTCAGAACCAACGTCCCACGCAGTCGGAGCAGTATGTTGATGAAAACGGCAACACCTACATCACCAACAACTATTACGGTATGGACGATTACGATTATTTCTATGCCTCTCGCATCAATCGTTTTCATCGTCCGATACATGGATTTGGCTTCTACGACCCGTTTTACACCAATATGTACTGGTACAATTATGACCCCTTCTTCTTCGGGACGAGTATCTATGCCGGCTGGGGCTGGGGTGGCTTCTACCGTCCCATGTGGGGCTGGGGAGGCGGCTGGGGCTGGAACTCCTGGGGCATGGGCTTGGGCTGGAACTCCTGGGGCATGGGTATGGGCTGGAACTCCTGGGGCATGGGCTGGGGAGGCGGCTGGGGTTGGAACTCGTGGAACATGGGCTGGGGCGGAGGCTGGGGCGGTTGGGGTATGGGTGGCTACGGCATGGGTTACAACCATGGCTATTGGAACGGCTTCTATGACGGTCTTGCCATGGGTAACACGGGCTACTTCAATACCTTTGATCAGAACAGTGGCATCTACTATGGCCACCGTGGCGGTACTGCTGGCATGGGAGGTTCGGGATTGCGCAGCACAAGCTTTGCAGAGCGGTATAACCGCGCAGCAGCAGAGGGTCAGGTGCTCCATGCCAACCGTGGAAACATCCTGAGAACTGACGATGGACGATCGGTGCAGGGCCGCCAGAATATCGATGGTTTCAGGTCTGAGTCGCGATCTAATGACATGAGGCTGGGCAATACCAATCCGAACGTACGTTCGGAAGATGGTCGCACTGCAATCTCCCGTCCGGAAGCAGGTCGCACAGAGACGGGTGCCACAGGCGTAGGCCGTGAGCAGATAGGTCGCACAGGCGCAGACAGAAATGCCTCTTCCTCGCCATCTCGTACCGAGGGTGTTAGAGATGCCTCCTCTACCAGTGGTCCTCAAAGGGTGCCGTCAACACGAGATCGGGATGCTATCCGTCAAGAGGGCGGTAACGTTGGACCACGTGATGTACAGACGCAGCCACAGCGTGCTCCGCAGACGCAGCCACAGCGTGCTCCGCAGACGCAGCCACAGCTTGCTCCGCAGACGCAGCCACAGCGTGCTCCGCAGACGCAGCCACAGCGTGCTCCGCAGACGCAGCCACAACGTGCTCCGCAGGCACAGCCACAACGTGCTCCGCAGGCACAGCCACAGCGTGCTCCGCAGGTACAGCCGCGCACTCCCGGTGTGTACAACCAGCGTACTCCGCAGCCTGTACCACAGCGACAGCAGCCTACGAACATTGACCGCTCTAGGCCCATGTATCAGGCACCTGCGCGTCCGCAGCAGCAACCTCAGCGCGATGTGTACCAACGCGGCAGCGCACCTCGAACGCAGCCACCCGCATACCGTCAGCCTTCGCAGCCTCAGCGTTCACCGCTGACACAGCCTCAACGCCAACAGCCTTCGCGCAACATGGCACCCACCTCGCCACAGCAGCGACCAAGTGCTGCTCCTTCAAGACAGGCCCCTTCGCGAAATGTAGCTCCGTCAAGACAGGCTCCATCTCGGAACATGGCTCCATCGAGGCCCTCCTCACCATCACCATCAAGAGGTGTCTCGCCATCCGCTCCATCCCGTGGAGGAAGTTTCTCGGCCCCGAGCCGCGGAGGTGGTGGAATGTCATCTCCCAGCCGTGGAGGAGGCAGTATGGGAGGCCGCAGAGGCGGATGATGATTCTGCCTGTTTAGGATGGCTGCCACGGTCTCACGGACGGAAGCCTTGAACAAGGTTTCCGTCCGTGACGTTTTCAACTGATGTGAAACGAAATTGAATGATGATGAAGACTTTCCGCGCACTTTACCTTGCCCTTATACTGCTTACATCAGCAGGCAGCGTGATGTCACAGAACGAGCTGGATGCTCTGCGCTATTCCCAGCTCAATGTGACGGGAACAGCACGTTACACGGCCTTGGGTGGAGCGTTCGGTGCCCTTGGCGGAGACATGACCACCTTGAGCGTCAATCCAGGTGGTATCGGAGTGTTCTCGAAAACAGAGGCATCGGTTACCATCGGTCTGCTTTCCACGGCATCAGAAGCGGGATATCTGGGAAATCTGTCGAACAATAGCCGTATGAATCTCAACATCGGCAATGCCGGTTTCGTGGCCCGATTCAACAGCCGAAAGGGTCAGGAGCGACAATGGGCCATGAAAGGCTGGCACATAGGTCTCGCATTCAACCGAATGGGCACATTCAACTCTCGCACTTCCGCTGCGGGTATCAATACGCAGTCCTCCTACATCGACCAGTATGTGAATGCACTCAATGGTTTTCCAGGAGCAGATCAGAATTCTCCTTATGATGCTGAGCGTTTCGGATTTGGCACAGGGCTGATGTACGATGCGTTCTTGTTCGACCCCGTATTCGGTGGGCCGGACACCAGTTTTCTTGGCTTTGAGCGGGCGGTGCTTCCTTTTTATGGGCAGACTGAGAGCGTGACCGAGGTGACCCGCGGATCCATGCGCGAGGTGGCTTTGACCTTTGGAGGCAATTTCGCCAATGTGCTGTATTTCGGGGCCACGGTCGGCATCCCTTCTGTGACCTATAACTTAGAGCGTACCTACAGTGAACGGGATGGTCAGGATACTATCGCCAACTTCAACTCGTTCACTAAGCGGGATGATCTGAGTGCATCAGGCAACGGGTTCAATGTGAAACTTGGAGTCATTTATCGACCTGTAGAGTGGGTGAGAATCGGGGCTGCTATCCATACCCCAACTTTCTTCGAGATGAGCGAGACTTACAATTCAACGGTCTCCTCTGAGGTATTCGGTTCGAGATACGATGTGCAGTCGCCACAAGGTCTTTTCGACTACACGCTTGAGACCCCTTTCAGAGCAATAGGAAGTCTGGCGTTCGTGATTGCCAAGAGAGGTCTGATCTCCGCTGATTACGAGTTTGTGGACTACAGCATGGCCCGTATGCGGTCGAGCGTATACGGGTTCGATGCAGAGAATACGAGCATACGCAACAGGCTGACCAATGCAGGCAACATCCGTGTTGGAACAGAGTGGAGGATACAGGCAGTCAGCCTACGTGGCGGTTTTGCCATCAATGGTGACCCATTCACAGGCAGCTACAGTCTCGATGATACACGATGGTCTTTGGGCGGGGGGCTCAGATTGGAACGTTGGAGTCTGGACCTCACCTACATGTTGCATCGGTGGGCGGGCAACTATGAGATGTACAGTTCTGAACTCACTCCATTGGCCGACCTCACGCTGCTCAACCACAACGTGATGTTCACCACCTCATTCAGGTTTTGACCCTAATCGGTTTAGTCCCGCCTTGGCCTTTTGGTTGATGCTGTCCCGGTACTCTGTGTTCTTGAATGATGAGCAGGCCACGAATGCCTCTCTTGCCTTTTCGTTCTGGCCTTGCTCCTCGAACATGAGACCGAGTTGCAATGAGGCATTAGCTGCGAAATAGCGAGTGCTCTCGGCCCCCTCGCGCATGGTGGAGCGGTACATGCTTATGGCCTCCTGCCGGTTGCCTAAAGCATGGTGTATGCGTGCAAGCCTGTAGTCTCGTTCCAATCGGTCGTCCTTGGTCGGAAATGATGAGGGTGAGGCTCCCAGCAGCTCCTCAAGGGCCCGTTGGTGATAGCCTCCATCAAAAAGCAGTCTTGCGCGCAGCAGCGTCTCGGCCGGGGCTTTTCCAGAGCCCGCCTCCTTGCGCATGGCTTTATCCTCGTCAGTTAGTCCACGGTCGATTTCCAATGATTTGGCCAGATGTCTGTGGTAGTCGTCCTTGTTCCGTTTAATCACCAGAGCATACCACCCCAGTTTGCCATGTGCAGCACTCACATAGTTGTCGCCTTTGAAAACGCGCAGGTAATTCAGGAAGTGGATATCTGCGTCTTGATCGAGCCGCGCCAATCTCAGGTCTCCCAAAAGATAGTGAAGGTAGGGGAATGCGCTGGGACGGTCCTTCAGTGATGTTTGCAGAAGTCGTATGGCACTGTCCGTTTCGCCTTTTTTTTGCAGGACTCTCGCTTTTGCAAAGTCCATCAGCGGCCCACTGTGGGGTTGCAGCCTGGACAGGAGGTCTGTGAGTGCTGACGGCTCGTTGACCAGATTGATCTGCAGGAAAGTGAAAAGAAACAGGGTCTCTTTCTGCACTGATGCGAACTCGGGCCTTCCTGAATGACCTCTGATAATGCGCCCCATCTCCTTCATGCCTTGTGATATGGTGCCATCCACCCCGATGAGTCTTGCGGCCCATCGGTAGTTGTCTGGCACGGTGCCAACGAGGGTGTGCAGCAGGCCCATTCCCTTATAGGTGTGTATGAAGTGTGGAAAGCGGTTCATGTTGTCCTCCAAAAGTCCAAAGGCCCTCCGCACTCCCAATGCCCCGCTAAGGTGATTGCCGAAGCGCAGGTCTGCGAAAGCCCAGTGCAACTGAAGTTCACCGAGAGCAATGTTCTTGAACGGGTCGTTGTGGGGTGCGCGCTCGAATGCCGAGATCCTGCCCTCCTTTGCCTTTGAGCGTTTCGTAAATTCGTTTCTGTCGTCTGTGACCACGATGATGAGAAAATCACGGAGGTCCTCGAGGTAGGGTGCACAGAGGTTATCGGGCTCGTCCTTTCGCAAGTTCCGCAGCAGGGAGTCGGCTTTCTGGAAGCGCAGGTCAAGTATGTGGCCGTAGGCTTCAACAGCAGCACTGTTCCAGTCAAACCGCTGGGCAGAGGCTATTTCTGACAAGAGCAGAAGCAGGAAAACAAGCAGTAGCTGGTTCATGGCATAAAAAAAGGAACCCTTTCGGATTCCTTGTAAAGGTCGTGAAACAGCAGACAAAGTGATCAAGCTGCCACTTCTTCCATGTCGATTGCGGGATCTACAAGCACACGGCCGCAGTGCTCGCAAACGATGACCTTCTTGCGTAGGCTGATATCGAGCTGGCGCTGTGGTGGAATCTGATTGAAGCACCCACCGCAGGCATCGCGCTCCACTTTCACCACTGCAAGACCGTTGATGGCACCGCCCCGAATGCGCTTGTAGGCTTTGAGCAGACGGTCTTCGATCACTGTCTCGGCAGCGGCAGACTCCTTGATAAGACGTGCCTCGTCCTTCTCGGTCTCAGCAATGATGCCATCAAGCTCGGTCTTCTTGGCCTCGAGATCGGCCTTGCGGGTCTCCAGATTGGTTTTTGCGTCTTGCAGAACCTCAGTCTTGGACTCAATACTTGCTTTGAACTCAGCGATCTTCTTTTCGCAGAGTTGTATCTCCAGATTCTGGAACTCGATCTCCTTGCTCAGAGAGTCATACTCCCTGTTGTTGCGCACATCCTTCTGCTGCTCTTCATATTTGGTGATGAAAGCTTTTGCATCGGTGATCATGTTCTTACGCTGAAGGATGCCGTCCTCGAAGGCGTTCATCTCGTCCGTCAGATTCTGCACGCGGGTCTCAAGACCTACGATCTCGTCTTCAAGGTCTTGCACCTCGAGCGGAAGTTCTCCCCGAATGGTGCGGATGCGATCGATCTCAGAGTCGATCGTCTGGAGGTTGTAGAGGGCTTTCAGCTTGTCTTCGATGCTGAAATCGCTGGTCGCGGCCTGTTTCTTCGCCATGTTCATAGGTAATGGACGGGGTTGGTTCGCACCCTCGTCAAGTGGGCTGCAAAAGTAGGGAAATTCTGCTTCAACCTCTCAGCCAATAATTCGACTGTGAACTGCTCACTTTCGTAGTGCCCGATGTCTGCTATAATTATCTGACCGTCAGCATCGAAGAACTGGTGATACTTGAAGTCTGAGGTCACAAGCACATCCGCTCCACGGGCTTTGGCAACAGGAATAAGGAAGCTGCCAGCACCACCGCACACTGCAATACGCCTGATCATGTGCCTGTGCGGCAGGGTGTGGCGCACACAGTCTGTTCGCATGGATGATTTCAGGCTTTTGAGGAACTCCATCGCATCCAGTTCTTGTGGAAGGTCACCGATGATTCCGGCCCCGACCGTCTGGTCGTCATTGCGCAGCGTATACAAATCGTAGGCCACTTCCTCGTAGGGATGAGCCGTTTTCATCGCATTGATGACGCGCTTGGCCGTGTGAGAGGGCAATATGACTTCAATGCGTGTCTCTGGTTCGAAGTGGGTCTGTCCTTGCGCTCCCACGTACGGTTTTGACTGGTCATTTCCTCTGAATGATCCCTCGCCCTTGAGGTTGTAACTGCAGCGGTCGTAATTGCCGATGGCCCCTGCTCCTGCATCGAACATGGCATTGCGAACCGCATCCGCATGGTCGTGCGGCACGAAGACCACGAGTTTGCACAGATGGTCTTTCTTGGGGGCAAGTATGGAAGTATTGGTGAGTCCCAGCCTTTCTGCAATGCGGCCGTTCACCCCGCTGGGCACATGGTCGAGGTTGGTGTGGATGGCGTATAGCAGGATGTTGTGACGAACAGCTTTCATCACAGTCCGCTCGATATAGTTGCTGCCATTGAGGCGTTTCAGCCCGCTGAATACGATGGGGTGGTGTGCCACTACCATGTTGCAGCCCAGGGATATCGCTTCATCAATGACATCTTCGGTGCAGTCGAGTGAGGTTAGGATGCCTGTAACCTCGGTATCCGCGCTGCCCACGAGCAGACCACTGTTGTCGTAACCTTCTTGCAGTGCGGGAGGTGCCCACGTTTCCAGAAAACGGATGATCTCGGTTGCTTTCATGGTGCAAGGATACGAGGTTGGGTTGTTTGATCGGGAAACACGTGGCGAAGCGTACGAAAATGGTTAGTGCGGCAAGCTGCATTTGATGCGTAATGCACGCACTTTAATAGTTGATTATCAAAACTTTAAGAAGACCTTTGACATGGTTCGTTGAACAGGCGGCAGGCGTGGATTCCTTGGTTCTCATGGTAAGGTTCACACGATTCACGTTCTGCCGCCAATTAACCTGTCTTACGATGAGGCGTCTTTTTATATCCCTGCTGAATTTTGCTCTTGGGGCTGTCCTTCCCATGTTGCTCTCTGGCTGCGACAACTTGATCTCTTTCGTGGAGGGTTCCAACACAGGGTCTGTTTCCAATCGTGAGCATATCATCGGTGCTTGGGGTTATGTGGCTCCGAACGGCACCATCTCATCCTTCGGTTTCGAACTGTTTGAGGATGGTACAGTCAGAACCGTAAACACCCAATTGCCGGATGTAGGCTGCTGGGAGATCCAAGGCGATTTCATCATACTCAGCGCCCAAGGTCCCGGAGGTTCAGGATGCGACCTCGTGCGTTCAGATACTTTCCTTCTGGATATGGTGGCCCCGGACAAGGTGCGATTCGTGAAGGAAGGAATGCCCTTTGAGTTTGTCAGAAGATGAGAAGAATGGAGTCCCAGTCCCTTACACGGTTCGAGTGGAATGAACAGGTGCCTTCCCGGTATTTTTATCTGATGCTTTATGCGCTGGGTGCGTCTGTGGTTCTGAATGTCATTTTCGGTATCTCGGTCTGTTCCTTGCTCTGGTGGGCGCGACCAGCTCAAGAAAGATCAGTCGCAGCCAAGCAAGGGAAGGAATCGACAGAAGCTCCTGCCACAGCCTCAATCGGGGTGGACACCCACTTTCATGATGGTCTGACCAGCGGGTTTCACCATGCCGGAGTCTCACACCATTGAATGGAGGTTGCAACCTGGCCGGATGCTATCACTCCAAGCACCTTAAGGTCTCGTGTTTCGCACAGACTGATATGCGTTCATTGGCCGTAATTGATTTACCCTCAGCTTCATTTCTCCATTGAATCCCTTCAACATCTTTCTGCGGCACTTAGCCTTGGCCATCTCCCTTGGGCTGTTCCTGTCTGTTGCAACCATTGCTCAGAATCCATGCGATGCTGCCATCACTGTGAATGGCAGCGATGATTTCTGCTTGGGGGAAACGCGGGTGCTTACTGCCTCTGCAGGAACAGTGTTCGTTTGGAATACTGGCGAGACGACCCAGAGCATAGTGGTTTCCCAAGGTGGGCTCTACACTGTCAGCGTAACAGATGCAGATGGTTGCGTTGCCGAGGCGCAGCGGACCATGATCGGATTGCCAGTGCCTGCGGGACAGGCTTTTCCCACGGAGCAGCCTCCTTTCTGTTCTGGCGATGTCATCACCCTTGTGGCCTTGGGTACGCCTTTCGTTGACGACTTCCTTTGGAGCACGGGTCAGACAACCCCTGCCATCGAGGTTACCCAGAATGGATTGTATTCGGTGGTGGTGACCAACTTATTCGGTTGCAGTGCTGAGGCTTTCGTACCTGTTGGATTCGTGCCATCGCCTGTTGCAGTGGTGCTCACTCCGGGTGGGGTCACAGCGTGTGATGGAGACGAACTTGTGCTCTCTGCCACACCCTCATTCGGCAGCAGTTTTGCTTGGAGCGGTGGACAAAGTGGTCCTTCCATCTCGGTGAGCCAATCCGGGAGCTATACCGTCACGGCCACCAATCTTGCAGGGTGTTCCACCGAATCGGAGCCGGTTGCGGTCTCTTTTTCCACGGTGCCTGTGATACGTGCAGGCGATGATGTCGCTGTGTGCGAGGGCGAGGCTGTAACACTCATGGCATCAGCCGCTGAGGCCGTGCTTTGGTCTCCCGGTGACTTGACCGATATGGAGATAACTGTTTCACCTTTCGTTTCAACGGTCTATGTAGTCACTGCTACTGGATCGGGCTGCGGTCAAGGACTTACCGACACCGTGGTCGTCACCGTAAATCCGAACCCTGAGCCAGATTTCAGTCATGTGGGAAATGTGTCAGGCGCACCGGTGGTCTTTTCTGATGAGAGTTTGGCCGCCCCCCCGGTCTCCTCTTGGGTTTGGGATTTTGGGGACGGTCAGGTGTCTTTGTCACAAAACCCCGTCTATACCTACGCGGGGCAGGCCGACAGCTATGTGGTCACCCTGACTGTCAGCACTTCTGCCGGTTGCATGGATGCGATCAGTAAGGAAGTGACGCTGAGTGACGCAGTGGTTCGCTCGGATGTCATGACTCCCAACGGAGATGGTGTCAATGACCTCATCCTGTTCTCAGACAGCCGCGCCCGCTGGCTTGACATCAGCGTTTACAATCGTTGGGGCCATGATGTATGGACTTCAAAAGGGCAGGAGTTGCGTTTCACCGGTCGGACGAGTGCTGGGGTGCGCCTGCCGGCAGGCACCTACTTCTATGTGCTTGCCACGGAGTTCACAGATGGCAACAGTGATGCGCAAACCGGAACCATCACCATCCTGGGAGATCAGGGCTTCTGACCCCAGCGACATGGGCTCATTCGCCCTTCAACACCGCAGTGGTATCATTCCCGGTCGCGTTGAACAAGGTCATGGGGCGCTTGGCGTACCTCATGCTTGCGGGACTTTTGTCGGGTCTGACTGATAAAGAAGGGTGCACCATTGTGGCAGGTACGGTCAATCCTGATATGCCGCTACGAATGCTTCGAGGGTCTGCTGCAGGGTTCCTCCGCTGGCATAGCGCACATCGTGCAATTTCCAGCTTGTGCTCTTTCTAAGGTCGAGGGTGTCTGTCCAGTGCATGTTGTAATGCTCATTGCTGAATCTCACGGTCATCCGTGCCATGTTCCCACTGACCGAGGTCTCTTGGACCTTGAATGCGGTGTATCCTTCATAAAGACCGGCAAAAATCTCCCCTTCCAGCAGCAATGGTTTGTCTGTAGGATGAACGCTGTGCAATACCCGCTCGCGGTCAAGGGTCTCGGTTTCGAGTGCTTGCTGCACCATTTGGCTCAGCGTTTCAGACAGCAGCGAAGTGTCTGCTCCGATGGTTCTCAGCGGGTTGGGCGTTGCGTAGATCCTGCTCAGTACTTGGGCTGCACCAGCATCCTTTGAATCCTGTTTATGGCAGGAGGCCATCCACAGGAGCAGCACCGTTGTCAGTGATAAGCAAATGGTGGTGGCTGTGCGCATTCAATTGTTCCGTGCAAAACGGTTCAGAAAACCCTGTTGCCCGAGTACCAGCGTGTCGGTGTGCGGAAATGAGAAGACGAGCGTATCGGTGAAAAGAAACCGCTCTCCATTGCCCAGACTTTCTCCCGTGAGCAGCAGTGTGTCAGAATGCACGCTCCATGAGGAATAGCGCAGTGTGGACATGTTCTCCGACCTTGCCGAGCCATCTGGCAGCAGTGTGAATCCTTGTTTCATGTCAGGCATGCCGGGCACGGCCTGTAGCCAAGTGCCTGTCAAATGCGGATTGTTCGCATGTTCCTTATCAGGTCTAATGCAGGCTGAGAGTGCAAGTATGGCAGCAGAGAGCAATACAGTCGGCAGAGGTCTCATTGGATGGCTTTAAGTCGTTCAGCCACATCCTTGTAATTGATGTCGCGCGTATAAACCTTATTGAACCAGTGTCTTGCCTTGGTTCTGTTGTTCTCCTCGCTGTAGATGAGTCCCAGCATGTAGCAACATTCTAAAAGGTCACTGTCCAGGTTCCGTTTTCGGCCCACTGCTTTCTCGAAGGTGAAGATGGCGGTGGCGGGGTCGCCTTTCTTGTAAAAGCACATGCCTATCAACCTGCTCAGATGGTTCTCATTGCTTTTGTCGGGCTGCATCTGCTGAAAGGCGATCAGTGCATCCCTGTATTGCCCTGCGTTGAACAGGCTCGCTGCCATTCGATACAGCAGGCGGTTGCGGGCCCCGCTATCGCTGGTGGTTTCGAGCAGCTTGCGGTAGTGACCCGCAGCCTCGGCATACTGCTCGGTGTTGAAAAGGCTGTCGGCAAGTACCCTGAGGTCATCGGGGTCCGGGGAGGCAAGTTGCCTGAGGTGCTTGATGGCCGTGGCATTGTCGCCCATACTGGCGGCTATGCTTCCCGCTGCCCTGTCCAGTTCGGGCAGTGGAAGCAGGTCGTTGGCCTGGGCGAGGCTTTCTCTGGCCAGTTGTCCGTTACCGCTCTGCCAATGTTTCCGGGCCTTCAGCACAGCATTGAGTGCTTTGCCGGCCGGTGTGGTGTGGCGGGCAACAAGCATGCCCACGGCCACTGCGGCCAGCAGTGCCGCCAACCATTCATTGAACATCCAAGCCGGCAGGGCGGCCAACAGCACCCAGCCGAAATGACGCTGCCACACCCGTGGCGTGATCACCTGAACGATATCTTCAAAGGGCAATGTGGCGCTCTGTGGCGATGCAGCCGATGCCCGGCCTTGCACTCTACCAGCTCCGCCACCTATACGCTGCCTGTCGTACAGACCGGTTCCCGGTATCCCCGTGTTCAGGTAGGTGCCCCTGCGACCCACGTTCACGTTGAAACCCCGGGGACCGATGGTGGTACTCACCCCGCGCTTGCTGAGATTGAGCCGCACGCCCGGTGCTATGGTGATGCGCTTTCTGAATTTCATGCCCCGTAATGACGAGCGAACTTAGGGACTGAGGTCTTAACGTGGCATTACAAACTCACTGAGGTCTGGGGAATGGACGGCAATTAATAGTCGGCCCCGCTCTATGTGGAGAGCGAGACACGCTTACGCTTGCCGGTGGCATGTTTCCGGCCACACTTTTCTATCGTATCGAGTCATCTCGAATTGACGTTAGTTTGCTATTGATTTATTATTTCAATAATGACATATTTGCATACTGATTTATAGAAATAAGAGTATTTATTATGGGACGGAATAGCAGAAGACGCGGGGAAACAGATGCAATTATAAGATTGCTGCAGTTTCTTATCGGTTGGGGAATATTTTTTTCTATCGCCTACATGGTGTGGAAAAACTTGTAATGTTTCTCATGACGCGCGAGTTCGCAGGACGTTGTTCAACCGGATCATCATCGTTACATCCATGATTAGCCTCCAGATGGGTCAGGATTGGCAACTACAGAAATGATGCAAGGTGGGTAGTGATGAACTGGGCTAAGCAGATATTTTTCCTCGGAAACTGATGGTCAAAGTCTTCTGAAATGTTGGGTCAACTCGAAATGTAAGTTCACCAAATTGAGTTTCAGTCGTTCGAGAGCAGGAAGTTGATAGTTTGAAGCAGTTCTTGTTCAGACCAAGGCTTACTCAGCAATGCATTGGTCACCTTCATCTTCCGCAGTTCCTCTGCTTTGACTTCGTCTGCCTGACCAGTAAGTATCATGGTCTGGATGTGGGGATACTGTTCCTTCACCTTAAGAAGGAACTCGTCACCGTTCATCTTGGGCATCATCCAGTCGCTAATGATCAGCACTGTACGGATGTCATCCTCAGCCATTTCACCTATTAGCTCCAAGGCTTCTATGGCGTCCTGGGCGAACTCCAGCACATGATGCTGAGCGTAGTATCGCGTAAGCTGCAACCTGAGGCTGTCCAGCACGAGCTTGTCGTCATCTACGCAGAGTATGGCTGTCTGTCCCATGTATCAGAGGTCTAATGCCTTGGGCAATGTGACGGTGAAGGTCGTTATTTCCCCTGAGTCAAGAGAGATGCTGCCCTGCAGGGAGGACAGGATGTTGCTGATGATGCTGAGTCCCATGCCAGAACCTTCCCCTATAGGCTTGGTCGTGAAAAAGGGTTCAAAGAGTTTTGCCTTGACCTCGTCCGGTATAGAGGGGCCGTCATTGCTGAAACTGATGGAGACTGCCCTGTCATCCGTCTGTCCTGATATCCAAAGATTACCTCGATGCTCCATGGCGTAGATGGCATTGGAGATGAGATTGGCCCAGATCTTACTCACCTCGGTCTCATTGCCGAGCACAGGGAGTTCGCGGGGCATGTCCAGATGCAATATCACACCTCTTTTCATCTGGCTGTTGAATAGCAAAAGGACGTTCTCTATGCTTCTTCTGGCATCGAATACTGTTGCAGAGTCGCCTGCGTCATTGCGCACATAGGACTTCAGTGCCCTGATCACATTGGCGGCCTTCAGGGATGCGATGTTGATGGTGCTTATAGACCTGCGGGCCCTCATCATGGCGGTAGTCACCTTGAGCATCGCATCGCTGTCATCAGCAGCGTAAACATGCTCCAGCACATCGTGGTCATCTGCGGTCACACCGCAGTCCGCGAGCATACGTGCGTGATGCGGGGCCTCGGTCAATAGTCTGTAGCTGTCGGCCAGATGTGCCTCCAAGCGTTTTCTTTCCGCGCGTTCCTCCCTGCTGCTCAGGGTTCTAAGGGAGGCATGATGCTCGCTGAGTCTGAATGCCGTTGCCAGTGTTTCGCAGTCCACTGACATCATACCGTTCTCAAAGAGCTCCCGTAGATTATTGACCAGGTTATCGGCACTTGCTGTTATGGCCCCTAATGGTGTGTTCATTTCGTGCGCCACACCTGCGGCAAGGCGTCCGAGCAGGGCGAGTTTCTCGCCTTCGATGAGTTCACTCTCAGCCTGTCTCAGATTCTCTTCTGTCCTGGCCGCTCGGTCTTCCAGCAGCTCGTTGAGTCTTACAAGGTCTTTTCTTGCTTGCTCCAGCTCCTTATTCTTGGTCGTGACCGAGTCTATGAGTTCGTTGGCCTCTCGCATGCCCATCTGGTTTGCTTTCATCACGAACAGATACTCCGCAATGATGTCATGCGGTGCAAAGTCTGAGACTTCAAGTCCGTAATGGGCAGGTGCGTTCTGCTCGTTGAGCATAGGAGAACAGGCGAGTATGAAATGACCGTCCTCTCCATTGAGCTTTGAGCATTTGAAAACATTGCCCGTGGCCCGGTCGGCAATGACCACGAAGAAAGAGGGGTCTGCCAAAGACAGAAGGTACTCAAAACCCGCAGGACGCTTTATTTCAAATGCCTCCTCGAAGCGGACATGGTCGGACAGCAGCGGCACACTCTTGCGCATGCTCCGAGAGCTCGATACCACTTCTCCGTGATGCGATACGATAAGTGACAATGGAAGCAAGGCATCCAGGAATGCCTGAGCTCCGAAACTACCACCTGATGGAAAAACGATCTGGCCCTCCAATGTTCTTCTTCGCTTCTGTCTGTTTCACCTCCAACTCAACTGAGAACCTTTTGCCCAATCCGTGCAACAGGCCGGTGACCATTGGTGCCAGGCCCGGACGGTCTGAGTAATACAGCAGCTCAACTTCGCGGTCTGATACCGAAAGACATTCGAATTTTGGTGGCTGCAGGTGGGGCATCATGTTCTTAACCCGGAGATGCAGCAGGTCAAGGTTTTTGAGGAACTCCACAAGGGTACTGCCCGTGAAATCGAGCATTTCACCATATCCCTCCTTTGCTGTGTAGAGCACCCAGTGCTCACCGAAGGCCATGAGTATCTGCTCCGCGTCTGCGCCCAGAACCTTGCTGGCCGCACCGACAAGGTCGTAGGTAAGCTTGTCGGGGTAGCTCTTCAGACTGACGAATCGCTCGTCTTCCATGCCCGCAAGCGTCCTTATCTCGTTCCATTTTTCAGGACCATGGTCTCTGATGACCATGTCCTGAATCGCTTTGTTCACCAGTCCGTACATGATTCAGGGTTGAGTGTTCAACATGGGTTAAAGCTACTTTGCCCTGTTCTGAACAGTATAGTGCTATTGTCTTGTTTTGTATGATGGTGATATGGCGAGAATGTGTTGGCGCTGTTTGGTGATCAATGGTCACTACGCACGCAATGGCAGGGTAGGGTAGAGGCGGCTGCCGACTACCGGACCGGGGTTACGTTCCAAAGTCGGGAAACCACTGCATGTCCCGGTAGTGAGAGTCGCAGCACGTGCATGCCGTTGAGGCGTGTCGGGATCGGAATGACGTTTTCTCCCGCTGTTAGGGGCTGCATTGCATGGAGAACTTCTCTTCCGAGCAGGTCGTGGACGTGGAGTTCAATGTCCCCAGTGCCAAGAGATGAAACATGAAGCCCCTGTTCGCTGATCCACCACCTGTGCCTTTGCGTTGCCTCTGTGCCCGTCCCCGTGACACCGGTGTTGAGTTGCAGCTCGAGTATCACTGGCAGGTGGTCGCTCATGTGATACATGGCCCGCATCACCTCGTTGGGCACTGCTCCACCCGCGCAGGCCGTTATGCTCTGGTTGTAGCATGTGCCGTCATTGCCAAGGGCATCGTAGCTGTCATCCACATAGTTGATGGCATTGGTGGTGCTGAACATGTCCTCGGAGAGCAGGATGAAGTCGAAACGGTCGTCCATGCCACCGCCCGCTCCGTCTCCGAATATGCTGCTCTGTCGGGTGCTCTGCGTATGTATTTCACGCTGCGCGAAGGAGCTGCTCTGCCAGTTTCCCGGACTGTTGATCGGGTCACGCATCGCGATGGGGTTGGTCTCGTCCAGCAGTTCCTGATAGGCGGGCTCGGTGCTGGTATATACGTTCAGGTCGCCTGCAAATACCACCGAAGCATCGGGTGGCAGCTGTTGCAGGTGTGTGGTGAAGGTCTGTGCCATGGCCAGCCTTGCCTCCACATTGCTGCTGCCTTGGCTGCTCTTGAGGTGAGCCACGAAGAGGTAGAGCTTCACGGTGTCGGCCCCCTGAGCCAGCATGGGGTCTTTCCAGTAGAGCAGGTACCTGTTGATGTCCCTTACTGCGGTCATCAGGCGGCCTTCGCTTAGCAGGCCGAAGAGGTCTGCATTGTACACCAGCGACTGTTGCAGTTTGAAACTACCCGACCCGCTCTGCTGCGGCAGGAATGTGGCTGCCGCATAGTTGCCGGGCAGGTTCTCGAAGCTGCGGTTCACGATCAATTGCAGTCCGCTGTCGTTCTTCAGTTCCTGGATCAGGAAAAGGTCAGGGCGCACATGGTCTATGATGGTGCGGAGCGTGTCTTCCCTGCCAGCGAGATTGCCCGTGGGGAAGTTGAGCAGGTTGTAGCTCATCATGGTCACGGTCTGCTGCCCAAGCGCATGCAGGTTCAGCAACAGCAGTAGTAGTATCAGCAGGCGCATGGGCAGGTGGGTGTCGGTCTTTTCGGGGGCGCAAAGGTGGGGCTGCATATCTGATTGTTTATGTCCGAGTCCTGCGTAGAGAGATTGTTTGCCTCTGACCATGTGCATCTGAGTCGATGAAAACATCGTTAGGGCGGATGTGGTGTTTTTCTTCGACATGACATGCGGTGGGACGTTATTTCGGGATTAACCGTCTTTTAATCACAAGACGTCCCAATTCTGTTTTTTCAATGGAAACTTTGTGCCGTGGATTCAAACATTCCATTAACCATAAATCAAATAACATGAAAAAATTATCATTAATGCTGATGGGTGCAATCATTGTCACAGGTTGCGAAGATGAAATGCTGGTGAACGATGTGTTGGCACCAGAGTCTTTAACAGCGGCCATGACGTCCGAGAGTGGATTGCGTATCTCAAGACTGGTCGAGGATGGTGAAGATAAAACTGCCGTTTTCAGCGACTACCTTTTTGTCTTCGCTGAGAATGGGGGAGTTGTTGCTGCACACGATGGCGACAGTGTGAGCGGCACCTATTCGGTCTTCTCAGATGATGGTCGCACGGAGTTGCGGATGACGTTTTTGAACAGCACGAAATTCCTGGAATTAAATGATGATTGGTATTTCGTTTCAGAGACATCTACTTCGATTCAATTTGAAGATGCTGGTGATGTTATCCATTTCGCTAAACAGTAATCGTCAAAATATTATTTATCATGAAGAAGGTGAATGGGTTTTTGATGTGTTTGGTGTTGTTTGCTTTCCTTGGTTTGAACGGTTTTGCCCAAGAGACGCGTGAGGCCGAAACCCTGCTGGGTGGAAAGTTGGCCATCAATGCCCAAGATTTCGGTTTTGTGATTGCGCCAAGCTATGGGCTCACTCAGTTTGATAGAGCCTATGCCTCCTTGCTGAATGTGCGGGCCGGTGTTGGTTTTCGAGACGTTTTCACAGCTGGCGGATTTGCTTCCTTTTCTTTGAATGAGGTGAGGCCTCAGAGTGAGAATATTTCCGACATATACATGGATTACCGTGTTTTCGGTGGATTTTTGGAGTACACGTTATTCCCTAAGAAGCTCTTTCACGTTAGTTTTCCTTTATATATTGGATATGGCGAGGTTGAGATGGATAATTATCGTGGAGATTTAGGTTTGGGGGAAGCCAATTTTTTTCAGATTGAACCATCTGTCGTATTGGAGGTGAACCTTCATAAATACGTCCGGTTTAATTTGGGAGGGGGATACCGGTTCATCGGACCTTTGAATTATCGGAACTTCGATGAGTCTGACATCTCTGGTCCTACTGGTTATGTAGGCCTGAAGTTCGGTTTGTTCAGATGACCCACCACACCGAATGCTGCTAAGCTTCGCTTATTGGAAGATGTCGCGCTTTGTTCTTTACCGGTGACTTTTATCACCCTGAGGCAAGAGGTGGCGTTGAACACCAGCATTCAGTGGGTTTGTCCGAGGAGGCGTGCGCATAGAGGTCATTTCTGCCTCAGACCAATAAGAACGCAGCTGCTGACTGCCTTCAGCCGTGTATGCAAGCGTCCAACGGCTGTTATCTCTCTGCTGAATGACAGTCAGCGTAAGGTGTCTGCCGGAGGTCACGATACAGCGCGTGCCACCTGCCGCTGAGGGCGTAAGCTCAGGTCACTGGAAAACAGCTTTGCCCGATGAGAGCGTGCGGCCTTGCTGAGAGATGCGGTAGTAATACATGCCTGAGGGCAGACCGTTTCTTTCTACGTTGATGGCGTGTCCACGCAGATCACCGAGCTGTAGGACAATCCTGCCGTTGACATCGATAAGCAGCAGGTCAGCACTTTCAAATGGGGCATTGCCAGTGGTCTCGATCACGAAACTTTGGTCTGCCGGGTTCGGAACCACACGTACCTGCGCGGGCTCAAGCATATCCTCTACGCTCAGGACACATCTCACCGCTATCGAATCGAAGTAGTTGCGTGCCACGAGAATGGCGATGAGGGCGCATCCTTGATGGTCCCAGTCACCGAGGTCCTGCTTCTGCAGTTGGGGCGCGCCTGCCGCTGTCCATGAGTCGAAGGCATTCTCAGAATTGAGATAGGTCACTTGATCATCCCCTTGGCAGTAGATGAGCTTCATGGGTGAGGTAGGATACCACCCTCTGATGAGGTCGTTGTCAAGCAGATTCAACCTCAATGGGTGCAGGGTGTCTGAGAGGAACGCATTCACGGTGCTGTCCAGTGCTATATGTTTCGGCACAGGGGGACACTGATCATTGATGTTGCCAATGGAAGTGTTCCCCTCGAAAAAGAGCGGGGGAATGAGTGTGTCATAAGGTGCTCTAAGGAACTGTGAGACGTCATCATAGAGATTGCCATAGATGGACTGGTACGCCAGCACGATGTAGGGCAGATAGCCCGGGGTGGGATAGACGCTGTCTGAGGCGATAAGGTCCACTTGTGCCACTTTGAGGTCGTAGGCACCCGACATGGGCGCGGCACCTGCAATGTTGAACTCATCAGGGTAGTTCTGTTCTATCTCGCGCACAGTGGCGACAGTTGTGCCTCCTCCCTGCGAATAGCCGAAAAGGAACACTTGACCGTTGAGCGCCACCTCCAAGCTGTCGGTCATCTCGCGGGCAGAGCGCAGCATGTTGATCATCGTGTTGGCCTGAGAGTAGGCATGCGTGTAGGGGTGGATAGGTACGCGGGGGTCGGCATCGCCCAAACCCAAGTAGTCAGGCAGTGCCACCACATAGCCAGTGGAGGCCAGCAGCACACCCAGCTCCCACTGCCCACCGTTCATGAATGACGCAGCATTGGCTCGCTTGGTCTGTGTGCCATGCCCGTAGCCCACCAAGGGGAATTCGCAGTCGGGCGCAAGCGGCACAGCGATGGCCCCACTGGCCTTCACCAATGAGTCAGGGTAAAGGTAAGGGGTCAGATAGGTGATCTTGTAGTAGTCCACGGCCGTAAGAGGCACCACGATGCCGGACGGCACGCCCACCTCGCTGACAAGATCTTCTATGTCCTGCACCGTGAAGGTCTGCAGTTTCTCTACGGTGAGTATCTGCTGTGCCCAAATGGGATGATAGGCACCACAAAGCGCAAGTACGATTAAACATTTGATCACTTTCATGATAATCAGTATTTTGTGAGGTAAGGAAGGCCAAATCTACACCACTTTGCACACGGTAGTGGAGGGCACTTGAGTTTCAGCATCACGCGCTGTCGGGCGTCAAGGCTCCATCACAATGCGGAAACCACCATTTCCGCGCTTGTGATGCCAATGGTCGATGTTTCGGTACCAACGCAGGCAGTAATCCGCACCGCTCATCCATGATGCTCCTCTCGAAACCCGGTACTTGGCCGGCTGCACATTGACAGGGTTTTCCTTCGGGCTGCGTTGATAGAACTTCTTGTCGTACCAGTCCTGGCACAGTTCCCAGGCGTTTCCGTTCATGTCGTAGAGGCCGAGTTCATTCGGGCGCAACAGGCCGACCTCATGCTGCTGGTCATTGCCGTTGTTTTTCAGCCAGGCCACCTCTTCTATGGTGTTGCTGCCGCTGTACAGATAGCCTTGCGAAAGTTTGCCGCCTTGCGCAGCGTATTCCCATTCGGCCTCGGTCGGCAGGCGGAGTGTCTTTCCTGTCTGCTCATTGAGCTTCGCGATGAAATCCATCAACTGCTGCCAGCTGAAATCATTCACAGGGCAGTTCATGCATGGGATCTCGCTCGGATTATAGTCTGCTACAGCGACCCACTGTGCCTGCGTGAACTCAAATTTTCCGATGTGGAAGTCATGGAGGGTCACCTCATGCGCGGGTCGTGCGTCTTTCTTGCCTTCATCGCTTCCCATCACGAAAGTGCCTCCTTCCACCCGGACCATTTCCAGCTGAACCGTGTCGTTCAGGCGGATAGACTGCGTTTGCGCGATAGTGTGAGAGCAGACAGCGGAGAGAAGGAGGCTCACGCAAAGCGTCCGTGTAGCTGTGGCCAAAAAATGTTTTTCACCGATCATCTCAATCCGTTTTCGATTTCATAGCGCATCCCGAACTGTATGAACATTGCCAACCCGAACGAGCGGCCTTTCTGCACCCCCCGTTTCAGGTAGTAGTCCTTGTCACCGATGCAGGTCCCGGTGCAGACATTGGTGCAGATGAGGCCATCGCCACGAGGTTCGAGCGAATGTCTGCGTAAGCCGTGGTAGGCCAGTTCCGAGCTTTGTCTGAAACGTTCATCGTCCACAATACCGAGTTTCAGGGCGGTCATGATGCCGTAGGCGAACATGGCCGTGGCCGAGCTCTCGATCCAATTCTCAGGGTCATCCTTCCTTGCCGGGAGCTGAAACCAATGGCCGGTCGCAGTGTCCTGCAGTTCGGGAAGATGCTCAAGCATTTCTCTGAGGTAGCCTGCCATTTCGGCCCACATCGGGTCCTCGCGCGGAATGACCTCCAAGGCATCCGAGAGGGTCACATAGATCCAGCCGTTCCCACGCCCCCAGATCTCACCGCTCACCCTTGTGGTATCGTCAGGCCAGCCCATCTGCCCGCAGAAATAGGGCAACCCGTCCTTGCCGTTCGCATCCCAACCGTGGTACCACATGCCCCATTTACTGTCCAAGAGCTTTTCGCGGTGAAGCCGCAATTGTAATGCGAATTCATGGAGGAATTTCTCATCGCCCGTGGCGCGGTACATGGCCAGCATGAACTGCCCGATCATGAAAACCGTGTCGTCCCAGAGTTCAAGCGTCAGTGGCAGATGCGAAACCGCCCCTTCGGGCGTTCTGCGCACCTCGAGATACTGTTCGTATATCCTCTCGCATCTGGCCTTGTAGAAGGCTTGGCCTGTGTGCTCGTAGAGAAAGGCCATTCCCAGTCCCGAAGCCACACCATTGGGGGTTTTGCCGTTGGCAGACCTCTTGGTCTTCTGCATGGCGTGGAGCACGTAATCGAAGTATTGTTGCTTTTCAGGTCCTGCCACTTGGCCGTGGCGTTTAACCATTGTGTTGAGAAAAGCTGCGTGCTGCCAAGACCATACATACTCATGGGCCGGCAGGTACGTGTGCATCGCATAGGTCTCCACGCTGTCTGCCCATGTCTGGCCGGTGAGACTCAGCGGTAGCAGAGCGCAACAAAGGAGGGAAAACGTGCGCTTGGGCAAATGACGAAGGGTTGTTGGTCGCTCCACTTTCGGACAGGCTAAAAGTAGCGGGATTTTCGGCAGCGCTCCAATGGCGCACTGTCAGCTCCGGCCAATCGGGCTGGAGGTGATCCATAATATCCAAGGCAAGCACGCGTATTCCGCACGAAGTGGACGTGTCTGGCAATGATAGGCCGGAGATGCGGTATATAATTTTGGCCGTTGTCAGTGTGAGGATTGCAGAGTACTGGGAGGCAAGCGTTCTCATGGCTCGCAGCCACTCGGTCTCTGCGGTCTGTCGCATCAGTCTTTAAAGTGTTAGTACTCCTATGTTGTCAAGTTCAGTCCGCCCGGAGGGAATCTCTCCGCGTGTTTGGACATGCTAGTGTTGCCAGTCTTGCTTGCCGACAGCGGAGGCCATTTAGACCGGCCCTTCTCCATTCACATCAAAGCATGAAGAATTGAAACGCAGTATCTCTGAATTGGAGCAGCTCCTTGGCGAGGAGGCTATCTCCGTGGTGCGTTTCAATGCGCTGCTGGAACTCAATAAACTTACATCGAAAGACGACTTACAACGGTCTGTCAGTATTCTCAAGGATGCTTTGCAGACCGCTTTGACACTTGCCGACAGTGAACTCGAGGCCAGCGCAAGAAATAAGTTGGCCACTGCCCTTTGGAAAGTGGGTGATCTGGAGGAGAGCCGGAGACAGGCCCTCAAGGCTCGCGACATCTGCCAGCGTAGGGATGACATGCTGGGTGTGGCAGAGGCATACACCGCACTCGGCATCGTACACGGCATTCTGGATGACCATGCCGTGGCGTTGGAGTTCTTCGAGAAATCGCAGAAACTGGCAGAGAAGGCCGGCCATGAGCTGCTTGCTGCCCATGCACTGGGGAACATGGGCCATATCCACGGGTGCCTTGCGGATCAGATGGCTTCGCTCAATTGCTTCTCCAAGGCATTGTCCATCTTCCAGAATGCTGGAGACGATGGTCTGCTGGGCGTGGCGAACATGCTCAAGGCCATAGCTGGTGTGCAGGTGAGCCGCGGAGAATTTGAAGGTGCGGTGCGCAAGGTGACCGAGGCCATGAGCATAGATGAACGCACTGGCAACCTGAGAGGCAAGGTCGTGGCGCTCCATAATCTGGGTGTTACCTACATGAAGTGGGGCAAGCATGGTGAAGCCACGGGCCATTTTCACCGCTCACTCGAGCTGGCCGAGCGCATCTCCTACCTGGCCCTGCGGCCCGAGACACACCTCATGCTCTCGCGCGCCTACGAGGCCATGGGTGAGACCCGGAAAGCACTCCATCACATCGAGATCTACAACGACTTCGGGAAGGAGACCAGACGCAAGCAGCTCCACGAGGTCGGTGTGGAGGACTGACGGGTCGATGTCTTACTGTTCCGAGTATCGGAAGCGTTATCCTGAAGGCCACTGTATTGATCCCTTGAGTGAAAGTCATTCCTTCATGAGAACTGTAAGCATGAAGAAAATCATTGTCACACTGTTCCATCTTTTGTTGGCCTTTCAGTTGGTGGCCCAGAATGCCTTCATCACGGTTTGGAACACGGAGAATCCCGGTGTCACCCCGAGCAACAGCGTACGCATTCCGCTTAACAACTTGCTTGGCTCGCAGTACGATTTCTCTGTCGATTGGGGAGACGGGACAGTCGAGTCGTTCGTGGGCGGAGCGCATCCGCAGCACGAGTATGCGCAGCCGGGCATCTACACCGTTTCGATTTCAGGCACATTCCCCGCTATCCGGTTCATCGGTTCAAGTGATGCGTTAAAGTTGATGTCCGTGGAGCAGTGGGGAGATATTGAGTGGCTGAGTTTCAACGGGGCACTTTCAGGATGTTCCAGCTTGGTAGTGAATGCTTTGGATGCACCCGACCTGAGTCAGGTCACCGTCATGACCCAAGCATTCTCCTCGTGTGTGCTGTTCAATCAGCCCGTTGCGCACTGGGATGTCAGTAACGTGGAGCAGATGGATAGAATGTTCAGTGGTGCGACCTCGTTCAATCAGCCGCTGAATGACTGGGATGTGAGCAGTGTGACCAACATGTCGCGCATGTTCAATCAGGCCAGCACTTTCAATCAGGATCTTAATAGTTGGGATGTGTCGGCAGTTACAGACATGAGCTTGATGTTCTGGAATGCCAACGCTTTTGATGGCGACATCTCTGCTTGGCAGACCACCTCGCTCGTGGATGCGCAGGGTATGTTCGGCAACGCCCAGGTGTTCAACCGGGACCTCAGCAACTGGCAGGTCGCCACGGTTCAGAACATGAGGGGCATGTTCTTCAACGCCAATCTGTTCGACAAGGACCTCTCTGGCTGGGATGTGAGCAGTGCCACCGATATGTGGGGCATGTTCGAGCGGGCCCATGCCTTCAACAGTGCCATTGGCAGTTGGAACGTGGGCAACGTGACCGAGATGGGCTACATGTTCAAGGACGCCACTTCCTTTGACCAGCCCCTCAGCGGTTGGGACATGCGCAATGTCACCACCATACGCAACATGTTCGAGGGTGCCACCTCCTTCAATAGTAACATATCGGGGTGGGAATTTCAGCAATTGAATACGATGTTCTTCCTGTTCAAAGGTGCTTCCAGCTTCAACCAGCCCATCGGTGACTGGAACATAAGCGGTGTAACGAGCCTATTACAGGTTTTTCAAGATGCGGTCAGCTTCAATCACGACATCAGCGGCTGGGATGTGAGCAATGTCACCGATATGGCCGGTATGTTCAGCGGTGCTGTCAGTTTCAATCAGGAGATTGGTGGTTGGAATGTGAGTAGCGTTACCTCTATGAGCCAGTTGTTCAATGGGGCATTGGCGTTCAATAGCGACATTTCAGCCTGGGATGTGAGCAGTGTGACGGACATGTTCGCCATGTTCAGAATGGCAGATGCCTTCACAACTGATATAACCGACTGGGATGTGAGCAGTGTAGCCACTATGCAACTGATGTTCTCCGCAAATGCCACCTTCAATCAGGATATCGGTGGCTGGGATGTAGGCAACGTGACGGATATGAGAAGCATGTTCTCCGGGGCAACATCGTTCAACCGGGACATCAGCGGCTGGGACATGTCCAACGTGGAGCAGATAGGCGGTATGTTCTTCAACGCCTCGTCATTCGGTCAGAATATCGGGGTGTGGAATCTCAGCAGTATCATTGAGATAGGGGGCGGCACTATTTACAACACCGCACTATCTGTATGCCAATATGACGAGATACTGAACGGCTGGTCGCAGTTCGACCTTCCACCGAACGTTGTGGTCAACTGGACCCCGATGCAATATTCGCCCAACGGAGAGGCAGGTCGCCAGCATTTCATCGATGCGTTGGGATGGACGATTTTGGATGCTGGAATAACCGAGGATGAGAGCACCTACATAACTGTTTCGGGGGAGTTGGACGGTACGGTCATCGAGGTGCAGGCCTCGGGTGGCTCAGGTTCGCTCAGTTTCGATTGGTTCACACCAGAGGGGTCTGCCACCGGGCCTGCAATAGACACTGAGGGCATCAGCGGCATCTATACCGTCACCGTGACTGATGAGGCAGGCTGCACCGCTTCTGAGTCATTTGAGCTGATGCCGGTCGGGGTACTGAATACCGAGGCATATACTCTGTCGGTGTTTCCCAATCCTACCGCAGACATCCTTCATGTCAGCAGACCGAACGCTACCTTGGCCACGGCCGAACTGGTTGACATGAGCGGCAGGTCTGTCAACCGTTTCCTGCTCTCCAGTTCATTTGAGATGCTTGACCTCGGAGCGGTTCCCAGCGGAATATACAGTTTCGTGGTGAGAGGTGTGAATGGTAACATGATCACCACCCAGCAGATAGCGGTGGCTCGGTGAGGCTCGAATAGTCAATTGGCTCTCCGCAGAAGGGGCAAAGGGTGCGGGTGCTTCTGCGTCAGCTTCTTCATAAGTTGCATCCGATCAGCGTTCCCGGTGCTCAAAAGATGAAGGGTGCTGCGATGCAATTTGCTGAATCCATCTCCAGTAGAGTTCCAGCATTATCAGGAAACCTTACACTTGTTTTGCCGTATCCTTGAACCGTGCATGCAAGGATACGAAAGGACTTGTGCCTGCTTGGATTCCTTGAATGCAGCGGTAATGAATCTGTTGTTAAGGTGGATAGCGTAGTAGGAGATAATGGATGTGCAACTGACTGAGCGGATAGATGCTGACCTGAAGAATCTCTTCAGAGCCTATCAGAGCGCAATAGACTGTAACATAGTGGCAAGCATGACCGATCTGCGGGGGGTCATCATTCATGCCAACGAGCATTTCTGCCAATTATCGGGCTATAAGGAAGAGGAGCTGATCGGTGCCCGTCATTCCATCATCAACTCAGGCCATCATTCAAGGGAGTTCTTCCAGCAGATGTGGCAGACCATAGCATCTGGGTATACCTGGCGGGGTGATATATGCAACAGGGCCAAAGACGGACGACTCTATTGGGTGGATTCCACCATACTGCCTGTGCGCAATGACGACATGCAGATCATCGGTTTCCTTTCACTGCGCATCGAGATCACTGATAAAGTAGAGCTTCGGCAGAAACTGGAGCGTATGAACAGTTCGCTGGAGGAGATGATAAAGCTCAAGTCCTCACAACTGCTCATCAAGAACCGCGACATGATGGCCAGTCTGCGCTACGCGCAGCGCATACAGAATGCGCTCATGCCGTCTAAAGATGCCGTGTTGCGAGTATTGCAGCAGAGTTTCATCCTTTATCGTCCGAAGGCGGTGGTGAGTGGCGACTTCTATTTCTTCCATCACAACAACGGGACGGTACATTTTGCCGCTGCCGATGGCACGGGCCATGGCGTGCCGGGTGCATTCCTGAGTATACTGGGCACCGAGAAGTTGGAGAATGCACTGATGCAGAGCACAGACACCGGGCGCATCCTAACCATCCTCAATAAGGGCATACACACATCGCTGGGCCGGGCCGATGCGGAGGAGGTGATACTGGACGGCCTTGAGCTGGCCCTGTGCAGGCTTGATCTGCACACCGGGACCTTGCAGTTCTCTGGGGCCAACCGTCCACTCTGGATACTGCGCAAGGGAGCTGACACCATAGAGGAGATACGGGGCGACCGCTCATGCGTCTGCGAAAGCACCGATAACGACTACCCTTTCACCACTGTTGAGAAGCAGCTCTACGATGGCGACACAGTCTATATCTTCTCAGACGGGTTTGCCGACACCTATGATGAAAGCGGGAAGCACAAGCTCAAGCGGGCGGGTTTCAGAGACCTGCTGCTCAAGGTGGCGGCACAGAGCATGTCGGAGCAGCACGATTCGCTCAACAATTTCCTGAACAGTTACATCGGACAGGGCCGACAGACGGATGATATTCTGGTGTTCGGGGTCAGATACCATCAACACAACGGTCAAGGGCAAGAAAGATGATCAGAACGGAGGCAACAGAGCAGACACCAAGCGTCATCTACGAAGCGGAACAGAACACACTCAGGCTGGAAGGCAGGTGCATACCGGAGAATGCTGTAGAGTTTTTCTCTCCGGTCTTTGCCTTCGTGCACGACATGGTGGCGAGCGGACAGCCGCTCACTTTGAGCATAAAGCTCGATTACTTCAATACCAGCAGCTCAAGACAGCTTTATCAACTATTTCAGAACCTCCAGGCCGCGCGGAAGGAAGGTGCGGAAGTCAAAGTACTATGGAGGTATGCCGCCAACGATGAGGAGCTGCTTGAATCTGGTCAGGACTACCAGGAGTTGGTGGATATCCCCTTTCACCTCATTGAGGAATAGCTCCAAATGTGCATCTCTACGGGATTTTATGGGATGATGGGCTTGTCGGTTCTACCAAATGCACATCCCTACGGGATTGGTCACAGCCCCAGCGGGGCGACCCTATGGTAGCATCGCAACCCATCCACATATCCAAGCCCCAGCGGGGCGAACCTATGGTAGCCACCAGATGCACAGGATTGAGAAAAGCCCCAGCGGGGCGAACCTTTGGCAGCCAGCGAGATGCCCAACGCATCCAAGCCCGCCTTTGGCGGGGCGACCTTATGGTTCACCCCAAAGCTGCCCTTTCAACCCCATCCACCTCCCGCATCAGCCTATCCGTTTCCAGCAGGGCCATGATGATCTTTTGGCAGTGGGCGATGTCCTCATCTGCGGTGCGGCCGTATTGATTGTTGACTCACCGAACAGTTGGCCCTGCTATGCTTGCGTGGTAGGAAAGACGCCCGGGCCTGCGGGTGACTTACAGCTGCGCCTGAAACTGCCCGAGACGCTCCATCGCCATGCTGATGTGACCGATTGAGAACAGGTCATCTTTCCGCTTGCTCCAGTTCATCAATTCCTGTTTCACAGACTCAGGGGCCAATTCCCGTCCACCTTTACGGGTCAGCACCCAATCGACCGTGGCCAGCAGTTCCAGCCCGAAAGGCGACTCGAAACCCTCCATCAGGCGGGTCAGCTGCGCAAGCCTTTCACGCTCGGCCGGTGTGCATTCGCTGTCCACAAATTCCTTGACCTCTGCCGAGGTGTCCGTATTGAAGCGGATGATGTCCAGTGGTTTCGAGTCGAGAATGGGCTTTTCAGAACTGATGTATCCGTTCTCCAGCTTGTGCAGCAGGTGTTGCAGGTTGTGCGCATAAGGGCCGTAGTGATACGCCTGATAGTTCAGCTTGAGGTCGGTCTGCCCCATGCGCTGTAGGAAATAGGCCAGCTTCTGTATCTCCAAAAGGGAACTGTCGAAGCCCAGAACGCTGTACTGGTCAATGAGCGACAGGATGAGCGCCCTCGGCTTGGTGAGCTTTGCTTTCGCCCCCTGCTTCTGCCCTTTCCACTGCTGCACCGGCTCATAGACCGTCACATCCACCCCGCTGCCGCTCAGCTTCTGCTCTATCAGCTGCCTCACCTTCGTCCAGTCCAGCCCTCCTTGCCCGGCCCCGAGGGGTGGGATGGCGATCGAACGTATCCCCAAGGTCTTAACCTGTTCCAGCAGGTCGTCCAGCCCATCCTCCACAAAGGCGTAGCTCGAACGGTGCATCCAATGCCGCTTGGTGGGGAAGTTGATGATGAAACGCGGATTCATCATGCTGTCGGTCGAGGTGATGAACATCCTGCCCGTCTGCACCTCGCCCCGCTTGCAGGCCGCTGCATATAGCTCATAGTTCTTCGGGTAGCGTTCCTTGAACTGTAGGGCGATGCCCTTGCCCATCACGCCCACGGTGTTCACCGTGTTTACAAGTGCCTCGACCTCGCTCTCCAATATGTTACCAGTGGTGAACTTCATTTCGTCAAAAGTAGAATGTAGGCTTCACTTTCACGCTCAACGGACATCCCGAATTCAACAGGTGGCCGTTCACAACGGCCGCACTCTCCTCCGTCATCACCGCAATGCCAAGCAACGCCTCCAATGGCACATAACGGTGAACAAGGCACTCCGCCTGTTTCAGCTCCTTTCGCTCCGCCCCGTACTGCCGTCCCCATTCGTCCGTCTTGATGAGTGGCCAGTTGAGGCGGTCTATCTGAGTCGGGTCGTTGTGAAACACAGCATACTCCAGCTTGGCATGGCGGTCGGTGTAAACGAACCTGCATCCATGTTCCTGCAATGCCTCGAAACTGCTCACCAGATAGATAATGTCCTTCTGTGGCGTGCTGATCACCTCCGGGTCATTTCCCCGATGGATCACATAGAGCATCGGGCTCTTGGGCCAGAGATAGAATGGCACATAGTCGGCCAGCATTCCTCCCGGTTCCACAGGCACGGCCCTGTTGCTGCGGTACGCGATAAGGGTCGGGTAACCGATAGGGACGAAATCGGGGTCGGTCACCTCCGCATTGGGACAGTGAAGCCCATGCCGAAGTATGAACGGCAGGTTGTCAATGTGCGTGATGCGGAATATCTGTGTCATACTACCTGCGCAAGTTCTATCATTTCCTCTCTCTCACCACCTTATCATGTTCAATTCACACAAGGCCATCAGTACGCAACACCCACCCCATCCACCTCCCTCATCAGCCTGTCCGTCTCCTTCAAGGCCATTATGATGCGCTGATAGTGGGCGATGTCCTCCGCTGCGGTAAGTCCATACCAGTTGGTGACGAAGACCCTTCGATAAGTTCAGGGCAGGCTGTCACCTGATAATCTGCCCCGCTTTTGTCCGGGTGGCGGAATCTCGCGTCTGCCGCGTAGCATAGCTCGGGGAACCTCAAGCAGTCGTTGAGAAAGCTGATCAAACAAGAGCCACCGCTTTCTTGACCACTTCCTTGGCATACTTCTCCCAAGATTCGGGGCGATACACTTTGACGACATCATCATTCCCCGCCTCAAGTACCGCCACAGACTCTTCATAAGCCTCCTTGA
Source organism: uncultured Chryseobacterium sp. (assembly GCA_964500205.1). GTDB lineage: Bacteria > Bacteroidota > Bacteroidia > UBA10329 > UBA10329 > UBA10329. The sequence goes on along the minus strand of CAZCNS010000002.1, from coordinate 7,292 downwards.
GGGAGCTGTCCTGTGGGGCTGAAACCACCACATGGAAGCACAGGTTGTCTTCCTTCGCCCTGCCACTGAGGAGTTCAGCCGACTTTGAAAGTGAGAGACACTTGTTGTTAATGATATCTGAGGTCTTGAGATCCAGCGAGAGAGGGTGTATCAGGTTCAGAGTGCCGTTCTTCCATTGCTGAGGCGCAGTGATCTTGGCAGCCCCTGCTTTGATCTCCACTTTCTCCTCCTTTAGGTACAGCTGCACGTCTTTACCCTTCACTTTGCTGAATGCATCCGTGATGAGATGCTTCACCTGCCGGGCTATGTACGCCTCGTTATAGACCACCTCGCGATTTTTAGGGACTGCACCATAACCCGAAAGGAAGCGGTGCTGCAACAGCGCAAGACTCTCCTCATGGCTTTTCCAAAGCGGTGCGGCCTCCAATGCTGAGAATTGCAGCGAAGAGCCGTTGTCCGTAAGGAACTGCTCACTCACCAGATTCCCAAAATTGCCCAGATAGCCGCCCAGTTTCCCGCTGATGCGCTCGGCCTGCTTATCAAACGATTTCAGATACCCCCACACCGTATTGTGCGCTGCGTCAGGATACAGATGCAGCAGCCTCCTCTTGAGCGCAACATGTTCCGGCAGCAGGAAAAACACCTCCCCGTTATCAGGGAAAACAGCCAGCACCCCCACATTCACCTGCTCGTTGGCAATGTGATTGTGGCGGTACGTCAGGACCGAATAGAGGAGGTGGGCCGTCATTTCAGCAGCAAACTTAGCGATTCAATGAGGCGGCCGGGGTCAGATTTCTGCCTTTGCAGGTATTTCTCCCATGCCGAACGGTGAACGAACCCCATGTCGTAATGTTCGAGATCGTCCAAGGCACGGAGCCATGGGTTGAGGTCCAAGATGCGCAGATACTCGTGAAAAGTGTCGAACATGGCCGCTCCCTCTTTCTTATGCAGCCTGCGCACAAGCGGATATAGCACATGCTGCTTGACCAATGGCAGACAGTGAGCACTCGCTGGATTGTGAAAGGCAAATGCCCGCTCATGGTCTATGGCCATCACCTTGCCATCATTCAGCAAAAGGTTCGGTTTGCCCTTCTTGCGGTCTGTGTTCAATATGAGGCAGTCGAACGCGAAAAGCGTGGCCGCATCCTCCTTCATCGGCAGCACGCGTTTCAAAAGTCTGTGCGTGAATTCGGCATTCGGAAGCTCAGAACGTGATGCGAACCATGGCTGTGGATACGTGGTCTCTCTCAGTCTTGCAGAGAATGCGGCCGGGCAATTGATGCCCGTCTGCTCTGTGAACTCCACCAGACAGAAATCAGGAGTGTCGATGTCAAACTCCTTGCACAGCACCGACCCCATCACCTCTGCTGCTACATAGTTGGCCTGCGACAGGTCGTGGGCACTGAACAGCTTCACCACATACTCCTGCGGCAATGGCCCACCATCATCCACCAGCCCCAACCACGGCCGCGTGGTGCCGCCTCGCAGCGGCTCCAACATCTGGTGTATCTGATGCACTGGTATCATCTCTACATCACCCCATCCACCTCCCTCATCAGCCTGTCGGTTTCCAGCAGGGCGATCATAGTTTGAAACCTCTAATTCTTATCTTTTCCCTACCCCCTCAAAAAACCCAACTCATACACCATCGGCCGTAGCTTCTCCTTCAGTTCCTTGTAGGCCGCCTCGAAACCCGCGAAGGGCACAGGTGCGAAATCCCCGCTTGTGTTACGGGCTTGCAATAATCTCGCATTATACTCTCTTACTTCTCTATCGCTTTCAGAATCCGATCTTCTTGAATCAGAACATCCTTCATTAGCAGCGTGTGCGGCAGTTGCTTGTGGCGTGACTTCTTGAAGCCATTGAGAATTTTCACAAGGCCGGATGCACTGAGCAGGGACAAGTTGAGTTCATACTCTAAACCGCATTCCTTGACAAAATCATCGCTGAATTCGGGGGCGACCAACAGAGACTTGACCACCTTGAAATTCTTTGACTGCGCTAAGTGCACATAGGACTTCAACTGGCGGGAAACAGAACTGAATTTGTTGTATCCGCTGTCCTTGGCAGATTTGCATTCAATGATAATCAGCTCATCTTCTGATAGACGGACTACAATGTCAATCTGGTCCTTCGCAGTATTGAGTGACTTTCGAAGTTTCTCGTCAACATCAAAACCGAGCTTGGTTAGAATCAGCCTCGTCAGTTCCTCAAACTTCACCCCGAGGTCAGCTTCTTTGATTACTATGCCATTCTCTTTCAAGCCGGCCAAGTCCCTTGCGCCAATGCGGTGATAGTTCTCCAGATAAAGGTTCTCGGCATCCTTATAGTTCTCGAGGATATTTGCCACCAGATCACCTCTCGACTTGATTGAGCGAGCCTTACAGAATTCGAGAAGGTCTGATTCAGGGAGGAGTTCAAGCAAATCTCTCGGTTTGATATTGTAGTCCAAGAGATAAGCGCCTTTCAGCACGTTCTCTTCCTGCCATTCATATTCGGCCCTCACCAGATTGTTGAGCTTCGGTAAAGATTCACCCAGCTCGGCCAACATCTTGTCAAATCCATCATGTGAGATGCCAATGCGGTCATCCTTGTCGACCTCTTCGAAATAGGCTACCAGGTTGTTAATCTTCTCATCTATGGTCGATCCTTTCAATGAAGGACTGATCAATAGCTTCTCGTCACAGAGTTCATTGATGAATTTCCTTCGCTCTAAGAGCTTCACGTCATCCTTGAAGATGTCCTGACTCAGCACTGTGTTGAAGGGAACGCCACACTTTATGATTTGATTGATTTTGTCGTCAGTGCTCAAACGCCAGTCCAACCCGTGCTTCTTGCATATCATGTTGATCTGGGCATCCCTCAATTGCCTTAGCACTCTGCGATAGTATTTGTCGGCCACAACCTTGCCGCGCACTTTGCGAAGGACTCTCGCCACCTCATCAGCCACATAGATCGTGTTCGTTTTCTTCGAATAGAAAATCGCTCCGACATTCTTGAGGTCGTTCACAACCTTGTCCACCTCCATCTGCTTCAACGGTATGATGGAGTAGTTGATCAGCTTGACTTCTTCCTGCCCCAATTCCAGTTGCTCCACAAGAGTCAATAGAATGGAAAGCTCATCCGCACTGACCTTTTTGTCAAGGTTGTTAGCTTCATCATTGAAGTAAGCGGTCTTCAAACACCCCCGATAGATCTGGTAATCCCGCTTGCGTTGCTCATCAATCTCTGACTTCTCACCCTCAATCGCTGCTTGAAGGTCCTTCACCTTTTTAGAAATGGTCTTGCACTCCTTGTCATACAATCGTGAGAACCAATCCAGCTTCACTATCCCGCTGCCCTCTCTGGTGATGATGTCAATGAGCACGTCAAACTGCGATGATGTGTTAAGGAACTCCTTGCTGATGTGCTCAATGAACTCATCTTCCAGCAGGTTGAACACCGCTGCGATATTCTGATGATCGGCATTCTTGATGTCCCTGTTGTTGGCACTCAAGATTCGCTCAATCTCCTTGGCATTCCTGGGCTTTGATGCCAGAAGCACATCTATGATTTTCAAAAAGGAGTTCTTCTCGAACGAGTTGAGCTGGTCTAAGATGCGGTTGAGTTTCATGAGGGCTATAGGATTTGTGGTTAATGGGCGGTGAACTTACATACTGTCAAAGACAGAACGCAAAGGGAATACCGTAGACCGTAACCTATTTACGGCCCCAAAAAAAGCACCCATCCTTTTCAGAACAGACGGCCCACCCCCCACACCGCCCCATCCACCGCCTGCCCTTTTTGAAACGTTGAAGGTACTTCGGCCTCCGCAGGCCGTTCCGGCTGGTCGGCACAGCCCTTGGCAGCAAGGCTCATCGGCAGGTGGCCACCCCTCTGAAACCCAGTGGGGACAAGGGTTGCAGCGCGAGTAATCGACATATGTTTAATTAGTGACAATTGGTGTTTAAAACTGCTCCCGAATGTTAATTGTTTCGTTCCACTTATGCCGTTTCTTCCCTATATTTTTGCATCATCCAATAGCGAACGGATAGCGCACTCTACATGATGCGACATTCCATAAGCGTTGTATCTGTCTATAATGGACGGGGTTCTTTGAAATGATGGAAAGACCAGCGGCCTGTCTCGGGCAGCTGCTCCCAACGTCAGAGCGCCACCCAGGCGCCTGCACCGAGGGAGCTGCCCCATGAGACCAACGGACTTCACTACATAGTGAAGGAGCTTCACTATGTAGCGAAGAGTTTTCACTACATAAGGAAGGAGCTTCACTACATAGCGAAGAGTTTTCACTACATAAGGAAAAAGCTTCGCTACGTAGCGAAGAGTTTTCACTACATAAGGAAGAAGCTTCACTACATAGCGAAGAGTCTTCACTACATAAGGAAAAAGCTTCACTACATAGCGAAGGAGCTTCAACACAGAACGAAGCGGGCGTTTATGCCACATAAATGACGTAAAGACCGACTGGACTTTCCAGCGACATCCGTCCGGGTCGCATCCTCCTTGCAAAAGGCGATGCGCTGCGGGCGGTGATAAGGGGCGGCCCTGCGGGGTGTCCGGTGCGCGGTGTGCGGTCATGGGCCCATGACCACAGCCGCAGGCACATGGGGACATGCCGAGGCCACACGTGCCGCCCCTCCGTTTTGCCACCGGTCAGGTGCGCGGCATGGATGGCCTCCGTGCCGCACCACCTCTGACCGCCCGTATAGGCCCCCTGCCGGGGGCCGTGTCTGACGACCGGCCCTCCACAGGCAGGCGGATGGGAAGGGCATGTCCCATCGCCAATGAAGTACCTAACCTTAAAAACAGAAAGTAAAATGTCAAACTCTTACATTCCGAGTAGAACGGAGAAGTTCTACATCTTCGAGCAGTTCCTCACCGGGCAGGTGGTGGCCAATGGCGCCCAATGGGGCGTTCCGGCCAACCTGACCACAGAGCTGCAGAGCCGCAGCACCGCCTATGCGCAGTTGTTCGGCACCATTGTGAACCGCGAGGTGCGCACGCCCCAGCAGGTGGTGGCCCACCGGGAAGGCCGCCAGGAATACACGGCCTTCCTGCGCCAACTGGTGCAGGGCTATCTGGTGAACAACCCCGCCATACCGTTTGACGTGAAGCGGGCCATGGGCCTGCGCCCACGCGAGGGCAGGGGCACACGTCCGGCCATTCAGATGCTGCCCAAGGTGGCCCTGAAGGCCATAGGCGGGGGCCGGGTGCAGTTCGAGGTGCGCATGCCCGACACCGATGGCAGGGTGCGGATGCACCCCGACAGCAGCGGGGTGGAGCTGCAAATGCGCATCATGGATGTGCAGCCCGTGATGCCGCGCAACGTGGACATGAGCGGTGGCCTGCCGAGCGCTCCGGTCATCGCTTCTATGACCCTGCTGCGCACCCGTGCCCGCTTCATCGAGGAGCTGGGCCATCAGGGCCGCATGCTGCACGTGAAGGCGCGCTATGTGAACACGGTGACGCCCTCCAAGAGCGGGCCGTGGAGCATGGAGGTGACCGTGGTGATCGGCTGAACGCTTCACCATGCCTTAAGGAGAAGGGCCGCCCCGGCAACGGGGTGGCCCTTCTTGTTATCGCAAAATTACAGGTGGACGCTGATTAAAACAGGCTCTTTTCGCTGTTTGAACAGTTGCAATTAGGCGTTAAGAGTATGTTATAATTTGATTTTCAACAAATTAGATTTGTACACTGGGATTTTGTCGTACCATTTGGAACGGATATAGTTTCTGTCGAATTAGGTTGTGACCGTTGGCGTGATCCGAGCATGGAGTTTTCTACGATCCGAAAAATTGCGCTGTCTTGCGTCCAAGCTTGGGTAAGCTTGGTTGTCGCTTGCGCTGCAGCATTCGGACAATGCCCGAATGACAATGTAGTGGTTGCTAATGGCACTCCCGCATGTCCGGGTACTTACACGTTGAACTGCGTGTATGGCGGACAGTCTGTTCAAATTGAAGTGGTAGAGGGTTTCAACTATACTATCTCAACTTGTAACCAGCCGCCCGGCCCGCCAGCATTCGACACTCAGCTCACGCTGTTCAATGCTTCGGGCACATCCGTGGCTTACAATGACGATTTCTGTGGCCTTCAGTCACAGATCGTATGGCAAGCGACCTACACAGGCACGGCTACCATAGCACTCGATGAATACCCTTGTGCTGGTAGCAGTAGTTGTGTGAATCTTGAGATTACCTGCACCCCGCCTGTTCAGACCGGGGATGGTTGCAATACCGATGTGACCATCTGTACACAGGGTACGGCAGGTCCTTTCGGATTTTCCACTCCGGGCAATCAGGTTAGCACCTGTTTGGATTTCTTCGGTCCGAATTACGCTTACATCGTGCTGTACATAACCCAGAGCGGTCCCTTGCAGCTGCTCATTGAAGGTGATGGGGGAGGAGGATTTCTGGATGTGGCCATCTTCCGGATACCGGATGGCCAGGATCCTTGTACGGCCATAGACCTAAGTGCAAACCAAATCGGTTGTAATTATGCCTCATCCTCATCGGGATGTAATCAGTTCGGTTCAGTCTTCCCGTGCGTTTCGGCTGTTCCCTCCCCTGATGTCAATGCAGGAGATGTCCTGATGATAGTGGTGGAGAATTGGTCCGGCATATCCACGCAGTTCACTTTGGATCTCGCTCCGCCTCCAGGTGCTCAGACAGGGCCACCTGACGCAACCATCACTCCCTTAGGGCCCTTCTGCGCCTCAGCTCCAGCCGTGCAATATGAAGCGGCATCTGTCGGAGGACAGTGGGCCGGCCCCGGTATCAGTGAGAGCGGACTTTTTAATCCAAGTGCTGCGGGAGCTGGATCTCACTGGATCAGCTATAGCATTGGTGCTCCTCCTTGTCAGTCTCAAGATCAGGTAGAGGTGGTAGTATTGCCTGTCCCTCCTCAGCCAGCATTGGCTTGCTATGAGACCGCCACTTTCGATAACGCGGCCTGCGCATGGGTGGTGACAGGCACACAGGACCCTCAGCCTGCGACCGAGTGCTGGGAGACCGCCACGTTCGACAACACGGCCTGCGCATGGGTGGTGACAGGCGCACAGGACCCGCAGCCTGCGACCGAGTGCTGGGAGACCGCCACGTTCGACAACACGGCCTGTGCATGGGTGGTGAGCGGCACACAGGACCCCGCGCCTGCGACCGAGTGCTGGGAGACCGCCACGTTCGACAACACGGCCTGCGCATGGGTGGTGACAGGTGCGCAAGACCCTGTTCCACCTACTGAGTGCTGGGAGACCGCCACGTTCGACAACACGGCCTGTGCATGGGTGGTGAGCG
>CAZCNS010000001.1:366174-534115 GCA_964500205.1 uncultured Chryseobacterium sp. | reverse complement strand
TCAGACGTGTTGCCAGTTACACCATGGGCCAAGAACGGGCGGCAAAAGTAGGAAGATTCTCAATTCCGCAAAAAGGATTTTTTCAGCGCAGCACAGCAATGAGTGGTGGGCAGGGTGTCTGTGTGCCGGAGGACGGGCGTCTCCTGCAGCTTCACGCAGCGAATTTTGCCAAGCGTTCTATCCTTGCTTGGGCTTTCCTGCCACGAATTCCTTAAGATAGAAAGGTTCAAGGTAGGCCACATCCTCGGTGAGTCCCGCAGCGAGCCGCTCTTCTGCAATGGTAAACATGCCTCGTGCACTTGGCAGGATGTCGGGTCGGAAAAGCGCGTTGGGATGCGTGATGACCCCTTGGCACTTGGCCGCACCGTCTCCGATGAAAAGCACCTTGCCTTCCGTCAGTTCCTCAAGAAAACTCGCGTTATCGATGATGTGAGGGGCGATGTCTGTTCTGTGCTGGCCTTGTATGTCAAATGCAGCTGAATAGACCTCCATCCTGCGGGCGTCCACCATAGGCCGCACGGTGAGAACGGACTCGCGTTCCTCATAGTTGAGCTGCGAAATGGCGCACAAGGTGAGACTTTGCAGGGAATCGACCGCCAGCAGTGGGATGCCGAGCGCGAAGCAAAGGCCTTTGGCTGCGGACACCCCGATGCGCAGGCCGGTATAGGATCCAGGCCCTTTGTCCACGCATACGGCATCGAGCGCTGTGGCCGACACATCCGCCTCATGGAGCACCTCTTCTATGTAAACCGTCAGCTTCTCAGAGTGCGCATACGCCTCATCGCAGGTCTCGCGGAGCGCAGTACGGATACCGTCTGTGGCCAGTGCCACGGAGCATGTGCGGGTGGAGCTCTCTATGTGCAGTATGCGAGGCAAATCGTTGGATCTGTTGCGGCAGCGGCTGTGAGCATACCATCCGAGAAAAGGATTCAAAACGCCATTGTGAGGCGTTGAGAAATCCGATTATTCATTCTCTGTTGATGAAGAGAACAACTCCTCCTTAGATACAACACGCACCGGATCACCGTTGCTCAGTTTCTTTGAGATGGCGCGATAGGGTGCGGTGATCACCTCATCGCCCTCGCTCAGACCTTCGAGAACCTGTATGTATTGACTGTTCTGAATACCGGTCTTCACTTGTTTCATGACTGCTGTACCGTTCTCAAGCACGAACACCATCTCTACAGCGTCCTTGGCTATGGTGACCTCGGCCGTGGGGTCGGGCAGCGAGCCGGGGTCTTGACCTCTGCGTCTCTTCATCTTGGGGTCATCCTCGTCTTTTTTTTCCAACTCGGAAGCGCTGCGTGTGGTCACGGCCTGCACGGGCAGTGCCAGCGCATCGTTCACCGTGCGGGTCTTGATGTCCACTGTGGCCGACATGCCAGGCCTGAAAGGCGACCCTCCCGGCTGTTTCTCACTGTTGAGGTGGGCGTATGATTCGCGCAGAAGGCGCACTTTCACCTCAAAGTTGGTCACTTGGTCAGTTCCCATCGCATCGCCTTTGGCGGAGTTGGCAATGCTGGTCACGATGCCCTTGAAAACTTCCCCTAAGTAAGCGTCCACTTCGATATCGCAGCTATCGCCAAGCCCCACGCGGATGATGTCGTTCTCGTTGACCTCCACTTGCACCTCCATCTCGCTGAGGTTGCTGATGGTCATGATGTCGGAGCCGGCCATCTGCGAGGTGCCCACCACGCGCTCTCCTTTGCGGAAATTGAGCTTGGAGATGGTACCTTCCACAGGCGAGTAGATCTCGGTGCGGTCCAGATTCTTGGAGGCTTCGCGCAGACCGGCCTCTGCACTTTTCACATTGAAATGGTTGGCCTCAATGGTCTGGCGGGCAGCCTCCACCTCACTCTTTGCGACTTCAAACTCCGCCTGTGCCGCATCCATCTCGTTCTGAGCCACCACTTTGTCCTTGAAGAGTTTGGCCGTTCGGTCATAGTTGGCCTGCGCATTGACAAGTCTTGACTCGGCCTGTGTGAGGCGCGACTGTGAGTTGGCGAGGTTGGCCTTGCTGGTGTTCAGTGCGGCCTGCAAACGTTCAACGTTCGAGCGTTGGATATCCGGGTCGATCTTGACCAACAGTTGGCCAACAGTCACCTTGTCGCCTTCCTTCACGGGAAGGGCAATGATCTCGCCAGGCACATCGGGGCTGATATTCACGGCCACCTCGCTCTGAATCTTGCCGCTGGCAGACACCGTCTCGGTGATGTTTTGCTTCCCGGCTTTTTCGGTGGTCACATTTGTGGCGGGTGCCTTGCCCACCCAGCCTTGCTTTTTGCCAACGATGGCAGCGATGATGAGGATGACGGCCACAATGGACAGTCCGATGAGGACTTTCTTTTTACTCATTTCTCTGACGGGAATGAAAGTGGGTTGCCCTGATAGAAGTCCAGGATCTTGGTGCGGAACAGATACTCATACTTGGCCCTTAGCAGGTCCGACTGCGCGATAGCCATATTGTTGCGACTCAGGTTGAGATCCAGATCATTGATGGCACCCACGGCATGTCTTTGCTCGGCATAAGCAAATGCACGTTCCGCGGCTGCCACGTTCCTGATGCCTGCTTCATATTGCCTGTTGGCCGCTAAAGCATCAGTATATGCCTGTTGCACCGACATGTAAAGCTGGTTGCGCGAGTCCTGAAGTTGCAGTTCGGTGTTGATTCGGTTGAGGCGGGACCTGTTAACACCAGTGCGCGCCTGCAGACCGTTAAAAATGGGTATGGCAAGTGAAAGATTGATACCCTGACCAAAGTTGCGTTCTATCTGATCTGCGTATGAAATATCTTCAAATTCCAACAGTGCAGTATTGAAATCCCTTATCGCGGAAGAGTACAGTGTACTGACAGAGGCATTGGCCCTGAGACTCGGAGTGTAAGACCCGAAGGCTGCCCGCTCAGCACGAATGGCACTTTCAACCCGCGCTTCCTGTGCCTTGATTTGCGGCCAGTTCGCTAAAGCACTTTCATAAATGCCGTCCACGGTCATGCTTGAGATGTCCATCATGGGCAGGTCCACCGCTGGCCGCTCAATGCGGAAAGGCTGGTCGCTGCGCAGGTTGAGCAGTTGCTTGAGCATGAGCGTAGCAGTGAGCACCGCATTCTCTGCATTGACCACTTGCAGCTCCTGCGCGGCCATCTGCGATTCCACGTCCAGCAGGTTGCCCAGCGGCATGGTGCCTGCGTCCACCAGCTTACGGGTGCGATCTACCTGTTCCTCGGTTCCCTGAAGCCGTTCCTCGCTTACGCGCAGCAGTTCCTCATTGAACATCACCTGCATGAAGGCCGAGGTGATGTTCATACTGATGTCATTGGTCAGTCCCTCTACATCGTAGGTTGCTGCCAGCACATCGATCTGTGCTTGACGGAACTGGTTCATCAGTCTGAAACCGTTGAAAAGCGTTACACCGGATGCAAGGAAGAAATTGTTGGCGATCACCTCCTCATTCACGAAGCTGTTGGTACCTGGATCGATGGCGCGGCCGAAGTTGGTGTTGAAGCCCACGTTGGCGTTCAGGTCGGGGAACATCTGCGCCATGGCCTGCGTGCGGCCCAACTCTGCCGACTGGCGATTGAGCATGGACTGCCGCAACTGGATGTTGCTCTCGCGTGCAAACTCAAGGCAGCGTTGCAGAGTCCAGGTCTCCTGTGCGTGACCACTTCCTGATCCAAGGATCACTACGAGGAAGGATATAAAAATGAGACGCATGGCTTATCGGTCGTTTCGGGCGGCAAATGTAACCAAATGGCAGGGGGGCGCTAAGCGTACGCCTACAGGAGCTGCTCTCAACAGCTTAACTGGCAAAGGGTTCTGCAGAAAGTGCCCTCAAGTCACCCGATATGTAATTTTCTTATGTTTGCAGCCTCCAAAATTTCGACCTAAAACCGAACATCATGTCTGATATCGCATCACGAGTCAAAGCCATCATCGTAGATAAGCTGGGTGTTGACGAGAATGAGGTGACCCCCGAGGCCAGCTTCACCAACGATCTGGGTGCAGACTCGCTGGACACCGTTGAACTCATCATGGAGTTCGAGAAGGAATTCAACATCGCCATTCCTGACGATCAGGCCGAGAACATCGGCACCGTAGGCGAGGCCATCAAGTACATCGAGGCTAACGCCAAGTGAGCCGTCCCCGATGGGGACAGCATGGCCTGATACCCGTTGCTTGCCGTCCCTGAGGCCGCAGGCAACGGGTTTTTCTATGAAAAGGAGCACATGGAGCTGAAAAGAGCAGTCATCACGGGCATGGGCGCCCTCACTCCCATCGGCAACTCGCTTGTGGAGTATTGGAGTGCCTTGGAGTCTGGGAGGAGCGGTGCCGCACCCATCACCCATTTCGATGCGGAGAAGTTCAAGACCCGCTTCGCATGTGAGGTGAAGGGCTTTGACCTCAATGACCATTTCGACCGCAAGGAGGGCAGGAAACTCGACCCCTACACGCAGTATGCCCTTGTGGCCGCCACTGAGGCGTGGGTGCATGCAGGCCTCGAAGGAGCCAATATAGACCACGACCGCGCAGGCGTGATCTGGGGCTCTGGCATCGGTGGGCTGAAAACATTCTATGACGAGTGTTCGGAATTCGCACGGGGAGATGGCACACCGCGCTTCAACCCGTTTTTCATCCCCAAGATGATAGCCGACATCGCATCGGGCCACATTTCGATGAAATGGAACCTGCGCGGGCCAAACTTCACCACCGTATCTGCCTGCGCATCGAGTACCAATGCGCTCATCGATGCCTTCAACTACATCCGTCTGGGCAAGGCCGACATTTTCGTCACAGGCGGATCGGAGGCTGCAGTGAACGAGGCTGGTGTGGGCGGATTCAACGCCATGAAGGCGCTTTCTGAGAGAAATGAATCTCCTGAGACGGCATCGCGTCCGTTCGATCTGGACCGTGACGGATTCGTATTGGGCGAGGGAGCGGCCTGCATGGTCGTAGAGGAACTGGGCCATGCGCTTAGGCGAGGGGCCACAATCTATGCCGAGATAGTGGGCGGGGGCATGAGTGCCGATGCGCACCACATCACCGCACCCCACCCCGAGGGCCTCGGTGCCACCAATGTGATGCGCAGCGCACTGGCCGATGCGGGAATGAGCCCTGCGGATATAGACTACATCAACGTGCACGGCACCAGCACCCCGCTTGGCGACATTGCAGAGAGCAAGGCCATCCTGTCTGTTTTCGGGGAAAGCGCTTACGACCTGAACATCAGCTCCACCAAAAGCATGACAGGCCATCTACTCGGTGCAGCAGGCGCGGTGGAGGCTTTGGCCTGCGTGATGGCGGTTTACAAGGACATCGTGCCGCCCACCATCAACCATTTCACTGACGATCCGCAGTTCGACCCCAAGCTCAACTTCACTTTCAACATTGCGCAGCAACGCACAGTGAATGCCGCCCTGAGCAACACCTTCGGCTTCGGGGGGCACAATGCGTCTGTGATCGTGAGGAAGTTCAAGGGGTGAGGGGGGGTGATGGAGTTGACAAGGTTTTTATAGTTGATAAAGTTGACAGGGCTTGTAGAGAAGACGCTCTTTCCTGAATACTTCCGGAGGCACAACAGGCGATAATCGCAAATCGTCCATTGCAAATTGTCTATCGCACATCTTTGACCCTCGTCCCCTGTCCCCGTCCCGTCCAAACATGTTTGATTTCCTTCGCAGAGAATCACAGGAAGACAAGGAGTTGCGCAAGCGACTGGAGGCCATATTGGGTTTCCGTCCGAAGAGCATGGCGCTGTACCGCCTCGCGCTCACGCACAGTTCTGCCGGGTTGGAGGTGAAGGAGGGCGTGCCTTTGAGCAACGAGCGGCTCGAATATCTGGGCGATGCGGTGCTCGGAGCCATCGCGGCCAAGTATCTTTTTAAGCGTTTCCCGTTCGAGTCTGAGGGTTTCCTCACCGAGACGCGCAGTAAGATCGTTAGCCGCAAGAACCTCGGCAACTTGGCCAAGAAGCTCGGTCTCCGAGAGATGGTGAATAAGGAGGGCTCGCTCGATAAGGCAACTTCCTCGCTGGGTGGAGACGCGCTTGAGGCATTGGTCGGAGCCGCATTCCTTGACCGTGGCTTCGAGCTTACGGAACGGTTTGTAGCAACACATTTAATTGACAGCCACATTGACCTCGACCAGCTGCTGCGCGAGGACGCCAACTTCAAGAGCAGGCTCATTGAACACTGCCAGCGCGAGAAGCTCGATTACAGCTTTGAGGTGGCTAAACAAAGGCACCGAAAAGGCGACACACACTTTGAGATTGCCGTGGTGGTGGATGGTAAGAATCTCGGCAAGGGCATGGGACGCACCAAGAAGGAGGCCGAGCAGGATGCATCTCGTCAGGCGTGCGAGAAATTGGGTATCGTAATGCAGGAGCGATGAGCAGCAAACCGCATCGCGTCCGCTTCGAGGACAAGGGCCTCATCGCCTACAAGGAGTGCTGGGATCATCAGCTTTCCCTTTTCCAAGAGATGGTGGAACGGAAGAAATGGAACGGCCATAACCCCGACCTCACTAAGCCGACCGAGAGCACGCTGATCTTCTGCTCGCACCCGCATGTTTATACCCTCGGGAAGAGCGGCAAGGAGGAGAATCTGCTGCTCAAGAAGTCCGAGCTGTCCATCCACGGGGCGGAGTTTTACCACATCAACCGCGGTGGCGACATCACCTACCACGGCCCGGGACAGGTAGTGGGCTACCCCATCTTCGACCTCGATTTCTTCTTTCACGACATCCATCGGTTCATAGACAGACTGGAGGATGCCATCATTGTCACGTTGGCGCATTATGGCATTGCCGCAGGGCGCGGGCCGAAGGGCTTCACAGGCGTGTGGGTCGATTGGGAAGAACCCGCCAAGGCCCGAAAAATCTGCGCTTTCGGCATGCACACCAGCCGCTGGGTGACGATGCACGGCTTCGCGCTTAACATGAACACGGATCTAAGCTATTACCGCCACATAATACCCTGTGGCATTGACGACCGTGGTGTCACCTCCATGCAGCAAGAGTTGGGAATAGAGGTTGACGAGCTCGAGGTGAAGGAATTGCTGAAGACCATGATTCAGGAACAACTTGATATTGATGAGTTCATAGGGTCTTGAGCGAAAACGCCATCTTGCACCCTCCCCACGAAGCTTATATCCTTTACATTGACCTCACGTTTCTCCCTGCCAACCCACTGATACATTTGCCCCATGTCACCCAAGGTAAAGATCACTATCGGCCGCACAGACACCATCGATCTGCCCTTCTTTGGGATGGAGACCATTCCTTGCAAGATCGATACTGGTGCCGACACATCGAGCCTGCATTGCAGCCGTATACGCGTGGTGGAGGACAAGGATGGAAACGAGGTACTGGAGTTCCGTGTGCTGGACAGGCGGCATCCGCTCTTCAATGGCCAGAAATATCGTTTCAAGGAGTTTGGAGAGAAGAGCATCAGGAGTTCCAACGGGCAAGTGGAGGACCGCTACAGCATCACTACCAGACTCAAGCTTTTCGGGCAGGAATGGCCAGTGGAGTTCACGCTGACCGACCGTGGTCAGATGCGCTACCCCGTACTGCTCGGCAGACGTTTCCTGCGAAAAGGCTTCGTGGTCGATGTGGCACGCAAGGACCTCTCTCACCGTCAAAGACAACATTTATGAGCAGACCACTCAATATCGTCATCCTTTCAAGAAACGAGGAGCTGTATTCAACACGGAGATTGCTGGAGGCGGCCGAGCAGCGTGGCCACAAGGTGGAGGTCATCAACCACACCAAGTGCTACGTGGTGATGGAGAAGGGCCGCCCTCAGGTTTTCTATGGCGACCACCCGCTGGAGGATGTTGACGCCATCATACCGCGCATCGGGGCATCTGTCACTTTCTATGGGGCGGCCATCATCCGCCAGTTTGAGATGCAGAAGGTGTTCACGACTACTCCGAGCATTGGTCTCATCCGCTCACGCGACAAGCTGCGCAGCCTGCAGTTTCTCTCCCAGCACGACATCGACATCCCCAAGAGCGCCTTCGCCAAGTATCCGAGCGATATCAAGAACCTGATCAAGCAGGTAGGCGGTGCCCCGCTCATCATCAAGCTGCTGGAGGGTACGCAGGGCCTCGGTGTGGTGCTGGCCGAGACGCAGAAGGCGGCCCAGTCGGTCATCGAGGCTTTTTATGGCCTGTCGGCAAATATCCTTGTGCAGGAATTTATCCCGGAGGCCAAGAGCGCGGACATCCGGGCCTTCGTGGTGGATGGCAAGGTGGTCGGTGCCATGAAGCGTCAGGGTGCGGAGGGCGAGTTCCGCAGCAACATCCACAGGGGAGGCAGCGGAACACTCATCGAGCTGTCTGATGAAGAGAAGGCCGCGGCCATAAACGCTGCAAGCACAATGGGACTGCCCGTGGCAGGGGTAGATATGCTTCCATCAAAGCGCGGGCCTCTCATCATCGAGGTGAATTCATCGCCAGGACTGGAAGGCATTGAGAAGGCCACAGGCATCGACATTGCTGAAAAGATAATCAAGCATGTGGAGAAAGGCGTGAAGCGAAAGGAGGAGAAACGAGCCAAGAAGTTGGCGAGGATGAAGGAAGGCCATTAGATGCTTTCATTTGAAGATGGGGTCAGACCCATCGGGCTGCGGTGAGCTGTGTAGGGTTCAGGTAGGGTTATGTGACGGTTCAAACCCCAATAGGTTTGTCAGCACACTAACCAACCAAAACCCTTTACCATGAGAAAAGTGTTTACCTCCATTCTTTCGCTGGCCACTTTGCCGCTTTTCGCTCAGGTGGTCATTGACCAGTCCAACTTCACCCGCACCTCTGGTTTCATTGATGCTGGAATTCAGGCTGTTTCCACAGGAGTGGTCGCACCATCGCATGGCGATGACCAGACCTGGGACTATTCCGGTCTCGTGAATGGCAATCCGTTTTCAACGGTTTGGATGAGCGCATCGGGCAATACGGACTACCCTACTGCCCTCAATTACCGTGACCAGACCCTTACTTTTCAGGTGTTTCCTATCGCAACCCGTCTCTACGAGGCCGTTGATGCCAATGGGTGGTATGATCTGGGGCGTGTGCTCGAAGAGGCTACGCACTCCGTTACGGCCATCAGTGGAGGCGCAGACGATCTGCTCCATTTTCCTGCGCAGGTGCAGGAATTTGAGGGTCGAATCAATATCCTCGATTTGCCTGTGGAGTATGAGAAGACCTGGACACAGAGCTACATCGAATACACCCAGTATGAACTCACTGTAGCTGCCTTCAGCCTGAACAGTACCCCAGGTGCACAGAAGCGGATCCGTACCCATACGCGCACTGTTGTCGGGCAGGGTCAGCTCATCATACCTTCTGCTGACGGCAGTCCATCGGGCCCGCTCGATGCGCTTCTGCTGCACGTAGAGTCTTCCTTGGTCGATAGTTTCTTCCTGGGTGGCGCGCTTGCTCCCGCTCAATTGATGACCGCGTTCGGCCTTACGCAGGGATCTTCAAGCACAGTGGAGTTCTACGCTTTTTATATCGAGGGTTTTCACAATACGGCATTAAACATCAATCTTGATGCTCAGGGCAATGTCTCCTCTGTATTCTATCGGCCTTCTGCCGCTGAACTCGCCACGTCCATCACTGATATGGGCAATGCGGATGACCTCCGCACCTTCCCCAACCCCATCGCTGCTGGCGAGACCCTCACCATCACGCTTGGCAACGAGACCGCAGTGACCGTGGACATGGTGGACATGACGGGTCGCATTGTGGCATCCTCTTCCGTTAAGGAAGTGAATGCAGGACAAGCACGAATCAATCTGCCTAACTCGCTGACGCCTGGCATTTACAGCGTAATCATGAGGGGTACAGATGCCGCACCGCTGAACGTGAGCAAGGTGGTGGTGAGATGATTCCTATTGTATGAATGAATCAGAGAACCCCGACCTGAACGCTTCGGGTCGGGGTTCTTTCATGATGAGTTCTTAGATTGTTCGCGATTTAGCAGTTGCATCCACAGATGAAAAAAAACCTCAGCTACGGTTTCCTTAGTGGCATCCTGCTCGGACTGGCGAACAATGAACTGTTCGGACTGCCGATGGCACCGCTGGCGTGGGTCGCGCTGGTGCCTGTGCTGCTGGCCTTGCGCGGGGCGAAGGTCTTCGCTGCCTACTTCCTCACGGGATATGTGTTCAGCCTCGTCTATCTGCTCATCGCGATGTTCTCGTTCCTCAACGCCTATTTCGTTGGAGGTGCCGTCCTCATTGCGGTGGGTGCGTTGCAGTTCAGCCTTCCGTTCGTGGTCAGTTATTTCCTGCAGAAAAGAGTAGGGTGGAAGAGGTCGCTGTTCGTGCTGCCGCTGCTGTGGCCCGTGCTGGAACGTTTCGTGCTGGAATCCACGCTGTCGATGCCGCTTTTCGCCATGTACATCAGTCAGGCACCGATGCTTTGGCTGGTGCAGCACATCGACATCTTCGGGTACAGTGCCATCTCGTTCTGGCTGGTGCTGTTGAATGTGTTGATTGCGGTCGTGGTTGCTGACCCCTCCGCCAGCCCCTCCCTCGAGGGAAGGGGAGCGTGCACCCGACACGATAGTGGGAGTCCGCTTTGGAAACGCCTCGTCCTCATCATAGCCGTGATGTTCCTGCCACCGCTGGCGTATTCGGCATTCATCCATTTCACCTTGGAGGAAAAACTGGGCGGGGAGGTCATAGTCAGTCTCATCCAGTCGGGGAATGCACCCCACACGCTTGAGAGCGATTCGTCACGCACGAAGGAGGTGCTGAACTACGCGGCCATCACCGAAAGGACAACCGCAGAGGAGCAAACCGACCTCGTCATCTGGCCCGAGGGTGCTGTGCCCACTTCGCTGGTGCGCATTAAGTCCGTGCGCGAGCAGTTGATGGTCAATGTGCTGAAATGGAAGACCCCGCTGCTCACGGGCTGCTTTGATGTGAAGCGGTATGACAGCCCCTCAGAGATTCCACCGCTACAACAGCATTTGAAACGCGACTATGAGGTCTATAACTCGGCCGTGCTGCTGACCCCGCAATTGGCGTGGCGGCACCTGAAAGAAGGCTTGGACATCAGCAGTCTCAAGGTCTATCACAAGCAGCGGCTCATGCCCTTCACGGAATATGTGCCGTTTGCGGAGGGGTTCCCTTCGCTGTCAAAATTCACCATCGACCTCGGTGACGGTGCCAATTTCAGTGCAGGCACAGGGCCAACCTCGCTGCTTTTCGGCACCAGGGACGAGCGCGTGGTGGAGGTAAGCCCCATCATCTGCTGGGACCTGTTCTATCCCATCCCGCTGGCGAAGACCACGGCCAAGGGCGGGAATTTCATCGCGGCCCTCACCAACGAAAGCCGATTGGAGAGCCTGCCCACCATCGCCTACGAGGTGGAGTGTTTCACGCGATTGCGCAGCATCGAATCAAGGCGTTCCATTGCCAAATGTGCCACCACGGGTCGCACTTTCTTCACCGACCCGTTCGGAAGGGTTTACGGTCAGGTTCCGTGGAAACACGAGGCCGCATCCACCCAGAAAGTGCGCATCTCGGAAGTGTCGACCCTTTACAGCCGCTTCCCAGGTTGGTTCCCGATGGTGTGCCTGCTCGGCAGTGTGGTGCTTGTATTCATCCCCATCCGAAAACAGTGAATCCGATTCCCTAAGTTTATCCGATGCCAAAAGCCAAAGACCTCCATTCCCTGAACGAAGAAGCCTGGTCGCTGCGCTCCAGCGACCGCAGCCGTTCGCATGAGCTGGCCACCGAGGCATTGCAACTGGCCGAGGAAGGCCGCAACAGGAACGAAGCGATGCAGGCGCGGCTTACGCTGGCATCAGGGGCCAATTTCAGGATGGAGCTTGACCTTGCCGCGAAACTGCTGGAAGAGGTGGATGTTCAATTGAGGGAAGAAACGCCCAGACCCATCATGGCCCGCCTCATGCACCAGCGGTGCTATCTGTGTTTTCAACGGGCAGAGTTCCAGGATGTGCTGAAAGTGGGGCAGGAAATGCTCGACCTCATCAACGGCAAGGGGCTGCATGACGAACGGGCATGGGTGCTCACCACCATGGGCATCGTACACCAGCGCATGGGGCAGAGTCACTTGGCATTGAACAGTTACCGTCAGGCCGAGGAACTGCTGAAAAAGGTGGGTGACCGATCACAGCTTTCGAATGTGAAGATGTCCATTGGCACCGCGCTCGGTGAGTTGGAGAAGAAGGCCGAGGCGCAGGAGATGTTCAAGGAGGCACTCAACCTGCGCCTGTCCATTGGCGGAGATTTTCATGCGGGTATGATCATCGGCAACATGGCCAAGATCTATTACCAGACGGGCGACCATGCGAAGGCATTGCTGCGCTGGACCGAGGCGGTCAAACTGCTGCGCAAGGCGGGTGGAATGCCCTATTGGGTGTACAGTGTAGCCGGAAGGGCAGATACTCTCCGTGCGATGGGAAGATTGAAGGAGGCCGAGGCAGACCTGAACGAGGTGCTCAAGGAATCGGATAAAATCACCGACCTCATCCTTATCAATGTGAAGATATCGCTGGCCCGCGTGTATGCTGACTCCCAGCGGTGGGAAGATGCGCTCAATTCCTTGCGCGAGGCCGAGGCACTGGTCACTGGGTCCACCGAGCACAGTCAGCTCTTTGACCTGTACACCATCTTCCACTTGGTCTTTAAGGCACTTGGACTGACCACCGAGGCATTGGAACACCACGAGCGGATGTATTTCCACCGCGAGCGGCACCTGAACGAACTCAGTCTGAAACGCCTTGCCGAGTGGGAAGCGCTCTACGACCTTCAACGTACCCGCGACCGCGACCAGAAACTGCTGGAAAAGACACAGGCCATGCAGGAGCAGTTGGCAGAGGTGACCAACGAACGTGATGCACTGCTTTCGAGGATATCGAAGTGCGACACGCTTATGGAAGAGATGCTCGGCATGATCCCCGCCAAGGGGAAAGGCAGGATGGAGCGGCTCATCCGTACCGCTCAGAAAACGAACCAGGACGATAAATCAGATGTGGTGCTTCAGGCTCGTTTCTCTGAGGCGCATACCACCCTCTCTCAAGCAGAACTTCGCACATGTATCATGATCGTGCGTGGATGGAGCACCAAGGAGATGGCCGACCATAGTGGTCTGAGCATCAAGGGAATTGAGAAGCACCGCGCCTCCATCCGCAAGAAGGCGGAGCTGCCGCGCAGCGTTTCGCTCAGTGTGTACCTGTCAGGGCTGGCGAGGTTGGTGTGAGTGCTCCTCGTCATTACGAGGGAAGAATGACCGAAGCAATCTCCATTCAGCGAGCGCTGTAGTTGTGCTAAGGAAAGTGCTCTAAATGGTGTTTTGGGATATTTAGAAACACAAATTAAATAGTTTCTGGACTTTCTGTTGCTCATTGGTTATGATTATTGTCTTCCTTATCAGGTAGTTTTAGGGTGTTACAATGCTCAGTTCGTAGATGTTTTGAGACTGTTCCGAAATCAGGTTCACTGATTGGGCAAGTGGGTTTGTGATTTTTCAACTGGTTTTCCTGTCGGGATTGGGGTTTTGCGGGTTCAACATTTCGGAACTTGCGGTCGATCCGCCTGCTTTGGGGCTAATCTTGTAGTTCATCATATACTTTTGGACACAACTATCCCTGGTGACATTTAGAAATCGCGTGCCCTTGCCTACATGACGTGCTGTGTGTGAGTCAGGCCATCTCTGGGCACCATGCCTTGGCGCTCTGGAACTATCTCCTGATGCTACCGAAGGTACGCTCGACCCTTTATCGGGTCTTGGAGATGTGGTCGTTGAAGATCTTTCTCACATGGTGAGCTGTCGGTACAGGACGGCCTTGCTTTCTATCCTGTTCTTCGGGGTTGCCCGACAGTTCTTCACGGTGGTTAGAGGCCTTAAAATCGGCTCATCCGAGAGGCTTACCGTCTGAACAAAGGTCAGCTTACGGATAAGGTCGTTGAAGAAGGCAAACAGCTCGCATTGGCGTTCATCTA
This sequence comes from uncultured Chryseobacterium sp., assembly GCA_964500205.1. Taxonomy (GTDB): domain Bacteria; phylum Bacteroidota; class Bacteroidia; order UBA10329; family UBA10329; genus UBA10329. Next base: position 520,144 of record CAZCNS010000001.1, on the reverse strand, counting down.
CCTGTCTGACAGGGTAATCGATTTTCATGAAATCCGACAGGACATGACTGTTATGCTGTCGGAGATGATGCCTGAGTCATCGGGAGTATAGATTTTCCCGCCTTGCATCTGACGTTTTGGGAAGTGAGATGTCAGTGTAGTACACCAACACAATTCGCAAGTCATTGATAATAAGCGGTTCATGTCAGGTAAGTCAGGTGAGGCTTCTAACTAAGCGAAACTCCGTCTGCGCTACGAGTTTCTCGCAGTTTTAACGCAATGGTCACACGCTGTAAAGGGAGAGCGGGATACTTTTGCAAGCCCCGTTTTCTGCACTCGAATGTTTGGTTTGGTGATTTCCGAAGGTCATACTGCCCTTGGCATACACAGTACTATTGGTGATTGAATAACTTGTAATTCATTGATAATGATTCAAAAATGCTTAATATCCTTCAGGGGGTTGTCTTCAATTGGAAGCGTTGTTCTGCCCCTGATGTTAAGTGCTTTCTTCCTTACGGCCTCGGAAGCGTGGGGACAGTACAGTGTCAATTTTGATGGTTCAGGAGATGGAACTTCGGCAAGCACTTACGGTTTTTCCGATCACGACCTAAATGGGATAACTTGGAGTGGTGTTCAGGCCATAATTCCTAACACGCCACTGGCAAGTGACTGGTACAACGGTACTCGTTCACTTCGTCTTAGGGGTTACAGTACAAGCCACTTCACCATGACCTCGAATAAGGTCAATGGACTTGGCACTGTCAGCTTCAACTATCAGCGTTACGGCTCCGATTCGCAAGTGACGTGGAGAGTAGAGTATTCTACGAACAACGGTTCATCTTGGGCGCAGGCAGGAAGTGATTTTACTGGTTCAGGTGTTAGCCAGACCTTTTCGGCACCAGTCAATGTGACGGGTAATGTAAGGGTTCGCATCATCCACGCTTCTGGTGGTGCATCCTCTAATCGGAGGCTGAACGTTGACGATTTGGTGCTAACAGACTACTCAGGTTCTGCTCCCGACCCCGAACCCACCAACCACGCCACTTCTCTCGCATGCAATACGGCATTGACATCCATAGACCTCTCTTGGACGGATGCCACTGGTGCGCAGCTGCCGGCCGGTTATCTCATCAAATGGTCGGATGTGAGTTATGCGGCCATTACCAACCCCACCGATGGTTCCACCGCCAATGGTGCGAACTCCACAACGGTGGCGCAAGGAACGGAGACGGCCACTATCAGTGGATTGACATCTGGCACCGCCTATTACTTTAAGGTCTGGCCCTACACCAACAGCGGTGGGGACATTGACTACAAGACCAATGCTACCATTCCGCAGACCAGTTGCACCACCCTCAGTCCTCCGGTCATAGTTGCCGCACCGGGCTCTTTGACAGGCTTTACCGCTGTTGTCGGCTCCCCATCTACGGAGCAGACATTCACAGTAAGTGGCGACAATCTCACCGGAAATCTCTCATTGGGCGCGGTCTCAGGGTTTGAATACTCTTTAGACAACACAACATTCACATCTACACTTACGATTCCCGTTTCTGGTGGAAACGTAACTGGAGAACCACGCACGGTATACGTTCGCTTAACTGGTGCGTCCGTGGGGTCGTTCTCAGGCAATGCGTCCATCTCAGGCGGTGGGGCCAGCTCGGTGAATGTTTCCCTGAACGGATCGGTAACTCCGGTGCCTATCAGCCCTTGTACCGAGTTGTTCATCTCCGAGTACGTGGAGGGAAGTGGTAGTGAGAAGTACATCGAGATCTACAACCCCACATCTGCTGCGGTGAATCTTGCTACGGGGAACTATTCATTGCGCTTGTACGCTAACGGTTCCAGTTCAACGACAAGTGATGTGGCCTTGTCTGGAACCATCCCCGCCTATGGCACGGTGGTCTATCGGAATAGCTCTGCAAGCTTGTATGGAGCCGCAACAGTAAGCGGAGCAGTCAATTTCAGTGGCGATGATGCCGTAGCACTGGCAAAGGGTGGAACGAACATCGACATTTTTGGTGTGATTGGTGACGACCCCGGAGCGGCCTGGACGCTGGGTGGCAACACCACCGTGAATAAGACCTTGGTGCGAAATGCGGATGTGCAAGCGGGTGTGGATGTGAACCCAACCGGAACAGGATCTGGTGCCTTCGCAACGCTTGGCTCTCAATGGACACAGTTTGATATAGATGATGTGTCAGACCTCGGCAGTCACACCTGCGATTGCTTCGTCCCCAACCCCGAAGCCACCATCAGTATCAACACCCCAACCGGAAGCGAGGATGCTGAGACCGCCATCACCCTCACCATTAGCACCGATGTATCCGTGACAGGCGATCAGACGGTTCAGGTCACCCTTGGCGGCACAGGAGTGACCAACGGTGATTTCACAGGGGTAACATTCCCCGTCACGGTCACTATCCTCAACGGGCAGGATGAGGCCACGGTCAGCTTTACGGTGAATAATGATACTGATGTAGAGGGTGATGAGACCGCCACCTTTACCATCGGCAGCCCATCCTCTGGTATCAACATTGGCACGCCATCGTCCGTCAGCCTCGACATTGACGATAACGACAACCTGACATCCACGGAGAGCGCGGTTATTTCCCAAGGAGGCGAATCTGGAACTATTCCTTCCCTCACCAATGGCACCATCACCAACAACACACAAGGAGTGCAAGTGTGGCATTTCCGCCTTCATGATGGTGACGGTTCGGGCAATGATGCTGACGACAAGCCAACTCGCTACTCTGGGTTCACCATTCGCCCTGCTGCGGGCAACACGGTGCCCGATTGGGATGCCGCCATTGCAGACGTCAAGTTTTTCCGTGATGCCGAGGCCACGCCCATTTTCGGTGGCGGGGTGCTCACAAGTGCCGCTACCATCACGTTCTCCATTCCGTCTACCGCCAATCACATCGATGTGGCAGACAATGGATTTGTGGACATCTACATGCGACTTACTCTGGAGAATAATCTTCCCAGCGGCTCCGATGGGCAGCATTTCGCTTTCAGCATCGATGACAGCGATGTGAACGTGAATACCGATGCGCTTACTTATTCACAGCTCGGCACGTTCACCGCGACTAGCGATGCGATAGATAACGAGATAGACATACTCGCCACCCTTCAGTTCATCGATGCACCTGCTACCGTAAGCTTGGGCAGCAACTTCAGCATCACCGTGAGTGCCATCGATGCCAATGGCAATGTGGACGTGGATGTGACCTCTGCCATCACACTGGCGCAGACGGGAGGCGCGGGAACGCTTTCGGGCACCACAACTGCCAACCTTGTTAACGGCACATTCACGTTCACAGCATTGAATCACGATACGGAGGAAACGGTGCAAGTGACCGCAAGCGGGGGCAGCTATTCTTCCGTCTCTGTCAACGTGAATGTGGTGGACTTGCCTTATCAGCTGTTCGATGATTTCAACAGGGCTGACAACAATACGGTTGGCATTCCCAGCAGTGGTGGTTCAACGGCTTGGACAGAGCAGCAACTCGCAGGAGAGGTCTTCCGGGCGGCTGTCAACGGCAGTCAGCTTTATTTAGGCGGTTGTGTGGCAGGAGTTTCCTCAGGCAGTACTGGTGGGACAGGTATGGAGCAGGCCCGCTTCAATGTGGAGAATTTTTATCAGACGCTCTTTGACAATGCAGGAGGAACCTTGGAGTGGTTTTTCAATATGAAGCAGACCAGGACCGATCCCTCAGGCTTCGGTGCAAGTACTTATGCAGTAGCCGTAGTCCTCGGCTGCGATGAGAACGATTTTCAGAGTGCTAACGCTGACGGATACGCTGTGGTTATTGGCAACACAAGCAATCCTGACCCCGTTCGGCTTGTACGTTTTACTGGTGGACTGACGTCAAACGCCAACGTTACAAACGTTGCAGTGACTGGGCAGAATGACGCAGATGCTTACTACAGCGTTCACGTCACTTTCAATCCATGTGATGGAGAGTGGTCTATCGCTGCGAGGGATGATGGCGATACCGATTTCGCTTCACCAAACGTAGGCAGCCTTGGTGCCATTGTCACAGGAACCGATCAGACCCATACAGGCCTTGATCTCCGCTTTTTCGGAGCCGCTTGGCAACACAGCAGTGGTTGTGGTGAATTCGCGCGTTTCGACAACTTCAATATCCCGAACGCAGGGGAGGCCACCACCACCGCCAAGGTTTGGAACGGATCGGTTAACAACAACTGGAACGAGCCGAACAATTGGGGGCCTTGTCCGGGGGTGCCTGCTCAGACAAATGACGTGGTTATACCGAATACTGCCCCCCAACCCGTGATTAGTGGTGCGCCAGCAGGTTTCTGCAAGAATCTGACGCTGGAGGCGGGTTCGCAGCTCACCATCAATAGTGCTCAGTTCCTTAATGTCTATGGAAATGTGCTGAACAATGGAAATTCTTCATTCGGGGCTGGAACCATAAGCATGGAGGGAGCGGGTTCTGCATCGGTCACTGGACCCGTGCAGGTAGGAAACTTCCATGCCGATAAGACCACAACGCTGAATAGCACCGTTACTGTAAGTGCGCAAGTCAGGTCAGAGTTGAACGGTAACATAGTAGCCAACGGCAACCTCCTACTTCTTAGCGGAGCAGAGCTTCGTCATGGAACGGGTACTGCAGCGGGTGGCGGTTCGGTCACCGGCAACATCACCATGCAGCGGCAAGGCACCTCGCTCGCCAACGTGTACAATTACTGGAGCACACCTGTAGCAGGCGGTATCCTTCCGGGCAGCAACGGATACCTCTACGACCCGACCCAAGGGACACTCGACAATAGCGATGACGCCACAGGAAATGGGGACTCCGGCTGGCTGGCACACAGTGGTGCCATGACCACAGGCCGTGGATACGCCAGCACAGCAGGAGGACTCGCAAGTTTTGTCGGGGTACCCAACGATGATGCTATCCCGTTTGCTGTGACCAATGCCGCCAGCAACAACCGTTTCAATCTGGTAGGCAACCCCTATCCATCGCCAATCTCAGCCACCACCTTCCTTGACGTAAATGGCCCGTCTGGAAGCAATAGAGTAGCAGGAGCACTGTATTTCTGGAGCAACGACCAGCCTGCCACCTCAACCGTTTATGATACAGATGACTACGCGGTGTGGTCCGGTATCGGTTCAGCAGGGGCCTCAGGTCCGGTTCCCAATGGCTCGGTGGGTACATGTCAGGGCTTTATGGTGGAGGCCCTGTCATCGGGCAACATCCAGTTCACAAACGCTATGCGTGGCGGCACCAATACACAGTTCTTCAAGCTTGAGGAAGAGACCTACATGGACCGGTTGTGGCTCAATATGCATGGAGTTGCCAAATACAATCAAATACTGGTGGCCTTCCGCGATGATGCCACCGAGCAGCGTGACCCACTCTTCGATGCCTACAAAGTGAGAGGCAGTGCTCACATTGCGTTGGGTGCAGTTCAAGATGATGAGGAGTTTGTGATCGTGGCCTTCCCATCACTTACGACCGACCGTGTAATACCACTTTTGACCTATGTCGCTCAGTCTGGTGCGTACACGTTCGAAGCGGACAGCCTCGATGGGTTTACAGGTTACAACGTTTACCTCGAAGACCTCCAATCCGGCCAGCTTCACCCATTGCAGCAAGGTTCTACCGTCACGGTGCAGATGGGGCCGCAGGATGAGTATGGCCGCTTCCAACTGCGCTTCATGCCCGAACTGATCACTGGGGTGGATGACATGCAAAGGACAGAAGGTAGAGTGATTGCTAACGAGCTCGGTCTTCAGGTGCTGTTGTCTGGTGTTGCTCGTGCACAAGGGGAGCTGCATCTCATCAATGCTCTTGGCCAGACCGTACAGAAAACGAGCGTAACTGTAACGGATGGCCTTTCTCAGCATATTCCAGGGAATGGAATCCCTGCTGGGGTGTATTTCGGAGAGTTCCGCTCCGAGAATGGACTGGCAAGGGGCAGATTCATACTGCGCTAACTCCACTTGAACTGACCGCAATGAAATTCCAAGCAGCACTGATACTCATGTTCTTGGCCGTGTTTCCTGCACTGGCCCAAGGCCCGCCACCACCACCACCTCTCAACGAGGTTCCTTTGGATGGATTCACTACCGCCCTGCTTGCAGCTGGAGTGGGTTATGGTATGAGAAGAACACTGCGAAAGCGGAAAACCGGGTCAGAGCAGTGAGCGGTTGGCGAATGTTGATTGGACAATTGCCTACCTTTGCAGCCGCTTAACGAAAGGTAACACAACTCAACATAGTACACATGGCATTAGAACTCACAGACGCGAATTTTGACGAATTGGTAATGAAATCAGACAAGCCTGTACTTGTAGATTTCTGGGCAGTATGGTGTGGCCCCTGCCGCATGGTTGCACCCATCATAGATGAATTGAGCAACGACTACGAGGGCAAGGCCGTAATCGGCAAGGTCGATGTGGACAACAACCCTGAAACCGCGAGCAAATTCGGTATCCGCAACATCCCCACCCTTTTGTTCTTCAAGAACGGAGAAATAGTGGACAAGCAGGTAGGTGCCGCTCCCAAGCAGACATTCGCAGCCAAGTTGGACGCCCTCATTTGAGCATCACACACTTGTAGAATAGTAATTCCGAGGTCGATGGGGCAAAAAGCCTTATCGACCTCGCTTTTTTATCCGTCATTTGAAAAAATGAAAGAAATGAACGTACTGCTGATCGGCTCCGGTGGACGCGAGCACGCCCTTGCCTGGAAAATGGCACAGAGCCCGAGGCTCTCAAAACTCTTCATTGCTCCGGGTAATGCAGGGACTGCAGATATTGGAACGAACATCAACATCGACCAGCTCGATTTTGATGCAGTGGTGCAGTTCATGCTCGCAGAGAACATCGGTCTGGTAGTTGTGGGACCGGAGGTGCCGCTTGTGGCGGGAATCGCAGACCATATCGCTGCCGATATCCGCGTGAGTCATGTTCCCGTGGTCGGGCCTAAGTCAGCAGGGGCAAAATTGGAGGGCAGCAAGGAGTTCAGCAAGGAGTTCATGCAGCGGCACAGCATCCCCACGGCTCGTTACCGCAGCTTCACGGTCGATAACCTCTCGGAGGGACTGGAATTTCTGGAGACCCTTGAATCTCCGTACGTGCTCAAGGCCGATGGTCTCGCAGCCGGAAAGGGCGTCATCATCTGCGATGAGCTGGTGGAGGCGCGCCTTGAACTTACCGCCATGCTGGCCGACCGCAAGTTCGGTGAGGCATCCGGTACCGTGGTCATCGAGGAGTTTTTGAAGGGTATTGAGCTGTCGGTGTTCGTGCTCACAGACGGCAAGACCTACCGCATACTGCCCGCTGCCAAGGATTATAAACGTATCGGTGAGGGCGACATGGGCCTTAATACCGGTGGTATGGGCGCGGTGTCGCCTGTGCCTTTCGCAGATGATGCCTTCATTGACAAGGTGGAGCAGCGTATTGTCATACCCACCGTTGAAGGCTTGAGGAAGGATGGCATTGACTACCGCGGCTTTCTGTTCATTGGGCTGATGAACGTGAACGGAGACCCGTTCGTTATTGAATACAACGTGCGTTTGGGCGACCCCGAGACCGAGGTGGTCATACCACGCATCAGCTCAGACCTGCTCGAATTGCTCACAGCAGCTGGCATGCAGCAGTTGGACCTTGCGACCTTTGTGGTGGATGAGCGTACGGCCTGCACAGTTATGATGGTGTCTGACGGCTATCCGGGTGATTATCCGAAAGGACTGACGATCACTGGGCTGGACAAAGTGGAGGGAAGTCTTGTCTTCCATGCCGGTACATCGCAAACGGAGGGCAAGGTCGTGACGAGTGGAGGCCGTGTGATAGCTGTCACCTCATTTGGCGATACGCTGAAAGACGCATTGGCGAAGTCTTACAGAAATACCGACATCATTCAATACCAAGGCAAATACTTCCGCACCGACATAGGCGCAGACTTGTTGCGACTTGCAGCAGCGGACTAAGGGGAGGGTCAGCGGTTGGGCACCTCGCTGCTCTCGAACTTGAGCAGTTGAAGTGTCCAATAAACCAGCGCACCGAAAATGACCAGGATCAACAGCCAGTTGACAGCATCACTTCCCATCTCAGCGAATGAGAACGTCCAAAGGAACAGGGCTTCAATAGGTGCGAGGATATCCTGAAGATTCATGGCCTTGATGATTAGGCTGCAAATATATTCACGGAAAACCGGACGGTAAAGCGGCATCTTTGCAACCATCGCCCTGCCAACATGCTGACCCGCATTCTCAAGGACAACGGCCTGCTTTCACTGCTGCTCGCCATGCTTGCGGGTATCGGCATGCTGGCTTTCCGTATTGCTGTAACTGGACACTCGGCCACGGTCACGGACATGCTTGCCCCACACTGGCTGTTCGGCTGGTGCGGCAATTGGCCTTTGGTCACGCAGCTCATCAGTGCAAGTATGATTTTGGCTTCTGGCTGGGTGGCCCGCCTCGTGGCGGTGCGTTTCGGAATCCACGTGTCCAAGGGATGGCTCGTGGTGCCCGTGACGGTCAGTCTTTGGCTCTTGTCACGGTCAGTGCTACTCCGTCCTGATATAGTGGCGTCTGCGCTCTTGGCTCAGTTCATCGTCCTGTTGCTGCTCTCCACCTATCGTCAGGACAGGGCATTGGACACACTGTTTCACGCTGGCATGCTTGCTGGCATTGCGTTTCTGCTCAACGGGCCTGCTTTGCTGCTCATTCCTTTGGTGTTCTTCGGCATTTTCACCATCAGGCCGGGCGAGTGGCGCGAGTGGGCCATGCCGGTGTTGGGCATTCTGCAGTTGGGTGTTTTTGTGGCGTTGATACTGGTGTGGCTGCCTGCTCCGAGTGAGGCACTTCGCAGGATGGTCATGTCCGTCTGGCCGGTTTCAGTGGGCATGTCGACACCTCATCTGGGATATGTCGTGGTTGGGATCATTCTTCTTTTGGCCATACCCTCAGTGCTACAGGACATAGCAGGCGGCAAGATGCACACGAGAAACGCATTGCTCATGCTTTTTGCCCTTGCCGTGATACCCTTGCTTATGATGCTCGGACTGGGTGTGCCGCCTACGGATGCACTGGTTTTTGCCTCGATGCCCATGGCCATTATCACCACGATGCAAGTGGAAAGCACCACAAAGTGGTGGTGGGCGGACCCCATCCTGATACTGCTGCTTACGGTTTGGCTTTTCGCCTGAGAAAAGATCAGCTCCCGTAGCCGAGCGCATCTTTGAGCCGTGTGAGCACACCGTGTGCCACCGGACGGGCTTTTTCCGCACCCACCTTGAGCAGTAGTTCTATTTCAGAAGGATTCGCCATTAGGGCATCGAAACGTGACCGCTCATCCCGGAATTCCTCCATCAAAAGGTCAAAGAGAGCCTGCTTGGCGTGGCCGTAACCCATGCCCCCGGCAAGGTACCTTTCCCTCATCTCAGCCACCTGCGCTTCTTCTGCCATCAGACTGTATAGTGCAAAGACGTTACAAGCGTCAGGGTCTTTCGGTGCCTCCAGCGGAGTGCTGTCGGTCACAATGCCCATGACCTGCTTGCGAAGCGTTTTTTCCGGCAGAAAGATGTCGAGGACATTGCCGTACGATTTGCTCATCTTGCGGCCGTCCGTACCAGGAATCACCATCATCTGCTCGTTGATGCGGGACTCCGGTATCACAAGGATATCTTTCTCAAGACGATGGTTGACAGAACGGGCCATGTCGCGGGTCATCTCCAGATGCTGCTTCTGGTCTTTCCCCACGGGCACTATCTCCGCATCGTACATAAGAATGTCGCAGGCCATGAGCACCGGGTAGGTGAACAAGCCCGCGTTCACGTCAGCGAGATTCTCCTGCTTGTCCTTGAATGAATGCGCGTTGGCCAGCATCGGGAATGGCGTGAAGCAGCTGAGGTACCATGTCATCTCGCACACCTCGGGGATGTCTGACTGTCTGTAGAACACGGTACGCTCGGTGTCCAGCCCGCAGGCCAGCCATGCCGCAGCGGTGGCCAGCACAGCTTCCTTGCGCTCCTTACCGTCTTTCATCGTGGTGAGCGAGTGCAGGTCGGCTATGAAAAGGAACGAGTCGTTGTCCGGACTGTTTGCCAGTGCTATAGCTGGTCTGATGGCTCCGAGGATGTTGCCGAGGTGCTGTCTGCCTGAACTTTGAATGCCCGTGAGGATGCGTGCCATGTTTCTTTTTTCTGAAAAAAATGAATCCGTGCAAAGAACGCAACGGACGAGGGATTCAACCCAGACGGCAGCAAGCGGCAGCCTTACTACTTAGTTTTGCACACATGGAAGAGAGCACACGGCAGAAGAAGGTTGCACGGCTGATTCAGCAGGACCTTGGAATTTATTTTCAGCGGAATGCCTCTGCCTTCGCTCCCGGAGGGTTGATCACCGTGACCGTGGTAAGAGTGTCACCCGATCTCGGTCTCGCGAAAGTCTACCTCAGCATTTTTGCCGTGAGCGATAAGAAAGCTGTGCTCAAGAACATTGTCGATGGCACGGTCGAGATACGGAGACACCTCGGTGAGAAGGTTCGCCACCAATTGAGAATCGTACCTGAGCTGATGTTTCATATCGATGATTCGCTCGATCACATCGAACGCATCGACAAGCTGATAAAGGGCGAGGAGTAACAGCATCTCCTCTCAGAGTTCGTCTCAGCGCGAAACGTGAAACTTTCGGGTCTGCAGGTATTCACCATTGACATTGAGCCTGAACAGGTACATGCCTGCCGGAAGGCGGTCTACGGGGATTCGCACACGGCCCTTTTCCTCACGCAATTCCACAGAGAGCATCTTGGAACCCAACATGCTGTAAATTTCGATGCGACCGCTGCCGGTACCCTTGAAATAATCAACCGTAACCTGATCCGAGGCCGGATTAGGGAACGCCTTACCGATGTTCGGACGATTGTTGGTTAAAGGCCCAGAAACACTGAGCGGACTTGCGTTGAACCGGATGATGCCGCAGACCGAGTCGGTCTCGTTGGCAACGTTGAAGAAGCAATATTTCACGGTTGAGATACCTGGTTGACCTTCAGGTACGTAGTCACCGTAGAAGGTGTTCACTCGTTCTCCGGGAGCGAGGGTCAACGATGTGGGCGACAATAGCACACCAGGCTCGTAGCACTGCGCCCAGCAGAAGTAGTGCAGTGCACCCGGTACAATGTCGATCTCCTCTGCCACCACCTTGACCTCCACTTCCACACTGCTGATATTCTCAATGCCCCCGGCCACTTGTATGTAGTTAGCATCGGTGTTGCCCCAACCCTCTCCGGGCCACGATACAATTGAAAGGCTGCTTTGCGCAAGAACGGGAAGTGCAATCAGGCAGGTGCCAAGAAGAGCGGGTATGAATTTTTTCATTTTTCGAAGAAAGTAGAAACGCAAATTTAACAAAACTGGCCATCCTTTGCCACGGCCCTACCTTTGCCGCCCGCAAAGACTTTCCGATGGCCTTCTCCCCCAATCACGACCTCATTGAAGAACTGAAATGGCGCGGTCTGCTGCACGATGCCATGCCCGGCACGCAGGAGCTGATGAACCGCGAGATGGTTGGTTTTTTTCTGTTTTTCCCGTTGCTGAAAGAGGCGCACGCCAGATAAAGGTTTCCCCCGCAGAGAATAAGAGTTCATTTCCTGAATTGTTCGTTAGGAGGTCATTGAGTGATCTCCAGTCGACTCATCGCGCCACTATGCTCCGCACAGAGGCATGGCACACCCTCCTGAAAATATTTCCCCTTCTTCGGGGTTACCTTTTCATTTCTCCGACATTAAAGAGAAAACGATCCCATGAAAGACGCAGAGATCATTCAGCAGATTCGCAGCGGCAGGCCCGATGCGCCCATCAAATTGCTCTACAAGGAATTCCCGAAGGTCTGCGGACTCATCATCGCTTCGGGCGGTGACGAGACCGAGGCGCGGGCCACCTTCCATGATGCGCTCATCCTGATGATGGAGAAGGTGCAGGATCCCGCGTTCGTGCTCACCTGCAAACTCACCACCTACCTCTTCGGGGTGAACCGCCTGCTGTGGAAGAACAAGCTCCGCAAACTGAACCGCACCCACGAGGTAGAATGGTCGGACACGCTCATTCTCACCAACGAGGATCTCGGCATTGACGATGGGCAGGAAGCCCTCATTGCGGCCATGGAAACGGTGCTCATGCGTATCAGCGACCGCTGCCGAGAGATTTTGCAACGCTTCTATTTCAAGAGCGAAACGATGGCCGACATCGCAACGGCCATGGGCTTCATGAGTGTCAACTCGGCCAAGACCCAGAAATACAAATGCATGGAGCAGGCCATCCGCCTCGCTTCCGACATCAACCTTCAAAACGCCTGAGCCATGAGAACGCAACTCGAGAACATAGAACGTGCAGAACAGTATCTGAACAATGAGATGACCGCCTCCGAACGGCAGGCATTTGAAACAGAACTGACCACCGATGCCACCCTTCGCGACACCTTGGCACAGGTCCGGGCCTTGCGCAGCGCAGTGATCCGAAAGGAACTCCGCAGCAGGATTGAAAGTCATGCAGGCGGAGGTAACAACTGGGGCAAGGGCATAGGACTCGGACTCCTTCTGTTGCTGCTTTTGGGCGGAATGGCGTGGTACTTCTTCTCCCCGACAGAAACTGCTGTTGTAGTAGTCGAGGAAACTCCGCTTTCAGCGAGCGATTCCATTGAACCGGCACAATGGGCCGAGGGCACGTTTGAGCTGGGTGGCCATAAACTTTGGGCCAAGCCCGACATCCAACGCTTCGGGTTTGCAAGCAGCGAAGGGGCCACCATCGAAGGCAAGGACGGAATCTTGGTCATCGTTCCCTCAAACGCCTTTGTCGATAGCAGCGGCAAGGTGGTTTCGGGTAAGGTCGATTTCAAACTGGTAGAGGCTCTGGGCATAGAGCAGATGGTGCTTTACCGGCTCAAGACCATGTCGAACGGCTCGATGCTCGAATCGGGCGGGATGTTCTACATAGAAGCGCAGGTTGATGGAACGCCTGTACAGATAAACCCCTCGCGGCCGTTGTATATCGAGATTCCGACCTTGGAGAAGAAGCCGGGCATGATGGCCTTCACTGGCGAAGTAGCAAGTGACGGAGAGCTGAACTGGGTGAATCCTAAGCCGCTGAAGAAATACTTGGTCAAATTGCCCTTGGGCGACCTCGATTTCCTTCCTCCGGGTTTTGCCAATGAGGTGGAAGGCAATATGCCGTTCCTCAGCTACAAGAAGGCCACAGACGCGGTAACGGACAGTTTGTACTACTCGTTGGAGTATCTCAATCAAAAACCCCAATCACTCTCAATGACATGGGGAACGAAAGGATTAAGTCCTCAGGATAAAGAACGGCTTCTTCAAAGAATGAGACAAACATTTGAAGATTCAGTGGCCTCAATGAATAGCCCTGATTCGTGTGGCATTGACCCAACATCTGTTGAAACAATCAAGAAACCAACCTACGCTAACACCTTCATTGCCACAAAGGAGTTTGAACAGCGCATTCAGGTATTGCACAGGGCCAACAAAGGAGAGGAGCTTCTTCAACTCTATATCCATAATCTGGGCAAGGACCTCTCCATCTCGGATTCACTGGTGGCCCGTGCCGTGCAAGCCGACCTCAAAACGCAGTTCGAGGCATTCGCCAAAGAGAAGCTGACCAATATCAAGGATGCCGACATCTATCAGAAACGCCTCAGCGATTTCTATCAGAGCAAACGCAGGGAACTGAAGCTGCATCAACGCAAGCTGGCGGAAAGACTCGCAGCCAAGAACGCTGCTGAATTGAATTCCATGCTTGCTAAAATGGGCGTATCGGTCAGTAGCACCGTTCCATTGATGAATGACCTGCCTATGCCGAACGCGGCCACCTCGCAAGTGTATGCCACACCGTGGTACACCACAGGGTGGGGCAACATTGACCGCTATTTCAAACTCATTGACCGTGGCAGTTTTCAGGTTGCCATCACCGTCAGCAACATGCCATCAGGGGCTGAAGTGACTCAGTGGTTAGGTGAGGTGAACACCTACACCGACCTGCGCAGTCAGGGCGAGAGTTTCGTGGCCACATTCCCGAAAATCCCGTTCGGTCGGAATCCGAAAACCCATGTGTTTGCCATTGCCGAGGCGGAAGAAGGATACGAGTGGGGTATCCGTCATTACAGTCCATACACGGAAAGGAATGTGGAGCTTGCCATGGCACCCGCATCACGGGAGGATGTTCAGCGCGACCTGATAGGGCTCGACATGAGCATCGGTCGGCTTCACCTGCAGATGACATGGAGGCGAAAACAGGCTGAACGTGTGCTCCAATCCCTCGCTGAGGCAAGAAAAAGACAAGAGGAGTGGCTCAGGCTTAGAGCAGAATTGCAGGCCAAGTACAATGTGGTTCAGCAGAGGCAAATGGAAATACAGCGTGTAATGGAGAGACTGAGGGAATTTGTATTCCCCTGTGCTGAAAGTCTTGAAACGGATGATACTTCTGTTGCTGACGATGTAAGTGCTTCAGAGGTTGTGTTGGACGAACAAGTTGGAGAACCTGATTACTTCACCATTGTGGAGGACATGCCCAAGTATCCTGGTGGTGATGCCGCATTGATTAAATACATTGCGGAAAATGTCAGGTATCCTCAAAGCGCTATGGAGAATGGAGTGACAGGGGTGGTATATGTCTCCTACATTGTGGGTGCTGACGGACGTGTGTCAAACGTCCGCGTTGTGCGAAGCAGTGGTCCTGAGTTGGATGCAGAAGCGGTTCGGGTTGTGAGTATGCTGCCACGACACACTCCCGGAAGGCAGCGCGGTCAGGCAGTTCCAGTTCAATTCACAATACCCGTCAGGTTCGTGCTGAATTGATGTGCATGCTGGTTGTCAATGGACGGCTTGCACCCACCCCCCTGCCCAACCCCCTTGGCTACCTTTGCCGCCCGCAACGACTTTCCGATGGCCTTCTCCCCGAATCATGACCTCATTGAAGAACTGAAATGGCGCGGTCTGCTGCACGATGCCATGCCCGGCACGCAGGAGCTGCTGAACCGCGAGATGGTGACGGGCTATGTGGGTTTCGACCCCACTGCCGACTCGCTGCACATCGGCAATCTGGTGCCCGTGATGCTGCTGATGCACCTCCAGCGGGCGGGCCATCGCCCCATCGCGCTGGTGGGCGGGGCCACGGGCATGATAGGCGACCCAAGCGGCAAATCGGCCGAGCGCAACCTGCTCGATGAGGCGACCCTACAGCGCAACGTGGAGGGAGTAAAAGGCCAGTTGCTCAAGTTCCTCAACTTCACGGAGGGCGAGAACAAGGCCGCGCTGGTCAACAACTATGACTGGTACAAAGGGATGAACTTCCTGAGCTTTCTGCGCGACATCGGCAAGCACATCACGGTGAGCTACATGATGGCGAAAGACTCGGTGCAGAACCGTTTGGAGACAGGCATCTCCTACACCGAGTTCACCTACCAACTGGTGCAGGGCTACGATTTCGTCCATCTGCTGAAGAACCACGACTGCAAGCTGCAGATGGGCGGCTCGGACCAGTGGGGGAACATCGTCACAGGCACGGAACTGATCCGCAGGATGGGCGCGGGGGAGGGATTCGCGCTCGTGGCACCGCTCATCACCAAATCCGATGGCGGCAAGTTCGGCAAGAGCGAGCAGGGCAACGTGTGGCTC
Organism: uncultured Chryseobacterium sp.; assembly: GCA_964500205.1. Classification (GTDB taxonomy): domain Bacteria; phylum Bacteroidota; class Bacteroidia; order UBA10329; family UBA10329; genus UBA10329. The sequence goes on along the minus strand of CAZCNS010000001.1, from coordinate 504,505 downwards.
GACCCGCAGCGCACCTCACCCTACCGGTTCTATCAGTTCTGGCTCAATGTGTCGGACGAGGACGCCAAGCGGTACATCCGCATCTTCACCCTTCATTCCAAACAGGAGATCGAGGCTTTGGAGCAGGAGCACGATGCCGCCCCGCACCTCCGCGTCCTCCAGCGGGCATTGGCCGAGGATGTGACCGTGCGCATCCACTCGCGCGATGATTTCGAGGCCGCTGTGGCCGCATCGGAGATCCTGTTCGGACAGGGCACGGAGGAGAGTCTTCGTCAACTCTCGGAAAGCGACCTGTTGGCGGTGTTCGAGGGCGTTCCGCAGTTCAACATCCCTACGGGGGAACTGAAGGCGGGCATCCCCATCATCGACATGCTGGCGGAGAAGACACAGGTTTTCCCCTCAAAAGCGGAGGCGCGGAAAATGATCCAGGGCAACGGGGTCAGCATCAACAAGACGAAGGTGGCCTCCACCGACCTTGTGGTCAACGAGAGCCACCTCATCGCGGGTCGTTACATTCTTGCTCAAAAAGGGAAGAAGAATTACTTCCTGTTGATTGCGGGGTGAGTTGACGGGAAAATTGAAGGCCGTAAATGGTCGCTGGCCAAAAAGGACGAACCGCTTGATCACAAGCGGTCACTATTTTCCATTTCCCCATTTTCTCACAGTACCATCAGATTGCACCCCCTCATCTCCGCGTAATCCATCCTTCCGAGCACGGTGAAGCTGCCGTCCTGAAAGACCTCACCGAGGTCCTGAGTGGCGATGAACGGACAACTGTGCAGGTTGGCGAGGTCGATGACGTTGAGGGCACCTTTTCCGCGCAGGGCGTGTGAGAGCGGGTCGTGGCTGTCACGCACCATCACGCGCATCCAGGGGGGTGTTTTGAAAATCCCATTACCCAATGACCACGCCTGCGAGAGCAGCTCGGTCATGCCATACTCACTGCCGATGCATTTCTGCCCAAAAGCGTTGCTCAGAATGCCATGCACCTCCTCTCGAATCATTTCGCGTCTGCGGCCTTTCATACCGCCCGTCTCAATGATGGTACAGTTCTGAAGTGGCTGCGGGTGTTGCTCGGCAAGGTCGAGCAGCGCAAAGGTGACCCCTATGAGCATGGTGCGCTGACCTTTCTCCGAATTGCGCCTGAGGACTTTCGATAGTGATGTGAGGCGGTCGAGGTAAAAGCCATTGTCCGGGTGTCCGCTCGTTTCCATCAGTTTCCGGGTCATGTACACCAACGAAGCGTTGGACCGCTCGATGTAGGATGGCAAAAGTGCGAGGATGCACCAATCCTTGGGATGGCCGAAAGCCAGCCGAAAACCGTCATCCAGGCTCCGGTCGTACACACCGAGGTCGGCCACGTGGTGATTGCTGCGATCGCTGCCGGTGGTGCCACTGCTCATGAACACAGCCTCGGGCGGGGCTTGGAAGATGCCGACCTGATGTTTTTTGAAGAATTCGATTGGAAGGAAAGGGATGTCGCAGACTGTCTGCACATCATGCGCACTGACCCCCAGATGACGGATGAACTCCCGATAAACCGCGTTTTCGGACGCGTGCAGCCGAAAGAGCTCCAAAGCCAGTCGGTCGAATGCCACATCATTGTGCTCTGATAGCGAGAAGATGCGGTTTTCAATTGCCGGAGCGGTCGTCATGACGTGATGGTCGGCCTCAAATTTCGGGGTAATTTTGGGCAATGCGTTCGGTGGTGCTCCTCATAAGTCTTATTGCTATGGTCGTGTGGACCGGATGCCTCAAGCGCGAGGAGTTCCCCAACGAACCAAAATTGGAGTACATCGGCTTTGTGCCGAATCCGAACCCCACGTCACAGGCCGATTCTATTGGTTTTGTACGATTCCGATTCACAGATGGTGATGGTGATCTGGGACTCAATCCCGCTGATACGTTCGGGGATTTTGCCCAAGGGCAGTTCTATTACCACAATCTCTTCGTTCACTATTTCGAGAAACAGAACGGGGAGTACGTAGAGTTCGTGCCGGTGTTCCCTTTCCATTCGCGGTTTCGTAGCCTCACCCCATCTGGCGGTGACAAAAGCCTGCAGGGCATCATGGATGTGGGAGTCTTTGCCCGGCCTGGCACGCAGTGGGACACGGTGCGCTACGAGATCTTCATCGTGGACCGGGCGCTGAATCACAGCGATACCATAGTGACCGAGGACATCAGGTTGTCTTTCTGAGTGCTGAGGACAGAGTTGTCCTTCGTTAGCATCCCTGTGGAAAATGCACTTCGCCAGCGGTAGGATTCGCCCCTCGTTTCCCTACTTTTATTCGCCCTCGAAATTGGAATCGGAAAGGGGTGGATGTGAAGGTTTTTTTGAGCCTCCGTGCAGGTTTGTCAACTTTCCAAAGAGTTGACAAACCTTCATCCTTTGATCCGAACGTGAAACTTTGAACCTCAAACTTTAAACCCTGTCATGGCTGAAGAGGCTCTTTACGGTGAAGACCAGATCAAATCGCTCGACTGGAACGAGCACATCCGTCTGCGCCCTGGCATGTACATCGGCAAGCTGGGCGATGGCTCGCAGGCTGATGATGGCATTTACATCCTGCTGAAGGAGGTCATCGACAACAGCATCGATGAGTTCGTGATGGGCCACGGTAAGACCATCGAGGTCACTGTGAAGGATCAGAGTGTGCGCGTGCGCGACTACGGCCGTGGCATACCGCTGGGCAAGGTGGTCGATTGCGTCAGCAAAATCAACACGGGCGCGAAGTACGACTCCGTTGCCTTCAAGAAATCGGTGGGTCTGAATGGGGTCGGCACCAAGGCCGTGAACGCGTTATCAAGCACCTTCACAGTGCAGGCTTATCGCGATGACAAGACCAAGATCGCGGAGTTCGTCCAAGGCCGCATCGTGGCAGATCCTCCGATTGAGGACTCCAGCCAACGCAAGGGAACACTCATCAAATTCGAGCCTGACGACACGCTGTTCAAAGGCTACAAGTTCCGCGATGAGCACGTCCGCAGGCTGCTGTGGAACTATTGCTATCTGAACCCTGGCCTCACGATCCTATACAACGGGGAGAAGCTTATTTCGGAGCACGGCCTGAAAGACCTGCTGGAGGCCAAGATCGATGACGAGATACGCTACCCCATCATCCACCTGCGGGGCGAGGATATCGAGGTGGCCATCACGCACGGGCACAGCTCACGCGAGGAGTACTACTCGTTCGTCAACGGACAGCACACCACCATGGGCGGTACGCATCAGGGCGCGTTCCGCGAGGCGGTGGTCAACGTGGTGAGGAATTTCTACAAAAAGGAGTTCGATGCGGGCGATGTGCGCAGCGGCATCATCTCGGCAGTGGCGGTGAAGGTGATGGAACCCGTGTTCGAGAGCCAGACCAAGACCAAGCTCGGCTCGCAGAACGTGGCCCCCGATGGCCCCAGTATGAAGGCGTTCGTGGGCGATTTCCTCAAGACTGCGCTCGACAACTACCTGCACAAGAACCCCGAGACGGCCGATGCCCTGCTCAAGCGCATCCAGCAGGCCGAACGTGAGCGAAAGGAGCTTTCGGGCATCAAGAAACTGGCCCGCGACCGCGCCAAGAAGGCCAGCCTGCACAACAAGAAGCTGCGCGACTGCCGCATCCATTTCGACAGCGACAAGGATGTGCGCGCCCCCGATACCACACTGTTCATCACCGAGGGCGACTCGGCCAGCGGAAGCATCACCAAGAGCCGCGACCCCAACACACAGGCCGTTTTCAGCCTGCGCGGAAAGCCGCTGAACGCCTACGGACTCACCCGAAAGGTGGTGTATGAGAACGAGGAGTTCAACCTCTTGCAGGCTGCGCTCAACATCGAGGACGGGCTGGACGGGCTGCGCTACAACCGCATCGTCATCGCCACGGATGCGGACGTGGACGGCATGCACATCCGCCTGCTGCTACTCACCTTCCTGCTCCAGTTTTTCCCCGACCTGGTGAAGAACGGCCACGTCTATATCCTCCAGACCCCGCTTTTCCGAGTGCGAAACAAGAAAGAGACCATCTACTGCTATAGCGAGGAGGAGCGCAGGGAGGCCATGGCCAAGCTGGGCCGCAACCCTGAGATCACACGGTTCAAGGGCCTCGGAGAAATCTCGCCCGATGAGTTCAAGAACTTCATCGGCCCCGACATGCGCCTCGACCCCGTGACCATCAAGAAGGACGACCAATTAGCCCGTCTGCTGGAGTTCTACATGGGTAAGAACACACCCGACCGTCAGGAATTCATCATTGAAAGGCTGCGGGTGGAGAAGGATGTGGTGGAGGAGGAAGAGGTGGTTTGATAATGAAGGAGAAAATGGAAAATGGAAAATGGAAAATCGTAGGCGAGGCGGATAGCTCTGAAGGGCGGCAATATCCTGACCTCGGTGAGATGCAGTTATCGGTGGTCATGGAACCGACCTCAGGCTACAGGAATTTTCAGGACTTGGAATGTTGGAAGGCCTGTGTCGAGTTCAGAAGATACGTGTCAAGGTTGCTGAAGAAGTTTCCGAAGTCTGAGACCTATAATCTCATCTCACAGATGCGAAAAGCCTCGCGGTCGCCATCGGCCAACATCGCTGAGGGCTATGGACGTTTTCATTTTCAGGAAAATATCCAGTTCTGCCGCATAGGTCGCGGCTCACTGTTCGAGATGATTGACCATTTGCTCGTGGCTTTGGATGAGGAGTACATCACCCAGGAAGAACATCAGGAAGCCTGCCGAATTGCCAATAAATCCATTTCCATTCTGAACGGATACATCAAGTTCCTTGCAACCCAAAAAGCATCAACACCCAAGTAGCATAGACTCTGCGTCATCCAAACCATTTTCTATTTCCCTATTTTCCATCTCCCCTATTCATCTCGCACCATTTTCCATTTTCCATTTCCCCATTTTCTAACACCCAATGATCGAGTACGAGGACAACATAGAAGGCCAGCAGGACGGGTCAGAATCCTCTGAAACCCACTCCCTGTCCAACACCATCGCGGTCAGCGGCATGTATCAGGACTGGTTCCTGGACTATGCCAGTTACGTGATATTGGAGCGGGCGGTGCCTGCCATTGAGGATGGCCTGAAGCCCGTGCAGCGCAGGATACTGCACAGCATGTGGGAGCTGGAGGACGGCCGCTACAACAAGGTGGCGAATGTCATCGGGCACACGATGAAGTATCACCCGCACGGGGATGCCGCCATCGGTGATGCGATGGTGAACATCGGCCAGAAGGAACTGCTCATCGACACGCAGGGTAACTGGGGCAACATCCTGACGGGCGACCGCTCTGCCGCACCGCGTTACATCGAGGCGCGCCTGAGCAAGTTCGCACAGGAGATCCTCTTCAACCCGAAAACGACCACGTGGCAACTGAGTTATGACGGGCGGAACAAGGAGCCTGTGACACTTCCTGTAAAATTCCCGCTGCTGCTGGCGCAGGGCGTGGAAGGCATCGCGGTGGGACTGAGCACCAAGGTGATGCCCCACAACTTCAACGAGCTTATAGACGCCTCGATCGCCATCCTGAAAGGAAAGAAACCGGTCATCTACCCCGACTTCCAGACGGGCGGCATGGTGGATGTGACGGGCTACAACGAGGGCCAGCGGGGCGGCAAGGTGCGCTCGCGGGCCAAGATCGGGCAGTTGGACAAGAAGACGCTGGTGATCACTGAGGTGCCGTACAACACCACGACCTCTTCGCTCATTGATAGCATCCTGAAGGCCAACGACAAGGGTAAGATCAAGATCAAGAAGGTGGAGGACAATACCGCAGAAGCGGTAGAGATCGTAATCCACCTCGCGCCTGGCATCTCGCCCGACAAGACGATTGACGCGCTCTACACGTTCAGCGACTGCGAGATCAGCATCTCGCCCAACGCCTGCATCATTGCGGAGGACAGGCCGATGTTCGTCACGGTCACAGACATCCTGCACATCTGCACCCAGCAGACATTGGCCCTGCTGAAGCGGGAGTTGGAGATAAAGCTGGGCGAATTGCAGGAACAATGGCATTTCGCATCGCTCGAAAAAATCTTCATCGAGAACCGCATCTATCGAGATATTGAGGAAGAGGAAACGTGGGAGGGCGTGATCTCGGCCATCGACAAGGGCCTGAAACCGCACACCAAGCACCTGATCCGCGAGGTGACGGTGGACGACATCACCCGCCTCACCGAGATCCGCATCAAGCGCATTTCCAAGTTCGACAGCAACAAGGCCGATGAGAACATCCTCGCGCTGGAAGGCAAGATCGCGGAGGTGAAGCACCACTTGGAACATCTGGTGGAATACGCGATCGACTACTTCAAAGGGCTGAAAGAACGCTACGGCAAGGGCCGCGAGCGGAAGACCGAGATTCGCCAGTTCGACACCATCAATGCCGCGCAGGTGGCCGTGGCGAACGAGAAACTCTACGTGAACCGTGCGGAGGGCTTCATCGGCTATGGCATCAAGAAGGACGAGTATGTGAGCGACTGCTCGGACATTGACGACATCATCGTGTTCCTGCGCAACGGCACCATGAAGGTGGTGAAGGTGGACGACAAGGTGTTCGTGGGCAAGGACATCATCCACGTGGGCGTGTTCCGCAAGGGCGACAAACGCACCATCTATAATATGATATACCGCGATGGGCCACGTGGCAGCTACTTCGTGAAGCGTTTCCCCGTGCCCAGCGTCACACGCGACAAGGACTATGACCTTACGGCAGGCACAGCGGGAAGCACTGTGGAGTGGTTCACCGCTAACCCCAACGGGGAGGGCGAGGTGCTCACCATCCACCATAAGCCGCTGCCTAAGATCAAGAAGTTGAAGTTCGACTTCGACTTCGCGGAACTTGCCATCAAAGGCCGCGATGCCAAGGGCAATACGCTCACGAAGAACCCCGTGCGCAAGGTGGAGTTCAAGGAAAAGGGCCTTAGCACGCTGGGTGCACGCAAGATCTGGTTCGATGACACGGTGCAGCGCCTCAATGCCGATGGCCGTGGTGACCTCTTGGGAGAATTTGGCCCAGAGGACCTCATCCTCACCGTGATGCAGTCGGGAGAGTACAAGCTCACGGGCTTCGACCTCAGCACCCAGTTCGAGGACGAGTTGCTGCTCATTGAGAAATGGATCCCGGAGAAACCGCTCTCGGCCATCTATTGGGACGGGGAGAAGAAGATCTATATGGTCAAACGCTTCCTTGTGGAGAAGAGCGACAAGAAGGTGCTATTCATTCCAGAAGGGGAGAGTTTCCGCCTCGAACTTGTCTCGGCAGACCACCTGCCTGTAATTCAGATCAACTATCGCAAGCGGGCGGGCGAGGATGCCGCCAAGACCGAGGAGGTTAAGTTGGAGGAGTTCATCGCGGTGAAGGGCCTCAAGGCCAAAGGCAACCGCCTGACCACTGAGACGGTGAATACGATAGACCTACTGGAGCCCATTCCTTTTGAGGAGACGAGGGACGAGGGACGGGGGACGATAGAGGATGGCGGTGGAAGCGATTCTTCGACTGGTTCAGAAGAGGATGAGGAACCAAAGACAGGGGGTGACACTGATTCTTCGGATGATGGTGGACATGACGGAGGAACGTCTGCCGCATCTGCTGCTGAGAAACCGAAACCTGCTAAACCGAAACCTGCTGAACCGAAACCTGTGCGGCCGTGGAACCCTGAGAGTAATGGACAGTTGCCGTTGTTCTAAGAATCACCGTCTCAATATCCCGTCAAACCTCATTCTGAAGTAGCTCTCGAAAGCATCCTTGAGGTTGATGCCCTTGGCGGTAAGGTATTCAGGATTGGTGAGCGCATCGAAGAACAACTCATCGCTCAGCACCATGATGTCGGTGTCGATGTCGTTGAACACGCCCGCACGGATGCCGTCCTCGTAAAACCGCTTCAACACGGAAAGCGCGAACTGTTTGAAAGCGTTGATAAGCTCCCAAAGGTTTGGGTAGATGGCCTTGAGGTCAGAAAGGAACAGGTTGCTCACATCGCCCAAATGGCGAGAGATGGTGGCCACGGCCAGCACATAGCGGTCCTGATAGCTCTTTTCTGCATCTTCCAGAATGGGCTGGAAATGCCGCAGGTCGTCCAGTTTCTGGGCTATCGCCACCGCGATGATGTCCTCCTGCGACTCGAAGTGCTTATAGACCGTGGCCTTCGACTTGCCCAACGCAGCGGCCATCTCGTCCATGGACATGCCACGGATGCCGCGTTCCATCAGGTACGGGATGAGTTGCCGCACCCATGTCTCCCGCTTCTTCGGGTCGCGGATGCGCTCCTTCTCTAATGACTGCCTTCCCATGTTCTGTTCAACTAATACCAGTTCATTTGCTTGATGAGGCCTTCAATCATTCGCTCGTGAATGGCAAGACGGCCCATTGCACAATTGATTTTGAACCACATAGGGACATAGAACACATAGGCAATCTCATTCAGGATGAAGAGAGAATAAACAGATGAATCTGTTTCAAATAGGGCTATGTGCAGCCTCGCCCTGTGGGGCCTATTCCAATCTGTTCTTCTATGTGTTCTATGTCCCTATGTGGTTAAATTTTCCGATGCATCATTTCCGTCCATCCCCCGAAAAAACCGGGCTGGCTGTGGCTAATGCATATCCAGCAAATGTAAGGTAAACTTTTTCATTCATTATAGTTTACTTTCGGAAAACATTCCTACATTCGCCTTGTCTAATCCTCAAAAAACTGATGGTCATGAACTTCAGGATGCTCCAGTACCTCTTTGTTTACACGGTTCCTGTGATAGGATTCCTTGGTTTCACCCGATTCGGCTGGTGGGCTTGGGGGGTGCCTATTTACGCATACGTCTTCGTTCCTATTGTGGAATTGCTCACCAAGGGGTCGCAAGAGAATATGACCAAGGCAGAGGAGGACGTGGCCAAGAAAAGCCGCGTCTATGACTGGATGGTCTATAGTATCGTGCCGCTGCAATGGGCCATGTTCATCGCGTTCATGTTCGTGATCCAGACACCTGGGCTGGCGTGGTGGGAATACACTGGACTCGTTGTGTCCATGGGCATCGGTTGCGGGGCCTTTGGCATCAACGTGGCGCACGAGCTGGGACATCGCCACAAGTGGTATGAGCAGTGGATGGCCAAGGCGCTGCTGCTCACCGCACAGTACATGCACTTCTTCATCGAGCACAACCGCGGCCACCACAAGAACGTGAGCACGGCCGATGACCCCGCCACATCGCGACAGGGCGAGATTGTTTATACCTTCTGGTTCCGCTCCGTCATCATGGGCTATATCTCGGCATGGAAGATTGAACTGGGCCGATTGGCGAAGGCTGGGAAACCCTGGTACCATTGGAGCAACGAGATGATCTTCTATGCCTTGGTGCAGATCGGGTTCCTCGCGCTGGTGGCAGCGGTGTTCAACGTGACGGTGATGCTGGCAGTGCTGGCGGCCTCCACCATTGGCTTCCTGCTGCTGGAGACGGTGAACTACATCGAGCATTACGGCCTTGTGCGTCATGCCTCAGACAAGGGCGGCTACCAGCGCGTGCTTCCCATCCACAGTTGGAACTCGAACCACGCGTTGGGCCGTCTGCTGCTGTTCGAGCTGTCGCGCCACAGCGACCACCACTACATGGCCAGCCGCCCCTATCAGGTGCTGCGCCATTTTGACGACTCGCCTCAGATGCCCACGGGCTATCCTGGTATGATCATGCTGTCGCTGGTGCCGCCACTGTGGTTCGCGGTGATGAACCCACGGGTGAACAAGCTGCGGGAAAAGTATCCCGAGCATCTGGCTGTTGCGGCTTGATTTGTTCAAGGGCTGAATCTGGTGGTAAGTTTCCTTAACATTGCCGCCCAAACGAACTTATCGGCCCGATGTCAGCTATCCCGATGCGCAACGGCAAGCGCGTGTACGAGCATTACAGCCCGAAACTTGCCGAAGGCCCTTGGGATGTGATCGTGATCGGCAGTGGCATGGGCGGCATGAGCTGCGCTGCCACCTTGTCGAAGTTGGGTCGGAAAGTCTTACTCCTTGAGCAGCACTATGTGCCGGGAGGGTTCACCCACATGTTCGGTCGCAAGGGTTTTAAGTGGGATGTGGGCGTTCACGTGATGGGCGAGATGACCCCGGGTGAGATTCCCTTTGAGATGCTCAAGTGGCTTACCAACGGAGAGGTGACCATGAACTCATTGGGCGACCCGTTCGACAGTTTTTATTTCCCACATGGCTACACCTTCCACATGCCTGAGGGCAAGGACAAACTGATTGACAGTCTCAAGGCTCAGTTCCCAAATGAGGTAGATGAGATAGACCGCTATGTGAAGACCGTGCTCCGTGCTGACATCGCCAGCAAAGCGCTCTTCCTTTTCCAGACGCTTCCGCTTTGGCTGGAGCGCATCCTTGCGAAGATCTGGTACGGCCTCTTTTTCAAGAACTACTGGGCTATGACCACTGAAGAGGTCATCAGCCAGTTCAATTTCTCGAAAGACCTGAAGCTCGCGCTCACTTCGCACTGGGGCTACTATGGCAGTGTGCCGAAAGAGTCGGCATTCGGAGTCCATGCCCTCACACACACGCATTTCTGGAACGGGGCGCGCTACCCGCAGGGCGGTGCCAAGGTGTTTGCCGAGGCCATGCTGGCGAATGTGCTGAACAACGGAGGCAAGGTGCTGACCAAAGCCAACGTGAAGGAGGTGATCGTTAAGGATGGTAAGGCGGTCGGAGTTAAGATGGAAGACGGAACCACCATCCGTTCCAAGTACGTAATTTCTGCTGCTGGAGCCAAGACGACCGTCAATCGTCTGTTGCCCGAACCTTACCGCTTACAGCCCTGGGCCGAGGAGATCCGCGCCATTCCCGACAGCCCGCCTTACCTGTGTCTCAACCTCGCCTTCAAGGGCGACATCAGGGCGGAAGGGGCGAAGTCGGGCAACATGTGGCTCTACACCATTGATAATAATGATACCCAACTTTGGGACATTGCCAACCCCAATGAGCGGCCTCACCTGCTCTATGTGTCATTCCCTTCACTGAAAGACCCCGACCATGATGCCGGCCCTGAGCAGATGCATACAGGTGAATGCGTCACCTTCGTAGATTGGGATAATTTTGCCCAATGGCAGCACACCGAGTTCGGTGACCGTGAGCCGGACTACGAGGCGTTGAAAAAGGACATCGAGGAGCGTATGTTGATGGAACTAAAGCTGCGACTGCCAGACATCATGCAGCACCTTGAGTTCTGCGAACTGAGCACCCCGCTCACAGCTGCGCACTATGCCCGCGCCAGTCAAGGGGCCATTTATGGTCTCTCGGCCAGCCCACAGCGTTTCACCTGCGAGCCACTGCGGGTGCGCACACCCATCAAGAACTTCTTTATGGGTGGTGTGGACGTGGCCACGCTGGGTGTCATCTCTGGAATGACCAGCGGCATCCTTGCAGCCACCGCTATTGATAAACGGGCTTATCTGAGGTTGTTGGGGTGGTAGTGTGTAAGTCGAGGGCCTACATGCCCGAAATGAAAATTAGAGAGTATTGATTTTATTATTTGATTTGTTCGTTGATTTGATAATTGAAACTCAGTATTGAGTCATTCGTTTATTGTTTGGCGGATTTAGTTCATACGTTGCGTGGTGTCGTAGTTAAGATAATTTCCTTGAATCATTTGTATTAATACGTTAGATTTCGGGAAGCTTAATTCTGTAAGAGTATTGGTTTAGATTGATTATTAAAGAATTATCAGATTGTGCTGGTTTGATTTTCTATGTTTGAGATTGTTTACACTAGTTTTTACTTGAATAGTCGTGGGTAAGATAAGGGCGCTTGACGGGCTTCGTGGGATTGCAGCATTGATGGTGCTGTGGGCTCATTTTCCACTCATGGATGGTGGAATGTTATTGGAGAACTTTCAGAGGTCTTCTAGATTGATATACGCGGGATATCTGGGGGTCGATATTTTTTTTGCCTTAAGTGGATTTTTGATAACTCGAATATTGCTAAGGGAGAAAAGCGAGGGGAGATTAAGCTTTAAACGTTTTTACTGGAAAAGGACCGTTCGTATTTTTCCGTTGTATTATTTAGTAATTCTTTTTGTTGGAGTCATTATTTCGTGGGAGAACCTTGGTTGGTCGGCCGCGTACCTGTCTAATTATTATTTTGCCATTGATTCTGCGCCCAATGCCCTTCGTCATACTTGGTCATTGTGTGTGGAAGAGCATTTCTACCTTATTTGGCCGTTGATTATTAGCTCTCTGTCATTGGTCAATGCCAAGAGGGTTATAATGTATATCGTTCCAGTATTAGCGATTGGAAGTGCAGTAGTTGCACTTTTAACGAGTGATTTTGGTCCGGCTTTAGTAAATAAAGCTTCGCACATTAGGGTCTTGACCATTTCGTTAGGTTCACTGCTTGCTTTTTTTGAGAACCATATTTACATGCTTTCGAGAAATGTGATTAATTATCTGTCAACAATTCTGGTAATTTTATTGGTGGCGTTGATTGCAACACACATGATAGATGACGTGAATTTGATTGCTTTATATAGATTCATTTTGTCTGCTGGGGCATCAGTGTCCTTGTTGATTTGGGTGATTGTTATGCAACATCGTTCGCAGGAAGGCTTCATCGTTACGCTGCTTTGTAACCCAGTTTTCGAGTTCATTGGAAAAATAAGTTACGGATTGTACCTATTTCACCTCCCAATTTTGTATTACTTCGGGGTGTCGCACATGGATGGCAGTAATACTATTTCAATATCAACTGGTTTAGGTCTGCTGATGTTGTGTTTAGTAATTCCTACACTATCCTTTTATCTGTTTGAAAAGCCGCTATTGAGATTTAAAGCGCTTGTAAGCTGAAAATAATTTATTGAATTTGAATTTTAATCATTCATATCTTGTTGAGAAGATTTCTTAGTTTTTCAGGTGCTGAGGCAGTTAGTAAAGGGTTGAATTGGTCTACGCTGGCGATTCTACCCCTTATCCTTGAACCATCGGATTATGGAATGGTCGGGTTGCTTGTAGCGATGGAAGGAATCCTAGGGAATCTGGCTCTGATGGGCCAGGAGAAGTCCATCTTTAAGTTCCACGCTTATGGATTTGGCGTGTTGAACTATGCGATAAGAAGTGTTGTCGTTTTTGTGGTTTTAGTGTTACTGGTGTTTGGATTGTTATCTGTTTGGTTCGAGGAATTTTTTGGAGTGCTACTATTTCCATGGTTATTACTTCTAATCGTATCGGTATTTTTTCAGAGTTTTGCGCGCTTGTTAATGGCTCATTCTCGGATGATAGAGGATATGAGGCTTTTTTGGAGGACCAGATTATTTTATCAGGCAGTGAAATCCGTTCTGGTCTTGCTTTGCATTTGGTATACTGAGTCTGGCATTGGTTATGTTCTCGCTGCAGTAGTATCAGGGCTTCTGTTTGCGGTGATTTTCAGAACTCAATTACTGATTGCAGTCCGGAGCAGAGATGCCTGGCGTGCAAGTAAGAATTATGCTACGATTTTACTTTTCGGGGCACCTCTCCTCTTTCACGCAATGAGCGGTAATATCCTTAGTTATGCAGATAGGTTCTTCTTGGAGGGCTATTTAGACATGCGTTCACTCGGTGTGTACACTTTTGTGTATTCGGTAGGGAGTAGTATCTTTTTCTTTTATGGTGCCGTTGCTTCGTACTTCGAGCCACTGGCATATCGTTATCAGCACGATGTTGATAAGTATAGGGCAGTGCTTAGGTTTTATTTATTATTTGTTTTAGTTTTTGCACTTTTTGCCTCAATAATCATTGATTGGGCTTTTAGACCGCTCATACTGCCGCTGGTGTCACATGACTATTTGGAGGGAGCGCTGTGTCTGAAGTTTATTCTCGCAGCTCATTTGCTTATCCCGTTTCATACAATAGCAAATTATGAACTTGCGATCAGGGCGAAAACGCATGTAGTTGCTGCTACCACCCTGTTTTCGGCAGGCATCAACCTTGTTTTGAACGCGGTCTTGATCCCAGAAATGGGCTTGGAAGGTGCAGCGGTTGCTACACTTATCACGTATGGTACGTTATCGTTAGTCACTCACCTATGTGTCGGTGTTATGAGTGTGAACTCTCCTGAATATTGGCGATGGGTGCTATCGGTATTTTCGTTAGTTTTGTTCATTGTTGTTAGTTGGTATTTTGCAGGTCAGTACGTTGTTGTGTCTGTGTGTAGCTTCGTTACAGCCTTTGTATTCTTGTTATATGAGTGTAGAAAGGAATATGTAACGTTTCATTCTGTTGTTAGAGTTGTCGAATAGGTCATGTTTTACCTGTATCAGTTATTATTCATAGTCACTGCAGCTTTCACGGGCATCATGATTTATGAAATGGTGACCAAAAGGCGTCACTTGCTTGTAAAACCCAGCGTCTGGTGTTTAGTGTTTGTGCACTTGCAGATTCAATGGCCTGCTATGTTTTTTGCGGTAGATGCCTATGAAAGACTTTTCCATCCGTATGATTTCTATTTTCTGTCGCAAGTGTTGCCCTTGTTTATTGTGCTGGTGACGCGTTTCACGTTTAATCGGTCGAGCAGACAAATTTATGACGCGCTGCAAGGTTTTGATTTTGTGGAGAATGAAATGTTCTGGAAGAGGATGGTAATTATTTGCGTTTTAATTAGCACTCCCATTTTACTATTCTATTTCCTTAATGTGCCGTGGCGAAAGACAGGGCTTTACCAATCATTTGCAGGTGGAGATGTTTACTTGGCAGTTGTGGCTAGGGAAGAGTCTTTGAAGTTGGCAAGTACTGGTGTTAGATACAGTTATGTATTTTTCAACAAAACTCTAGCGGTCATTGTTGCTATGTATTGTGTATATAAGGTTAAGGTTCTTTTTGGTTATCGAAGGTTTACGGCTGCCGTGCCGGTTCTCATTATCTTGCTAGGTGTTGTGTTTCTGTCGTCTTTGTCAGGCGCCCGCTCGCATGGGGTGTATGTTTTGCTGGGAAGTTTTATGCCAGTAATTATGACTACGAAGTTTAAGCTTAAGCCAGCTAAATGGGTGTTGTCGATTCTGGTTGTTTTGTTGATTCCAGTGGTATTACAGTTGCGAAAGTTTAACATGGGATTGTCGCTTGATAACATTTTGATTGGCTATGAGACAATTGTTATGCACAGGACCTTTAGTGTTCCTGTGATAACAGGTGTTAATTGGATAGAATATGTACAACGACATGGGTTTTGGGGATTTAAGGGCGTGAGCTTCTTGCAATCTTTTACATCTGAAACGCCCGTGGTGGTGTCCAACTACCTTATGAACTATTTTAATGAGAATGTGTCCGTGGAGTCTGGTCTGATGAATACGTCAGTGTTTTTTTCGTATTATAGTTACTTCGGATACATATCGTACATTTTGGTGCCAGTTTTAATTTTGTTGTTAGATTGGGTGCTCAAAATAGTGGTTAACTTAAAGTTGGTACTGAAATTAGTTGCGGTGTGTTTGTGTGCGGTGTGTTGCATAAATCTTGTCAATACGGAATATCACACAATATTTTTGAGTTATGGCTATGCAACAGGTCTATTATTCTTGGTTATGTTGAATAAAATTATGAAAAAATCTCTGTAGGTAATGAAAAGAGCGATAGTAACTCAGTTTATTATGTGTTGTGTCGAGATTAAACGTAAGGAAATGGAAATGATTGGAGATGGTCTAAGGAGGTACAGTAAACGATGTAAGAAACAGCATCGCGCTAGTGTATTCATGGCTAAACAATTTGATCTGAAATTGGATGAGTACCCAGATGTAAGTCCGTTTTTGATGGGGTATTTACGATTAAACCTGTTTGACATGATAGTTGGGAGGTGTTGCGAGGATTAACTTGAAAGGACATGAATTTCGATGGACAGCCTAAGTGGCTGATGCGGCTGGAGTTGCATTGCCAACAATTTTATGAGACTAGAGTTATGTTAAGAATTAATGTTATATTCGTGTTGTTGTTGGACTCCCAAGCGAGTTGTAATGAGCGAACCAAAGGGGTTCTATCAAAAAGGGCAGTAATGTGACGGTGGGAAGTAGTTGGTTGAAATACGAGAAATTCGAGGGTTGCTCCCCTCGATATTTGCGCAATGGATGACATGAATATATATGTAGAAAGTAGTTCGGGCTCAAGTAGACCGATTAGGTTAGCATGTGTGTATCAGGTCGTAATGCACTATCGTCTGCCGTTTTATGAGCGTTTATGCTTAGATAGCCGATTCAAGTTTCGCGTTTTTCACGGACGGGGTGAAATGGGAACAAAGCTTCAGAACACTAAGTTGTCTGATTCGGCCGTGAAAAGTACGTTGGTTAAAGACTGGCGCATTCGCGTGGGCAGGGTAAGCATTCCCTTCAGTCCATTCTTGCTGTGCCAGCTACTTCTTTGGCGACCCGAAGTTATACTTAGCGAAGGAGCTTCCTCTTTACTGAATGCGACACAGGTGTTCTTTTACAGCAAGTTGATGCGCAAGAGAATTATTTGGTGGAGCTTGGGCAGTCTCAAGGGTAAGAAGTACACTGGCTGGAGAGGCGTGATTCACAAATGGGAACTTTTTATTGCCAAGCATTCAGACGCGATATTCACCTACAGTAATCAAGGTCGTCAGTTCTTCCTGGACAACGGTGTTCCCTCTGAAAGAATTTTCATTGCTGTCAACGTACTTGATACAGAAAAGAAGCTAAAGGAAATTAAAAGCTGCTCTCATCTTGCTGCTGACGAGACTGGTTTTGGCGAGTTCAATGTGGCATTCATCGGCACGATAACCCCAGAAAAGAATCTTGAGGTGCTGATTGATGCTATACTTATGCTTAATCGAAAACATGGCGACCGATTCAGTCTGCATGTCATTGGTGATGGTCAGCATATGGACAAACTGCGAGGCTATGCGGGGGGCTCAAGCAGAGTGGTTCTTCATGGCCGCATCAACCATGGTGCATCCCAGATTCTTGGACGCTGTCAGGTTATGGTGCTTCCAGGATTAGGAGGGCTCGCTATTTATGAGGGGATGCTCAACCGTCTTCCAGTAATTTCTGGTTACGCGGATGGAACGGAGCATGACCTAATAGACAAAAGCAATGGGTTCGTTCTCGACAAGATTAGTGCGGATATTATTTGTGAAAAGGTGGAGTATCTATATATGAATGCCGATATTCGAGATAAAATGGCGGAGGCTTCATTCACAAAGGCCACGGAATCTATTACTTTTGAGCACTACTATGAGAAGTTTGTAAAAAGTGTTAATTATGTTATGGAATCGCGATGACTACACCACCAGTGTTGGTATACCGAATAGGCAATTATTTTCACAGGAGTGGCGCTCCATTGTTGGGGAAAGTTTTCACTTACCTGAATAGGTTGCTTTTCTCTACGTGGTTGCCTTCATCGGCCAAGATTGGGTCCAATTTCAGCATCGGTTATTGGGGTCTTGGCGTTGTGGTTCATTCTAATGCGACAATAGGAGAGAACGTCACTATTGGTCAAAATGTGACGATAGGAAGGAACTTTGGCGACATCAGTGTGCCGATAATAGGAAATGACACGTACATCGGAGCTGGTTCTGTGGTTTTTGGCGAGATTAGGGTCGGTGATAATGTTATTGTCGGAGCAAATACTGTGGTGAACAAGGATGTGCCAGACAATGCCACTGTTGTCGGGAATCCAATGCGCATAGTGCAGCAGGGTCGGCACGAGCGATATTATAACTTGAAATAGTTGTATCTCACGATTTCTTAAAACCCATAATCAAAACCTGGATGCTTGTAGATCTCATCGCGGGCGCACGCCCCAACTTCATGAAGATAGCCCCGATTACGCACGCCATTTCGGCTGCTGCGGAGAGCGGTGCTGACATTTCGTTCAGGCTGATTCACACCGGCCAGCATTATGATCGGAACATGAGCGAAAGCTTTTTCGAGCAGCTCAATATCCCCAATCCCAATGTGAATCTCGGAGCAGGAGGGGGTACGCAGGCCGAACAAGCCTCAGCGATCATGGTAGGCTACGAAAGACTTTTGCTGGATAAAAAGCCCGACCTGTGTCTCGTGGTCGGTGACGTGACATCGACCATGGCCTGCGCCATCGCGGCCCAGAAGCTTCATGTGAAAGTAGCACATGTGGAGGCGGGTATCCGCTCAGGTGATTGGACCATGCCTGAGGAGATCAACAGGCTGGTGACCGACAGCATCACCAATTACTTTTTCACTACATCCGAGGTTGCCAACCGTAACTTGAGGGAATCAGGTGTGGCAGACGACCGCATCTTCTTCGTGGGAAACACCATGATCGATACGCTGCTGACGAACATGCCCCGGTTCACCCGCCCCGCCATCTGGGACATTGCCGGGTTGGAGGCGGGCAGTTATTTCGTTATGACCCTGCATCGACCCGCCAACGTGGACGAGGAGGCCAAACTCAAGGAACTGCTCAACGAGATAGTCACCAACAGCAACGGCCTTCCGCTCATCTTTCCTGTGCATCCACGCACGGCCAAGATGCTGCAAGGACTGGGGGTTGATGCTCCCAACCTGCATTTCAGCGATCCCATGGGATACTTGGAGTTCAACTATCTGGTGAAACATGCCAAGGCGGTCATCACCGATTCGGGTGGAATAACTGAGGAGACCACCGTGATGGGAGTGCCGTGTATGACCTTGCGAGACAACACCGAACGGCCGGAGACGGTCACTGTAGGTACCAACGAGCTTATTGGCACCGACCCCAAAGCAATCGCACCCGCAATGGCGACACTGTTCGCTGGTCAATGGAAAAAAGGGGACGTCCCAGAGCTGTGGGATGGAAAAACAGCCCAGCGCATTGTGGATGTGCTCATCCGATTGGGCGGTTTATATTGACCTTCAGCTAAATAGGATTGGAAAGGCTGCTGCTGCTTGTCGAAACCTTGCCAAGACTTGGTTGGGCAAACGTGTTCTACATGTTGTGGTACAGAGTCAGCATGCGGATGGGAATCCGAAAGCAGTGGTTTCCTGTTGCTCCCCCAGCAGTGGGAGTGTTCTTCAATCAGACGGACGCGCTGCTTGCGTATCCAGATGCATGGAAAGTTAGTCTCCGACAGCGGGCGGACGCCATTCATAGTGGCCGACTGCGCTGGTTCTCAATCCATGAGTTCGATGTTGGGCTACGTCCCGATTGGTTCAGAAATCCGTTCACCGCCCGGACTTTGGTCAATCCGTCAAAGCACTGGACAGAGCTTTCAGATTTTGGCCTCGAAACAGGTGACGTGAAGATAATCTGGGAACCTTCGCGATTTGATTGGATCACTGACCTTGCAAGGGCCTATCGGGTCTTTGGAGATGAGAAATATCTCACGCAGCTGAATACTTGGTTGAGTGATTGGTCGGTCAACAACCCCCCTAATATCGGCCCCAACTGGAAGTGCGGACAGGAGACCTCATTTCGGGTGATGAAGCTGATGCATGCGGCACTTGTTGTCAAACAGTGGGAGCAGCCTTCAGAAGTTCTCCAAGGACTCGTCATTCAGCATCTGGCACGTGTAGAGGGTAACATCGGCTACTCGGTTGCACAGGATAACAATCATGGTACGTCAGAGTCGGCAGCGCTCTGGATCGGTTCTGCATGGGTTTTAAAATATGGAGCTAATAATGAGCCAACCAGGAGAAGACTACAATCTTGGGCCAGAAAAGGCCGGTCAATATGGAAGGGCAGACTGCTCAAGCTCATCGCTAAGGACGGTTCGTTCTCGCAGCGCTCGGTCAATTATCACCGGGTAGTGGTTGACACAGCCTCTTTCGTGCTTTTCTATGCAGAGAGGCTCTCATTGTCTCTGACCGTAGAGGAGTTGGAGCGTTTGGAGCAGCTTGTATCATGGCAGTACAAGTTCATCATACCGGAAACGGGCGATGCTCCCAATCTCGGTGCCAATGATGGTGCGATGATTGAGAACCTCCATGGATGTGGATACCGGGATTTCAGAGCCTCTTGCCAATTGGCTCATTGGATGCTTTACCGAGAGCGGGTATTCGATTCGGGCCCATGGGACGAGACCATCTTTTGGCGATGTCCTGACAGCTGGAACTCGTTCCCGGTCGTCAAGCGTGAACTTCATCAGTTCGAGATTCTCGATGAGCAGTATCTGATTCTGCGCAACGGAGGCACGCATGTATTCCTGCGAATTCCCGATGACCGATTCCGCCCCTTGGCCAATGATGCTTTCCATTTGGATGTTTGGCACCGAGGTGCCAACCTGATCATCGGGAGCGGTTCCTACTCCTACAACAGCGATGAACCCTTTGCAGGTCGGTTCAAATCGGTGATGGGGCACAACACTGTTCAGTTCGGGAATCACGATCAAATGCCGCGCATCTCAAAGTTCCTACTGGCCAAATGGATAAAAGCCGATGCCGTCTCATTGGTCACAGCTCGCGAAGATGTTCTGGTCTGGGAAGGTTCTTACACTGATGCTTGGGCAAATCGCCACACCCGTTTGTTGATACTTGAAAACAACGGTCAACTCACAGTTACCGACCGGTTGGACACGCAAGAATCATGGTGCTTGCGTTATCAGATGAATAGCAGTTGGGTGGAGTTATCAGAGAGTGATTGCAAAACAGATCGGGTTTGCATGGAGCTTTCCGGTAAACACAGCTCGCTGAACATTGAGCGGGGCTATTCATCACTTCACTATCTGCAGTGCACGGAAACAGAGGTATTGAGAGTGGATGGATTCGGCAGTGCTGAGGTTTCGTGTAGAATTGTTCCCTTTGCCCCAGCAAAAGAGTGAACCTTTGAAAATACTTCTTATCCACCAGTACTTCCTTGAAGAGGACGACCCCGGAGGCTCCCGTTTCAATGAGATGACTCGCACTTGGACCGAGCTTGGTGCCGAGGTCACTGTCATTGCGGGCATGGTTCATGCCAACGGAAGTCAGAAAAGGCCCGAGTATAAAGGCCGATGGTTCGCGCGAAAAAAGCACGGCAGTGTTGACGTTTGGCGCTGTCATGTATCTGAATCATATAACAGTAGTTTCGGAGGGCGGCTTTGGGGTTATTTCTCATTTGTGTTAAGTTCATTGTGGGCGGGTCTGTTCAGGGCAAGAGGCAATTATGACGTTGTGCTGGTCACCTCTCCCCCGCTGTTTCTTGGAATCACAGGTTATCTCCTGTCGCGACTGCGCAGAATTCCGATGGTGTTTGAGATTCGTGATCTTTGGCCTGAGTCGGCCATCGACACAGGTGTGGTGACCAACCCTCATATCATCAGGTTCGCTTATTGGTTCGAAGGGTTCGTTTACCGAAAATCCCGGCTTATCAATGTGCTTACCCCTGCCTTCAGAAACACCCTGATAGACAAGAAATCAGTGCCGAAGGAAAAGATTGTCTTCGTGCCGAATGCTGCTGATTTCGCCCTTTCGGACGAGTTGTTGAACAACTTTGACAGCAGTGCTTTCCGGAGGGAATTGGGCATTGATGACCGTTTTGTCATCACCTACGTGGGGGCTCACGGGGTGGCCAACCATCTGGTGCAGATACTTGATGCAGCCGAGCTGCTACTGGACACCAATGTGCTGTTTCAGCTTATAGGCAGTGGTATGCAGAAGGAGTGGCTTCGTGAGGAGGCTGAAAGGCGCGGTATTTCTAATGTCATTTTCCACGATCCGGTACCCAAAGCCGAGGTGTTCAAGTATATTCTTGCATCGGACATGGGCACGTCTGTGTTGAAGCGTGTAGACACTTTCAAAACCATATACTCCAACAAGACTTTCGATTACATGGCCTGTAAGCGGCCTATCTTATTGTGCATTGACGGTGTTTCGAGAGAGCTGGTGGAAGAGGCACGCTGTGGCAGCTTTGCAGAACCCGAAGATGCTGAGGATATTGCGTCCAGAATCCGCGATTATCTCAAAGATCCCGAACGGGTTATTGAAGAAGGCGAGAACGGATATTTGTTCGCAAAGGAGAATTTTGACCGGAGTGTGCTGGCCGAGCGCTATCTCAATCACTTGAGCAGTTTGAACCATGTACAGTAAGATCTTCAAACGATTTTTCGATTTCGCAGTAGCTGTACTTGTGCTCATGTTGGCATTTCCATTGATCGTTATGGTGGCATTGGTTCTCCTGATCGGCAACCGAGGCACCCCCTTTTTCGCCCAATCAAGGCCTGGCCTCAACGGGAAGATTTTTAAGGTCATCAAGTTCAAGACCATGAACGACAGCCGAGGAGCTGACGGGGAGCTTCTTTCAGACTCTCAGCGTCTGACCACCGTGGGCAAATTCGTGCGGAAGACATCATTGGACGAACTACCACAGCTTTTCAACGTGCTGAAGGGCGATATGAGTCTTATCGGGCCGCGTCCGCTCTTGGTAGAGTATCTCCCGCTTTACTCCGCTGAGCAGGGAAGGAGGCACGAGGTGAGGCCAGGCATCACCGGTTGGGCGCAAGTCAATGGCCGCAACGCCATCAGCTGGGAGTGGAAATTCAAGTATGATGTCTGGTATGTGGACAATCTCTCATTCCTGCTCGATATGCGCATACTTTTGCTCACCATTCTGAAAGTGGTTAAGTCAGAGGGCATCAGTCAGGACGGCCAGGCCACCATGGAACGCTTTACCGGAAGTGCAGATAGTTAAGATGAGAAAATTGGCAGTTTACGGAGCGGGTGGATTTGGCCGCGAGGTGAAATTTCTTGTAGATTGTATTAATAACGAGAAGGAACAATGGCATTTCATTGGCTATTTCGATGATGGTATTGAAAAGGGGACGGTCATCGGAGGTTTTCCTGTGCTGGGTGGAGCTTCAGACCTCAATGCTTGGGAGACTGAGTTGAGTTTGGTCTACGCCATTGGCAATCCCATTGTGAAAAGACGAGTTATCAACTCAGTCAATAATCCTTTGGTCACCAGTCCGATTTTGGTGCATCCAAATGTTGTATGGGACAGGGAATCGGTGGAACTTGGAGAGGGATGTATTGTCTGTGCAGGAAACATTTTGACCGTTGACATCGTGGTCGGAAAGCATGTGATATTTAACCTTGCGTGTACTGTTGGGCATGATTCCAAAATCGGTGACTACAGTTCATTTATGCCTGGCAGTAACATTTCAGGCGAAACCATGATTGAAGAGGGGGTTTATGTTGGAACCGGGGCCACCGTGATCAATCAGGTTCGCATAGGAGAGTACAGCGTTATTGGTGCAGGCGCTGTTGTTTCGAGGTCTATTCCAGCAAAATGCACTGCTGTTGGAATTCCGGCTAAGCCAATTAAATTTCATGAGTGATAAAATCTGGCTCTCATCCCCCCACATGGGCGGAACAGAGGAGAAATATGTGGCAGAGGCGTTCGCCACTAATTGGATAGCCCCGCTGGGTCCTAACGTCAACGGGTTTGAGGAGGATCTTTGCCGCTACACAGGGGCAGCACACGCTGCTGCGCTCAGTTCGGGCACATCTGCGCTGCATCTGGGCCTGATACTCCTGGGAGTGGGGCAGGACGATTATGTCCTCTGTCAGAGCATGACCTTCTCGGCCTCCGCCAATCCTATTCGATATCAAGGAGCCATCCCGGTCTTTGTCGATTCAGAGGAGGAAACGTGGAACATGTGTCCAGTGCAGTTGGAGCATGCGATTCAAGCGTGCATGAGCGGTGGTGAAGATGCCAATGGGAATGTACTTGCGGCTAAGAAGCCGAAGGCCATCATACCGGTACATTTATACGGGATGCCGGCCAGGATGAAAGAGATAATGGCCGTGGCCGAACGCTATGGCATACCTGTGCTGGAGGATGCTGCCGAGGCCCTTGGATCCAAATATCAGGGCCATGCATGCGGTACTTTCGGACAACTTGCCGCGTTGAGTTTCAACGGCAACAAGATCATCACCACGAGCGGTGGTGGTGCGTTGCTCGGCAATGATGCCGATACCATATCGAAGGCACGTTTTCTCGCCACGCAGGCCCGTGATGCCGCTCCTCACTATCAGCACAGCCACGTGGGATACAACTATCGCCTCAGCAATGTGCTCGCGGGAATCGGACGAGGGCAGATGGAGGTGCTCGATAAGCGGGTGGCTCAGCGCAGAGCCAACTTTGAGCGTTATCGGATTTACTTTGAGGGATTGGTAGGAAAAGGCTTTGATGTCGCTCTTCACTTAGCACCTGAAGGCATGTTCAGCAACCGGTGGCTGTCTTGCGTGCTCATCGATCCTGAGCGAAATAAGGGTATTACCCGGGAAAAAGTGCGACTGACTCTCGAAGCCGAAAATATAGAGGCTCGTCCGTTATGGAAACCGATGCACATGCAACCGGTTTTCGAGCAGTTCCCCTACTTCGGTTCAAATGTCTGCGAGCGACTATTTGACATCGGGCTTTGCCTGCCCTCAGGTTCAGACCTGGGTGAAGAGCAGTTCGGAAGGATATTCAGCTGCCTTGACGGGGTTTTCGCAGGTTAGATAAAGGGTCTAGCGAACAGCGTCTCAAGCAAATCTCACCATTACTTGATTCTTCTCTACGGTGTTGCCCTGTTGCACCTCGATGGAGGCTATGGTGCCGTCTGTCGGTGACTTGATGACGTTCTCCATCTTCATAGCCTCCAGCACGAGGATGGCGTCACTTTTATTCACGGTGTCGCCCGCTTTGGCCACTACCCTGATCACCAGACCAGGCATGGGTGCCTTCACCTCTGCAACCTTGCCAGCTGACCCGCGATCCATGCCAAGTTGTTTCAACAGGGCATCGAATGGGTTGATGAGTTCGGTGGAGTATGCATTCCCGTTCACCTTGATCACACCTTCTTCCAGCACCTCAACCTCGTAGGTTCGGTCATCTCGGATAATGTGCCAAATGCTATCGCTCACCTGTTGCACATCGAGATTGAAGGCCATGCCGTTGATCTGTCCCGAACCGTTGCCATCAAGCACCACTTTGTGGGCCTGGCCGTTCACATTGACCTGCTGTTCTGCCATGGCCCAAAAATCCCCAAAAAAGGCACACCCCCCTCAAGTCACCTTACTTTTGCCGCCCATTTGTTAACAATAGCTTGATTTCGCTCCGAATGAACTTCCTCAAAAGCAATCTTTTCCCTGTGCACGCCCTGCTCAGTGCTGCGTTGATTCTCAATGGCTGCACCTCGCAGAAGCAGACCGCAGCAACGCAGACATCCGAACCCGAACCCGCACCGGTAGAGGTGGGGGCTGAGCCGGAGATCACCGAACGGCCGCATTACAACGAGTCCCGCGAGCGGCAGTTCGACCTGCTGCATACCAAGCTGGACGTGCGTTTCAACTACGATAATCAGACACTGGACGGCAAGGCCGAGCTCACCCTCAAGCCTTATTTCTACAGCACCAATACCCTGACCCTCGATGCCAAGGGATTTGACCTGCATACTGTGGGTCTAAAGGGAAAATCAGGCATCGCTGCGCTGAAGTATGAGTATGATGGCATGCAGATGCACATCACTCTGGACAGGGAGTACAACCGCAGAGACACCCTCCGCATCTGGGTGGATTACACGGCCAAACCTGAGGAATTGGAGCAGAGCGGCAGTGCCGCCATCACAGATGCCAAGGGTCTGTACTTCATCAATCCTAAAGGGGAGGACCCCGACAAGCCCGTTCAGATCTGGACTCAGGGCGAGACCGAGGCCAGCTCGTGCTGGTTCCCCACCATTGATGCGCCCAACGAGAACACCACGCAGGAGATCGCGATGACCGTGCCGTCCAAGTATGTGAGCCTCAGCAACGGGCTGCTCATCAGTTCAAAGGACAATGGTGACGGCACCCGCACTGACACGTGGAGGCAGGAGAAGCCTCATGCCCCCTACCTTGCCATGATGGCCGTGGGCGATTTCGCGGTAATCCAGGACAAGTGGAAGGATCTGGTCGTGGATTACTACGTGGAGCACGACTACGCGCCTTTTGCGAAGCAGATCTTCGGGGAGACGCCCGCCATGCTCGACTTCTATTCCGATGTGCTGGACTACCCTTATCCATGGGAGAAATATGCACAGATCGTGGTGCGCGACTACGTTTCAGGCGCGATGGAGAACACCACTGCCGTCATCCACGGGGAGTTCCTGCACCGCACCGACCGTGAGCTGCTGGACGGGGACAACGAGCGCATCATCGCCCACGAGCTGTTTCACCACTGGTTCGGTGACATAGTGACCTGCGAGAGCTGGGCCAACCTGCCGCTCAACGAGAGCTTTGCCACATACGGTGAGTACATGTGGCTGGAGCATCGCCACGGCCGCCATGAGGCCGACCGCCATAGCGAGGAGCAGATGGGCCAGTACTTCGGCTCTGCCAAGCAGCAGGGTCACGTGGACCTCATCCGCTTCAATCATGAAGATAAGGAGGACATGTTCGATGCCCACTCTTACAATAAAGGGGGGCGTGTGCTTCACATGCTGCGCAAGACTATCGGTGATGATGCTTTCTACCGGTCATTGAGTGTTTATCTGAAAAAACATGAATATGAGGCCGTTGAGATCCATCAGCTGCGCCTCGCGGTAGAGGAAGTGACGGGGCAGGACATGAACTGGTTCTTCAATCAGTGGTTCTTGGGCAAAGGACACCCCGACCTTCGTGTGGAGCGTGCTTATGATGAAGCCTCGAAGACTTACACCGTCACCATCACGCAGGAGCAAGATCTCAAGGAGTTTCCGCTGTACCGCTTGCCGCTCGACATCGACTTCTATTCGCAGGGCGTGGTTAAGCGCGAGCGCGTGGTACTCGACCGCAAGGCCGACAGTTTCTCCTTCAACACAGGAATCCGACCAGAACTCGTGATCGTGGATGCCGAACGGATGCTGCTCGGCACCATCAAGGACGAACTCTCTGAGGACGAGTACATTTATCAGCTCCGCAATGCACCGCTGTACAAGGACAAGACCGTAGCTCTTGCAGTTTTGAAAAAGTCGAAAAGCCCGGAGGTGACCGATGCCATGATGAAGCTGCTGGAGCACGATCACCACGGCCTGCGCATCGAGGCGCTGAAAGCCCTTCGCTCTGCCAACCATGCGGATACCAGCCTTTGGAAGAATCGTCTCGCCACACTCGCGCAGTCAGACCCCAAGGCGGCTGTCCGTGCCGAGGCTGTGACCATTCTGGCCGACCGCTTCGGCAGCGATTCCAACATCCGCATGATCGTGGAGAAGGCATCTACTGACCGTTCGTACAATGTGGCCGGTGCTGCGCTCAGGGCCATTGGTACATACGACAGCGACAAGGCTCTTGCACTTGCGGCCGAGGCTGAGAAAGATGCCCGAGGCAGTCTCATTTCCGCCATCGGTGCTTTGTATGCCAAGCAGGGAGGGCCTCAGAACATGGAGTTTTTCCCCAATAGTTTCAAGCGCATCAGCGACCCGGGCGAGAAGTACGCTTTCATCCAGACCTTCGGCAAGTACCTCTTTAACCAGGCGCCAACGGTGCAGCTGGACGGGGTCACACTCTTGGAGGACATTGCCCTGAACGAGGGTGCGTGGTACCTGCGTCTCTCGGCCATTCAGGTGCTTGCGGGCATGAAGCAAAGCGCGGAGTCTGACCCGGAGAACAATGTGGCCCTGCTCACGCGGGTCTCGGAGGTGATGGACGCGGTTAAAGACAACGAGACCAACGAGATGATCCGCGGGATGCTCGGTCTCTGACAGCGGCCACAGCGGTTGCTACCTTTGACCCATGTCGCTCTCCCTCCATAGCCAGACGGTCAAGCAGTTCAGCAGGCTCGAACTGCTGGCCCGGCAGGTGGTTGAAGGGTTCATCACGGGTTTGCACAAGAGTCCGTTCCACGGATTCTCTGTGGAGTTTGCGGAGCACAGGCTTTACAACACTGGCGAGAGCACCCGACACATTGACTGGAAGCTCTTCGGACGCACAGAGAAGCTCTTTGTGAAGCGATATGAGGAGGAGACCAACCTCCGGTGCCAGATCGTGATCGACACCAGTTCGTCCATGAACTTCCCGGCTGCGGGCAACACAGGAATGGGCGATGTCAGTAAGCTCGGCTTCTCGGTGTATTCCGCTGCTGCACTCGTTCATCTGCTCAAGCGCCAACGCGATGCCTTCGGGCTCTCACTTTTTTCTGAGAATGTTCACCTCCATACCGACACCCGTAGCACCCAGGTGCATTCCAAACTGGTGTTCACCGAGTTGGAAAGACTGCTGGAGAAGCCTCTGGAAACACAGCGTTCGCGAAGCAGCGGTGCACAGGCACTGCACGAGGTGGCCGACAAGATCAAGCGCAGGTCGCTTGTGATTATCTTCAGTGATATGATGGAGAACTCAGAGCGCGGGCAGGATGATCTGTGGGCGGCCCTCCAGCACATGCGTCACAACCGCCAC
Organism: uncultured Chryseobacterium sp.; assembly: GCA_964500205.1. Classification (GTDB taxonomy): domain Bacteria; phylum Bacteroidota; class Bacteroidia; order UBA10329; family UBA10329; genus UBA10329. The sequence continues at coordinate 476,242 of CAZCNS010000001.1, read as the reverse complement.
GAGGTGATACTCTTCCATGTGGCCGACCGCAGACATGAATTGGAATTCGATTTTGAAAGCCGCCCTCACCGCTTCATTGACATGGAGACAGGCGAGGAGCTGCGCCTCAACCCGGCCGATGTGCGCGACAGTTACCTCGCGGCCATGTCCGATTTCGAACAGCAACTCAAGCTTCGTTGCGGACAGTACGGCATTGAGCTGGTGCAGGCCGATGTCAATCAGCCGTTCGACAAAGTATTGCTCCCTTATCTGCTAAAGAGAAAAAGATTGTTCTGAAAATGAGAAAGTGGCTCGTCCCTCTGTTCGTTACGCTTGCGTTTAATGCTTCGGCTGTGGAGTTCACCTCCATATCTAAGAAGAACCCTGTGGTATTGACGCATCGTGCGGATTTCACTGCATACGTGGACATCCATCTCGATATCGATCTCGCGGAGGCAGGCGTCAAAGAGCTGTTCATCAGGCTGCGCTACATCATCGGGACAGACACTTTGCACGATAACCTCACCGTGAAAGGGTCGCGCAAGGGAATGGTGAAGCAACTGCTGCTTAATGAGGGCGACCGGCTCACGGCCCAGATTCTTTTGAACCACGCTGAAACAGAGGAGGTGGTGGGCTTAACAGGCTCTTTCACCTTGGGGACCAATACCACCATGAAGGTGACCACCGACCTCGGTAAGACCAGTTTCGTGGGGAATGTCTGGGTGCGTGAGCAGAATCCTCTTTTCAGGGTGAAGTTCGATGATGCCGCTCCCCGAGATGTGCAATTGCTTTTTCAACTGGATCCCAATTTCGAATACGATAAGCTACACTTTAAGGTCAAGGTGATAAGCCCTGAGCAGGGCATTCTTTTTCTCAACCGCTCTATCACGGTCAATGAAGAGGCCACGCTCGGCCTGCGTCCGCGCTCGCTCAGAGTGTCGCTGGACGGGGTGAATTTCTCCTATCCCGGCACATACTATTTTCAGATAACGCACGAGATGGGAGCCGAGCGCATCAACGGTATTGAGCGGCTCGACCACGCTGTGGTGCCGCTTTGATACTCCCTCTCATCGCTCTTGCTGTTCGAGGTGCCTGATGGCAAGAGGCACAGGAATGCGTTGCCCCTCGTTGTATGCGGTGATGAAAGCATCTGTGAAACCTTTGGCCGCAAGACGGTCGCGCGACAGCAGGGCAGCATCGTAGTCGTCATGGTCGCCCACGGTGAGCAGTGTCATGCCATCGCGGATCTCTTCGCGAAGCCCCTCCACATCGAAGTAGAGTTGTGCCAGCCTGCCTGGGAGCACTTCGCTGAAAGCACCTATCTGCACGCTGAACACCACCTTCCCCTTGATCTTCCGGTCGATGTTCACCGCATTGAGCAGCACCACCTCCTCACTGTAGCGATGAGGGTTGTTGATGTCCACGATGAAGGCATCGGGATAACCCGCGCTTCGCACCTGCTCCAGCAGTTTCTCAGCCTGCGAGCGCAGCGAAAGGTTGCCGATCACATAGCGGTAAATCCCATTTTCGTCCACATACACGCCCACATTTCGCAGGCCTGCGAAATGGGCTGTGTAGGCGGGTTTCAGCAATGCGCCCACCTGCACACCGTAGAGCACCGACCTCGTGGTGTACTCCTTCGTGCGGGTCACCACGCTGTCTCGTTTCATAGCAATGGGCGTGAGCCGGTCGCGCAAGGGGGTGCGGGTGTCTGCTGGCTCCTGTGCGGTGGTCATCTCCTGAGCAAGACGCTTGGGTTCGTGGCAGAGCTCCACCCACCTCACCGCTTCTTTGGTGTAGAACTGGTCGCTGCCCGAATAGACCTCCACCAGCTCATAGTAACGTTGCAGTGCCTTTTCGCATTCCTGTTGTTTGCAATAGGCGATGACCAGATAGAAATGCACCAGTTCCGGCTCGCCCATGCCCGGGTCCACATCAAGTCCCGCGTACAGTGCAGCAGCCTTTTCCAGAAGAGCGGTGGCCTCGCTGATACGGGTGCCTTCGCGCACGAGGCATAGTCCGAGGAAGTAGTTATGGGCGGGATGGCGAGGGTCGCTTACCATGAGCCGCTCAAGCACCGGTATCGCATCGCGGGTGCGGTTGCTGGCCACAAGCACCTTTGCCGAGTCCAACGGGGAAGAGGTCTGTGCCAGCGAGACGAGAGCCGCGCTGAAAAGCTCAGTCAAGGTGGACAGCACTTTTTTCATGGCAGGAAATTAGCCTGATGACTAAGGGCGAAACGGTATGCTAAACAGCCTTTGCCAACAGTAGGCTGTTCATTTTGAACCACCTTTGCCCACGGATTACGTGAATCAAAAACCACTCACCCATGAAAACCATCCTCGCCTTCTCCGGCAGCCTCAGTTCCGACTCCATCAACCACCGGCTCATAGAACATGCCGTTGCATTGATGGAGGATGTGAACGTGCGCATCATCTCACTGCGCGATTTCCCGATGCCGCTCTGCAGCCGCGATGTTGAGAATGAGGGTATCCCTGAACAGGTGGCGCGTTTGCGCGGGGTTTTTGATGAGGCAGACGGATTTCTCCTTTCCGTGCCCGAGTACAACAGCTCTGTGCCAGCGGCATTCAAAAATGCCATGGACTGGCTGTCGCGCACGGGTGGCAAGACCTTTCAGGAGAAGCCCGTGCTGCTGATGACTGCAACGCCCGGTGGTAGGGGAGGGGCATCGGTTCAGGAGCACTTGCTCAAGGTGATGCCATTCTGGGGCGCAAACGTGGTCGGGAGTTTCAGCCTGCCCAAATTCGGGGAGAATTTTACCGAAAACGGAGTTTCCGAGGAGTTGGAGACTGAGCTGAGGAAGGGCCTTTCCGCTCTGTCGGAAGCCGTCAATTAGGGACTACTTCAGCACATCCCGAATCTCCTCCGTCCTGTCGAACACCGACTTGGCGAACGGGCACAGCGGCAGGATGCGGAGGCCTTCTTTGCGGGCCACTTCCACGATGTGCATCACGATGATCTTCCCGATGCCCTGACCGCGATAGGCGTCATTAACCTCAGTGTGGTCGAGGATGAGGGTGGTGTCGCCCGCTTTGGAGTAGGTGATGTGGCCCGCCTCGATGCCGTTGTCCATGGCCGCGAATCGGCCCTTCGAACCGTTTTCAATCAGTTGAATCTCCATTGCTCAGTCCTTGATGGTCAATGCTCCTGACGGACAGAGGGCCACTTGGGCGCGAAGCTCTTCGGAAGTCGCGTGCTCAGCGGTGATCCACGGGCGTGATTTCGGGTTGTAAACCTTGGGCAGCGTCTTCACACAAACGCCTGCATGGGCGCACAGGTGCTGTTTCCAGAGGATGGTGACCTCTCCGTTGGTGTATTCTTTTGCTAACATTTCTCAGTTAAGCGTTCAATATGTCTGGATTAGCACATCCGTGGGAATGTTCAGTTGCTCATGCAGTCGCCTTATCATCCTCAAGGATAGTTTGCGCTTCCTGTTGAGAATCTCACTGGCGCGGCTCTTTAGACCCACGACACGTGCGAGGTCGCTATTGGTATAGCCCATCTGTTCCATGCGAAACTTGATGGCCTCGATGGGGTCAGGCAGACCGATGGGAAAGTGCTCCTTCTCGTAATTGTCGATAAGGACACCCAACACCTCCAACTCATCACCTTCAGGTGTGCCAGGAGCAGCATCGAAAATATCCTCCAGCCGCTGCATGGCGTTGTTGTAATCCTCTGTGGTGTGTATCGGTTTCATGATTCAGATGGTGTTGGCGTCAATTCTGTCATACTCGGAATGGGTTCCAATGAACCGCATCCAGACCATGCCATAGTGATAATTCACTTTTACGATAAGACGATAGTGATTCCCTTTGATGTTGAACACTATGCGGTTGTCACCAAGGATACTGGCCGATGGATACTCCTTTTTGATGTCGTTGGCATTTGTCCACGAACATTTTTCTGTTTCTCGGAACCATGTTTTCAATTGCTGCTCACAGTCAGAATGCCGTTCCCAGAAATTTCGCAACATCTTCTTGGCTATGACACGCATGGCATGGAATCACAAGCAAAGGTAAGGATGTTCCCGATACGGGAACAGTTTCCGCCTCTACCATTCTGGGTTGGGTTGTGCAGCACCAACACTTTTCTTCGCCTCTCGTTTCGCCCGCGCCTTGTTCTTGTCGTAGAAGCTGAAAACGCGGCTGATGTTGAAGCCGATGTGGATATCGCCCTTCAGCCAATCGCCATTGGTCTCAGTGATGAACGCTTTCTCGTGTATGCCACGGCTATTGGTGGCGAACACTTGGAATACGTGCCCGCCCGTCTCAATGTCCAGACCGATGCTGAAGGAGTCGCGCACCTTCTGCCCATCGAATTGCGAGGATATCTGACCGGGAATTACCCAATAATACTCAAGATTTAGGGCGAGGCTTCCTGTCAGTTTTACGCGCCCGCCTGCTCCTAGCGAGAAGACAGTGTTAGCATCGTCCACGGTCTTCACCAGATTGCGGTGAACGATACTTGGCATAAGCTGGAGCGACAATCGCTCGGAGAACTTCCGAGCCAACAGTATCTGATAGCTGAAGAACATGCGCGAGGTGAAGTAGTTCTCGCGGGTGGGGTCGGCAAATGCCTGAGAGATGATAGCCGTGCTGGCAAAAAGCGTCATGGTGACAGGCATCTTCCGCTCGCCTTTACTCTGCTTCAGCACCTTATACTTGATGAAGCCGTCATAAACCTTTTGAAACGTATTGCGTCCAAAACCGATGTCGAGGTCGTCCGTGATACCATACTCGAAGCCGAGACGGATTTTGGCGTTGTCTAATCCGAAGAATTCGCTCAGGCCCTCGTTCACGCGGCCAAAGCGGTGGCCTATCAGCACGTTGAATACACCCTCGGCATTGGTCTCGATGGTGTGGCCCGACACGAGCCTTGTCGTTTTGAAAGTGGCGAAGGTGTACTCGGTCTTTGCCTCCTCAGGTTCCAGCTCATCGAGCATGTCCATAAGGTCTTCCTGCGCTAAGGCTGGAATGGAGAACAGCAGTGCAAATGCAGCTGCCAGCAGCTTACTTGTTGTAGGCATCGTATTCGGCTTCAACGGTGACATGAACCTTCTCTGCGATATTGTCCTTCACAGCTCCAGGAATCTTTATATCGTAGTCAGCAAGCACTATATGGAATTCTGATGTGCCGCGCAGCTTACCATCCTTCACCGTGAAAATGCCCTCGGCCTTCACGGGGTTGGTCTTCCCTTTGATCTCCATCGTTCCATCTACGGAGACAGGGTAGGTGCCATCCTTTTTGAGGTTAAGACCTTCTTTGGGAGTGAATTTGCCCTTGAATGTGCCTTTCGGATACTTGGCCGACTCCACATATTTTTCGTTGAAATGCTCTTGCATCAGGGCCTTGTCGAACTCGAAGGACTTCATGAGCACAGTGAAGACCATTTCATTCTTCTCGAAATCGACCACTGTGGTGCCCTGACGATTGTGCGCCTCGATGTTTTCCATCGGGGTCTTGGAGAAGAAACTGACCTGTGCGGTCTTGCTGAGGTACTTCTGTGCGAAAGCAGGCGCGGTGGCCGTGGCGGTAGTTAGGACTATGAAGAGAAGCTTTTTCATCGTTCGAAAGGTTTTCGTTAGTTGTTGGGTGCACCATTCAATATCCATGCCCGGAACAGTTCTACTTGGCATGAGGTGAGTTCTCCGTTGGGTGGCATGTTCTGTTGTTCCACCACGCGGGCCAACATGGACCCATTTGTCACTTTGGCCAGTACCGATGCGTGGTCGGTGAAGATGCCGTTACCACTGCCGCCAGGCCCGTGGCACCCTGTTTGGCAATTACCGTTTATGATGGGCCAGATGTCGTCTGCATAGCTTACACCCGTGGTGTCGCAGTCAGCACCGTAGAGTTCCTCCTCGTTGTCGTAGTAGCAGGAAGAAAGACCCAGAAGAGCGAAGACCCCCAACGCCACCAGACCGTTGCCGACAAATTTGTTGAAAGACCGGTTTTCCATTTTTCTGTTTGAATCAGTTGTCAGAAGCACCCTGTGCTACCCAGTTGCGTATCAGTGCGATGTTGCAATCGCTTAGTTTGGATTGCCCCTGTGGCATCGGGCTGAATGCTGGTAGGTGATCTATGGAGCCTACCAGTCTGCCGTTGTTGGCCTGAAGGAGCACATTGGCGTAGCCATTGAGTGCAATGCCGCCTTGCGGGCTGCCACCGCTATGGCATCCGAGGCAATAGGTGGATAGGATGGGCTGAACATCGGCAGCGAACGATACGTTTGCCGTATCGCAGGCCGAGGTCTGTGCGCACACATCGTTCTGAGCACCTGATGCTATCCAGTTGTAGATTGTGTTGATCTGTTCCTGAGTGAGGGTGATGCCCGATGATGGAGGAGGCATGAGCTTGTCGGCATCATCTTCTGTAATTACCTCATATATCTCACTATTGCCTGGGTTGCCGGGGCTCACCTCGCCTGTGTTCATTATGTTGGCATAGGTGTCGAGAACCACGCCATCCTGCGCAGATGCAGCGTTGTGACAGCCGCTCATGGCGCAGCTGGAGTTGAAGATGGGCAGCACATCGTTGACGAAATAGACCGTATTGGGGTCGCAGCCCTCTGTGGTGTCGGGTGGTGTGTTGCCATCCACAACAGGGTTCAGCGGTTCGTGCTTGCATCCGCTTGCAGCTGCCAAAAGGACTGCAATCAAGAGTAGGGCAGTGCTTCTCATTGCAAGGTGCAGTTGATCAATATCACATCCATCAGATAGCCGGTGCAGCGGCATTTCACGGTGGCGGTCTCGCCTTCGGAGATGTTGACCCCGCCCGCTTCCTGCATGGTGGCACTCACCCCGCCCAGCATGGCGTTGGCGGCTGTGATGGTGATGACCGCTTGCCCCGCGCTGTTCTCTGTCAACTCGGCCACCTCGCCAGTCACCTCAACTACCTGATCGAGGTACTTGGCGTTGGCATCGGCCTCATTTTCCTCAAAGGCATCGAACAGTTCATCCGCAGTAAGGCTGAAGGCTGCGTCCTCACTGGCAATGTCGCGGTGGGGCTTGTTATACATGCGGTACGCCACCGTGCCGCCTATGATAGCCGCGATCAAAATGACGATGGGAATGAGCTTCTTCATCAGTGGCTTTGATGTTGGAACAAATGTACGGGGATGTTGGAAAGTTACCACGGGATGCATCAGGGCCGAAAAATGCCCCCGGCAGAAGGTTCCACCGAGGGCACTGCCGACCAACCAAAGCCTTTGGGTTTATGATTTACTGAAAACGTAATCGGTGTTGGCACCCGCGTGGCAGCCACCGCACATGCCATTCATCAGGTTGGCACCACGGGCCGGCATACCCTCCATCTCCGCAATGGAGCCATCTGGCATCAGCATGAACCACTCCCAGCCGTTGTTACCGGAGTTGAAGTCGCCACCGCGTTTCACCATGGCGGTCACCTCATCCAGTCCGCCCGGGCTGGTGGAGCGTTTCACGATGACCGTGCCTTTGGGATATGCACCGTTCACAGGTGCCTGACCATCCTTGTAATAGACCCTGCGGGTGACAGTGCTGTCATTGCCACCGTGGGCCATGGCCGCCAGTGCGGGGTCTGCACCCTCGGCCTGAAAGTCGAGCGACCAGCTTTCAAAACCAGCGAAGGTGCTGTTGTCGGCAATGAATTCCATTTCCTCCTCATCGTCCTCCGAGCAGGATTGGATAAGGGCAGTGCCGCAGAACATGGCGGCAGCGAGCATCACGTAAGTTGTCTTTCTCATGGTCATGTATTTTTTAGAGGATTTGGTTGGTAAAGGGGCAGTAGCCGCGCCTTCTCGTTCCTGACAGCCTTTGATTCGGAAACAGCCGCTGTGTCAGGTGGATGACCGCATAACGCCTCTAGCTCGCGACCATTCCCTATTTTAATTTTCCTCTCAAATCCTGAACCCCACCAAACACATGTCATCCGTCTGCTCCTCGCTGCCCTGCCACGTGCGGATGCGCTGAGTGAGCATTTCTGAGGTGGAATCATCCAATGGTGCAGCGGCCGCTTCCGTCAGCCATTGCAGCAGGGTGCGGTGACCGAGTTTGCGGTTCTTCGGGCCACCGAACTGGTCCTGAATGCCGTCCGAGTAGAGGAACAGCGCGTCATCGGGGCCGATGGGCAGCGTGGTCTCCTCAAATGGTATGGAACCACCCAGCAGCTCGGCCTGACCGATGCTGCGCCTTGCGCCTTCCACGGTCTGCACTCCGTTTTCTCCGATGATGGTCAGCGGGCGTTTGGCCCCGCAGTAGGTCACCGTGCCTGCCTTGCGGTCTATGAGGCAGATGCCGATGTCCATGCCGTCCGTGCTGTTGCCGCTGCTGTGGAAGGTCTCGCACACCCTGCAGTCCAGGTGCTCCAGCAGCGCCTTGGGATTGCGGTGGCCCAGCAATATGCCTCCGTGCAGGAAATTGTGGCCCATGATGCTCATCAGCGCGCCAGGCACCCCGTGGCCCGTGCAGTCGCTCACGGCCAGCAGGGCGCGGTCGTGGCCCAGGCGGTGGAACCAGTGGAAATCACCGCTCACCGTGCCGTGCGGCAGGTCAAGCACCGTATGCTGGCGCAGGAAATCATCAAGCTGCCCCCGTGCAGGGTTCATGTTGGCCTGTATGGTGGCCGCATAGCGGATGCTGCTCTCCAGGTCCTCCTTCTTGCGGGCAATGCGCAGATGGGCCGCGTCCAGTGCCGTACGGTTGGCCGAATCCTCTTGCAGCACCCTGCGGATGAACACCGTGAGTACCGCGCCCACCGCCACAAAGAGCAGCAGCGCGTAGAGCACATTGCGCAGCAGGTCCTCGCGGGCATACATCACAAAGCTGTCGAAGGGGATGTCGGCCTCCAGCGCGGCCACCACGTTGCCCTCGCTGTCCACGATGGGGCAGAGGGCCGAGAGCCACGTGCCGTAGTCGTCCTCATAGCGCGGAATGGCACCGCCCGTGGCATACACTTCCAGATGCTCCTCCACGTGCGAATCGTAGTGCAGACCATAGACCTGCGGGCCGTTACTCGCCAAGCCTATGAACAGCTGCCCCGCCACGGGGTCGCGGGTCAGGGTATAGACGGGGGTCTTGAGCTCGTTGACCTCGAATGCGCGGTGCAATAGGGCCACATACCGCTGATAGACAGTGTCATGCCGCAACAGCATTGTGTCCGCGTTCTGGAGCGGATGGCGGGCAAAGAGGGCGGCCAACTCGTCTGCATCCATTTGCATGGCCAGCGTGGCGGTGATGCTCTTGAGCCGCGACAGCTCTGCGCGCTCGGCCCTTTGCAGGCCACCGTAGTAGCCTTCATGGATGAAATAGCCCGAGAGCACCGCCAGCCCCAGATAGATTGCGATGAACACCCTTGCCCCAAGATGCCTTAGCGACAATGCCATGTTGCGGGTCTTTTAGTAGCCCATGTGAGTAGACGCTCGGAATGTCGATTCCTGACAATTCACGTTTTCTTAAAAGCAAGGAAGGGGAGAACCTCGGCCCTCCCCTTCCTTCTTTGCCGCAAGGCATGCCCTTACTCTTTCACGAACATCGCCACCACCAAGCCGAAGATGACATGGCCCATGACGCTGCCGAGCATCATCAGCATCATGCCACCCTCGGGTGCGGGCATGGGGCTCATCACGAGGCTCATCATACCCATGGCCACCTGCGCGAACACGAAGGCGATGAGTCCGAAGGCCGCGCCCTTGAGCAGGTTGTTGCCCAGCCTGCGCAGGGGCTTCTCCAGCAGCAGGGCGTAGGCGAGGGCGAACATCACGCCTATCATGAAGTGCATCATCCAGCCCACGGCCAGCGGCAGGCCCATCATGCCTGCGAGCATGGCGGGCGGGTTCATCTCGGGCATGCCCATCATGGGCGCCACCATCATCACTGCGGTCATCACGGCCGTGGCGGCCAGGCCACCTATCACGGATTGCTTGATTGCGGTATTCATGTGTCTGTTGTTTTAGTTCGGGGGGATGGTCGCGGCTTGGAGCACGTTCCTGACACGGGTGCAGGACCCTTCACTGCCTTGAATGCCGATAGCTGACAGTTCGGGGGCCGAGGCAACGCTGCCTGTGCGGCCTCTGCTACATTTGTGCGTGATGCAGAAGGAGCAACGGCAGCAGCTTACGCAATGGGTGGACGCCCACACGGCCGAGCTGCTGGGCTATGCCCGTCAGCGGGTGAACGACCCGCAACTGGCCGAGGACCTGGTGCAGGAGACGTTCCTCGCGGCCATGCAGGGGCTGGAGAAGTTCAAGGAGGAATCCTCCTCGCGCACGTGGCTGTTCTCCATACTGCGCCACAAGCTGATGGACCACTACCGCAAGGCGTTCAGGAATCCGCACGTGAGCATGGACCATGACGGCCCCGCGCCCTTCGATGAGCGCGAGATGTGGCTGGACGACCACCGTCCTGCCGACTGGGGCGACACCGAGCTGCTGGACGACCCTGATTTCAACAGCGTGCTTGCCCGCTGCATGGGCCACCTGCCCGAGCATTGGGCTGCCGTGCTGCGGTTGAAATATCTTGAGCAGAAAAAGGCCGATGCCATCTGTAAGGAACTGGGCATCACCACGACCAACTACTGGCAGATGGCCCACCGCTCGAAGCTGCAACTTCGCGAATGCCTGGAGAAAGGGTGGTTCAGCGCCAAATGACACACCACACATACCACTACTGAAATGTTGATGACCTCGTGCAAGAAGGCCACAGAGCTGATGGAACTGAAGGAGGAGGGGCTGCTGGGCCGTTTTGAGCTGCTGCGCCTCTCGCTTCACACCATGATGTGCAGTGCGTGCAGGAACTATGAGAAGCAGCGCGAGGCCATCATCAGGGCCATCGCGGCCCAAGGCAATGCCCCCGTGACTGCAGAGGAGTTGGAAGTGGTGAAGACGCGGATAAAGGGGGCGATGGAATAGATGGGAACTCAGCCCTCGCTCCGTTCCGATTCTATGATGGCTGCGACTGCATCAATCAATGCAGCAACAGGCTGGAAATACGGACTGACCTTCTCATCCGTGAAATCGAACAGGTCGTCATAGTCACTCTTCTGCCTCCAGTTGAAGAGGCGTGAGTAGATGACCCCATGCTCGCGCTCCAGCTTTCCTGATGTGATGAAATGAAGGGAGAAATTACGTTTCGCCCCGTTGTGCGTGGTCTGGGTGACTCCCCTGTGCAGCAGCAGTGCCGTCACCGCATAGTAGGATGCGTAGTAAAGTCTGTTGATGGCTGAGTTCCAGCGGTCGTGTTCCGCAAGAATCTTGGCATCCGCGTAGGTCTCCCGTGCCCGTTCCAGACGATAGTCCACAAGTTCGCGAAGCCCTTCTCCCTCGGTCATGACACAGGCACACCATCACGTTCCACCTCAGCAAAAAGCGGGGTGGCACGGTATCTTGAGACCCATTCGGACTTGGGATAGATGAGCGGTGAGATGACCTCGCCCGTCTCCATCTCCACGTCATATATCCTGTCCATGATGGCATTCTCATCCGCAGATGTGAGCAGCGGTCGGTCGAGTAGAATGAGGATGTCCCAGTCAGAATCGCGCCTCGCATTGCCACGGGCACGGGAGCCGAAGAGATACACCTCGCCACGCGCATCGACCGAATGGACGCGGTCGAGGACATTCTGCAACAGACGTTTCTTCTCCACCATGTTGCGAAGATAGGCGAATCGTCTGTCACGCAGAAGAATGCCCAGGGCTGTCAGGAAACCGATGTTGCAACGACAATCGGTTCTGTACAACCATCAATTCACACAGGACATGGAAATGAAATACCTGCTCATCCCCCTCATCCTCATCACGCTGTTCGCAGGCTACGCATTCATGTACCGCAGCACCAAGAACCTGAAAGGCGACCCGCAGGGGCTGCCCGTAGGCACGGCCGCGCCTGATTTCCGCATCAGCGACCAGGACGAACAGCCCTTTGCCCTCAGCGATGCACTGAAGGACGGCCCCGTGGTACTCATCTTCTACAGAGGCCACTGGTGCCCCATCTGCAACCGCCACCTGAGCGCGTTGCAGGACAGCCTGGGCCTGCTCACGGACAAGGGCGCGACCGTCATCGCCATCTCACCACAGAAATCGGAATTCCTGAAACGGACTCAGGAGAAGGTGAATGCAGGTTTCCGCCTGCTGTCAGACACCAATCACGCGGTGGCGAAGGCCTACGGGGTCAATTTCGAGCCATCGGCCACAGAGAAGGGCATGTACAACACCATGTTGGGCGCAGATTTCAAAGAATCGCACGCGGACGGTGAGGCGGAGGTGCAACTTCCTGTGCCAGCGACCTACGTCATAGGTAAGGACGGTAAGGTGAAATGGCGGCACTTCGACACCGATTACAAGAAACGGGCGCGCATCAAGGACATCGCAGCGCAGCTCTGAGCCCATCACCCGAAAACCACTGAGTCATGTTGCAATGTGAGGAACAGGTCATCTCAGCCACTCCGACCCAACGGAGGCAGACAGGCGGGGCCGACACGGGACGTGGACGCACCAAGGACACCGATGCCGTGCAGGCGCGGCTGGAATGGCTCAACGGCCATCCGTTCTTCAAAGGACTGCATCCGAGCGGAAAGCAGCGTCTTGTTGACCTGCTGATGCCGCGCAGCAAGGAGAAGGACGATTACCTCTATCAGGCCCGCGATGAGGCCGAGACGCTGTTCTTCATCTGTACGGGACAGGTGAAACTGAGCAACTATGGGAAAGACGGCCGCGAGGTGATACGCGAGGTGCTTACCGCTGGCGACACCGCGGGCGAGACGGCCCTGCTGGGTCACAGGCTGCGCACGGACAATGTGGTGGCGATGTCGCCCGTGTGCCTCTATTCGCTGCCGCTGGCCGATGTGCTGAGCGTGATGGAGGGGCATTCGGATTTCGCCATCAGTGTGACGCGCTTTGCCTCAGACCGCCTTTTCCGCACTGCGAGACGCATGGAATCGCTGGTGCTGCACGATGCGCGCACACGGCTGTTGCAGCTCATCATGGACATGGCCGAGACCTATGGAAGGGTGCTGGCGGGTGGTTCGGTGCAGGTATCGCACGGCCTCACGCATTCTGACATGGGCGGCCTTACGGCCATCTCGCGGCAGACGGTGACCACCATCCTCAACGAATTGCGCGAGGAGGGTCTCATCAACTTCGACCGGAGGTCCATCCTTATCCACGACCCATCGAAACTCCTCTTCTGAATGCCATGATGACACGGATTCTCGGCTTATCGTTTTTGCTATGGCTTCTGTCCCTTCCAATTTCGGTGCAGGGTCAGACCGACACTGCGGATTCCTACATCCCCTGTTCGCACAGGGGGCATGTGGAGTGCATCCGCATCACGGGGCGGGAGGTCTTCCAGCATGGGGCGGAGGGTCGCTGGTCAGAGCACTGGTGGCGTATGAGTTACATAGGCCGTGCCTGTGAGGAGCGGTTGGGGAGGCCCAAGGGTGTTTTTCTCGAAACATTGTTCGCCCTGCCGCACTACATGGCCATGGGGGTGATGAATGTAGCGGGATTCACCAAGTATGCGTTTTCGGGCAAACACGACCCAACCAATTCCGAGAAAAGTGAAGAGGAAGTGGGGCTGCCCACTTCAGAGTGATTCTTGTTATTTGTGCGCTGCAGCGGAAAGCACGGTTTCGCGTTGACCGACCAGCACCCGCACTTCGGTACAGTGGCTCATCGGGATGATTCGATAGCCTGCATCAAGACTTTTCCCCGAACCGTTCACCGTAAGAATATTGGTACATTCAAGTTCTCCTTCTGCACAATAGCGGTTCAGTCGAAAACCATCGCCATCTGCTAGAAGATGAAACCACGAGCCGCCCGTCTCCCCTGCCACCCATTGCGCATCGTCAGGCACGTTGACGGGCCGTGGGGGCGCGGGCAGGGTGGTGTCGAGCAGCACAGGCGGGCAGTATCTGCGCACCTTGCATTCCTCCAGCACCACGTTCTCCTTCTTCGGTATGCGCACGTGGTGCCACAGCGCGGCCACGTTGTTCAGGGGCGTGGGGGTGAGCATCGGCACCACGGCCATCCGTGCGCGATGGGCCAGCGGCATCTTCGCCTTGAGCGCCACGGTGCGCACAAAGCGCGTGCAGTTGGTGCCGCCCTTCACGAAGGGCCCGTAGACGGTCGGGCTCGCTTCCTGAAGACGTTCTGCGGCCTCCACCGCGCTCCGGAAGTCTGCCCGCACATATCCGGCCCACATCGGCCCGCTGGCATGGCTGGAAGGGTTCTTCAGCACCTCTTCCAATAGCTCGCGGAAATTGAGGATTTTGCTTCCTTGGATATGGGCCTTGGTGCGGAGGATGAGGTCGTGATCGGTGGTGGCACTGCGCACGCGGCCCGTGCCGAAGGGCGCGTGATACCGTCCGAAGTCGAAGTAGTGGCAGGAGCTGTCTGCGGAGTTGACAAGGATGAGGGCGGCATGGCCTGCACGGTAGTATCCCCTTCGGTTGATGCCCAGAACGCGGGCCACGTCATTGTATCCCGCATCGGTCTGCTTGGCGAGGGCGCGGGGCCAGGCGATGGTAATGATGAAGTCGTCCCTGGCGGCAGGTTGCTGCGCAGGAAGATCCCTGGCGGAAAGAAAGAGCAGCAGGGAAAGGGAAAAGCGGAGCAAGGTGCAGATGCGTCTCAAATGCTTGGAATCCTGCTGTGGTCTGCTGTCGCTCACCTCAATTCATAACTCGTACTTCTTCCCCCGGCCTCTTCCTTCTTATATATGCCCTTGTCCATCAGGTCATTGATATCCCTGATCGCGGTGTCCTTTGAGCATTTCGCCATCCTGGCCCATTTGGAGGAGGTCAGCTTTCCATCAAAGCCGTCCAGCACCTTGTTCAGCAGTTTCCGCTGTCTTTCGTTCAGGGGCGTGTCGGCATGTCTCTTCCAGAAATCCGCCTTGTGCAGCACCCGGTTCAGTACGGACTCTGTAGCCCGCAGCGCGCTGAGAAGGCAGGTGAGGAACCACACCACCCATCCCGTGATGTCGAGGTCACCCTTCTGGGTCTTCTCCAGTATCGCGTAGTAGCCTTTCCTTTCCACCCTTATCTGGGCCGACATGCTGTAGAACCGCTGAGTACTGCTGTCCGACCGTGCCAGCAGCATGTCGGTCAATGTCCTGGAGATGCGGCCGTTCCCGTCATCGAACGGATGTATGGTCACGAACCACAGATGGGCGATCGCAGCCTTAAGCACGGGGTCAAGACTGCTGTCGGAGTTGAACCAGCCCAGGAACCTGTCCATCTCCTTGTCCAGCAATGCCGAATCGGGTGCCTGGAAATGCACGCGCTCCCTGCCCATGGCCCCAGACACCACCTGCATCGGGCCTGTGGAGTCAGTCCTCCAGTCGCCCACCGTGATCTTATACATCCCGCTTCTCCCTGTCGGGAAGAGGGCGGCATGCCAGCCGAACAGCCTTTCAGCGGTCAGCGGTTCGGAGGGGTGCTGCGTGGCATTAAGCATCATTTCCACCATCCCGTCTACATTCCTGTCCGAATCCACCGCCCCCGCGATCTCCATCCCCAGTCTCCTTGCTATGGAGGAGCGCACCTGATCGGGGTTCAGTATCTCACCCTCAATCTCCGTGGACTTCACAACATCCAGCGTCAGGGTCTCAAGCGTGGCCTCGTTCCTCAGGTCGAAGCCCAGTGACTCCATCCGACCCACCAGACGGCCCTGCAGTATCCTCACCTCGCTCAGCAGGTTGATGCACTCGCCCGCCTTCCAGGTGAACTCCGGCCAAGCCTCCCGCTGATGTATGAACACGCTCATTCGATGCAGATCATGCAACGAATGTACGGCTTATTCGTTGCAGGTCGGCAAAAGGAGGCTTTGGTGAGCATGGCCCGCACGGTAGTAGCCCCTGCGGTTGATGCCCAAGGCGCGGGCCACGTCATTGTATCCCGCATCGGTCTGTTTGGCCAAGGCGCAGGGCCAGGCGATGGTGATGATGACGTCATTCTTGGCTGGCCGTTTTTCCTGTGCGGAGGCGTTGTGCCAGAGGGAAACCAGAAGAGCGACAAGGAACGAAAGCGTGGTGCGGGGCAAGACTGATTTCAAGCTTGATTCAGCACTCCCAACTTCCTGAAAACATCCTTGGATGCCTCATCCCAGCTACGGGCAGTCATCTTGCCCAATTCGATGAGTTCGAGTCTTCGGGCCACTTCGTCCTGTTGCCACTGCGGAATGTCATCCCCTTCATCGACCGACACGTAGTCGAGCGTTCTCACATAGGAGAGGAACGCCTTGTACTTGCTGTCTTCAATATGTAGCAGGAGTGGTCGCATGGCCGAAGTGCCAGACAAAGATAAGGGATGTGGAATATGCTTGCAGTGAAGGACTCACTTGCCCACCCTCCTCACATGCTCCGGCCGCAGCTCACTCACCGAGCTCACCCCGATGAGCCGCATGACGCGCTCCATCTCATCGCGCAGGATGGCGTAGGTGCGGGCCACGCCCTCCTCACCGCCCGCTGCGAGGCCGAACAGATATGCCTTGCCGATGAGCACGCCCTTGGCACCGAGGGCAAGGGCCTTCACCACATCCGAACCGCGCTCGATGCCCCCGTCCAGCAGCACCTCGGTGCGGTGGCCCACTGCGGCCACGATCTCGGGCAGCAGCGATAGGGTGGAAGGGGAGCCGTCCAACTGCCTGCCCCCGTGGTTGCTGATGATGATGCCCGATGCGCCCATGTCGGCCGCGAGGATGGCATCGTCCACGCACTGGATGCCTTTGAGCATGAACTTGCCGCCCCACTGGGCCATCATCTCCTCGGCCCGCTGCCAGTCCACCGTGGGGTCGAACTGCGCGTTGACGGTGTCGATGACCTTGAGCGCATCGGCACCGTGGGGCAGGTGTTCGGTCATGTTGGCCATGCGCCACTTGGGCGAGGTGAGGAAACGGTAGAGCCACTGCGGGCGGGTGAGCGCACCGAGGGCGGTGTTCCTCCGCAGCACAGCGGGCCGTCCGTGGCCGTTGCGCAGGTCGCGCTCACGCTTGCCGAGGGCAGGCAGGTCCACCGCCAGCATCAGCCCATCGTAGCCGCTCTTCCTGCTCCTTTCAATGAAGTCGGAGACCATCTTGCGGTCGTGCCAGGCGTAGATCTGGAAGAACTTCGGCCCCTGCGACTCGGTCGCCACATCCTCAATGGACACCGTGGACACCGTGCTGAGCGAATAGGCCGACCCTGCGGCATGGGCGGCTTTCACCACGGCCCTCTCGCCCATGTAGTGGAACATCCGCGACATGCCCGTGGGTGCCGCGATGATGGGCAGGCCCACCTTCACGCCCTGCACGGTGGTGCTGAGGTCGATGTGCTCCACATTGCGTAGCACGCGCGGCACGAACTCCCATTGGGCGAAGGCATTGCGGTTCCAGCGCAGGGTGAGTTCCTCCTCGGCCCCGCCCCTGAGGAAATCGAACATCACAGGGGGCAGTTTGTGCTGCGCAAGGGCGCGGAGGTCGGCTATGGAGAAACACTCGGAGAGGTGCGGCATGGCAGTGACGGCTTTGGCGGGGAAAGTTACTCTGCCCATTCCAAAGTGACGGTTACCTGAACCGCACGAACACCCGCTCACCCACCTTCATCCGTCCGTTCTCCTGTTCACGCAGAAAGTGGCCATGCACCTTAACTGTGTTAGTGCTCATGTCCACGGCATCATTCACCAGATAAACGGTTCCCAGCAGCGTGTCTGCCAGCGACATGCTGCTGAAACTGAAGGTGTCGCCAATGGCCAACTGCCCGATGCCATTGGCGGGCACCTGCACCTTCACGTGCATGTGCGTGCGGTCGATGAGGGTCATCAGGTGCGTGTCCGCACTCACTTTCTGCCCGTTGCTGATAGGCAGTTGCGTCACCACGCCATGAATGGGACTGCGCACCTCCAATCGGTCCGAAAGGGAGGGTTTAGACGTGTTGAACCCGATGGACTCCAACTCGCTCTTCAACCCCTGATAGCGCGCATTGGCGCGGTCGTGCTCATAGCGTGCCTGCTCGAATTGCTTGTCGGACACGGCCGCTGAGGTCTTCAGCTTCGAGATGCGGTCAAATGCCGAACCTGTGAGGTCGAATTCGGCCTTGGCCTCTTGCAGGTCGCGCTGCAACTGTGCGAAAAGGGGCGATTGGAGCACCGCCACCACTTCGCCCTTGTGCACCTCCTGCCCTTCAAGCACGTTGATGCTCTGCACGTAGGCATCCGTACGGGCGTAGATCATCTCCTTGGATGATGGGGGCACATCAATGATGCCCACGGCCTCAATGCCCATATTGGCAGGACTTTGGGCCATTTCGGCAACGATAGAAGAAGTGTCGGGAGCTTCCTTCTCGGCAACGGGTTCAACAGAGGTAGGACTGCCGCAACCTGCAAAAATTTGGGCCAGAAGGACGAATGCTATGATGTGACTTTTCATGGTTCAGTTATTAGAAGTGAGGTAATTGAGTTTCAGCACGAGCTGGTCGTGCCGGTCGATGGTCTCCAGATGGCGGAGGCCGCTACGCACAAGCATTTCGGCCTGCTGCGCAAATTCGAAGGGCGAGATGAGCCCTTCGGTGAACTGTTCGATGAGCTGTTGGCGGGCCGTGCGCATCTGCGCGGCATGGTCAGCGCCCATTTCGTTGAATAAGGCATCATTGGCGCGATAGGCATCGGCCGTCTGTTGCAGTTCGGTGCGGAGTGCGCGGTCGCGGTCGGTCATCTCGGCCTGCAACTGCTGTGTGGCGATTTGCTGCTGCTGCATCCTTTGCCGCCTTCCGCTTGGGAAAAGCGGTATTGCCACAGATGCCTGTGCGCCCTGATAGTTGTTCACGTGGTTGAGCGATTGGTTGAAATAGCCCACCCCGATGGACGGCAGGGCCTCCTGCGCGGTCATCTTCCTGGCCAGTTCGCGCTGCTCCAGTTCCTGCGCATACACGGCCAGGAACACGGGGCTGAGGCTGTCATTCACCGCCAGCAGCGGCAGGCGATGGAACACCGTGTCGCGGATGGCCTTATCGGGCCCGATGCCGGCCCAGTAGCGCAGCGTCTGCTCGGCATTCTGCCCAAGGGCTCGGTAGTTCTGCTCCAATTCGCGGAAGCTGATGATGAGGCTGCGGATGTTCTGATGGTCGAGGTTGCTGATCTCGCCCTCGGTGTGCTGCATCCGGGCCGAGGCCGTCAGTTGCTTCAGGTCGGCAAGGATGAAATCCATCTCGGCCAATGCCGCCTTGGCAAACAGCCAGTGGTAATAGGCGCTCCGCACCTGAAAGGTCACATCGTGCATGGCCAGTTCGCCCTGTTTGGCGGCCTGCGCTGCTCCTGCATCGGCCCATCGCTTGTGGGTGCCTGCCGTCCATGGTTTGCCAAGGTCCTGATGCACATTGGCGTTGTAGTCGGCCTTCTCGTAGTTGATCTGGCCATACTGCACGTTCAGACTAAGGTCGGGCAGGGTGTAACTCATCTTGCGCTCCTGCTGCCAATGCTGCTGTTGCAGTCCTGCGGAAACGACCTCCACGCGGTTGGTGCGGGCGCTCTGCACAAGCTCATTCAATCCCAGCGATTCCTGTGCCTGAGTTGGGATGCTGAAGCCGAAGAACAGGAGCAGCATTGCCACCACAGCACCTCCTTTGAGGCGGATGTACCTGCGTTTCTCCACCAGAAAATAAATGGCGGGCAGCACCACAAGCGTGAGCAGCGTGGAGGTGACCAGCCCACCGATGACCACCGTGGCGAGCGGGCGTTGCACCTCCGCGCCATTGGTAGTGGAAATGGCCATGGGCAGGAATCCCAACGAGGCCACCATGGCCGTGGTGAGGACAGGACGGAGCCTTGCCCGTGCACCTTCCTCAATCAATCCTTTTAGGTCGAGGCCATCGCGGTCACGCAGTCGGATGAACTCATTCACAAGTACAAGTCCGTTGAGCACCGCCACACCGAACAGCGCGATGAAACCGATGCCTGCCGAAATGCTGAACGGCAGCCCGCGCAGTTCCAAGGCCAATATCCCACCTACTGCGGCCATCGGCACCGCTGCGAAGATGATGAGGGCCTCACGCATCGAATCGAAGGCCAGATAGAGCAGGAAAAGGATGAGCAGCAGCGCTACGGGCACGGCTATTATCAAGCGGGCGGTGGCATGTTGCAGGTTCTCGAACTGCCCTCCATAGGTGATGGAATAGCCCGGAGGAAGATCGAGCTCTGCATTCAAACGCTGCTCTATCTCACCCACCAAGGAGGCCACATCGCGGTCGCGCACGTTGACCCCGATGGAGATCCTGCGCTTGGCATCCTCCCGCGAGATCATCATCGGTCCTTCGGAGGGAACGACCGTTGCCACCTGCGACAACGGAATGTGCTTTCCATCAGCAGAATGGACGAACACACGGCTCAGATTGAGGCTTTCGCGGTAGGCGGGCGCGTGGCGCAGCACAAGGTCGAACCTCCGCTCGTTCTCATACACTGAACCGACCACCTCACCCGCGTAGGCCGCACGGATAGCAGTGTTTACGTCCTCTACATTAATGCCGAACATGGCCATCTGCTGGCGGTTCATGCGGACAGTGAGCTGACGTAGACCTGCTGTCTGTTCCACCTTCACATCGCCCGCGCCTTGCACCTCGCGGATGATCGCAGCGGCATGGTCGGCCTGGTGTTTCAGCTCCACTACATCTTCCCCGAAGATCTTGATGGCAATGTCGGTCTTGGCACCTGTCATCAGCTCATTGAACCGCAGTTGGATGGGCTGGGTGAACTCGAACGACACGTTGGGAACATCGGCCAAGGCGTCCTTCATCTTGGCAATAAGCTCCTCGCGGCTGTTGGCCGAGGTCCATTCCTCGCGTTCCTTGAGCAGTATCATGATGTCGGCATCCTCGATGGCCATGGGGTCGGTAGGCACTTCGGCCGTGCCGATCTTGCTCACCACGTGGTTCACCTCTGGGAATTCATCCTTTAGGATTTTCTCGATGGCCGTTGAAGTGGCAATGCTCTGGCTGAGGGAGCTTCCAGGCGGGATGCTCATCTGCATGGCGAGGTCGCCTTCTTCGAGCGTTGGCACGAATTCAGCTCCCATTCTTGTGAAGATGAAAATGGAAAATAGAAATAGAAAAATGGTAGCGGAGATGATGGCCAGCGGACGCTTCAGTGCAGTGCGGAGCACGGGCACATAGAAATCCGTGACCCGATGCATCATACGGTCAGCGAAATTCTCCTTGTCTGTCACCTTGCGCTTGAGCAGGATGGACGACATCACGGGCACATACGTAATGCTCAGCAGCAGTGAACCGAGAATGGCGAAACTCACGGTCTGCGCCATGGGCAGAAAGGTCTTGCCTTCCACGCCTTCCAACGTGAAAACGGGCACGAATACCACCAGGATGATGAGCACCCCGAAGGCTGCCGAACGGTAGATCTGCCCTGCGGCCGTGCCTATCGCCTTGTCCATCTGTTCGCGGCTCAGTTGCATGCCCTTGTGGTGCTTGTGCAGATAATGCAACACGCCTTCCACGATGATCACAGCACCATCGACCACGATGCCGAAGTCGATGGCACCGAGACTCATCAGGTTGGCCGACACTCCGAAAATGCGCATCATGATGATGGCGAATAGCATGGCCAACGGAATGACCGAGGCCACCACGAATCCTGCACGCAGGTTGCCCAACATCAATACCAGAACGAAGATGACGATGAGGCCGCCCTCGATCAGGTTTTTGGTCACCGTGCCGATGGTCTTTCCCACCAGTACCGAGCGGTCGAGGTAGGGATATATCTCAACGCCTTCGGGTAGCGCCTTCTCCACCTGTTTCATGCGCTCTTTCACATTGGTGATGGCCTGTGAGGAGTTGCCGCCTTTCAGCATCAGCGTGATGCCGCCCACCACTTCGCCCTTGCCGTCCATGGTCATGGCACCATAGCGTTTTGGACTTCCGTAACCCACGGTGGCCACATCCATCACCCGCACCGGGAAACCGTTCTGCACCTCGATGATGATGTTGCGGATGTCATCAAAATGCTCGGCACGGCCTTCTGTTCGGATGTAAAACGCGTTCGCACCCTGTTCAATGTAGCTGCCCCCGCTATTGGCATTGTTGCGTTCGAGGGCGGCCAGCACATCGTTGAGCGTGATGTCGCGGGCCAGCATCAGTTCGGGGTTCACCGCCACCTCATACTGTTTCACCAGTCCACCGAAGCTGCTCACTTCGATGATGCCGGGGATTCCCGTAAGCTGCCTCTTGACGATCCAGTCCTGAATGGTGCGCAGTTCCATGATGTCGAACTTCTTTTCGTAGCCCGGCTTCACGGCCAGCACATACTGGTAGATCTCGCCCAGCCCGGTGGTGATGGGCATCATCTCGGGCGAACCGAGTTCCAGGGGAATGTCACCCGAAACGAGGGTGATCTGCTCCGCCACGAACTGCCGGGCGCGCATCAGGTCCACGTCTTCATCAAACACCACCGTGACCACCGAAAGGCCATAGCGCGATATGCTGCGCACCTCGGTGACATCGGGAATGTTGGCCATCGCAGCCTCGATGGGAAAGGTGACATACTGCTCCACCTCCTGCGCGGCAAGCGTGGGCGATGTGGTCACAATCTGCACTTGATTGTTGGTGATGTCGGGCACGGCATCCACGCCCAGGCCGCTGAGGGCGTAGAGTCCGGCCCCAGTGAGGGCAAAGACCCCGACAAACACCATGAGCTTATTCGCTAAGGAATAGCCGATGATCTTTTCAAACATGGGAATAGGTATTGATGAACAGTTGCTGAACAGGCCATCTGAACAGACGGACGGCCAAGGCGCTCACGCAGAGCGCAATGATTCAGGCAACAGGCGGAGGCCGAACGCCCCACGCATGGACATGACCCAATTGGGCCAGTCGCATATCATCAATGGGCAGCGGCAGTTCCTGTGCCAGATCATCCAGCAATAGGATGTCGGCATAAAGCACAACCAATGGAACCAGCGCAATGAATGCCGGAAGTGCGAACTCCTCTGCGGCCTCGCGAGTGACGAAGGTTTCCGCAAGTTGCTCATAGTCATGGAGTAACAGCTGAATTAGGCCAAGAACACCCTCCGCCTCTTCATGAATAACTGCGTGTTCCTGAGCGGAAAGCTCGCTGGAGTGGCGGTGTGGGAGCACACTATGCAGCACGATGACAGCACCTGCCGTGTACATCATAATGTGTCTGAGCCACTTGTAATCCATGCGGTAAAGGTAGGTCGGTGCCCATGGGTGCTCTATGACTTTCATCACAGTCGTTCTTGGCGGTGCTGGCAGGGATACCTTTACCCAGCCCGACACCATGTTCCAGACCATCAACTTCCTGTTCCTCCTCCTTGCTCTGCTGGCCGAGGTGGTGGGCACTATCGGAGGCTTCGGGTCATCGGTGTTCTTTGTGCCTTTCGCCAACTTCTTTTTCGACTTTCATGCGGTGCTGGGCATCACGGCCATCTTTCACTTGGCCAGCAACGTGAGCAAGATTGCGCTCTTCCGCCACGGGATAGACAGGACGCTGCTCATCAACATCGGCATCCCGTCCGTCATCTTCGTCATCATCGGTGGGTTGCTCACACGATTTCTTGCCACCACATGGCTGGAACTGGCATTGGCCATCTTCCTCATCGCGCTGGCAGTGCTGTTCCTCATCAAGAGCGAACTGGTCATCCCGCCCAAGCGGTTGCAGAGCATCCTTGGTGGCAGCCTTTCGGGTTTCGCTGCAGGGCTGTTGGGCACAGGTGGGGCCATCCGTGGGCTGACCATGGCGGCCTTCAATCTGGAGAAGAGCGTGTTCATTGCCACCTCTGCGGCCATCGATCTGGCCATCGACCTCAGCCGCACGGTGGTCTATGTGGCCAACGGTTTTGTTCTGAAGGAACACCTCATCTACCTGCCGTTTCTTTTCTCAATTGGTTTTGGGGGCACCTATCTGGGCCGCTATCTGCTCACTTTCATGCCGCAGCGGGTGTTCAAGCGCATCTCGCTGGTGCTGATCCTACTCATTGGGTTGGTGACGTTGGTTCAGGTAGCTGTTGGCTGGTAATGACGTGGCAGGGGCATTTTCAGGACTGACAGTCTTATGCGCTACCAGTTCCTAACACCACCACAAACTCACCCCGCACGCCATTTTCAGTGAAATAGGCCAGCACCTCAGCAATGGTGCCGCGCACGGTCTCCTCGTACATCTTCGAGATCTCGCGCGAGACGCTGATAGGCCGCTCCGGGCCGCAAACCTCCTGCAACTGCTCCAAGGTCTTCAACAGTTTGTGAGGAGATTCATAGAGCACCACCGTGCAGGGCATGGCGGAAATGGCCGCAATTCTGGTGGCACGGCCTTTCTTGGGCGGCAGGAAACCCTCGAAGTAGAACTTATCGCTGGGCAATGCGGAATTGACCAGTGCAGGCACAAAGGCCGTTGCCCCGGGCAATGTGATGATGTTGACCCCGGCTTTCGCAGCCTCACGTACGAGCAGGAAACCGGGGTCGGAGATGCCCGGTGTTCCGGCATCGGTCACCATGGCCATGTCCTCGCCCATCGCCATGCGTTCCACCAGTCGTTCCACCATGCGGTGCTCGTTGTTCTGGTGCAGGGCGGTCATCCGCGTGTCAATTTCGAAGTGCCGCAGGAGGTTGCCTGTCACGCGGGTGTCCTCGGCCAAGATGGTCTGCACGCTGCGCAGCACCTCAATGGCCCGGAAGGTCATGTCCTTGAGGTTGCCCACAGGGGTCGGCACCATGTAGAGTGTTCCCATCAGAAGGTATTGGCGAATTCGACAAGCAAACGGAAAAGCCCTTTGAATCCCGCCAAGGAAAGCCCTTCGGGGCGGTCGTTCAGGTCGTGGTAAGCAGCAGAGCCTCCAAGTGTGTAGGTGTAGAAACAGCGGACACCCGCCTCTGTGAAGGGGTGATGGTCCGAGATGGCCGCCTTGCCTCGCGGATGGACACCGGGTAGAAGTTGCATGTGCGTGTTAAGCGTGACCAAACGGTCGAAACGGTCCGGGAATTCGGTGGCATTCACCACCTTGATGCCCTCATCGCCCGTGCCTACGATGTCGAGGTTTACAAGGAAAACGATGTCAGTAAGCGGGAACACAGGGTTGTGGACGAAGTAGGTGCTCCCCATCAGTCCCAGTTCCTCGGCTGCGAATGCTATGAAGGCGATGTTATGTCTCGGGGCGTTCTCCGGCATGGAATAGTGCTTGGCGAGGGCCAGAAGCATGGTGACACCGCTGGCATTGTCATTGGCACCTCGGAAGATGGCGTCCTTTCCCATCTTGCCAAGGTGGTCATAGTGGGCTGTGAAAACGATGGTACTGTCCGTTTCAGAGGTGCCGGGAATGTAGGCCATCACATTCTGAGTGCGATGTTTTTTGAGGAGACGGGCTTCGGCATTTACCCTGATGCGTTTTGGCAGGGTGCCGATGATGCTGTCGGGCACTGTGAACTCAGCCATGACCGTCTGGTCGGGACTTACATGCCAAGTGAGTTTCTGGTCGGTGCTGCGCACAAGCAGGTCTGCACCGAACTTCTTCAGTCCCTTCAGCAGCTCGTGGCGCATAGGTCTGGGCAGTTGGCGCACAAGGCTGTCTGCTATGATAACTGCGCCTTTCAAATGGAGGGTAGTGTCGATGACCCTGCCCGATGGTGCCATGGTCGGCAGGCGGTCGAGGCGCATCACCTCAAAATCGCCTTGCACTGAGGGCGCATCAGGGGCGATCAGGAACTCGTGGCCGGGCTGCAATGCACGGTCATCGACCTTCATCTCCATTTTCCCCGGAAAGGAGTTGACCTGAACGAAAAACGTCTGGTAGAAGTTGTAGTCCCAGGCTTTGAGGTTGAGTTCCTTGAACTGTTTTTCGATGAAAAATGCCGCTTCGCCATCCCCATCGTCCACGTATCCGCGGCCCGCCAGCAGATCATTGCAC
This sequence comes from uncultured Chryseobacterium sp., assembly GCA_964500205.1. Taxonomy (GTDB): domain Bacteria; phylum Bacteroidota; class Bacteroidia; order UBA10329; family UBA10329; genus UBA10329. The sequence continues at coordinate 450,376 of CAZCNS010000001.1, read as the reverse complement.
AGCTCGCTGAGCAACATCTGCACGTAGGCAGAGTCCTGTGCCAGCATGGGATGCGCGAGTAGCAGCAGGATAAGTGATAGCAGGTGTCGTAGGTCGCGCATCACGGGCAAAGTTAGGCGGTGACCCTTGAGGGTAGAAATGGTGTCGGCAGGTAGCTTTCTGACATCCTTGGCTTGCATTATTGCTACTTTCGCACACCCTCCCCCAAGCATGCTTCTCAACGGTCAGACATTCAAGAACATCGGTCGTATCCGCGAGATAATCGCGGTGCTGGTGAAGTACGGTTTTGAGGATGTGGTGACCAATAGCACCCTCCGGAACTTCGTCACAGAGAAGATCAGACTGTCGTGGATGAGGGCCGATAAGCCTGTGTTCCAGTACAGTCGATGGGAACGCATCCGCATGGTATGCGAGGAGCTTGGCCCCACCTTCGTGAAGCTGGCACAGGTGCTCAGCAACAGGCCCGACATGTTGCCCGCCCCGCTCATTGCGGAGTTTGAAAAGCTGCAGGACAATGTCGCGCCCTTTGCGTTCGAGAGTGTGAAGGCCATTATAGAAAAAGATACCGGCAAGAAGCTGGAGGATGTCTTTGCCGTGTTCAATGAGAAGCCCCTTGCATCGGCCTCCATCGGGCAGGTACACAAGGCTAAACTGAAGGACGGCACGCAGGTTGTCGTCAAGATTCAGCGCCCGGAGGTGAAGGAGCAGGTGGAGAGCGACCTGGCCATTTTGGTAGATGCCGTGAATCGGGCAGACCGGTACTTGCGCAAGCAGGGCGTAATGAATGCCCCCGACCTCGTCCGCTCCTTTGAGCGGAGCATGAACAAGGAGCTGGACTACCGCAACGAGGCGCGAAACCTCGACCGTTTCCGCGCGCTTTACAAGGACTACAAGAATTTTTACATCCCCAAGGCATTCCGTGAGTATTGCACGGAGAACATGCTGGTGATGGAGTTCGTGTCAGGTGCCAAGATCTCGGATGTGGCGCAGATGCGCGCCTGGGGACTCGATCCGCGCAAGGTGGCCGAGAACGGCATGGACATCTACCTTACCCAGATCTTCGAGTTCGGTATTTTCCATGCCGACCCGCATCCGGGCAATGTGCTTGTTCGCAAGGACGGGGTCATCTGTCTGCTTGATTTCGGCATGGTGGGCACCATGATGCGCAAGGACAAATATGCCTTTGCCGACATCTTCATCGGCATGGCAGAGTCCAATGCCCGCAAGATGGCCCTTGCCATGCGTGCGCTGGCGATCGAGGACAAGGTGGAGGACATGCGTCAGCTGGAGTACGACCTCAATGAGCTCATCGAGGACTTCACGCAGCTTGATGTGGACGAGAGCAGCATTGCCGATGTGGTAGAGAGGCTGCAGAAGATCATGTACGATTATCAGATACGAGTGCCAGGCGGTGTTTTCCTCATCTTCCGTGCATTCGCCATCCTGGAGGGTATCGGCAAGAGCATCCACCCACATTTCAACACCTACGATTTCATCCGGCCTTACGGGATGAAACTCATCAAGGACCGCTATTCGCCTAAGAATATGTGGACCGATTTCTCTGAACAGTTCGATCAGGTCAATGCTTTCGTCAAGGCCTTCCCGAAGGACATCCGGAGCCTGTTGGCAAAAGCGCAACAGGGAAAGTTGCACTTTGAGGTGGAGCTGCAGGGGTATGGCTATCTGCTGAAGAAGATGGACAGCGTGGCCAACCGCATGTCGCTTACTTTTCTAACGGTAGCGTTCATCATCGGCTCTGCCATTACAATGACCGCGGATTTCGGCCCTGAGATGCGTTATATTCACGGTATGCCCGAGATCAGTGTCTATGGTCTCTGGGCGGCAGCGTTCTTCCTTGTGGTGCTTACATACTCGGCCATAAGGCGAAGGAAGTACAAGTAGTCTTAAACCATCCCCGCAGTGATCTTCGCAGATAGCAGGCATAGAGGAATCCCGCTGCCTGGATGCACACTGCCCCCGCAGAAATACAGCCCTTTTATGCCCGATGAGAAATTGGGATGCCTGAGGAAAGCCGAGAACATTCCGTTGCTACTGTTGCCATAGACAGCTCCGAGGTGGCTGGAGGTCCGCTGTGCAATGTCGGGTGGTGTCATCACCTGCTCGCAGCGGATGAATGGCTCCACGTCCTCACCAAGCTGCTCTTTGAGCCTGCGTAGTACATTGGTTCTCGTGCGCTGCACCATGGCCGACCAATCCTGTCCGCAGTCGTGCGGCACGCTCACCATAACGAACCAGTTCTCGCAGCCCTCTGGCGCATCTTCCGCATTGGCTTTACTGCCGATATGCACATAGACCGAGGGGTCATCGCAAATATCGTTCAGTTGAAAGATGTGACGGTACTCCTCTCTCTGGTCAGGGGCGAGGAACATGTTATGGAAATGCAGCCTCGGAAAGGTCTTTCCCATTCCCCAGAGAAACACGATGACCGACCCTGATTTCGGGCGGTCGAGCGTGAGTGACGGCCTGCGCTGGCCGGGCAGAAGGCGGTCGAAGGTGGTGTTGACATCAGCGTTGCTCACCACCGTGTCGAAAAGCATTTCCTCACCGTTGGCCCGCACCCCCGTAACCGCGCCTTTACGCACGTTGATGCGTTCTACATGGGAGCCAAATTGGAATTCAACACCTTGCCGCTGTGCAAGTGCAGTGAGAGCGAGGGCAATGGTGTACATGCCGCCTTCGCAGTGAAACGCACCTAGCGTGATCTCGTAGTGCGAGATGAGGTTGAGCGTGGCCGGTGCCTGGTAGGGGTCAGAGCCATTGTAGCTCGCGTAGCTATTGAAGATCTGCTCCACCTTGGGGTCTCTGAACAGGCGGGCGTTGGCTTTGGCCATTGTAGTGAATGCCTCCACTTTGCGGAAGTTGACCACTCCTCGCATTGTGGCACGGTCAAGGTAGTTGCGCCACCTGTGCAAGGACCGTTGAAGGAATACTGGGTCGGTCAGCTCCATCTTCTCCCTCGACCTGCGCAGGAACCGGAGCACCGTTTCTCGCTGCACTGTTGTCTTGGCCGCCAACTCATGCGCCAGCAGTTCGGGGTCGGCAGGGGTGGTCAGTTCTGTGCCATCGGTAAAGAAATACCGGAATATGGGGTCGAGACGGTGATAGGTGAAATGGTCTCGGGGATTCTCATCGCAGAGCGTGAAAAGCTCATCGATATAGTGGGGCATGGTGAGCACCGATGGCCCCATGTCGAAGCGGAAACCGTCCATCCTCAGCTCGGCCACTTTTCCGCCAGGGGCATCGTGGCTCTCGAAAACCGTGACCTTGAAACCTTGCCGCGCAAGTCGCACCGCCATCGCCAGCCCAGCGATGCCCGCGCCTATCACAGCTGCTGTACGTGTCCGATCTGCCACAGCCGCAAAGGACGGCAATCATGCCTTTACGCCATAGCATCAGCTACCTTTGTCCGCACATTGATGTCGCCTACCGAAGACAATATCTGCAAATCGCTCATCGCTCACCTCGAACGCCATGTGCTGGCCGAGGGCGTTGCGGTGGATGCAGGCACCGACCTCCTTTTGTTGGATGTGGATTCGGTCACTATTGTCGAACTCGCCATGCACACAGAAGAGCAGTTCGGACTGGAGGTGCCCATGCAATACCTAACGGCCGAGAACACGCGCACCGTGGCTGACCTTGCCCGCTGTGTGCTTGCACATGGCCGACCGCTGAAGTGATGGCAGAGAACGGACACCAGCTCACTGGGGCCGACCACTTTCATCTGCTTATCGACCGGCAGATGCGCCAACGCAGGCTCTCTGGCAATATCTCCCGATTCCATCTCCGGCTTGCTCTCGATGCGGATATGAGTCGCCTTGCAGATGCCTTGCGGAACGATTCCACATTGCATCGGGTAAGTCGCCTTCGGCTGCGACACCGTTGGCCTTTTGCCCCGAAATGGGTAGAGGCGGATGATTCGACCAGTGCTGTTTTTGAGCAGAATGACACTACCAAGGTCGGGTTGGACGCGCTCATCAATGCATCTGTAGAGCTGACCTCCGTGCCTGTGCGCATTGATCTGTGTACTCTCAATAATGGTGATAAACACCTGCTTGTCGCCATGCATCATGCCTTGTTCGACCATCGTGGCATGATGTTGTTTCTGCGCTCAATAGCGGGTGGCACCGCACCGCACCGGTTTTTCATCGCTAAGTCGAGCATAGACAGTTGGACCGATTTTAAGGACGCGGTGCGAGGCATGTTCTCGGCCATAGGTTCAGGAGGCTGGAAGTTGGCCACCTTGGCCGACAAGACCACGACCGTCTCTGACGCACCCGTGTTCCTTGAACTCGAATTGAGCGAAGAGCAGACCACCGGCTCTGATGCAGCGGCCCGCGCGGCCGGTTCACGACCGGGTCGCAGTGCTTTTTATCTCGCAGCAACACTGGTGGCATTGCGTGAATTGTTGGACAGACGTGGGGATCAGGCTCCGTATTTCTGGGTGCCGGTGCCTCACGATATGCGCAGAAGGGGAGGGGAGGGGCATCTGGTCGGTAACGACCTGTCATTCCTTTTTTTCAAGTTGATGCGTGATGATCTGCGCACAGTTGAGCGTGCAGTGGCTGCCATCCAGAAACAGCTCACCGCACAGATCAGGAAAGGCTCACTGCATCATCAGGCAGCCGTGCAGCGCGTGCTTCGGTTCATGCCTTTCTGGTTGATGAACGCCATGGTCGGACTCACCACCGGTGGTCGCATCAGCACAATGGCTTTCAGCGACCTTGGCGAGGAACGCGAACCCCTCAGGTATTTCCTTGGAGAGGAGATACTGCACATGGCACATATCCCTCCTGTTCCCGTACCGCCCGGACTCAGCGTGGTTTTCCTGCGGGAGAATGGAAAGTTGCGGGTGGTGTTCGGAGGGTTTCACCAGATCATGCCCCCTGCGGAGATGCAGTTTCTGAGTGACCGCATCTTATCCTTGATTGCCACTTATCCGTGAATGAAAAAAGCCCGCTCCATAGAGATGGAACGGGCTTTCAATTCGGTCAACTGTAGACTCAGTTCAGGACGAAGCGGATCGGAATGGTGAACTGCACCGGTACTGGCTTGCCGCGCTGCTTGCCGGGTTTGTAGCCTTTGATGCCGCTCACTACGCGCATTGCTTCCTTGTCGAGGAAGGGGTCTGCACCTCGCACCACTTTCACATCCTTGATAGAACCGTCCTTGTCAACGATGTAACTCACATAGACCACACCTGTGATGCCGTTCTCTTTGGCAATGGGCGGGTACTTAACGTTCTCAGCGATGTATTTCAGCAGGGCCGCATCGCCCCCGGGGAATGCAGGCATGTCTTCTACAATGGTGAAGAAATCAGGCTCCTGCGGTTCTTCCTCGGCCGGTTGCTCGATCTCGATGATCTCGGTAGTGGCGTCTGCCTCCACATCCGCGATCTCCACCTCGTCCTCAATCTCCACATCGTCATCCACCACCTCAATCTCGGGTGCGGGAGGCGGTGGTGGCGGTGGTGGCGGTGGTGGTTTGATCTCCTGCTCGGTGATAGGGATGATCTCCTCTTCGAGGTCATCAATGATAAGGGTTCCTAGATCACCGGCACCACGCTCGAAGGTTTTCCACTCAAAGGCCACGAGCACTACCGAGAGTGCAACTACGTAGCCGGCCAGCATGAAGAGCGAACGCTTCTTTTCGAGGTCGGCAGATGGGTTCTTTTTGATTTCCATGAAACTTGGGATTTCAGGTGGGTAAAAGTAAAGGTTTCAACGTATCGATGCGAAGGATATTGCCTTCATGATGCGATTCGCATCGAGATTCCATACATCAACGGTGATTCCAGTCAAATGTGTCCAGTTCACTCAGGCAATGTTGCAGCAGGTCTATGCTTCCCTGAATGTCATCCTTGTCAGCCATCTCGATCACTTGATGGATGTGGCGTGTAGGGATGCTGATGGCCCCTGCGATGGCTCCACCGGCCGTCATGCGTTGGATGCCAGCAGTGTCGGTGCCACCGCCCGTAAGCACTTCGGGCTGCCATTTCACCTTATGCTTATCGGCTGTCTGTTTCATGTATTCCACCATGCGGTAGTCGCACACGGTGCTTGAGTCCATGATCTTGATGGCAGTGCCTTTGCCCAGCTCAGTGATCATCTCGTGCGCTTGCGCGCCCGGCACATCGAACGCGATGGTGGTGTCGAGTCCGAATCCGAAGTCGGGCTGGTGCTGCAAGGCGGATACGTTGGCCCCGCGTATGCCGATCTCTTCCTGCACGGTGAATACCCCGTACACATCGTAAGGCACGTCACCGAGAGTGCGCAACGCCTCGATGAGGATGAATACCGATATACGGTTGTCGATGCTCTTGCAGTTGACGCAGTTGCCCATTTCGATGAGCTTGCGTTCGCGGGTCACCACATCGCCTATTGAAATATACTTGACCACCTCTTCCTTGGGCATGCCAAGGTCAATGAAAAAGTCGGTGATCTTGGGGGGCTTGGTGCGTTCCTCGGCCGTCATCACATGGATGGGCTTACTGCCCATGACGCCAACGAGGTCTTTTTTTCCATGCACGATCACACGCTGCGCGGTCAGGGTCTTCGGATCGAATCCTCCGAGGGTGTGAAAGCGAAGGAAACCTTTATCATCAATATGAGTGACGATGAAAGCAATCTCGTCCATGTGGGCGGCCACCATCACTTTCTTAGGCTCGCGGCCTTTCTTGAGGGCAGTCACGTTACCCATGTTGTCAATGGAAACCTCATCCACTAAGGGGGTCACCTCGCGCATCACGATCTCGCGGATGCGTTTCTCATAGCCAGGGGCACCGGCCACCTCACATATTTCTGCGAGCAGTTCTACGTTCAAAGCCATTCTTCGTCTTTTACCTATTGGGAAATGAGGGACAAACTTACACCTTTAGAAGAGGGAAAATGGAAATTGGGGGAATGGAAAATGGTAGACTTTCTCCTGATGATTGCACCAGCGATACAATTTTCCATTTTCCATTTCCTGATTCACTTCTCACTCCACGTGGCTCAATTTGAGCATGTTGGCTGCACCGCGGTCGGTTATCGGCATGCTGGCGATGTTCACGATGAGGTCGTCCTCCTTCACCATTCCTTCTTTCTTAAGGATGTCCTTGATCTCGGCAATGGTCTCGTCTGTGCTGGTGTAGCGGTCATAGTAGAAGCCGCGCACGCCCCAAACGAGATTGAGGGTGGTGAGGATGCTGCGGTTGTCGGTGAACACGAAGATGGGCGACCTGGGCCTGTAGCTTGAGATGCGGAAACCTGTGTAGCCCGAGTTGGTCATGGTAATGATGCCAGCCGCGTTGGTCTCCTTGGTCAGTTCCACTGCGCTGCGGCAGATGGCATCGCTGATGGCGCGGTCGGGTCTGCTGCTAACGATTAGCTGGCGATGATAGATGTCTGAGAATTGCTCCACGTGGCTCACGATCCTGCTCATGGCCTCTACCACCTTGGCAGGATGCGCGCCTACGCTGGTCTCGCCACTGAGCATCACAGCATCGGCTCCGTCCATCACAGAGTTGGCCACATCGTTTACCTCTGCCCGCGATGGCGAGGGGTTCACGATCATGCTCTCCATCATCTGCGTGGCGATGATCACAGGTTTGGCATCGGCCAGGCACTTGCGTACAATCATTTTCTGAATGACCGGCAGCTCATGCATCGGCAGTTCTACACCAAGGTCGCCTCGTGCCACCATCACAGCGTCTGATTGGCGGATGATGCTGCTGATGTCCTTCACCGCTTCGGGCTTCTCGATCTTGGCCACCACCTTGGTTTCTTTGCCGCTTGCTGCGATGCGCTGCTTCAATTCCATCACATCTTTGGCCTTGCGGACAAATGACAGCCCAACCCAGTCGATGTCATTGGCAAGAGCGAAATCAAGGTCTTGTAAGTCCTTTTCGGTCAACGATGGCAGTGAGATGGCCGTGTTGGGCAGGTTCACACCTTTTCGCGATTCCATGAGGCCCCCGTGTTCGACTATGGCGGTGACATTGGCCTTGCCGTCCGTCTCCTTCACGCGGAGCACCAGTTTGCCATCGTTGATTAGGATCCTGTCTCCTGCTACCACGTCAGATGCGAAGCTTTTGTAAGTGATGTGAACGCGCTTCTCATCGCCTTCACATTTCTCTGAAGTAATCACCAATTCGCTGCCCTTTCCGATGAAAATCCCCTCACCTTTTACCTCCCCGAGCCGGATCTTCGGCCCCTGCAGGTCTGCCAACAGGCCCACATGGGTCCCCAGCCGATTGTTAATGTCCTTGATGTGGGTAATGACCTTGGCATGATCCTCGTAGCTCCCGTGCGAGAAGTTCAGACGGGCGATTGACATCCCGGCTCGTACCATGCTCTCCAGCTCCTCTATCGAGCTTGACGCAGGGCCTATGGTGGCGATGATCTTGGTACGGTTGAATACTTTCATGTCAGATGAGGGCTATGGGGCTGATGTCTTTCAAAGTTCTGGGGTCTGAGGAGTACGCGGTCATGACCTCCGGAATCTCTCGGATGGTATCGCAAAGGTCGGCCAGCTCGTCATCTGTAATATCTCCATAGACCAATAAAATATAGTCTGTTTTTGCGAGTTCAGGCATCAGTGGCTGGGTCTCTTCCGAGCCGAACAGATCACCTGGTCGGAGTACCTCTGGCCTTGTCAGCGGCTTGTTGCCGATGAGCATGAACGACCGGCACATCAGTTCATCCTCGTAAAAGAACCGTGCGTAGGTGGCAACGTTGTCCCGGTCGTTCCTGTCAGCATTGACGTCATCCTCTCGTGATAGGGAAAGTCTCAATCCGGTATTCACGAGATGCGCCAGCCGATATTCGCGTAATGGAGTGCTGATGCAGATGAGCTCGAACTCCACTGGGGGCATGAACTCTGACCTGTCGAGGCGAATGACCATGCCTTCAAAGGTAGCTGACCCGGTGCGCCCGACCAAGAAATGCCCTTGGGAATGTCCGTTACACGCTGCTAACGGTTTTTTATCGATGGCCTGCACTTGAGGGCTACCGTTCTCTTAATTTCAACCCTGTTTTCCAAACTCCCGGTGTGATGAAAAGTGTATTTATAGTAGTATTAATACTGGCATTGAATTGCTGTTTTTCAATATCAAATGCTGGCATTGTGAGGCTTGCGTTGAGTGATGGGACGAACACGGACGAGACGCTCGTAGGTTTCAATACTAACGCCACGGACGGCTTCGATATTTATGATTCCGGCAAGATGTTCCCGGCCGGGGTACCGCTGATTTACACTGCTGCAGCGGGGACGCTCGTGGCCATCAATACCTTGAACAGCGTGGCTACCAATCCGCGTGTCCCATTGCGGGTCAGATTACCGGTTGCGGGCAGTTTCTCTATCTCGTTGACGGAGGCAACGGTATCTGAGCCGCTGGTTCTGGAAGACCGTTTGCTCAATGTTTTTCAGAATCTCAATGCGAACAGCACGTACGGTTTCACGGCTGAGTCAGGCACGTTAAACAACCGTTTTGTGCTTCACTTCGGTCAGGCATGGATGGGTACGGCATCCACTGATTGGAGCGCGGCCTTAAACTGGAGTCATAGTGCGGTTCCTGTCGCTGGCCGCCATGTGGTGATCTCGCCTTCGGCTCCTTTTCAGCCGATCGTGAATGCCCTGCCCAGCGCCCCCGCTGTCTGTGCGGCTCTGACGGTAAGGGCAGGTGCTCAGCTCTCCGTGGCCCCAGGAAGTGCTTTCACAGTGAACAGCAATGTGATCAATGAGGGGAACATCACGCTTCAGAGCGATGTCACCGGTACAGGAACACTCATCACCAATGGCACCATTACTGGTGCAGGCGGGACCTACGTTGCCCAACAGTTCCTGACAGGGAGCGGAGGATCAAGCGCCAATGGACGTCATTTTTATATCGCCCCCACCACATCGGCTGCCGCGAGTGGAGTGTTCAATGCTGCGGGTGTGACGCGGCTGTGGTCCCACAGTGAGGTGGCCGAGGCCGGGGCTTCAGGCAACGGTTCGGGATACACCGAGATCACGGACAACGGCACTGGCCTTGCACGCATGAGGGGCTACGTCACCCGGCTTGGTGCTGATGAGACCATCGGTTTCACAGGCGGGGTGTTCAACACCGGCAATCAGAGCCTTGCTGGGCTCACCCGCTCAGGAGCTTCCAATAGCAAGCGAGGATATCATTTGGTAGGCAACCCATATCCAAGCTATGTGAGTTGGGATCTTGTGCATGCTGCATCCTCTAATTTGGAAAGCACCATCTGGTACCGCACTAACCTTTCTGACGAGATGGTGTTCGCCACCTACAATGCCGCTGGCGGGGTGGGGACCAATGGCGCCAACGGCCTGATTCATCCGGCTCAGGGATTCTGGGTGCGCGTTTTGGCCGATGGGCAGACAGGTGGTCTGAACTTCACCAATGCAATGCGCTCGCATCAGGCAGGTCAGCCTTTCCGCGATGATGTCAATGAGCTGGTCCGTTTGCATATTTCCAAGGACGACAGTGCTGATGAGACCTTGGTTTATCTTAATGCAGATGCGGGCAACGGTCTGGACAGCTATGACAGCCGCAAGCAGATGGAGTCCAATTCGCGTGTGCAGCTGTGGTCGATGGTCGGCAGTGAACGGCTGGCCATCAACGGCATGGGAGACCCCATTGCCCAGCCCGTAGTGCCCTTGGGTGTGCGGATACCCAACGCTGGCACATATCATCTCAAGGCGACCGAACTCACCGTTGACGGGGCCGCATGGTTGGAGGATGTTCGAGCCGGTCAGTTCATTGACCTTCATCAGACCAGCGAGTACCAGTTTCATTCCACAGCCGGTACTTTTCAAGAGAGGTTCAGGCTGCACTTCTCACCTGTTTCGCCTGCCTACCTCATCGCAGGTGTTGACAGCCCTGAGTCATCGTCATTGGTCAGTGTATTCACTAATGGTAATGATCTGCACATCCGGCTGTCGGACGGCAATGCGGCCCGAATCAATGTTATTGACCTCACTGGAAGGACGTTACACGACTCATCGGTGCATGGTTTTGAGACTGTACTGCCGCTCAATGTCCCTGTGGGAGTCTATGTGGTGCGGGTAGAGCGGTCAGGTAATGCCTCGGTACATCGGGTGGTGGTGAGGTGAGTACTAACAACCTAAGGAAACGACTTTGTCTGGGAACATAAAACACCTCCATCGGTTCCAATTGGCTCAGGCTACTGTTTTTATCTATTCATTCAAGTTTTTGTTTTGAGATCGATTCTGGTTCTGTTTCATGTCTTTGCTGTTTTTGTTCCTGCTTATTACAGCTTAGCGCAAACTGTTGTTTGGGATACCCAGATAGAGGGTTCCAACACCTTCTCCTCGGCCAGGGCCGTTGACCTTACTGAGGATGGAATTCCAGATATCGTGATTGGATGTGGTCGAGAGCTTGCGGATACATCGTTCGGTGTCTTCGCATTCGATGGTGTGTCAGGTGAGGTGCTTTGGAGCGTTAAGACGAGGTCTCAGATATTCGGAAGCCCCATTTTTCAAGACGTTTCAAATGACGGGATTGCTGATGTGGTCATAGGAGGGAGAAGAAATCAGCTCTATTGCATTGATGGGTTTAATGGGGAGGTAATCTGGGAGGTGTTTCCCTGCTCGCAGCTACCTGACTGCTTTGCTGACAGCCTTCCTAATTTCTACTCAGGACAATGGCTTGAAGATCTCAATGGCGATGCGGTTCCTGAGATTCTCAACATTCTCGGGGGTTACGCTCCAGCCAACGCCAACGATGCCAACCGACCCCCTGCTAGTATCGTCATAATCGATGGAGCCACTGGTGAGATTCTAAGGCAGTATGAGATGCCTGATGGGAAAGAGAGTTATAACTCACCGGTTCTATGGAACGTGGAAGGAATATCACTGAATGCGGTGTTTGGTTCTGGCGGTGAGACGGTGGGCGGTTCTCTTTGGGCAGTTTCTATTGGTTCACTTTGGGAAGGAACACCTGAGTTCATTCAGTTAGCGTCAAGTGAATCCAAAGGTTTTATGGCACCAGTCAGTATGGCTGATTTTGATGATGACGGTTCTACTGATCTTGCTGTGATGGGTTTTGATGGCATGGTGTCGGTCATTAGTGGTGCAGACCGCTCCGTTCTTTGGGCCCAGAATCACTTCCCGGGCAATGAGAGCAGTGCTGTGCCATGCATACTTCATTTCGATGATGATGGCGTTCCCGATGTGGCGGTCAACCTTGCTACCGGAGTATTCCCATTCTACTCGGGTGGTTTTCATGCTGTACTGTCAGGCATTGACGGAAGTGTGCTCTGGCAGTCTGGCCCTTCAGCTTTCCCATTTCATTCTGCTCTCGCATTCAGAGCTGAGAATGAGGTGAACGACCGCCTGGTGATTGTGAGAAATCAGATTGGAGCGCAGAATCAATTGTCAATCGAAATGGTCAGAAGCGAGGGCCTGAGTGAAACTCTCCTCTCAGAGACAGGGTCGGTCGACCTAGCAAGTACTCCTCTTTTACTTGACTTTGAGGGAAGCGGTGCGCTCAATATTGTTGTTGTTTCAACCACACATCCAAGTAATCCTTTCTCGGAGGACAATATGAGAGTTAGAAGGTTGTCTACCAATATTTCGATTGGAGATGCGCAAGTTTCTTGGGGAGGCTACATGGGAACCAATGGAGATGGACTGTTTGCAAGCGGGTTCATTCCTCCGGTGGGTTCCGGTATTGACCTTACCCAGAAAGCAACCATTCGAGTGATTCCGAACCCTTTCAACGAAAGAATTACTATTCAGGCGGATTTTATGGACGGAGACTATCTGTTGACCGATCTCACAGGTCGTATCGTGGTATCTGGAACCTTTAACCGTGAAATCGATCTCGCTTCTTTTAGCGGCCCTTATGGGATTTATCTCCTGCATCTCAGGCCGACAGGAGGTTGGACCTCTTCGGTTGTCAGGGTCGTGCGAAATAATTGATTCAGCTATCCCCGCATGTCTATATCCCTCTCTCGATATAGACAGAGTCAAGGAAGTTCGGTTATTTGTTAGTACTCATTGGAGCAGAGTAACGGAATGTCAATCTATTTATCACACTTTTTTGGTGTTGTTTGTAGTTTCTGAATGTTTGATATCTAGGTATATAATAGTTATGTGGCGACATTGATTCTTGTGTTAGCGATTACGGTAACATCAGATTCTTGCCGCACACTTGTTACAGTCGGTATCGGGAATTTTTTGCTCTAAAAATTATGATGCTCGTCATTTATTGATAATTAAGTACTATTGTAGTGGAATTGCAGTCTGTAACGAGCATCTTTTTCAGTGTTGAGGCGGTTTTTGGTCTTATTGATTTGCGCGCCTTGCGCTTTTACCTCTCCTCAGGTATTGGCGCAAATGACTGATATGGCAGCGTCTATGGGGCTTGTACACTACCATCAAGATGCTCAAGTAATTGGTGGTGGTGTAGCTATATTCGACTATGACAATGACGGACATCAAGACATCTACCTCACAGGAGGAAGTCTATCAGACCGCTTGTTGAGAAACCTTAGTGATTGGCAGTTTGAGCTTGTTTCCCCCTCTGCAGGTATTCCTTCTGTCACGAATGCCATGGGCGTAGTTACGGGGGATATCGATAACGATGGTGATGCAGATATTTTCTTGGCAACACGGGGTGGTCAGCCCTGTCTGCTTTTGCTGAACAATGGCAATGGGACTTTCACTGATGTCAGTGGTGAAAGAGGAATCACCCAACCGTCTTGGAGCACTGCTGCAGCAATGGCTGATATCAACCTTGATGGTCATCTCGACATTTATGTGATGAATTACGTGGAAAGCTATAATGGTGTCACTTTGGACGAAAATGGTATTCTGACTGAGCTTGACGTTACTTGCCTTCCCAACTTTCTCTACTTGAACACAGGTAACGGGTCATTCATTGAAGTTGCTGAGGAATGGGGGTGTGCCGATGTTGGTTGCGGTCTTGCCACTACGCTCTCTGATTTTGATGGTGACGGTGCTCCCGACATCATCGTGGCCAACGATTTCGGACAGTGGGCACCGTCAACAATTTTGTACAGAAACCGATTTCCGGAGTCAGGCTTTTTGAATGTTTCAGCAAGTACATCCTTTGATTATCCCATTGACGGAATGGGTGTGGCACCGGGTGATCCCGATCGGGATGGTGACATCGATTACTACCTCACACATCTTGGCCCTAACGTACTTGCGATGAACGATGGTAATGGCGGTTTTGTGAATCAAGCGGAAGAATACGGGATTGACGATCCTCTATCTGGCGAACTTCCCTCTACTGGATGGGGATGCGTTTTCGCTGATTTTGATCATGACGGATGGGAAGATCTTTTTGTGGTCAATGGACACATTACAACTGGAACGATGTATCCTAACGCTTTGACTAATGTAGACCGTTTGTTCATTAACAATGCGGACGGTACTTTCACTGATATGGCGGAGCAATATGGCTGTGATTCGCCTGACTGGGGCCGCGGTGTTGCTTTTGGTGACCTCGACAATGATGGCGATCTGGATTTGATAGTAGTGGTTGCAGATGTGAATGGCTCCAATGCTCAGTTCTCAAAGCTGTATCGCAATGATATTGCTGAGGGCAATTGGTTAATGCTCGAATTGACCGGGGTGGTCAGCAACCGAAATGCGTACGGCAGTACGATACAAGTTCATGCTGATGGAACTGTGATGGTTCGGGAACTACGTGGCGGTGAGAGCTGCTCATCTCAGAACGCCTCACAGGTTCACTTTGGCTTGGGAAGTGCAGCGGTCATCGATAGCGTGATTGTAAGGTTCCCCAGCGGGGTCGTTCATAGACTGTACGGGATTGAGGTCAATCAGAAGCTTACTGTGATCGAGGATTTTCTGACAGGTGTGGAAGCTGTCAATAGTTGCGAGCCGAGCATCCGTGACGGTCAAAACGGTCAGTTGACGATCATCACTTGCCCAGGAGATGAGATGATGTCAATCTGGGTAAGAGACATGGCGGGCCGTTCACTTTGGCACGAGATTGTGCCGGGAAATGAATCCGTACATCTTCCCAGTGACCTGTCAGGACCGTTGGTGTTGACAATAGACAGTGGCCGAACGAGGTTCAGCAGGTTAATTGTGGCCAACCCGAGGTAACTTTGAACCATGCGATTGCGTAGCATTCTATGGCTGATTTTGCTATGTCTTTCGGTGCAGGCGTTTGCACAGTCGTTTGGTGGTACTCAGCTGTCACTTACCAAGGGAGCTAAAGCTTCGGTGCTGTTCTTCTTATCACCCGAATGCCCCATGTGCCTTCAGTATCCTGCTACGCTGAAAGAACTTAAGGACAAGTGGTCATCTGATAGCGTATCATTCGTAGCCGTGTTTCCTGGTAATTGGGATGTCCTTGAGGTGCGCAGATATATGTATCGATATGGCCTAGATTGTGAGATGATCCTTGATTCGGAGCTCGGTATGGCTAGAAGTGTCGGGGCAAAGATCACTCCAGAGGTGTTCATTCTTGATAGTCTTGGCAATGTCTACTATCATGGTGCGATAGATGATTGGTACTATACGCTCGGAAGAAGGCGGGCAAGTCCCACTGTCAATTACGTGGATGCGTGTCTCGTGAAACTTTTGCGGGGACTTCCTCCACCATACGGTCCCACGAAGGCACTTGGATGCTACATATTTCCCTGATCAACATTGTCAAAGGGTTGCTGACCAGCATCCTTCTAATGGGTAATGGCTACTTGCTTGCCCAGAACCTTACTTATCACCGCGACATACAGCCAATACTCGTCAGACACTGCATCAGATGTCATGACGGAAGCGGCTATGCGCCTTTTCCACTCTCACGTTATGGTGATGTTGCCAAGAGAGGAGGTTTCATTAGGCATGTGGTAGAGTCACGGGTCATGCCGCCTTGGCCAGCCAATCCCATCTACCGAGAATTTCAGAACCAGAACATCCTCTCGGAAAGCGATATCCAAACTATCGTTCAGTGGATTGAGGAAGGTATGGTGGAGGGTGACGCCAAGGATGGCACACATGTCTGGGATGATGTTCTCATTAAACTGGACACTCTTTGGTCCTTCTCAATGCATCGCTCTTACAACGTGCGTCCTTCCACCAAGGATCTCTTTGTGAGGTTTCATATTCCGACAGCCATTCATCGCGATATTCATGTGTCAAGATATGAGTTCATCCCAGGCAATCTGAGAGTGCTCC
Organism: uncultured Chryseobacterium sp.; assembly: GCA_964500205.1. GTDB lineage: Bacteria > Bacteroidota > Bacteroidia > UBA10329 > UBA10329 > UBA10329. The sequence goes on along the minus strand of CAZCNS010000001.1, from coordinate 434,176 downwards.
ACCATAGCGAGGTGTTCATCGATTCATTGGCAACGTTGAAAACCACCTTTGACAGGGATTCAAGCTATCACAACCCTAGCACTGGTTATGAGGCGGGCGACACTACGCTGCGGGCATATCTCTACACCACAGGATGGTTGCCGGGTGAGCGTTTCGAGGACTATCCATTGGGGGTATACGGTGTGATTCCGGAGGGCTCCAATATGCTGTTTCTGAATCATTATGCCCCCACCCCTGTAGCTCAGTCAGATTCGAGTGTGCTTCGGGTACATGAGAGGCGTTGCAACGATTGCAGGAGATTCACCACAGTAGCACTTCATGGGCATCGGCATCTGACAGGTGGAAGATTCATCATCCGGGCAGACACAGTGGTCACGCTACACGCAAGAAGGAAGGTGGAAGATAGCCTTTCAGCCTTCGCGGTACTTGCTCATGCGCACCATCTGGCAAGAGAAATGCGCGCCTATGCCGTTAAGCCCGATGGCGATACCATAGCGCTTCTGCATATTCCTGACTGGGATTTCAATTGGCAATTCATTTACAAATTCAAAGAGTATGAGATCGTCCCTAAAGGCTCTGTCATTCATTTTCTGGTCACCTACGACAACACTGCCGCCAACCCGGAGAACCCGAATTCACCTCCTGCTGACGTGCAGTACTCGTTTGATGCAGACAAGGAGATGATGGAATTCTTCCTGTTCGGGGTTCCTTACAGGGATGGCGATGAGGGTGCGGAGGTGATATATCCGGATACTGGATTTTGAGGGATTAAAAAAGGGCTGGAGAAATCATCTCCAGCCCTTTGTTTCTGTATTTCCAGCGTAATCAATGCACCACACTCACGCGGCCTGTGAGAGCTACGCGACCGTTCATCGAGATCATCCTGTAGATGTAAAGTCCACTGTTGAGGCCGCTCACATCCACGTTCTGACCATCGTAGGTCAGGTTGTGTGATGACACCATCCTGCCGCTGAGGTCGAGCATCTCGAAGGTGTATGGCTCACCACCGGTGCGGACACGCAGCACATCGCTGGTCGGGTTAGGAAACACTACATTCTCGCCACGGGCAATTACCTCCTCTACGCTGGTGCAGCACTGACTCTCGTTGGAAAGGTGTGTGCTCGAAGAAGGGTTACCGTTTTCATCCAACGTAATCTGAACCACGAAGTAGCCAAGGTCCTTGCTGATGTAGCGGAGGCGGGTGAAGGTCGATACGCTTGGATTGGGGAAGAAGCCAGGAACGTTTGGAGCAAGAGTCCACTGACCAGTGCTTTCTCTCCATCCCCATATCGTATCAACAGTGGTCTCAACGAAGTTTTGACGCAATACTTGGTGTTCAGTGCCTAACTGATCAGTCAGAGTGCCCTCGGCATCTATAACAGAAGCAGTAGTGATGTGGCGTTTGAAACGAACAGAGTCCGGGTTGAACAGCGCATTGATGGGAGAGGGCACGAGTCCAGTGGAAAAGAACTTCTCATCGAAGATAGCCACATCATCGTAGCCAGTGCCCACAGATGATGGAAACGTGAAAATGATCCACGGGTCAACGGCCGGAATGGAGGCAGGGAAGGATACGTTCAAACCCAGAACAGCAGCAAAATCCGCTGCGAGTCCGAGTATTTCCACGCTGCCGGACGTCACTTCAGCAAAAGCATACCCACCGAATTGGTCTACCGCGAGGTCGGCACCCGGGAAGTCCTCATTGCCATCGATTGTCGCGGGGTCATAGAATCCTATCTCATAAAGGGTGTCGGTCTCAAGCATGGTGAAGTCCCAGGTCTGTGGAGTGGTGGTGGCCGTGCCGATGTTCACACCGAGACCGGTGATGTCCTCGTCCTCACCCAGTTTAAGGGTGACACCCGGAGTAGGGAAATCGCTCTCGTCAATAACGAGCTGTGCTTGTGCCGATGTGGCGGTCAGGCCTAAGATGGCAAGGGGTAGAAATTTTCTCATGATGAAAAATGTTGATGTAAAGTGCTGTCAAAGGTAGGCAAATGCACCGCGCTATCTTTGGGCACATGGGCATGGCAGATGTTGCGGAGCGTATCAGGAATCTGGTGAGGGCACTGCCGTCCTCGCCCGGGGTGTACCAATACTTCGATGCCGATGGAACTGTGATTTACGTGGGCAAGGCCAAAGACCTCCGCAAGCGGGTGTCATCCTATTTCACCAAGGACAGGCACGAGAACCGCAAGACCACGCTGTTGGTGCGCAAGATCGCGGACATCCGCCACATCGTGGTCGAGACCGAATTCGATGCCCTGCTCTTGGAGAACTCCCTCATCAAGGAGCACCGCCCGCGCTACAATGTGCTGCTGCGCGATGATAAGACCTACCCGTGGATTTGCCTGAAGAAGGAGCCCTTCCCGCGCATCTTCCCCACGCGCAACCCCGTGAAGGACGGTTCGCAGTACTTCGGCCCCTATGCATCGGTCAAGATGATGAATACGCTGCTGGAGCTGATTCGTCAGCTCTACCCGCTGCGCACCTGTTCCCTCAACCTGACCAAGGGCAACATAGAGGCAGGGAAATTCAAGGTCTGCCTCGAATACCACATCGGCAATTGCAAGGGGCCGTGCATAGGAGAGCAGACCGAGGAGGAGCATGACAAGGCCATCGCCCACATCAGACATATAATAAGGGGTAACATCCGAGAGGTGCGCGAGCACCTCCGCAGCGAGATGGCCCGCCATGCCGAGGCGCTGGAGTTCGAGGAGGCGCAGGCCATGAAGGAGAAGCTCGACCTGCTTGTGCGCTATCAGGCGCGGAGCACAGTGGTGAGTCCCGTGGTCGATGATGCGGAGGTCTATGGCATGGTCAGCGATGCGCGGTCGGCCTACGTGAACCACATGCGGGTGGTAGAGGGGGCCATCGTCCGCTCGCACACTGTGGAGTTACGCAAGCGGATGGACGAGGAAGATGCCGACCTGCTGGCCCTCGGTATGGCCGAGCTGATCGCCCTTTTCGGATGCGAGGCTAAGGAGGTCATTGTGCCATTCGTGCCCTCAGTAGAATTGTCCGGCATCACCATCACCATCCCGCAGAAAGGTGACCGCCACAAGCTTCTGAAACTCTCTGAGAGGAATGCTTTGAATTTTAAACGGGAAAAAGACCGCCAGACCGAGATGCTGGACCCCGATCGCAACGTGGACCGCATCATGGAGCAGATGCGCACCGACCTGCGGATGAACACCCAGCCGCGCCACATCGAGTGCTTTGACAACTCTAATTTCCATGGCGACCATGCCGTGGCCGCGATGGTCTGTTTCCGCAACGGCAAGCCCGCCAAGAGCGATTACCGCCACTACAATATCCGCACGGTGCAAGGGCCTGACGACTTTGCCAGTATGGAGGAGGTGGTGCTGCGGAGGTACAAGCGGTTGCTGGAAGAGGGTAAGCCTCTGCCCGACCTCGTCATCGTGGACGGGGGCAAGGGTCAGCTGTCCAGTGCGGTCAAAAGTCTGGACGCGCTCGGCCTGCGCGGCAAGGTGGCCATTATCGGCATTGCCAAGCGGCTGGAAGAGGTCTATTTCCCCGAAGACCCCGTGCCGCTCTACATCGACAAGCGCTCCGAGACCCTCAAGATCATCCAGCACGCCCGCAACGAGGCCCACCGCTTCGGCATCACCCACCACCGCGACAAGCGCAGCAAGGCGGCCGTGCGCACCGAGCTTACGGAAATACCTGGCATCGGCCCCGCCACGGCCCAGCGCCTGCTGTCGCACTTCCGGTCGGTGAAGGCCATCCGCGAGGCAGGAGAGGAGGAGCTGACAGAGGTGGTGGGCAGTGCCAAGGCATCCGCAGTTAGAAACGGGCTTGCTGAGAAAGGCCAGCTTGAAAATTAAATCGAAGTCTTTGTTGAAGGGCATTTGGTCGCTTCCACTCGCCACGAGCTACGGAGAACACGTAGATTTGCTTCCTTACAAAAGCGAAAGCTATGTGTTGGTCACATTTCCGAATTGATTGTTCTGGCTGTCAGGAGGCGCAGAGTAAGCTGATTCTGAGGGCAGTAAGTAAGTGTGACCCTTCCAGTTGCTGTTCAAATCCAAGGGCATGAGAAATTTATACGTTGGTCCGATGCGCTCGCTGTTTGAGCGGAATCTGTATGGTCAGGCATTTGGGCGGGTTGCTGCCATGCTTGCCGTTCTGTTCGCGTTCGGGGTTTCTGATGCGGTGGGGCAGTGTCCCGGCAGCAACAGTGGAACGGGAGTGAATAGAGGCGCGGAAGCAAGCAATGGTTCAATACCTAATTCTGCTCCCACTTGTGACACATGGACAAATGCCACGGGAGGTGTTGGTTCTGGTTCGAGAAGAACTTATACCGGCTGGAACGCTGGAACTGTGTATGAAGTCAGATGGAGCCCGGCAGCACAGAATTCCAATGGCACCGTTTATTCAGGGTCAACCGCCACAACTGTTCAGTACGTGACAGGTAGCACGAGTTACACTTTCGGAAGTAACCGCACCAGTGCTATTGGATGTGGTTTATGGAATGGTACATCTGCCGTCTTGCAATACAGGAGAGTCACGCCAACCTTGACTGCCAATAACCCCACGAGTGCTACTGTTTGTGTAGGTGCGTCAGTGAACATTTCAGGAGGTACGGCTACCAATGGAACCCGCTATTGGCAAGGACAGACCAATAATGGCACAAGTACCACTACAGCGGGGTCTCCCAACAGCACTGGGGCTTTGGGTACTGCCGGCACGTTTACATTCAGATACCGCCCAAATAACAATGGATGCTGGGGTACACAGCAGAATACTACGGTTACCGTGGTTGTAGACCCCACGGCCACTGCCACAAGAAACCCTAACGTAGCCACGGTCTGTGCCAATGGCACGGTGTCTCTCACAAGCCCAAGTCGGAGTGGTGGTACTGGTACTTGTTCATTCGAATACCGTTTCTGGAATGGAAGTGCTTGGAGTGGTTGGAGCGGTACATCGAGTTACACGGCCGTTGCAGGGGGCAACGGGACCAACAGGATTCAGATCAGGTCCAATTGTAACGGTAGCGGCTGTGACGTGCCGAGCACGGGAACCGAGTACAGTTGGAACGTTAATCCTCAGCCCACACCTCCTACCTCAGCCACCAAGAGTCCTAATGTTGCATCAGTTTGTAGGGGCACAGTAGTTTCTGTGAGTAGCCCATCCGGTGGCACGAATGGCGTTGGATGCAACACGTTTGAATACCTTTTTCAGCGGGGGTCCACCACGGTGCAGGGCTGGGGAACTTCAAGTTCTTACACCACTGTGGCTGCGGATGAGGGTCAGACAATAAACGTGAGGGTGAGAAGGACTGGTTGCTCAGGTAGCACGGGGTGTAATGCGTCAACACAGAGCGGTATTCTCGCTTCATGGTCTGTGGTGGCGCAACCAGCTCCGCCTACCGGTGGTATAACCAGATCCCCCAACGTGGCTGAAGTCTGTGTGGGTCAGTCGCTCAGTGTCACCGGAACCCCCACTGGAGGAAATGCCGGTGTCGGTTGTGGGTTCGAGTATAGGTTTCTGCGTGGGGCAACCCAAGTGCAGGGCTGGAGTGCGTCCACCACCTACACTACGGTGGCTGCCGATGCTGGTAATGGAATCAATGTACAGGTCAGAAGGGCGAACTGTCAGTCTGGTTGTAATACAAGTGGTGAAAGCGCTAATCTTGTTTCTTGGACAGTTCGCGCGCAGCCTACCATTTCCATCGCGGTAACTTCGAGTCCGATCTGTAATGGAACCAATCAGGCGGTTCTAACACAGACCATCAATACAAGTGGTGGGTGCAGCACAGCATGGCAGCAATCAGCCAGTGCCTCGGGTCCATGGTCAGCTGCAAGTGGCAGTATTTCTGGAAACAACTTCACGACATCCGCGCTTACCGCTACAACTTACTACAGAGCCGTGAGGACCTGTACCGCGACCAATTGTAGTGACCCGGTGTCTAATGTTGTGTCTGTAGCATTGCCGGACGGCCCTCAACCTTCGGGCGGGCCTTTTGCCGTCACAGGCTGTGGTTCGTCCACAATTACTGTTCAGGTTAGTGCTGGCAATACCGCACGGTGGTACTCGTCTGTTGCCAATATGAATGCTGGAGTTTTCGCATCTGAAGGGCTGTCGTACACAAGAAACACCTTAGGGACAGAGACAGTATATGTAAGAGAGTACGACCCGGTGACGCGGTGTGTTAGTGGCCCAAGTGTTCAGTACAATATAACCGTAGGCCCGTCTTTCACTTACTCAGTTGTTCCAACACCGCCTTCTTGCAATGGTGGAAGTAATGGTTCAGCTCAAGTGGTCGGTATCTCAGGTAATCCAGGCCCATTCACTTACCTATGGGTTACGGGTGGCACGGGGGTAACTGAGACAGGACTTTCTGCAGGAAGCTACACAGTATCGGTTTCCAGTGCGGACGGTTGTGTGACATCGGTGCCGTTCAACGTTTCGGAGCCTGCACCGGTCAGTTTCACATCCACGATATCCAACTTCAATGGCTCTAATATCAGTTGTTCTGGTGGAAACAATGGTTCTATCAGTGTGACCCCTTCAGGAGGAGTGGGTCCATACTCGTATGTGTGGAGCACGGGCGGCCCTTCTACCAATAGCAGGACAGGTCTTACGGCAGGTACATATTCAGTTGTCATCAGAGACGCCAACCTGTGCGAGATCAACCCGAGCTTCACGCTTACTCAGCCGACTCCGCTCACAGTCGGTGTTAATCCAAGTTATCTGTGTGGGGCAGGAGGTGTGTACGTTTCTGCAACGCTATCGGCAGCGCCAGCAGGGGGTACTGAACCATATGGTTATGCTTGGACGCCCAGCGGTGGAAGTGGTCAGAGTGTGGCGGGCCTTGGCAACAATGTCACCCGCACAGTGACAGTTACGGATGCAAACTTATGTACCGCAACATCCACCTTTACCACGGCCTTTCCACCCAGTGGCACCTCTATCAATTGTGATTTCATTTATGTAGCGCCCAATGGGGATAATTCAGCGAGCGCATTGGGTTCTAAGGATTGTCCAGCATCTTTTGATCGTGCGCTGCAGATGGTCACAGCTTCTCGAAATGTGATACTCATGTTAGGTGGTACGTATCCTGCAAGCGGTGGATATAATACACTGGACATTCCCAGCAACGTCACCATAGACGGTGGATACATCGAGCAGGGGGCCAACAATGATTGGGTGAAGAGCAGTGCATCGACCACTTCCATCAATTTTAATCCATCGGTCATTACTGAAAGTAGCAGAGGTCACTTCATTGGCCTTAGGGCTCACAATAGATCGAATTTCAACCTTAAGGATCTAGTGATCAACGTGAAGAATGGAGGTGCCAGTGGTACAGCCACAGGTACGACCAATAGTTCTGGACACTCAGTGTACGGTATACATCTTTTGAATAGTACCGGGTTTGAGTTCACCAGAATAACTGTAAATTCTGGACCCGGGAGCAACGGTGTTAATGGAGCAGCCGTTTCCGGAACCAGTGCGAGCAATGTTGGTGGTTCGGGAGGTTCCGGGGGTGCCAGTGGTGGGGGATGCTCCAGTTGTGGTACAGTCGGTAACGGTGGAGCCGCAGGCACTGGTCCTTCAGGTGCAGGCGGAGGAGGAGGTGCCCGTTGTTGCTCCAGTGGCTGTAATTGGTATGGTTGTGACGCCAATGGATGCACGGCAACCAATGGTGATGGGGGAGCAAATGGAGGTACTGGTACGAACTACACAGCTGGTAATAGACCTTCAACGCCCACTGCTTCTGGTGCATATTATTTGCCTGCTGGAGCGGCTGCTGCCGGTGGAGATGGTGGCGGTGGCGGTGGCGGTGGCGGTGGCGGTGGTGGAGCGTACGGAACTTGTTGTGTTTGCACCTGCGGTCCCTTTGTGGCATCGGGAGGATTTGGTGGTGCTGGAGGTCGTGGTGGGCGCGGAGGTAACCCTGGTTTTGGCGGAGGAGGCAGTTTCGCCATCTACATGTCTGGAGGTAATGGTATAATTAGAGACCGTTCGTTGAGCGTTGGTGCAGGAGGCACTGGTGGTTCTGGATCCAATGGTACAGCAGGACTTAATGGAACCAATGGCACCCCCGGAAGTGATAACCGCGCATGGTGTGACGGAGGAAAGGGAGGTGACGGAGGCCGCGGTGGAAACGGTGGTGCTGGGGGCAGAGGTCAAGACGGAGCCAATGGATTGAGTCAACAGATTGTCACTGTCAACGGGGCGAGCTTAACGCTTGATGGGACGACCATCCCCAATCCTGTAACTGTATCAGTGAACCAGTTTCAAGGGTGTATCAATTCGGTAGTTACCATCTCGAAGACAGGTGGTGCTAACTGGACGCTTCCTACAGGTGCTGCTTTCGTGAATAATGTGTCTGCCAGCAACACTTCGTACACCGTCAGTTCTGGGACGGCAGAGATTTTCTTCTCCTCAGGTACAGGTTTCCGCGACTTGACTGGTGGAGGAGCCACCTATCGAAGATTCATCAATCTGCGCCAGAACACGAGGGCATTGCCCACCATAAGCCCATTCACAACTCCTATCTGTCCAAACACAGGTGTTGCATTTGGCACCTCGCAAACTGGTGTAGAGGAGTATAGCTGGGAGGTTCGGATGGTAACCAGCCCATACTCGGCATCAAGTCCGGGTCCTGCTGTGTTTACCAGCTCATCCCAGAATACCAGTAATTTCACACCTACCACTCCGGGTACTTATCAGGTGAAGTTGATGGTAAGGGACTTCTGCTGTGGTTGGAGTATCCCGGTATATGCTAACTTGGTCGTCACGGGTCCGCCCGCTGCTGCAGGTGCAATAACCGGATTGACAAGTGTGTGTTCGGGTACCACTGGGGTGACTTACAGCATAGCAGCCGTGTCGGGTGCCAGCACTTACAACTGGGTTGTCAATGGGGTAGGGGCAACTATTGCTACGGGTCAAGGAGGCACTTCCATTACAGTGAACTGGGCTACGGCCAGCGGTACCGTGACAGTTACTCCGGAGAACGCATGCGGACAGACTGGTGCGCCCAGTTCTGTATCGGTTACAGTCCACCCCAATCCAGTGGTCAATATCAACAGCAGTAATCCTGCCACAGTGAATATCTGTTCTGGCACTGCAGCCACGCTGAACGGTGGAGTTTCGGGCGGACTCGCTCCTTATTCACATAACTGGTCCGGAGGGGGAATTGCATCTGGTCAAGGTACCCCAACAGCAACTACCGTCAGCCTGTCATCAAATACTAACTACACTTATACTGTTACAGACAATAGAGGTTGTGTCGGAACTGCAACTGCAACTGTGAATGTTTCTGCACCTCCCATCGCGCCATCGGGGATCAGCGGAACAACCACTATTTGTAATGGTGGCAGTACCACACTTACTGCGACAGGAGGCTCTGAGGGTGATGGAGCTACCTATCAGTGGTATGCGGGTGGTTGCGGCTCAGGCGGTGTGCTCGGAACGGGGGTATCCATCACCGTTAGTCCTACGGCCAACACCACCTACTTCGTAAGGAGAGTGGGTGCTGCCCCTTGCTCCAATGTCACGGCATGTGCGAGTGTTACTGTGAATGTGAGCACTCCGCCCACTGCACCCACTTCTGTTTCTGGTACAACCACTATTTGTGCCAATACAAGCACAACGCTCACCGCAAGCGGAGGTACTGAAGGTTCTGGAGCTACTTATCAGTGGGGTACAGGTTCTACTGTAGGTTCCAACATCATCAGTGGCGCAATTTCAGTTTCTTACACAACGCCTACCCTATCTGCTAATACCACCTATTGGGTTCGTAGGGTTGGTGCTGCTCCCTGCGCTGCAACCATCACTGGAGGTACCACGCAATTGGTGACTGTGCAACAAGCACCGACTGCACCGACAGGAATTACCGGAACTACGACCATCTGTAATGGCGACAATACTACACTCACAGCGACTGGAGGTTCCAACGGTGCAGGTGCAGTTTTCCAATGGGGTACAGGTTCATCTATCGGTTCTAATGTGATTCCTGGAGAGACAAGTGCGTCCATCAACGTGTCTCCGACATCTAATACCACTTATTGGGTGCATAGGGTCGGCAATACTTCTTGTACCAATACTACAGGTGGTGTGACGCAATTGGTGACGGTGAACGATGTGCCTTCGCAGCCCTCGGTAATTACTGGTAACGATGCTATATGTGCGGCTACTTCGCAGACTTATGATGTGACCAATGTGGCGGGAGTTAGCTACACATGGTCTTACAGTGGAACGACAAGTGTGGCTCCAAGTGGTTCTTCCAATAGTGTAACGTTCACACCGACCGGCAGTGGTACGCTCACAGTGACACCGTCCAATAGCTGCGGAAATGGCACTGTCCGGACGCTGGCCATCACAGTGAACTCGGTTCCTAATCAACCATCCGCTATCACAGGTCCCCCAGCGGTTTGTGCCAACGCGACCAACACATTCAGTGTTACTAACGTTCCCGGTGTGACCTACGCTTGGACATACAGCGGTTCTGGTTTCCTTACACCGACTGGGAATAGCACAACACTTCAGGCCACAACGGGAGGTACGCTTACAATCACCCCTTCCAATGGTTGTGGTAGCGGTACGGCAAGAACACTCGCCATTACCATCGCTCCTAATCCTACTGCTACGATCGCTGGCACTACAACGATATGCAGTGGCTCATCCACGGTGCTCACGGCAACCCCATCAGGCGGACAGGCTCCTTACACGCATTCATGGGCTGGTGGTCCTATTGCAATTGGTTCGGGTAGTGCTGCCATGACAACGAGCAATCTGACCTCTACTCAGGCGTACACATACACGGTCACCGATAACCTTGGATGTTTCAGCTCTGTGGGTCAGACGGTCACCGTTGACCCAGCATCTGTTGGAGGTACTGCCTCTTCAAACCACTCTATCTGCAGTGGCTCTCAGCCGAATAACATCACGTTGAGCGGCCATACGGGTTCAATCCAGTGGCAGGAGTCTGCCGACAACAGCTTCTGGTCCGATATTTCTGGAGAGACTGCGGCCACCCTCACCGGTGCAGCAATCGGTAACCTCACTGCTACGCGCTATTATCGTGCGCAGGTGACCAGCGGTGTTTGCGCTGCGGTGTTCAGCAACACGGTGACCGTGACCGTGAGACCGGAGCCTGCGGTCACAATTTCTGGAACCGCAACGGTCTGTCAGTTTGACGATCCGGCACCTCAAATCACATTCACCAATGCAGGAGCACTTCCTATTCTGGTTACCTATAATGTCAATAGTGGTGGAAGCCAGTTCGTGGCTGTGGGTGCCAGTACCTCTGCCACTGTGGCTGCCCCCACAGGTTCGGTAGGCACATTCACCTATAACCTTGTGAGCGTGAGCTATCAGAACAACCCGACATGTTCTGCGGCTGCCTCTGGTTCTGCGGTTATCACTGTTAACGAGTCTGCTGTTATAGGGTCTGTCACAGGGGCAAGCCCGATGTGTATCGGTGATCTCGAGACCTATACAGCCAACGGTGTATCCCTTGGGGGTGGTACAGGTTCATGGAGTTCGAGCGATGTTGCGGTGGCTACTGTCAATGCTTCCACAGGTGTCGTCACTGCGGTATCCGATGGAGCGGCTGACATCATCTACACGATTACAGGTGGTTGTGGCGGGGATGTTACTGAGCAGCAGGAGGTGGTCGTACATCCTAATGCGACTGTCGGCACGGTGTCTGGCACAAGCCCACTTTGTGTGGGTGGCGCGGCCACCTATTCGGTCACTGGTGTGAACCTCGGAGGTACTGGAACAGGGGCGTGGTCAGCCAGCAACGGCAATGCCACGGTTGATATCAATGGTGAAGTGGCCGCAGTTTCTGCAGGCTCGGTGAACATTGTTTACACTGTTACCGGTGGTTGCGGAGGAACACAGTCTGCGCAACAAGCGCTGACGGTGAACAACACTACCACTACGGCTCCAACTGCCATTAACGCGTCACCGGGTGCGACAATCTGTAATGCTGGAACTGTGACCCTAACAGCAACTGGCGGTACGGTGGGATCTTCTGTTTATGAATGGGGAACCGGTTCCGTGGGTGACAACATCATTCCAGGTGAGGATGGTGATCAGATAATTGTAAGCGGACTATCTGCAGATACCCAGTTCTGGGTGCGCAGGGTGGGTACAGCTGATTGCCCGGTGACCACGGCTGCCGCTACGATAACCATTAACCTCGACCAGACGATTTCCATCACTGATGAAGGAGGGGTGCATTGTACCGACCCAGCAGGGACAACGCTGACAGCCACATATTCGGGAGGAACAGGATGTTCGCTTCAATGGCAGATCAACACCACGGACCCGAATAACGCTGGAGCTTGGTCCAACATTGGAGGAGCCACCGCTGATAACCTGCCCACAGGTGCTTTAGGAGGTGTCAGATGGTTCAGGGCTGTTCGTACATGCTCAGGGGGATGTCCCGCAGCGGTTTCTGGTGTGACTGAGGTTTATCCTATCGCGGTTCCTACAATCGCATCTTCCACCATTCTCGGTTGTGGTGCTGCGACAATTGCCCCAGAGATAGGACTTGGTGGAAACACAATGAATTTCTATGGTCCTAACTCAACCATAGACCTGCTTTCTACTGGTACCAGTTACCAGACCTTCGCAGTCGGAGGCCCCGACAGCTATTATGTGACCAGTTTCAATACTGATAATGGTTGCGAAAGTGGTCAGTTGACGGTGTCTGTTGAGGTCACTGCTGCATATACTATGAATCTTACTGCTGTGGATTACAGTGGGTTCGGAGTATCATGCGCTTTTGGTAATGACGGTGAGGTGACTGCCACTGCTGGTGGAACAGCGGTTTTCCCGATAACCTACGCATGGTCAAATTTTGTGACCAACACAGTATCAGCATCGACAAACACCATCAGTACCTTGCTGGCCGGTCAGTACGTGGTGGTAACAACCGATGCAGCCAATTGCTTTGCAACCGATACGATTTCGTTGGATGCCCCTGATCAGTTGACCGTTGCTTTGAATCCATCAAACTTTTCTGGATGGAATGTAAGCTGTAACGGGTCGAATACTGGCCTCATAACGGCAGTGCCGTCCGGGGGTGCAGGTGGTTACACTTACAACTGGACTTCTACACCTGCGGGGTACACGGCATCTACAGCTGTAGCAGATGAGTTGGTGGCAAGAACTTACAATCTGATTGTCACTGACGCGAACGGATGCACAGTTTCTGGAAGTCGCGTCATTAGCCAACCTGCCCCGATCACCTTCAGCACCTTCACTGGGTACGTATGTTCTGGAAGCACTTACACTGCAGCGAATGTGACTGCTATCCCGTCAGGAGGAGCCTCTGCTGCCTATGAATACCGAAGGACTGCGGTGGGTCCAGGCGCATGGCAGGGATGGCAAGCATCCAATGTATTTACTGCCTTGGCTCCAGGAGACTACAATATCGAAGTGAGGGATTTAGCGAACCCGACCTGTGTCAGCACAGTGCAGAGTATCACGATTACACTTCCGCCAGATGGCACTGTCATAGACGCTTGTAACTTCATTTATGTCTCTGAAGATGGAGACCCTGCTGGTACACTCGGACAGAAGGATTGCCCGGTGACATTGCCACAGGCCCTGGTCATTTACGGTCTTGACCCTACTAGGAACCACGTTCTGGTGAAAGAGGGTAATTACACTTACAACCAGAAGCTGACCCTGCCAGCGGGTATTACTATAGATGGTGGATACACGGTGTCTGGCGTTGATTGGGTGAAGAGTTCCTCTGCTACTTCTGCCATAACACTTAGTCCCTCGCTTGAGACGGCCACGGTGGCGAGTGTGACCGTAGGTCATTACATCGGAATTGAGATGGGTGGAAATAACATCTCGCTGCGTGACCTTTCCATCAATGTCAATCCGGACCTCGGGTCAGGCGTGACCAATGGTCGTGGTCGGAGCATTTATGGTGTTTACATAGCAGGTCAGACAGGAATCAACATCAGCAGATGCGTTGTGGAGACCGCTGCAGCGGCATCGGGTCCCAACGGTGAGACGGTATCTCCTGCCATTGGTGGTGGCGGAGCCGGTGGAACTGGAGGCACGATTGTGCCCACACCGTCTGCTGCATTGGGCTGCCCTGTAACCAGCGTTGCAGGTGTTGCCGGTAGTGCAGGTGGTGCCGGAAGCTCTGGTGGAGGCACTGGTGGTGTAGGCGGTTCTTCTTGTGTTAAGAGCAGTCCTGGTTGTGTGGGCTGCAATGGCGGCAATGGCGGCAATGGTAGTGCTGGTGTGGCTGGTGATGGCTTCACTCCCGGTGATGCCCCTGTGGCGGCTCTTGGTCTTGACCAGTTCTTCGTTCCACAGAGTGGTGCCAACGGTGGTGCTGGTTCTGGTGGTGGTGGTGGCGGACGAGGCGGTGACGGTGCCGGTGGTGTTTGTGGAAACGTTGATGTACTGCCAGGGCAGCCGGGTGGTGCTGGTGGTGCGGGTGGTGCCGGTGGCAATGGCGGAGGTGGCGGTGGTGCATCCATTGCGGTTTATGCCTTTGGTGGCTCAGGTAACATTATTGATTGTGTCTTGAATACCGGTGCAGCAGGTTCTGGTGGAACCGGGTCTGATGGGGCAGCTGGTGCATCCGGTCAGCTTGGTTCAGGTTATGTCAGTCCAACTGGTTGTGATGGACTCGGTGGAGCCGGTGGAGATGGTGGTAACGGTGGTTCTGGTGGTCGTGGTCAGGATGGAGCCAACGGTATCAGCCAAACAGTGATGTTGCTCAATGGAGCATCGTTCAGTCAGTCTGGATCTACTATACCTGATGAAGGAATCACTGCCAACTGGTACCGTGGATGCCGCAACTCGGAGATTATTCTTTCCAGAACATCTGCTGCCAACTGGTCAGGTATTGGCTCAGACCCTGCCTTCGTGAATAATCTCACTGAGACAACCACTGATTATGCCGTGGGCGATAACACGGTAAGCATTTACTATCCGTCTTCATCCTCGCTTGGAGCGAAGAACATCTCAGTTGTAGGTGCTACTCACAACAGGTTCATCCAGCTCTATGATGACAGGATTGTCACAGTATTGCCCACTACCATCAACGAGATAGGGGAGGTTTGTGCATCTGGCTCCATTGAACTTGGAACGAATCTCACGGTGGGTCAGATTGCTGAGATCTTGCAGTGGGATTGGACTGTGAGCACTGTGAATGATCCGACAACTATTGTCAGTGGACCTTTCGTATCTGCTGCCCCTGGTGTTATTCCTGCTCCGACCGGTGGATGGCAGATCGGAGAGACGTATCAGGTGAAACTGAGGGTGTATGAGACCTGCTGCGGATGGTCTATCCCTGTGTACCGTACGTTCACGGTGGCGCCAGTGCTTCCTGCTGCATCACCCATTACAGCCTCTAATACGGGTGTGATCTGTTCTGGTGAGCAGGTGACTTACAGCGTTCCATTGGTGGCAGGTGCAACTGATTACAACTGGACGGTGAATGGTGGAACCCTTCAGTCGGGTCAAGGAACACAGTCTATAACGGTGCTTTGGAGTTCCGCGACAACTACTGGATCGGTTTCGGTATACCCGTCCAACAGCTGTTCTGATTCAGATGGGCCGCTTACCACGCTGAATCAATCTGTGAACGGTCTACCCAGCAGTGTTACCATTATCGGTCAGTCTGGTAACCCGCTTACATTCTGTCATCCCGGCAGTGTTACGCTTCAGGTGAACGCGACCTCAGGAGGTGGTGTTGGCACCGGTGTATTCACCTATCTCTGGACACCGGGTGCTACGACTGGTCAGACTTTGGTGGTAAACCCTGCCTCACCTGGCTCTTTCCCTTATGATGTAACGGTTACAGAGGGTGGCAGCGGTTGTACTGGTACTGCCTCAGCCACTGTCAACGCTGACCAGCCTGCTATAGTCGTTGCAGGAGTTGACCTTGACGTATGTGAATCACCTACCCCCGTGGCAATTACTTTAAGTGGAGCGAGCTTCTCCGGTTCGGCTGCTGAGGCCACTTGGAGCACTGGGTCACCTGGTACATTCGGAAACTTGGGCGATGGCACTAATCCTCAAGCGGTAACTTTCACTCCACAAGCTAACTGGTCAGGAGCGGTGACGCTCACGCTAACATCTGATGATCCCGCTGGCGCATGTGGTCCTGCTACGGACAACAGAACCCTCACTGTGCATGAGGCACCCACGCTTGTGCTTACCTCTGCGCTTGCTACTCAGGTGCAAGAGGTTTGTGATGGGCAGCCAATTGTCAACGTGACGTACACAGCAAGTGGCGCAACGGGCATTGACGTTAGTAACCTGCCCGCTGGTCTTAACGCATCCGTGTTGTATCCAACCGTGACGATTAGCGGAACGCCAACCGCTGGAGGAACATACACGCTTACCACAACTGGTGGACATTCTTCTTGCGCACCTGCAACCATACAGGGCACCATCACTGTGAACCCTCTTCCTGTGGCCACGATTACTCCAAGTGGATCTACAGAACTTTGTGATGGTGAGGATGTTACGCTCACGGCCAGTGCTGGTGCGAGTTATTTGTGGACTCCCGGAAGTACAACTCTACAAGATTTGGTTGTTTCCGCAACAGGTAGTTACACGGTAACGGTGACGGATGCTAACAGCTGTTCAGCCACCAGTGCAGCTACGGTTGTAAATGTTTACGCAGCTCCTGCAATAACATTGACATCCGGTTTGGCCGATCAGACTGTCTGTGACGGTATCGCAATTGGAGCTATCGAGTTCACACTTGGAGGTAGTGCGTCCAACGTGAGCGTAAGCGGTCTGCCTTCAGGATTGAATGACAATTTCGTGGGTGGAGTCCTTACTGTCACTGGAACACCAGCTGCTGGGGGAACCTACAGTATCTCTACCACTGGGCAGAACGCGGCTTGCGCCCCCGCAACCATAGGAGGCACGATTACAGTGAATGTTCCTGCTCAGGCTACTATCTCAGCTGGTGGACCTACGGATTTCTGTGAAGGAGGTTCTGTGCAGTTGACAGCGTCAGCTGGTAATAGCTACCTATGGAGTCCAGGTGCCGCGACAACGCAGGATATAACGGTCACCTCAACTGGTAACTACACAGTCACTGTTACTGATGGTAATGGCTGTCAATCTACCAGTCTTGTCACGTCTGTTGTTGAGCACTCAGCCCCAACGGTTGTGTTTGCAACGGGAGATTTGAATCAGACCTTGTGTGCAGGAAATGCTCTGGTTACGACCACTTTCACTTTGGGAGGTGGTGCGACTGGAGCGGATGTTACCAATTTGCCAGCCGGTCTGACAGCTTCAGTTTCCTCTGGAACTGTCACTATCTCCGGTAACCCAACCGCTTCGGGTACATACACGGTCACCACCACAGGTCAGAATGCCTCTTGTACCGCAACTACCATCGATGGAGCGGTGACTGTGAACCAACTTCCTGTGGTTACCATATCAGCAGGAGGCCCGATTGAGTTCTGTCAAGGAGGGTCTGTGGTGCTTTCCTCAAGCGAGGCCGTTGGAAATGCATGGAGTACAACTGAGACTACGCAGGATATAACTGTGAACACCAGTGGTTCCTATACCGTGTCAGTGACGGATGGCAATGGTTGCACCGGCACTAGTGCTGCGACAGTTGTGACTGTCTATGCCCAGCCTACGCTCGCCTTGGCTGGAGCTTCTAACCCTGCTAGTCAATCAGTCTGTCCTGGGGCTTCTATTAGCGCTATTTCATATGATTTCGGAGGAAGTGCCACAGGAGTGAATGTAACTGGTCTTCCGACCGGTGTGAGTGCCAACGTCAGTGGTTCAAGTGTTACCATTACAGGTACGCCTGATTTCACAGCGACCTATACCGTCTCAACAACAGGACAGGACCCATCCTGTGCAGCGGCAGAACTGACTGGAACGTTGACCGTTTATCCTGCACCGGTTGCTTCAATTTCTGCAGGGGGGCCAGTGGATTTCTGTGCTGGTGGTAGTGTCACACTTACCGCCTCCGGAGGTACGTCTTACGTCTGGAGTACAACCGAGATCACACCGAGCATCAATGTCAATTCAAGTGGCTCGTTCACAGTTACTGCTACTGACGTAAATGGTTGCGTTGCCACAAGTGCCGCCACGGTTGTCACGGTTTATCAGGCGCCTACGATTACCTATGCTTCCGGACCACTGACCCAAGACTTGTGTGCAGGTCAGGCTATTACAGATGTGACGTTCACTTTGGGCGGTTCGGCCACGGGTGTCAATGCCACGGGTCTTCCTTCTGGTGTCAGTGCAAACGTTTCTGGTAGCACCGTAACCGTGAGCGGCACGTCTTCATCAGATGGTGTGTTCAACTATACGCTCTCGACCACGGGCCAGAATGCGTTGTGTGCTGCCGCTGATGTCAGTGGAACCATCGAACTCTATGCCTTGCCTGCGGCTCCGATCATTACTGCGGGTGGCCCGACAACCTTCTGTGACGGTGGCTCTGTGCAGTTGACATCCAGTGCGGCATCAGGTAATACATGGAGCACCACTGAGACTACCCAAAGCATAACTGTTACAGTTGATGGTTCATACACGGTCACGGTAACAGACGGGAATGGCTGTCAAGCAATCAGTTCGTCCCAGACGGTCACTGTCAATCCTCTGCCAATTGCTACCATTGATTATACAGGTTCACCCTTCTGTCCTGTTGGCACAGGGCTGGTCACCCTGACAGGTGAGACCGGAGGAAGTTATTCCTCAACAGCAGGACTCGACATCAACACCACCAGTGGGGCGATCGATCTGGAAACCAGCACCCCTGATACCTATACGGTTACATACTCTTTCTCTGATGTTAACGGGTGTGCGAATTCCACTACTGCGCAGGTCATCATAGTTCCTCTGCCAACGGCCAGCATATCCTACGCAGGCACACCGTATTGCGCAACTGGAGTTGCATCAGTCACTCAAAATGGCGCGGGAGGAGGTACTTATTCGGGTTCTTCTGGTCTCGTAATCGATGTTAATACAGGTGAGATTGACCTTGGGGCGAGTACACCGGGAAATCATACCGTTACTTACACATTTGATAATCAAGGGTCATCTCCGCCAGCCATTTGCTCGAACACGACTACAACTACTGTTGTGATCAATGCATTGCCGAATGTTCAAGCAGGTGCAGATGTTGCAATCTGTATCGGGCAGTCTGTGCAGCTCAATGCAACGGGTGCATCATCCTACGCATGGAGTCCATCTGCTAACTTGGATAACAATGCGATTGCAGATCCTACTTTCAATGGAAGCGCTACGACTGTGCTCACGGTTGTCGGCACGGATGCCAACAGTTGCCAGAACAGCGATAATGTAACGGTTACCGTGAATGCGCTTCCTTCGGTGTCTGTTACACCTGCCGGATCGACAACGTTCTGTGATGGTGGTTCTGTGAATCTTGATGCAGGAGCTGGTTGGAGTTCGCATGTTTGGAACGAAGGTGGTACTCCTATCACACCAGCAGAGACAGCGCAGATATTTGTTGCTGACGCCTCTGGTTCATATACCGTTACGGTAACTGACGCCAACGGATGTTCGGCTACCAGCGCTGCTGTGGCAGTGACTGTGAACCCGCTCCCGACAGCGACCATTAATCCAGCTCCGACTGCGGCATTCTGTGGTGATGGTGTGGATGACGTGGAACTTACAGCATCAGGAGGAGGAACTTATCAGTGGCAGCTGAACACGTTGGACTTGACTGGCGAGACAGCAACTACACTCACTGTTGCGACAGTAGGGGATTATACTGTGGTGGTCACCGACCTGAACGGATGTTCTGCTACCTCAGCCATCACTGAGGTGTCTGAGAATGAACCTTCGGTTATCTCCCTTACCAGTGGCAGTGCTTCCCCTGCGGTCTGTGATGGTGTAGCGATTAATCCGATTGTGTTCACTTTCAGTGGCAGTGCAGATAACGCGGGCGTTACCGGCCTACCTGCTGGGCTTACAGCAAGTGTAGATGTGGCATTGAAGACCGTGACCATTACCGGAACACCTACTGCTGGAGGTAGTTACACCGTTACAACAAGTGGTCACGCTGCACCATGTGCTGCTGCTAGCATCTCTGGGACGGTAACAATCTACACCACTCCAACAGCCACTGTTGATGCTGCAGGTTCCGATGTTGTGTGTGAGTCGTCTTCGCCTGCTGCGATTGCTCTGTCAGGCGCACAGTTCACGGGTACGGCCACGGCTGCCGCATGGAGCATCGTTGCGGGTGGAGGTACTCTCAGCGATGTTACCCCCACATCTGAGCCATGGCTGGTGGAGTACACCCCCGCTGCCGGTTTCTCCGGCACTGTGACTCTGCAACTCGTAACGTCAGGTAGTGATGGCACTTGCTCGGTCGTATCCGACCAACGGACGATTACAGTAAATGAGCTCCCCACTGTGGATGCGGGTGCGGATGAGGTGGTGTGTGAATCCTCTGCTCCCACTCCAATCACCCTCGCTGGTGGAAGCATTGGAGGTGGGGCCTCCTCTGCGGCATGGAGCATCATCTCCGGTGGCGGCACGTTGAGTTCCACTGCACAGTTGGCGAACCCATTCACTGTGACTTACACCCCTGCGGCTGATTTCTTCGGAAGCGTGACCCTGCGACTTACAAGCGATGACCCTGCAGGTCCGTGTGACGCAGTGTTTGATGATAGGGTCATTGTGATTAATGAAGGACCTTCGGTTACTGTTCCGGTGGACTTCAGCGTATGTGTGTCGCTTCTTGCAGTTACGGATGAGATATTCGGACTGAGCGGTAACACCCCTCCGTCATTCGGTGGTTCGGCAACTTCGGTATCGTGGTCTATTGACCCCCCTGTGGCAGGCATAACACTCGGATATACTGGGTTCACTACTCAGCCCGATACCGTTACGTTGAATGTTGGGGCGGGGGTCTCAGGTGATGTGACATTCGTTCTTACAACCAATGACCCCGCTGGTCCATGTTCACCAGTTTCCGGTTCATTCACGGTTTCGTTGATTCCACCGCAACCTGTCACCACTTGGCTTGGTGTAGAGAGCGATGACTGGTTCGATAATGAGAACTGGACGGACTGTGTACCTGGAGGCGTTACGGATGCTATCATCCCGCAGTTGGCCGATCCGGCAATCACACCCTATCCTCGTGTCGCAGGTGCCAATGCAATCTGCAAGACCATCGAGCTGCAAGGCTCTGCTCAACTGGAGATTACTGGAAGCTGGCAGCTCGAAGTGACCAATTGACGGGTTCTTGAGGACGGGTCATTGAATGTTTCAGAAATAATGACGTAAGTATCAAGTAGTATGTGGCCGTCAATCGCAGATGATGTTTTTGGGGTGAAGGGGTACTCAATCTCGAGGATTATCGCTCAGAATCAGGTCAAGCAGTTACGCGATGGATATTTGAAGGATGCCGCCTTTGCGGAGGGAACTGGGGTTTTTTGGTGTTCGATGTTCTCGGATGACGAAGAGCATCGGAGAAGGGTTGATGGGTTGATCAAGGAGGTGATGGAACCTGTGGTGAAGGAGGTATTTCCTGGCTACAGACCTTTGTTTGCCAATTACATGGTAAAACCGCCCATGTCTGAGGAAATGTGGCCGGTGCATCAGGACTGGACTTATGTTGATGAGGAGAATCACAGAAGCCTTGCCGTGTGGATTCCGCTGCAGGATGTGACGATGGACAGCGGGCCTTTGTGTATGGTTCCAGGAAGTCATAGGATTGAAGTGCCTTTCAGAGGTCCCGGGATTTGCGATGCCTTCGGGGCTTTGCACTCGGAAATAGTGAAGCGGTACCATAAGGTTGTTGAGATGCAGCTGGGGGAGGCATTGGTCTGGGATCACGGTATGGTTCACTTTTCATTGCCGAACCGCTCACTTGAACCACGTATAGCAGCGACAATCATTCTTGTGCCGCTGGATGCGGAGGTCTGGCATTTCTGGAGACCATCTGGGGCAAATGGCCATACTGTGTTGAAGTATTCTGTTGACTCCGACTTTTATCTCCGGAACGATATTTTTTCCAGGCCAGATTGGATCGCCCCCCAAGCAGAGGTCTTTGTTGATGAGCCCGTGGTGACATTGGAAGAACTGAAAACGTTTTACAAGGATGCAGTCGCCTATGAACCGAGATAAGGAGCACCCTGTTTTTCAAGAGCCCCAGTTACAGGCATCTTTCCGCAAGGACGGCTTTATCGTTCTGGACATGCTGTCTGAGGCAGAGTTCGACTCGCTTCGGCTTTTGGTCAGGGACCTTCATCTCGAAGGTCAAGCCACAGCATCGAATCAGGACACTTCCTACCGGCTCAGTTTCTTCAGCGACAGTGCCGAGTACCGGAAGAAGATATTTGACGAGGTCAGCAATTTCGTTCAACCGTTCCTTGATAGATACCTGTGTGCTTATCACCCGCTTATGGTTAATATCTTCAACAAGGAACCTCACACTGGAGAGGTCCCTGTGCATCAGAACTGGACCTTTGTCGATGAGACCGTTTATCGCTCGGTGTCTGTCTGGATACCATTTGTGGATGTGACCAGGGAGAATGGGACCATGGAGCTGGTAAGGGGTTCTCAGGATGGTGTGTCCGGTCAAAGAGGACCTTTGATTCCGTGGGCCTTCTCCCACATGGTGGATGTACTGAAGCAGAGGTACATGGAGCCACTCAACCTCAGGGCAGGTCAAGTGGCGATCATTGACGATGCCATCATCCATTACACATCAGAGAACAACACTTCAAGCGACAGGATGACCGTGCAAATTATCGCCAAGCCTCGTGGCGCCAGGGCACTGCATCTACATCGCCCTCACCCTGATGCTGATCATCTCGAAGTCTTTGAGGTGGACAGCGGGTTCTTTCAAAGGTTTCAGATGTACAATAGACCGGAGGGAGTGTTCAAGTTGGCTGAGGTTCCGTTCGCATATGTGACACTGAGCGAAGACCAGTTGATCCCTCCAGCGGTTTATTTGGCTTGAGACGATTCTTTCATGACCACATTCACCCGAATGAGCATAATCCCCCATAAACTGGAGAGGGAACTTCAGAAAAACGGTTTCTCTAAGGTCACAGTGCTCAATCCGCTTGATGTTAGTCGCCTTTCAGACACTCTTGTAGAGCTCCAGGACTACTACGATTCAAGGTCTGGACTCTTTGAGTCAACTATGCTTGTCTATGATTCGGCACATCGTAGGTTCGTACATAATCGGATTTTGAAAGTCGTGGAGGAACAGGTCAAGCAGATTCTTCCAAATTACGAAATTCTTTTCTCGAACTTTCTGGTCAAGCACCCTGGAGACAGCGGTGCAGTTGGAATCCACAGTGACTGGACCTATGTGGACGAGTCGTTGCACACATCCTACAATCTTTGGATCCCGCTGGTTGATGTGAATCAGTTGAACGGATGCCTCCATGTATGGCCTCAAAGTCATGTGTTTGCCCCCATTATTCGTCCCACTCCTTACATTCCCCTTTCTCGTGAGGACGAGCAATCTGTGTATTTGCAGAGTGTCCCGGTAGAGCTCACTGCAGGTCAAGGCGTGCTATATCATAGCGGCTTGTTTCATTTTTCTAACCCGAACCGATCTGACACAATAAGACCGGCATTGGCGATGGTGCTGATTCCTGCCGATAGCATACCGGTCCATTGCTTCCGTGACCCCGATGGCAGGACAGCTGTCTATGATGTTGACAAGGAGTTCTTTTTTAATCACTTGCCAGGTAGAAGGCCGTCACATCTGACACCCCGGGAATACTTAGACCTTCCTGACTTTTCTCTTGAAGAGGCAGTACAACGCGGTTCGGTCGGAAACACTGGTCAGGTATCACGCTACTATGATGAATGGTCTCCCGCCTATCAGGAGGTCTATGGCGATGTGATTCAGGCGTTCCGACCCGAGAGCGAGACAGGGCTGCTGGATTACATTGTCACAAGCGCGGGTCTTGAGGTCGGTCAGGCCATAGTGGATGCAGGTTGTGGCACCTGCGGGCCGGCAGTGTACTTTGCTGGCAGACGGAATCTCAGCGTTGATGCCATCACCGTTTCCGATGTTCAGGTTAAGAGGGGTCTGGAACGCATCAGGTCGGCTGGGCTTGACGGGAGAGTGACTTGCCGCAATGCAGATTTCCGCTTGATGCCCGGTATCAGGAGGCAGTCAAAGGACGGAGTACTGTTCTTGGAATCCCTCGGACACTGTCCCGACCTTGCAATGTCCATGAACTCAACTTATAAAATACTGAAGGACAAGGGTTTTTTGTACATAAAAGATTTTTTTTACCGAGAATCCAGGATTCCAATGACGGCTGAGCGAATCAGGAGGTCGGTACAGAACATCAATGAAATCTATGCGTACAACGTGATGAGTCTTCCCAACCTGATCGAAATCCTTAGTGCGACCGGGTTTGTCATCGATTTTATTCGCCCCCTTCCTTTTAGCAATGATATACGGATTCGTGCAGAGTTTGAGTCACGCTTCGGCATCTCAGTGTTCGAAGGCGGTGAGTTCGAACTGGCCCAATGGCTTGAAATAAGGGCCGTCAAGTACTTTTCCGAGCATGAGCGGTAAGCATCACGATTCAATGGGCAGGCAAAAATTGTCCTTTGTACACTAATTCAGTGGTGAAATGAGACCGATTTTTGTAGATTCTTTCTGTGAACAAAGATTCATGGAGAACGGCTACGCAGTTCTGCCCGGTCTTTTCTCTAATGCCGTGTGCGATGAACTTGCGGATTGGTACGAACAGCACCAGCCAGAGAACCCAACAGGATTCCATACCAGCATTCACAGTTCAAATGTCATCCTGAGAAGAGCAGTCACCGAAAAGGTGAGGACTCATTTCGACAGCTCTCTTGAGCGGATACTCAACAGATACAGACCAGTCTTCTCAGCCTTCACTGTCAAGGAACCTTTCAGCGACAGTGCGTTCGACCTCCATTTGGACTGGAGTATGGTGGACGAAACTAGGTACACATCGCTCACGGTGTGGGTGCCTTTGGTGGATATCACTGAAGACAATGGTTTTCTTTGGGTGTTGCGTGAAAGCCATCGCTTCAGGTACACTATCAGAGGAGGGCCGGGGCTCAACTGTTGGTGCGAGACCATGCCTACAGCATGGACAGAGCGCTACGAGTTGAAAAAACTGAAATTGAAGAAGGGTGATGCGTTAATCTACGACCATCGTCTATTTCATGGATCGCCCCCGAACATTACAGGCATCAGAAGGCTGGCCATCAACCACACACTTATCCCCGAAGAGGCCAATTCTCTCCATTACCAGTTTCAGGGACTTCATGCTGTCGAGGTGCTTGAGGTGCCCGATGATTTCTATCACACCCACCTGCTCAACACTCCCCCGACAGGGGTGAAGGTGATTGAAACGCGGAGCATCAAAGGCTGTTTCATATTTCAACATGGAGTGAACAGTTTGGTGGCCCAGTCACATTTCGATCAGGGGGTGAATGAATATTGATTGTCACACCGCCCTAATATGGCGTTTCATCATTGGGCGTAGACAGACTGTTGCCATGGTCGGCCTGCTATCGGTCATTGGCGTAATCGCCCTCTTTTTCAGGGGTTTCTATTATCAGACCGAGAGCGACACGGTGTTTCCTGTGTACATGTTCGGTATATACAATGGCGGGACCAACGCGATTCCGGACACTTTCGGATGTTTTTCCTTGATCTCCCATGTGTTCAACCATCTATACCTTGCTGGGGCGGGCAGTGATATCTACGATTGGTTTCAGTTGCTTGCTGTCTTGATTTGTGTGGCTTACTGGTCATATCAGGTGCTGGGCAGGGTCTTTTTCTCCTCTGGCGCGAGATGGCTGTCTGCCCCGCTCGCGGTCGCAATCATGGACCCTCTGCTTCCGCTTGAGTTCTCAAAGACAGCTATGATGCTCTCTATCACTGGATTTCATGTGACCCTGGTGGGAAGGGCTTGGAATCACTTTCTCATTGGGGGTATGCTCGTTGCCTTGGGTTTCCTTGTTCGTGCCGAGCCCGCTACCATCATGTTGGTGATGTTATTTTTGGTCGCCCTGACCCAGCTTGGTCATTCATTCCATAGGCGATGGGTATTGTCGATAGCACTCAGCGCTACGGTCATCCTGTCTTTGAGCATCGCGGTCACCAATGCGGGAAGAAAACCTGCTGACGTTCGCTACAAGGAAATCAGGCCCTACGAGTATGTACTTGTGGATTTTCGAAAAGATTTGGACGAGGCAGGAATTAGCGACCGGGACAAGGTAAAGCTCAAAGCCGCACAGAGCTTTTTCTTTGCAGATACGGATGAGCTGAATGTGGCCTTCTTCGAACAGGTCGGGGTACGGCCGATGGACAAGAGTCCCATGCCACTCTTCAGAGAGTTCATAGAGTTTGACTGGTTTGTGGACGGGTGGAGTCGATTTCTTCATAGTGCGGGGGCATTGAAGTTTCACTTCCTCGCGCTCCTGTTGCTTCCGGCACTTCTTTGGAACAGGCACCCAAGGTTGGCAGTGTTCATCGTGCTCATCATAGCCCTCATCCTCACTATGAGCTTGTTTCTCAAGACCGAGCACCACTTCATCACTGCCATCATCACGGTGGCCGTCATCATTGTCTGTTGTCAGTACCTTGTGGAAACCTCTACGGAGAAAGAGAGAACAACTGGCTGGGGAGCTGGGCTACTCACCGTACTCGCACTGTTAATGATGTCAGAGAAGTTGAGCATTGTAGCCCGTTCCAAGGAGAAGAACGATTATTTTCAGGGCGTGGCGGCCGATTTGGACGCCTTGAGACCCGAATCTTTAGTACTCAACGTTTCCTTCTGGGACAGATACCGATACAGATTGTTTGCACCCATTAAACCAGTAGGTCACCGATTGGTGACGGTTTGTGATGGCGGCATAATTCACTTGAACGACAGTTATCAGCAAATGCTGATACAGAGAACGGGTAAGCGTGCTTTCAGCAAACAGTTCGAGGAGTTGATAGGTGCAGGAGACCGTATTTTTGTTTCGTCAGACCAGCGGATGAATCTCATTACCGAGTACTTCAATGTTGTTCATGGTTGTGAGGTGAGTTACATGGAGATGCCCGGACTGGAAGGTGATGCTCATTTCAGTGATGAGGAGAGGATTCGCCTTTTCAAGGTATCTCTCGAAGGGGAAGAATAAAAGACAGGCCATTCTGTGAAGGTTATTGCTGAGTCATTTCGTGCTTCGGTGAAATTGCCAATGATTCACCGAGATTGGTTCCTATGAGATATGCACAATCGGATGTCACTGATGATGAGAGACACAAGTGATTTTTTCTTCGATTTCCATCATGGGCAGAACAGTGGCGCGGGACGGTTTCCGAATGCCATAGAGCAGATTCAGAAACGTGAGCTTGACGGCTTGATTATCAGTGGTTTCCTGTCGAAGGATGAACTACTGAAGGCACTGGGTTGTATTGATAATGCCGGGCCTGAGCTTCGTCATGAGGTTCGGACTGGATATTCTTTTCCTATTGCATATTTGGAGGCGGATGAGTTGTCAAGGAGACAGGGTGTAGGTATAGATGCAGCATTCCGAAATTGGAAGAAGGAGCGGAGCATGTTTTCATCTGTTTTCGGAATGGACATGGAAACCCGTTTGAAGGAAACTCTCAGCGAATTGGCGGGGGGACGGGACGTGGTAGTGTTGGAGGGCTGTGAACGCGATACTTACTACACGCCCGCGACCCTGCGCGTGTTCTATCCCAACATGGGTGGCATACCGATACACTGCGGCAACATGTTCGACCGAATGTTCCCAAACCTGTATGAATACCTAAACGGTATAGTCCACACAAAGAATCAGTTGAGCTATTTTGTTGGGCTTCAGATGCCAGCCTGTGGAGGCGAGCTCAGGATTTTTGACCTTGAACGGAGAGAGGGGCAACGCGTCATCTCGGAGACGGATGTTGAACTGGAGGACGGTAGGACGGTCTCAAGCCAAGGCCCGGACAGTCTGAGAAGCTTCACGGTTAGGCTTGTTCCTGGTGACTTGATAGTGTTTGCAGCTGGGGAGATTTGGCATAGGGTCGACTCACCGAAAGGCGATGTTAACAAGGTCACAGTCGGTGCTTTCATGGGATTCACATAAGATGGGAACAATCTCGCCATCTGGTCTTGAAGGCCAGAAAATGACTTCGAGCGGTACAAGTGCCCATCCCGATTCACCATTGGAATCGACAGTTACAGTTACTGAGGTGGACCGGCACGGAGGTCTTACCGTTCTCGGTGCAGATCCCGACCCCCTCAGGGAGTATCTTCATCGCTTGTGGCGGCTTAGAGGGCTGATGTTAGTGTTTGCCATCAGGGAGATCAGGGTCAGGTACTCCAACACCAGCTTTGGGTTGCTATGGGTGCTGCTTCAGCCTATCCCCTCGGTGATAGTTTTCACGTTTTTCTTTGACAGGGTCATACAGGTCGATACTGGTGATGTTCCCTACTCGGTGTTCGCACTCATAGGGCTTGTCGGCTGGAACTACTTCACTTATCTGAGCCTCTCTATGGGAAATGCTTTTCTCGAATCACCAGATGTGGTGAAGAAGATTGACTTCCCAAGGGTGCTGTTGCCGCTTTCAAGGGTGTTTTCAGGTGGGGTTGATTTCATCTTCGCACTCCTGCTTATTGCACTGGCTATGCTGATATTTCAGGCATGGCCAGATTCCTCAATCGTTTTCTTCCCATTCTTTGTACTGTTGAACATCGCGAGTGGCGCAGCCTTGGGCATCTGGTTCTGCATACTCACATTCAAGAGAAAGGATCTGATGCATGTTTTTCCCGTACTTGTGAATTTCGGGGTATGGCTTTCCCCCGTGTTTTTCCCGACCACCATTCTTCCTTCCGAGATAGAGGGTTTAATGTATATCAATCCGATGACTGTGGTATGTGAGGGATACAGGTTCGCTTTGGTGGGCGGAGAGGCCCCTGGGCTCTCACATTTCATTAGTGTCCCTGTCGTTGTCCTTTTGCTGGTTTCGGGCATAGTCTATTTCAGGAGGATTGACAGACGGATACCCGAGCATCTGTGAACCCCTGGCCTCGGAATCCATTCTGGATGTTAAAATTTGTCGAGTGCGGTCTTATGCCCTGCCGGCCGTCAACCTATCTTTGAAAACGCGTATGGTCATTGTTCATAAAATAGACATATTAGATAACCTTGTTGCAAAAGAGGTGAAGCAGAAGGGATGGTCTGTCATCCGGGGGTTTCTCTCCGATGAGGATGTGCGGCATCTTATTAGTTACTTCAATCAGACAGCGCACAGAGCGGCTGTCGACTCCCCGTTCTTCACCACCCACTGGTCTCCTGATGCGGATTACCGCAGGGATGTCAATCTCGCTGTGCAGACCCGGCTGGATAATCATACTCAGCAGTCCTTCCGGGGCTACAAGTGCCTTCTCGGCTATTATCTGGTCAAGTTTCCGGGGCCGAACGGTGAGGTGACACCGCACCGTGACTGGACTCTCACGGATGAGGATGTCGCCTCCGGTCTGCTGATATGGATGCCGTTGACAGAGGCCTCAGAGACAAATGGAACCCTCAGAGTGGTAGAGGGCAGTCACCGGGACGTGCCTATCAGAGGAACCAACGTCCACCCTGAACTGCCTTCCGATATCGTGGAGACCCTCGTGGAGGTGAGCATTGGAGATGCTGTGGTCATGGACAGTCGGTTGATGCACTCCTCGGGACCCAATCGTACCGATACCATGCGTTTGTCAGCAGGTCTCATCCTGATGCCTGAGACTGCCAGGGTCATGCACTATTTCAGGAAGGAAGGGGAGAAGGGCATACGTAAGATTGCCGTGGGCGATGACTTCCTCACCCGGTTACATTTCGACCACAGGAATCCTACCGGGACGGAACACCTGCTCCGATTCATGGATGCGGAGGGCATCGGGTCCCAGTTCGGCAAAGGAGAAAGAAAGAGACTTGTCTTCAAAGACCCAGGGCTACAGGAGCGTTTTGAGAAGTATGGCTACATAGTCATCCGCAACTTTCTTGACCAGCAGACCATTTCCTCCCTGTACCAAGTCTATGAGGAGAATGCGGATGTAGTCACTGACCGTGCGTTTTTCATTAGTCAGTGGAGCAACAAGCATGGGCATAAGGAGCGGATTAACCGGGCCGTTCAGGCGGCATTGGTTCCTCGGGCCTCTCGATACTTGCATGACTACTTGCCAGTGTTCGCGGTGTTCGGTGTGAAGCACCCTGCCGAGGACAGCGGCATGTACCTTCATCAGGACTGGTCGCACGTGGATGAGAGCAGGTTCAGGACTGTAAATGTCTGGTGCCCATTGCTCGACCTTGACAAGGACAACGGCCCTATACATCTTCTGAAGGGCAGCCATCGACTCTTCGACACATGGCGGGGAGTGGACATCCCCGATTCATTCATCTCCCCGGGCGAGGAGACGCTGCGTCCCTACCTGACAGAAATCATCCTTAATGCGGGCGATGTGGTGATGTGGGATCACCG
Organism: uncultured Chryseobacterium sp.; assembly: GCA_964500205.1. GTDB lineage: Bacteria > Bacteroidota > Bacteroidia > UBA10329 > UBA10329 > UBA10329. Next base: position 403,737 of record CAZCNS010000001.1, on the reverse strand, counting down.
TGTCATTCATGGTTCGGGTGTGAATCGTTCAGACCGGACAAGAGTGGCGGCCATCGTGAACATGAGGCCAAGGGAGTCGGACTTCTATCTATTTTACGCTGATTCGCATGAGCGGGCGAGTGAGATTGAGGTTTTTGAGCCGCCCCATGATTTTTTCACGGCCAATGACTCTGCTAACGAGCCGGAACTGGTCAAACAGAGGGCACTGTTTTGCCATCGTTTTTCCTATAGCCCGTTATCGGTCTCAGCAGAGGAGTTCAAGGACTTTATGCGTGTCGAGTTTCCGGGCGAGTTCGATGCGGTCTAAGTTTGTAGATGATGGAAACTGACAAGCCGTCCCCCTCGGAGCTTGTGCTCATTGCCGAGTCACTTAGCAAGTCGTTTGGCCTCCGGAAAAACCCGCTCGGAATTCTGAGTAGGCCGACCGCCCCTGTTCTCACAGACATCAGCTTCAAGCTGCGATCGTCCGAGGTCATGGGTGTGATTGGCAACAACGGTTGCGGAAAGAGTACGTTGCTCAAGATTGTAGCCGGTCTGCTGGTGCCCGATTCCGGAACGGTCACCTACAAAGGCAAACTTTCATCCGTATTGGACATCGGATCTGGGTTCCATTTGGAGCTGACAGGCAGGGAGAATGTTTTTCTGGTGGCACAGATTCAGGGGCTGTCCAAGGAGGAGGCCCGCGGCAAGTTTGACGACATCATCGAATTCAGCGGCCTTCGCCAACATATCGATCAGCCTTTGAAGTCATACTCTACGGGAATGTTTCTAAGGCTTGCTTTTTCCGTTGTCACCACCTTTCCCAGTGACATCCTACTACTTGATGAGGTGATGAGTGTGGGAGACCTGTTGTTTCAACGGGAGTCGATGCGAAGAGTTGAACAGATAGTTGAACGCGGTTGTTCAATGCTGGTAGTCAGCCATGAGTTGGAATCTTTACAGCGGATATGTGATACTGTAATGTGGTTGGACGGTGGCCGTGTGCGAATGCTTGACAAGGCCTCGCGAACCATTGAGGCCTATATCGAGGCAGAGATGGCGCGCGGACAACTGATTACCTTCCCGCCCATCGGGGCATCTTCTATTCAAGAGGTTCAGCAGAAAAATCCCTCGGAAGACACTGCGCATCGAGCGTCTGACCTACGCGGCCTGCTGTTCACCTATCAGATAGGAGATAACAAGGCCCTTGACGACAGATTGGCGCTTATGTCAGAGGAATCGGGAATCCACCTTACCCACTTTGCTGTGGAAACGGACATTGGAATAACTGAAGACGGTTTCTCATCTGAGGACGAATTATCACTAAGTCTCAGTTTTCGGAAGAACTGGGAAGGGCCTCTCGTGCTCTCAGCAGTTTTCTCTGATAAGTTCGGGCACTCGGTCATGAGCTGCTGCAATCATCGAACCCATCAAGGGATGGAGGTCCCTGAATGCTGGCAGGAGGGAGACCACCGTCTGAGACTCACATTTCCCCGGGGCTTCTTTAATCACGGCATATTTAACGTGAGTCTCTTTTTTGCCGATGTGAACCATGAGACCCTGATGGCCCTTGAGGACATAATCTCGTTCAAGGTCGTACTTGGAGAGTTCTGCCGGGGTGAATTCAAGAGTCTGGGAAAATTCAAGGGGCCGCTCTTTCCTTACGTAGACTGGAAGACGATTGAAGGTGAGCCATGAGCACAGCGTTAGATGGAGTGTCCATTGTTATTCCCTTGTACCGGTCCGTGCAGCATATGCCAAGTCTACTTGTCCTTCTGAAAGAGTTTCAAAAGGGGAGAGACCATGATTCAGAGGTCATTTTCGTGAGTGACGGTGACCCGGATGACAGCTACCGTTATATCCACACCGAAATTTTGTCCGGATACGCGGAGGTCAGAATTGTGAGACTCAATGGCAACAGAGGACAGTTTGCAGCCACCCTGACTGGCATGTCCCTCGCCCGTGGAAAGGTGGTGCTCACGCTGGATAGCGACTGCCATCTGAACGTAGAACAGTTGACATCACTCACCAATTCAGCAGAGCATCCGGGTAAATTGGTCTACGCTGACATACACACCCCGTTGACTGAGAGAGGGCTGCTGCGCTGGACCGGTAGCCGAGTTCATGGCCGAATGGTAAGATGGTCGGTGAAAGGAATTGGGCAGGATGTTGCAGGTTCATCCATCAGGGCTGTCAATCACCTTGTAAACAGGGAACTCATGCGAAAGATAAAGTCTCCGTATCTCTTAGATGTGACGCTTATGAATCTCGCGGATAAGGTGATATTCACCCCTTTTCCCAGTTCGGGAAGCAGACGCTCTTCATACCACACCCTATCTTTACTGAGGTTGATGGCAGGGTTCATTCTTGCTGCGGTGATGTCTACTTTGAGCAGTCGAGAGCAAAAGGTGAACACGGACGCATACATTTGTGAGACCCTCACATTTCCCATGGTGCGTGATGCATAAAGGCTATTCCTCAGACTCACCGAAACGTGACGTGGTCTTTATCAATCCGCGCGACTTGGTTGCATGCGTGCCTTATGTCAAGCTGGCGAACCTTGCTGGGATGCTGCGCTCAAACGGTATCGGATCCGTGATTCTTGAGCCGACACCGCAAAACCTCTCTACGCAAGATATCGTTCGCCTACTTTCCGATTTGAGACCGGGGGTGATCTGTCTCGGGGCCTTCCCCTCGACTCTTCCTGACGCTTATGCACTCACCTGCGCCATCCGCTCAGCATTCCCGGAAACCCCGATGGTGCTGGAAGGATATCATGTCAATGCCGACCCGTCCATTCTGGTTGATATGGACATTCCATGGGGACTTCGGGGAGATGCCGAGTACGTTTTCCTGAACCTGTGCATGCATTTGATACACGGAGAGCCGCTGGATGAATCGCAGCCGGGACTGGTCCGATACCGCGATGGGATTCTCACGGACAATGGGCAGGCCACGATTAACGACCTGAACGCCCTGTCGATACCAGCCTACGACCTGCTATCGGTTGAGAGCTATTACTCGGCCAGTACCAATAAGCGGTACATGCAGCTTTTCACCACAAGGGGGTGTCCGTACAACTGCAACTTCTGTGCGAGTCCAGCGCAGATGAATTTTCGGTACCTGTCAAACGAACGAGTCATTGAACATTTAGAGCAACTGGTCAACCGCTGCGGAGTCGAGTGGGTCGAGTTCATGGACCTCACCTTCACGGTGCATCGCAAACGCACACTGTCCATGTGCCAGGCCATCATTGATTCTGGCATTCGATTCGATTGGGGGTGTGAGACCCGTGCTGATCTGATTGACGAGGAGCTGCTTCGTAAAATGAAGGAAGCCGGTTGCCGGAAGATCACCTTCGGAGTGGAAGCAGGTGCGGAACATGTGCGTTTCCAGACGGGCAAGAAGATCACAGACCATCAGTTCATGACCGCATTCGACCTGTGCCGGGCACATGGCGTGAAGACCATGGCCAACTTCATATTCGGTCACCCTGGGGAGACAGAGGCTGATATGAGAGCCACAATCCGTTTTGCCGCAAGGCTCAGGCCGTTCAACGCCATGTTTACCAGAATGGTGCCCATGCCGGATGTGGAGGTATATGAACTGGGCATCAAAGAGGGTCAGTTCGACCGCGATGTGTGGGTAAGTTACATGAAGGGTGATATTGTGCATCCCACGTATGTGCCCAAAACGGTGGATAAGAAAACCATGGACAGGATGTACCGTAAAGCGTACGTCCGTTTCTATCTATCCATTCATGCCTTCCGCAACTATTTATCACTGTTCGCAAACGTCCGGTTCATGCGAAGAACCGTTCCCATATTTATCAGAATGGTTTTTGGAAGCCCCGTATTTAAATGAAAACAGGATGAGTCTACTGCACAAAGTGAAGAAATTCTTGAAGGGGGAAGAGAAGACTCTCGCTCATTCAGTTCACAACATTCTGATGAAGACGTTGGATGGAGAGCCACTTCCGCTTGCTCGTTTCCGAGGTAGGAAACTCTTGATTGTCAACGTGGCATCCAAGTGCGGTCTCACCCCACAATACGAACAACTTCAACAACTTCAGGATAGATTTGCAGAGACGTTATCCGTTCTCGGGGTTCCATGCAATGATTTTGCCGGTCAGGAGCCCGGCACCCCCAGACAGATTATGGAATTTTGTACATCTCGGTACAATGTCACATTCACCCTTACAGAGAAGGTGAATATCAAGAACTCACCCGTCCATCCATTGTATCAGTTCTTGACTACCAAGGAGCTGAACCTTCTGGAGGACTCGGAAGTTGAATGGAACTTCCACAAGTATTTGATTGATGAGACAGGGCGGCTTATCAAGGTCTTTGCCCCTTCGGTTGAGCCGCAATCGATTGAGATTATCAGTGCTGTTGAAAGTTGATAGATTAAGAGCGGAAATGACGTTAATCCGTGCATCAGCCCTTGAGCGTTATTTTATTTTCGGAATAATATTTGTCCTGATTGTTTCGATCACTTATCCCATGTGTCTGGGACAAAGCCTCACAGATGGTGAGAGGGTGTTTACAGGGGCGGTGGGCGTTTATCCCGATGACAGCTTTTACTACATGGCTCTCGGTCCTGCTGAGATGGCTGACGGGCAGAAAATCTTGGGGGAGGACAAGTTCATGCGAGCTGAGGGTGACCTGTTCATCAACCCCATCGGCAATCTCATTGCGTTCCTCGCCTACATGTTGAGCATTTCAAACACCGATGCATTCCTGATATTCCGGATGCTGGCCGCTACATTGCTGCTCATTTCTTTCCACTGTCTGACTACACTGTTCATCGAAAGCCCTGTGGCGCGCATTTTTTCGGTGGTTCTGTTTTTGTTCGGTGCAGGATATCACGGTTGTGTGAATGGTATGGGCTGCTCTTGGACCCTGTCCGCCCCAGAGATGAATATGTTCGTGGCAATGATCGGGGAGTACTACATTCCGCTTGCCAATGCGCTTTTCATCCTGTACATGTATAGCCTCATCCGATTTCTGCGGACAGGAGCAAAGTGGCTTTTGCAGGCTATGGGGGTACTTATGCTGCTGTCAGGGGCTGTTTACATCTATGGTATGCTGGCCTCCCTACTCATATCGTTTGCTGTCTCGGTTTATCATTATTTCAAGGACAACAGGTTTGATGCGATTGCAGCGTTTCTTTTCTCCCTGATCGGAAGCTTACCCCCGATTTTATACTATAGTTGGCTTTTTCTCTTCCATATGGATGATGCCGCCCGGAACGATGGGTGGGTCATCGGCCCAAGTCCGTCTGAGACCTTCCTGACCTATATATGGGTCCTTGTTCCAGCAATGTTTTTCCCGTTAGCCTTACGGTTGTCAGGTGGAGCGGAATGGAGAAGGTATGCCCCTCTCCTCATCTGGGTAGCGGTCACCCTGACACTCACCTTGATCCCGCCTCCGGTCATGCCTTTTCAGGTACAGGCGCACATTGGCCTTACCGCACCTTTGACGATAATGGCATCAGCGTCTTTACTCGGTATAGGGCTTTCCGGTCTGTCATCAGGCCGATTTAAGCGTTTCATCCCGCTCATTTGTTCATTCTTGGTTCTGGCGCTTGCGGCTTGGCCGAATGTTTATTTTTATAGGAATGTCTTAGCGCGACTACATCAACAGGAGTTTCCTGAGTTTGTGAATCGGGACGCTATGAATGTGATGAACTGGGCAGAAGAGCACGTGCCTCAGGAATCGGTCGTAGTGGTGGGAGATGAGCTGGCAAGGATGTTTGCTGGGATTTCGGGCTGTCGAGTCTTCTACCGCAATCCGATGCCAGGTCAGGTCACTTCGGAGTCTGAGGCCATCAAGTTCTGGTCAGACCAACTTTTAATGGGTTTATGTTCGAATGAGTTGCTTCATACCCGATTCAAAGCTACCCACGTATTTATAACTCCGGGTTTTCAGGAGCAGTCAATCAAATCAGGTATTTCTAGTTTGGATTGCATGGATAAGATATACCAAAGTGGTGATTTCAGTCTTTGGTGTTTGAAATGACTGATTTTTCATTACTTGAAGCAGCACTTATCCGGTACTTTCTCAAGACTTGTCCAAATTGACCGATATCTTCAAAACTGAAATCGGTTCCATGCATGAGTTGGGCGTATCGAGATGTAAACTTGGTGCCCTCGTCTGTAGAAACATAAATGGCGTTTTGCTGTGCCGCAAACTGAAGTCTGTTTGCAAGCGACCGTGATTGGCATCTGCAGTGCTCCTCCCAGTCCTCAAAGAATGGTCGATATGTGAAATACTCATCCATGAACAGAACCGAGTCTATCTGAACCAATGAAGATGATAGCTTTGGTGGCATGAAGGCGTGAGGGAGTCCCGTTTGAAGAATAATGAACGTTTTTTCTGCGTCCTTAAGCTGTCTTAATTCATTAAGGTTATCGACTACAATGCTCTGCTGTCTTTGACGCTCTTGCAGCCATTTATACTCTTCTGAGAGTGCTGCAAAACCAACCATGAATCCTAAGATAATTATTGGGTTGAACAACCTTGGGCGAGAAAGTACAGACCCCAGAATACACAGCACAGAATACACAGAAAAGAACGGGACAGTGAAACGCGCGGGTACAGTAATGTGCATGGCCAAGACCAATGGAAGGAGCAAGGTGGCTCCCGCGTACAGTGTTTCTCTGCGGAAACCTCTGCTCAACCACATCAAGAGGAATGAGCAAAAACTGGCAAGAATAACCCACCAGCCTCTCAGAGATTCTGCAATGGAAGCGTGGACACAATTGAACCACCCTGCCAGACTAACTCCTCCAAGCAGCCAACTATGAACCGAGGATTCAGATTTTGAACAGGTGATCTTGGCTAAGAAATCCGTGCTTACCAAATCCTCATCATACAACGAGTGATACAGTAATGCTGTGGCACCCAATGAGAGTGTGTCTCCTTCTTCCTCAAGTACAGTAGCCGGTCGCAAAAGCCTGACGCTATAAGCATCCGGAACACACGTGTGTCCGCGGTCTATCAGCTCGTTCTCGTAATAATAAAAAGCTTTCATTTCCTCGGGACCCCATGTATTCAATGCCAGATTGTAAGCCAAAAGTGACGTAAATCCGAAGGTAAGGGGCAAGAGGAATCTGAGAGACCGTTGCGAATAGAAAAACATTGGGATACCTACAACGGCTCCGATCAGAACAACCGCCTCCATACGCATCAACGACAGGGCTGCAAGAAAAAGCGCAATGCTGGCCCACTTGCCTGCGCTATGTATCCTTACTTTCGCATCCATCCAGAGCATGGTCATAAGCACACTGTAGGTTCCAATTATTGCGGTACGGGTGCTGTTTATCGTCAGCACTTGCGGTATGATTAAAATGGAACTTAGGATGATAATCAGGAACGCCCTTCTGTTCGGTTCCAGAGAAGTGGAAAACTTTATGAGTGCTAAGACCAACAGCACGAGAGCAATTGCATTGGCAAAGCTCAACCCTAATGAAAATGCGTTGATCTTCGGGAACAGGTCATTTATTTGTCCATAAAAGAATGGAAGAATGTATTGTGTTCCATTCCAGAGAAGACCTTTGCCTTGTTCGAGCCAGATTTCTCGGGTTATTGAGGATACAATGAGGTCAATATGACTTTCAAAAAAGCCAAACGAGTAACTGATTACCGTAAACATGATGCACACTGCTGCACAGACGTACTTGAGGTTGTCAGACCGTGTGATGAACATTCGAGATTCTTTGTTTACGATGGGGGATAAGATGGCGGGAATTTAATGTTTTTTGCAAAGGGTATGGGGCGGCATGTCTGATAAATGAGGTGCATTGCGTTTTAATGCTTCGAAAATTACATTAAAATTCATTTATGTGTCTCACATGAGATTTTTTAATGTAGCGATTTATTTGTTGGTGTTAGGCGCAGTCTATATCCTAACTGGATTGGTAAACTCTGGTTATCACATGATGGAGGATCATGAGATCATGATGAACCATCAGTTGTTCACCGAGGCTGATGTCCGAACCTATTTCATGAGGGTTTGGAATGAAAGTGACGGTAGAGTCAGTAAAGGGCTCAATTTCCATCTTGCCATATTCTCTGCATTGTTCGGGTCTCAGTGGTGGTTGTGGCATGCGCTGGTGTGTTGTACTACAGTTATCGTCCTGTACCAGTTCCAATCACTGGCCCGCAGGCTCGGTGTGTCCCCCTTGCTCTCATTTCTGCTACCGTTCATGCTCGTTCTGGGTAGTTCCACCGAGCTTATGACCAGATTGGCAACCATCGAGGCGGTTTCGCTTCTGATCGCTGGTTTCCTGCTTAATCGCATAGTGGTCGGAAAGCTTGGTGCAGTGACCCTTTCCCTCGTGCTATTGTTGTTCTTCACCAAAGAGAGTTTTGTGCTCTTGACACCTTTCATTGTTGCACTCGTCCATCTGATTGCTCATTTGCAGCCTGATTTTATCGAGACGGTAGGTCAGAAGCAGATCAACCGTTTTTCCGCTGGTGTTGGCCTTGTCTGCGGTCTGTTCGCACTTACATTCCTACTCACTGACGTAGGCAATACGGAGGCGGACTATGTGCTGGCCGATGGTGGGTCTGTCTTCGGTAATATCATCAGATACTTTGAGCACATGTCAGCGAGAGACTGGTGGGGGAAGACCATCTTCCCGCACCTTACCCTGTTCGCGCTGTTGGCTGTTTTTTCAATCCGTCAGATGAGCGGTGTCGGACGGGTGTTTCTCCTTTTAGGGGGGGGGACCATCTTGTTGCAGTTCCTGCTGCTTGTGTCGGTCGGTTTCTCTGGACGCTATCTCACTCCATCGCTGATTGTCTTGTTCGTGATGTTCGCCTTGATGATACCCAAGGTGCTGCCAGATTATTTCAGACAGGTCGTCATAACTGGCCTGTTCAGCGCCCTATTCATGGTGCAGGGCGTGCACTCTTATCGTACGATCGGGGAGTACGTGGAGTCGGGCGAGGCGATACAACGTGCCGTGGAGCATACATTGAGGGTTTGCCCTCAAGACTGCCAAGTGCTGTTGATTGGTGACCCGTTGTTGAATATCGAGATGTTTCAGGCACTCATCGCGTACTTGAGACTGAGGGCAGATGAAAAGAGGACAGATGTCCATATTCTTCCCACCGAATCAAATATCGCCCGATTCATGGAGCTTGCTGAAATTTACGATTCCAAGTCTGTAAAGCGTTTCGAGCAGGGCTTCAGAGATCACTACGGGCACAGGCTTGCTTTGCGTTGTGATCCCATTTACCATGTTGCCTTGGGAATTGGAGAGGATATGGATGTCGGGATATTCTGTGAAGAACCTGTTTGGGTTCTCAGTGATTTCAAGGAAGGACGGTCATGGTATACATTCCGGATCGCTCAACACCGACAGCCATGAGAGCAGGTAGCACAATGCGGTTGTTTGACATTCCTCATGACAGAGGCGCGGTGCAGCTTTTCAATTGCTTGAAGAGGGGCTTACTGACTGCTTACACGGGGACTGTTGTCCATGATGTCTCGGAGATTTTCGCCAGTAGGCTGATCGATGCCGGGCAAAAAAAAAGAGACATGGTGATCTCTCTTCTTACAAACAGCCCGACATGGAACATCGTGGAATGTGCTATTCTGAAATCCGGTGGAATCCACGTACCATTGCCGCTCACTACTGCAACCGACAGGTTGGATCAGGTGCGGGAAATGACCCGGTCGAACCTGATTGTGACGGATTCTAAGGCCATGGTCAAGCGACTTTCTGAAGAATACGGGAGCAAAGTCACTGTGGTCCACGCCCACGATGCCTGTGGCCGCAATGGAATCAGCGGTAGGGAGCGTTCAATCCTTCAGGCCAGAAAAGATGAAGTGAGTCCGGACGATACTGCAATTATACTTTTTACTTCTGGAAGCACTTCGCGGCCGAAAGGGGTCATGCTCACTCATCGAAATATCCTCACCGCTGCGGAGGAGTTCGGGCGGTCCGATGTCTTCAATGGTGTTACATGCAGTCTCAGCATACTTCCTATGAGCCACAGTGCAGCGCGCAAGGTGAACTATGCATGTCAGCTTCGGGGCATAACCCTCTGCTACGCGGCTCCGTCAGAGTCCCTGCTGAGGAACCTGCAACTGTTCAATGCGCAGCACATGGCGGCAGTGCCGCAACTGCTCCGCATGCTCAAGGCTGAGATGGAGGCTTCACCGGATTCGGTCGTGCCCCTCAAGAAAGTGACCTGCGGAGGCGCCCCGCTGCAAGAGAGGATATGGCAATGGTATGAGGACCGGTCAGTCTCCATCTATGAGGTGTATGGGCTGACAGAGACCTCATCGCTCCTCTCGTACAGCACGGACGACTGCCGCAGGCCCGGCTGTGTGGGAAGGCTCGCTGTCAATGTAGAGGTACGAAGCGGTGAAGGCGGGGAATTGGAGGTTCGGGGTTCCACAGTGACCCGGTCATACCTCAATAGTGACGGTCTCATCTCTGCGGCCACCGATTCCAACGGCTGGTACCCCACGGGAGATCTGGTGACCTTTGACGCTGATGGTGGACTCAGGGTAATTGGTAGAGTTTCGAGAAGCTACAAAAGTCAACGCGGCAACCTTGTTCACATGGAGGAAGTGGAGCGCAGACTGCTATCGATTTCAGGGGTGGATGAGGCATTCGTGGTCAAGGGGTCGATGGATGTCTTGAAGGCGGTGTTGGTGTTGACCGAACGCAAGAGCCTAGCTGAATTGAGGCGCCACATAAGCCGCTACAACAGTTCAGTACCAGAGGACCTGCGGATTATGCAGTTCGCTACCCTTGGAATAGAATCTTTGGCATTTATGACCGACCAAAGAGGCATTAAGCCTAATGGTCGTAACTTCACGACCTTGTTTCAGGGTTTGGATTTCCATGTGCCATGAGGGTGAGTCAGGGTGTCGATAGGTTGATTGAATTGATTGTTGAGGAATTCAACGATCTTGATCCTGTGAGTGTCAGACCCGACAGCATTTATAAGGAGATCATCGAATGGAATTCCATCAACTCGGTCGTGCTATCTGTGGTCATAGACGCTGAGTTCGGAGTCCTATTGGATAAGGAGGACTACCGGACAACGAAGACTCTCACCGAGCTGTTGGAATGCATTGAAAGGAAGGCAGGGCAGACTATATGAAGTTCCCCCGATTGCAAGGTATTGCCGCAGCTGTCCCTGTGGGCAGGGTGCTCACGGCCCCTACTGGTTTCGCCTCACAACAGGCCTGCGACAATTTCATCCATCACGTTGGCGTGAGGGAGAGGCGCACATCATTCAACCGGCTCACAGCGGGAGACCTCTGTACCGAGGCAGCAAGGCGATTGCTGCAGGAACTCCGCTGGAGCCCTGACTCGGTAGGGGCATTGGTGCTTGTGACCCAGTCCCCGGACTATCTCATGCCCTCCACAGCCATCGTGTTGCAAGAGAGACTGGAGCTGTCGCGCTCCTGTTTGGCATTTGATATGAATCTCGGCTGCTCAGGCTGGGTTTACGGACTTTCAGTGGTCTCCTCCCTCATGCAGACCCTGCGGATTCAACGTGCACTGCTGCTTGCGGGTGAGACAGCTGTGCTGACATCAGAGGACGACCCGAGGTCATATCCGTTGATGGGAGATGCCGGCACGGCCACAGCGCTCGAGCTGTCGGACCACGCCTCGCCCATGCAATTCGGTTTTTATTCAGACGGGGGTCATTTCAGGGCCATCCATGCCCCGAAAAGTGGAGCACGCCACTTTGCAGATGGCGGAAACCTATCAGGGCTGCGATATGCGGCACAGATGGATGCCGACCAGGTGCTCAGGTTCGCCTTGCATGATGTGGTTCCGGATCTTCGTTCATTCATGGAGAGACATGGGGCTTACGAGGGGAATGTGGATTACTTTGTGCTCCATCAGGCCAATCAGCTCATTAACGAGACCATGCGGAAGAAGCTGAACATTCCTTCTGAAAAACTCCCGTATTCCATCGGTCAGTTCGGCAATACCTCCTCAGCTTCCATACCTTTAACCATTGTTACACAGCTCGAAGATCAGATGAAAGGTGAACAGACCCTGCTCTGTTCGGGTTTCGGAGTGGGGCTTTCAATGGCCCATGTACTGATGAGAACATCTGCGGTCATTTGTCCGCCCATTGTAGAAGTAAGTGTTCCTGTGCGATGAGGATGACCCACGGCAATACCGAGTTGCGAAGTCTCATGGAGGCCGACCTCGAAATGGTGCGCAAATGGAGGAATGATTTGAATGTCAACAGGCATCTCCTGCACAGGGGGCACATCTTACCGGAGATGCAAGTGAAGTGGTTCAATGAGCTGGACTGTAGAGATTCACTTTACCTTGTAGCCTCGGAGAACGGCATTCCTTTCGGACTTATATATGCCACAGATATTGATTGGGAAGGGCGTTCATTTTGGGGGAATATCATAGTGGGGCACACCGATTATCGCGATGGCCATCTGCCCGTCAAGTGCATTGTCATGCTCATGTGGTACTTTTTCAAGGAGCTTGACTTCAAGGTCTGCTATTCCAAAGTGTCCACGGAGAACAGGGCTGCTGTGGAATTGAACCGGAGGCTGGGGTTCGAATTCATGTCATCTTTAGACGGTATCAGGACCGAGATTTGTGGGAGATTAAGATTCTTTTCTCAAGGTGAGACGCTTTTACGGGTTATGTTGCTTGGAGTGAATCCCATGGTGAGTTCAGGTTGTCACTGCTAGGACAATTCAATCTGCCCGGTAAAGGGAGCTAAAGGATGACGTACAGGACCATAATGCGCAATGAGTCCCACCAGGTGCTATTGGAGCAACATGGAGCGGTGGTAATCCCGTTTCTCATGGAACACAATGTTGAATGGGTTCTCGGACAGGCAGCAGAGCTTACCTACCAAAACGGGAGGGAACCTGACTGGCTTGCACAGACTGAGAGGCTTGATGCCAAACTGAGAAGCAAAGTGGAGTATCGGTGCGTCAACTGCGAGCCATTTCATTACGAACTGGTCAGGTTGGACCACCTGACCGCAATTCAGGGAAGATATCATACTTTCAGTGCAGTGACAAATGAGCTCCGACACCCATCGCTCAGGTTCATCGTCCCGCTTCACAAGTCAGGGTTGTCTGTAAGACTGCGTTACCTGCCACGGGCACATACGGTGGTCGTTGCGCCTCGCATTCAAGGACATGAGCACGACTTTACTTGGCTTGGTCCGAAGATGGTCTCCAGAATGGCAAGTCTGAAAGTGTCGCCAACTAAGGCAGCCGTGCTATTTTCCTCTGTCCCTTATGTCATCGAATGTGACGATAGCTTGAGGGATGCCTTGGCATTGATAATCACTGTACTCCCGTACGAGGCCGACCCGAACGTGATAACACTTGCTGGCATGGCCGACCAAAGAATGTTCAAGATGCATCGTTGCCGGTACCCGGATTATTTGAGGTGGTGCTGTGGGGATGAGACTGCACTTCTTGGTATGCGCCCCGTCTTCGATGTTGAGATACCTTACGCGTTCACTGGGTCAGATGCTGAGCGTGGGTTGTTCGCATCCCGTGAAAATAGTTTTACTTTCGTCCGTACACTTAAAAGATTGTTGACCAGATGGTGATTCGGCAAGAGAGCGTTGCAGGGAAGGTGCTTTACGTTCATCCCCAGACCACCATGAGCAGGCAGTGCATCATGCCTTTCTCTGTACCTGCACTGGTAAAGAGGATTCCATATCCCGTTAAGGGTCTTTTTGCAAGTGAACTCACCGATGAGGACATACGCAGTGCCCGAATAATCTTCATTGATATTCACTGGTACCTTGCCCTTTATGGCGCAGGGCAGCTGTCCAAAAGGATTAAAGCAGTAAACCCTCGCTGTATCACCATTGCTGGTGGTATCACAGCCTCGGAGTACCCCTATCAGATTATAGAGAGATTTGGGGTTGATTTTGTCATCCGTGGTGACGGGGAGCAGCCTCTTCCTCAACTGATCACTGCACTGATGGAAGGGGAGGAGAACTTTGACGGGATTCCGAACCTTGTTGGGAGGAACGGTGTGGACAATCCTCGCAGGTACTTCCTCAACAGCGCAGATATGGAGGAGAACGAGTACATGGACATAGATTTCTTTCCCTCGTTCAAAAAGGAGGTTTACCGTGTGCAGAAGAACAACGTGAGTCCGTGGAGTGAGGTCATTCATCCTTACATGATCCCTTTCAGGGGCTGCCCGATCGAGTGTGTGGGTTGTGCAGGAGCCATATCGGAGCAGAAGAAGCTGTTCGGGAGGAAACCCGTGATGCGCTCCGCAGCCCGCCTAAGAGAGGACTTTGAGAGATGTGACAGGGAGGACGGTATTCGTTTCGTCTCCATCTATCATGATTTCATCACACTGCTAAAACCGGATTATGCTTTCGAGGCATTGACAAGGCCATTGAATCTGACTGTGCGTATGGAATTCAATTCCCGTCCTGAGATGGAACAGCTCCAGCTCGTCCTGAACACCTTTAAAGGGGGGGTCATCAATTTCTCGATAGATCACAAGCACCTGACCTCGTCAGACCTGATTGACCCCGATCACATGATAGCCCTTATCAACGAGGTGAAGAAACACAAGACGTTCTTCACCGTACTTAGCTATAACAAGATTTTCGCTCGGAACAATCCCGCTTACAAGGACGGCATGGCTCGTATCGTAAGGGCCACCCGCTGCCTGATCAGCGATGAGTCATTCTATTGGACTGAGCACCCTATACCTGACAAGAACGGGCTTGCCGATGAGGATATGTTCGATATGCACGTGGAGTTGTCCAAGGACAAGAAATTCATGAAGGGGCCGTTGGTTAGGGCCTACGATTCGGCCGAACCCTACATCCCAAGAAATATTTCCATGGGCATCAGGAAAACGCAACAATGGTTTGTTCAGAATATGCCCTACTACCTGTCGAATTATAGATAATTATATTTTTCAAGTCCCCGCTAAGGATGATTTGTTCATCAATTGGCCTTAAAGCGACTGGCTTGAGTAAACACTTGTTTGAATCCTTTTCGTCAGGGGTGTGCATGCAGGGCATACATATGAGCAGCATTCTGTTCAGTAGATGGTTCAGAGTGCTTGTGCAAGCGGGACTTTTCATAGCTGTGGCCTATTGGTATCTGTCAGTCACAGATTGGAGAGAGGTTGTGGCTTCTGTCTGGAATTTTCCAGTTCTCCATGTTCTTCTGGCTATGATTATTATGGCTCTGCGGCCTTTGACATTGGGGATGAAGTGGTATTTGTCGATGGATCAGACAGCATTATCATGGCCATGGTTTCTGCGAAACGAGTGGCACATCCTGTTTCTTGAGTTTGCGATTCCTGTGCCCGATGCGGAGGATCTGCTGCGTGTCAGTTTGATGAGAGCCAAGGACGTACCCTGGTCGGTGGGGCTTCGCGCGGTTTTCCTCATGAGGATGTCGGGTGTTTTCATCGTGTCAACGCTTGTTCTGTTGTTGGTGTTGCGACAGGGACATGAGATGTTGGGGGCGCGTCCGGCAACCGGGTATGCGATTCTTGCAATGCTCATGCTTTTTTGCCTCACTTTCGTGCGGCCATTCCTGCTCTGGGCTGTCAGAATACTGAGGTGTTTACCTTTCGTGGGCGAAAGTCTGGCGCGCACGGTGAGAGAGGCTCTTTCCAATCCTGTCGGCAGTGTGCTTTTTACGGGCCTTTCAGTGATTACGATCCTGCATATGTCGGCTCAGGCCGCTGTAGTGTATGTCCTTCTTCAGGGTATTGGACACCATGTGGCCTTCTTCGACCTACTGTTGCTGACGCCACTTTTAACCCTGAGCTTCCTACTTCCCCTCAGCATACAGGGCCTTGGGCTTCCGGAGGCCACCATGGTGCTCCTACTGCCGTTCTTCGGAGTGCAGGAGACGGCCGCGACTGCCGTGGCAGCGGTACATTTGGCCTGTTACGTAATAATGATAGCTACAGGGGGGGTGCTCTTTGCCTGTGACGGTGAGACCGGTATCCACGAAATGTTTCAACGGATGAAGACTTCTTTCAAGGAGAATATGGATGCTGAAGGCGGAACAGTAGATGCTTGACATGGCATATATGGTACAAGGAACCACGTTGCTGGCAAAAGCGTTGTTGATTAGGTGTGTCATCGCAGTGCTTCTCATAGTGCTTCTGAGACTTGTCTTTGATGGATGGTTGCCAGAAGTGGTACGTTGGTCGAAGCCCGTGCTCGGCATGATTTTCCTTGCTTGGATGCAGAAACAGTCAAAGTCGTTCTGAATGGGATCGGACACAATGGCAGGTCTGATTTTCGGTTCCGGCATGCTGTTTCATCAGTTGGTTGCCGGTGGATTGCCCGGAGTGGCCCTCTCACTGTTCCTTTGTACGCTGAACGCGAAGGTTCTCCGAGACCGGACAGAATTGTTCCTGCTGCACTTCTTCACCGTTCACTTCACGGTGGCCTGTCTGTCTGGCATTGTGCTTGAAACTGGGCTTGAACTGCATTGGCCGGGGCTTCAGGACTCGGTGACACGGTTGGTCGGTCATCCGGTGGGCCGTTCTGCTGCCATGGCATTTCTATTGATTTCGTTCCTTTTGTGGCAACTTATGGGAAAACGCTCTCAGTCCTTTCGGATGGGGGCCACCTTCATGTTGTTCATCTCCACTTTCATGCTAAGTGGTTGGTCAGTGGTGGTGAACAATTGGATGCACAACCCCGAAGTAGTCTTGCTGCATGAGGTCGGGGACATCGGTTTCGGCCTGGAGCTTAGAGCGCTGTGGGAAATGACCGCCAATGTTTATGGGCTGACACGTTTGGCCCACAACTATCTAGCATCTGTTATGATAGGGGTGCTATGGGTACTTTTAGCTGTTTCGGTAGGCAAGATGTCGGGGACTGAGGATTCCAGTGATGATTGGAGCGGGATTCGGAGTTGGTTGTTGGGGGTTGTTGTGGTAGTAATTGGATTACAGCCTCTAACGGGTCATCTTCAGTTTTCGAATGTGGTCGAGGTTCAACCGGCCAAGGCAGCTGCCATCGAAGGTTATTATGGTCAGGACGGAGAAGCTTTTCGCATCTATCCTCTGGGCAGCACAGACCCTGACAGCAGGGAGACCTCCGGTTTTGCCTTACCAGAGTGGTTGTCTGACCGCTTTTTGAATTCCGTTGGTGCAGAAATTCGACCTATGGCACACGAACCGCTCGAGACATGGCCTCCCGTGAGACGGGTGTTTTACGCTTTCCGGACAATTGTGTTATTCTGTTGCCTGTTGAGCGTATCCATCGCTGCACTTATCGTCTTGGATCTTAAGGCACGAACAGCAATGATTCTCACTGCCACAGCACTGTTTGCAGCTTTGACAGCCGCCCTTGCAGGGTGGGTTGCCAGTGAGTCTGGGCGTTTGCCATGGGCGATTCATGAAGTGATGACCGTGGCTCAGGCTGTTTCTCCTGAGCTTCAATGCTCGGATGTTCTGAGAGCCTTGTTCACCAATGTGATTTTCCACCTGTTGTTGATTGTATGCTGGGTCAGGGTGCAACTGAGTCTCGTCAGGGATCATTTCTCAACTCATGCGCATGTTTAACGAACGTTTCAAGTGGGGTGCTGCGATATGCGCGATGGCGGTTACCGCTGTAATTGTGTATATCCGAGTCGATGCGCCAATGACGTTTGAGAGACCGGGTTTCTCCACACTTCCCATGTCTTCTATGTCCAATAAAGAAACAGATGAGGGAAAGCGTATCGCGACCACCATCTGTGTCAGATGCCATTACGACAGTGAGACAGGCACCCTGTCTGGAAGGAAGCACCCAAATCCGAAAAGACTTGGGGAATTCTGGAGCGGGAACATCACACTTGACAGCTTGCACGGCATAGGTACCTGGTCCAGGCGCGACCTGACCTACTTCCTCAGGTTTGGCGTGACCCCCGATGGCAGATATGTGTTCGACATGCCGAAATACCTCCATCTCAGCGATGCCGACATGTCATCCCTTGTGAGTTTTCTCAGGAGCGATGACCCGCTCGTTCGCGCCACACCAAGACCGAATCCAGCACCCGATTACTCATGGGCCATGAAGTTTCTGATGGCTGTCTGGCTCAGGCCACCGGACTGGAAACCTCATCCTATATTGCACCCGGATACCAGTGATCAGATTGCGTTTGGTCGTTATCTTGCGGTCGCCAAGTTCGCGTGCTTTGACTGTCACAGTGGGAACTCGATGACCAATGATCACTTGTATCCTGAGCGCTCGTGGCGTTTCTTCAAGGGTTGTAGTCCACACATGAGTGAGTCTGGCGCTACGGTGCGTTCGCTTGATATCACATCATCTGGTCAGATTGCGTATTGGACAGCAGAGGATTTCAGGAAGGCATTGACCATGGGTTTACGCCCTGATGGCTCTGTGCTACGCGACCCCATGTTCCCGTTTTTTCAACTTTCTGAGTATGAAGTTGAAGCAATAAGGCAGTACTTGTTACAGTTGGAGTGAGTTGGCTGTTGATGAAAACGTAGCGGTCACTTTCACAAGTCAATCCTTCAGGCATCTGATGGAGTATCCATCAGGTTTTGGGTCAGAAACTCTTCCAAGCACACCATCTTCGAAGTCAACCGCCCTGGGCCATGCTGTATTAGCATCATTCTCTGCTGTACTCCACCAGCAGCCTACTATTCCCTCAAGTCCGAATGTACCGTTGAATAACCTGGCACCCGCAGGAAGCCCATTAAAGCCGCTGAGGTTGCTTGCATCTAAGTTAGGGCTGTCCCAAAACTCTAAACCGGTAGATTTCATCTTTCCACCAGCAATGAAACTCCCTCCAAGTAGAGAGGCCAACGCATTCCACTCCTGTTCATCAGGTACGTGCCATCCACTTGGACAAACATTTCTTTCATCGACAGCTGTGTACCAATTATACAGTAGTCCATAAGGATGTCCTTCATATTGCTCATCGTTATTGTACAGCACCCAAGCACCAGAAGTCTGTATGCTCCAAAGGTCAGGGTTTGGAAACGTGGGAATCGGGTCTCCATTCGCGTAGGTGGTCGTCCTTAGATTTTCTGCCATCCACTCCTGACCATTACTTAGCATGATACTGGGATAATCATTGCCATCAATGTCCGTTACCCCCTGGCCTGGGGTAAAGTATTGATTTCCCAGACCGCCATTGTTGCCGCTGATTCCAGGGATTACTACAAAGTCTTCACCAAAATAAAGAGTGTCACCAGTTTCGGATACTCCCAAATGACTCCCAATAAGAGACGAGGCACTTTTGGCATGGAAGGCATAAGGTACACTAAGCAACTGAGTTGTACCCATTAGGCTAAAGTTACTACCACCACTTAGGTCCATGCCGACTTCTAAGAAGTGAATGCCGTCAGACCATCCAACGGAGGCCAAGTCTCCAATGATGCTTGTTCCTGAGCCAATCGACAGACTGAAAACCCCTAAATTATCAGTGTTCACGTCATGCGTTTCTTGAAAGACAAGGTTTCCATTGATAGCTCCTTCTCTGATACTTATCTGCAAACCGATGTTGGCCTCGCTGACTGGAAGACCTTCGGTGTTCCGGGCAACTGCACTGTAACTGAAAGCCTCGGGAACCGATTGAGCGAGCGCCTGCATTCCAGTGCAGGCGATGATGAGGCAAAGGAATTGAGCTTTCATGACGTGGGTTTTTGAATGGTGTTTGTTGAGAGTGATCATTGACGCAATATTCGGTGGGAACCTAAGGACGCCCCCTCACTATCCAACAGACTCAAAATGTAAGTGCCCGAGGGGTAGTCTGAGAAGTCTGTGAAAAGGTGGCTGCCTGACACAGTGAAGTATTGATTCACAAGCTCGCGTCCCTGAATATCTGATAAGCGCACCACTACGCTTGTCAGCGAGGAATCATCGAACTCGACAATGACGCAATCTGCCGTGGGGTTGGGATACACGAGAACTTTCGGATTCAGCCTCTCTGGGTCTCCCAAGGACGTTATGGTCATGTTCGCTGATGATACGCTCGCAAAACCCCCCGAAGCAGTATTGCCAGCATTGTCAGTCATAAACGGAATGAAAATCTCGCCCACGGTTAGCGCTGTTGAACCGTTATTTGAGATCATGTTCGCACCTCCTGCGGAGATAACAGATTGACCTCGTGCATCCGCCATTATACAGCTAAACAGCACTACAAGAACAAATCCTTCAAGTCTGGGAGTGATTGATTTCGACCTGTCCAAAGTAATCATGGCATTGTATTTTCAAAGAGATGTCAATTTCTGCATTCGCGCAGCAAGTTACCGCAAGTCCTTTGTAAGGGGTGTCAAACGTACGTCACATGATGATTTTTGGTGGGAGGTAGGAGTCTTGACACACAATCAAATGATGTTGACTGTGTTTTTTTGTCGAGCTGGATTCAAGTAGCTTTGAAGGCGATGATCACACTGGTTCCATCATTCAAGAACACACTCTCCTCTGAGAGATTTGCCAAATCGGATACGATAGAGCATGACCAGATGGCACTGCACGGCCACTGTCAGGAGTGGATGGCTGAACGGTTAGCTGGGTCTCACTTCCATTTTACAAAGTCTTGTACCCAATCCCTTGAGATGGCTATCATGTCACTGGCCTTACCGGTAGGCTCAGATGTCATTTTACCATCGTATGGATTCGTATCTTTGGCTAATGCAGTTGCAATTTGCGGACACAGGTGTGTCTTCGTGGATTGTGAGCCCGAGACGCTCAACATCTCATTCCCGGATGTGGTGCGCTCGGTCACAGAGAGGACGGGGGCGGTCATCACCATAAATTACGGTGGCGTTCCCTGCGACTATGATTCGCTTCTGCCATTCTGTGAGGAGCGGGGCATACGCCTGATCGAGGACAATGCTCATGGGCTTCTTTCAGCATACCGAGGCCGTTCGTTGGGCACTTTTGGCCACATCTCGACCTTCAGTTTCGATTCCTTGAAGATGATAACGTGCTATGAGGGTGGTGTGATAGCAACACGAGTCCCTGAATTATGGGAGCGTATTCGCAAGGTTCATCAGGTAGGCACGGACCGTCACGATTTTATGGAGGGTAAAGTGCCTTTTTACGAGTGGAAGTCGTTGGGCACGAATGCCACGCTCGCCCCGCCACTGTTTCATTACCTGAGCATACAGTTTGATAAGGCTGATGCGATCAAGACCTCCTTCGTGCGTGCTTGGGAAAGTTACAGCCGCAAGCTGGGGGCTGAACTCGCCCTTCTTGGGCTATCTCATTCCACCCTGCCCTCGGGCCTTGATCACAATGGTTACATATTTTGGATGATGACCCGTAGCGCTGAGGAGCGCCACGAACTTCAGTGGTTCATGAGCGAAAGAGGGGTTACCCTTAACCCGCACTATTCCGCATTGCACCGGTCCGGGTTTGGACAGAGGTATCACGAATCCGCACGTGAGCTACCCAATACCGACAAGGCCGTTCAGTGCATGCTGAGGCTCCCACTCTTCCTCGGCATTACAGAGCAACAGCAGAACCGGGTGGTTGAAGGTATCCTGGCGTTTTACGACAACAGACCGTAGGAATGGTAGCCAGTACCGGAAGTAAAAGTTCTTCAAGTGCTGACAGTGAGAGGCTGATTTCTGTGGTCGTTCCGTGTTACCGCAACGAGGCTGAGATTCCTGCTCTTTTTCGTGCACTTCAGAAGTTGAATGTCGAACTCAACCCAGATAATGTGCTTGACGTGGTGTTTGTCGATGATGGTTCAGATGACAGGACGAGGGATTTATTGTTTGAACTACAGAGCTCAGCTGTTTTCAAGACAAGGGTCGTTTGCCTCTCTGGGAACTTCGGATCATATGCAGCGTTCCATGCTGGTATGTCATTTGCAAGTGGCGAAGCGGTTGTTCAGCTTCATGCCGATCTTCAGGATCCCCCCCATTATATCCCTGAAATGGTTGAAAAGTGGCGCAAGGGGGCGAAGTTGGTCATCGGTCAGCGA
The DNA here is from genome assembly GCA_964500205.1 of uncultured Chryseobacterium sp. GTDB lineage: Bacteria > Bacteroidota > Bacteroidia > UBA10329 > UBA10329 > UBA10329. Next base: position 381,828 of record CAZCNS010000001.1, on the reverse strand, counting down.
GTCAAAAGAGATGACGGGATGGTCAATGATTTCTTCTCGTCCTGCTATCATGCGGTAGTAAGGAGTTTTGCGCTGCCACACATTCCCCCCGGTGGGTATGACCTCATTCTGATGGACAGGGAGATAGTCCAAGAGGTGCTGCCCCTTTCACCGAGGGATATCAATCTCGTGTATCTTATATCCTCGCTGAAACACCCTTACGAGACGGTGAGCGTAGAGCGCACGAAACGGGTATCGGGTGTGTCGCAGTGGTCGTTGGAAGCAAAGGTGAAATTGGCTGTTGACACCATGACCGCCCTTTCATATAGCCCAGTGGTGTGGTTCAGGAACATGGCGCTTATGGTGGGCATATGCACATTGGCTGTCAGTATTGCGATGGCAGTGACCTCGTCATGGCCCGTTATGTACAAAGTGGTCTCGGTGACCGCAGGTGTGTGGTCGGCCGTGCTGCTTGTCGGGGTAGCCATGCTGTTGGAGTACGCTCACCGCATACTCAACTCGGTCAACGGCCGCCCTCCTTACGTGGTGGACAGAGTGATAGAGTGAGCAGTTGTTCATTGATTCTTGCTCACGCTGCGCTTAACCTACACGAATATCAATGGGGATTGGCTTGTCCCGGTTTCTGCGAACATGGAATGACCCAAGTGGACAGGTGAGATTTTCCCTCCTCAGACGGCCCAGCACCTCCGTAGTTTTGCCCTGCGACCAGCAAAGAAGTTGTCATGCTCACGGAGGCGGTGCGGAGAAAGGAGTGGTGGAGTTATAAGCTACCGCCCCTCTTAGGCTTTGCCTACTTGGGGCTGGCGGTGGGTGCAATGCCGCTTGCTGAGTCATGGGATGCGCTGGTCCTGACCATGTTCTGGATGATTGGTGCAGCAGGTTTTGGATACTACTGCAATGATGTTTTCGACATCGAACAGGATATTCTTGTCGGCAAGACCAATAGCGCGGCTGAGCACAGCCCAATTATCCGTTTTCTCATGCTTGTCGGCCTTGCATGCATGGCGGTTCTGCCTTGGGTGTTGATGGACAAGGGCACCGCACTCATAGGACTCGCAGTGGCGCATTTGATCCTGTTTCTTCTTTACAGTGCCCCACCAGTAAGGCTTAAGAACCGCGGCTGGGCCGGTGCAGCAGCGGACACGCTTTACGCTCATGTGCTGCCATCAGTCATGGTGCTTTATGCTTTCGGTCAGCATGGTAGCCCGCAATGGTCAGTCCTTATCGTGGTTGCGGCTCTTTGGCAAGCAGCCCTCGGCTTCAGGAGCATTCTCACCCATCAGATCACTGACTTGGACAGTGATGTATTTAATGTGACTAGGACATTCGCGGTGGATCTGGGCAGGGCGAAGGCGGAGAGGCTTCTCGCGCTCACCCTTCCTAGTATCGAGGTTTTTGTGATTTTCGTTTTCGTTCTAAGTATCGTGCCGTTGAGTGCAGGTATTGCGTTCGGAGCTGTTATCACGGTTGCCCTTGTGTTTATCAGTAAACCTTTTGGAGAAGGGGTGTTGAAGTATCACCGTCAGCGCAATGAAGTGGTATCCTCGATATTCAACCAGATTCAGGAGGCCTATCTACCATTGATATTCCTCGTCTCCCTGTGTACAGTGGATAGCTGGTACACGTTGGTAGCGATCATCCATCTCTTTCTTTTCCTTGCAGGCAATGCTCATGTCCTTAACTTGGGGAGGGATCATGTTGTGAAGCCATTGTATTACAGAGGGTTGATAGGTTTCATTTACATTGGTCTTTTGAAGAGGAGTTATTATCATGGGGCCAGACCTTTCTATTTTGGCATCCGCTGGGTGGCGACTCGGATCTATTATGCACTAGTTGTCTGGCCTGCCTACAATATCGGACTTCGGTTATTAGTTCAACTCTGGCATCTGGCTTATCGCGTCAGACATGGGCGTTGGCATCAATCATACAGAGGAAATGCCCCAAGATGATTCCCATAGCGATGTAATGTCAGTACATGACAGGGTGGTCAACGGTCTGTGGATCGGTGACTCCCTCTCCCTGCTGGAGCTGCTCACCGTCCGCTCTTTTGTGGCCCACGGCCATCAATTCCATTTATGGACTTATGATACTTTGGATAATGAACTGCCGCATGGAGTTGAATTGAAGGATGCCAACCGGATTATCCCGCAGGAACAGGTTTTCAGCTACCGGAGAGCCAATCAGTTCGGGCATGGGAAAGGAAGCGTGTCGGGATTCTCTGATATTTTCCGATATAAGCTGCTTCATGACGAGGGCGGCTGGTGGGTCGATATGGATGTGACCTGCCTGAGTCCTCTGTCATGTGCCGGTGATTATTTCTTCCGGCCACATCACGAGCTTACCCTTGTGGGCAATGTGATGAAGTGCCCCAGGGGCAGTGAACTTATGCTGCATTGCTTCAACCGTGCCGTTTCTGAGGTTACAGAGGATAATACCGACTGGCATCTCCCCATCACCATTCTGGTGGAAGGGGTGAGGGAGGCCGGGCTGACGGGTCATGTGACCCCGGGGCTTTCCATTGATGACCGGTGGGATCAGGTCCGTCCCCATCTGCTCGGTAGAACACCAATTCCCGCAGAGTACAAGTTCATACATTGGATGAATGAGGAATGGCGCAGGCGCGGCTTGGACAAGTATGATTTCAGAATCGACTCCGCATATGGGAAGCTGCTTATGCAACACGGCCTTGTGGAGAACGACTTCACAAGCTGGGGCAGGGCCAAGAACAACCTCCGTTTCACGCTGAAACAGCTGCTCGACCCGTGAGGCAACTTGTTCACGACCTTTGCCATCATGAATCTTCTGAACCTGTTGGGCAAGAGGCGAGGGCGAGATGAGTTCGCTGACCCGGAACTCACTCAACAGACCGTCAACGACTACAACAGGACGAGGTCTGTGGGTGACAGATCCCTGCTCTGCCACGCTCCGTTCTCCAACATGTATTTTAACACCGAGGGCCATGTCGCCTTGTGCTGGAAGACTTTTCATCGGTATGAGGTCTATTCTGAGGACAGGACTTTGATGGAAATCTGGAACGGCCCAAATTTCAAACAGATCAGGGAGGGAGTGCGGCAACATGCGCTCGACTACGGTTGTGCGGAGTGCAAGAAGCATCTGCTGGAGGGCAATTATGTGAATGTGCTGTCGAAGGCATACGACAATGAGCATCTGCACCCGGAGTTGCCCACGATCATGGAATTTGAGCTGAGCAATCGCTGCAATCTCGGCTGCACCATGTGCAACGGCAATCTCAGTTCCACCATACGAAAGGACCGGGAGATGCTTCCCCCGCTGGCTTCCCCATATGGAGACAAGTTCGTGAACGAGCTGCGCGGGTTCATCCCTCATCTACGGGAGGCACGCTTCAATGGAGGCGAACCTTTCCTGATCAAGATTTACTACGACATCTGGGATGAGGTGCTCCGACTCAACCCGGGCCTCAGGATGGTGATCGCGACCAACGGCACGGTGTTGACCCGTAAAGTCCGTGAGTACATGGACCGTTGCAACTTCCATTTCAACATCTCGGTGGACGGTCTGAGTCCAGAGACCTATGAGAGTATAAGGGTGGGCGGGAATTTCGCACAGCTGATGGAGAACATCGGCCATTTCAGGGACTACTGCCGCGCCAACGACCGCAACCTCTGCATCATGGTGAATCCCATGCGACAGAACTGGTGGGAGATGCCCGACTTTGTGAACTGGTGCAATGCCAATGACATGCATATATGGTTCAACACCATCGTGAGGCCTGCCGAACAGGCGCTGTGGAGCCTTCCGGCCGATGAACTCAGGAAAATCCATCACACACTGTCAGCGGCCAAGGTCCCGATGCCATCGGCAGGGCGTGGCGCAATTCACAGGTACAACATTCAGACATATCGGAACCTGGTTGACAAGCAGATCCGTATCTGGCTCGAAGAAGCGGAGGATCGCGAGCACAAGGGAATCAGTGAGGCCATCCGTGATGATGAGCCTCTGCGGGACCGATGCCGGAAACGAATAGCCGCTCACATGGGCAAGTCGCGTTCGGAACACCTCAGGCTCATCATGGACAGGCTTGAAGGAGTGGAGGGCATGCTTGGAGACCCGACAGAGATTGATGACATGTACCGCGTCCTCATCGGGAGCAGCCCTGAGGTCATCCTCGATCTTTGCCGTGAACTGACGCCCCAGCAGCTTGTGGAACGGTTCAGGGAATACCTTCTGAAGGGTCAGTAGTTCTCTGACAGAAACGAGATGAGTGCCTCTGCCTCATTGCCCCGCATCATCTGCAGATGATTGACCACGCTTTTGCGGTCAATGTCATCAATGAGGTCACTGATCACCGCCTGCTGTTCCCTGAAGCCTGAGAGATGGCTGTTGATGGCCCGGGAGCGTTGCTCAACGAGCTTCTCGGCCTCTTCACCGAAAAAGAAACGGGCCAGCACCGGCAGCAGGGCGAAATACTCGTTAAGGAATTCCGTGTCACCGAGTTTCTTCCACTGGGTGAAAAGCATGTCCCTGACAGGGTCTTTCCCATCAGCCAGATTCTGAATGCCGAACGAAGAGAGCCTTTCGCGGTGCTTAGCCCTCGGATTTAGGTACTGAGACAGGAGCAGCGAGGCCAAAAGCCGTCTTTCCTCTCCCAATTCACGTATCGCACTCAGGGCCGACCAATCAGTGATGCCTACATCCGTGAAGCTGTCGAGGTTGTTCAGCCGGGTGTAACGTCTCTCCTCCCTCCAGTGGCTCACCGTCTGTCTCAGTTCGTGGAATGCCCCGATGTTGGCCCTGTGCAGAGAGTTATCGGTCTTGAACTCGGCCGCATCGAACCAGTTGACCACTTCACTGAGTTCATCAAAGGTCAGGTATCGGAGTGAAAGATGCCCCGGATTCCATACCACGTTGAAATGGAGGTGGATCCCCTTCTCATTCGCGAAGAGGACAAGATTGGGAATGCCTTTCCAGTTGTTGGCCATGGCACATGCCGCAATGCTGACGTAAGTGCCTTTTTTCTTGGCGATGGCCTGGAAGTATTCCAGATTGGACAGAACCTTGTGCAGGTCGGCACCAACCCTGATGGCAGCGAACTCCTCCGGGTCGATGGAGTCGATGGACAGCACGAAACCGGCCCTGACCCCTTCCAGCATCCTGCGGACACGGTTGTTGAGAACGGTCCCGTTGGTGGTAATATGGACCCTTATGTTGGGGTTGATACGGGCTGTCTCCTCCCAGATTCGCTCATAGACGTCAACGAGAAAGGGCTCGCCCCCGAGGAACTTCATGTCCGTGAGGCTGGGCATGAAGTCCGCGACCTGACGGACGAAAGCCTCATCATACGGGTTGGCAAGCGGTGGCAGCCGTTCCCTGTTCTTGCGGATAGTGGAGGAGAAGTAGCCGCTGCACATCACGCAGCCTAGATTGCAGGTATTTGATATTTCAAACTCGAACACTTTGGGGGCAAGCCGGTCGCTGGAGGGCAGCATGGAGTGCAGCCGTTCCCGAAGTCCGCGGGGAGATGCGTACTCATCGTAGTGCTTGGCCTTGGTGCCGCTGAAATTGCCACTGTCCAGCAGGATTCCGCAAAGCTTGCAGCCACCGTCAAGTTTACCTTTGGCGATATGGGTCTTGAGACGCCCGATGGCCGCTCCCTCCCAGATCTCACGGATGCTGTTGTCAGGGTATCGGCCCAAGATGTCCTTTCGGTTGAAACAGCAGGCCGTGACATTGCCGTTCTGCTCAAAATTGAGGTTCACCCAAGGGGCATGGCACAATCTGCCCCGGGCCGCCTCGGGCCGGGTGCGGTCATACTCCTGAATACGGGTGTCAGTTGCCATCTCGCTTTCCGTCTCTCCAGGTCTTAAGCTGAGTGGTTAGTTGATCGAGCTGCAACTGCTGCCTGCCGGTGATTCGGTGCGCCTCATAATGGCTGATGATCCGGTTCAGATTCTCTGCAGGAAGAGTGTTCAGCGAGGTCTCGGGAATCAATGCCAAGTCACCGTTCCCCGACTCCTGATGCACACCCTTCAGTTTGCCCCCAAGCGGGCCATAGACAATGTTAAAGAAGATGTCAAGGTCATGGTCATGGCAGTACCGGACAAGGTCTGGAATCTCTTGAAAGTTCTGAATCATTGGACACACGGAGAAAGACCTAAGTTTCCTTGATTTAAGGAGCCAGTCAATATTGTCTATCAGTATGTCAAAATCACCGTTCCGTCTAATGCTCTCCCACGTGGACTTCTCAAGGCTGTCCACTGAGAGGGTCACCTTGCAGTTGGGCAATGCTTCGATGATCTTCTTGGCCCGTGCGTTGAGCACGGTCCCGTTGGACGTGATGGCCACCTCCATATGCGGGTTCAACTCGACTATGGCCTCCCACAGGTCGTAGTAGATGGATATGAGAAAAGGCTCCCCGCCAAGGAAGTTCGCTCTGTCAAGCGTGGGGATGAACTCGCGCACTTGCGCAACGAAATCAGTGTCGTACGGACTCCTCAGTGCGGGCAGATGCTCCCTGTTCTTCCTGATGGCGGATGACCAGACCCCTCCGCACATGATGCACTCCAGGTTGCAGGTATTGCTCAACTCGAACTCGAACATCACCGGCATTCCCGCAGGGGGTTTCCGCCAGAAATGACGGGAAAGGAGTCTGCGGGACAGCTTCAGGCCCTCTGCAGGCGCATGATCGTCAAAGTGGCGAATGAGGACGCTCTGGTGATTGCCCTCTGCGATTATCCTCGCGCACTGGCCGCATCCGAGGCTGAGGTTATCGGCAGCAAGCGCACTGCGCAGCCTTGCGATGGCCTCACCGTTCCAGACGTCCTTAAGCCTGTCATCCGGATAACGGCCCAACACATGTGAGCGGTTGAAACAGCAGGCGGTGACCCTGCCATGCTGGTCGAAATTCAGCGAAATGGACGGGGCACGGCATATCGTATCTATGCCCTTCAGCCTGCGTGCTGTTGCGAACTGACTGATGGAGTCCTCTCCGCTCATGGAGTCGCGAAGTTACGGGCCGACAGAGGGCACAGACACACCTCCATTAACTTCGCAGCACCTTTTACCCGTTGGGAAAGAAATCCGGTTGCATGAGAGTATGTCTGGTAAATGCGCCTGTGCTCACCGTGCGGGAACCTTGATACGACACACCCGACTTTCCCCGCACGGCCCTGGCCTATCTGGCGGGGCATCTGCTACGGAACGGATTCGAGGATGTATCCGTCATTGATGCGAAGTTTGAACGGCTCGGCTTTGAGGAGTGCATCGACCGCATCGTCAATCTCAGGCCCGATGTGGTGGGACTTACGGCTTTCACCAATGAGATAAAGCCCTGCGCCTACGTGGCCGCACGGATCAAGGAGAGGCTCAGGGATGTGGTCACGGTCATCGGTGGAGTGCATGTCACCGCCATCCCTGAGCAGACAATGACGGAGTTCCCCATGTTCGACATCGGGGTGGTGGGCGAGGGAGAGGAGACCCTGCTCCAAATCGTCACAGCCCTGCATGAAGGCAGGGACGTGAGCGGTGTCAACGGTACGCTTATCCGCTTGGCTACTGGTCTGCTGAAAGCTCCTGCACGACAGCGCCCAGTGCAACTGGACTTGTTGGATGCCGCGTGGGATGTGTTCGCACCTGCTCGTGCCTACCACATCCAGACCATCAGGGGTTGCCCGTTCAACTGCGTGTTCTGCATGAACCCCAACGGCAGGGTTGCCCGGGCGCGTTCGGTACAGTCAGTAATGGACGAGTTGGAGCACCTGATCACCACCTACCTGCCCGAGCGCATATCATTCGGTGATGAGCTGTTCTCGGTCTATCGGGAACGTACCCTGGAATTGCTGAGGGCCATGGCCGATGCGGAAATCGGGTCACGTGTGAAGTGGGATGTGCAGACACATGTCCGATACGTGGATGACGAGATTTTCGAGCTTTTCAAGAAAGCAAGGGTGGACAGGGTGGAGATGGGCATAGAATCAGGGGACGAGGAGGCTCTCCGCAGAATGGGCAAGGGCACCGACCTCGCCATGATCCAGCGGGCCTACATGGGCGCACGGAAGCATGGTGTGCCTTTCGGGACGTTCTTCCTCTTAGGGCAGCCCAACGAGACTTTGGAGAGCGTGAAAAAAACCATTCGTCTGGCCGGTGAGGTGAACCCGATGCTCCCCATGTTCGGGCTCATGGTGCCCTACCCCGGCACAGCAGTGGCCAAAATGGCCGCCAAAGGGGAGAACGGATACCGATTGGTGAGCACCGACTGGGACGACTACAACAAGCAGATTGGGGGCGCGCTCGAGTTCTCAAACATCTCCAGACGAGAGCTTGAAATCCTTCAGTTCCGGGCCTACGTCACGGTGTTCATCAGGAACCTGCGTATCAGGGACTTCATCAAGTTTCTCTGGGAGTACAGGGCTGGTGTATATCATGCTGCCAAGAACATGGTCACCGGAGGAAAAATCCGACATGGCAGGGCCTTGCCAGACCGATATGTGGAACTCGTTGATACGGGTCAGGGACTGAGTTCAAGGGAGATAGTGCGCTCCCATGCTGATTGGAGCGCCTATCAGAATAGAAGTATGGCAGTAATGAAGAGAACGATGCTATCTAAATTATGATTGTGCCATGGTAACCTTCAAAGACGGAGTTCTTGACGGACACAATTTGCCATCATGAGGTATCCATCAGAATTGTGATGACCATCATCTTTCCACCACAGAGCGGATGTTTCTATTCCTCTTTCTTCGATATGCTGGCGGTAGCATGGTAGAAGGTCGACCAGTGGAATTCCTTCTTTAATACAGTCTTTGATTAAAGCATCTCGTAAATCTTTGTCGTAGCCGCGGTCGATTTGCATCTGGTGTGGGTAGAGAACCATGATAATCCTTATTGATGGATGTTCTGATTGATACAAGGAAAACTCACTGGTAAGCTGTGGGATGTACTCGTTTATCAGTTTATTTCTAAATTTCAGGCTATTTTCGTTTACAAGAACCCAAGAATAACCGAGTATGTTATGGTATAAAAGACGCGCAATATGACTGACAGCATAGACCACTTCATATAATTTCGGATTACTTCCGCGTTTTGGGTCAAAGCGTTCCATGCCACCTTTGATGGCAATGTCATCTAAAAAATCCTGCATCGATATGGTTATGATTGCTAAATCGGGTTTGTAGTCGACCAGACGATACTTTAGAAGCATGAGAGACTGGAAGGGGTCGCTACCGCATACCCCAGCATTCATCACTTCGATTCGTTTACCTTCAAACCTGAGTTGTTGCTCTAACAGTTTTGGCCAAGAGGAATCGGCAGGGGCACCATCCCCCTCGGTAAATGAATCTCCAAATGCTGCTATGCGGTAAGATGAATCCGATTTTTCAATAGACCAATCTCTGTCACTTAATCCAACTGAATTGGTGGTTCGAGGATAGAGGAACTGAACCCTGTCACCTATTTCATGCGTTTCATTGGCGGGCCACACATATATAGTATCGCGAAATGTTCCATGACGGAAAAAACTGTAGTGACCCAATCGGACTTCTGAGTTGTTCTCTGTAATCCTTGAAATACGGAGCAGTCCCTCAACTGCGATGGTGGTGATTAACAATGACCCCATTAGTAATCTGACTTTGGAGGTGGTAGCCCTATTTGAGATTTTTGCCGAAACCATATGAATCAGCAGGTAAAGGAGAGTAGCGAGTACCAGTAAAATCAACCACGTGAACATGAAGGTAGGACGTTCAATCAGATTACTGAAATTCATGTGGAATTAGTTTGTGTAATTTAGAGACCGCTCAAAAAGCGCACTCATTTCATCATGCTTTCACCGAGAGCACTTCAAAAGTACAATAACTCACGTGGACTGAAGGATACCTCCGTTGTCTGTCATGCGCCCTTCAATAGCATGTACTTCATGCCCGAAGGCCAGATGGTACCCTGTTGCTACAACAGAAGCCATCTTTATGGGAGGTATCCGGAGGTCACTGTTGAGCAGGCATGGTTCGGAGCAGAGGCGGTCGCTTTCAGAGAGATGATTCTGAAGCGCAGATTCGATGTTGGTTGCTCGCGCTGCCTTGACCAGATCACAGTGGGGAATCATAGCGGAGTGCATGCGAGAATCTATGACCGACCGCTGACATACAGTATCAGAGAAAGTGAGAACGGGGTTACGCTGGCGCGGGCCTACCCAGAGATACTTGAGTTTGAACTGCATAACCTGTGCAATCTCGAATGTGTGATGTGTGGCGGCATGCATTCCCACCTCATCCGCCAGAACCGAGAAGGGCTTCCACCCCTTCAATCACCTTACGATAAGGCTTTTGTAGCCCAGCTTCTTCCGTTTGTCAAGTCCGCTTCCACCGCGCGTTTTTTGGGAGGAGAGCCCTTTCTCATTCCCGTATATTTTGAAATTTGGGAGTCATTCATGGAGCACAATCCGGACGCGGAGATCCATATAACCACCAACGCCACTGTGCTGAATAACCGTGTTTGGCGCGTGTTGGAGAGGTGCAATGTTCATCCGGTCATATCGGTTGACTCATTGGATCAGGCGAACTACGAATCAATCCGGATCAACGCTTCTTTCCAAAAATTCTGGGACAATCTACGCGAGTTCAAGAACTATTGCGAATTGGAAGGCAAGCAGCTCACCTTCACATGTTGTCCCATTCAACAGAACTGGAAACACCTCCCCGAAGTGCTGGAATACTGTTGCACAAATAGGGTACAGTTGTATTTCAACACGGTTGTGATGCCGGAAACTGCCTCACTCAGGTTTCTTGAAGCCGATCAGCTGCTCGAAGTGATACAATTCCTTGAAAGTGAACTGCAGCGGATAACTGAAAAGAGCGCAGGAAATGAGCATGGGTGGAGGGGGTTCTTGCCTTGGGTCAAACGTGAAGCAGGATCCTTGACCGAGGTTGTCCAATTGAATATCAGCAGTTTCCAAGACCTGATTAGACAGCTAAGGTCATGGCATGAGGAAAGGAGGGCCGAGGCGAGCAGAAAAACGCCTTCCGAAGCAGACCCATGGGTGACCCATTTGTTGAATATTCAGGGCATCAGCATCGAGAAACAGTCATTGGAGCATCGGCTTAGCCTTTTTAATCGTCTGAAGGTCAATTTGAACAGGAAACAATTGATAGCCCTTTGCCGCTCGCTTTTTGCTGAAGAAAATCCAGTAGCTTCGGAACATGACCTTTATGAATGGCTCAGATGGATCTGCTTGCAAGATTGGACGATGCGAGGGTTAGATCTGGCAGAACAGAACCGTCTGACGGCCACCTTAAACGATCAGATTCACGGAGGTAAGGATGAAGCCAGCATTTTTGAACTGCTCCGAAGACCTATGAATTCAGTGATTTCAGAGCTGAGCCACTATGAGACGAAGTGAGCGTCAGGTAATCGTGTTGGGTTTCAGGCATTCATCCCGCCAGTTGATTCCCGACAGAACCTGACTTGCACGTGGGTCTAAGGGGGCGGCAACAGCCTCTTTTCAATTATCTGCTTTGCGACCACTTCACCGAACACCCGATAGCCTTCAGCCTTGTGGTGGCCATCAAATGACCAATAGTATGTGTCAACGCTTTCGGCTGATATGCCGGCCGCAATGTAAGGTGGGAACAGATTCAGCTTTTCAAAACGAGATTCGTCCGAAGACGAGTCACGCTGTTCCAGCCCATAAAATGAGCTAAAACTCCCGTCTCTCAGGTCGCCTTGAATGGGCATAAAGCAGACCAGCAAGCGGAAGGCATGTTTGTCAGCGAGATCCCTAAAGTTCTCAAGTGTCTTCCACAGCTGCTCTGCATTTTCCCGCTGACTTCCGGCAAAGTCACTCTCAGTCATTAGCGAATAATTGATACTGAACACAACCCTCAACACCAACCTGGTGATGTGACTGCTGGCATACACAGGTTCCCACCAGGGGCCCGAGCGTGGAACGCACATGGTGTCGTTCACGAAACGCTCGAAGCCGCCACGAGAACCGATCTCACCGATATCGGTGTTGTTGATAGCAAGGATCACGAGATCAGGTGCGTAGTTCAGTAATTTATCCACCAGCAGTTTGTACTGATAGACAGGGTCACTTCCTTGGACTCCCGCATTCAACACCTCCACCAGTTCATATTTTTCATCGGTTCGAACGAGGGCCTGATGCATGAGCGCGACCCATGTTGAATCCTCGTGCGCGCCATCTCCGGCCGTAAAGGAATCGCCAAGGGCAATAATTCTTTTCATTCCTTCCGGCTTCTTCAGTGCGGCCCTGAAGAGAAGACCGATATCGTTGCTGACGCGCTCAAATCTGAATTCATTGCCGCTCTCCATGACAATCACGTCATTGCTGGCATAAGTGTAGTAGGCATTGCGTGGTGTGTCGTCATACTGAGAAATGTACCTGCCATCTCGGAGTTCCCCATAGTTCTGAACCGCACCTGACCACCTCACCAGAAGTTCCAGGCCTATGAACACGGATGAACAAAAGAGAATCATGCCTACACCCCGGATCAGCTCTTGACGATTTTTTCCCAAGCAGGCAAGTATCGACCCGCAAAGGGCAATTGCCAGTATTGCCACCGCCATGTGGTTGGCCATGGAAAATGCAATACGGTACTCGAGATGACCTGTATTGACCCAATAAACGTATTGATGAAACCACTCGACACCTACAGCCGTGCTCGCAGTCAGCAGAATCGACCAAAATATAATGTGGCTTCGGAACGGATGCATCAGAACCTGTCCTTGGCATCTGTAAAGATTCCGTTTTCGGTTGCCGGCCAGTTGTAAAGTTCGTTGGCAACCAGCTCCCCGAAAAGCGAATAGCCATTCGAGTTGTGGTGCTGGTCAATTGGCCAGAAGAAGCGGTCGCGGGTTCTCCGTGAGAGTCTGCCATCTGCCTCGAAGGCATCATGTAGGTCAATAATGAACCATTCTTCGTCTTTAGGTTCGAAGGCATCCTTTATCAGAAAATCCCCCTCACCCTTCAGTTCTCCTACCAAAGGATGCAGAACCAGGCCAACTCGAACAACCTTTCCTTCTCTGTTCGCCTTGGCGACCCAGTCTGTAATAACGTTTCTGATAGTGTTGAGCGATTCGGTCTCAACACTTGTCATGTCAGAATTCTTTAACAGATAGCCATTGAAGCCCATGGAATAAATGACTCCTCTTACCAGATGACTTGATGCGAACAGCGGCTCCCACCACGGTGCCGAACTGTACTTCACGCAGGAGTCATTGACAAACCGTTCAGTGCCCCCGCGTAAGGCCACCTCATAAACGTCTGTGCTGTTGATAGCAATTAGAACGAGGTTCGGACTGTAAGCATCAAAAAGACGATTTTCTAAAAAATCCATTGAATAGACCGGGTCCGAACCCTGTAATCCCGCATTGATCACGTCCGCCTCCACCCCCAACTGCCGAAGACGGGCTTCCAGTCCTCTGGGCCAGGAGGAATCCTGTGGTGCTCCGACACCATGTGTGAAGGAATCCCCGAGACAGAGGATGCGCAGCTTGGCCGGGTCACCTTTTTCTTCCGGGTCTCTGTCGAAGATACCGAGTTCATTTGCTTGATAGGTGTAGCTAAACTCATTCCGCACGTCCTGAATCAAGCCTCTAGAAGGATATTCGAGGTTCCGGAATTTCGATAGGGGAACAAAAGGAGACTGATAGCCCGATCCACCAGACTTCTCGGAATAGGTGCTGAAAATCCCAGACGCATACCGTAGGAACACCTCTGCCAGACCAAGCAGACTGATGAAAATGAAAATCGAAACCCCTATGGGCCGAACAACTCTTGGCATACGATGAGCAAAGCTATGAAACGGGATAAGATGCCCGTATTAGCCATCGAGATGTTTCCATATCTTGGTCTGATCAATATCAATGACAATGCGCGACCCAAAGGCAAGCGACTTTTGCTACTACCCGTTCATGCAGGTGCTGCTGACATCTGACGGTAAGTACCGACCGTGCAGCAAGCATCAGGACTACATCACACACGAGGGCCGGGAGATGAGTGTGGGCCAGGGGGACACGCTTAAGGACGCATGGACGTCCGACTACATGCAGGACATTCGGCAGCATTTTCTTGACAACAAGCAGTTTGAGGGCTGCCGTGAGTGCTGGAGGATGCAGCGCATGGGCCTGCGTTCCATGCGCTACGACAGCTATCAGTACGGCACCACTGAGCAGCAGGTGCTCGAACCTCTCAGGCCCACTCGCATCGAGATCAATGCCTCCAACGTCTGCAATCTGAAGTGCAGGATTTGCTATCCGAACGCCTCCAGCAAATGGATCAAGGAGCACGGTGCTCTTTATGGCAGCAGCGAGGAGGTCTATCGCAACCTGCCGCTGCCCAACCTCGGACAGGTGAAGGCATGGACGGAAAGTCTTGAGGAGGTTTGCTTCTTCGGTGGCGAGCCGCTGCTCTCAGAGGAAAACATGGAGCTGCTGGACCACTTCATCAGCACGGGCCATGCGGGCCGCATGTCGCTGCTGTTCAATACGAACGGAACCGTGTTCAATGATGCCATTACAGACAGGCTGCGTCATTTCAAGCGTGTGCGCATGTACTTCAGCGTGGACGACATCGGGGCGCGGTTCGAGTATCAGCGCAAGGGTGCCAAGTGGGACGAGGTGGCAGGCAACATAGGACGGGCATACCGCCTTAGCCGCAGCCCAGAGGGCCGCAACATCGACTTCAAGATCTGCTGCACGGTCAGCATACTCAACATCTACTATTTCCCTGAGTTCTTCGACTGGTTCGGTAAGAACTTCCCCGGGCTGCGCATATTTTGGAATTTGTTGTTCGACCCTTGGGAATTGTCGGTACAGCTTTTGCCCGCGGAGGTGAAAACGGTGTTGCGCGACAGGCTCCGGTCAGGTATAAGACCGACCTTCAGTATGAGCGAGGAGGAGACCCGCACGGTGGAAGAGCTCGTAGGCTTCCTTGACCATTCGATAGACCGCGGCACCTCCGGATTTTTCGATTATGTCCACACCCATGACCGATACAGGAACGAGTCCTTTGCTGTAGTTTTCCCTGAACTCAACGAACTACTCATGTCTTATTGCGCTGAGGCGGACTGGAATCAGCGAAGGCCCGCAAGTGAATTCCGTTCAAATCCCGACCGTTACCCAGCTTATGCCGCATTCGAGAAGATTCGTAATAACAGGCCATCTATCATCTCTGATATTGATTTTCAAGCCCTTCTTGATGGGGTCATGGAACTATCGAAAGAGTTCAGCACACAGGAACATGTTCTACAAAAGATTCAATGGCTCCTTAGTAACGCATCGTCTGGGCAGAATGGCGTTATCAACCTCTTTGATCATACCTTGACGGTGGGACTTTACAAGTTCCATGACGCGATAGCCCCGATGGGCCTCAATGAATTCAAACAGATTATGGAAAACCGGTTCGGCATTCAAGATTCTTTGGTTAAAGTAGTAATTCCAACATGAGAGACCCTAACGCAAGCGACTTCTGCTACTATCCTTTCATGCAGATACTGCTGACCTCTGACGGCAGGTACCGTCCATGCAGCAAGCATCAGGACTACATCACACACGAGGGCCGGGAGATGAGTGTGGGCCAGGGGGACACGCTTAAGGACGCATGGACGTCCGACTACATGCAGGACATTCGGCAGCATTTTCTTGACAACAAGCAGTTTGAGGGCT
>CAZCNS010000001.1:0-366074 GCA_964500205.1 uncultured Chryseobacterium sp. | reverse complement strand
TTTCCAGAGACCTTCCCCGAAATGTATGCGCTGATAAAAGATCATGTGCCTGAGGGTCTTGACTGGGGCACGTACTTAGTGGAGGATATAGTGGAAATCATATCCAGGGTTTTGTGGGAATTGGAAACTCCCGAGCGGTTCTCTAGAAGGCTGCGGGCTGAACTCAGTAAGTTGCCATCATTCTGCTCCGACCCAACACTTGCGCTTAAGGTCGTTCAGTCCCTGCTGCATACGCTACATGATAAGCATCCTTTGATCTTTCCCATGTTCTCGGCTGTTTCAGGCGTAAGAGAGAATCGGAGCCACGAGGTGATGGCAGGCGTTTTTGTGCTCTGGTTCAGAGCAATCTCTATTAGCGAACAAGACCCTATTTGGGATTCTAAACTATCGCTCCTTCGGTTTTGTGCCAGTTCTTCGGAGCAGATTCTCCTATCTCTTCTTTTCACCGAGCCTCTGGCATTAAGTCGTAACATCAAAGATTTAAGCAGTGTTGAGATTTTTCAGGAGATTGAGTTACAGCATGGTTTATTCAGCACAAATGCTTTGCAATTTATTTCAGGTATGTCAGAATGGAACAATTCCAACTTTTTCAGGCGTGCATCAGATGAGTTCTGCCCTGATGGAGATATGAGCGGCAGGTGGGGTCTCTGCGAGATGTGGTCAGAATTTTTCAGGGACACGCCTCATGTGACTTTTCTGTTCATGTCCGTGCTTGCGGTCACTTCAGAGGCTGAACTGGCGGAACGGTTCCTATCACAGCTCTCAAGGCTGGCGGCTGAGGATTCCGCTGAGCCGCACCCCCATCTCAAAATAAATCTTCAGATAGTAGGAGAACTCCTTAGCGGTGAGAACAGATGCAAGGCTCTTCCGGACGCCCTTCAGACAGGCAGAGAACGTTACTTCCAGTCGTTGAAAATCGAGACACAACTGCTGGCGGGTTTGATTGAGGCACATTATGGGGTGCTCGTCACGACTTGACGGGGCAGCTCATCGACAATCAGAAGGGTCAATTAAGTGACCGGTTGGATGAAAAAGAACATTGCCCTATCTCTATTCACCTTCGTTCTTTTCTTGGAAGTGGGAATCCGCCTCACTGGCCTTTACACCACATTCTCGGAGTGGAGCACAGGCGATTTCTGGTTCGAGTGGGCGCACGAACGGGACAGTTCCATTTACGCCTTTCCGCCTAACCGGGATTTCGACATGGACATCGGGGATACCGTGACCCGGTACGAGATAAATGAACTCGGTTACCGTGAGCGGCCCATGCCTGCGGACACCACACCAGCGGCCCAGCGTGTTTTCATAGTGGGAGATTCTTTCACTGAGGGCAACGGCACCACCTACGGGCGTTCGTGGGTGAGACAGCTGGAGGGCCGGGTAAGAGGAGCATGGCCGGATGCCGAGTTCTACGTGTGCGGCATCTCGGGCCTCGACCCTCATTTTGCCTATGCCAGTTTGAAGGAACAGCTATTGGCCTTCCGTCCGACACATGTGCTCACAACAGTCAATGATTCTGATTTCGATGAGCAAATGTTCCGCAGGGGCTACTCCCGGTTTCGACCTGACGGGTCAGTGAAGTATCGACCCGCACCGTGGTTCCTGCCTGTTTACAGGTTCAGTCATATCACCCGGATGCTCGTTCACGAGTTCTTCGAATACGACCATTATCTTATCAGAAGGAACAACCGCGATGTGCAACAGACCGCAGCGGCCGACAGCATCGCACAGTGCCTTAGGGACATCAACATGCTTTGCATGGAGCATGGCGTGAAGTTCTTGACGGTAATCCACCCCGTCCCTCACATGATTTGTTTCGAGGCCGAGGGCTTCAAGAGCAATGTGCTCGCCCTCGGCTCCCATGAGTTCGATTTTCCTGTCGTCCGAATGTATGAACCATTGAAGGCCGCTATGACCGGCCCTGACTGCACCTCATACCATTGGAAGCATGATAGCCATTTCAATGGGAAAGGCTATTCCCTGTTCGGCAGACTGCTGTATGAAGAGATACGAAGGGAGTGTCCCGAATTCTGGATGCTCAGTGCAGATATTGCCTTGCCAAAGGATTCCCTCGTTCTGTGAGCACAACCTGCAAATCATCGTTCCACCACCAATCGGGAATGTGGATGACCTCGGTTGAACTAACCTTGACATCCTTTGTGAGCGGTCTGCGAAGCGTGTCCGCACCCTCACAACCTATCACCGACAGACTGAGGCCGTTGCCTGCACTGCTATGGAGCGTTTGCCCGTTATTCCGAAGTAAGACATTTAGCAACACCCCGTCCGGAAGGGACTTCGTCATCAGCTCTAAAGTCACATTGCCATGCCGCTCCGCATCACAAGCGGCTGCGGTGTTGATGAACCGGTACCCCGGTTCCCTGTCGGGGTTGAAATACCTGCGGTTGAAAACTGGCTCGATGTGGTGCAGCCATTCTGCCACACACAGCCTATTCTCCTGTGAATCAGGATACCATTTCCGTTTTGTTCTTGGATCGGATGGCCCCTCTATTGGAATAACACCCTGCTCCTCCCATTCAAGGTATTCCATGCCTCGCTCAAAAACCCGCAATAGGACAGGTTTTTCCATTGTGGCTGAGATCAGCAGCACTTCGTGAAAGGGTTCTGATGATTGCCAGACCAAGGTCGAATCACCGCACATATTGTAACCGTGGATGATGAATCTGTTGCCATCAAACTCCTGAAGCTCTCCTGCGAGCGTCTTCAGCCTTTGAATGTGCGCTGTCACCTGTCCACTGAAACGGTGAACACCCCATGCACTCCAAAGAGCCATGGTTACAAGCCCTATTGAGATGAACTGATGTGAGCGTGCGGAGAGGTTTCCATGAAAGACCCCGAGGTGCATGGTCACCACAAAGACCCCACTGTAAGCCTGATAATACTGCTGTGTGGCCCCGTCCAACGGGGCAAAACGCGAAATGACAAGACTGATGAGCATCACAGAGCCGATTGCGAGTATGACAGCCGTCCAACGTCTCCTTATCGAAAGATGAATCAGGGTGGTGGCAAGTGCTGCCCAGAGAACCGCGTGGGTCTGCAAAAGACCCACGACCTCATCCGTGGGCGGGAGGGAGGTCAAACCTGCTCCGATGAATTGCCCTGCGAGCTGTCCATCGTAGGTCGGAAACAGCATGAAGCGCAGAACGCCTGTCAAAAGGAGTCCTGCTGTGACCAGCTTCAACCTGGCTGTGAGACCCCGATATGCCAGCAGCATGGCCAGCCCCGAAACAAGACAAGGAAACACCAAAGGGTGACCGGTGATGAGAAAGGCACAAAGTGTCACTGTCATTGCTGCCGACCATAGTCCAAGAGGCCGACCGTCCCCGGTCATCATGAGCAGGAGCATGCACAGACCCACACCGTAGTATACCTCACCATAGGGCCAAGCGAAGTAGGCCTCGGTGACGGTGAGCGTCTGTATGATGAGCATCAGTCCGCCCACATGAGGCTTTCGGTAGTGGAAATGCCCTACAAGGAAAATCAAATAGAAGAACAGCACATGCCCCAGCGAATGGGCGATGAGCACCGCTTTCATGGACAGACCCAGCCACACTGCCAGCAGTGGCAGCCACTGGGACAGATAGATGATGATGCGGCCGCGCTCGGTGTAGAACCATTCATTGTTCACCACCCCGAAGAGATAGCTGCTGGCATCGGAACCGTAGATGCGCTCCTCATGAAAGTGGACGGCCATGATCCCAAGCAGGACAAAGCTGCAGCTGTATAGGGGGAACCATGGCCAGTTACGGCCCTTTAACAACACGGCAGGTCTTCGTAACATAGGCCTCCGAAAATTATTCTAAAATTTGCATTGTAAGCCAGTCACCTGAATGAAAGTGAACCTTCCGCATCTGGTCGGTGCTGCCCTGCTCTATTTCGCTGTGGTGCTATGGCTTGCTATCGGCCATTATGAGGCGAAGTTCATCATGGATGGGTTCAGCCAAGTGTTCGCTATTGCCAATTGGGAGACATTCTCCCCGGCCTTGGGGCGACATGTGCTGCTCATCCAACAGGTTGTTCCTGTTCTGTTCGCGAAGTTGGGGGCCGGTATCCGCACCATCATGCTGGCCTACGTCATCTGGGACGTGTTGTTCTACACGCTGTGTTTTCTGTTCACCCTTTTGATGCTCAAGGACAAGCTTGCGTCTCTGCTTATAGTTAGCGTGCATGTTTTCGGGATGTACTATAACCACTTCATGATGGTAGGCGAGCTGCATCCGGGTGCCATGTTCGCCATCATCACCCTTTCCGCCCTCAGGAATTGGGATGATCTTGGGAAATGGAAATGGCTGATCACAGGTATAGCGGCCTTTTTCACGGTGTCATCGCACCCATTGGCCCTTGTCAGTTTCGTAGTCGCTGCTGTGATTTTGAGCACGGAAAAAAGACGGGTCGGTACGGGTGTCGGTTGGCAGGGACTCATGGTGCTGCTGGTGTTGATGATGATACTGAAGCTACTGCTTCTGCATGAGTATGATGGGAACACCGTGAGCAACACTGTCCGTACGCCCATGGCGGCCGTGATGGCGCTTTTTGCCCCGACTTATCTGTCGGACTACTTGCTGTACTACCTCTTGTCGTCCCCCGTGGTCTCGGTGCTGTCTTTGGCAATCCTCGTTTACGGCATCAGGTTCGGGATGTGGATGCCGCTGGGGTTCTGGGCGCTTTTCCTTGTAACTTGGAGTGTTGTGGCACAGCAGTATCTTGATTTCACTTTTCACGGTCTGCACAACGTGAACAGCATGATGCACAACCGTTATCTCTTCCCCATGAAGTTCGTCACGCTGAGTTTTTTCATCCTTCAGGTTCTGCCCCGAGCAATGGGGCAGGGTGAGGCCCGTCGGTGGCCCTGCGCCATCATGGCCCTCTGGTTCGTGGGCTTCCCGTTCCTTTGGTTGAGCAGCCTGAAGGCCGACAGGACGATCGCAGGGTTCAAGGACACGATTCGAGAAGCCCGCGCACAGGGCCTGATAAAGAGCTACTACTCTGTGAGGGACTACTGCGGTGACGCATATATCCATCGGGAATCCTTTTTCGCAACGCTGGTCCTCTCGAACATGGATGACGGAACCCCGTGCCATGTGATCCATGCGCCTGACCGTCTCGTCCCGAAGATTGGAGGGCTTCGTGACGATGAGATTCTTCTCATGGAGGAAGTCGTTCTGCGGATTGATGAGCTCAACCCCCTGAGGTTCTCGTTACCTCAGGCCGGATACGAACCCCTTGATTATGCATGCGACCGGGTCAGGCTGGGGGAGGAGTAGGGGTCATTCTCACTTCGCGAAATTGCCCGCACGGCCCGCAGAAGCTTGACTGTTTCGAAGACGGCCTGAAGAACCGTGCGCAATGACCCTCCCTTGGGGTGGCCATGAGAGCGGGGATGATAGTCTGAGGGAAACTCCCTTAACTCACATCCCATCCTGTGCGCCTTGGCGGCCATCTCTGTCTCAACCAGCGAACTGCGCAGTGTGATGTCCTTCATCTGCAGATTGTCCCTGTGATATGCCTTGACCCAGTTCACATCCCGGATGGTGAGATCCAACAGCCACCTGTTGATGAGCAGGTTGGCCCCTGTGAGCAGATTCCGGTAAGCGGAATAGTTCTTCTCTCTGCGATAGAATGCGAAGACCTCCCCCTTGGACGGCAGACCTGTGCGAAGCATCTCGCGGACGTTGAACTGGCCGTCAGCGGGTACTCCGCATATGACAGTCCCCTCTGCGTTCGAATATCCTGAGCGCAGGGCTGTCCCGATGCCACGGTTGATTTGATGCCTGATGCAGCGCACATGAAGACTTTCAGCACACATTCCGTCAATCACCTCAGCACTCCCGTCCGTGCTTCCGTCATCTACCACGAGCACCTCGTAGGAACCTTCCGTCAGGCAGTCGGCCACCGCGACCGAGTCCGAGATGACCTGCCCCACCGTGCCCGCCTCATTGAAGCAGAACACGAAGATGGTCAGTGCAGGCCTGTCAGTTGTCTTCATCAGATCGCAATCTTGACCCCTCCGAGCTGTAGTGACTCATTGGCTTTCATGATGGTGTTCGTGATATCAAGGGTGAACTGATGACAGGTCAGGGGGGTGCGTGTCCCCGAACAGACGGCTGCGAACTCCTCCACCACCTCTGCCAGCGCTTCCCGCACAGGGAACTTGGGAATCCAAACCTCACCTACCCTGTAGTCTGTCAGCGTGTCCTCCTTGGAGAGGGTTCCCGAGGACAGCCGCTCGTGCGGGTAAACCTTCAGTTTGTCGGTGGGCTCGATATCATCATAGATGATGGTGGCCTCTGTACCCCCTAAGACTAACTGTCTCATTTTCACGGGCGAGCTCCAAGAGTTGTTAATATGCACAAGCAGCCCTGAGGCATACTCCAGGGTCATGTATGCGATGTCGGCCACACCGCTCTTCCGGTGACCCGTACCGATGGCCTGAACGGATATGGGGCGTTCATCACAGAGAAAGTAGATGATGGAGAGGTCATGCACGGCTAGGTCCCATAGTACATTTGTGTTTTCTTGGAAAATGCCGAGGTTGACCCTTGTGGAGTCGATGAACCTCAGCGGGCCCAGCGTGGAATTCTGTATCAGCTCGGCCAGTCTCCGCACGGGGCCTGAGAAAAGGAACGTATAATCGACCATCAGCGTAAGTCCTTTGCTGACCGACAGCTCCAGAAGTTCTCGCACCTCATTCGAGTCGCACCCTGCCGGCTTTTCGAGAAGTACATGCTTGCCGGCCTCAAGTGCCTCTATGGCAATGGCGACATGGGTTTCCGGTGGCGTGCAGACCACAACGGCATCAAGTCTATCGTCCCGCAGTAGTTCTGAATGACTGCAATACCGCCTGATCCCCGGGGACGTCCGTGCCGCCAATGCCAACCGGTCTTTCCTCAGGTCTGCGATTGCTATGAGCTCCGTGGCCTCACAGGCCATTAGATTCCGCACCATTTTCGGACCCCAATAACCGAATCCGATCACTCCGACTTTCATATGTCAAAGGTGACGAATCTGATTGAGTTGGCTTGCAGATGAATGGAGTACCTTCGTGGTCTCAGCTCACGGGTCATGCTGAACATACTGTTCTCGCGTAAAAAGGAGGCGGCACGTCCCTTTATTCCTAAAGTGTCGGACAAGTTCACATCCCTTTCCGATGAGGTGATGGGCGCCTATAACAAGGCGCGCCCCGAGGGTGCAAGACCGCTTTTCTGCTATGTGCCCTTCAACAACATGTCCTTTTCATTCAAGGGACGTGTACTGGCCTGCGCGTACAATCAGAAGGTTGAACTGGGGCGGTATCCGGATCAGAGCGTGCAAGACATGTGGTTCAACTCGGAGGCGGGCAACAGGCTCAGGGAACATATGGAGCACAACGACCTGAGCTACGGGTGCAAGCACTGCCGCTATTTTGCCGAGCATCACAAATTCTCAGGGCTGAAACCCCTCGTCTTCGACAAGTACCATGAGATGAAGGAGGTTCAGTATCCGCAGGTGATGGAGTTCGAGCTGAGCAGCACGTGCAACTTCGAGTGTGTGATGTGCAACGGGGAAGTGTCCTCGTCCGTGCGTAAGAACCGCGACCGGCTCCCAGCCTTGAAGTCACCCTATGACGCAGCCTTCGTGAATCAGCTCGAAGAGTTTATCCCTCATTTGAAGGAGGCCAAATTCTACGGTGGCGAACCCTTTCTGATTCCCATCTACTTCGAGATATGGGAACGTATGCTCAAGCTGAACCCGGGCATCAGGTTCTTCGTCATAACGAACGGGAGTGTGCTGACTGACCGCGTGAAGAACCTCCTCGACCGGGGGGATTTCGACATTGCGGTGTCCATCGACTCTGTAAAGAAGGAGCAGTTGGAGTCCATCAGAAGGAACGTAAGGCACACAGAGCTGTTGGACAACATCAACTGGCTCAACCGTTACTGCAATGCGCGGGGCAAGAACCTTGTGCTCAGTTTCACAATGATGCGCATCAACTGGAGGGAGTTCCCGGACATGATCAGGTTCTGCAACTCCATTGATGCGGCCCTCTACGTAAGCTATCTGAAATTCCCACCTGCATTTGCCCTATGGAATCTCCCTGCAGTGGAACTGAGGGAAATAAGAGAGGAACTGGTCGGACTCAAACTGCCGGAGGGAAACTATGCACAGCGCAACAACGCACAGTGCTACCGTGACCTCATTACATTCCTGGAAAATGCAGAAAAGGAGAGCCTGACCCGTGACAGCGATGAACTGATCCCCGCATCGGCAACTCACGGCAGGGACTATCTCGACCTCATTCCAAGCAGGTTCTCCATCGCACCTGTAGCGGAGACCGGTCAGTCAGGTGAAACGGGTGAACAAAACCATCTATCTGAATCTGAGCTGCTTGACGCGGCACGTTCGGCATACACGGACGAGGAGTGGCAGATGGTATGGCAGAAATTGAGCGCAGCACTCGATTCGTTAGGGAGTGAGGCAGACCGCAGCAGAATCTATCAGTCCCTGCTCCGAACCCCCAGCCGGCAAGTCCTGAATGACTTGTCGGCCATGACCATCCACGACCTGAGGGAGCAGCTGAAAACCTTTGCAGTAGTCATCTGACCTCCGAACCTTTATAGTCCATCAACAAAACACAATGAGTCTCCTGAGCCGTGGGAAAGAAATCCTTGTTGGCCTCTTGAATGCAAGGGAGCTGGCCGGTGATGACCCTTTGGCCCCATACAACAGAGCGCGAACCGTGGCAGACACCGCGTTGCCATGCCATGCGCCATTCAACAGCATGTATTTCAATGTGCATGGCGAGGTGGGACCCTGCTGGCTCAACCTCAACGGCTACGGTCGATACCCCGAGCAGGGTCTGCGTGACATCTGGTTCGGCAGCCGGTTTTCCGCCCTGCGCAGCGCCCTCCAGGAGAAGAACCTCAGTTATAGCTGCAGCACCTGTCTCAAGAACATCCGTAGTGGCAACCACGTGTCGGCTCTGGCGCGTCTGCACGACCATCCGTACGCGTTGGGCGAGTATCCGTCTGTGATGGAATTTGAACTGAGCAACCGCTGCAACCTTGAATGCGTGATGTGCAAGGGCGAGCTGTCCAGCACCATCCGCAAGAACAGGGAGGGACTTACGCCCATGAGTAGTCCCTACGACTCCGATTTCGTACACCAGCTGGAGGAGTTCATGCCCCATCTGAAAGAGGCCAAGTTCCTTGGAGGAGAACCCTTCCTGATTGACATCTATTACGAGATATGGCAGCGGATGGTCGAGATCAACCCCGGCATCAGGGTCACGGTGACCACCAACGCCACCGTCCTCAACAAGCGGGTGAAAGACGTGTTGGAAAGGATGCGGTTCAACATCATCGTTTCCATCGACTCTTTCGATGCGCACACTTATGCCTCCATCAGACACCGTGGTGACCTGGAAAAGGTGATGCCAAACTTCCTCTGGCTCAGAAAATATGCGGAAGAGTCAGACACGTATTTTCAAGTGTCCGTGAATCCGCTCAGAAAGAATTGGCACGAACTACACCGCACCTTGGAGACGTGCAACAGACACAACGCCCATCTATGGTTCAACACGGTCATCTACCCGCACGCTGAAGCCCTTTGGGCCATGAGCCCGGATGAACTTGCTGAGGTGGAGCGGCATCTTGCGGCCAACATACCCGTTGAGCGTCCGGACGGCTGTGACCGAAATGTGTTTGACAACAATCTCAGGAACTACAGGAACCTGACCGGGAATCAGGTCCGCATCTGGCAAGAAGAGGCGACAGAGCGGATGAGGCAGCAGAGCGACATGGCCGACTCCGCTACCTTGGAACAGGCCGGGAAGGAACTCCTCCTTGCCATCTACCGGCACATCATGACCGATGCCTATCTGACCATGAAAATGAAAGACCGGCTGCTGAATACAGCCTCATCGCGTGTCCGGGACATGCTCTCAGCAAATGATGCGCAAGCTGTCAGATCCCTGCTGAGAAAACCGGTCCAGCAGGCTTTGGAACAATTGCTGACCGACAAAGGAGTGGCCGCCTGATGCGAGACCTGAAGGAAAAATTCGCCCGACTTCTTGATGGAAATCCTTTCTCCCTGAAGGAACAAAGACCCTTGTGCGCCTATCCGTTCATGAACGTGATGCTCACCGCAGATGGCCGCTACAAGCCCTGCTGCAAATGGACGGATACACTTGGGGACAACGGCACGGTGCTGCGCGTCCCCGATGCCGACCTGAACGATGCCTTCCACAGCAGTGACATGGAAGAGCTGAGGCAAAGCATGCGAAAAGGTGATCGTCACAGTGGGTGCAAGGTGTGCTGGGACGAGGACGACAGCGGGGTGCGCTCCATGCGCTTCGATTCGTTCAGGTACGCGGCCGCGAACCCATCCGTATGGAAAGAACCGTCACCGGGCCGACTGGACATATACCCCGGCAACATCTGTAACCTTATGTGCAGGATATGCAGTCCGCACTACAGCAGCCGCTGGATCGATGAAGCAAGGGAGACCCAGGGCATCCATGAGGAGATTCACATGAATCTTGACATACGCAACCTCTCGCTCATAGAGCAGTGGCTGCCTAACATTGAGGAGATCGGTCTTTTCGGTGGGGAACCTCTCTACCTCAAGGAAACCATCAGTCTGCTTCAACGGTGTGTTGAACTGGGTCACAGCAGACAGATGCGGTTGCTGATCAACACCAACGGCACGGTGTATTCAGAGCAACTGATGGGGCTTTTCGGTCGTTTCTCCAAAGTACTGCTCAATTTCAGCATTGATGATTTGGAGCAGCGCTTTGAGTATCAAAGAAAAGGGGCCAGATGGGACAGTGCCATAGCCAATATCGACCGTTACGTGAGGGAGTGTGGTGTGAATGAATCTGACAGCATACAGTGTAAGATGTGCTGCACTGTAAGTGCATTAAATGTTTTCTATCTTCCGGAATACCTTGATTGGGTCACGTCCAGATACCCTGGGATGGAAGTGTTCCTGAACATTCTTCACGGGCCATACAGCCTTTCGGTACGCAACCTGCCTGCTGGCGTCAAGGAAGCTGTGAGGAAAAAACTTGACGATTACTATTCAGCTAAAGTCCACAAGGGCAAGACGTTTCTCCATCGTGACCTTCAAAGTGTCATTGATTTCGTTGGAAGCCCTGCCGAGCACCCGGAGGACTGGTTCTTGAAAGAGGTCGAACGTGGCGACCGGTACAGACGCGAGTCTTTTGCAGACGTCTTCCCCGAATACTATCGCTGTTTCAGGGATGCCACCATCAACAGCTGATGAGCGAGCGCAGGGTCTGACGGCACTGCTCGACATTGATGGCCGCTTCATATCTGAGGAAGTACTGCGCGGGAGGGCGGGACTCAAAGTCTTGATTGTAAAAGAAATCTATGCTGACGCCATACACTTCTACCATCCCTGTCGGAGTGTCATCGTCCACGTAGTGATGAAGGAAAGTGCTGCTTGAGGGCCGTATGACGTAGTTGACCGCCACCCTCACATAGCCTGAAAGATTAGGAGGGGAGCTGTGAATAAGCGCGCCCTCAAAGAAACAGACTTGCCCCGCCCTCATGGGCAACGGCATCATGTGAGGCAGAATCTCCTGCTCCATGCCGGAGAATGTCCACGGCACACTCAGAGAGCGGTGCCTGTTGCCAAGCAGGTGACTCCTGGGCAGCACGTGCAACGTCCCGTTTTCAACCGTGGTATCAGTGAGCGGAATCCATGCGTAAACGGAGAAATGCTCCGACTCGTCCACATGGGAGCTGTCCTGATGTGGGCTTAGGGCAGTGGAATGGCCCGTAGGCTTGATGAGAATGGTGCCACCGTCCATCGTGTGGGCGCCATCAGCGAAGAAACAGCCGAGAGCAGGAGGAACATGAAGGTCAACAACCTCACGGGCCTTGTTTCTGAGTTGGGAATTCTCTATGCGCCCTGATGGGAAAAAGCTGTCAGGAAGTCCCGAAGGAAGCTCCGAGACCAGTTCTTCGTATCCTTGAAGGAGCTTGCTCACCTCACGTGCTGTCAGGCAGTCCCTCACCGCAAATCCTCGCTCCGCAATCTCCTGCTGCAACGCGCTGTCTGCGAAAAGGATATCAGCGAAACGTCCTTTAGGGTCGTATGCCGGCCTGATGTTGTGTGAGGTCATCGGGAGATGGTCTTTTCCGGGTCTGATTTCAAAACAGCGTTGTCAAGGCCCTTTCGCGCCCAGTCCCAGCCGGGATTGATCTCGATTGCGGCCCTGTACACCTCTGCGGCCTTTTCGTTATTGCCCTGCGCCATGTGCATCTCGCCCAGCAGACTATGGCCTTCGGGTAGGTCAGGATGAAGGGCCACTACCTTTTGTAGTATCTCTGCCGCATCATCACTGCGCCCTGTGCTGAAAGCCAAGATGGCCGCCTCAATCCCCGAATTAGGGAATGAGGGGTCACGGTCGAAGGCCTGCTTGAAGGATGTGAACGCTCTCTGCTTATCACCAATGGTCAGATATGCCCTTCCGAGGTCGTACCAGAAATTCAGCAGGTACGGGTACATGGAAATCGCTTTTCTGAAATGACCGATGGCCTCTCTCTGCAACTCCAGCCGCTCACTGGCGTTCTTGGAGTCCATTGATTTCGACATCAATTGGAAGGCCAACAGATTGTGACCCTGTGCGGAACGTCCGTCCCTCGCCAGGTCGTGGCGCATCAGGGTTATGGGGTCGCTCCATAGTGAGGCCCTTTTGACCACCGCATAGCAGGACACGGAGCAGAGCACAAGAAATGCTGCCACCAGTATAGGCCGAAAGGATGAGGGGGTCAGCAGATACAGGCGATGCATCAGGTAGGCTGCCACCATGCAGAATCCCATCGAGGCGACATAGGTCAGGCGGTCTGCCATCATGCCCGCCACCGGAGAGACCAAGTTTGAGAAGATGAAGATTGAGGACAGGTAGATCATCAGGCCTGTTGAAAGAAAGGGGTGATTTCGGCCAACATAGATGCAGACCAGCAACAGGACAAGGTGAATGAGCGCAGATGCGAGGGCCCTTCCATCCCGCATCCCGACAACGGGCACCATGTCAAACCCGTAGTAGAAATTCTGGGGCCAAGGAAATACCATCATCTTCAGGTAATGCCCCAGAACCGCAGCGGCAGTGCCCAGCTTCTTGTCCGGTGAGGGGTTGAAGCCAACTGGGAATTCGAGAAAGTTGTAGGGGCGAAGTTGACTGGCATCAGTGAAATTCGCATCTGTAGTAGGTAGATTGAGAAACTGCCCGTATGTAATATTTTTTTCAGTACGTACTGAGGCAATGTCAGAAGCAAATGTGGCAGCACGGTCATTCACGGAGAATGACTCCGATGTGAACTCGGGGTCTTGGATAAATGAAGAGACCACGATAATCGTACCTATCAACACCTGAACGGAAGTTATGGCCCTGCTCTCATTCATTTTTGTAAAGGTTATCCAGACTAACCATAATAACGGGATGAAGGATAGCAGGGTAGTGATTCCATCCCCGTTGATTAGGTTCACTAAAGGGATGGCAATGGCGAATGCTGGAACACTCCAAGACCAATTCAGGCGCGGTCTTCCCTTGTTGTGAATATGAAAAAACCCGAAGGCAAGAGCCATTACAAAATTGTTTATGGTCTCCGGGGAAAGGGTGCAGATTAGGATACCAGAGAGCAGATTGAGTCTAAGCCCGCCCCCCACACAGTATAGGGTCAGAACCATTGCGACTGGGCCAGCCATGTTGTCGCCATGAACGGCAAGAAACCCATTGTACCATGCGAACAATGACCAAAGAATAACTACCGCAAGGAACAAGTTTCCCCTGAATACAAGGACTGGTATGAATGAAATTGCCGAAGATAGCACTATCCGCTCTTGAAGGCTCATCCTCAATGGGTTGAATTCATTGACAGCAGCGGCAATTGACAAGCACAGGGCTGACAGGAATATTGTTGAGGCGCGTAGCTTGAATCGGTTTTTGTCTTCCTGGACAATTGTTATTTCAGGGTTGAGACGCACCAATTTGGTAAGCAACCACTCTTCTGATAGAGTGTGCCAGTGGTAAGTACAATTAATCCCACTCCTTAGAAGCGAATCGACTCTTACTGAAGAAAGTTTCATTATCCGAGTCACTTTGTGATTGGAAGAGTGCCATTTAGAGATTAACATCGACAGTAGTCTCTGCTCACTGACCGCAATGTGAGAGACTGTGACAGCTGCCATAATTATGAGCATCGAAGTAAACCATCGGTACTGACCGTCAACACTTACGCCTATACTCACAATGGCAGCAATAGGAACCGCAATCGACAACAGGTGTTTGCGTGGTGCTTGAGAGAAAACCGACACCATGAAGGGCAGCGAAACAGCAAATGAGGCAATACTTTTTTTGGAGTAAAACCCGAGCGCGAAGCAAAATGACATTAACAGCAGATGCATCATTTTTTCCGAGCGTATAAACCTCACGCACCCTACTGCTGCTCCCAGACCTCCGATCAGGGCAAGAATCTCCTCGCGGTTCTTGATACTGCTCACCACCTCGACATGAATCGGGTGAATCATAAAGAGAACAGTAGCCAGAAACGGGACAGGGGAATCAGGTTCCAGTTCGCGGAGAAAAATCAAAAGCAATATCCCTGTAAGGCCATACAGCAGTACGTTTATCGCGTGGCTTGTGGCGGGTGATTCTCCGAAAAGGGCGTGCTCTGTGGCAAAACTGATGTGCGTGACGGGACGGTATTCGTACGCATAGCCCATTTCTCGGTCCTCAAAGTAGGGTGAGCGCAGTATGTCCCACACTCCCTGAAGGCCAAGGGATGTGCGAGGGTGGCCCTGGGTCACCAGATTGTCATCAAGGTTATAGTCAAATCTTACTGTGGACCCGTACAGAATTAAAGTGAGAAGCAGTAAAATAGCATATCTGAACTCAGTTTTGTTAAAAAGTAAAGACCAGAGAGACTTTATTCTATTAGCTTCACCGAGAGGACTCATGGACGGGATTTGAGATTTGTCAGCTCGCTAACTGATAACCACGCCATCAAACCCATACCTATCTCCAGACTTTTTTCGTCCACATCAAAAGTGGAGGTATGGAGACCACTTGTGATACCGCGTTGCGCGTTTCGTGTGCCAAGGCGGTAAAAGCAGGCAGGTATAAGCTGACTGTAGTAACTGAAATCCTCGGCTGTCATGCGGATATCGAGATCCACAACGTTGTCAGCTCCAAGGTACTCCTGTGCGGCAAGTTTGGCAGAGAGGGTCAGCTCCTCATCGTTTACAAGGAACGGATACCCTTTCTCTACGCGGAATTCACAGGTGCCGCCCATACCCTTGGCCAAGTGCTCTGCGGTTTCAACCATGATGCGGTGAGCCTCTGCACGCCATTCCTCATCCATGGTTCGGAAGGTGCCTTCCAGCTCCACTTTGTCGGGAATGATGTTGGTGGCTCCGTTGGCAATGACTTTACCGAACGAAAGCACACTCGGCACCCCGGGTTTTGCCCTTCGGCTCACGACCTGCTGCAAAGCGGTGATGATGTGAGCGGTAATAAGCACCGGGTCGATCAGTTTGTGAGGAAGGGCCGCATGACCGCCTTTGCCACGTACCGTGACGTAGATCTCATCGGTGCTTGCCATGTACATTCCCGGACGGAAACCCACCTTGCCTACCTCTAGGTCTGGGAACACGTGCTGGCCGAGTATGGCCGATGCGTCAGGGGTCTTCAGTGCGCCCTCCTTTATCATCAGTGAAGCTCCGCCCGGCAATCGCTCCTCGGCAGGCTGGAAGATGAGCTTCACCGTACCCTGCCATTCAGCGCGCAGTTCGTTGAGGATACGTGCAGCACCCAGCAGACATGAGGTGTGTACGTCATGCCCACAGGCGTGCATCACTCCTTGGTTCGTGGAGCGGTAGGGGACATCATTCTCCTCCTCGATCGGCAGTGCATCAAGGTCGGCACGCAGCGCTATCACTTTGGAGTCAGGGTTCTGACCGCGTATGTGTGCCACGATACCCGTCCTCACGTAACCCGTTTTGAAAGGGATTCCCCATTCCTCCAGCTTTGAGCAAACGAAGGCACTGGTTGCATCCTCCTGGAATGAGAGCTCAGGGTTGGCGTGGAGGTGCCTTCTTATGGCAATGATCTCATCAGAGAATGACGCGGCAAGCTGCCTGATACGGTCTTTCATGGCAATGAGACCAAAGGTAGCGCGTTTGGACAATGGCTCAGAAAACCTCGCTGGCCACAGCTTTGGTGGCCTCCGACCTTCCCATCGTGTAGAAATGAATGCAAGGTACTTTGGCCTCTACCAGTTCTTTGCACTGGGCAATGCACCATTCCACACCCACCTGAAAAGCAGCATCATTGTCCTTACAGCCGTCCAGTGCATCGGTCAGGCTGGCAGGCAGGTCTATGTGGAACATGCTCGGCAGCACCCGAACCTGATTCTTCGCTGTGATCGGCTTGATGCCAGGTATGATGGGCACGGTTATTCCCGCCTCGCGGCATTCGTCCACAAAACGGAAGAAAGCTGCATTATCGAAGAACATCTGCGTGACGATGTATTCGGCCCCAGCATCCACTTTCTTTTTCAGATAGCGGAGGTCGGTCTTCCGGTTAGGGGCTTTGATATGCTTCTCGGGATAGCCCGCCACACCGATACAGAAATCTGTCCTCTCCGCGTCTTTCAGGTCCTCATCCAGAAAACGACCATTGTTCATGTTCACCACCTGCTCTACCAGATCGCTTGCATAAGCATGACCACCCGGCTCAGGCACGAAATCGCGCTCGGTCTTGATGCTGTCGCCTTGAAGCACGAGCACATTGTCAATGCCTAAGAAGTTGAGATCGATAAGCGCGTTCTCGGTCTCTTCGCGTGAGAAACCACCACAGATGATGTGCGGCACTGCATCAATATTGAAGCGATTCATGATGGCTGCACAGATGCCCACAGTGCCGGGACGTTTGCGAATGCTCACTTTCTCCAGAAAACCGCCCTCGCGTTTCTTATAAACGTATTCTTCTCTGTGATAGGTCACGTCCACAAAGGCAGGTTTGAATTCAATGAGCGGCTCAATGCCCTTGAACAGCGAGCCGATGCCTTTGCCTTTCAGTGGTGGCAGTATCTCCAACGAAAACAAAGTACTGGACCCAGCACCATTGATATGGTCAATTACTTTCATCTCTCGAAATGAATCAGGAGTGGAACAAAAAATCTACTCATTCTGTTCCCCGCTTGAGCCAGCGAATCAGTTTGCATTGCCCCCAACCTTGGTCACATAACCCGTGATGGGTTCGTAACCGCTTCGGGTGAGCACGTAATAGTACACGCCATCTGCCGCCCCGCTGCCATCCCATGGTTCTAAGTGGTAGTTATCGCGGTCAAGGCATTTGCGGCCCCAGCGGTCAAAGATTTTCATGTTGTTACCCGGGTGAAGGTCAAGCGCATTGACATTAAAGAAGGTGTTGTCCTGAACATCGGAATTCGGATTGAAAACTGTTGGGACGAATAGTTCACAGTCAATGACCTGATAGACGAAAACATCTTCAGTCTCACCGCAGAAATTGCTTGCTGTCAGGGTCACCACGAAGGTGCTGTCCATTGCGCTGAAGGCAACAGAGTCAGTTCCTGGCAACACTAGCGAATCGGCATCTGACTGGAAAGGCGACCAATTGAAGGAATCAAACAAATCGGTGTTAGATTCGAATCGCAGCGTTAGCTCCTGTTCGACACAGATGCTGTTGGTGTCCGCAAGAATGGTCACGACAGGGGCCGGAGCAAAAGTCACGTCAATATCGGTGGAGGTGCCACACAGTGCCTCAGTAAAAGTGAAAGTGTAGGTTCCAGCTTCATCCACCCCAGCCGACACCTCAGTTGATGTATTGTCTGGGCTGAAGACCGCAACTCCGCCTCCGGGCCCCGTAAAACTCCACTCACCACCCGTGGCCGCACCATTCGCTGAGAGCTCTGACTGATTTTGAATGCAGACCTCCTCGTTTCCACTGACAGTTACGTTAATGGGGCGAACATGAAGCGTTACAGTGGTGTCGTACGAACAACCGAAGTCATCAGTAACAGAGAAGGAGTACGTCTGGTTTCCAGTCGAGGTCGGACTTACTTGAACCTCGGTGTTGCTGATTGTTGCAACTACAGATGGGTGGTCGGCCCAACCGGACTCCACAATTGTCGGTGTGTAGTTTTCTATGCTCGGGTTAAGGGTTGCATCGAAGTTCAGACTCCAGCCGAAAATGAAACCATCATCAGCAGAGAGGTTGTCCGTCACAGTGAGTGTCCAATCTCCGTTGATGGGACATCCGATAAGATTTGCGAACGACTGAAACGGGGTGTAGCTGCCTGGCGTCATCGAGTTGTTAGGGAGATTTCCAGCAGTGATGTGATTTCCTGCCGTGTTCTCCTGCAACATCGTGCCCCAAGTGGCTGACATGCTGAAGCAATAATCCAACCCTACACCCGGGTTTCCATTGGCACCGAGGTCATTGGCCTCACCCAAATAGGTGCCACCACCACCGGGGTACTGCTTAAGGATAGCACTTTGACCGTTCGGGCATGTGATACGCATCTCAAGGTCACCGAGATAGGAGTGCTCCATGTTCAGACAGACCTCAGCAAGGTCAGTAGTATTTGTAACGGTCTCACCCGGTGGGAAGCCGGAGATGGTGATCGATGTTTGATAAGACACTCCACTGCCATCAGGAAGGTAGAGCTGATCACCGAAGGATCCACCCGACAGAAAACTTCCCTCCACAGGAGAGGCAACACCAGACAACAGAGCGGTATCGCCCAGACAGATGGTGTCGTTCACAACTGAGGTACCATTAAAAACAGGAGTAGTGCCAACACGCACCCTTGTGTTGGCATAAGCATCCTGGCCCTGAGCGTCAGTGGCAGTGAGAAACAGGTTATAACCCGCTTGTTGGTCGAATGTGTAGGTTATCTCATCGAGCCCTATTCCTTCAAAGCTCGCGCCATCACCGAACACCCATCTGAAATTGATGCTGGCATTGCTCTGATTGTAGCCGCCATTGCCTGCTTCTGAGTATGGGTAGCTGCCTACAGCGTTGAAGGTCACGGATTCACCAAGGCAGATGTCAACGTATCCTGAATCGTTCGGCTGTGCTTGAGGGGTTGAGGAAATGCTCACCTCGTAAGGCTGCCATACCGTTTGGCAGGCCACATTTCCGACCCAGCCTTCTCCTTCATTGGCTCCATCACTGACAAAAACGAAGGTCAAGCAGCCTGATGAGTTATCCAATGAAGATGACAATACCAAACCGTCAGGATCAGTACCCGAGTTGAATGCACCAAGCAGTGGTGCGGTAGCATCTAGGCCATCAAAAACGTAAAGCGTGTCAGAAGGATGTATGTCCCAAGTCTCACCCGCAGTGGCATCAGCCGAGAAAAGCACGGAATTGCCTCCGCTGGAGCAGAACGTCATCGTGACATTCTGATCAGAGGTGTAATTGCCAGCCGCCCCCTCTGCGTCTGTGAACTCCCATTGCGGGTCTGCACAGATAAGGTTTTGCGTGACACCATCGGTCATGGGCACGGACTGCGCAATGACAAGGCTGTTCACCAAGGTGGATAGGAGCAGGCTTGCACCTGTGATTTTAAGCGTCATGGTAGTGGTAAGTTTCTTCGAGTTCTGAGAGCCTCACTTTGTACTGCCTGTGAATCGGGCTTCAACTTCTTGACGTGGCAGTAGAGCGAGCATTTTGTTCGTGCCCGAGATGCGATAGTATCTGCGCGCGAATTCGTGCTGTTCAACTGGAAGCGCGAGCAAGTTAATGTCTTTGGGGTCGATGCTTTTGAGAGAGATCTCTGGTAGCTGACTGTCTTCCTTGCCTGCTGGGATGTCCTCCACCTGAAACCCGTTGCTGAGATAAAAGGTCAGGTAGGCAAGCTGAGGGTCATTGGAGTTGACCATGCTTTTCAGCTCCTTCTTAGAGAATTTTGCTGATAGCCGCGAATCGTATTCCTGAGCATGCGTGCTCGAGGCATTTGTCAGCAGAGCGAGAGATATTACAGTTGCAAGGTAGATCAGCTTCTTCATGTGTGCTTGATTTTGGGTAAGCCTGCAAATGTAATCAAGGCAGTGCAGTCGGGTAGGTCCTTTATCATTTACGTCACTTGGGAGCAGGGGCTGTTTTGCTCTCATAGAATTACTATCTTTGCACCGCGAAATGAGAGAGGAAGGGGACCCGCAGTCCCCTTTTTTAATGGATGATAACAGAGGCCCGCATTACAGAACTCGTAGAGGAGTGCATCGCTGACAGCGACCAGTTCATCGTATCGGTGAGGGTGCTGCCTGGCAACGGCATCCGTGTATCGGTGGACAGGCTCAGCGGCATGACCGTTCAAGACTGTGTCCGCATCAGCCGTCACATCGAGGGCAGTTTCGACCGGGAGGTTCAAGATTTCTCGTTGGAGGTCGGCTCTCCCGGTCTCACCGAGCCGCTGGTGCATCCGCTTCAGTACAGAAAAAATGTGGGCCGTGAGCTGAAGGTCGATACGTTGGACGGTCTCACCGTGAAAGGTGAGGTCATATCTGCCACCGACACACAGGTGACCATTCTTCCCAAGTCTAAGAAAAAATTGAAAAAGAATGAGGAGCCGCCCGTGCAGGTCGTGCTCCCTTTCTCACAGATAAAGCAAGCCAAGACAGTCATTTCCTTCAACTAACCAAAATGAAGAACCTAAATCTGGTTGACTCCTTTCAGGAATTCAAGGAGTTCAAGAACATCGACCGCGTCACCATGATGAACATCATGGAGGATGTTTTCAAAAGTGTGCTCGAAAAGCAGTACGGCACCCAAGAGAATATCGATGTCATCGTGAACGTGGAAAAGGGTGACCTCGAGATCTACCGTACACGCGAGATCGTGGAGGATGGAGAGGTAGAGGATCCTAAGACGCAGATCGAGCTGACCGAGGCCCGCAAGATCGAGGAAGACTTTGAAGTGGGCGAGGACTGCTCTGAGCCTGTGCAGTTGGAGTACTTCGGCCGCAGGGCCATCCTTGCCATTAAGCAGAACCTCGTGGGCCGTCTCATGGACCTCGAGAAGGATAACATATTCAGAAAGTACAAGGACCGCGAAGGCGAGCTTTTCACCGGGGAGGTTTATCAGATATGGAAGCGCGAGGCCCTGATCCTCGATGATGAGGGCAACGAGCTTGTGCTGCCTAAGAATGAGCAGATACCCAGTGATTACTTCAAGAAGGGCGAGACCGTTCGCGCGGTCATCAAGGAGGTTGAGATGGTGAACAACAGCCCCCGAGTTGTCCTTTCACGCACCGACCCACGTTTCATCGAGCGTCTGTTCGAGAGCGAGGTGCCAGAGGTGTTCGATGGGCTCATCACCATCAAAAAGATAGTCCGCGTTCCCGGTGAGCGTGCTAAGGTTGCGGTAGAGTCCTACGATGACCGTGTGGATCCCGTTGGAGCATGCGTGGGCATGAAAGGCAGTCGCATACATGGTATCGTGCGCGAATTGAAGAACGAGAACATCGATGTGATCAACTTCACCAACAACATGCAGTTATTCATCCAACGGGCACTCAGCCCTGCTAAGATCACCCGACTGGAGATCAAGGAGGAGAGCAAGCGCGTGGATGTGTTCCTCAAGCCCGATCAGGTCTCATTGGCCATTGGCAAGGGCGGTTTCAACATCCGTTTGGCCGGGCAGCTTACAGGCTACGAGATCGATGTCTATCGCGACTCGGATTCCGATTCTGAGGACGTTGACCTCGAGGAGTTCGCAGACGAGATCGAGAGCTGGGTGCTTGATGCGCTCAAGGCCATCGGTTGCGATACGGCTAAGAGTGTGCTACAGATTGGACGTGCTGATCTGGTGAAGCGTACCGACCTCGAAGAGGAGACCGTGGATGATGTGATCCGTATCCTGAAAGAAGAGTTCGAATAACAGGGCCATGACGAACAGGTCCTGACCGAATAAGATCCCCGGGAATCCGCTTTAGTTTTTTCAGGGAAAACGAAAAAAGTGCAAATGGCAGAAGATCAATTGGTACGTATGAGCAAGGTGCTCAAGGAGCTCGGAGTGGGCTTCGGCACCGTCAAGGATTTCCTCGAAGGGAAAGGTTTTGATGACATCAATCCCAACTCCCGTCTTGACAGCAAGGCGTACAACCTTCTGCTGGGCGAGTTTCAGGCAGACCGTCAGGTAAAACAGGAAGCCGAGAAAAAGGCAGAGGTCCTGCAGCAACGGAAGGATGAGCGCATGTCTGCCTCCGAGCCCAAGGAGGTGGCTGCCCCGAAACCTGTGGAGGTGAAGTCCGAGGAAAAACCCGAGGAAAAACCCGAGGAAAAGTCGGTGGAGCCGACCATTGTTTCGGAGCCCGTTGCAGAGGAGAGTACTACTGGTCCCAAGGTTCTTGGGAAAATGGAACTGCCTGTGGACCCGCGCGAGCGCAAAAAGCAGCAGGCCGCCAAGGAGAAGAAGGAGAAAGAGGATGCTGAACGCAAGGCTGTGGCAGACCGTATCGAGAAGGCCGCCAAAGAGGATGCCGACCGGGCCCGACTTGCAGAGGATGCCAAAAAGGCCGTAGAGGCAGAACTACTTAAGAAGGCTGCACAGGAGGCTGAGAAACCTGCCGAGCCCGAAGTGATACGTGCGAAGGCCGAGAAACTTGCCGGCACTACTGTGCTCGGGAAGATGGAACTTCCAGTGGAGAAGGAGCGCAAACCGGTTGCGTCTTCTGCCGGTGCGGCAGATGGCAAGCGCAAGCGCAAGCGTGTCCGTGTGGACGAAGGCACTGCTGCCAAGGGCGCAGCTCCGAGTACTGGACGAGGTAAGCGCGAGGTGAAACCAGCACTTACTGAGGAAGAGATACAGAAGCAGGTCAAGGAAACGCTTGCTCGCCTCACAGGAGGTGGTGGCAAGTCCAAGGCATCCAAGCACAGACGCGACAAGCGGGCCATGGTCCAAGAGCGGATGCAGGACGAGATGGACCAGCAGGAACGCGAGAAGAGCACCCTCAAGGTCACCGAATTCGTGACTGCGAACGACCTGGCCTCCATGATGGGTGTGCCGGTCACCGACATCATCTCAGCATGCATGAGCCTCGGCATGTTCGTGAGCATCAACCAACGACTTGATGCCGAGACCCTCAGCATCGTTGCAGAGGAGTTCGGTTTCGGGGTGGAGTTCGTAAGTGCCGAGGTGCAGGACGCCATCATCGAGGAAGAGGACGATCCTGATGACATCGCAGAGCGCGCCCCCATTGTCACGATCATGGGTCACGTTGACCATGGTAAGACATCACTGCTCGACTTCATTCGTAATGCCAATGTGGTGGCGGGCGAGGCCGGTGGCATCACCCAGCACATCGGGGCTTACTCGGTGGAGGTGGGCAACGGTAAGCGCATCGCGTTCCTTGATACCCCTGGCCACGAGGCGTTCACCGCTATGCGTGCCCGTGGTGCGCAGGTCACTGACGTTGCCA
Organism: uncultured Chryseobacterium sp.; assembly: GCA_964500205.1. Classification (GTDB taxonomy): domain Bacteria; phylum Bacteroidota; class Bacteroidia; order UBA10329; family UBA10329; genus UBA10329. Next base: position 342,603 of record CAZCNS010000001.1, on the reverse strand, counting down.
TCATCGTGGTGGCTGCCGATGATGACATCATGCCGCAGACCAAGGAGGCCATCAATCACGCTCAGGCTGCCGGTGTACCGATGATATTCGCAATCAACAAAATAGATAAGCCCAACGCTAATCCTGAGAAGATAAAGGAGCAGCTTGCGAACATGAATCTGCTCGTGGAGGACTGGGGCGGCAAATACCAGAGTCAGGAGATCGCTGCCAAGCACGGTACCAACGTGGACAAACTTTTGGAGAAGATCCTCTTGGAGGCCGAACTCTTGGAACTGAAGGGCAACGCCAACAAACGCGCTGTAGGCACGGTCATCGAGAGCGAACTGGATAAAGGCCGTGGTTTCACATCAACGGTACTCGTTCAGAGCGGCACCATGCGCGTAGGCGATGTGATCCTCGCAGGATGCTTCAGCGGCAAGGTCAAGGCCATGTTCAACGAGCGAGGCCAGAACATCAACGAGGCAGGACCATCCACACCCGTGCAGGTGCTCGGACTCACGGGTGCTCCGCAGGCGGGCGATAAGTTCAATGTGATGGAGGATGAGCGTGAAGCACGTGACATCGCCAACAAGCGACTTCAGCTTCAGCGCGAGCAAGGTCTGCGCACACGCAAGCACATCACGCTCGATGAGATCGGCAGACGTATCGCCATCGGCAACTTCCAGGAGCTCAACCTCATCGTCAAAGGCGATGTGGACGGTTCTATCGAGGCCCTGTCCGATTCGCTGCTCAAGCTCAGCACCGACAAGATCGCGGTGAACATCTTAATGAAAGGTGTAGGTGCCATCACCGAGACGGACGTCATGCTGGCATCAGCCTCAGATGCCATTATCCTCGGCTTCCAAGTGCGGCCTTCCCTTAATGCGCGGAAAGTTGCTGAACAGGAGCAGATCCAGATCAAGCTCTACAGTATCATTTATGATGCTATCGAGGAGATTAAGGCGGCCATGGAAGGCATGTTGGCCCCAGAGTATGAGGAGAAGATCGTGGGCAACATCGAGGTGCGCGAGGTGTTCAAGATCACCCGCGTTGGTACGGTAGCAGGTTGTATGGTACTCGATGGCAAGGTTTCGCGCAACACCAAGGTGCGTGTCATCCGCGATGGCATTGTGGTCTACACGGGTGAGCTGGCGTCACTCAAACGCTTCAAGGAAGATGTCAAAGAGGTGGCCAAGGGCTACGAGTGCGGCCTTAACATCCAGAACTTTAACGACATCAAGACCGGAGACATCATCGAAGGCTATGAGATAGTCGAGGTGAAGGCAAAACTCTGAAAATGAGTCGTTAACTACAAAGGGCTGAACATGCATCGCATGTTCAGCCTTTTTTCTTCCTGTGCTGGAGTGTGCAATTCACTTCTGTTAGAGGTTAGATTATTCCATTGCAGACAATGGTGACGGCATTGCCTTCAACCAGCCCTTAATTTCGCAGCCCCAAAACCCGCGCATCCGCGCATCAGACAACGGTACTGAACCCGTCACTCTCCATAACAGGCAAGGCCAAAGACTATGCGGCCTTCATGAAGCTCCGCTTGGCTGCACTTGTGGTCGTGTCGGCCGGCATCTGTTATGGTGTGGCCGCAAAATCGGTCAATTGGGAGGTCTTCACATGGCTTATCGTTGGTGGAACTCTTCTCACTGGGGCAAGCAATGGTTTCAATGAGGTGATGGAACGCGAGCTGGATGCTCTGATGGAGCGCACGAGATTAAGGCCGCTTCCTACTGGTCGCATGTCCGTTTACGAAGGTGTCATACTGGCATCGCTGTCCGGTTTGACCGGGATTGGCATGCTTTGGCTGTTCATCAATCCCATGAGTGGCATCCTTGGTCTCGTTGCCATGTTAAGTTATGTGCTCGTCTACACTCCGCTCAAGAGGGTGCATCCCTTCGCGGTGTTCGTAGGGGCCATTCCGGGAGCTATACCGCCAATGCTCGGATGCGTTGCGGCCACGGACGGGTTCGGGAGTATCACCCAGCTTGCATTGCTCATGTTCTCGGTACAGTTCATCTGGCAGTTCCCGCATTTTTGGGCCATCGCCTGGCGGGTGCATGAAGACTATCTGAAGGCCGGTTTCAAGATGCTTCCCTCGGTTGGAGGCCGTGACCGGGCGAGTGCTTTTCAGATACTTATCTATACACTGGGTCTCGTCCCTATCAGCCTGTTGCCCACGTTCTTCGGTTATGTCGGCAACATAGCCGCTGTTGTGTGCGTTATCGCAGGAGCCGTTTTCGCAAAGCAGGCCATGGATCTCTACAAGTCGTTAGATTCGGATGACGCCAAGAGGCTGATGTTCGGTTCCTTTGTCTATCTCCCCGTGGTACAGTTGGCTTATTTGTTCGACAAGGTGGATGTAGCGGTGGCGGAACTGCCTTTTCCCTTTTTCAATCTCTGATAATCGATGGATACAATAGAGGAATTGAACGCCAAGAGCGAACGCTCAAAGAAGATGCTCGTTTGGCTCGGGGTCATCAGCATAGCCATGTTCTTCGGTGCCTTCACGAGTGCTTACATTGTGCTTCAGGCCGATCATTACTGGGTTGTGCACGACCTCCCGGTAATGTTCGGGGTCAGCACAGTGGTCATCGCCTTGAGCAGCTCCACGTTGTGGGTGGCCGGCAGGTGTATTGCTAAGGGCAATGTCGCAGGATTGCAACGTTGGCTTTCTGTGACGCTGCTGTTGGGCCTGAGCTTCGCATTCACACAGTACATGGGTTGGAATCAGCTCAATAAGGAAGGAAAGTTCTTTGTTGGCCACATCAGCGATCTGCAAGGCGAATACGGCAAGGACTACCTCATCTTATCCAAGGGACAGCCCCTGCTCATGTTCGAGGGCAGCCTTTACAGACCTGACGACATAGGATACGAGGTGGCTTTGGACGAAAGGATAAATGACACTTTCAATGTCAGTGCATCATTCCTCTTTGTACTCTCGGGACTACATCTGGCCCACATGGCTGGTGGCCTCATCTGGCTGATTCTTCTGGTGGTCAACGCAGGGAGGGGCCGTTATACTGCTGCAGATCACCTCGGAGTTGGTCTTGGATCGGTTTATTGGCACTTTCTCGGAATCCTTTGGCTCTACCTCTTCTTGTTTCTGACCTTTATTCGCTAAAATTGCACCCGCAAAACAGGCGTTGACACCAAAACAACTTCTTTAGCATGGCAAGCCACGCAGTACACCACACAGCACCATCACACAGCGACCATGGGGCCAACCCTTGGGGAGGAGGTACATCTCCTTTCAAAATGAGTTACGGGAAGATGATGATGTGGTTCTTCCTTCTTTCCGATGCGTTCACCTTCTCGGCACTTCTTACTGCCTACGGTTATATGAGGCACAAGTACGAGGACATATGGCCTACTGCGGGTGATGTCTTCACCCACTTTCCATTCTATGACGGGCATATAGAGCTTGCGTACGTGGCTTTGATGACCTTCATCCTCATCGCCTCATCAGTAACGATGGTACTGGCTGTGGAGGCAGGACACAGAATGGATAAGAAAGGAGTGGAGAAGTGGATGGTATGGACCATTATCGGTGGTCTCATTTTCGTTGGCTCACAGGCGTGGGAGTGGTACCATTTTATTCACGGTACTCAGCATGGAGCCTACCTGCTTGAGGATGGAGTCACGGTGATGAGGCATAAGATGGACCCTCATACCTATGAGATCAGTCCAGATGTGTTCCTTGTCCCTGCCAACGACAATTCGGGGTTTGTGGAGGTTGCCGGCGCGGAAGCCGCCAAGCTGAAAGAGACAGCTACTCACATTCATGGAGCAAACCTCAGGCACAATGAGTATGGCATTCCTCTGTTCGCCAATTTCTTCTTCTTTATTACCGGCTTCCACGGTTTTCACGTGTTCTCAGGCGTTGTCATCAACTTCCTTATTTATCTTGGAGTGGTGAACGGTACTTTTGAGAAGCGCGGGCACTACGAGATGGTGGAGAAGGGAGGATTGTACTGGCACTTCGTAGACCTTGTATGGGTGTTCGTTTTCACCTTCTTCTATCTGCTCTGATCATTCTGAACAAAAGTTAAGAACCCTAAAGATTTTTCCCATGGACGTAAGGGATGACGTTTACGAATACAGCCTCGACACTCACCACGGTGAGGCCGAAGGAAAGAAGATACGCTCACTTTTCATGAAGGTGCTTGTTGCACTTTCAGTGATAACCATTGTGGAAGTGGGAATGGGAATGATATGGTCACGTGACGAGTCGATGAAGGCAGTCCTCAAGTACTCCTTTATCCTCATGACTCTCGCCAAGGCAGCAGGCATCACGTGGTACTTCATGCACATGGGAGATGAGAAGAAAAGTTTCCAGTATTCTGTGATTCTCCCATTCTTTATCCTCATAGGCTATCTCATCTTTATTGCGCTGGTAGAGGCAACCTATAATGGTTCTCTGCGCCCAGCAGTGGAGAACTACATGGGCTTCTGATGAACAGGACATCGGGTGTTAGGAAGTACCTGATTCTGTTTATACTTCTGCTGCTGCCTTCATTGCTGTATGTTTACCTTATTCAAGGTAAGCACAACTTTGTACATCTTCCGTTTGTAACGTACAATGACGACAATGGTGACCTCGTCAATAGGAGGGCACCTGAGTTTGTCTTTACCGACCAGAATGGAGAGCTGTTCTCTTCTGACAGCTTAGTTGGAAGGATTTACGTGGTCGACTTTTTCTTTACCACATGCCCCTCCATATGTCCGATAATGACCGCCAACATGACCAAGTTACATGAGCGGTTTGGACACTACGATGGATTCGAGTTGGTATCTATCACGGTGGATCCCAAGCGAGATACGCCCAGTGCACTCAAGGAATATGCCGTCAACCGTAAGATAGATTCACCCAAGTGGCATTTTCTGACCGGTGACAGGGACTCGCTCTACACGGTGGCCTACAAGTTCCTTTCCAGTGCCATGGAAGACAACAGTGCCCCTGGAGGCTTTCTTCATACCGAATATTTTGTCTTGGTGGATAAGGAGGGCAACCTTCGTTCCCGCGATGATGAACATGGAAACATCATTGGTGTTTACGATGGTACGAATGGAGCCCACATCAACGATTTGATTGATGACATCAAAGTGCTTATCGCGGAGTACAATCTTGAATTGAAGAAGAATAACCCTAAGATCGATGAGTGATAAGTTGGTTTTTCGGATTATCCTCGTACTGTCGGTCGTGGTGTTTGGCGTTGTGGTAGTGCTTTATCAGCTACCCAAGGCGGACAATGTGCCAGAGTGGGCCTCCCTGTTGCCTAGGCTCAATGCCATCATAAATGCCACTTGCTCCATTCTCTTGGTCTTATCCTTCATGGCCATCAAGCGGGGCAATGTGAACCTTCACAAGGGACTCAATCTCTCAACATTCGTGCTCTCAAGTCTGTTTCTCGTGTCATATATCGTTTTCCACTCTTTTGGGGTAGAGACACGTTATCCGGAGGACAACCCTTTGAGACCACTCTACCTTTTCATTCTGTTAACGCACATCGTGCTTGCTGCGGCTGTTTTCCCGTTGGTGCTTATCTCGTTGTATCTCGGATTAGGCGCTCAGTTGGAGCGCCATCGTAAGGTGTCACGATTTACATTCCCTATCTGGTTGTATGTCACAGTCACAGGTGTGATTGTTTTCCTTATGATAAGTCCGTATTATCGTTTCTGATGCGTGAGATCAAGAAGGTCGGCCAAAGGGTTGTAGCAACTGTTGTCACTGTGCTTCTTCCTGTTTTCGTGCAGGCACAATGCAGTATGTGCAGGGCGGTGTCAGGGTCGGGGAATTTGGCTGATGAGGGCTTTACACCTGGACGTGGACTCAATGACGCCATACTCTACCTGATGGCCATGCCGTATGTCTTTGCGCTGGTGTTCGTGCTGGCGTTCTTCCGAAAGCAGATCTACGAGCGACTCAGACAGGTCGCTCAGGGAGGAGTATAGAATTTTACGGGGGACTATCAATGAAAAAGCCACCGTACGTTTCGTACAGTGGCTTTTTCGATGGGTTATAGTGTCTGTTACTTAAAGGTCACGGAATTGGACCCGATAAGCACATTATCCGCATAAATCTCAACGGTGTATTTTCCGCTGTCGAAACCTCCGTCAGGGGCGTTGTAGAACGTGCAAATGTCCATTTGAAAGTTCTCGTAGTTCACTTGCTTGACCATGCTGTACGCCATCATGGTACCCTCGAATGAGAATTCATCGCCTCGGCCTTGAGAGATGACCTTGCCATCAGGACCGATTATTCTAAAGTAGATGTCCTTCTGTCCGGGCTTGGCTATAGCGTTCTCTCCGAGAATGAAACATGTTCGGAGTTTTTCCACTCTCTTGCCACGCGTCTGAGGCTTATCGTTCTTTCCCCTCAGTCCGTCAATAACGATTTTGTAAGCGGTTAGCACAGATCCCATGGCAACCTTATTCGCAAGGCCCATGTTCTCGTCAGTCAGCTCCTTGTTCAAATTCTGCTGCTGAGTGACCTCGCTTTTCAACGTACCGACTTCACCCTGCAACGAGGCAGCAACATCCTGAAGGCTATCATACTTCGCCTCTAAGGCTTCATACTTGTTTTTGTACTGAGCCAGTTGACTTTTGTACCAGCCAAGCTTTGCAGCATCACCTTTATATTTCTCAACATCTGCTTTGAGTTGCAGGATTTCCTGGCGCTGCGCTTCCATCTCTTCCGAGAGCTCGCCTGCTTCTTCCTCAAGTGTGGTATACTTGGCCAAGAGCTCATCCAACTCCAGAGTGAGGGCTGATTTGTCTTCGATAAGTTGGGCTTTCTCAACGGCAAGTTGATCATTTGCAGCTTTCTGCTCGTACAGTTGCCATCCCAAGACCCCTGAGAGGATTAGGAGCACAACTGCGAGAATGAGAAACACTTTGTTATTTTGTGACTTTTCTTTTTCCTCCATGATTGGGTGTGAAGCTTATTGAATCGCCCCAAATGTAGGCATAAAGCGGGTATCCAATTTGCAGGAAAGCATGTTGAACAATCAGCGATTTAAGCAACACGCCCGGATTGTGTGGTTGGTGGCCAATGATTGCCTTGACTTTTTCTTCCCAAGGCTGTGCGAGGGATGCGACCGTGGTCTTGTGCGCGAGGAATCAGGGTTGTGCTTGTTTTGCGCGGCAAAATTACCCCGAACCCATTTTTGGAATCTGCAGGAGAACCCTGTGCAGAGGCTATTTGATGGAAGGCTACCCCTACATGGCGCAACGGCATTTCTCCATTTCAGCGAAGGAGGAATGGCGCAGAATCTCATTCACAGGATGAAGTATAAGCGCCAGAAACAGCTTTGCAAGTTGGCTGGTGACATGTTCGGACAACAGCTCATGCAACGTGGGCTGCTCACCGATATCGATGTGATCTTACCAGTGCCGCTGCACCCGGCAAGGGAACGTAGGCGCGGATATAACCAAAGTGAGATAATCGGTCATGGACTGATGAAGCATCTTGGCGGAGCTGTGGTCAGTGAGGCGGTGGTGAGAGCAAGTGCTACGGATACGCAGACACGTAAGGCCCGCTTTGACCGTTCAACCAATATGCAGGATGTTTTCAGGTGCGTTGCACCGGAAGAACTGAGAGGCAAGACCGTCCTTATTGTAGATGATGTCGTGACGACTGGCTCGACAATCGAGGGAGTAGGTCGCGCAGTGCTTAGTGCAGGCGCGAGCAGACTGTATGTCTTAGCTGTCGCATTTCCAAGCTGATATTCTTGCAAAGCAAACGACCGATGAACGCTTCGGTCATAGGTCGTTTACTTCTTGGCACAGTCTGGATTCAATCCAGAGGGGGAATCACTTCTGGCTTGTTTTGATGTGCTCTGAAAGAAGTTCCACGCTTGCCTTCAACACGTCCAGCTCATTTTTCATGCCTTTCATGGCAGAGATCTCAGCTTGCTGACCGTCTATGATTGCCTGCTGCTCTTTGATGGCCTCGATGAGAAGGGGTACGATGTGTCCGTATTCCACAGACTTGAAACCGGTTTCATCGGTTGTCACAACTTCTGGAAGGACTTTTTCTATTTCCTGAGCAATCACACCTATCTGACGACCCTCTTCAAAACCCATGTTGGGGAATTCAGAAACTCTCCAGTCGTAATACTTTCCGGAAATCATCTGAACCTTTTCAAGTGCGTTCTCTACAGAGGCGAAATTCTTTTTCAACCGGGCATCGGAAGTTTCGTTTATACCGGTGGATTTAACTCTTCCGAAAACCTCGAATTTATAGCTTCCAGTAGGTGCGCCACCGATGCCTAGCAAGTTGTTTCCTCCACACAGTTGCACGTTTCCTGTGGTGGTTCCCGTGCCTATGTTGGTTGCAGCACCTGCTGCGTTATTGTTCAGGCTGATGGTATTTCCAGCGAGAGCGAAAGTAAATCCTCCTTGGGTTATCGTGGTGTTTTCCGTTAATGCTCCACCCAACTTGATGGTGGTCGCGGTCGAGCCGTTGTAAGACGTGCCAGCTAGACCGTTTTCAATGGTCAAAGGCTGAAGGGATGAAGCTGCAGAACCCCACGCAACACCATTTCCACCTCCATTCACTACCAGAACTTGCCCTGCCGACCCCAAGGCTAACCCACCCAACTCGCCAGTTGGACTTGCGGTTACTACTCGAGTATCAGTTGCATTGGTCAAATCATTAATAGTGACTTTTCCAAGCCTATTGATACGCATCCGTTCGTTGAAGGTGTTGCTGTTGTTACCGATTTCAAAAACGATATCTCCACCGTTGTTAGTTCCTGCCGAGTTGTTCGCTCCGGAACGTATCAGGACATTTCCTCCCACTGGGTCGTTTGAGGCAACACGATTACCTGAACCTGCTTGCAGTATGAGGTTTCCACCGTTTGCGATTGATGAACCACTGCCTGAACCTAGTACGCTTCCAGCCCTTAGCAGCAGTGCATCTCCGTTAGTACCGCCAGCAGCAGGTGTTTGGATAAAGATGTCCCTATTTCCTCCTCTACTAAGGAGTATGTTGCCCGTAACCTGAAGCCTTTCCGCAGCAGCACCTGTCGTGAGTCCTATGCCAACGTTGCCTTCTCTTCTAATGCTGCCCGTCTCATCTGCAACACCGTTCCATGTTGGGTCTTCCTCGTCTAACGAGAAACTGGTATCCAATATCCGCTGCCAGAGGAGCCCGTCCCAAGCATAAAACCCACGGGGCTCGGAAACACTGAAGTCATCATATTGGTACACCAACATACCGCGCTCGGTAAGCTGGTCATTGCTGTCGTTCAAAACCATTTGCACCCTTCTCTCACGGGAGACTCGGGGAATCAGCAAACCCTTCGCACTGTTCGGGGCAGTGGCCACCAGTCTAATGTCCAGCAACGCATTGGAATTGACATTGGGTGTTCCCGGGTCATCGGTTACCAAAACGCTTTGAGCGGACACTCGACTGGCGACAGAAACTGCAAGGACTGTCGAAAGTAATAGGAAGCCTTTGGCAAGTACATTCCTTGAAATCAGAGGTAGATTTGATGTCATGGCCTCGTTCATTAAGTTCGTTTATGACCGCCCTCAAGCGGGATTGAGGGCACTAAAGTAGATATTCCTTTGTTCGTCAGTCGCTTTTGGTGGTGGTTGAGCGGCTTGGTTTGACGATAAATTAATTTTCAGTTTTAATATCGGTCGAAATGTGATGCGGGTCACCACATTCTTTTAAATAGCGTGGAAACAGGCCCGAGACCCAGGTCATCCAATTGAATCCGTTCTTTGCGGACATGGGTAATGTTGCGCACAGCAATACTGTTACACCCCGAGGAGCACTCCTCGTTGGGCTTGCGTTAGCTGTTCTTTCAGTCGGATTGGTCTTTCCTTCAGAAATATGGTTGCTGGAACTTTTTGAAGCATTTACTGTGCAGCTCCTGTTGATATGGATTGTTGCTGCCGTGATTCTTGTTATTCAGAGGAGGTGGTTGCTGCTCTTGGCTGCATCGGTCACAGTGTTTGCACTTAGTTTTCATACCTGCGGGTATTTTCCGTTTTTAGGGAGTTCAATGCTCACTGATAGCGGGCTGCGTATCGGAGCATTCAATGTGTATCACCACAACGAGGATCATAGTGACTGTGCAGATGCTATCATCAGTACCAAGGTAGATGTAGCTTGTATGTTCGAGATAAGCCACGCTTGGTCAAATGCTCTGGACACATTGATGGAGGTCGATTTCCCTCACAAGATTCAGGTGCCGAATGAGGATTGCTGCTGGGGAATTGCTCTCTTCAGCAGGTATCCTATCGTATCGGATTCGGTGTTCTGGTTCACTCGCGACCCCGTAGTCATGGCCACTTTGGAAACATCACACGGAGAGGTTGATGTCTGGGCCGTTCATACCCGCCCGCCCATCTTTCCAAATGATACGGAAGAACGCAATGAACTAATGATGATGGTCGGAAAGGAGATCGCGTCACGGGGTCGCCCCGCGATTCTTACCGGAGATTTGAACATTGTCCCTTGGGCCAATGATTTCAGAAGAATGGCCGAGATGGCGGAGTTGACGGATGCAAGAAGGGGGTTCAAGCCCACTTTCCCTGCGGACCTGGGCATTCCATTGATCCCGATAGACCATGTGCTACACTCGAGGCATTTCCGATCCCGATCAACGCGAACAGTGAAGCTTCCGGGATCGGATCACTTGGGCTTCATCGCATCCATGACCTGGATCGAGTCTCAGAGGTAGCCCAAGGTCTTGAGCATGCCCTCATGGCCCTGCTCCTCGCAGAAGAGTTCTGTGATGATGTTGCCGTCCTCATCCTTGTCCACCAAAACTTGTTTGGGTGAAGGGATGAGACAGTGCTGGATGCCACCGTATCCTCCAAGGGCGTTCTGGTAGGCCCCCGTGTTGAAGAATCCGATGTAGAGCGGCTCATCCCTGCGGAACTCCGGCAGGTAGATATTATTAACGTGAGCCTCCACATTGTAGTAGTCCTGGCTGTCGCAAGTGAGGCCACCGAGATTCACACGTTCTGGCGGCCTGTCCCAGCCATTGACGGCCAACATGATGAACCGTTGGTTAATGGCCCAAGTGTCGGGCAGGGTGGTGATGAACGAGCTGTCGATCATGTTCCACCACTCCACATCGTTCTGTTTCTTCTGGTCAATAATAGAGTATAGGGCAGCACCGCTGTCGGCCACGGTATAGCTGCCGAACTCAGAAAAGATGTTCGGCTCTGGCACACCCTGCTCAGTGCAGTACTCCTTCACTTGCCGCACGATCTCGTCCGCCAGGTACTGGTAGTCGAACACCTCTGCCAAAGAGTGTTTCACTGGGAAACCGCCACCGATATTCAGCGAGTCGAGCGTAGGACATTGTTTGCGAAGCTCGCAATAGACAGCAAGGCACTTCTGCAGTTCGCTCCAGTAATAAAGGCTGTCCTCTATGCCATTATCAATGAAGAAATGCAACATCTTCAGGTTGAAGAGTTTTTCCTTCTTGATCACATTGATGTAGTAGTCCACGATTTCGCGATGGCGGATGCCGAGTCGGGCCGTGTAGTAGTTTGACTGAGGCTCCTCGCCCGTGGCGATGCGGATACCAATGTTGCAATCGCGTTTCACGTGACACCTGAAATGCTCCAGCTCATTGAGGTTGTCGAGCACTGGCAGGCTATTGAACCCATCGTTGATGAGCTCTGAGATAAGTTGAACGTACAGTGGACGCTTGTATCCGTTGTGCACGAGAAAGGTATCCTTTGTGATTCTCCCCCGCTCGAACAGGTTACGCACAATGTGAATGTCGAAGGATGAAGAAGTCTCGATATGGACATCATTCTTCAAAGCTTCGTTGAGTACATAATTGAAGTGCGAGCTCTTGGTGCAGTAACAATAAGTGTAAGAACCTTCATAACCCACCTTCTGCATCGCATTGGAGAAATACTGTTTGGCCTGCCAGATTCTCTCCGAGATAACGGGCAGGTAAGTCAGTTTCAATGGCGTACCATATTCCTCGATGACTTGCAGGAGGTCAATGCCTCTGAAAAACAGCTTTCCGTTTTTTACCTCGAATCCATCTTGTGGGAACTCGAAGGTCTGGTCAATGAGGTTGTAGTAGGTGTTCTCCAATTCGTTTCTCTAAAAGCCAATTAAATTCAATGCAGAGATTCTTCCCGCGAGGCAGTGTGTTGATTGTTGAGAGTGCAAAGAAAACGATACGATTACGATGCCGTGTACTTCATGGGTTCTGAGGCACTGAGTTTTTCACCGAACAATAAAAGCCGAGGGACGTTTCGCATTTGCCTAATTTTGCTGTCTTAACAGTTTTCTAACGCACCAGCGAGTGGAAAAGAACCCATTTACCCCCGGTCCTTTGCTTTCCAAGGTCAACTGGCCGTCCGACCTTCGTAAGTTGAAGGAGGATGAGTTGAACCAGTTCTGCAATGACCTTCGGCAATATATCATTGATATCGTATCTCAGCGTGGCGGTCATTTCGGAGCCAGCCTTGGCACAGTGGAGATGACCACTGCGCTGCACTACGTGTTCAATACCCCTCATGATCAGCTGGTGTGGGACGTGGGCCATCAGGCGTATGGTCATAAGATCATTACCGGACGGAAGGATGTTTTTCACACCAACCGCATCTACAAGGGTATCAGCGGATTTCCAAAGCGTAAGGAAAGCGACTATGACACCTTCGGGGTAGGGCATAGCAGCACATCGATCTCTGCTGCACTTGGCATGAGTGTGGCATCGCGCCTGAAAGGCGATCGCAACCGCCAGCACATTGCGGTCATTGGGGACGGTGCAATGACGGGTGGCATGGCCTTCGAGGGGCTGAATCATGCAGGGGTTGAGAATACCAACCTGTTGGTGGTGCTCAATGATAACTGCATGAGCATCGACCCCAATGTGGGTGCGTTAAAGGAATACCTGACCGACATCACCACCTCGCCCACCTACAACAAGATGCGGGATGAGGTGTGGAACCTACTTGGTATGGTGAGCAAGTTCGGTCCCAATGCACAAGAGATAGCCTCGAAGATCGAACATGGCATCAAAGGCTCGCTTTTGAAGCAAAGCAATATGTTCGAGTCGCTTAAGTTCCGCTATTTCGGACCCATAGATGGGCACGATGTGAATCACATGATTCGGGTTCTAAAGGACCTGAAAGACATCCCCGGCCCCAAGATCCTCCACTGTCTCACGGTTAAGGGGAAAGGTTACGACCTCGCGGAGAAGGATCAGACCAAGTGGCATGCTCCAGGCCTTTTCAACAAGGACACGGGCGAGATCAAGGTGGTGAAACCATCAAAGCCCGAACCTCCCAAATTCCAAGACGTGTTCGGTCATACCTTGGTAGAGCTTGCCAAGCTGAACGAAAAAGTGGTGGGTGTGACCCCGGCCATGCCGTCAGGCTGCTCGATGAACATTATGATGAAAGAGATGCCCGACCGTGCGTTTGACGTGGGCATTGCAGAGCAGCACGCTGTCACATTCAGTGCGGGTCTCGCCACACAGGGCATGGTGCCTTTCTGCAATATCTATAGCACCTTCATGCAGCGCGCCTACGATCAGGTGATCCACGATGTGGCACTGCAGAATCTCAACGTTGTGTTCTGCCTCGACCGAGGAGGGCTAGTGGGTGCAGACGGGGCCACGCACCACGGTGCGTTCGACCTCGCTTACATGCGTTGCATTCCGAATATTATCGTTGCATCACCCATGAACGAGCAGGAGCTTCGCAACATGATGTACACCGCGCAGCTTCCCGAAGGTGGAACTTGGAGCATCCGTTATCCACGTGGTCAGGGCGTTATGCCTGAGTGGAAGACCCCGCTTGAAGAGATTGTTGTTGGAAAAGGACGCAAATTGCGTGACGGCAGCGACATAGCTCTGCTGACCATGGGGCCGCTGGGCAACATGGCAGAAGAGGTCTGCAACGAACTCATCCTTCAAGGAGTTTCTGTGGCGCATTATGATATGCGCTTTGTGAAACCTATTGACGCAGAGTTGCTTCATTCCGTATTCAAACGTTTCAAGAAGGTCATCACCTTGGAGGATGGATGCCGCATGGGAGGTTTTGGTAGCGCAGTGATCGAGTTCATGGCCGACAATGGTTACTTTGCGCAGGTCGAGCGGATGGGTATCCCCGACCGATTCATCGATCATGGCTCTCCGAAGGAACTCTACATGGAATGCGGCTTCCACAAGGATGACGTGGTGCGCACCGCAAGGCGCATGGTGGGCATCTCTGAGAAGGTCGTGGCTGTTGCGGGCTGAGTTCCCTTTACTTGTCCTACTGTTCCTTTTTTCCGCTTTCGCGGGAAATGCTCAGAACCTCTACGTGAAAGGGGCTGCCACGGAAAGCACCCCCGACCATGTTTTCCATATCGAACTGGGTGGAGCGGGCTATCTCTACTCCCTGAATTACGAGCGTAAGCTCCTCCAGCGTGGATTCTTCTGCATGTTCGGAAGGCTGGGCCTCGAGTACCTGCCCATCCAGCGGGCCGACCGCATGATACACCTGCCACTGGGTGCGGCCTTCACCCTCGGAAACAAAAAGAGCAGGGCCGAGCTAGGCCTCGCGGCCCTCTTCCGCATCGACTTCAGCCCCGTGGGTTTCGGGGAGGGATTCTATTTCACCAATCCGCCTACACGTATCTTCCTCAGCCCATCTGTCGGATGGCGATTCCATGCCAAGCCCAACGAGTACGGGGAATCCTTTCTATTGCGCATCATGTTTACCCCACTCATCGGCATGGACGTGTTCAAGAGTATGCCTTATTTCCTGCCCCATGCTGGCATAAGCGTGGGCCGCACGTGGAACAGTGACAGGCGTAAAGGAAAGCGGAAATAGATGAGGTCGCGTGCTGTGGACATGCTGGTCAGTGCGTGGTCTGAGCCTCAGCGGGAAGTCACCGACCTTTTACGCTACCTGATTCTAGACGTATCGCCCGCCATAACTGAAAACGTGAAGTTCAATATCCCCTTCTACGACATGAACGGGATGCTCATGTATATCAGTCCGCAAAAAGGAAAGGGCAGGGGAGTGGTACTGGCCTTCTGTCAGGGCCGGTTGATGGACGACCCGTCGGGTGTCTTCACTGCCCACGACCGCAAGGAGGTGCGTCACATCGTCATCGACAGCCTGGACCAGAGCCTTGTGGACACTGTCCGGCAATACATCATGGAGGCGGTGACCATCAACAAGGTGAGGAGGGGTTTCTCGAAGAAGTGACCCCTCAGCTCAGAATATCTTCCCTGGATTCATTATTCCCTTCGGGTCGAAGGCCGCTTTGATGCCGCGCATCAGCCGAAGGTTGGCCTCGTCCACCGCAATGGGCATGTAGGGCCGCTTCGCAATGCCGATTCCGTGCTCGCCACTTAGCGTACCACCCAGCCGCACCACCTCGTGGAAGATGTCTGCGATGCCCTCATTCACTTCCTTGTGCCAATAGGCATCAGGCAATTGTTCCTTCATGATGTTGACGTGCAGGTTGCCATCGCCCACGTGGCCATAGCACACCGAGCGGAAACCGATGCGGTCGCCTATCGCCTTGATGGCCGTGATGAGCGCGGGTAGGTTGCTGCGCGGCACCACCACGTCCTCGCTCTTGGTCAGTGAATACGAATTGACCCCAGGACTCACATTCCTACGCAGCCGCCATAGGCTCTCTTTCTCCTCCGCACTCTCCGCGAAATAGATTTCGCCTGTCTCAAAGTCTTCGAGCACCTGCGTGATGGTCTCCGCATCGCGCATCAGCACCTCCTCATCGTTGCCGTCCAGCTCTATGATGAGGTGGGCGTTGATGTGGTCAGGCAGGTCGATGTTCACAGGTTTGCTCAATACCTCGTCCAGATACTTCATGGTCAGTTCGATGGCATCGCGCTCCATGTACTCCATGCCCGATGGCGTGACGCCAGCCATGTAGATGGCACTGATGGCGCGGCAGGCCTCCTCGCCCGAGGTAAACGGAACGAGCAGCGTCACGTCCTTTCTCGGCAAGGGGCGCAGCTTGAACACGATACGGGTGATGATGCCCAAGGTGCCCTCGCTGCCGCACATCAGTTGCGTCAGGTTGTAGCCTGTGGAGTTCTTCAGCACGTTGGCGGCAGTCCATATCAGCTCGCCCGTGGGCAGAGCCACCTGCATGTTCAGAACATAGTCGCGGGTCACCCCGTACTTCACGGCCTTGGGGCCGCCTGCGTTGTGGGCCAGATTGCCACCCAGCGCGCAGCTTCCTTTGCTGCTGGGGTCGGGGGGGTAAAAGAGCCCCTTCTCCTTCACCGCGTTCTGAAACACCTCGGTGATGACCCCCGGTTCCACCGTGGCCTGCAGGTTCAGTTCGTCAATGGCGATGATGCGGTCGAAGCGTTTCATCCATACCACCACACCGCCCTCCACGGGCAGCGACCCACCGCTCAGGCTGGTGCCTCCGCCACGGGGGGTCACAGGTATCACATGGTCGTTGCAGATGCGCAGGATGGCGGCCACCTGCTCGGCCGTGTCGGGCGTGAGCACCACCGAAGGCATGAACACGTGGTCCTCGGTCATGTCAGATGCGCAGATGGTGCGGATCTCCTCGTCCGTCAGCACGTTGTATAGGCCGACAATAGACCTAAGTTCCTCAAGAATCTCCGGGGTGATGGTGTTGAAAGGCATGGGATTACGGTAGGGAGGCAAAGGTACAGTCGGAGGTTTCGTTACTTAGGTCATCCCCTACCTTTGCCGCCCCAAAAAACAGAACCATGACCGACCGCAGGGTACGCGTACGTTTTGCCCCCAGCCCCACTGGGCCGCTGCACATGGGCGGGGTGCGCACCGCGCTTTACAACTATCTCTTCGCCAAGAAGCACGGGGGCGATTTCCTGCTCCGCATCGAGGATACCGACCAGACCCGCTACGTGCCCGGTGCTGAGGAGTACATCATGGAGGCCCTCGAATGGTGCGGCCTCACGCTCAATGAAGGCCCAAGACAGGGCGGGGAGTACGGCCCATACCGCCAAAGCGAGCGCAAGGCCATGTACCGCCAGTATGCCGACCAGCTCGTGGCCTCCGACAATGCCTACTACGCATTCGACACGCCTGAGGAGCTGAACGAGATGCGCGACCGCCTCACCAAGGCCAAGGTGGCATCGCCCCAGTACGATGCCGTCACCCGCCAGACGATGAAGAACAGCCTCACCCTCAGCGAGGACGAGGTGAAGCGCAGGCTGGACGCGGGCGAACCCTACGTCATCCGCATCAAACTGCCGAGGAAGGAGGAGGTGCGTTTCCACGACATCATCCGCGGATGGGTGGTGGTGCAGACCGCGCAGATGGACGACAAAGTGCTGTTCAAATCAGACGGCATGCCCACCTATCACCTCGCCAACGTGGTGGACGACTACCTGATGAAGGTGACCCACGTGATCCGTGGTGAGGAATGGCTGCCATCGGCCCCGCTGCATGTGATGCTCTACCGCTATCTTGGCTGGGAGGAGGTGATGCCACAATTCGCGCATCTTCCGCTCATTCTCAAGCCCGATGGCAACGGAAAACTGAGCAAGCGCGATGGCGACCGCCTCGGCTTCCCCGTGTTCCCGCTCGACTGGCTCGACCCCAATTCGGGCGAGCAGAGCAGCGGCTACCGCGAAAGGGGCTATTTCCCTGAGGCGTTCGTGAACATGTTGGCCATGCTGGGCTGGAACCCCGGTACTCCGCAAGAGATCTTTTCCTTAGAAGAGCTGGTCGAAGCCTTCTCTTTGGAAAGGGTGGGCAAGTCAGGTTCCAAGTTCGACCCTGAGAAGGCCAAGTGGTTCAACCAGCAGTATTTGCGCGACCGTGCCGATACCGAGCTTGCCGAGCGTTTCATGGCCGACCTCCATGCCCGTGGCGTGGAGGCCGATGCCGACTATGTTCTCAAAGTGTGCGCCCTCGTGAAGGAGAAGGTGCAGTTCATCAGCCAGTTCTGGGAGTTCGGTAGCTATTTCTTCCAATCACCGGAAAGCTTTGATGAAAAGGTCATAGAGAAACGGTGGAACGATGCTGCCAAGGCTTTCTTCATTGCCCTCACAGCAGACCTTCTTTCGTTGAAAGAGTGGGATGCAGCAGCCATCGAGGCGCAGTTCAAGGCTACGGCCGAGCGCGTGGGCATGAACCCCGGTCATGTGATGCAGCTCTTCCGAGTGCTGGTGAGCGGTCAGCCGGGCGGTCCTGTGCTGTTCGACATGATGGAACTGCTGGGGCGCGACACTGTCACTTCCCGTCTGAGCGCGGCAATCGAAAGGTTCTGATGGCGATGCAGCGGCTTTACATGGAGGATATCCGCCTGCACGCCTATCATGGGTGTCTGGAGGAGGAAGGCCGCATCGGGGGAAAGTACCGTGTGGATATTATGGCAGAGGCCGATTACGATGCCTGTGCCGAGACGGACGACCTCACCCGCACGGTGGACTACGTGGTGGTCTATGAGCTGGTGAAGGAGGAGATGGCCATCCGTTCCAAGCTCATCGAGACGGTTGCGAAGCGCATTGCAGAACGCCTCGCCTGCACCTACCCGTGGGTGATGCAGTGGGAGGTGAGCCTTACGAAGTTCAATCCGCCTGTGGGCGGAAGCCTTGGCCAGAGCCGCATCGTTTGGAGGCTTCCTGCCTGAGGGTCAATGATTCTTTTTTTCGGAGTAGACCCGCTTTAACCAGCGCGGCAGCACCACTGAGCCGATGAACAGGTAAGGGTAGTAGCTGATGAGCCGCCAGATGAGGGCGAGCGATGCCGCCAGTCCCATAGGAATGAAGTCGTGGAAGAATCCGCTGAAGGCGAACTCCGCGAACCCGCTTCCGCCCGGAGTCGGGGTCAGCAGCAGGATGCTCCACATAACCAATTGGCGCGCGTAGATGAGCATGTGCTCACCCACGGGCGTGAATGCGAGGATGATGAAGTTGACCACCCAGAACCGCCCGGTCCAGCTCACCACGGTAGCTGCGTAAGCCTTCATCCAAAAACCCCACGAACGGCCCCTGAACTCAGCCGAGGCTACCATCATCTCATCACCGGTACGATTGGCCCATGCACGCCATCTGCGCAGCAGCGGCAGAGAGAATACCTTCATGATAAGCCATTTGAAACCTCTCGGATTCATGAAGATGCCATAAATGAGCAGCACCGAGTAGGCGGCAAGCACGAGATAAGCCATCACAAAGATGCCCGATGTGCCCAGGGTGATGCCAAAGACCTCCATCTGCATCGCCACAGGAAAAAGTCGTGATGTGCCCACCACCAGAAGCAGTGCCGGCACCATCAGTACGTAAAAAAGCTCATCGAACAGGGCTGTGATGAACACTAGTGCGGTGCTCTTGCCTGCGTTCACCCCCTCTTTGTTCAGTATGAAAAGGGCAACGGCCGTGCCACCGACAATGGACGGTGATATGGCGGAGGCGAATTCCCACAGCATGATGACATCAAAGCTCTTCCGCCAGTTGATCAGGCCGTCTGTAAGCAGACGAATGCGATACATGTAAGCACCATCGCGCACGAGCATCATCATCAGTGCGATGAACATCCAGAAGTAAGATGCGGTGGTCCATTGGATTCCTTCGAGAATATCCCTGTAAGTTACCCTTATGTGTGTGCCACCAGAGCCGGTCTCACTAAAAACCGATTCCCCGTCCTCATTGGTGGCTATGACGATATGTGTACCGCTGCCCTCTTCGGCCAAGGTGTATCGCTCCTTGGTAAGGCTGCTGTATAGCATGAAGGAGACGGCCAGAAATCCGAGTGCTATCGGAATGAGAATCCTACGGGGATTCAACGCGCGGACGAGGTCCTGTGCCCGGAATGCGTTGGCCATGGGCGAAAAATAGGTGAAAAAGACCTCTTACGCTCATGTCAAGACGCAACAAAAAGTCCTGACAGACGCGTTGTCTATCAGGACTTCAGAAAACTTCGTAAAGAGAATTATTTCTTGTCCCCGCGCTCGTCAGACACGGTGAGCTTCTTTCGGCCCTTGGCCCTGCGGGCAGCCAACACATTGCGGCCGTTGGCAGTGGCCATGCGGCTGCGGAAACCATGCTTGTTCACACGCTTTTTTCTGGATGGCTGGAAAGTCCGTTTCATGATGCGGATTTAATTAGGGGGCGCAAAGATAGAAAACTGATTCTAACCTGCAAGTGTGTGCCGACACTTTTTCTGAGCGTGTTGCCCACACCTTTAGAGGCTACCTTTGCCGCCCCGAAAATGGCCCGAAAACGACTGTCAGACAACGAAGACCTGCCCAAGGTCAAGCTCAACCGGGAGAATCTTAGCAAGGTGCGGGCCCTGGTCGGGTATTTCCGGCCGCACAGGGGCAAGTACGCGCTGGGCCTGTTGTTCCTGTTCCTCACGGGGCTTACCGCACTGGCCTTCCCGCTGCTCATCGGCCAACTGGTGAATGCCGCCACTGATTCTGTCCTTGCAGACATAGACCGAATCGCTGTCATCCTACTGGTCATCTTCATCCTCCAAGCAGTCTTTTCCTATTTCAGGATCTATCTTTTTGTGAATGTGACCGAGAATGTGCTCGCGGCCCTGAGGCGTGACACCTACGCCCACCTCGTTCGGCTGCCGATGACATTTTTCTCCCAGCGCAGGGTAGGCGAGTTGAACAGCCGCATCGCCTCGGACATCAGCATGTTGTCCGACACGTTCACCACCGTAGTGGCGGAGTTCCTGCGGCAGGCCATGCTCATTGTGGGCGGCATCGCGTTCCTTGCTTATACCTCGGTCCAACTCACGCTGATGATATTGGTCAGCGTGCCTGTGGTGGCCATCCTGGCAGTGGTGTTCGGGCGGGCCATCCGCAGAATATCGAAGGAGACGCAAGACCGCATCGCGGACAGCAACACCATCGTGGAGGAGACCATGGCGGGCATCGCCAGCGTGAAGGCGTTCGCCAACGAGCGTTTCGAGATAGCCCGCTACGGCCGCAGCACGAATGACATCGTAAGCGTTGCCCTTCGCGGTGCAAAGGCACGGGGGCTTTTCGCATCGTTCATCATCCTCTGTTTGTTCGGGGGAGTGGTGTTCGTCATCTGGTACGGTGTGCGGCTGGTCAATGCAGGTGAGATGGGTGTGGGCGACATGTTCCAATTCGTGCTTTACAGCATGTTCGTAGGCGCCAGCATCGGAGGCATAGCCGAGATGTACGCTCAGCTACAGAAGGCGATGGGCGCGGCCGAGCGTGTGTTGGAGATCATGCAGGAGACGGCGGAGCCTCACAATGACAACGCACAGCGGGGTGCGCTCACAGGCCGATTGGAATTCCGCGATGTGTGCTTCCGCTACCCGTCACGTACTGAGGTGCAGGTGCTGGACGATGTGTCGTTCGTGGCCGAGGCGGGGCAGACCATCGCGCTGGTGGGGCCGAGCGGGTCGGGCAAGTCAACGTTGGCATCGCTGGTGCTGAGGTTCTACGACCCCGACAGTGGCCAACTGCTTTTTGACGGCCGCGATGCCCGCGACTACGACCTTGAATCCCTGCGCGGAAGCATGGCGATGGTGCCGCAAGACGTGCTGCTTTTCGGTGGCACCATCCGCGAGAACATCGAGTACGGCCGTCCCGGTGCAACGTTGGAGGAGATTGAGCTGGCGGCCCGTAATGCCAACGCTCACGATTTCATCAGCTCATTCCCAGAGGGATACGAGACCATCGTGGGTGAGCGCGGTATCAAGCTGTCGGGCGGTCAGCGGCAGCGCATCGCCATCGCCAGGGCCGTGCTCAAAGACCCGCGCATCCTCATCCTGGACGAGGCCACCAGTTCGCTGGACTCCGAGTCGGAAAGACTTGTGCAGGAGGCTTTGGACAAGCTCATGGTGGGCCGCACGTCCATCGTCATCGCGCACCGCCTGAGCACCATTCGCAATGCCGACCGCATACTGGTGCTGGATAAAGGACGCATCATTGAATCGGGGCCGCACAGGGAGCTGCTGGAGCGCGAGGGCGGCATGTACCGCAACCTGCTGGAGCTTCAGTTGGCGGACTGAACTGCCGTCAGAAACCCTCTTCAGACCAGAGGTACTTCTTCGCGGAGGAATCGTAGTAGGCCATTTTCCCCATCTTCTTCAGCAGAACGAGACTGCCGTCAGCTGTGCGCACAATGTCGTCCATGACGAGTGGCAGCAGCTGCTCCCCGTTAGTGGCAATGATGCCAAGGAACCCATCGCGGCCCACGATGGCCGTGCCGTGCTCAAAGTCGGTGGCCGAGGAGAACTGCGGGGCGATGACCGTCTCGCCCGCATCGTTGATGTAGCCCCACAGACCGCCCTCCTTGACGGCTGCAAAACCGTTGTGAAAACCTTTGGTGT
The DNA here is from genome assembly GCA_964500205.1 of uncultured Chryseobacterium sp. Taxonomy (GTDB): domain Bacteria; phylum Bacteroidota; class Bacteroidia; order UBA10329; family UBA10329; genus UBA10329. The sequence goes on along the minus strand of CAZCNS010000001.1, from coordinate 320,337 downwards.
CCTCAAAACGGAATGGTATCACCTCGATGCCGTTGGCATTGATGAATCCGAACTTGCCTTTCAACTTGGCGGCATAGCGTTCGTCCCTGATGGGGTCGATGTGCTCGTAGCGGAATGGCTGCACCTCATTTCCCAGCGTATCGATGATGCCGAAAAGTTTCTTCTTCCTTGCCATTGTTCGCCCCTTGAACATCTGCATCTTGACCAGATCGTCTGCGCGACCATCGAATTTCGGGGAGATGATCTCCTTTCCCTGGCGGTTCACAAAGCCGATGCGCTCGTCCAACAGCACAGGCGCAAGACCCTCTGAGAACGGCCCGATACGGTCATATTGGCAAGGAATGATGAAGTTGCCGTTGCGGTCTATCAGACCTATCGTGCTGCCGATCACCACGCGGGCAACGCTGTCCTTGAATGCCTCAACTTCCTCAAATTTGAATGGTATTGCGAGGTCACCTTTGGTGTTGATGTAGCCCATGAGGCCGTCCCGCTCAACTGCGGCAAGCCCTTCTGTGAATGTCCACGCGTCATCGAACTTGGTAGGCAATACCTCTTGGCCCCTTGCATCCACATAACCGAACTGACCATCCGAGGAAAATGCAGCAAGTCCGCTTTCAAAGTCAAGGAGTTCGTCATACCTGATGGGAACCACAGCCTCTCCGCGTGCATTGATCGCTCCGAACTTCTCTGCCCGGGCCACAATGGCAAGACCGTTGCGGAACATATCCGTCTCATCAAAATCTGTCGCGATGGCGAGCTTGCCCCGTTTGTCAATGAATCCCCAACGGCCGTTGAGCTGTGTAGCCGCCAGACCTTCCGAGAACTCTGCCACCTGCTGGTATCTGAATGCCACAGCTTCTCGTCCCTGACGGTCTATGAAGCCCCAAAGCCCACCTTTTTTCGCTGGGAAAAGTCTCCTGCTGAGAAGGTCCATGTCTGCCTTAAGCTCCTCCATGAACGGATAATCTGGGTAGGTCAGCATGAAGTCGGCCAAGGTCTCGGGCCTGAGGTCCTCGGCCGCGAGTGCGAAGAGCTTCCTCCACGCCTCATTGATATGGGGACTGGTGGGGTTGGCGGTGATGAATGCTTCATAATCCGTCAGTTGTCCCGATGCCGTGGACAGTTCGTACACGCGGTTCTCGGCCGTGCGTCTGTGCGGTGAGCCAGGGTGGCGCACGATGAATTCGCGAAAGCTTCGCACCGACCCGTCTGCCGTCTCGGAGTCGAACATGGCCCTCTCCAACAGCACTTTGGCCTCCACCGCCTCCCGCGAGGCCGAGTGACTAGCAAGGAATTCCCCGATCATTTCCGGGCTGCCAGAGTCTTTCACCTTATCGAATGCGATGCGGGCTTGCAGGTCGATCACCGCTTTCTTGTCGGGCGATTCGGGGAAGCGTTCCAGGTATCGGATGCACGCATCTTCCGTGTTGGCGGCTGTCACCTGCGACATGGCGAGGTCGTAGAGCGTTCTCCGCAGTTGGGCAATAGCCTCCTCGGTTATGGCGTGGTCGAGCACCTGGTCGCGTTCCTTGGCCGATGCGGTCTTGAACAGGGACTCGGCTCTCAGGGCATAGACCCTTGCGCTATCAAGGTTGTGGAACGGGTTGTTCTGCTCGAGGAATACGCGGCACATACCGAAAGTGGCTGCCAGCCGTTCCTTTCCCATTCTTTTTTCAAAAAGCTGCTTGGCCTTGAAATAGTCTTTCATCTCCAACGCCTCGAACGCCTTGTCTATGGGGCCGGCCGTTGCGCTCAGGTGCAGCATCACCGCCATGGCGGCAGCGAGTAGGCAACGGAATCTGAAAGCGGTTGTGGAAAGAGGTGTCATGGGGCTGTGGCCCGCAAAGGTACGGGTCATGCGCGGGGGTCGAAGCCCGATTCGTGCAGCACCTGTGTGAACTCCGACAGGATCATGGCCGTGGCTCCCCATACCACATGTCCGTCCACATCGTAGTATGGGGCACGCAAGGTGAGTCCCTGACTCACTGTGATGCTCGTCTGTTTCACCACATCGGCCCGGAAGAAGTGCGTAAGTTCGGGCAGCAGGATGCGTTCCACCTCGTGGGCATCGGGGGTGAGTGTCGGGGCGGAGTCGAGCACGCCCACCACCGGATGTACCAGAAAGTTGCTGGCCGGGATGTACAGCTCCGAAAGCTGCCCCAACACGGTCACACGATTGATGGGCATGCCCACCTCCTCCTGTGCCTCGCGCAGGGCAGTGGCACGGATGTCCGGGTCGTGCGGCTCGTGTTTTCCTCCAGGGAAACTGACCTGACCGCTGTGGGTGCCGTTGTAATCGGGTCGTTTCATCAGCACCGTACGAATCTGCCCATTGTCGGGGTAAAGTGCTATGAGCACTCCACCTATGCGGGCACTTTTCAGGTCGGGCTTGAACCCCGGGGGCACGCGCAGCGAGGCTGCCATGCGGTATTGGGCCTCACGTCCAGGGAGCGGCCCTGCGAGCCTTAGAACAAGTGATGCGGCAATATCGTTAAGCACCTCACAAAGGTAGCCCTCGTGGGGAAGTACCTTTGCCGCCCGTAATTCCCCAAGACCTATGGACAGTTTCGGCCCGCAGCATCTGCAACCCACTTACTACATCAACAGCGACCACCCCGAGGTTATCGCCTTTGCGGAGGCCAATAAGGGAGACAGCGATTCCAAGAAAGATCAGGCTGTGAGCCTTTACCTCGCAGTGCGTGACGGCTTCCGTTACAATCCCTACAACATCGTCACCAAGCCCGCTGAGATGCAGGCCAGTTTCATCCTCAACCGAGGTGACGGCCATTGCATTGACAAGGCGCTGCTGCTGGCGGCCTGTGCCCGTGCGGTGGGCATTCCGTCAAGGCTCGAGTTCGCGGATGTGCGCAACCATATCAGCACCCAGAAGTTCATCGACCTGCTCAAGACGGATGTGTTCGCCATGCACGGCATCACACAGCTTTTCATCGATGGGAAATGGACGAAGGCCACGCCCGCTTTCAACAAGGAGCTGTGCGAATTCTTCAATGTCATTCCTTTAGAATACGATGGCGAGGGCGACAGCATTTTCCACGAGTTCGATCGGTCGAATAAGAAGTTCATGGAGTACGTGGCGCATCATGGCGTGTTCGATGACTACCCCCGCGACTACTTCATCGGGGTGATGATCCTGCGCTATCCGCATTTGTTCAATTACGAGCGGCTGCGGATGCTGCTTTGGGACGTGGAGCGTCCCGTGGAGATGCGAGAGCCTGCCTGAGCCTCTTTCTGCCCTTCAAGGATTGGCTTGATGCTCATGGGTCTTTTTGCAGAGTACTTTTGAAACCCCATGATCCCGAAGGAGACCATAGACCTGATATTCGAGACTGCCCGTGTGGAAGAGGTCGTGGGTGACTTTGTCCATCTGAAGCAGAAGGGCACGAACCTCTGGGGCCTGTGCCCTTTTCATAACGAAAAGTCGCCCTCTTTCAGCGTTTCCAAAAGCAAGGGGATCTACAAGTGCTTCGGATGCGGGGCCGGTGGCAATTCTGTCAACTTCATCATGGAACATGAGAAGCTGACCTACCCCGAGGCGCTGCGCTATGTGGCGAAGAAGTACAACATCGAGATTAAGGAAGAGGAACGCACCCCCGAGCAGGAGGCGGAGCTGAACGAACGTGAGAGCTTGATGCATGTGCTGGCATTCGCGCAGCGCAATTTCACAGAGAACCTGCTGAAGAGCGAGGAGGGCCAGACCATCGGCCTGAGCTATTTCAAAGAGCGGGGCTTCAGCATGGAGACCATCGAGAAATTCGAGTTGGGCTATGCCTTCGACCGCTACGATGCCCTCCACACGGCCGCTTCCGAGGCGCAGTATCAGAAGAAATACCTGATAGACTCAGGATTGTGCATAGACCGTGAGGGCAAGCTGCTCGACCGTTTCAAGGGCCGGGTGATGTTCCCGATACACAACCTGTCGGGCAAGGTAATCGCCTTCGGAGGGCGCACGCTGCGCACCGACAAGAAGAGAGCCAAGTACATCAACAGCCCCGAGACGGAGGTCTATCACAAGAGCAATGTGCTCTACGGCATCTTTCAGGCAAAGAAGGACATCATCAACCTCGATGAATGCTACCTGGTGGAGGGCTACACTGATGTGATATCGCTCCACCAGGCGGGCATCTGCAACGTGGTGGCGAGCTCGGGCACCAGCCTGACGGTGGAGCAGATCCGCCTCATCAGACGCTACACGCCCAACCTCACCATCATGTACGATGGCGATGCTGCGGGAATCAAGGCCAGTTTTCGAGGGATAGACCTCGTGCTGGAGGAGGGCATGAACGTGCGCACGGTGCTCTTCCCCGATGGTGAGGACCCCGACTCGTTCGCCCGCAACCGTGGCGGTGACGAGCTGAAGGACTACGTGAAGGCCAATGCCACGGACTTCATCGAGTTCAAGACCAAGCTGCTGGTCGAGGACACTCAGGGCGACCCCATCCGCACGGCCGCTCTCATCAAGGACATCATCGGCAGCATCGCGCTGATTCCCGACCCCATCATCCGCAACCTTTACGTTCGCAAGTGCGGCACCATCATGCAGATGGAGGAGGAGGTGCTGATGCTCGAACTCAACCGCCAGCGCAGGAAGAATTTTGAGGATAAGAAACGCACCCAAGGTCGTGAGGAGGGAGGGCAGGCCCCCTCGTTCGAGGAGGAACTGCCGCAGCCCACCATAACCTCTAAGCCGCAGGTGGACATCCAGGTCCGTGATGCCGAGGGGCAGGAGCGCGACATCATCCGCATCCTGATGATGTTCGGGAACAAGAACATCGAGTTCGATGTGTGGGATGAGGAGGGTTACAAGGTCATTGATCAGGAGGAAGTGAATGTGGCCGATTATCTGCACAGTGAGATCGTGGAGGATGGCCTGATGTTCGACAATCCGCTCTACCAAAGAATTTTCGATGAGTTCGGGCAGATGCTGGAGCGCCACGAGGTGCCTACTGAGCAGCATTTCACCCAGCACCACGATGCCGAGGTGGCACAGCTGGCAGTGGGCTTCTTCTCGACCAGGTACGCCCTGAGCGAGCAGTACGGCAAGCACAACATTGAGGTACGCACCGAGGACATGATGTTGAAACGGTCGGTGGTGTCATCGCTCAACTCGCTGAAGCTGCGCAAGCTGGAGAAGATGACCATCGACCTTCAGGAGCAGTTGAAGACCGCCTCGGAGGACGACCAGCTCATTATCATGGCACGCATTCAGAAACTGCAGAAAGTAAGGCGGCTGCTGGCCGATCACATCGGGACGATCGTGCTGAGGTGAGTGCTTCCTAAGCTACTTGCCTACCAGCAGCGTCTGGTATCCGCATGCTTGTGCAGTCCTTTCCAGAGCCTCGTCAGCGAGAACAAATCGCCAATCTTTCTCTGATATCAGAGAGAAGGAGGCCAGTTGCAAGGCATCCAGCGTTCTGAGGGCGTGCGTGTTTGCCCATTCGGTCAGCAGCAACTCAGCCTCACCCGTGACCATAGAGTTCAGAGGCTGTATCCTGAATCGTCTGACCTCCTTTCTGAAGCCCTCCACGGCAACATTCAACTGTTCAGAATTCAACTCTCCGAGGCGGAATCTTCGGTGAAAGGCACTAAGGCTTTCCACCACCGACAGTTCGGACATCCAAGTGCTGTTCGCGGAGTCATCAATCAACTGTTCTACCAGGTCGCTTCCTGACTCACGGTGAAAGTATTTCACGAGTGCTGATGTGTCGATAAACAGATTCATACCGTTTGTTGGTGACAAACTCGCATAAAATGCTCATTGAAACCTGCAAAGGCATGATACCGCAAGGAAATGACATATAGCAATTTCGTGTTCATTCGGTATCACGACCTTTCGTCACGCATGGTCGATATGGTCTCCGAAAGCTGACCGCCAATACCCGAAAGTGCTTCACGCACCTGTCCTGCACGAGTAGGCTCATCAAGCACGAACGCTTGTTTTTCTTTTTGAATCAGAAGCAGATGCTCGTGAAGCAGCATAAGCTCGGTCTGACCAAGGGTTTCTATAGCCGCAAGAAGCTTCTCTTTGGTTCTGGCCGGACGTCTCATGGATACAAATTTAGTGCTGAGGTCTTAACGCTCAGACCCGTGCAAATCACTTGCTGTTCATCAACTCCTCGATCTCCTCGGCTTCTTTTGGGATGTTTTTCATCAGGTTCACCGGCCCTTTGCGGGTCACATGGATGTCGTCCTCAATTCGGATGCCTATGGCCTCTTCGGGGATGTAGATGCCCGGCTCGCAGGTGAACACGTTCCCCTCCTCGATGGGCAGGTCCCAGTCGCCCACATCGTGCGTGTCGAGACCGAGGAAGTGGCTGGTGCCGTGCATGAAATACTTCTTGTAGGCAGGATGGGCGGGATCCTGGCCGTCCACATCCTGTTTGGTGATGAGTTTCAGTCCGAGCAGTTCAGCCTCCATCAGCTTACCCACCTCGCGATGGTAGTCTTTCAGCATGGTTCCGGGGGTCAGCATGGCGATGGCCGCCTCTTGCACGCGCAGCACCGCGTCATAGACCTGCCGTTGTCGCTTGGTGAACCTCCCGCTCACAGGTATGGTACGGCTCAGGTCGGCATCGTAGTTGGCATACTCCGCACCGATGTCCAATAGCAGCACATCGCCTTTCTGGCATTGTTGGTTGTTTTGCGTGTAGTGCAGCACGCACGCGCTCTTGCCCGAAGCGATGATCGGGTCGTACGCGAAGCCTTGTGCCCGGTTGCGCGTGAACTCGTGTATCAGCTCGGCCTCCAGTTCGTACTCCCACACACCCGGTCTTACGGTCTTGAGCAGCCTGCGGAAGCCCTTTTCGGTGATGTCGCATGCCTCTTGCAGCAGTAGCAGCTCGAACTTGGACTTCACGGCACGGATACGCTGCATGATGGGCGCGCATCTGCGATACTTGTGCAGAGGGTACCGCTCCTTGCACCACTTGATGAAGCGCATGTCGCGGGTCTCGACCTGTATGCTGGCGCGACCATGCTCATTGGTGTTCAGGTAGATGTGCGCCATCTGCACCGCTATGGAATTGAACACCCGCTCAAAGTCCTTGACCCAGTAGATGGTCTGGATGCCGGTCACCTCCCGGGCCTGCTCCACGGTGAGTTTCTCGCCCTCCCAAACCGCTATTGTCTCGTTGGTCTCGCGCAGGAAAAGCACTTCCCGGTGGGCCTCATCTCGCGCATTGGGTGCTATGAGCAGGATGGTCTCCTCCTGGTCCACGCCTGTGAGGTGAAACAGGTCGCTGTTCTGCTTGAAGCGCATGGTGCCGTCCGCATTGGTGGGCATGATGTCATTGCTGTTGAACACGGCCACGCTCTGTGGCACCAGTCCTTCAGCGAAACGCCTGCGGTTGTTGACGAAGAGCTCGTTGTCTATGCGGTGATATCTCATTTTGTCGGTTGTGTATCCGTCTCAAACCTACGGATTCGGTCGGGAACGGGAGCGACCGTATCACGGTGGGTCATTTCCCGGTGAGCATCCGCACGGTCTGCTCAGGCTGCTCGAAAATGAAGAAATGACCGCCCTCTATGCGATGGATATTCACGGGCAGCGTGGTCTCCTGCTGCCAGTCGCGCACCGATGCCATGAGAGCCGTCTCGCGTGAGCCGAACATCACAGTCATCGGTACCGGCAGCGGTTCGCGTTCCATATGGCGGTAGCCGTCAATGGCCGAGATGTCGGCCCGAAGCATCGGCAGGATGAGCTGCAGCAGCTTGGGTTCTGCGAGCACTGCGGGCGGTAGGCCGCCAAGTGTGCGCATTTGGGCGATGAACTGCTGGTCTGTCATGGCTGCCCTGTGCCTGTCGTGGTGGTGCGATGGTGCTGGGAAACTGCTCAGGAAAAGGTGCTGCGGCAGGTTTTTCCCCTGTTCCAAAAGGCGATGCGTGAGCAGATAGGCGAGCATGGCGCCCATACTGTGGCCGTAGATAATGTAAGGGCCTGTGACTACCTCATCGAATTGGGCGAGATAGCATTCCACGATGGCATGAATGTCCGATAGTGACGGCTCGGTGATGCGCGAACCCTTGCCCGGCTGCGTGAAGGCCACCATTTGCCAACCTTCGGGAAGGTGCGGGCGGAAACGCTCATAAGAGGTCTCATTGCCACGTGCAAAGGGGAGGGTAAGGAGAAGCATTGTTTTGAAACAGGAAATCAGAAATCAGAAATTTGAAACAGTAAGTGTTAACGCTGAAACATGCGACTCCACTGTCCAGCCGGAAGGTCGTCATTTGACCTCCGGTGCCCGCTTCAGCACCCAGTATCCGCCTGCACCCCCGATAAGCGATGCCAGTAGGATGCCCAGTTTGGCCATCATGGCCAGTTCACGGTCTTTGAAGGCCAACTCGGTGATGAACAACGACATGGTGAAGCCGACCGATGCGAGCAGCGCGGCACCGAGCAGGTGGGGCCAACCGCATTTCTCTGGGAATGAGGCCCAGCCAAGGCGAAGCATGAGCCAGCACATGCCCATGATGCCCGTGACCTTGCCCACCAGCAGACCGAGGAAAACTCCCATGGTCACAGGGTTGAAAAGCTGCCCAACAATATCTGAAGGAATCGCTATGCCGGCATTGGCCAAGGCAAACACAGGCATCACAACGAACGCTACGAACGGGTGCATGGCATGCTCCAGCCGTTGAAGCGGGGTGAGGGCATATTTGGCTACTGTGCGTATGTCCTCTAGGATATGAAGTTGCTCATCCGTCACCAGGCTCACGTTATTCGGATTGGCCCGCTCGAAGCGGGTAACCAGCCGTTTGATCTTCTCTACGAAACGCTTGTCGGAGAGCTTCACATTCGCTGGGATGGTGAAGGCCGCCAGCACGGCTGCGATCGTGGCATGAACGCCCGACATCAGGAAAGCCAGCCATAACCCGCCAATTCCCAGCATTCCGTACCAGATGACATTCCGCACGCCCAGCAGGTTGGATCCTACGAGTGCCACCATGAAAACAGCGCCCACAGCAAGGCTGGTGAAATCGATGCTTGAGGTGTAGAAGAATGCGATAACCAGCACCGCACCAAGGTCATCGGCAATGGCCAGGGCCGTGAGGAAGATCTTGAGGCTCAGCGGCACGCGGTCGCCCAGCAGGTAGAGGATTCCCAGCGCAAAGGCGATGTCCGTGGCCATCGGTATCCCCCATCCGTCCTGTGTGGGCCCGCTGGGGTTCAATAGCAAGTAGACCAGCGCGGGCACCACCATGCCGCCCAGGCCGGCAGCTATGGGCAGCACCGCATCGCGCGGGTTGCGCAGTTCGCCCGCCATGATCTCGCGCTTCAGTTCCAGACCGATCACGAAGAAGAACACCGCCATGAGGCCATCGTTGATCCAATGGTGCAGGTCCTTACTGATTAGGAAATCATCGTAGCCCACCGAAAGCTGGTGATGCCACAAATGAGCGTACCAGTCCGCCCAAGGCGAGTTGGCCATGACAATAGCGATGAGGGCAGAGGCGAAGAGTACGATGCCGCTGGTGGTCTGCCTGCTAAGGAAGTTGGCCAGCGGATCCATCAAGTATATGTCAAGCGCTGTCTTTTTCATCTCGCGAATATATAAGGACAGGTCCGTGGCGACTTGTGGCTGAGTGTTGAACTTTGGCGGCACAATGGCCATCTCACCCGGTCCTGCGAAAGCAGGTCAGCGTTCTGCCGAACTCGGCACACTCTCTGTCAACCGACTGCTGGTGCAGCAGACGGTGCCCGCTTCGGTGGGAATCCTGGTGATGTCGCTCTACATGATCGTGGACACCATCTTCGTAGGCCGCTGGGTGGGGCCGCTTGCCATCGGGGCCATCACGGTGGTCATGCCCATCACGTTCCTCATCAGCAGCACAGGGATGGCCATCGGCATCGGTGGCAGTAGCATCATCTCGCGGGCACTGGGGGCAGGCAACGCGACCCGCGCCTCGCGCACCTTCGGCAACCAGGTGGCGATGACGGTCACGATGGCCGCAGTGACGCTCATCCTTGGCTTCGTCTTCGATGTGGAGATCCTGCGCCTGTTCGGTGCCGATGGTGAGGTGCTTCCTATCGCGCTGGAGTACTACCATGTCATCTTGATCGGAGTGCCGTTCCTCGGCTGGGCCATGATGGGCAACAATGTGATCCGCTCCCAAGGATTTCCGCGTGAGGCGATGATGGTGATGCTGCTGCCCGCTATCCTCAACATCATCCTCGACCCCATATTCATCCTCGGCATGGGCTGGGGCATGAAGGGCGCGGCATGGGCCACAACCGTCTCCTACGCGGTGAGTGCGGTCTATGTCACATTGTTCTTTCTCGGAAAGAAGGCGGAGGTGCGCATGGCCCCCTCCGACCTGCGCTTGCAGTGGGACATCGTGCGGGAGATCAACTCGCTCGGTGCAGTGACCCTGGCGCGACAGGGCGCGATAAGCCTGCTTTACATCGTGGTGAATCATGCACTGGTGCGGCACGGGGGCATCATCTACCTCTCGGTGTTCGGCATCGTCAACCGGTTGATGATGCTTGCGCTGTTCCCCGTCATCGGGCTCACGCAGGGCATCCTGCCAATCGTGGGCTTCAACTACGGGGCGCACAACTATGGCCGCGTGGTGCAGACCATCCGCAACGCGGTGGCGGGCGGCACGCTCATGGCCGCTGCGATCTGGGTGCTCATCATAATTTTCCGTGAGCAGGCGGTGCGCATCTTCGGCAACGACCCCGAACTGCTTGCACTTACGCCCCGGGCGGTGCTCATCGTGTTCCTCGCCACACCCGTCATCTCATTCCAGATGATCGGTGCGGCCTACTTCCAGGCCGTAGGCCGACCCATTCCCGCGCTGCTGCTCACCCTCAGCCGTCAGACACTCCTGCTCATACCGCTGGTGCTGGTTTTCTCAGCCGTGTGGGACCTGGACGGGGTGTGGTTCGCCTTTCCGGTGGCCGATGCGCTCTCGGCCATTGTCACCGCATTTTTCCTGCGCAAAGAGACGTCCGACCTCATGGGCAAATGATTTCAGACCCTGAATTGAACAGCGTTGAGAGTTTCTGCGAAAAAGTATTTTGGCGGCCTTTTCTAAAGGTGACCTCCAGAAAGAGAAAAAGCTCAGTTGACACACGCCCCATTTGAGGCCATCAGGCAGATTCCCGCTCCGGCAATGGGCGGCAGGCGGCTTGTCGTGAGCGATGTTCATGGCTGTGCCCTGACCTTCCGCGCACTGCTCGAAAAGGTGGGACTCAATCGCAACGATCAGCTGTTCGTGCTCGGAGACCTCATCAATCGAGGGCCACGCAGCAGCGAGGTGGTCGATGATGTGCTCGGACTTGTCGATGCGGGGTACGATGTACACACCTTGCGGGGCAACCATGAGGAGATCCTGCTCCACATCGCCAAGGCCGGCCCGCAGGAGTTGCCTCTACTCCTGCGTACCCGCAATGCAATGGACATGCTGAACAAGGAGGGCCGGGTGAAAAAGCGGTTCCTCAACTTTTTCCGCTCCTTGCCTTACTGCATCGAGACAGAGGGGTTTTACCTGGTGCATGCAGGATTCAACCTGATGGCCAAAGACCCGATGTCAGACTTTCATGCCATGGTCTGGCAGCGTCCGTTCCTGCTGATGGACGGCACCGTGAATGGCCGCAGGGTGGTACACGGCCACCAGCCGCAGCGCATGTCGCGTATCCGCAGGGCGGTGGAGGAGAGGCACGGGGCCATCGGCATCGACAACGGATGCACCCATGGCTATCTGGGCGAAGGATTCGGAGCGCTGGTGTGCCTCGACCTCGACAGCGGAGAGCTATGGCGCAAGAAGAACATGGACGGGCGCAGGTAGGCGATTACGGCCAACAACGTAGGCGCAGCACTGTGTCTTTGAGCAATTTGCGGGCATGTTCAAGCGGCAATTCCTGCGGCTTCTGCCCGCGCTCGGTATCATCCTGTTGGTTCTCCTGACGCAGGCGTCTTCCTGTGGCAAGCGATGCTGTGACTGCTCGAATAGCAGTGTGTTCAGCGGGACGGTGTGCGAGGAGAACATGCCTCCAATGTTCTCTGACTGGGCTGGATACCGCAAGGCCCTTGCCGATGGCGGATGCCGCTGTCAATGATGCTGATGAGCGGTTAGCACATGCCTGCGCAGGAACTCTTCCGCGTCCAGCACCTCTATCTCCGAGAAGTGAAAATCACCTTTGTCGTAGGTCACGATACAGGTGCAGTCTGAGTCGAGGGCCGAGTAGTACTGCAGGCCGTCCTCCACATCGGCCACTTTCGGGTTGTTCATCACAAGGCCCGTCATCTCCTCGTTGATGGTGGTGATGCGCAGCCTTTCCAGCAGGATGCCTATCTTCTTCTTCGCCAGTTGCTGTCCGTTCTTCTTCTCCGTGAAATAGGCCGCAATGCCGATGCACAGTGGTGAGGTGAACACCGTGAAGCGCGGATTGTCGCAGAGACTGAGCACACGTGCGCAAGCCGTGAAACGCGGGTACTCGTTGCAGAGCACCGTAATCAGCACATTGGCATCGAGGAAGATCCGCACTACCTATTTCCTTGCGCGATACTCGGCCTTGGCAGCTTTGGAGGTGCGGGGCTTGCGCACATACTCGGCCTGCCCCTCGGCCACCATGTTCACCCAGCTGGACACCGGAAGCTCATCGAGAGAGGGGTAGGTGGATGCCGAGGCGGTCACTTTGCTCAACAGGAACTCGCAGAGCCTTGACAGGCTGATGTTGTTGGCTGCTGCGTACTCCTTTGCCTGAAGGATGACTGCCTCATCGAAACTGAGCGTGATCTTGGCGTCCATGTCGAGTGTTTTTATTACACGACAAAGATAAAATTCTTCTACGGAAAATATCGTTTACCGAAAAGTATCAGAATACCTTGGTCATCACTGGAACGTGCGAGGTGGAGGTCACATCGCTGGTCACAGAGCCGTTGAGCAGCAGCGACAGACCTCTGCGGCCGTGGGTCACGGTGGCGATGAGTCCGGCTCCGTTCATCTTGGCAAACTCCACGATGCCGTTCTGAACGGATGGTGCTGTGTGTACATGGCAAGAGTGCTCCTCAAGCCCGTGTTTTTCGGCAAACTCCCTCATAACGGGAATAACCTCTGCGGAGTAGGCGAAATCATCCGGACTTACCACGCGCAAAAGCTGGACATGAGCCCCGAGCACGTTCGCCATTTTCTTGAATGACTCGAACGGAATCTTGTCCGTCTCCTCAAAATCACTCGCGAAGACAATGCGCTTGATGCTGTCCGCTGATTGTTCATTGCGAATGGCGATAACAGGGAAGGATGACTGACGGATCACCTTGTCGGTGTTGCTTCCCACGAAATACTCGCTGGTATATCCCCTGGTGCCGTGCGTACCCATGACAATGAGTTCCACACCGTGCTCTCTCGCCTGCTTGTCTATGGAGTCATACACACCGTCCATTTGCACGGCCTCTGCCACCTCTATGCCTTGGAGAAAATCCTGAGTCAGCAGCGTCTCGAATTGCTGGCGGGCACGTTTCATCATGAAAAGCGTCTCTGGTATGTTCGTAGCGTCCTGTCCTGGCAATATGCCGAACTCGTAGGAGGGAATATCGATCACGTGCAGGAAAATGAGCTTGCCCTTTGTGATCTTGGCAATGCCTGCGGCAAACTTGGCCGCATGGAGGGCGCATTCGGAGAAATCTGTGGGTACGAGAATGGTTTTCATCTGAGCATGTTTTTTGAAGGGTTCATCTGCAAAACTGGCATCATCTGCCAAGATGGTGATGACGATCATCAGTATTGCCGTCCGCAAGGCGTTTTTGATGCCTCCTTCACATGGCCCTCCTTATGAAAGCCCTATTTTCGCCACCTCAAAAAATCAGCACACATGAACATACATGAATATCAGGCCAAGGAGATCCTGAGCAGTTTCGGGGTCACCGTTCAGAAAGGAAAAGTGGTGGACAACGTCAGTGAGGCCGTTGCCGCAGCACAGCAGCTCACCGATGAGACCGGCACCAGCTGGTACGTGGTCAAGGCGCAGATCCATGCGGGAGGCCGCGGCAAGGGCACAGTGACCGAGACAGGGTCTCACGGTGTGGTGCTCGCCAAGGGCATCGAACATGTGGAGGAGAAGGTGAAAGGTATTATCGGAGGCCACCTCGTCACCGCGCAGACCAGCGCAGAGGGCAAGAAGGTGAGCAAGGTGCTGATCGCACAGGACGTTTACTATCCCGGCCCCAGCGAGACATCTGAGTTCTACATGAGCGTGCTGCTCAACCGCGCCACGGGCCGCAACATGATCATGTACAGCACCGAGGGCGGCATGGATATCGAGGCTGTGGCGGAACACACCCCACACCTCATCTTCACCGAGGAGATAGACCCAGCGGTGGGCCTTCAGGCGTTCCAGACGCGTAAGATCGCCTTCAACCTTGGCCTCTCAGGGCAGGCGTTCAAGGAGATGGCCAAGTTTGTGGCCGCGCTCTACCGCGCTTATGTGGAGACCGACAGCAGCATGTTCGAGATCAATCCTGTGCTCAAGACCTCGGACGACAAGATCCTTGCGGTCGATGCCAAGGTGACCCTCGATGGTAACGGACTTTTCCGCCACCCCGACTATGCCGCCCTGCGCGATACCAGCGAAGAGGACCCCACCGAGGTGGAGGCCGGCAGCCATGGCCTGAACTACGTGAAGCTCGATGGCAACGTGGGTTGCATGGTGAACGGTGCGGGCCTTGCCATGGCCACCATGGACATGATCAAGCTCTCAGGCTATGAGCCTGCCAACTTCCTCGATGTGGGAGGAACGGCCGATGCTGCCCGTGTGGAGAAGGCGTTCCGCATCATCCTCAAAGACCCGAATGTGAAGGCGATCCTTGTCAACATCTTCGGGGGCATTGTGCGCTGCGACCGTGTGGCACAAGGTGTTGTTGATGCTTACAAGAGCATCGGAGAGATCAACGTGCCCATCATTGTGCGCCTGCAAGGAACCAATGCCAAAGAGGCCAAGGACATCATCGACAACAGCGGCCTGAAAGTGCTCTCTGCCATCCAACTGAAGGAGGCGGCACAGAAGGTGCAGGAAGCGTTGGGATAATGCGGTAGAGACGCGATTCATCGCGTCTGTGCAGGAAATAAGAACCCCGCTGCGCGATATGCGTGGCGGGGTTTTCTTTTTTCGTGACGGAAGGCATCTTTTCAGATAAAGATGCCTGTAGAAGTTGAAGATGCTTATCGCAGCGTCCCGTTTCTAAGGGAAAATTGAGTAGATGTCCTTGCGATGCGCCACTGTGATGAAACGGAGCGTATCAGGCGTGATCAGTTCGACCCCGACACGATAATCACCCACCCTGATGCGGTAGTAGCTGCTATAGCCCGTCATCTTCTTCATGTTTGGGATATGTCCAAAAGGGTGGCTGCGGCTTCTGCTGATAGAATCACGCGCCTCAACCGCGTCCTGACTGAGGCATCCTTCAGTTTCAGAAGCGCCTTCTCGAACGAGCGGTCGAACTGAACATTCATCCCTTGTCGGAAAGCAGTTGCATGATACGTTCCTTGGACACCGTCATGCCGGTCTTCTCCCTGTCCATTCTGCTGCCGAGCATAAGGTCTTCCAATTGGTTGTCGGTGATGGCGGTTACCTCTGCGCCCAACCGCTTGGCCAGCTCTGTGAGGATGCGGGTATTCTTGTTGTCTGTGTTGATGACGATTGCGCTCATGTTACAAAGTTAGGATGCTCGGACGATAGGGGGAACGTCCGGACTGGATAGAAGGCACAGGAAGCGTTGGTATAATGCGGTAGAGACGCGATTCATTGCGTCTGTGCAGGAAATAAGAACCCCGCTGCGCGAGATGCGTGGCGGGGTTTCTTGTGTAGAATTCATCTGTAAAGCTCCAACCACCCCTGTTTCTCCTCTTCGCGGCCATCAGGTGGCACCGTGTAGCGGATACGGTAGATGTAGTAACCTACTGGTGCCCTGTTGCCGTCCCAGTAGCCATCCCAATGGACATCCATATCACTGTCTATGATAAACTCACCATGTTGGCTGCGGATTTCCCAGTGAAGAGACGTCAGGAAGGAATAGTATGGTAACCAAACGTCATTGAGACCATCACCGTTGGGAGAGAATGCACTGGGAATGTAAAGCGTGTAGTTGCATTGATAGAGATGAAGAGTTACCGAATCCACGTCAGGATATTTGAATAAAAGCAGGTGAAACACTCCAGTATCGTTGTCATTTAGAAAGGCGGAATCAGATTGGTTCTTAAAACTGATATACCCTCCTGTCCAGACAACAGAGTCCAGTTCCGCTCTGGATGTTCCCAACCGATTGAAATCGATGACTACGCGTAGGTAATTGAACGGACTTGTACTGCACATGGTGGTATCTCCACCGATGACTGTCCATAAGGGAGCTACGGATTGAACATCTGACAACAAATCACCCTGCTCACAGGACGATATCGCCATTGCAATCAGCAAGGCCATGAGTCCACTCTTCATCTTTTCCATATTGGCAGCATATAGCGCAGCGACCCTCCGGCAAAGGCCATGCCGTTGAGTTCCTGCATGAAATCCTGATGATAGAAACCGACCCCGGCAGCAATCCTGAATTTGTCCCAAAGCTGCACTCCGGCATCTATGCGCACATGGCTCAGGTGTGGCACACTGACTCCCAGCGTGAACATGTCTTTGTAGGTGAACACAAGGGCAGGATTCCAACTCCAACGGTGGTGAACGTGTTCGGAGGTCAACATCGGACTCAGCGTGAGGTCGGCAGGCAATCTGAAATGATACCCTGCCGAGAGCGTATGCCTGTTGGCAATCGGAATGACACCCGTATATCGGTAGGCAGGCATCTCTGCCCCAAAACGGAAGGAGTAGCTGATGAACAGTCTTTTCCAATCGTAAAACAGACCAGTGCTGAGGCCAGCTGACCACAAAGGGTCAACCTGAGCATAGATCATTTCCCCACTTGCGTAGATGTAACCATAGCGTGGATCAATGGAATCTCCGAACGGCCCCATGTCCTTGGATAACTGATTGGTGAAATGCCATCCTAAGCCAAAGGTGAGGCGATGCTTTCTTAGGTGAAAGCGGTATGAGTGCGCAAGCCCGATCTTGTGAAAGTGGACCTTGTACTCCCTTCCCCCCTCGTACATCAAAGCCACACCGACATTCCTTCTCTTGCCCGCGAATGCGAAATCGACCATGGCACGCTGACTCCAGAAGGCAGGCGTGGGTGATTCTTCCCATCCGTGACCCCCGACCCGTGTGTTCTTCACACCCCCGCCATAGGTCGCCACCAGTTGACGGTCGAGTCCTGCCAACGCGGGATTCTCAATGGGCGTGAGGTACAGGCCGTTGAAGATCTTCTCGGCCTGGTCGTACAGCGAGGTGCGCCATTCGGAGAGAAAAGTGCCAGTGTCGGTGCTGTCCGACCCCTCTTGCCCCATGACCTTGAGACTTACTCCGAGGAAAAATATGATGACCGCCCATTTCACCCGACTAAAATAGGTGAATGAATGACACAAAACCACGATGACTCGCAGTTCAGATGCAGTTGCCCTACTTGCTCAACAGCACCACCTCTGCGCTGCCACTGCGGTCAATAGGCACACCGTTTTTCACGAAGGTCTTCTCCGTGTTGCGGTAGCAGCAGCAGCAGTCCGTGGGGTAGATGCCTTTGGTCACAATGTCGGTGATGATGTAGGCGTTCTCGTGGCTGTTGTCGTAGATGCCGTAAACGAACGTCACTTCGCCCGTGCTGCGGTCGTTGGTCACTGGTTTGAGAGCGAATGAGAAATCATCAGGGGAGATGACGCCCTTGAGGAAGACCGTGTCAAGCGGCTCATCGAGGTTACCGGGTTGAAACCGCAGAATGTGCGCGCTGTTCACTTCATCGTAGGTGAAACTGTTACGGTCGAATGCGAATTGAAGCGCGTTGATCTGCGCAACATCAGGCTCGTTGCAGGCCACATTGTAGCAATGGTCGCATCCTGAGAGGACGGTGGCAATGGCGACAAGTGAAATCCATAACGTTTTCATTCCATGTCGTTTACGCACAATTGAAGTGCGATTAGGTCAGCAAAGGTAGATGGTGCGTGTTTCACGTATGGTTGAAGGGTCAACTTCCAAGTGACGGATTATTCGTAAGCACGGCCAGAAATGGTGCCGTCCTCTGCCTGTTCGTATATCACAAGTACTCCCATGAAAACTTTTATGCTTGTCCGCAAGTTTCCCCAAGGAGGAATCGAGGCCGTGTCCGAATCCCCGTTTAGCCCACGGTTTCAACCGTGGGTCAGGAGGTGTGGACGTTGTCACAGAAACCGTTTCAACGGTTTTGCAGCCTTGCTTTTTGGATTATGCATCAATCACTTGGAATGACTCAGGGGAAAAAAGCGGACAAGCGTAAAAACTTTCTCACCCGGCCTTTTCCGCCACGTCCTTTTTCCTCTTTTTGGAAGAAGGCTTTTTACGTGAGGCCCTCAACCGATAGGCTTTGATGAAAGCCGTGATGTCCTTCTCATCTTCTTCCGTTAACTTGCTGCTTTCGATGATGATGTCAATGTCCTTGGGGTCTCTGAGAAGTGCCATGATGTCAGCTTTTGAAGTATTGTTGAACAAGTTGTTGCGCCACAGGAGTCGGGATAATCATCAGATGGTTCCCGAAATGAACTGCTCCTATTGCTCTCTGATAATGGGGAATAAGCGCGGTCTTAGCGGTGAACGAAACGAATCCTTCAAATCCCAATCTGAACGAGGTTTTACAGACGTGGGCCACCAGATTTCCGGCAACTCCCTCATACAGTTTGTCTTTCCCCAAATTGAACGGAGCCGATTCCAGAAGATTCATGAACACATGGTCGGTCTTCACAGTGTAACTCACAAGTCCCTGAATAATAGTTGGGTTGTTCATGATGGTGAGCTTGAAAACCTCCTTGCTGTTGTCTGACAGCTCAACACGCCAGTTGAACTTCCATCCTTTGGATTTTGTCACTGTTTTGAGGTCTTGTTGGGCCAGCCTTCCCACCTCAGTCTGAAAGCTGTCACCTGAAATGGTGTTCCTCACAGAGTTCGTGAGCCTGTCAATTATGAAGTCAAGCTGGATTTCACGCTCTGGTTTCATACGACCAAGGTACAACGAAATTGGAACCTGACCGATGGTCGGAGGGTGGATTTCACCCCACCACCCTCACATCCTTCACCTGCAACTGCAGCGACACGCGCCCGTCTTCATAGGAATAGGGCCACATAAAAGGTGCGGAAATCAATGGAAGTAGAGGTGGACTTTATGCCACCTTAAGCAATTCCCCCTTGATGTGATGAGGCTCAGGGATGATCATGCCTTCCTCCCGTGCCGTCTCCAGATAGAGTTCAATGGCCTCCTTCACGTTGGCCTTGGCCTCACGGATCGTTGCTCCCATACTGCAGCAACCCGACAAATCCGGAACGCGCGCCCAAATGGAGCCGTGCTCTGCACGTTCATAAATCACAAGGAATTCCATGAAAACAAAGGTAGTTGATACAGTCGTTCTAAATCCATCCTGCCTTCTTCTCAATGTCGCGCATCACCCCAATAGAAGGCTCCTTACCCATTCCGTGGTCAGGCAGCACAATGAGTTCAGGTACCCCCTGCTTCTTGAATACCCGGTGGCTTCCTTTCTGCCGCACTTGTACCCAGCCCTACTCTTCGAGTCTTCTTAGGATTTCTCTGACTTTCATTCTATGCCTTTTCAAGTATTCCCGATACCTGAATATCCTTCACCTGCAATTGCAGCGAAACGCGCCCGTTCCAGTGGTTCTCCTCGATGGAGTACGCCATGTCGAAGGTGCTGCCCTCGCTCAGCGGCCTGAAGAACTCTGCCATCTTGAAGGCGATGCAGGCCAAGGGATAACCAGCATGGTTTGCCGAATAGACCTTGAAGCGCAGGTGCGTCCGGTCACTGCCAACCAATGACACGTCCGTGGCCTTGAGGCCGCGCGTTACGAACACCGGACTCATGTTCCCCGGCCCGAAGGGTGCGAACTGCTTGAGCAGCGCCATGAATTTCGGGTTGATGCGCAGCAGGTCGATCTCCGCATCAATATGTAGGGTAGGGGAGGTCATATCCTCTGTGATGCTCGCGGCAGCTATCTCCTCGAAGCGTTGTCTGAAGACCTCTACCTGTTCCACACGCAGGCTGAGGCCCGCAGCGTGTGTGTGCCCTCCGAACCGGTCGAGCAGGTCTGCGCATTGGCAAATGGCATCATGCACATCAAAGCCCTCCACCGATCGGGCTGAACCGGTTAGCGTGCCGTCCTCCTGTTGCGCCAGCACGATGGTGGGCTTATACCACGAGTCTATGAGCCGCGATGCCACGATGCCTACCACGCCCTTGTGCCACCCATCGCCCCACACAACAGTGCTGCGACTGTTGGCGTAAAAGCTGTCGGTCGTCACCATCTCCACGGCCAGCTCCGTCACGCTCTTGTCCAGCTCCCTGCGGGTGTTGTTGTACTCAGCGATCTGCTTTGCGAAATCGCGTGCCTCGTCCGCATTCCCACTTATGAGCAGTTCCACCGCTTTCTTGCCCGAAGCGATGCGCCCAGCGGCATTGATGCGTGGCCCGATGATGAACACCGCGTCCGCAATGGAAAGCTCCTTCTTCACATTCGCATTTTCCAGCAGCACCTGTATGCCTGTGCAAGGCGCGGAGTTGAGCACCTGCATCCCGAAATGGGCGAGGATGCGGTTTTCGCCCGTCACGGGGACGATGTCGGCAGCGATGGCCACGGCCAACAGGTCGAGATGGGCGAAGAGCGGGGCCTTGTCCAAGCCGCCTGCATCGCAGAATGCCTGCATGAACTTGAAGCCTACGCCACAGCCGCAAAGTTCCTTGTACGGGTAGGGGCAGTCGGGCCGCTTGGGGTCGAGCACCGCCACGGCATCGGGCATCTCCGGGCCGGGCAGGTGGTGGTCGCAGATGATCAGGTCGATGCCTTTCTCCTTGGCGTAGGCCACTTTGTCCACAGCGCGGATGCCGCAGTCGAGTGTGATGATGAGCGAGAAACCGTGCTCGGCCGCAAAGTCTATTCCCTGCGAGCTGAGGCCGTAGCCCTCTGCATAGCGGTCGGGGATGTAGTAGTCGAGCTGACCGAGTTCTTTCAGGAAACCATAGACCAAGGCCACGGAGGTCGTGCCGTCCACGTCATAGTCGCCATAGATAAGCACCTTCTCTCCGTCACCAAGGGCGCGTTGCAGGCGTTCCACCGCCAGGTCCATGTCCTTCATCAGGAAGGGGTCGTGGAGGTCATCGAGTGAGGGACGGAAGAACCGCTTGGCGGAATCGAAATCGGTGATGCCGCGTGTGACCAGCATCTTGGCTATGTCTGTCTGCACACCCACCTCAGTGCGCACCCGCTCCACCGCTGTGGGTTCGGTCACCTTGCGTATGTTCCACTTGGGTCTGGGCATGGGGCGTTGTCAAAAAAGACCAGACAGGTTTCGAAACCTGTCTGGTCTGAAAAAGCAAGATCGCTTCGCTCGCAATGACGAGGCTCAGATGGTCATGATGTCCACCTCCTTCTCGGCCAGCAGGGTATCCACCTTGCTGCTGTACGAGGTGGTGAATCCCTGCACCTCCTCTTCCGCGCCTTTGCAGATGTCCTCGCTCAGGCCATCGTTCTTCAGGCCCTTGATGCTGTCGTTGGCTTCCTTCCTTGCGTTACGGACACTCACTTTGGCCTGCTCCGCGATGGCCTTGGCCTGCTTCACGAGGTCGCGTCTGCGTTCCTCGGTGAGGGGTGGGATGGAGATGCGCACCAGCTTGCCGTCATTCTGCGGATTGAAACCGAGGTTGGCCCGCATGATGGCCTTTTCTATCTCCTCGATGAGTCCTTTTTCAAAAGGTTGGATCACAAGCGTCCGTGGATCGGGCGTGTTGATGTTGGCAAGGCTCTTTAGCGGGGTCTGCGAACCGTAGTAATCTACCCTCACGGACTCGAGCATGGCCGGACTGGCCTTGCCTGCCCGCACCTTCAGCAGTTCATTCACCATCCTGTCGATGGCATTCTGCATGGCCTCTTTGGTCGATTCATAGATGAAGTCGAGTTCTTCTTCCATTGTTCTCGTGTTTTGGGCCGCCAAGTTACTTCATGGCACCTGATGATGCTCAGACCCACATCGGTGTGGCAGCTTTACCTTCGGCTTTCTCTCATCCAAAACAATATCATCGCCCCATGTACCTATTGTCCTCCCAGCAGATACGCGACCTCGACCGCTTCACCACAGAACATGAGCCGATAGCCGGCATCGACCTGATGGAACAGGCCGCGAGGTCACTGTTCGCAGAAGTGGTCGCCACTGAACCTCACCGCCACGTGACCATCATTTGCGGCATGGGCAACAACGGTGGCGATGGCCTCGCTCTCGCTCGCATGATGCAGGGGGTGCAGGGCTGCCAGGTGAGTGTTGTCATTGTGCAGCACACAGCAACTCCCAGCAATGAATTTGTGATCAATCTGGACCGTTTGAAGGAAGCCGGCATCGACTTCAAGGAAATCGCTGCTGCATCAGAAATGCCCGAAGTCCTAGCCGATTCGCTGGTTGTAGATGCCCTGCTCGGCACGGGCCTTTCCAGACCGATGACAGGACTGCTGGCTGAGGTGGTAGGGCACATCAATGCTTTGCCCAACCGCGTGGTAAGCATCGACATCCCCTCTGGGCTTTTCTCGGATGTAAATGGGGCGAACGATCCCGCTGCCATCGTCCGTGCCGACCGCACGCTGACCTTCCACTGCCCCAAGCTGGCCTTCATGTTCGCGGAGAACGCGCCCTTTGTTGGTGATTTCACCGTGCTCGACATCGGCCTGATGGAGCAGGAGTCGGGTCTTCGCAGTGAGATGATGGCCGTCACGCAGGAACTGGCATCGGACATCCTCCGGCCGAGGGCGCGGTTCTCGCACAAGGGCACCTACGGTCACGGCCTTTTGTTGGCGGGTCACTATGGCAGTATGGGCGCAGCGGTGCTTGCCGCCCGGGCCGCTATGCGCAGCGGTGCGGGCCTGCTCACTGCTCATCTTCCCTCCGAAGGTGTCGATGTGATGCAGACTGCCGTGCCAGAGGCGATGTGCTCCATTGACCCGCACCCGCACATCATTTCCCAAACACCGAAACTTGTCGGTTTCTCCGCCATCGGCATGGGCCCGGGCATCGGTAGGGAGGAGGAGACGGCCAACGTGCTCAAGATGCTCGTTCAGGACACCAAAGTGCCGATGGTGCTCGATGCCGATGCACTCAACATCCTGAGTGAGAACCCCACATGGTTGAGATTCCTGCCTAAAGGAACCGTGCTCACGCCTCACCCCAAGGAGTTTGACAGGCTGGCGGGAAGGTCAGATAGTGGGCATTCACGTTGGCAGTTGCAGAGGGATTTCGCGAAGCGGCATAACTGCACCGTGGTACTCAAAGGCGCGTTCACCTCCATTTGTAATCCAGCAGGCCAGACCTTCTTCAACCTCTCGGGCAATCCCGGCATGGCCACGGCAGGCAGCGGTGACGTGCTCACGGGCATCATTCTCGGACTGCTGTCACAAGGCTACGGCCCTACGGAAGCTGCTGTGCTCGGAGTGTATCTGCACGGCCTGTCGGGCGATCTTGTGGCGGAGCATTCGGGCTTGGACGCGATGATCGCTTCCGACCTTGTGAAAGGGCTTGGGGCGGCCTTCCTGCATTTGGTCAACGGATGACGAGCTTCTGATTGAAGAGCTCGTTGCGCGATGAGCCTACTACGATGTACATGCCCGGTTTCAGATTGTGATAGGGGTCGATGGCGGTGAGCGGCCCCGGCCCGGCATTCATCACCACCTTGGAATAAGACTCACGCCCCAGCATGTCATAGACGATGACCAGGATCTCCGGTGCATCTACCTGTGGAGCGTCTATCTGAATGGCACTGCCAGAAGTGGCGGGATTCGGATACAAGGTGGAGAATTCTCCAGAGGTTGAGAACCCACCGAAATCTTCATCATCTTCCAAAGAGGTGGCGAGACTGAGGTTCACAGAATACCCGAGGGTTTCGAGGATGGCGGCCTCGTCCTCGTGGAGATAGGCGAACCGCTGTCCTTTGCTGAGCGAGGGGTGCATGACGTACTCACCATGGTCGCTACGAGAGTTGTCGAGGTGGCTGAGGCTCGATGCACCGAAAGTGGACGGGGAGAACACGGGCACGAGTGCTCCGGGGCCTATTTCATACCATACCTGATTGTTGGTCAAAAGATTCGGGCTGGGAGAGATGACTGCGGAACCTCCTCCTCCGCTTCCCATTTCCAAGAGGGTGTTTTTCTCGAAATCGACAAGATTCCCGTCATAGGTCGTGAACACATCCGGAGCGGCAGCAGATTCGCCCTGATGGTTGCAGTAGCTGGCAAAACCGAGAATATGCATGATCTCATGCAGTGCCACGGTGAAGAAATCGTATTGGTCTGCCGCGGGCCAGTTATAGATGTCGTAGTTATATTTCAGATTGCCGTGAAAGTTGAATTGCAGGTATGCGTCAGGATGCACTCCATGCGGGTCGTTGCCAGTGATGATGTGCCGCTTGGTGAATGGGTCGTTGAAACCCTTGGAACCGAAGTAGTAGGATGAAGCGAAGGCAAAAGGGTTCGAGTTCGGGTTGCCGGAGAATGAGGTACGGATCTCGATGTCGGCCTGACCACCATCAAGCAGGGATGATGCGATATGCGCAAAAGCTGCCTCCAGCGCAGCCCTTCGCGCAGCTCCCTCTGTCGGATGTGCGAATCCTTGGCCCGTACCCTCGATCACGTCAAGGTAGGTAAGGTTGAAAGTAGGACCCGTAAAGCCGTCCTGCTTGAGCAGCGAGTGGTCGGGCGCGGTAATGCCGATGGTCTTGCCGCTGGACTTACGCTCGTGCATGGGCAGCAGGAACACAGGATGCGGTTCCACCATCTCACCAGCAGCATTGTAGGCGACCTCGCGACCATTGTCCACGCGGATGTGAAGGGATCCATCCGTCAGATGCGGCTCATCGAACAGCACTTCCTGCGCGAACGCCATGACCGGGAGCATCATTATGAGAAAAAGGAGGAGCGTTCGTGGCATGACTTCAGTGATTTAATTTTCCATCTACTCCTGTGTTCTACCTGAAACTTAAGAAAAGGGTGCGGTTTTTTCGCCCAACGCACATCAAATATCGATGAATCAGTCGAAAGTCAGTACAGATTTAGGTGAGCGGCATACGAAACGCCTTTTGAAGAAAAACGGGGTCAGACCACACCGGTCAAAAATCCACAGGGCCCTTGCCCTCTCGCACCACCTCAATGTCTCCGTCCGCGCAGTTGAGTACGGTGCTGGCATCGAGTCCACCGTAGCCGCCATCGATAACAATGTCCACCGAGTCGGCAAAACGCTCATAGATCAGTTCGGGGTCGGTGCTGTACTCGATCAGCGAATCCTCGTCATGCACTGATGCGGTCATGATGGGGTTTCCCAATGCCTCTACTATCGCCATCGGGATTCGGTGGTCCGGAATACGGATGCCCACCGTGTGCCGCTTGCTGTGCAGGATCTTGGGTACTTTGGAGTTGGCTCCGAGAATGAATGTGTATGGACCGGGTAGTAACCGCTTCATTAGCTTGAATACCGCATTATCGACCTGTGCGCAGTACTCCGAGATGTTGCTCAGGTCGGAGCAGATGAAAGAGAATGTGGCCTTTTCGGGCTTGATACCACGAATCTGGCACACGCGCTCCACACCCTTTCGGCTGTTGATGTCGCAGCCGATGCCATAGACCGTGTCAGTAGGATAGATGATGACCCCGCCCTTGCGCAGACAGTCCACCACGGTCTGGATATGCCGTGGCTGCGGGTCGTCCGGGTGGATTCGGAGGAGCATTTTCGGGTTTAAGGTCTGCGGTTTAAGGTTCGTCTTCTACCTTGATGACCCTATTTGTTGGCTGCGTAGTCGGCCAGGAACTTGGCGAGGCCGATGTCGGTGAGCGGATGGTTGAGCAGTCCGAGGATGGCAGAGAGCGGACAGGTGGCCACATCGGCACCCACCTCTGCGCACTTCACGATGTGCATGGTGTGGCGGATGCTGGCCGCAAGAATCTCGGTCTCGAACATGTAGTTGTCGTAAATGAGCCTGATCTGCGCGATGAGGTCCATGCCATCGGTGCTGTTGTCGTCCAAGCGTCCAAGGAATGGCGACACGTAGCTCGCTCCTGCCTTTGCCGCCAAAAGTGCCTGTCCCGCGCTGAAGACAAGTGTGCAGTTGGTTCGGATGCCCTTGTCGCTGAAATACTTGATGGCCTTGATGCCGTCCTTGATCATGGGCACCTTGACCACGATCTGCGGGTGCAGCGCAGCCAGTGCCTCGCCCTCCTTCACCATGTTGGCGAAGTCGGTGCTGATGACCTCCGCGCTAACGTCTCCGTCAACGATGTTGCAGATGTCGATGTAATGCTGTTTAACGCGCTCCTCGCCATGGATGCCCTCCTTTGCCATGAGCGATGGGTTGGTGGTCACCCCGTCAAGAACTCCGAGGTCCTGTGCCTCGCGGATCTGATTGAGATTGGCGGTGTCGATGAAGAATTTCATGTGGGAGAAGGTTTGACTGCAAAGGTGTCCATTCCCACAGGATTCTCAGGAAATGAGGTTTCAAAAGAAATGAACAGGGATAGTTCGGAGCAAATGCCATGAATACCGTCTAGGGATTGACCCTAAGGGAGTTTACACTTTCCAGCTCCGCCAGACTTTGGAAGCTGAGCCGTGTCTATCACCAATCGTATTGGTTCACGTTTGGGACGTGCAGCCACATCACCTCCCTTACCTTTGGACAGCCGACCCGTCACTTCATGCCGCGCAGTCCCATCGCATCGTTCGTCCTGTCTCTCATCCTTGCTTTGACGGCAGGTCTTTGGCAAGGGTCGCATTCATCTGAGGATGACGAGCTGCAGGCCGTGCGGAAAGGCATTGGTCTTCTAAGTGAACGCACCGGCCAGGTGCTTGCTGATGCGGCCAGTGGTGATAGCCCTCTTGCCGATTTTGCCTGTGAGTGGCAGGAAGCGCACATCGGACTGGTGCTCTATGAGGAGGGGCGAGCGGTGGTCTGGACCACGCGGATGTTGCCTTTTCCGCCCCAATATGGTAATCGCGACCGCCCACAGGACGGCCTCGTGCGACTTCGAAATGGCTGGTATGTGTGCCGCGTTACGGAGCAAGGAGGGCAGCTACTCGTGGCCTACGGACTGGTATGCACGGATTATGGCTTTGAGAACAGGCATATTCGTAACGGCTGGAATAGCATCACGGGTGTGGGTCTTCCTCATCGGCTCACTACCGCACAGGCTTCCACGTATCCGCTGCCGGATGTAGGCGGGGGCGATGAGCTGCGGGTCAGGTTGGCCGACAGAGGGCCGGACACCCGCTGGCCAGTGCCGGTGCTTTGGCTCCTTTCGTTTACCTTGTTGATCGCGGCCATCTGGCAGTGGACCTTGCCCTTGGGCGGTCGTGGTAGCCTGATGTCGCTGCTTTTGCTCGCATCAATGCTTGCGCTGCTGCGTGGGGTGATGATGCTTGCAGATGTGCCGTCACAGCTTCTCAGCACTGAACTCTTTGGCCCGGGGCAGTACGCATCAGGTAGGCTTTTCCCCTCGCTGGGCGACCTGCTGTTGAACCTCATCTGCCTGCTGCTGGTGCTGTTGCGCATAATGGGGACAGAGCTGGGGCATGTGCGCTCTGCTGCTGGACAGGGAGCGTTGCTGCTGCTGGCCCAGTTTGCCGTGCTGCCCGCGCACAGACTGCTGCGGTCACTGGTGGAGGACGCATCCTTCCCGCTGGACGTTGATATGCCGTTCCAACTCACGTGGTTCAGCATCGCGGGGCTGTCGGTCTCTTTCATTTTGATCTTGTGTTGGTTGCTTGTTGTGAACATACTGCTCCGAGCTATCAGACCTGAGGGCGCACTGTGGAGATGGCTAGTGATGGTGGCCCTCACCTCTGGCGTGGTGGTGGTTTTTTCGCAAGGGGATGGGCCGAGAACATTGGCCGCGTTGGCTGGTGGTTCGGTTGTGGCGGTCTTGACAATGTACCGGCTCTACTGGTCGGGATTGCGACCGGTGACGCTCATCACGCCTGCCGTGACAATTCTCACGCTGGCCTCTATGGTGATGTTTCAGGCAGAGTTGCAGCGCAGCGAGTTTGATGCCCGAGAGGATATTGCCAAGCGCTTGGAGTTCAGACAAGACCCTGTCTCCGAGTTTCTGTTCAAAGAGCTTGAGGAGGCTTTTCAGTCCGACCGAGACCTGCGCAATGCTCTATCTGCTCTGCCTGCGGAGGCTGATAAAGCCCTGACCAGGGTGCAAAGAAGGTTGAGTTTTGAGCATTGGAACCGATACCGGACCAGCGTGAGCATTTTTTCTGCGAATGGTCGGCTGCTGGCCTCCGACCTTGCAGGACTGCCGCCCACACTTGCCGGCACGGAGTCCCGATTCGCGGACTCCCGACCCACGCTGTCCTCAGGGCTTCGGTTCGATGACCTGATGGGTGATGATGGAGGCTATCTGGGCAAGGTGGTGTTCGCGGGACGGAGGTCTCAGCCCGACATCGTAATGTTCTTGGACATGAGTCCACAATCGGCCAGCGAACTGCCGGGTTTCACCGACCTGTTCGTTGATGAGGGCATCTCGCTCACCCGACTCATGCAAGGCTATTCCTTTGCCCGATATCGGAACGGTAATCTGCGCGAGCAGGGAGGCGATGTCCGGTTTCCGCTCATTGCCGATTGGGTCGGAGATGAAGGCGGGTCAGTAAAACGCATGACCGAGGATGGCATCTCGCACCTGGTCTACAGACCTGATGCGGACACGGTGGTCGTTGTAAGCCGGCCATTGAGCGGTTTCATTTCCCTGCTGACCACCTTCTCTTACCTGTTCCTTTTTTACTTCGGATGTACCTTGATATTGGGACTTGGCGACAGGGATCTGCGCGTATTCAAGGGCGTGGGTAACAGTTTCCGCGACAGGTTGGCGCTGGTGATGGTGGCGGTGCTCACCTTCTCGTTGGTCATTGTCGGCCTGCTCACGGTGTATCATGTAATTGACGCTTATCGTGAGCGGCAGCGGGACATCATCAGCGAGAAGTCGCGATCGGTGCAGCTGGAACTTGAGCAACGACTCGAGGGGCAGGGCACGCTCGACATCCGTGACAGGGCCATGGTCCGCCCCATGCTCGATGAGCTTTCGCGGGTGTTCTTCACCGATATCAACGTTTATGGGTTGGATGGCCGGCTGATTTCCTCATCGCGTCCGCGTGTGTTCAAGGAAGGCATCATGGCGCAGATGATGGATCCGATGGCCTATACCACCATGCGTTTCGGGCAGCTTTCTGCGTTGGTGCATAGTGAGAGCATCGGCAGGTTGGAGTACCAATCTGCCTACGTCCCTATCCGCAATCCGTTGGGTGACACCAAGGCATTTCTCAGCATCCCATATTTCGGTCGGCAGTACGGACTACAGCAGGAGCTGCTCTCGCTATTGGCCCCGCTGGTGAACATCTATGTGTTCCTCATTCTGCTATCTGTCCTGCTGGCATTGGTGGTCAGTAACCGCGTGACTGAGCCGCTGCGCATCATCCGGCAGGGATTGCGCGACCTGCGCCTCGACAGCACCAACAAAAGCATACGCTGGGAGAGTGATGACGAGATAGGCGAGCTGGTGGGCGAGTACAACCGCACCTTGCAGGAACTGGTGCGCAGTGCCGAGCTGCTGGCCCGATCGGAGCGTGAGAGCGCGTGGCGTGAGATGGCCAAGCAGGTTGCGCATGAGATCAAGAACCCGCTCACGCCCATGAAACTCACCATTCAGATGCTCCAGCGCAGCAGCAGGGACGGAGCGCAGGACATGGATGAGCGCATCGACCGTACAGCTCGTATCCTCATCGAGCAGATAGACACCCTGAGTCACATCGCATCGGAGTTCTCGCGATTTGCACAGATGCCTCAGGCGGTGCCAGAGGTTTTTGACGTGGTCGGGATGCTGCGCGATATTGTGGAGCTGCACAGCGGGCAGGAGGTGAAGGTGCGCCTTGAGCCGGGGGCGGAAGGCGAGGTGCGCTTACGGGCCGACCGAGAGCAGCTTGCGCGTATGTTCACCAATCTGGTGCGCAATGCGCTTCAGGCCATCCCAGAGGGGCGGGCAGGCGTCATCGTCATTTCTGTTGAAAAGGAGAACGGACGGGTGAACATTGCAGTGCGCGATAACGGGACAGGCATACCTGAAGAGGTTCGTGACCGTGTGTTCGTGCCCAATTTCACGACCAAGACCGGAGGCATGGGCCTCGGCCTTGCCATGGTAAAGCGGATTGTGGAAGGCGCAGGAGGAGGTATTGAATTCGAGACATTAACGGACGTGGGCACCACCTTCACTGTGCGACTCCCGTTGGCAGATTCTCAGTGAGCCACCACGATGCGGTGCGACCACGCACTTCCGTCATTCAGCGTCACACTGACCATGTAAAGGCCATTTGGCAAATCGGTCACCGAGAAAGTGACCTTTGGCCCATCGAGTGCCATGTTGCGCACAGTGCGCCCCATCATGTCCTGCAACTGCATCCAGCGGATGTTCCCCGCGGAGACCACGGTCACCTCATCCATGGCTGGATTTGGGAACATTCGATGCGTACCGGTCTCATCCTGAGTGTATTCCGAGATACTGTTTGTCAAGCAAGTTGAGATGGCGGTCACATCTTCATCGATGCACAGATCCAGCCCCTCGATGAGGTCGTCCTGCGCGCTGATGGAGAAGATGTGGGTGCTTTCCATTGGTAGGCCGCACATGTCCACATAAAAGTGATAGACCGTGTCGCCAAGGGTCTCTTCCAGAAAGTCGAAGATGAAACGGCCCTCGCTGTCGGTCTGCACCTTGGTGCGGGCGTTGCCTGGTGGCACTTTTTCCACCACCACGTCAACACCGGGAATGGGATCCTCTGCCTGCATCTTGCCCCCGCCCAGCTTATACAGCGTTCCGCTGACAGTGGTGTTTCCACTTAGAGGTGGAGGATTGTTGGCATAGATGTTTTTAACAACAGGTTGTGCCTCTCCACATCCGGTCACGATGGTCATGGCCTGATCCCAGCGATGGGTGGGCTCGGGGGCGTTGAAGTACATGGCGGGCAGACCCGAACCGAGCGGGGGCACCACGCGCATGATGCACGGAATGAGCCCACCGATGTTGTTCAGTTCAAACAATCCTCCTACTTGCGATTCGGTGCCGATCCATGGCTCCCAGATTCCGGCCGGCTCCAGTTTGTAGCATTCGATGATACAGCTCTCGCATGGTTGCCCGTCATAGGTCACCTCGCCCAGCAGATCGCCTTTGCGGGCAAGGATATCTATGTCGACAGACTGCATACAGCCGTTCATGTCGGTTACCGTGAGCGTGTATGTCCTGTTCAGGTTGTCGGGGGCGGGCGTGAAAACAGGGTTCTCGGATGTCGGGTCACTGATGCCAGTGCCTCCGTTCCATTGCACGGTGTAGGATAGTTCTGACTCCACGAAGCTGATGAGCTCCACCGCTCCGTCCCCAGGGCACAGCTCGATCTCTGTCCCGTTGGATATGGATACCTCAATGAGGGGCGGGTCTGGAACTTCTAAAGGAATAGATAGGTCTGTGCAGCCGTAGTTGTCCGAAATGATGAGGTCGTATGTGCCCGCACAGACCCCGCTGACGTCAGTGCCAGAGCCCAGAGTCTCACCGTTCAGCTCCCAAGAGATGTTGTAGAATGCCTCGAACTCTGTGACGAGCGTTACGCCCATCTGCCCGTCACAGAAACTCGGGCACAGTGGTGAGATGAAGTTGGTAGATGTCTCAGGATTGCCCAGAACCGTCACAATGATCTCAGCATCGTCCGTGCAGCTCAGGTCGTCTATGATGGAGAGGCCGACTGTGTAAGTGCCTTGCTCATCGAAAGTGACAGCGTGATTCAGTAGGGTGGAGACAGGAGTGCCGTTCACACTCCAAGAGGTCAGGTTGATGATGCCGCCTGAAAGATTCTCGAAAGTGAGCTGTGTACCTTCGCATACAGTGAGGTCGGTCACGGTCGCGCCAGTGCCGTCTGTCACCCCGATCTGGGCGGTGCAGGCCACTGCTTCACCTGAGTGCAGACCGATAATCGACAAACACAGCAGGAATAGACACGCTGTTCTTCTGAGGCAATGAGCGATCGCGTTCATTTGCAACTTGAGATTGCGGGTTGAGAATTGAGGTGTTCCTTTGACGTGAAACGCCCCCACGAAGTTGCCATTTTCGTTGTTACCGTGAGAAAAATGCTCCGCGTTGTAATGCTGTCTCTGCTCCTTTCGATGGCAGGGGGATTCGTGTTGCGTGCTCAGACCTACGACTTTCAGAATTTCACTGTAGAGAACGGCCTCACACAGTCGCAGGCGCTGTCGCTCTATCAAGATCGGAATGGCGAACTCTGGATAGGCACCAATGCGGGCGGCATCAACCGTTTTGATGGTTCGGGGTTCACGTATCTGAACAAGGCGCAGGGCCTGAGCGACAACACGGTGTTCGCTTTCGCAGACGATACCCTCGGGCGTTTGCTCATCGGTACGAACGATGGCATCACCGTGATCGATGGGCTGCGCACCGATACCATCACCAAGGAGGACGGACTGACCCACGAGGGTGTGCACAGCCTGCTGTTGGCATCGGACGGCACGTTGTGGGCCGGAACGCGCAAGGGAGTGTGCATCATCCGAGGCATGCAAGCCATCACGTTCGATGTCGATGCAGATCTTTCTGCCTCCACGGTGCTCGGAATCCGAGAGGGGGCGGACGGCACCA
The DNA here is from genome assembly GCA_964500205.1 of uncultured Chryseobacterium sp. Classification (GTDB taxonomy): domain Bacteria; phylum Bacteroidota; class Bacteroidia; order UBA10329; family UBA10329; genus UBA10329. The sequence continues at coordinate 287,540 of CAZCNS010000001.1, read as the reverse complement.
TCTGGTTCAGTACTGTCCAGCACGGGGCCTTCGGTTGGAATGGTGTGAGGATGCGGAAATACAGCACCGAGAGAGGATTGTACCGGTCATTCGTTTACGACATCATGCCCATCGGCCCGGAGGAGGCGTGGATCTTTGGCCATGATGCGCTTTATCATCTGATCAATGACACTGCCACCGTGATCAACGTGCCGCTCTTGCCGCCCGGCACCACCTACTTCAGCTGGCACCGCGACAGGGCTGACAACATCTGGATGGGAACGGCCAGGGGTGTGCTTAAGTTCGATGGTGAGGACTACCTGCTGCTCACCAAGGCCAACGGCCTTGTGGACAACAATATCTGGAAGCTCATGCAGGACCGCGAGGGCAACATCTGGTTCGCCTCCAAGAGCCTTGGTGTGTCTAAGCTGAACAGCGAGCGTTTCAAACTCTATAATTCTCCGGCCTTGCCGGACCTCAAGGTGAATGCAGTCCTCAAAGACCGAAAGGGCCAGATGTGGCTAGGCACCAACAAAGGACTTGTTGAATGGGATGGAAAGAACGAGTACATCCGCTACAACACCCTCGATAATGGGATGACCAGTGATGAGGTGAATGCACTGGCCGAGGACTGGGATGGGAACATCCTCGTTGCAACGCGGTACGGGGTCTCGGTCTATGACGGCAAGAAGTTCAAGGAAGTATATGCCGATGAGCAGAACCTCAACAGATGCCTTAGTATCCTTGTAGACGGCTACGATATCTGGCTGGGCACACAGGCGGGGGTCGGCAAGATGGAGCCGGGGCGCATCGTGCAGCCCGAGTTCGCAGACCTTTACAAGAACTTCATCTTCCATGCATGCCGAAGGGATGACGGGCTTTGGTTTGCCTACGAGGACGGGCTGTTGCACTACACAGGGCGCAAGTTTCACAACCTCCGCGCAGCTGACGGCTTTGCCGATGGTCGCACGCGCAGTGTCATCAGTGGGCCCGATGGCGACCTGTGGTTCGGCACCAATGATGGCATCTTCCGCTGGAACGGTGACACGCTGGTGAACATCACGCAGAAAGACGGCCTGCTTTCCAACTCGGTCTATTCATTGGCGTTTGATGCGAAGGGCAACCTCTGGGCCGGCCAGTCCAAGGGCATCTGTAAACTGGCCTTTTCCAAGGACGGCACCTTTGAATCGGTGATGCGCTATGGCCGCGATCAGGGATTCCTTGGCCTGGACTGTGCTGCCAACTCCATTTTCATTGATGAGAATGACGTGGTATGGGTGGGCACATCTAACGGTCTGGTGAGCTACGACCCACGACTCGATAAGGGCGAGTTCTTCAGCCCCATCACACGGATCTTGGACATCAAGCTATTCAGCCAGACGGTCAACTGGGCACTGTTCAGCGACTCGGTGCTGCCAAGTGGGCTGCCATTTGACCTCAAATTACCCTACGACCGCAACCACCTCACCTTCGAGTTCTCAGGGGTCACGCTCACCTCGCCCACCTCCATCAACTACATCTACATGTTGGAGGGGTTTGATGAGGACTGGTCGCCCATCACGAACAAGAGCGAGGCCACCTACGCCAACCTGCCCCCAGGCCAGTATGTTTTCAAGGTGAGGGCTGGCTATGGCAATGACATCTGGACCAACGAGCCGGTCGATTTCCGATTTGTGGTGCGACCACCTTTTTGGAACACATGGTGGTTCTATATGCTTTGCGGCCTTGCCGTGATCGGTGTCGCGTATTCGTATTTTACCATTAGGAGAGCCAACGTGAAGATCACCCGCCAGAACGCAGAGATCGAGAAGCAGCGTCAGCTTGTGGAGGAGAAGAAGGACGAGATCGAGAAGAAGAACCGCGAGATGCTCGACAGCATCAACTACGCAAGCAACATACAATCCGCTGTGTTGCCAGCGGATGACCTATGGTTAAAGGCACTGCCCGAATCCTTCGTCCTTTTTCTCCCGAAAGACATCGTGAGCGGTGATTTCTACTGGATGGTGAGCAAGGGCGAGGAGGTATTCTTCGCAGCAGTTGACTGCACAGGCCACGGTGTGCCGGGCGCGTTGATGAGCATTGTGGGGGCCAATGGTCTCAATCAGGCGGTGAAGGAACAGGGCCACACACAACCCTCCGAGATACTCAACTACCTGAACCGCAGTGTGAACGATTCGCTGCAAAAGACCGAGCGCAGCAATTATGTGCGCGATGGGATGGATCTTGCCCTGTGTCGCCTGAACCTTGCGAAGCGCACCCTCTGCTATGCCGGTGCCTACAACCCGTTGGTGATAATCCGTGACGGAGAGGCCACTACCGTGAAGGCCGACCGTATCGCCATCGGCTCTTTGGACACGGGAGGTAAGTCATACACCGATCATCACATCGACCTGCAACCGGGCGATAACGTCTATGTGTTCTCTGACGGCTACGTGGACCAGTTCGGAGGGGCGGACGGCAAGAAGCTCAAGTCAAGGCCCATGATCGAGAAGCTCATCGAGTACAGTCATCTGCCCATGAGCGAACAGCGGCAGAAGCTGCACGACTTCTTTCTCGAATGGCGTGGCCCATTGGAGCAGATAGATGATGTCTGCCTCATCGGTGTGCGGGTCTGAATGTCTTCTCTCCGATTTCCTCCAGCCATACCAAGACAGCACCTGTGAGCCATCGGTAGCCCAGGTCCATGCCCAACGTGTCGGTTCCAATGGTCAAGGAGGCAATCAGGCTTGCGTCCATGATGGATGCGATGCCGATTGGTGCCTTGAAGTCGTGTTTTTCAGTCGCCCTGTATTTGTAAACGGTCTCCTTGGCGGCCCACAGCAGCGTTGCGGTCTCCATGTCCGGGGCCATCAGCATTTCTTCCGGTTTGAGATAACGCTCGCGCAGTTTCATGATGCGCGGGTTTACCGCTTGCACATCGACTGCAACATCACATTCGCCCAGCATGACGGCCGCATAGCCGTCTGTGTGCGATATGGAAACATTCAACGGGCTGTTTTGCAGGAATGGTTTCCCGTTCTCATGCTTTCCCAGTTCAGGTAGAAAACCCAGCATGTCTGCCAGCAGCAGCCGCGATGCTTTCCGCTGAAGCGAGGTACGGGGATGCACTTTGTCCCCCGACACACCGAAAAGGCGGTCGTAGGTCTCCTCCTCTGTGCCATCTATGCGCCAAAGGCCAAGCTTTCCTCCATCAATGTCCTCAATGGAATGGATAGGCATGGGGCGTGATGCTGAGATGGTGGTGTTCAGCACATTTTGCGGGGATCCACCCACGTGTCAAACTGCTCGGCAGTCACATGGCCCAATGCCAGCGCAGCTTCTTTGAGCGTTGTGCCCTCCTTATGCGCCTTTTTGGCGATCTCGGCCGCTTTGTAGTAACCTATGTGTGGGTTGAGCGATGTCACCAACATCAGGCTGTTCTCCAGGTGGAGTTGTAGCACGGGTCTGTTCGGCTCGATGCCCACCGCGCACTTGTCGTTGAACGATACGCAGGCATCGCCTATAAGCCTTGCTGATTGCAGCACATTGGCCGCGATCAAGGGTTTGAACACGTTCAGCTCGAAATGACCATTGCTGCCACCGACTGACACAGCCACGTCATTGCCCATGACCTGCGCGGCCACCATCGTCATGGCCTCAGGCTGCGTGGGGTTCACCTTGCCTGGCATGATGCTGCTGCCTGGCTCGTTGTCGGGGATCACGATCTCACCGATGCCGCTGCGTGGGCCCGAGCTCAACATGCGGATATCGTTGGCGATTTTCATCAGAGAAACAGCCACACGCTTTAATGCACCCGAAAGTTCCACCATCGCATCATGAGCGGCCAATGCCTCGAACTTGTTGGGCGCGGTGACGAATGGCAGCCCGGTCGATTCGGCTATCTTCTTCGCCACCAGTACATCGTAACCAGTGGGAGCGTTCAGGCCGGTGCCCACTGCCGTGCCCCCCAGTGCCAATTCGCGAACCATCTCAAGCGCATTGTTCAGTGCGCGGATGCCGTTGTCGAGCTGCTGCACATAGCCCCCGAACTCCTGCCCAAGCGTCAGTGGGGTAGCGTCCATGAAATGCGTGCGGCCCGTCTTCACGATGTCCTTGAACGCCTCTGACTTGGCGGCCAGTGTGTCGCGCAGTTTCTTGATGCCGGGAATGGTCACGTTCACCGTCATGGTGTAGGCCGCGATGTGCATGGCCGTGGGGAAGGTGTCGTTCGATGACTGGCTCTTGTTCACATCATCGTTGGGGTTCAGCGCCTTTTCCGCATCGGTCAGGCTGCCACCATTGACCACATGGCCGCGATTGGCGATCACCTCGTTGCAGTTCATATTGCTCTGTGTTCCCGATCCTGTCTGCCAGATCACGAGTGGGAACTGGTCGTTCAGTGCTCCTGTCAGTATCTCATCACAGACCTTGGCGATGAGGTCGCGTTTTTCAGCAGAGAGGACACCGAGGTCGGCATTGGCCTGCGCGGCCGCTTTCTTCAAGTGGGCGAAAGCATGGATGATCTCCATCGGCATGCTTCCCTCAGGCCCGATCTTGAAATTGTTGCGCGAACGCTCTGTCTGTGCACCCCAGTATTTGTCGGCAGGCACTTGCACTTCGCCCATCGTGTCCTTCTCAATGCGGTATTCCATGTTAAGTTGATGTTGTTTTCGTTGGAAATGGTCTTTTTCGGAGTCGGACAAAAATAGCATTGGGTGCTCAGGGCAGTATCCGCTCAAAGACGCTCTCGCCCGTCTCGGGGTCAATGCCGAAGAGGTCCACATGCACCACTGTGGGCGTCATCAGCCCTTCCTTGGCTTCGATGAAGATGCGTTTGAGGATGGCTTTTCTGCCGTTGATCTCCATGAGTCCCTCGTATCTGCCAAGTTTGTTTTTGGCCACGGTGACAGCCCGCTCTTTGAAAGCCTTGAGCCGCATGAGATAGGTTCCTGATCCGTCTTTCAGCTCCTCGGTCTCTACCCCGTAGGCCATCTTGTTCTCCACGTAGTTGAGGTCGTTGCGCACGTTTTCGCCAAGCTCGAAGTCACGCCAGTAGGCCCGCACTGGCACGTCACGGGTCAATTGACCTGCCTGATTCACTTGCGCCTCGTAGACCACCGTGTTGGTATTCTTGCTCCGCTGGAGGTAGAACAGCATGTTGTCCGACCCCACCGGTGTGGGCAGACTCTTGCCGTTCAGCGTGATCTGTGCCACGGCTGGCAAGGAGATGAACAGAAAGAGTGCAATGCGCCACATGGGGCCGCAAAGGTAAAACCTCGGCAGAGCTGTCCGTTGTCATTTGTCACTGTAGTGAATGTCGCTACGTTTGATCCGAACCAAAATCACACATCTCATGGAACCTGCAATGATGCTTGCCCTTGCCGTGGTCTGCCTCGGCATTCTCAACACCATTTACCTCACCATAAAATCGCTGAGGAACGAAGCGGTCTATTGCCTTTTCTTGCCCGATGAATGGTGTAAGAAAGTGCAACACAGCAAGTACAGCAAGACTTTCGGTATTCCCAATCCCTATCTCGGTCTGGGAATGCTCTCGGTCATCCTCGCGTTGCTCCTGCTCTATGCGAACGGCATTATCCCGCTCTGGCCCGCGATGGGGCTCATCAGCTTCGGCTTTCTCTTCTCGATGTACTTCCTGTACATCCAAGCGGCCATCATCAAGGCATTCTGCACGTGGTGCGTGGTGTCGGCCCTGGTGTTCACAGCGCTGTTCGCGTTGCAGTTCTCGCTGTGAGGGGCTTCATTTCTCACCGAACGCCAAAACCTAAGTACACATCACCGTCCGATCCAGTTACCCATGCAGCTATAGGTGGAAGATTATTCTGACCTTTTTCAGAAACGGCTACCTTTGTTCTGCTGCGCACCTGATGTGCTTAACTGCCGATTTTAATCAAAAGCCCCAACACCATGGAGACGCTTGTCCTGCAAAGCCTGTCTAAGAAGGATATCGCCCTGTTCAAGGAGCTTGCCAAGCGTGCAGGCCTCAAAACGCGGCTGGTGAGCAGCGAATACGTGGAGGACATGGCCCTCGCCAGTGCCATGGAGAATGGCCGCACGGGGGAGTACGTTGACACGGACAGCTTTCTCGCCAAGCTGGAGGCGAAATGAAGGTCAGGATCGACAGGTCGTTCGAGAAGGACACCGACCGCATCAAAGACAGAAAGTTGCTTGCCCGTGTGGCGGCATGCATCAGGGAGGTGATGGCTGCGGAAAGCCTCAGTGACGTTCCCAACCTGAAGAAGATGAGCGGATTCAAAGAACATTACCGCATCAGGGTCGGGGACTATAGAATCGGCCTGCGCATGGATGGCAGCGATGTGATATTCGAGCGGTTTCTCAGCAGAAAGGACATCTACAGGTACTTCCCGAAATAAATGCTTGAGAAAGGCCGCCTTTATTCCTTCTCGAACTCCACCACCTGCAAGTACACCCCCGTCCTCCCCAACTGCCCATGCAACCACGGGCGGAAGGCCCGCTGAGGCGGTGAGGTGTAGTTGGCGATGAGGAAGCGGTCGCGAGGGAGAGCGACAGACTGATTCAGGGGTTGACAACTATTGGTTTACCGATATAACCTGCCAAATCAATGCTGTCAAGTATCGGCTCATGTAGAAGCATTCGATTGCGATTTGGGTATTCAGGGTCATAGACGACAACCCTCATTTCTCCAGTATCGGTGGGAAAATGAAGGTCACGAGTTTCTGTGTAAGTGTACTTCTTACCCCTGATAATGAAGTAATATTTCAATTGTCTCCCTCCCTTAAGCGGTTTGTACTCGCCATAGACTACTCCTATCGTTCTTTCTCCTCGTAACCGCAGAATTTCCTGTTTTCTGTCCTCATGCAGCCTCCCTATTATGAATGCCGAAGCAAGGCCGATAAGTCCTATGGTCGAAACCAAGACCTTCAGTTTCTCGGCTCGGGTATATTGATTCCAGCCCATGGTTAAAAAGTCAGTGCCTGATGCGATTGCTGAATTTCCCTCCTACCCGCAACTCTTGGCTCATGCATCATGATTGTCCAAGAATCATGTGAGCAAAGAACATGAAAATCCTATCGCTCCCCAAACTCCACCACCTGCAAGTACACCCCCGTCCTCCCCAACTGCCCGTGCAGCCAAGGGAGGAAGGCCCGTTGGGGCGGTGAGGTGTAGTTGGCGATGAGGAAGCGGTCGCGGTTCAGGCGGATGATGCTTGGGAAGGCCGTGTCGCCAGAGCCGGGCAGATTCATCACATGCACCACCTTCCGTTTGTGGCGGTCTATGCGATAAAGTGCTGTGGTCTTGGGGCTGAGGGAGAAACCCACCCAGTTCACGATGCGCTGCCACGCCATGCTGCTTCTGCGCGAGGCATGGCCAAAGGGGTGGTCGCCCAGCTGGTAGCGGGCAATGAGGTAAAGTTCTTCCCCGTGACGGAACATCTTGGGCGACATGTAGCAGTTCGGGTCTGAGATCTCGGGGAACTGCCACTGGCCAAGGCTGTCAGCAGGGGCGAAGACCACGTGCGAGCCGAAGCCCGTGGCATCCCCGTCCTCGTTGCGCGTCACGGCCCACAGGTTGCCCTTGCGGTCGAATTCGAAGGCCGTTTCGCTCACCCCGCCCTGATACACGCGGCCGCTGTCGCCAAGGGCCGTCCAGTTCACCCCGTCCGTGCTGTGCTTCAGGTGGAGGTTCACTTTCACATCGCCCCGCACCTGATAGTGCGAGCCGCTGTAGCTCGTCATCCACAGCTTGCCGTTGCGCGGCTTCATCTCCCAATGCACCTCGCCCTTGTCGAGCACATTCTCAGGGTCTTGCCACGTGCCGCTGCCGTCCGTGGTATAGAGGCTGATGTAGTCAGGCTCGAAGGCCGTCATGCTGCTGCCAGCCGCGAAGCAGTAGAAATGCAGCCGCCCGTCCACGGGGATGAGATGCGGCTCACGGAAATCCCGCCCGAGGAAGAACTCCATCTCCTTGCGCCATTCGCGCCCATCGGTGGTGGAGATGATGTACATGCCCGTCTTCTTCGAGGCGAAATGAGTCGGCCCTGTGCGGAATGCCACGTAAAGGCGGTTCTTGAAGATGTTGATGCTGACGTTGTTGTTCGATTTCTGTGGATGGACACCCTCTGGCAGCATGACGGACGGAATGAGCCACAGCGGCTCGCTTAGGGTCGGGGAAAACTTTTTCCCCTTCGGAAAGTCATCATCGAAAAAACGGGGGTCGTCAGGGGCAAAGTCGAGGAGCGGGAGGTAGTGGGCCAGCATCTCCTCCACGGGGTGGGAGGGAGGGATGGTAGTCGCATCCCACGGGGCGCGGCAGGAGGGGAAGGTGATTATCAATAGGATAAGGAACAAAATCCCCCGTCCGCCTAAGGCGGGCATCCGCCTCAGGCGGAGGAAGGGCGTCTGTGCTTCATTCTGACTTTTCATTCGCTGATCGGCTCATTCGTTCATTCCCCCCTCACATCTTCAGAAACTTGTTAAGTCCCGCGATGTTCTTGGGCGAGCCGAAGATGTAGAGCACATCGTCCTGCTGGATGTCGTGGCTGGGGGAGACCTCAGTGATGTAGCGGTCGCCCCGCTTGATGGCGAGCACGGTGATGCCGAACTCTGTGCGGAGGGCGCAATCCTCGATGGTCTTGCCCACCACGCGGTTGTCGCCCTGCTGCACCTTGAGGGCGGCAATCTCCATACTGGGAATGTGCAGCTCGGTGCCGCTGAACCTGCGGTCGGGGTTGGCGCTCAGCAGCATGTCGTAGTTGTGCGAACGGATGGAATGGATGAAGTCCTGGATTTCATCCGCAGGCACAAGATACTTCTTGAGCACCGAGGTGAATATCTCGATGGAGGTCTCGAACTCCTCCGGTATCACCTCATCGGCCCCGATGCGGAGGTTCTCCTCGATCTCGCGGATGTAGCGTGTTCGGACGATGATGTAGGCCGTGTCGGAGAAATCGCGGATCACATTGACGATCTTCTTGGTGGTGAGCGGGTCGCTGATGGCCACCACCACCACCCGCGCCCTTTCGATGTGGACGTGGTGCAGGATCTCGGGGTCGGTGGCATCCCCGAACAGCACCTGCTCGCCATTTTCCTTGCCAAGGTCGATCATGTTGGGGTCCAACTCGATGATGACGTGCGGGATCTTGGCCTGCCGCGCGGCCTTCGCCACGTTCTGCCCGTTGATGCCATATCCGATGATGATGAGGTGGTCTCGCAGCTCATCGGTGGTCACGGCCTCCTTCATCTTGCGCTTTGCCAGCATGTTCAAACGCTGTCTCACAGGTTTGGGCAGCGGTGCTGTGATGAGGAAGTCAGCGATCTTCCCGCTGAACATGATGAGGAAGGGTGTTGCACCCATCGTCACGATGCTAACCGCGAGGAAATACTGATAGACGCTCTCCGACAGCATGTTGTACTGCATGCCCGTGGCCGAGAGCAGGAATGCGAACTCGCCCACCTGGAACAGCGTGAGCATGGCGATGAGCATGGTGCGGACGGGATAGCCCAGCACCAGCACGGCAACGGCCACCACGGCCATCTTCATCAGCACCACGCCCAGTGCAAGCGTGTGGATGAGGAGGATGTGGTCGAAGAAGAAACCGAGGTCGAGCAGCATGCCGATGCTCACAAAGAAGAAACTGACGAATATCTCGCGGAAGGGCAGGATGTTGGCCGTGGCCTGATGGCTGTAGTCCGACTCGGAGATGATGAGTCCCGCGAAGAAGGCACCCAATGCCAGCGACAGCCCTACCGAGCTGGTGAGCCAAGCCGTTGCGAAGCACATCACCACCACGGTGAGGATGAACAGTTCGCGGCTTTTGGTTTTCACCACCAGCGTTAGGATCACTGGCACTACGTAGCGCGCCAGGAGGATGACAAACGTGACCAGCCCCGCCACTTTGGCAAGCATGATGAGCACGGTCTCCAAAACATTCTCGGTCTGCCCCGCCATAATGGGGACGGCCAGCATCATGGGTACCACAATGATGTCCTGAAAGATGAGGATGCCAATGGCAATGCGGCCGTGGGGCGATGCTATTTCGCCCCTTTCCTGTAACAGCTTCAGCACGATGGCCGTGCTGCTCAGTGAGAAAAGGAAGCCGAGGAACACGGCCTCGTTCAGCGGCAGCCCAAACCAGTTGGCACCGAGGGCAGTGACGATGATCGTTCCGCCCACCTGCATCAGTCCACCCCATATCACGGTCTTCTTGATAGAGACCAAGGAGCTTAGTGAGAACTCAATACCGATGACGAACAGCAGGAAGATGATTCCGATCTCGGCCAGCAGCTCCACCTCGTGCGAGAGCTCCACCAGCCCAAAGCCATGAGGGCCGATCAGGATACCGGTGATGAGGAAACCGAGGATGCTCGGTAGCTTCAGCCGCTGGAATATCAGTACGATGAAGACCGACAGGCCAAGAATGATGACAATGTCGGGAAGGAGCGGGATTTCCATGGGGTTTTGTGCGTGGCGGCAAAGTTACCCCATACCAGCAGGCGACATCAGAACTCCGTGACGGGCCTTATGTCGGCTTGGACAACCTCTTTATCGGACTCGCGGTAGAGGTAGGCCACCACGTTGCAGTTGCGTTCGTTCCATGCCGCATCGAGCTGGAGTGAGTACGATACGTTCACCACCTGTCCTGCTTCAAGGTTAGCCCCACCAGCCAAGGTCTGTCCCCAAGTGCCATTGAAATTCGTCCGGTGCATGTGCATGTGCGCGTATCCCTCAATGTTGTCGTTGGGGTCGAGCTGGTAGTCCTTCTGCCAACCGATCACGCTGTCCTCTGTCAGGGTCACGATGATGGAATATGGCCCATTGTTCAACGCATTCAATACCGTGATGTCGATGCTGGAATTTACCGTGCGTGACGCTTCGCTATAGGTATTCTGAATGGCGATAAACGCATCGGGCGGAGTGTTGAGCAGATTGGCGACCTGAGCGCCCCAAGTGGTGTGCGACTGAGGATAGCTGCCACCAGTGTTCCGTCTGTTGATCAGGCCATTGGGAAGACCTTGCACGCTGTTGCCGAAGAAGTTGTTGTACACATTACCTTCCGTAGTGGTGTAATCTGCGCTGTAACTGCCGTTGTCGTTGTTCTGTGTCCGCGCGAAAAAGCCAGCATGCACCGCGATGGGCACCACCCTGTCCCCCCATCGGCATATCAACGATTTGAGTTCCTCGGCCGCCCTGGGACAGTTCCCGCACAGGTGGCCTGTGAACTCTTCCACCAAAACCTTCCTTACACCCTCATAACGGCAATTGCAGTCGCTCACCACCGCTGCCGGGTCGTAATTGATGGCCAGGGTGTCCAGGCATCCACTGAACAGGGAGGGGTCAAATACGCAAGAACCATCGTCATGCGTGGCCTGTGGGTTGAAATTCTCAGCCAACGGGTTGGTGCAGCCATAGTGTGGCGGCTCAATGATGTCGCACGAGGCCAGCATCATCAGGTGAACGAAAACAAGGGTCAGCCAACGATTCATGCCCCAAAGGTCGATGAAATCAAGCTTTCAGGCACGCAGAAAAAAATCGGGCCCGATGAAGGAGCCGTTAGCACATCATATTGCCTTAACATCCCTCTCGTGGAGGGGCCATAACTTGCGGCCTCATTTTTTGAAAGATATGAAAAGAAGGAATCTGCTTCGCAACGGCCTGCTCGCCACGGCAGGCGCATCGTTTCTTGGCCCGCTCTCCGGTTGCGCGCCAGTTGCCACGGCTCCCGGCTCTGACCGCAAACGCGCACGCAACATCATCTTCCTTGTGAGTGACGGCATGAGTCAGGGCACATTGACCATGGCCGACCAGTTCCTGCAGCGTAGGGATGGTCGTCACAGCCATTGGATCCAGCTCTACCGTGACAGCCGTGTGGTGCGCTCGCTCATGGACACTTCCTCGGCCAGCTCACTCGTCACCGATTCCGCTGCCGCTGGATCGAGCTGGGGCGGTGGCATGCGCATCAACAACGGGGCGTTGAATTTCGGCCCTAACGGTGAACTGCCTGTTCCCATCCTCCAGAAATTCAAGCAGGAGGGCAAGGCTGTGGGCTGTGTCACTACCGTGCCTATCACCCACGCCACGCCAGCCAGCTTTTGCATCAACAATGAGAGCCGCAAGAACCAGCACGAGATCGCGGAGCAATACATTCCGTTGCGCTTTGATGTGATGATGGGCGGGGGGCTGGAGCATTTCACATCCGAAGGGAGAAAAGACGGTAAGGACGTGCTCGCAGCGTATCGCGATGCGGGGTATGCCGTTGCGTTGAGCACGAATGAAGTGGCCGCTGCCGAAAACGACAAGCCACTGCTGGGCGTTTTCGGGGAGAACGGGCTGCCATACAGCATTGATCACGTGAATGACACTGCGCACAAGACCAACATCCCCACCCTTGCGGAGATGACGGCCACCGCCATTACACGCTTGAAGGGTAATCCGAATGGGTTCGTTATGCAGGTCGAGGGCGGTAAGGTCGATTGGGCCGCACACGGCAACGATGTGGCCGGACTCATCTACGACCAGGTAGCCTTCGATGATGCGGTGAAGGTGGCAATGGACTTCGCACAGCAGGACGGGGAGACGCTCGTTATCATCACCACCGACCACGGTAACAGCAACCCGGGTCTTTTCTATGGGAAAACGGCCGATGAGAATTTTGATCGCATCCAGCGTTTCAGGCACAGCAACGAGTGGCTGATCGGCAAGATGCTGGAGGGGCTGACCCCATCGCAGCTCATCGAACTTACCACCGAGATACAGGACTGGACACCGACCACCGATGAGGCGTCCTCCCTGCTCAAAGCTATCGCAGGATTGAGCGATGAGAATCGTATGAAACCGGAGAAACAGCCGTTCGGGCCGCTGGCCGTGATGCAGCGGGCGCACACTTCGGTGCATTTCGGGGCCGACAGCCATTCGTCAGATTGCGTGGAACTGGCAGCATTTGGCCCGGGCAGTGAACTCGTGCAGCAATTCACCATCAACACCGACCTGCACAACCTGATGCTGCGGGCCGCTGAGATGCCACAGAGTTATCTGGTGTGATGGGGTTGGGATGATGTGCAACTTCGTCAAACCTCAAAAGTTTGACGAGGTTTCGTGGTAGGACGGGTCAACCCTTCCCGTTGGCTGCGATATAGTCGGCCATGCTTTTCACGGAATGGAACACCGCCTGACCCTCGGCAGGATTGGCGAGCTTGAGGCCAAATTCCTTATCGAGAAGCACGATGAGCTCCAGTGCATCGATGGAATCGAGGCCAAGTCCAGCCTCACCGAAGAGCGGGGCCTCGGGGTCGATGTCCGCTGCGGACATGTCCTCCAAATTCAGGGTCTCAATGATCTGTGCCTTTAGTTTCTCGATAAGCTCTGACATGGTAGCGGTCTTTCTTTTCTCCCTTAAAAGGGGCGGGCGAAGTTGTTCAAAATTGCCGTATCCGCGTAATTCTTTCTCGCCTCTCGTTGACTGAAGGTCTTTTTTTACGTGGAAATACTCACAGAGCGGCTCTCTCATCGCGTTTGGCGCACACCGAGCACCACCGCTCCAGACAAACAAATGGCAGCGAAAACGGAGAGCCGCAGCAAGTGAGGCAGCAGCTCGTCCATGCCGCCTCCGCGCAGGAACACCACATTGAACGCATCGAACGACCAGGCCAGTGGCGACAGCCCCCCGATTACCTGCAACGCCTCGGGCATGATCTGCAACGGCACCCAGATGCCCCCGACTGCGGCAAGTATCACCACTGACACGATGCCGGTGACCAATGCCTGCTGGTGTGTTCTGAATGCCGCGCCTATCAACATGCCGAAAGCAATGGCGGCCACAGCGATGCACAGCGCGGCCGGGATGAGCATCAATGGTCTTTGTCCGAGGCTGAGGGCATCGAGACCAAGCTGTGGCAGCAGGTATTTCCCTACCGCGAGCATCAGCACGAGTTGCCCTGCGCAAACGGCCAGGTAGGCCAGCATCTTGCCTCCAAGATAGTGGAGCTGCCCGCCCGGCATGGCCCGAAGGCGTGTCATAGTGCCGCTGTCGCGCTCGCGGAGCATGTTGGTCGCCATCGGGATGACGATGAAGAACATGGCGAAGATGGTCCACGCGGGCACGTTGTGTTGCACGGAGTTGCCCGCCACCTTGCCTTCCAATGCTGTTCGCGAGGCCAGCGTCTCGCGAATCATGATGGCCCCGCCACCGTCCAGGCGCACATCACTGGCAACACCGGTCAGCTGCTCCAGTTCACGTCCGAAGGTGCGCACCAGCATGTCAGATTCCACTTTTTCCAGAAACTGCCCGATGGCACTACGGATGGAGCTCCTGAACGTGCTCTTGGCCGTGGGGTCGATCACCAATTCGATGCGGAGAGTGTCAGAGGTCGCGGCAGCCTTGCCCCCCTGATTGGGGAGAAGTGTAGAAAGCGTTTGCGTAACGATGGCTGATACCTTCCCTTGAAGGAATGCAGTTGTTCCTTCAGGGACGATGATGCCCACCTGCGCATCGCCCCTGCGTATGGCCTCGCGCAAGATGGATTCGTTGACCGGTGCGCCACTCAGGCTATCCGAGGGGACGAAAACGCCCGACTGCATCAGTCCTTGTCGGATGAGCTTGGCGACCTCACCACCATCATTATCAAGAAAAAGCACCGGCACCTCGCGCTCCGCATAGTCTCGGAAGGGCGCATCCTGCACCAAGGCCATGATGACCACCAGCCCTAGCGGCATGGCGAAGAGCACGGCCAGCCCTGCCCTGTCGCGCAGCAGCACCAAAACTTCTTTTACGGTCGAGGCCCAGAGGCGGTTCATGCTATGAGGGACGGGGGACGAGGGACAGGGGGCGAGAGGACGCGACAGCTAATGACTCCCAGCTGCGCGCTGTTCGTGTCGATAATGACGGTATGGGCCCCACGATTTTCCATTTTCTTTTCTCCATATTTCTCTCCATCAGTCACGGAGTTGTTTGCCTGTGATTTTCAGGAAAATGTCCTCCAAGGACACGCAGTCGGGATTCGCATCCAATAGTTCGCCTGGTGAGCCTTCAGCGATGAGTCTCCCGTGGTCGATGATGCCGATGCGGTCGCACATGCGCTCGGCCTCGTCCATGTGATGGCTGGTGTAGATGATGGTCATGCCATCAAGGTTGAGCTGACGCAAGTGGTCGTTTATCATGGCCCGCGATTGCACATCAATGCCCACGGTCGGCTCGTCAAGGAACAGGATGCGGGGACGGTGCATGAGGCCCACCATCAGGTTCAGCCTGCGCTTCATGCCTCCTGAATAGGTGTCCACGCGCTTGTCGGCCTTTTCAAGTAGGCCAAAATCGCGTAGCAGATCCCCGGAACGGGCTTTCACCTCCTTGGCAGGCAGCCCGTACATTTTTCCGAAGAAGACCAGATTCTCTCTTGCCGTCAGCGATTCGTAGAGCGCGATGTCCTGCGGCACGATGCCGATGAGCCGTTTGACCTGCGACCGCTCCTTTGGGAGTTGATGTCCCAGTAGGGTCACCGCGCCTGCAGTGGCGGGCAGAAGTCCGCAGAGGATGGAGATGGTTGTGGTCTTCCCAGCACCGTTGGGGCCGAGCAGCCCGTAGAAGCCGCCCTCGGTCACATCGAGGTCAAGTCCGCTGACAGCAGGGGTGTCCGCCTGCGGATACTCCTTCATCAGACCTCGGATGCTTATGGCTGCAGGCATTGTTCGGGCAAAAGTAGCATGGTGATCGACAGGGGGATGTTAGGCTACTGAAGGAAACCCGGTCTTGTGGCTTAATTGACATGGGTCAATTCCCTTGGACTCAGTAAATTCGCGCCACGCTTGAAACTAATAGATTTCAGAATGAATCAGATATACCGAGTGCTGCTGGCGATGGTGGTGGTGACTCTTTCGGGTCAGGTCGTCTTTGGTCAGAACAACGTGGGCATCGGCACCGTGACACCCGATACCAGTGCCATTCTCGAGGTTTCCTCCCAAGACAAGGGCCTGCTCATTCCCCGCACAGATACGTTGAGCATCCAAGGGCCGGCCACGGGTCTGCTCATCTACACGCCCGCTGACAGTGCATTCTGGTACTTCGATGGCATCTACTGGCGGTCGGCATTCGGCCCGCAGAGCACCCTGCCGCTGCAGCTTCCTAACGGCACTTTCGGTCAGACACTCCATTGGGACACTGTGCCAACAGCTGGCTGGGAGGCCAACAGTTTCTTGTGGAACAGCGGATTGCAGATCGGCATCAACAACACCACGCCCGACAGCAGTGCCATTGTCGACATTCGTTCGCGTGAGATGGGTTTCCTGCCCCCGCGCATGAGCCGCAGCGAGCGGGATGCCATCAACAACCCTGCTGGTGGTCTCATCATTTTCAATGAAACGGACAGCACGCTCGATATCTTCAACGGCAACTGCTGGCTGCCATCATTCCTGCAGGCCTGTGATGATTGCGCGATCAATGTCACTCCAAGCAGCATTGCCGATACGTTGGACCGTGTTGTAGCGGATTCGGTGCAGATGCAGCTTACCATCAATCAGTTCAATGGTGCTCCTCAGAACATCGCATTGAATATTCTCTCGCAGCTGCCGGCCGGAGTTACCGCTTCGTTCAGCAGTAATCCGACCTTCGGAAGCAGTACAGTGGATGTTACGTTTCAGGCGACTCCTTTTGCTCCTGACGGCACTTTCCCCATCGTCATTCAAGTACTCTGCGGAGGCACCACCATCAATATCGTGTACTCGCTCACCATACTACCATGCTACGTGGTTGATGTGACCAATAGCGTGGACAACTACGACCTCAGTGTGGACCTGTACGTGCAGCATCCCTCTGCGCCTACGAATCAGGCAGTCTGTGTGGTCAATAACATAGCACCGGGTGTTACCATCAGCAGTCCCGATGTGGCAATTCCAGCCTATACCACTGGAACTCTTCCTGCTGGATCATTAGTCGCGATCGTCAACAATGGAAACGTTATCGGAAAAGGAGGGGACGGTGGAAGTGCTTTTGACCCTGCATTGAATCTGACTGGGGAGGGCATCACAGGAGGAAATGCCATTGAGGTCACCCTTGATGCTGAGGTGATCAACAACTTCAACATCTTCGGGGGTGGAGGAGGCGGAAACGCGATGGCGTTCTCCATAAGTACAGGCAACCTTATCCCACCACCAGCCCCGGCATTCGGCTTCTTCCTCGGCTCGGGCGGTGGAGGAGGCGCAGGCGGAGGACTGGGCGGAACGCAGCCCAACGGCCTGATCGGACTTTCGTGGTACAGCCCCGGGGGCAATGCTACCAGTGGTCAGTTCGGTGTCGAGGGCATGGGTGGAATCTTGAATTTCCCGATACCATTCACCGTGGGACCAGCGCAGGTAACACTTAATCCCAATACCATCGGTGGCAATGGCGGGCCTTATGGCTACCCCGGCACATCGGGCATATTCCAACTTACCATCTCGGTCGATGTCATTGTGAATATCCCATTTGTGGGCAACGTGGTCATCCCTGTGGTGTCCAACTTGAGCATACCTATTCCTGTCACGCCTCCACCTGTGGGTCAGGGCGGGTTTGCGATCAAGCATAACGGTTTCACCATCAATGTCCCAGACAACCTTTACAATACCTCATTCCTAAGGGGCCAAGTGGGTCCTTGAGGCTTGTGAGCAGTCCATCCCCATTTTCATTTCACGAATTGAATCATACCGATACAATGAGAAGATTTACATTCCTGCCAATGGTGCTCCTATCCGTATCCGTGCTTGCGCAAGGGGCGTTTGAAGGCGTGATCACCATGACCACCACCAATGTCGAGATCAAGGAGACGGCCAACGTGACCTGGTACCTGAGCGGGCAACGTAGCCGCATGGACATGAGCTCCAAAACGCCTGACTATGCCTCTAACTACGCCATCATCAGCGATGAGAAAGGCATTGACATGGTGTCGGAAGGTCAGGTCACCCCGATTCCTGCGGCAAGTCTTGCTTCAGCATCTGGCAACATGAGAATGCTTGATGAGTCTGAGGGCCATGTGGTCAACGGCCACACGTGTATTAAGCGCACCTACTCGGATGGAAGCAGTGATGTCATTTTCTGGCTTGCAAAAGGTTTGGGCATTAGCCAGTCAGATCTGCCGATGTTCCTGCGCAGGAGCATGCCCCGTTTCGAGAGCGGTCTTTTCCCGGTGCGCATGGAGAAACGGGATATGGAAGGCAAGGTGCTGATGACGCAGGAGGTACTTGCTGTGACCCCGCAGAAAGTGGACGACTCTTTGTTTGCACGCTGAGAATCCTTGTTGCCCGAAACAAGAAAAGCCGCCCCGACAACTCGTCAGGACGGCTTCCTTTTTTCAGGGGAAAAATCACTTCATCAGGCGTATCACCTGACCTTCTTCTGTGCGGAGCACATAGTGGCCGGTTCTCTCAGCAGAGATGTCGATGCTGCGGCCGTTATTGATGATGGCGACCACTCGGCCCATCATGTCGCTCACAGTGCCGCTTACGGGCGCAGAAAGCGTGAAGATGCCGTCAGCACTCGGATTCGGGATGGCGGTCAGCGTGGTCACGATGTTGTCGTCAATGCCGGTGGTCAGGTCCTCATCGCTGGTAACAGAGATATCATCCAAGCGAAGCTGAGGACGAGTGCCTTGCGCTCCCTCCAGACTCGACTCGTGTTGCTTGTAAACCCAGCGCACCTGCACCTCGGCCTGATTGAAGCACTCCGCAGGCAGTGTGGTAATCACTTCAGCAGAATGGTCTATCTCGTTGGTAACATACTCAGCATTCTCGATGTCGATGAAATCGCCTTCTGTGCCAATGCGGTACTGGAGTTCAAAAGCGAACACCCTTGGAATACCCGATCCAGTGGAACCGCCACCGTCTCCCACGGTCAGGGTTCCACCTGTCCATGTCACCTGCACATTCGTGCGGCCTGTGGTGTTAAGAGCGAGTACTGCCGCGCCCATGAAACGCTGGTTGGAGTTGGAGCCGCTCACGCAGTCGTTGTATTGACCCGAACCGGTAGAGACCATGCTGATGCCAAGGTCGTCAAGGCCATTTACACGCGGACGGGCAGACAGTCCGTAGCCGCAGTCGAAGTCCTGCGTGCCAGGAGCGAGCGGACTGTAGTTGTTGCCTGTAGGGTCGGTGGTGAAGTGGAACACCATGTTGGCAGGGTAGGTGCCAGCCACAGCCTCAATGGACCATTCTGTAAAGCTGTAGCTGCCAGCCGAAAGGTCAAAAGGCGTGGGGTTGGTCTGCGCGTTGGCTGTAAGGGCCGCCACAAGTCCTGAAAGGATGAATACGTAGATTTTCTTCATGGTTGTTGGGTTTAAGTTGTTGCAAAAGTAGGGGAGTGGAAGTTAAGCGAAAGCTAACAGTTGTGAGGCTGGTCAAAGTTCCTCAGCGTCCATGTGCGGTCTTCCCGAGAAAAGTGTGGAAGCCTGCAGCGAGCGTAAAGAAACCCGAAACATGAGGTGGCAGTCAAGCGCATTCACGTACTCCTCTTTCTCATTTTTTTCGAGAAATTCTGCCCAGAGAAAGGCGATGGCCAACTCTGCGATGAAGAACGCCACATCGCGGGCCGCTGCCTCGCGGGCCTCATCGGTCTCCAGTTTTGAGAGGAATCCGCACAGGGCTTGATACTTCGCTTGGATGATGTCCCACTGTTCCGATGAACCGCCTTTCCTCTCCGTCAGTCTTCTCTCTGCAAAATCGCGGAAGGCTTCAAAACCGTTCTCTTTGGCCATGGCGCGCAGCATGTCGAGCGAGAGCACGTTGGTAGTTCCTTCCCAGATGCTCAGCACCTGTGCATCGCGCAGCATGGACGGAATGCCGCTGTCCTCCAGGTAGCCCAGCCCACCGAACGCCTCGATGTGCTCCGATGCCGAGGCGATGGCCTGCTTGGCGGTATAGAGTTTCGCCACGGGCGTCAGCAGGCGCAGCAGCGCGCTGTCGGTCTCGGTGGCCTTTCCGCATTCCTCCTTTCCCAGAAGTCTGGCGAGGAAAAGGGCCAGCAGCGTGCTGCTCTGATAGGCGATCTCCAGTTCGCGCAGCGTCCGCTTGAACAGCACGTGCTCCCCGATCAATCTGCCGAAGGCGGTGCGCTCCTTCCCGTAGGCCGCAGTGAGCGCGTAGGCCCTGCGCATGTACGAGACCGCGCTCACGGTGTTGTAGATGCGGGTGATGTTGAACAGCGTGGCGATGGTCGGCACCCCGCGACCTTTCTGCCCCACCATGCGGGCCTTGGTGCCGTTCAGTTTCAGCTGGGCGGTGGGCAGCGCCTTGGTGCCGAGCTTGTCCTTCAGGGCCTCCACCTCAATGTTGTTGAGGCTGCCGTCAGCGTTGCGGATGGGCAGGTAGAAGAGCGAGAGCGGGGCGCGTTTCCCGTCCTCGGGCTGCTCGGTGCTGGCGAGGGTGAACGCCATGTGGGCCGTGATGGCCGAGGTGAACCACTTGTGGCCGTGCAGCGCGAAATGCTCGCCATCAGGAATGGCGATGGTCATGGAGCGCGACACGTCCGAGCCGCCCGTGCGCTCGGTCATCCACTGGCCGCTGGTGCGGAATGCCTGCGGGTCGCGGGAGGTGAGGCCCTTGAAGGCGTTCTTGCCGAGGAAATCGTCCCCGTGCAGCTCGATGAGCCGTGCGGCACCGTCCGTCATCGCCAGCGGGCAGGTGTAGATGGCCGAGGACGCGGTGTAGAGGTACAGCTTCACAAACTGGTAGAGCCGCGAATGTTCGCCCTGCTTCCTTTCGTAGCCGATGGCAACGAGGCCGTCCTCCGCTGCCACGCGCTCCAGCTCCAGCCAGCCCTGCGACACCTTGATCTCGTCCACCCTTTTTCCGAATGCATCGAACTGTGTCAGTTTTGGCGGGTTGGTCTCCGCCTCCCGTGCCCAATGGATGCAGTCTGTGGCAACCAGCTTCCCGAACCTTTCAAGGTCGGGGGTTATCTCTTTGAGCACATCCTCAGGAAGATTTGCTGCGAGGTAGTCCCGCAGGAATCGGTCGTCCGTGAACTCGTTGCCAAGCTTCGGGGCTTTTTGGAGGAAATCGGTATAGGGCGTGGTGTGGGACATGGGATTCGGGATAGAGACCTAACGTTCTGAAGATTTGCGAAGGTGGCGATTTCTAAGCACGAAACTTTCAAATTGTCCTGTTTTCGAGGAGGCGTACAAGCGTCATCACATCGCGAGAAATGGAGGTGACAAATTGGCTCCTCCACTCTGCAGCCCAGACTCTTTTAGGCGCGATGTTCCCCACTTCAAAGTTAGCTTTCAAACAGGGTGTAGGCCTTCTTTTGCTCTGTCTGTCAAAGCTGGTTTCGCTGTAGAAGAACCACTTGAACTCTTACATAATTCACATTCAGCTCGTTTCAGCGAAGGAATCGTATATCGGAGAATGGCCGTCCCTCCGGGACTTGGATATGGCTGGGGCCCTATGCTACCACAAGGCCGCCCCGATGGGGCTTCTGAGTTCCGTAGGAACGACAGTTTGGTAGTAAAGAGCCGTGCGCACATGTCGGGCAAGTCCCGTAGGGACGACCCGAACCAATGAATAATGAAAGAGGTCTGATTAAAAAACCGTGCGGCCTTTTTGTTGGGAAAACTCTTGGAGAGCTCTGTAATGCCCTTGCTTTCCAACATATCTGTGCTGTACTTTTTGCCGTCTGCCGCAGTCAGCTTCAGTTGGGAAGTGGCACTCACCAACTGGTTGCCCTCTTTCTTGAGCTTGGCCTTGAGGTATTTCCAGTAGTTGCGGACTTTCCTGTATTACCAATTCTTAGCACAAAATTGTCCGAAGGACATTTTGTGGTTAGAAGTGGTTTATGCCGTTCGAGAAGCCGTCCCGTCACAAGTGACGGGATGCAATTGGACTATTATGGATTCCGAAACGGTATAATCGGGCTCTTCGTTCAGTACGCCAACCACATCCATCACGCTGAACCACCATTTGGCCTGTTCATCGTCCCAAACGGCACGCACCTCGCGGTCATCAAAAAAGCGGATGGACACCTTCATGGTAGGGCGTGGTGTGGGGCGAGGCAAGAGTATGATTGGGGTCAAGGACCCAATCATCGGATGGTTCAGCCCTCACTCAAAAGTTCGACAAGCTCGGAAGTGGGGATTATCAGCCCCCTGCCATGGGAAGCAAGCCCTGAGCCCAGTTTCCTGTCCCCTGTCCAGAGCCGAGCCTCCAGCTCAAGGGCCAGCGCCACGAAAGGCGTATCGTTCTCATCTACGCCCTTTGTCAGGGCATAGGCAGAACGCCAAGACCCTTCGCTGATGAGATACTCTGACACCATGGTGACCATTTAGTGAGTATGGCATCTACACTCCCTTCGCTGATGAGATACTCTGACACCATGGTGACGGAGGCAAGCACCCGCTTTCGCGACTCGCTCAACTGGTGGGCAGAAAGCCGCGATGCCTTCTGTAGTTTGGCCGAATATCGGTCGAGTTCCTCCAGCAGCAGCTCAGGGGCGAAGAACTGTAGGCTGTCCCCCGCGTTGAGCAGTATCTCGCCCATCGTGTTGTCCGCACTCATCAGAGCACTGAACACGATGTTGGTGTCCACCACCACCCTCATTCCCCGATGAACCGATGCTTGTTCTCCTTCCACCAACGGGCCTTCGACTCCTCGGCCAAACGCTCGGCATCCTCAGTGGTGGCAACACTGCACTTGACCGCCTCCCTGTACTTGAAATAGTCGATGATGCGTTGAAGCCCCAACGTGCCGATGTCGGCAGGCAGCCTCAGAATGACCTCTTTGTCCGTGCGCTCGATGATCATGGCCCTACTTGAATGGTTCACACAAAGATAGCCCTGTTCAGCGTGCTGTCGCACCCCTCTTTTGGACAGACCCTTCATTGAGATGAACAGGGCAAATGCGTTGTTTGCTTGTTCACAATGAATTCTTTGCGGATAAATCTCTGCGAACTCTGCGGTTATTTTTTAGAACCTCCCTTGAGGTATTTCCAGTAGTTGCGGACTTTTCTATAATCGGGTTCTTCGTTCAATACGCCCACCACATCCACCAAGCTGAACCACCATTTGGCGTGTTCATCGTCCCAAACGGCACGCACCTCACGGTCATCAAAAAAGCGGATGGACACCTTCATGGTAGGGCATGATGCGGGACTTGGGGTTCAGAATTGAGAGCGAACTTTTTGTTGCTTACCGAGATGAGCAATGTTTGAAGCACGAAACTTTCAAACTGTCCAATTAGCGGGGAATGTCACCCTTCAACCCCGCTTAGAACGAATTTGTTATCGCTCCGTTTTATCTTCAAGGCGGTCAACAAGTTTCTTCACACCAAGTTTGGGATTTAATGCCAGCCCCGCTTTCAACCAGCCCAGTGCTTTTTCGTTTTCATCAAGATTAGCATAAATTTCTCCGATTGAACGATAGTAATTCGCGACAATTGAAGCGCCCAACTCATACTGTTCAGAGCGAATTCTGTCAAATACATCCTCCATTTTGTTCATATCGCTCGCCTTGTAATATGCGCTTCCAAGTGTAAACAGAGTGTCTATTCTCGCATAATTGAATAAATCATTTTTGCGAAGAGTTTCATCTATAAGGGACGCCTCAAATCCAAAGTCAAAAAAACCACCCTCGATTTTTCTCTTCAGATTTATCCTACAAAAATTCAATGCTGAGTAGTAAGGTTTTATTTTTTCACCACTATCACCTGTAAAAACAGCGGGTTTTTCGCTAATTTCTATTCTTCCAATAGTTTCAGTTTTTGATATGACAAAGGACTTGAAGAGCAATGCGTCTGTTAACAGAGGAACAGTATCTACATTTAATTTATTGCTATAGTCAGTCAGCTTTTTGTGGACGGTAACATAATCCATTCCCTCTGTAATTTTCAAACGAGAAAGAATTTTTTCTATTGATTTAATAAACTCTGTTTTTTCCCCTTCGCTGTTGAAATAAATTAAATTCACAAAACCATGGTCAATACCAACGAATTTATTCTGCCCAGATACATTTGTGATTACAGTGGGTTGTTGGACTGCCTGTGCGGATAAAGCAATTTCCTTGTCGGAAACCACCCTATCTGAAGACTTGCTTTGAAACAATTTTTTTAGCCAATTCATTTTGTTTTGTTTTTATTTTTTACGTCAGAAAGTGTTGAAAATTTTCGTAAGCTCTCGATAGTCAGGTTTTGCTTTGCGATAACTTGGTTCAGCGAATCCGCCTTCACTTTCTGTTGTAAAATGACATTCTCTTTTTGTTTTATCAATTCACTTTTATTGTGATTCAAATAAGTAAATGCAGCACCCCACAATACACCGCCAAACTTAATAAACGAAATGAGTCTATTAATATTTTTCTCTCTGTTCACTTTTTTTTGCAGCTTCCCTAATGAATCCAAAAAGGATGTGTAAGAGCCATGCTCATCAAGCATGCGTCTTCCTTCAAACGTTATAATTACCGACCATTTTGAATAATTTTTAGGTGTCACCCAGTTTTTTTCAATCATTTCATCCACAATAGATTCAATCATTTTCGTGTCTTTCACACCGAAATATTGATTTGCCAATTCATCAATTTGCCAATAACTTTCTCCATTATCATAAAGATGTTTTAATATTTTTCCCAGAAGTAGTTCTCGAGTCATTTTAGCGTCTTGAGATAGATTTTAGCGAGGAGATATGTTTAGCTCAACTCAAAACCCTCAAATAAGCACTCAGCCCGTGCAGCCCGCCTTCCCTGCCAAAGCCGCTTTCCTTGTAGCCTCCGAAAGGTGAGGTGGGGTCGAACTTGTTGTAGGTGTTGGCCCAGACCACGCCAGCCCGCAGCCTGTTGGTGAGGTTGAAGATGCGGCTGCCCTTGTCGGTCCACACGCCCGCGCTGAGGCCGAACGGGGTGTTGTTGGCCTTCTCGATCACCTCATCCACCGTGCGGAAGGTCTGCACCGCCAGCACAGGGCCGAATATCTCCTCCTGCACGATGCGGTGGCTCTGCGAGGCGTGGAGGAACAGCGTGGGGCGGCACCAGTTGCCCTTCTTGGGCAGTGCGCATTCGGGCTGCCATAGCTCCGCGCCCTCTTCCGCGCCCAGTTTCAGGTATTTCTCGATGGTGGCGAGTTGCTCTTTGGAATTGATGGCCCCGATGTCGGTGTTCTTGTCCAGCGGGTCGCCCACGCGCAGGGTGGCGATGCGGTCTTTCAGCTTGCGGACGACCGTCTCATAGACGTTCTCCTGCACGAACAGCCGCGACCCCGCGCAGCACACGTGGCCCTGATTGAAGAAGATGCCGTTGACGATGCCCTCCACGGCCTGGTCGAGCGGGGCATCGTCAAAGATGATGTTGGCCGCCTTGCCGCCCAGCTCCAGCGTGGCCTTCTTGTGCGTGCCCGCAATGGCCTTCTGGATGAGCTTGCCCACGCCCGTGCTGCCCGTGAAGGCGATCTTGTCCACATCGGGGTGGTTGACCAGTGCCGCGCCTGTGGCCCCCGCGCCCGTGACGATGTTGACCACGCCAGCGGGGAGGCCCGCATCGTGGATCAGCTCGGCCAGTTTGATGGCGGTGAGTGGGGTGGTCTCGGCTGGTTTCAGCACCACGGTGTTGCCGCAGGCCAGCGCGGGTGCGATCTTCCAAGCGGCCATCAGCAACGGGAAATTCCACGGGATGATCTGTCCCGCCACGCCCAGCGGCTGCACTTTCTTCCCTGGGAAGGCGTACTCCAATTTATCAGCCCAGCCCGCGTAGTAGAAGAAATGGTTGGCCGCCAGCGGGATGTCGATGTCGCGGCTCTCGCGGATGGGCTTGCCACCGTCCATGCTCTCGCAGATGGCGAATTCCCGCGCCCGTTCCTGAATGAGCCTCGCGATGCGGAAGATGTACTTGGCGCGTTCCTTGGCGGGCAGCTTGCTCCACACGTCATTGTAAGCCTTGCGGGCGGCCTTCACGGCCTTGTCCACGTCCTTGTCGCTGGCCTCGGCAAACAGGGCGATGTGCTCCCCGTTGGCGGGGTTCTCGCTGGCGAAGGTCTTGCCGCCCTCGGCCTTATTCCATTTGCCGTTGATGTAAAGACCGTACTCCTTTTTGATGGAGATGTTCGATGCGCTTTCGGGGGCAGGGGAGTAGTCCCAAGCGTTGCCGAAGGTGAGTTTTGAATCCTTGTCTTTCATTGTCAGTCTTTGCTGAAATATTCCAATCCCTGATAACGTCCGTCCTCCATTTTGGCGAGCTGCATCAGCACATCGT
This sequence comes from uncultured Chryseobacterium sp., assembly GCA_964500205.1. GTDB lineage: Bacteria > Bacteroidota > Bacteroidia > UBA10329 > UBA10329 > UBA10329. Next base: position 261,402 of record CAZCNS010000001.1, on the reverse strand, counting down.
TGGCCAGGCTGCTGGCCCCGAAACGGAACCATTCGTTGGTGAGCCACGCATCGCCCAGCGTCTCCTTCACCATCACGAGATAGTGCAGTGCAAGCTTGGACTTCGAGATGCCTCCGGCCGGCTTCATGCCCACCATTTTGCCTGTCTCGTAGTAGAAATCGCGGATGGCCTCGAGCATGACGAGCGTCACGGGCATGGTGGCAGCGGGCGATATTTTGCCTGTGGAGGTCTTGATGAAATCGGCACCCGCTTCCATGGCGATGAACGATGCGAGGCGCACGTTGTCCAGCGTGCAGAGTTCGCCCGTTTCGAGTATCACCTTGAGCCTTGCCTTGCCACAGGCCTCCTTGATGGCTGCTATCTCATCGGATACGAAACCGTGGTCGCCTTGAAGGAACCGCCCACGTGAAATGACCATATCGACCTCGTCCGCTCCTGCCTCCGCGGCCATGCGCGTGTCGGTGAGCTTGATGTCGAGTGATGAGTTGCCCGATGGGAAGGCCGTTGCCACAGATGCCACTTTGATACCCGTACCCTTGAGTGCATCGACAGCGGTCGCCACGTGGTTGGGATAGACGCAGACAGCCGCCACGGTGGGCAGTCCCGGAAGGGCATCGTGCAGGTGGGCGGCCTTGTAGCACATCTGTCGCACCTTGCCCTCGGTGTCCTTGCCTTCGAGGGTGGTGAGGTCGATCATGTTCAGGGCCATGTGCAGCCCCTGCCGTTTCGCATCGTTCTTGATGCTGCGCTTGGTAAATCGCGACACGCGCTCCTCCACGCCCGTTTGGTCTACGGTGACCTGCCTTAGTGTTGTCGGCATCCCTTCTTTCATTGGTGGGCTAAAGGTAGCGGTGTGGCCCGAAAAGCACATCCTGCCATGCGCTTAACCGCTATGTTTGGGGTCTTAACATTAGCAAGAATGGAAAAGTCTGATAGGATATATGTGGCCGGGCATCGCGGCATGGTCGGTTCGGCCATCTGTCGTGTGCTGAGGGCGCAGGGTTTCACCGACATCATCACCCGCACGTCTGCCGAGCTTGACCTGCGCGATCAAGCTGCTGTTGAAGCGTTTTTCTCCTCCGAGAGACCACAGTACGTGTTCCTAGCGGCAGCAAAAGTGGGCGGTATCCATGCCAACAACACCTTCCGGGCCGAGTTCCTTTACGACAACCTCGCCATAGCGACCCATGCTGTGCATGCTGCGCACAGGCATGGGGTGGAGAAGCTGCTATTTCTCGGCTCATCTTGCATCTACCCGAAAATGGCCCCTCAGCCGCTGCGGGAGGAGTACCTGCTCACTGGTGCGCTCGAACCGACCAATGAGCCGTATGCCATTGCCAAGATAGCAGGGCTAAAGCTGTGTGAGGCGTACAAGGATCAGTACGGTGACAACTTCATCAGTGTGATGCCGACCAATCTCTACGGGCTTGGCGACAACTACGACCTCAACAACTCGCATGTGCTACCTGCACTGATCCGAAAGTTCCATGAGGCCAAGGTGAATGGGAATGCAAGTGTGACCCTATGGGGCAGCGGCACTCCCAAGCGTGAGTTCCTCTACGCGGACGACCTGGCGGAGGCCTGCGTCCATTTGATGAAGACCTACGATGGCCGCGAGACCGTGAATATCGGTACGGGCGAGGACATCAGCATCCGCGAGCTGGCGGAGACCGTGAAGGGTATTATCGGTTTTTCTGGAACGATAGAATGGGACAGCTCCATGCCCGATGGTACGCCCCGCAAGTTGCTTGATGTGAGCCGGGCGCATGGTCTGGGGTGGCAGCACCGCATCGGGCTTGAGGAGGGCATCCGGCTGGCTTACGCGGATTTTCAGGCACGTTAAGTCTGACCGCCAGCCACCAACCACTCCGCGTACTGCGGAATCCTTCCAGCCAGATAGTAGGGCAGGTTGAGCAGCGTGAATGGCTTCCCTGCTGGGGTCTTCCATTGTTCCCTGCGCAGCTTGCCCGCGTGCAGTCGGATGGCAAAGCCGTGGTCGCAGCGGTCGATGAAACTGTGCAGGGAGCGCAATTTCCCCTGCGGCCCCGATTTCACCTCAATGGGGATGACCAGCCCACGGGCCATATACACCAGATCCACCTCGGCCTGTGCATCGCTCTTCTCTCGCACCCAGAAATGCGGACGGTACAGCGGGCTGTCGTGCTGCACCATGAGTTCCTGTGTGACGATGTGCTGAACGATCCTGCCCCGCGCAGCATCGTGCAGGTCGCGGATGCCGAGGAGCTGCCCATGAATGCCGAGCGCATGCACCAGCAGCCCTGTGTCGAGGAATTGCAGACGGGGCCGCTTGCGCAGGTCTGTGCCGATGGGCAGGGCCATGTCAGTGGTCGGGTAGATGAGCCGAATGACTTGGGCACTGTCCAGCGACCGCAGCGCCTCACCCACCTCGCGGCTGCCGTAGTTGGACTTCCCGAATTTCTCGAAGGACACGCGGTTCTTCTCCTGCGCGGCAGCATTCATCACATGGCGGATTACTTTGCGGTCGGTAGGATTTCGGGCGTATTTCGCCACATCGTCCTTGTATGCCTGCCAAAGCCCGTCATACACTTTCTGCAGCGTCACGAGATCACGGTTCTCGAGATGATGGGTCACCACCTCGGGCATTCCCCCCACGAGGGCATACTCATGGAAAAGGCCGAGCAACGTGGTGTGGGCGAAGTCGTTGGCGGGCAACTCCTGCATCTGCGCAAGGGCGGTACCGTGCCCCTTGGCCCCAACGAACTCCATGAAATCGATCGGATGCAGCACCATGAATTCCACCCGTCCCACAGGGAAGCTCTCCACCTCGCTCAGGGCGAACTCCAACAGCGACCCCGCAGCAATCACATGCAGTTCGGGCCTTGTCTCGTAGAGGTAGCGGAGCTGCGCAATGGCCGCTGGCGACTCCTGTATCTCATCGATGAAAAGCAGCACATCACTGCTGCCATTCGGGATATTCCGCGACAGGAGTATGGCGTTCACCAGAGCGTCCGTGTCATCGAACTCTTCGAAGAACGCCCTATCCGCCTTCCGCTCAAGGTTCAGCCCGATGTAGTGCGTGAACTCCTTCGAGAACTCCTTTACCAGCGTGGTCTTGCCCACCTGCCGCGCACCCCGCAGTATCAGCGGCTTACGCGCTGGGCTGGTCTTCCAGCGAAGCAGATTCGCGTATGCCCGTCTGTGAACTTGCATCTGATACCAATTCTTAGTACGAGGGTTTTGGTGCTTAGAAGTGGTTCATGCCGTTTGTGAAGTCCTTACAGGCTGAGTTCTTTGCCTGTTAGGAATTCCGAAACGGTATGATTGATATTCAGGATGCAAATCTAATCACTTGTAATGAATTGGGGGCATTTTTGAAGAAACCTTGTAATGAATTGTGGGCATTTTTGAAAAAATCCTGTAATGAACTGGGGGCATCTTGGCCCGCAGTTTCCCCCAATAACCACTACCCAATAACCTTTATCCAACCACCATCTCCCCCTCCATCAGCCTGTTCATCGCAGATTCGATGGCGCGGAGGCGGGCCGCACGCTGCACCTCGCGCTCACTGGGCGGCATGGCCGTGGTGGCGATGGACGGGTCATCGGCCCAGAGCACCCGCTTGCGGAAGGCCGCGTTGTCCTCGAACCCGAACACCACAGACAGACTGAAATCGGGGTTGCGGCCCGTGGTGCGCGATAGGGCCACGGCCACATGGCTCCGCTGCCCGTCTGCCGTAGCAAAGCGTTGCACGGTCACGTTCACAGTTTTTTTCTCGGTAAGAAGCTGCGGGAACACCGTTTCGTGCATCCACTGACCCGTGTAGCGTTCCAGCAGCACCGCATCGCCCGACTCGCGTGAGCGACCAAGGTGCAGTTGCTTCTTCAACTCCACGGTGTCCGATTTGCGGTGGTGGTCGAAACGCATGAAGAACATGCCTGTGAACCCGAGGTGTTTCGGCAGCACATTCAGCAGTCGCAGCACCAGCATCTCTGGCGAGCTGTTGTAATCGTTGAGGATGGCCGTGAGCGCATCGGGGCTGAACTTGGCCGCTGAGAGGAAGCCCTCCATGCGCTCGGCCAACTGTTGCGGGGCAATGAGCAGTGCTCCCGCGAAATAGCTCGCACGGCTGTTGTTCAGCACGTGGTCGAAACTGGTGGCCTGCGGCCAAGGGGTCATCAGGGCGCGCTCGCCCGTGAGGTCGAGGAACTGGTAGCCCAGCTCCTTGGCGTAGAGGAACGCCTTCTGGTTCTCGGCCAGGCGGGCGTTCACTACAATGCGCCTCGCATCCTGTATATATATGGAACGGATGTGCGCCAGTTCGGGGAAATCCTCCTCCAGCGCAGCCTCCTTCACCTCATAGCCGAAGCGGTCGAGCAGGATGTTCTTGAGCAGGTCGGAGGTGATGGCACCATCGTCATCGGGCAGGCCGAACTCCCTACGGAAACGCTGCGCCTCCTTCTCAATCTCCTCGAAATAAGCATCGTGCATCTCCTGATAGGAGCGTAGCATGGCGAGGTAGAAGCTCTCCTGCGTGAGGCCCGATGTCTGTGCGATGTGGTTGATGGCCGAGATGAAGGCCGACACTTTGAGCGGTGCGCTGGCGATAATCTCAATCAGCTTCCCACGGTCAATGCCGAAGAGGTCCAGCGGCAGTTCGTCAAGGATCTTGGAACGGAGAATGTCACCCACAGGGGCCAATTGTCGGTCGAGCTTCAGCGACACGAGCCGATCGTACGGCACATCGAGGGCTGCGGCCAGCATGGTCATCTTCTCGGTGCCGGGGTACTTCTTGCCCTTCTCAATCTCATTGAGATACGAGATGGACATGCCCGCCCGATCCGCCAGCTCTGCGCTCGACAGCTTCCGCGCCATGCGGTGCTGGCGCAGCTTTAATCCGAATATCAGCTTGACGGCTTCTTCGTTCATTCCTTTTTGTTGAACCACATAGAGACATAGAACACATAGACTGTTGATGAAGAAGAAGGAGAAAAACATCCATCACGGATGTATTTCACATAGTTCTATGTCTTGCAGCATAGCTGCCGCGAGCCTTCCTTTCTATGTGTTCTATGTCCCTATGTGGTTAAAAATTCAAACCTGCCAAAGGTACAAGTCATCCCTTGGCGAAAATCCTCCGAAAGAAAATTTACGCTCTCAGCGAATTTTCGCTGGAATGGGATTTCGTTCCTATATTCGCGGCCTCAAATCAGAATGGCATGGGAACTATGGTCGCAATGGAAGGAGTCGAGATAAAAGGAGAACTGAAAGCAGGTTACGATGAAATCCTCACCGAGGATGCCCTTGCGCTGGTGGTGAAACTGCACCGCGCTCTGAATCCCCGCAGGAAGGAGCTGCTGGAGAAACGTCAGGAGCGTCAGCGCGAGATTGACAACGGCAAGCTTCCCGACTTCCTGCCTGAGACCGCCCACATCCGCAACAGCGAATGGACCGTGGCCCCGCTGCCTGAAGACCTGCTCGACCGTAGGGTGGAGATCACCGGTCCTGTGGACCGCAAGATGGTCATCAATGCACTGAACTCAGGGGCGAAGATGTTCATGGCGGATTTCGAAGACAGCAACTCGCCTTCGTGGGACAACAACCTGAGCGGCCAGATCAACCTCCGCGATGCCAACAGGCGCACCATTTCCTTTGAGAATGAAGCGGGCAAGAAGTATGCGCTGAATGATAAGATTGCCACGCTGCTGGTGCGTCCACGCGGTTGGCATCTGTTGGAAAAAGGGCTGATGATCGATGGCGAACCCTGCTCTGGAGGGCTGTTCGATTTCGGGCTGTATTTCTTCCATAACGTGCATCAACTGTTGGAGAACGGCAGCGGCCCGTACTTCTATCTCCCAAAGATGGAAAGCCATCTGGAGGCACGCCTTTGGAACGATGCCTTCGTGATGGCGCAGGACGCGCTCGGCATCGCGCAGGGCACCATCAAGGCCACGGTGCTCATCGAGACCATCCTCGCCTCGTTTGAATTGCACGAGATCCTGTGGGAGCTGAAAGACCACAGCGCGGGCCTCAACTGCGGTCGTTGGGACTATATTTTCAGCTACATCAAGCGTTTCCGCAACCACCCTGATTTCCTCGTGCCGAACCGCGATCAGGTGACGATGGCGTCACCGTTCATGGATGCATACTCACGACTGGTAATCCAGACCTGCCACAAACGCGGGGTTCACGCCATGGGCGGAATGGCCGCTTTCATTCCTATTAAAGGAGACGAGGAGGCCAATGCTGCTGCGGTAGGAAAGGTGCGCAACGACAAGATCCGCGAAGCGAAGAACGGCCACGATGGCACATGGGTGGCGCACCCTGGGCTGGTCAAAGTGGCGATGGATGTTTTCAACGAATACATGCCGACCCCGAATCAGATCTCGAAAGAGCGGACAGAGACTATCACCGCTGCCGACCTGATCGAGGTTCCGCAAGGAACCATCACCGAGGAGGGCGTCCGCAAGAACATCAACGTGGGCATTCTCTACCTTGAAAGTTGGCTGCGTGGCAATGGTGCAGCAGCCATCTACAACCTTATGGAAGATGCTGCCACGGCAGAGATCTCCAGAACGCAGGTCTGGCAGTGGATAAAGCACAACGCCAAGATGGAGGACGGCCGCACCGTGACCCTCGACTGGGTGCTTTCGCTCATCCCCAGCGAATTGGAGAAGATTGAAGGCTACGTTGGCAAGGATGCTTTCGCCAACGGCAAGTTCCCATTGGCAACAGACCTTTTTAAGCAGCTCATTTCCCAAGGAGAATTCGAGGAGTTCTTGACGCTGGGGGCTTACGAGTACATCTGATTGAGAGGCTTTCGACCAAGCGATGAGCGATATAAAGTTGTTTGAGAGTAAAAAGGTCCGCACCCACTGGGACAGCGAGAAGGAGCAGTGGTTCTTCTCGGTGATTGATGTGATTGAGATTCTCACGGAGAGTCCACGCCCAAGAAAGTATTGGAGTGCCCTCAAAACCAAGTTGGCACAAGAGGGAAGTGAACTGTCCCAAAAATTGGGACAGTTGAAAATGGAAGCTGAGGATGGTAAGATGAGGCATACAGACGTAGCAGATACAGAGACACTGCTTCGCATCATACAGTCCATTCCTTCGCCCAAGGCAGAGCCTTTCAAGGCTTGGCTGGCAAAGGTGGGTTACGAAAGATTGCAGGAGATTTCTGACCCTGAACAGAGCATCGACAGGGCGCGGGAGAACTGGCGCAAGCTGGGAAGGAGTGAGAAGTGGATCCAGCAGCGGATGACGGGACAGGAGACCCGAAACAAGCTGACGGACTATTGGAAAGAGAGCGGAGTTGAGAAATCGGACGAATTCGCATTCCTCACCAATATCATCCATCATGAGTGGACAGGGATGAGTGTTGGTAAACACAAGGACCTGAAGGGACTGAAGAGTCAAAACCTCCGCGACCACATGAGTGAGGCGGAACTCATTTTCACCGCCCTTGCGGAGCTCTCTACCCGCCAGATTGCTGAGACTGAGAATGCGAAAGGTGTGCGGGAGAATGCAGTGGCAGGGAAGAAAGGCGGACGGATAGCCAAAAATGCACGACTTGCACTTGAAGAGAAAACAGGCAGGAAGGTCATCACCTCTGAGAGTTTTCTCCCTCCTAAGAAGAACAAAAACTTGAGTAACGGTTGATACGAACTACGAACAGCCGAATTCCCTAATCAACAGGACGATTTTCCATTTTCAATTTTCCTTTAAGCTTTTTCACACTTAGACATCAAACCTTAATCGTTAATCAACCACATCTAAACAACCACCTTCAAACCGAGATCATGAATAATCAACAACCCAGTTACGTTTCAGCTGTAGAAGCAGTTCAGAAACTCAAGCAGAAATACGGGGAGACCTGGAGAGAGATCAACCCTGAGCATGCAGCACGCATGTACGTGCAGAACCGTTTCAAAACGGGGCTGGACATTGCGAAATACACCGCAGGAATCATGCGTGCGGACATGGCCGCCTATGATGCTGACCATTCCAAGTACACACAATCATTGGGCGCATGGCACGGATTCGTGGCGCAGCAGACGATGATCGCTGTGAAGAAACATCACAAGACAACCAAGGGAAGATACATCTACCTGTCGGGTTGGATGGTAGCGGCATTGCGTTCTGAGTTCGGGCCGCTTCCCGATCAGTCCATGCACGAAAAAACATCTGTGCCGAAATTGATCGCGGAGATCTACGATTTCCTGAAACAAGCGGATGCAACGGAACTGAACGACCTCTTCCGCAGAAAAGCCAATGGCGAGGATGTGCAGCACCTGATTGACAATTTCGAAACGCACGTAGTGCCAATTATCGCTGACATCGATGCCGGTTTCGGTAACGAGGAGGCCACCTACCTGCTGACCAAGAAGATGATCGAGGCTGGTGCGTGCGCGATCCAAGTGGAGAACCAGGTGTCTGACGCGAAGCAGTGCGGCCACCAGGACGGAAAGGTGACCGTTCCACATGAGGACTTCATTGCGAAGCTGAACGCGATCCGCTATGCATTCTTGGAACTGGGCGTGGAAGACGGGATCATTGTTGCCCGTACCGATTCTGAAGGAGCCAGTCTGACCCAGAAACTGCCTGTTTCCAATGAGCCTGGCGACCTCGCTTCTCAGTACCTCGATTTCGTGGATGCGGAGGAAGTGAGCATCGACCAAGTGAATGAATATGACGTGCTGCTGAAGCGCAATGGCAAGCTGGTGCGTCCTGTTCGCCTGTCCAATGGCCTGATACAGTTCAGGGCGGGCACCAACATTGACCGGGTGGTGTTGGACTGCGTTACCAGTCTGCAGCACGGTGCCGATCTGCTTTGGATTGAGACACCAACACCGGATGTGGAGGCCATTGCAGCCATGGTCAACAGGATCAAGGAGCAGGTGCCGAACGCCAAATTGGTGTACAACAACTCACCTTCGTTCAACTGGACATTGAATTTCCGCAAGCAGGCGTACAAGCGTTGGGAAGCAGCAGGAAAAGACCTGTCTGCCTACGACAAGAACGACCTCATGAATGCGAAGTATGATGATTCTGAATTGGCACTGGAGGCCGACCAGAAGATCAGGACATTCCAAGAGGATGCTTCGAGGGTTTCGGGCGTTTTCCATCACCTGATCACGCTGCCGACCTACCACACCACTGCTCTGCACATGAACGACCTGTCGAAAGGTTATTTCGGAGAAGAAGGCATGTTGGCCTACGTGGGCGGTGTGCAGCGTCAGGAGATCCGCAAAGGAGTTGCTTGTGTGAAGCACCAGCGCATGGCGGGTTCAGACCTCGGTGACGACCACAAGGAGTTCTTCGCTGGCGACAAGGCCCTGAAGGCCGGTGGCGCGAAGAACACAGCGAATCAGTTCGAGTCAGCACACTGATATTGAAATTTCCAGTTGCCGAACATTCGGCATGATTTGCAGAAAGGCCCCGTTCTCCGAGAGGAGGGCGGGGTTCTTTTTTTCGCCATCTTGAACATTCTACTGTTAAAAAGCGTCTCACCGTCTCCTCAACCCAATGAGAGATGGCCGATTACTTTTGCCGTTGAACCAAAAAAGGACTCCAATGAAGAACTTTAGACTTTCAGTTATCGGACTGTTGGCATCGGCCTTCATCTTAAGTGGATGTGGCAACGTGGACATTGTGAAACGCAGGCACATGCCCGGCTATCATGTGGAGGTGACCAAGAAGGCCAAGACCCCGAAGTCCGACAGTGATGAGCTGGACATGGCTGCGGTAAAGGTGGAGGTGGAATCTATTGACACACGTGAGGCCAGACTTGCTGCGATGGAACTGGACCAGGATGCCCTTACTGCAAGTGCCGTACCCGCTGCATCTGAGTTTGCGCGCATTGAGAGGAAAGCTGCCCGCAAGGAGGCCGTGGACCGCGCCATTGAAAAGACAGTCACCAATTTCAAGCACGACCTTGCTGAGACCAGAAATGCGTTCAAGCCAGCAGCCAACTCCAACACGCATTGGATGGCATGGGTAGCGTTCGGTGCGGGTATCGGATCCGCCTTTTTTGGCTTCCTCGGCATAATTCTGGCCTTTTTCGGGATAGGCATGTGGGCTGCTGCCATCACATTCGGAGTGGCGGCTATCGTCTTCGCCATCCTTCATTCCAAGAATAATTACCAAGGGGCATCTTTCCGCAGGATCGGTCTCATCCTTGGCATTGTGGGCGCAAGTCTTGGCATCATAGGAATGTTGATCTGGATCTTGCGTGTGGCAGCTGTGTTCGTTGTCTGATCACTCATAGTTTTCAACCGTAAATGAGAACCCCTTGGCACGTCCTGGGGGTTTTCTTTTTTCCGCCTTCCATATCCTTACTTTGGTACCATGACAGAAGCCAAGATAACAGCCGAACTGAAGGATGCGCAGACCATTCTTCAGCGTTTCATCTCTGACGAAGGTGCCATCGATGCCATTAGAAGTGCCGCAGGGCTACTCATGGATTCTGTCCGCGCGCACCATCGCATATACAGTTGCGGAAACGGTGGCAGCATGAGCGATGCGATGCATTTCGCGGAGGAATTGAGCGGCCGCTTTCGTGGTGACAGACCACCCATTGCCGCAGCGGCCATCTCCGACCCCGGACATATCACCTGCACTGCCAACGACTATGGTTTTGCGCACATCTTCTCCAGATACGTTGAAGCCTTCGGCAAAAATGGCGATGTGCTGCTCGCCATCAGCACCAGCGGCAATTCAGAAAATGTTCTGAATGCTGCCAAAATGGCCCGTCAAAAGGGAATGAAGGTCATCGGACTTACAGGAAAGGATGGTGGGCAACTCGCTGCCCTTTGCGATGTCGAGATTCGAGCCCCGCACTCCGAGCACTCCGACCGAGTGCAGGAGATTCATATCAAGGTGATTCACATCCTTGTAATGCTTGTAGAGGAGGGCGTTGCCGCCTGATGACGAACATAGCCTCCGCATTTGGGTTATATCCGACAACCTTGTCTTTGCGAGACCAATACCTTGCGACCCTTAAATCTCATCATGAAGTATTCTCTGAAATTGCTTTTCGTTGCCCTGATGGTCGGGGTTTCTCTCTCAGTTTTTGGTCAACAGTCTGCTCTTCCTTGGAGCATGCGACTGGAAACCTTCCCAAAGGAGGTTCCTGTAATGGCGATGCCACAGGTGGATGTCCCGTCATTACTTGCTGAGGATGAAGTGAACCACGCCTTGAAAATCGGACCTTACCGTTTCGGGGAGAACATGGAGGTTGAGGCTACCCTTTTCACTCATGGCGTTTGGAATGAGCTGAAGGACGGTTCGCGTGTGTGGCGCATGGGTTTCCAATGCAGGGATGCTTACTCGGTCAACTTCATCATGGATGATTTTTACCTGCCTTTCGGGGCCACTTTCCACATTTACAACATGGATGGCTCTGATGTTTATGGGCCATTCACCTACGATGACAACCGAGAGGACAACGGCTTCGCAACGTTTCCTATTCCGGGAAGCACAGTGTTCCTTGAGGTGTATGAACCAGCGATGGCTGTAGGTCAGGCAAGGCTATCGGTGGAAACCGTGACACACGGATACCGTGATATTTTCAATCGAAGAACCTCCGACAGCCGCAACAGCGGGGCCTGCAACATCAATGTGAACTGCCCCGAAGGTGATGATTGGCAAGATGAGAAACGCTCGGTCGCCATTATGGTCAGTGGGGGTTCCGGTTTTTGTACCGGTGCCATGGTCAACAACACGGCTCAGGACGGCACACCCTATTTCCTCTCTGCCAACCATTGTATGGGTGGCAATGCCAACAACTGGGTTTTCAAGTTCGATTACGAGCGTCCGGGATGCGCCAATACGGGTGGGCCGGGAAGCCCGACCAGTGGCAGTTTCACTCAGGGCGCAACTGTCCGGGCCAGCAGCGCAGGGTCTGACTTTGCCTTACTTCAGCTGAGCTCGACCCCAGCGGCCTCTCACAACATCTTTTACGCGGGATGGGACCGCACAGGTGCCGTACCCCCCAGTTCCATTGGGATTCATCACCCTCAGGGCGACCGGAAAAAGATCTGTTTTGATGACGACCCTGCCACTGCCCAAAACTGGCAGGGCGCAGCCTGCTGGCGGGTAGGAGACTGGGAGGAAGGAACCACCGAGCCGGCATCCTCAGGCTCCCCGCTTTTCGACCCGAACCACCGCATCATCGGACAGCTTTTTGGTGGTACGGCCAGTTGCACCAGTATCACCAATGATTTTTATGGAAGATTCAGTGTAAGCTGGGACGGCAACTCAGCTTCAAGCAGGTTGCGCGACTGGCTCGACCCGCTCAACACCAATGTCAGCACACTCGATGGTTACGACCCCAACGCTGCAGATGTGGCCTTGGATGCCGCTGTGCAATCCATAACAGGCGCCACACAAGGTCAGACAATCTGCGACACAGACGTCAACCTCTCCTTCACGCTGCGCAACAGGGGTGCAAGCGTGCTGACAACAGCCACCATCAACTGGACGCTGAACGGTATAGCTCAGACTCCCATCAACTGGACAGGGTCGCTACAGTTCAACCAGTCTACCACCATTTCCTTGCCATTGTCGGGTTTGTCTGATGGAAATCAGCAGGTGGTCGTCACGGTCACTGGACCAAATGGTGGGATGGATGAGAATTCTGATAATAATTCAGCCTCGATTTCCTTCACAATCGTCAGTGGATCGGAGATGACCCTACGTCTGAGAACGGATGGTTACCCTGATGAGACATCATGGGAAATAAGGACCCAAGGACAACTGGGAACAGTTGTGGCGAGCGGTGACGGATACGACCAGACCAATTCCCTGCTCATAGTCCCGGTATGCTTGCCCGAAGGGTGTTATACATTCACTTTGTTCGATGAATTTGGTGACGGTCTTTGCTGCGAGTGGGGTCAAGGGTTTTTTGAGCTTCTATCTCCTCAGGGCAATGTGATCGCAGAGGGTGCTGAATTCACCGATGAGGCGTCTGTCAATTTCTGTCTTCCGTTCCAAACTGGGCCAAACAGCATTGAGGAGGCATGGGGAGCAGGGGTGACCATCTATCCCAATCCGACAGATGGCGTTGTTCGCGTCTCTTTGCCTGACGGGCTCACAGCCCGCCAATTGCGAGTCATCGATCTGGCGGGGAGAACTGTCATTGACACTGACATACGTTCCCTTGGCTATGCGCCATCGATTGATATGAGAGCTCTTTCCAACGGGCTCTATCATCTCAGTATTTTGTCTGATAAAGGAGTTGTGGTGCGTCTGGTGGTTGTCTCGCATCCTTGAGCTGCCGTAGTCCTTTTCCGATGAGAAAAAAAGTCTATCACCTGTCCACGTGCAATACCTGCCAGCGAATCATCGAAGAGCTTGGGCTTGAGGCGAAGGGCTTCGAGCTTCAGGACATCAAGGAACAGAACATCTCTGCCGAGGAGCTGGATGCCATCAAAGGGAAGGTCGGTTCTTATGAGGCGCTCTTCAGCAAGCGCGCCATGAAGTTCCGCAGCATGGGCCTCGACAAGATTTCGTTGACAGAGGATGACTACCGAAGATACATGTTGGAGGAATATACTTTCCTTAAGCGTCCCTTCATCCTGATAGGTGAAGAGGTGTTCATCGGCAACGCGAAGAAGACGGTGGCGGAGGCCGCGTCAAGGCTTTGATGTACAGGCGTCTGCTGCCCCACCTTGCGCTGCTGGGGGCCAATCTCATTTACGGGGCCAATTATACCATTGCGAAGGAGGTAACCCCCGAGTACATCGGTCCTTACGGTCTGGTGGTGCTGCGTTGCATTGGTGCCGTGCCGCTGTTCTGGTTGGTCGGAATGTTCGTCAAGGAACATGTTCTACGCACCGATATTCCGAGGCTGTTGCTTTGCGCGGTATTCGGCATCGCAATCAACCAAGTGCTTTTTATGAAGGGGTTGAGCATGACGCTGCCGATCAACGCTGCGGTTATCATGACCTCTTCACCCATTTTGGTGCTCATTGTGGCCTCAGTGCTGATTCGTGAACGTATAACCCTACGCAAGGCATCGGGCATAGCGCTGGGGCTGGCCGGTGCGCTGCTGATATTGTTGGTGGGCAAGGATGTGGGCTTCAGTTCCGACACCTTCGTTGGCGACCTGCTCGTCTTGGTCAACGCATCGTCCTACGGGGTGTATCTCGTGCTGGTTAAACCCCTCTTGGCGCGCTACCATCCACTTACGGTGATGAAGTGGGTATTCCTGTTCGGCTTCGTGATGGTGATTCCTTTCGGTCAGGCTCAGCTACGCGAGGTGGACTGGACCAACATGCCGTGGCAGATCATGGCCGCAGCAGCCTATGTGGTGTTCGGGCTGAGTTTCTTTGCGTACCTGTTCAACTCCCTCGCACTCAGGCAGGTCAGTCCATCAGTAGTGAGCACCTACATTTACCTGCAACCGGTGCTGGCGAGCATGTTCGCCATTCTTGCCGGCAAGGACGCGCTGACGGCTGTGAAGGTCGGTTCGGCCATGCTCATCTTCCTCGGGGTGTATCTGGTGAGCGGCAAGGGAGGTAAAGGTTGACAGCCTCCGCCCCTTGTTGCTTTTTCACGAAGTTTGTCTTCATATAGCTTGTTCATGAAAAAAGTTCTCTCCGTCATCAAATGGCCCGGGCTCGTCATTGCCATCTTCATCGGGACAGCATACTTAACCGGTAACCAGTTCCTTCTCAAGGGTCTTTGGGCGGCCTATCTGCACGGAAATACATCGGCCACCATAGGCGATGCCCAGTTCTTTGAGACCAGAACAGTGAAGGCAGGTGCGGCTTCCCCATGGAAGGTCTCGGACTTCTATTTTGAATGGGATATTTCTGGTGATCTGCTCAGGTCGCTGGAAGAGACGCGAAGTGTGGCCTTTTTGATGGTGAAGGAGGGCGAAATAGTCTACGAGCAATATTGGGATGGATACAGTGATTCCTATCGCAGCAACTCTTTCAGCATGGCCAAGAGCATCACCACCATGCTTGTGCAGTGCGCCATTCAGGACGGCATCATTCCCGATTGGGACGCTAAGGTTAGAGATTACTTGCCCGAAATACAGGGCGAGTTTGCCGATGAACTGACGTTGAGACATTTATGTACCATGACGGCAGGTCTTGACTTCAATGAGCACTATAGCAATCCGTTTGACATCACGGCAAAGCTCTACTACGG
Organism: uncultured Chryseobacterium sp.; assembly: GCA_964500205.1. Lineage (GTDB taxonomy): Bacteria > Bacteroidota > Bacteroidia > UBA10329 > UBA10329 > UBA10329. The sequence goes on along the minus strand of CAZCNS010000001.1, from coordinate 246,264 downwards.
CCCGGATGCAGAGAAATTGATGATTGAAAAGGTACCCGTCATCAGGAAACCAGGTGAGTATGAGTACCAGAGCGGAGCCACACAATTGTTGGGACTGGCCCTCATGAAGGCTACGGGCCGCCCGGTAGCCGAGTATGCTTCAGAGAAACTGTGGAAACCTCTCGGTGCTGAGCACGATGCTGAGTGGCACGTGGACGGTATGGGCCGAGAGCTGACCTTCTGTTGCTTCAATTCCAACGCCCGCGACTTCGCACGGTTTGGACAGATGCTGCTCAATAACGGTGAATTCAACGGTCAGCAGATCCTTGACAGCAGTTTCGTAGCAACTGCAACGCGACCGCATGCAGTTCCCTTCTATGGCCATTCGTTTTGGGTCTATGATGATGAGGGAACACGGATTTTCTATCAGCGGGGCATTCTCGGTCAGTACATCATTGTCATCCCCGAATATGACTTGGTGGTGGTTCGGCTCGGTCATGTTCGGCTCGGCAATGATGACAATCATTCTCTAGATTTCAAGGTCATCATTCGAGAAGTGCTGGGCATGATGCGTGGCAGTTTGGAGCTGAGAGCCTGAGTCCTTGAAAACGTGTTGGAAAACCTTCTTGTCCGATTACTTCTCGCGTCCTAACTTCGCGGCTCTAAATCTGAACACATGGCCTCGCTCGGTATCACAGTAATCCTTGCTTATATCCTTCTCGGTTTTTGGCTGCTCGTTTTTCTGAGCCTTTGGATTCCGCTGATGGCGACCCTTTTCTTCATGGAGAAGTACAGCCCGGAGGCAGGCGAGAAACTTGCAGCACTCATCGCTCCTCGCGACTGACATTGCTCAGAGCAGCGCATTCACATTCTCAGGAGGTCGTCCAAGGACGGCCTTCTTTTGTTTCACGACAATAGGTCGCTCTATAAGCTTGGGGTGCGCTACCATCGCGCTGACCCACTCTTGGTCTGAGAGTTCTCGGCCTTTGAATTTTTCTTTGAAAACATCTTCACCCTTGCGCACCAACTGCTCAGGACTGATTCCGAGCATGCGCACCAGTTCAGCGAGCTCCTGCTCAGAGGGCGTGTCATGGAGGTAGTCCACGATCTCGGGTTCGATGCCTGCCTTGCGAATCAGGTCAAGGGTCTGCCGGCTTTTGCTGCAACGGGCATTGTGGTAGATTTTCATCGGGCGCTTCTTTCAGTTGGTGCAAACATAGAGAAGCCGCGTGAGAGCGTTCCTTTTGCAGTGCGCGCAGGTGTGGGCTTATCTTTGCCCATCAACCATTTTTTGTCCTTATGTCAGATAGCCGATTCGACTCTGCGCGCGCGCCAGAACCTGTGGGACTCTACCCGCATGCCCGAAGGGTGGGTGAGTTGCTTTTTCTTTCGGGTGTGGGTCCGAGGGAGCGCGGCACAAAGAAGATTCCCGGTGTGGAGCTTGATGCCGAGGGCAATAACCTGAGCTATGATATTGAGAAACAGTGTCACTCGGTGTTCAATAACGTCCGGACGATATTGGAGGATGCTGGTTCAAGCTGGGATCGCATTGTGGACGTGACCGTGTTCCTCACCAATATGAAGGATGATTTCAAGACCTACAACCGCGTCTATGCCGAGTATTTCAAGGACAATCTACCTTGTCGTACAACGGTAGAGATCAATTGCCTGCCGACACCCATCGCGATTGAGCTGAAGGTGATCGCCACCATCGGATGACGCGGCTGTACTGGTTGCTGTTGATGGTTTTGCCCCTCTCTGTGGTGGCGCAGGGACAGGTCGTGCCGATTCCCGAAGGGCATTCTCACAATGACTATTGGAAATGGCGGCCATTGAAGCAGGCATTGGCTAACGGCTTTATGAGTGTAGAGGCCGATGTGCATCTGCGGCACGGTGATCTTCTGGTGAACCACGAGGCTATTTTCACACGGAAAGGGCGGAACCTTGAGAAGCTGTACCTCCGACCGTTGTTCGAGCGGGCCAAGGCCAACGGTTTCCGATCGGTGTATTCTGAAGGCCCGCAGGAGTTCATCCTCTATATCGACATCAAGCAGGGCTGCCCCGATATCTGCGACACGCTCATCTCGCAATTGCAGAAATATCAGGAGATGCTCACCGTCTGGGACGATGGCGTGAAGCGGCCCGGTGCCGTCAGCATCATCATCGGAGCTTGCGGACGGGAGTCGGAATGGCTCTCGGCCTCGCGCAGATGGTTCTATTTCGATGGCAACAGCGGTGCGCTGGGCGGAAGTTGGGATGCTGATGTTGTGTCCCGTTTGAGCGTTTCTTACCGTGGGGTGACGTCTTGGCGGGGCAATGGCACGATAGACAGCGATGAACTTGACCACCTGCGTGACCTTATTTTGAGGGCACGGGCTGAGGGCCGCAAAATCCGTTTCTGGGGCGCGACCAACCGAAAAAAGGTTTGGACATTGTTGCTGGATGAGGGATGCGAGATCATCAATGTGGACCGTCTCGCCCGTTTCCGCAGGTTTATGAGCAATAGAAATGAGTTAGATCTTCAGTAATCTGACGGTAGTCTCGTACTGACATTTAGGTTTGTTCTTCAATGAAGGTGAGGAACGACTCCTACCGATGGACGATGCGCTGGCTCAACAGGCTTGCGGGTATCGGTGTGAAGTTGCGGTTGCCCATGTTCAGCATGGAGCCAAAGGATATGATCGGTGAGGCAAGGCGAAAGACTGGCCTCACTGAACTCGGTGACCCTCAATTCCGTGAGGCGATGGACAGGCTTTTTGCCAACATCACCGAGAAAGGAAACACAGCCCTTGGCAAGATAGGCGGTCATGACATGGGTGTTCAGGCCTGCATCAATAGGCTGCGCCTGCAGGATCATTTGAAGAGACACCCGGAGATTGCCAAGATGAAAGTCGAGCGGCCTGTTTTCATCCTCGGTTTTCCCCGCACCGGCACCACACTCATTCAGAACCTGCTGGCGTTGAGTCCGGACAGGCGCGCACTTCCTTTCTGGGAGATAGCCTCCCCCGTGCCGCTCCATTCCGACCCTGCGAAAGATCTGGCCCAGCGTCAGTCCATGGCGAAGTCGAGGCTGCGGGTAGTAGATTTTTTCGCTCCTGAGATGCGCTATATACACGAGGTGCAGTTCGACTCGCATGAGGAGTGCTGGCCCATACTTGCCAACTCATTTACCGTGGTCAACTGGGACATGACCTGCGGTTGGCATGAGTATGTTGACTGGCTCATGCAGACCGACCTCACCTGGGCGTACCGCGAGTATGCTGACTTTCTACGGGTGATGAGCAGCCGTGTGCCCGACCACAGATTGGTGCTCAAATCGCCCGACCACCTTTGGGCTTTGGATGCGCTGCTGGAGGTCTTCCCGGACGCTTGCATCGTTTGGACTCACCGTGACCCAGCGCGCAGTGTGCCAAGCTATTGTAGTCTTGCGTCACTCAACTATCGGGTGCAGAATGGAGTTGTTCCCCGCGAAGAGATGGGCCAGAGGGTACAGCAGTCCTTCAGGTTGGGCATTGAGCGCGCAATGGCCGTACGCGAGCGGGTGGGAGAGGGGCAGTTCTTTGATGTCGATTTCAGGAAATTACTGGATGATCCGAGGCGGGTTATAGACGGCATCACTGACCACTTTAACCTCACACCAGTCGGGCATGGAGACATGGATGCCTACCTCAACCTTGAGCGCAACGATGAGCGTGGTAATCATCGCTACAGCGCAGAGGATTACGGCCTTTCAGAAGAAGATATCCGAGCTTATTTCCGCAACTACATTGAGCGTTTCGGGCTATGAGGAGGGTCATTCCCAGTCCGTCACCTCCTGTTTTGATGGGGCGAGGAAATTCAGTTTTGCCACCGTTCTCTCAGGGAATTTCACCTGAAAATCCGAGAGCCGGGGGTCGGGACGGTAGTAATCGGTGCTCAGGATCTGCGCCCCACTGTTGAAGGCTGCCTCGCGCATGGTGGTATCGTTCCTTCGGGCCTCGTAGCCGGGCGTGTCGGTGCGGGTGCGCACCATGAATCCCATCTGCACGTGCTCCACTACGGCAGGGTCGAAGGGGTTGTCGAGCTTTATGAAGGCGGCATGTTCCCTATCGGCCTTCGACTGGGCGAACATAGGCCGCCCGCGGAACGATGGGTGGTGCTCCGCATACTTGTCTGCATGGCGCACATTGCTGTGAATGATGAAGACGATGCGGCCGCGCATCTCGCCCAGCTTCGGCCAGCCGTGTTCCATGATGGCTTCGCGGAGACTGCTGAACTCCCCTCGCAGCTCATCGGGTGTGAAGACCTGCTTCATATTCTCCCCGAAAACAGCATGGATGTCCGCATCGGCCATGGCCCAGGCCAGTGAGTCGAATTTCAAAGTGGGAACAAGACCGAATGCCCGAACGTGGTCGCCCGGGCTGTCCTCCTTAGGCTCTACAAGGATGTAAATGGGCAGATGACGCGGATGGCGGTCGCTCCATTTTTTCACCTCAAAAAGTACATCGCGGAAGGTGTAGTAATGCGTGTTGTAATCCACATCGGCAAGATGAAAGACCTTGTGGCCCGGTAGCTTCAACTCTTCCACCCCCGATTCCGCTTTTTTCCATCCGAGGAAATTGCCCCTGCGGTGATAGTAGCGTCCGCCCTCTGGGTCGTGGTGAATGTCTATCTCCAGGCTCCTCATGCCATACACACCGAGCTGCTCCACGATAGGCACATGGCTGTACTGCAATTGCTTTGCGGGGCTGGGATTGCACCAGAAGAACGGGTCCAGCAGACGCATGGTTCGCATGATGCCACGGTCCATGGCTTTGCGGTAGCTGTTGTGCGTGCCGATGACCTGAATGTGGTTGACCGGGACTGAGTCTGCATGAAAAGACTGTGCCGCTGCCCCACCTGAAAGTATCAGGATGGAAACAGCGGCACAGAACCAGTGTAGCAGAATTCTTTTCATGTCGCGATGATACGACATCGCAACAGAACGGATTTATTGCCCTTGTCCGAGCGAGAATCCCTTCTTGCCGTCAAATTCGTAGAGGTTCTCGGTCTTGATGCTGTCAATACCGTTTCGGTCGGCAGCGTCCAGCAGGCGGATAATCTCCTGCTTGGTGATGCCCTTACCGTCCTTGTGCATGAAGCGGCAGCGCCAGTGATCGGTGCAGAAGGTCTCTGAGAAGCCCTCCGGCCATACTTTGATGCCGCGGTTGGTGATCATGATGAGTTGCACTTCATCTGAGTTCATGACCTTGAGCAGGTCTGCCAGCTCATCGGGTGATTTTCCGCCCCAGTGAACGAATACATCCACCCCGACAAGCTCCTTTTTGGCGATCGGTCTGCGCTTGTATTTGGGCAGGTTCATGCCCTTGCCATCACCGTAGCTCATGGCTGCGAGCTTCTCTGGACGCTGCCCTAGTCTCTCAATCACCGCATCTGCAAATCCCGAGGTGGTCACCTTGCGTGTGCTGGTTCCTTCGCGGAAGATATCGTACGTATGAACGCCATCCTCCATTGTGCGCAGCCACGCGTTCTGGACCTTCTCGGCCACATCTGCCTGACCGATGTGAACCAGCATCATGATGGCCCCTTGCAGCAGCCCGGAAGGGTTCGCGAGATTCTGTCCTGCTCGGCTGGGCGCAGATCCATGAATGGCCTCGAACATGGCACACTCCTCTCCGATATTGGCAGATCCCGCAAGTCCTACCGACCCGGTGATCTGCGCAGCGACATCGCTTTGCACATCTCCGTACAGGTTGGGCATCACCAACACATCGAATAGTTCTGGTGAGGCCGCCATCTTGGCCGCACCTATGTCGATGATCCAATGCTCATTCTCGATCTCAGGATACTCTACAGCGATCTCATCGAACACTTTGTGAAACAGCCCGTCCGTCTGTTTCATGATGTTGTCCTTGGTGAAGCACGTCACCTTCTTGCGGCCATGTGCCTTGGCATATTCGAAGGCATAGCGCACTATCTTCTCGCAGCCGGGGCGGCTTATCAGCTTGAGGCACTGCACCACTTCATCGGTCTGCTGGTGCTCGATGCCTGCATAGAGGTCCTCCTCATTCTCTCGGATGATGACCATGTCCATTTTCGGATGCTTGGTCGAGACGTAAGGGTGCAAGCTTTTGCAAGGGCGCACATTCGCATAAAGTCCAAGGAACTTCCGTGTGGTCACGTTCAGACTCTTGTAGCCCCCACCTTGTGGTGTGGTTATCGGGGCTTTCAGGAAAATCTTGTTCTTGCGGATTATGTCCCAGGATTCGGACGAGATACCGGCCGTATTGCCTGCGAGATAGACCTGTTCGCCTACCTCGATGAAATCCATTTCCAACTTGGCTCCTGCCGCAGTGATGATTCGGAGCGTGGCATCCATGATCTCAGGGCCGATGCCATCGCCCTTGGCTACTGTGATACGTGTCATGTCTTTTTGGTTTTGGTGCTGCAAATCTTCACAACTCACATCATAATTCAAAGTTTATATTTTCGATAATAAACATAAGAATTAGTTATGAAGTATGTTTTCTGAAGTGAGGAGCCCTTCTACCGCACTACGAATGGTCTTGCAACAGTTCCAGATGGCGACATGAGACGCAAGACATACATGCCGGATTTCAATTGATTCACATCGAGTTGGATCAAGAAAGAGTCTGGGGTGAGAGTTTGATCCGGGAACTTCATCACCGTCCGCCCCATGAGGTCAGTAACGGTGATGTGCGCCTCCGTGGCCGTGCTTACAGGCAGTTCGATGGTGAGCACGCCCTCTGCCGGGTTGGGGAACAGCCGAAGTTGCGAGAGTACCCCACTTTCTTGGATACTGGCGTTGATGTCCACATTGATGTCATCGAGGAAAAACCTGCTGTTGCCGCCAGTGGTGTAAACAACACGGAAGCGGAATCCCTCCACCAGAAAGGATGTGGGGATATTGACCACCTGCTGCACCCAGTCTTCGGTTGTGGGGACCAACGGCTGCTGCTGTGGCCCTGCCGTCTGCAGTTGCGAACCTGACAGTGAGAGCCTCGAACTCCAGTTGCTCTCACAGTTGCGCGACACCTGAAACAGCAGTCTGTCCTCCCCGGTGGCGGCCTGCTGCCCCGCGAAGACATATTTGAATGAGATTCTCATGTTCGAAGCCGTGCTCAGGTCGATAGGTGGGCCGTAGAGCTCATCGCGGGTGAAGAGGCCGTCTTCCCATTGGTCGATCACAATGCTCTTGATTCCGTCCGAGGCGCTTATGTCCGTCACCTGCCAGCGGTTCAGACCGTCAGGGCCGTTGGCTGCCCAGATGCCGTTGTTCACATCTGTCATTCCCTCAAAAGATTCTGCGAAAGGGAAATCCTGCCCCTGATCGGAGATGACGGTAATGAACGCGCTGCGCGATTCCTCCACCATCTGCCCATTGCGGTAGGCGCGGAGGGTCACATCGTATTGCCCAGGGGTGGAGTAGGTGACTGTCGGGGCGGCCGATGCGGAGGTAGTGGGATTTCCTCCCCCGAAAATCCAGCGCAGCGAGTCGATCTCACCGTGGAAGACGCTGGCCGCGAACTGCACCTCATTGTCCGTGTTGGGGCATACAATGGTGCGGTCTGCCAAGAAGCTCGTCCCGCAGAAGGGCGCGGGGTCTTCCAGAACTCCCGTGGCGATGAGGTTGGTCTCCGTCCAGAGGTTGTTGCGGCCCGCGATAGGCGAATTGAGGCAGGCCCGCATCCGATCACGCTGCCCGTTCGTGAACATGATGTTGCAATAGGAGTAGTCCATGGCGTTCTGCACGTTGTCGAGCGAGCCGCAGGACGTGGCTGCGAGGTTGCAATTCGGGTTGCCGATGGTATTGGGCGTATCGTCCACGAGGTCGTCATGGTCGCAATTGGTGGTCTGATTCACAGGTAGGTAGAAGAATCCGGGCACGTTGTTGCCACCCCAGATGTGATGAAGGTTCAGGTAATGCCCAACCTCGTGTGCAAATACCACCGAGCGCGTCTGGTTCGAGGTGCCGAAGGTCCCCACGTAGCTGTGCGCCATGACGATGCCGTCCCATTCCGGGATGGTATCTGCGTCAGAAGGCCACACGGCATGGCCCGCCAGACCTGCCGCGCTGCTGGTAACATAGACGTTCAGATAGCGGGTCGGGTCCCAGTGGATGAGGGATTTCACCGCGTGGTCGCCTGTGGCCGAAAGAGCCGATGCGATACGGTTGATGCCGCTGTGGCAGTTGCCATCAGGGTCCTTGGTGGCCAGCCGCAGCTCAATGCCGCAATCGGCATGGAGCGGCTTGAACGCTTCGATGATGTCGGCCGTATCCGGATAGGTTTTGCGCAGCGTCTCGTTGCATATCTTGATGCCGTCCAGCAGCTGCGCATCGCTGATATTCTCTGTGCCATGCTGATGAATGACATGAAACACAACGGGGATGAGATACACCTCGTCATCTTCTCGGTTTGTCCCCTCAAATCTCCATTCGGTAGTGAAACGTTCCAGTTCGGCCTCTCGTGCCATCACAGCTTGCGCCACCTTTGGCATTTCGCGCAGCGTGGAGATGCGCAGCTCGTCAGCACCGCATTTCTGCAGTTCCTGCGCTGTCGCGGTGACAACAGACTGAATGATGATGGCTGTGGCAAGGATTGTTCTCATCTCTGTTCGATTGCTTCCGTGCGAAAGTATGTCATCACTGCCTTTGGGTTCCTGAGAGGCTACTTTCGCCTCCATGTTTCGGGTCATTGTAGTCGTCTCCTGTCTTCTATGCAGTTTGAATGGCTTCTCTCAGAAGAATTCTGAGGAAAGGAAGTGGTGGCGCACCCCGAACCCTGCCTATGTCGATGATGTTGGGACAATTCATCTGAGGAATGCGGATGCCACCTTTGGACGTAAGATGCTGCGTGGAAGTCTTCTGGTACATGGTGCTGAGGCATTGAGTTTCGGGCTGCTCGCGGTGCTTCCCTCCCACATCAGCCAGTGGGAATCGCTTTCCGCCAGTACATACGGCAGCAACTTCAGGCGGGCTTATACCTCTCCGCCCGTTTTTGACAAGGACAAGTGGTACATCAACTACATCGGGCATCCCTATCAGGGAGCATATTTTTACAATGCGGTGCGGTCGCAGGATGCCAACATCTGGCAATCATCGCTCTTTACCCTCGGACACGTGTTCGTGTGGGAATATGTAATCGAGGCGGGGCTGGAACAGCCGAGCATTCAGGACATCATTGTCACACCGCTGGCGGGCATCCTATTGGGTGAGGGCATTCATCGTGCTACAATTGCCATGGCCAAAAATGGCTTCCGATGGTACGAAGTGGCGGCTGTGGTCGTGTTGAACCCGATGTTTGCGTTGAACAACGGGTTCAGGTTTGCCAGACGCTAACCCCTCAACTCCGCCCCAAGCTCCTGTTTGAACCTGCCCACCAGCCTTTCCATCGTCTTTTCGATGGATTTGTCCTGTAATGTGGCGGTGTCATCGCGGAGGATGAAGCTGACGGCAACAACAGTTGCGCTTGGTAATCGCTTATGAGGATGTTTGAAAGCGGTAGTTTTTACTCACTACGGGGTCATGTCTCAGTGCAGCAAGTTCAACTGCACGAATGCCTCTCTGACATTGGCTTTGAACTTCCTGAAAGATGGTAGGGTCTCCAGAGCCGTTAATGAGATTTTCTGTCCCATAGGTTGGTATAGTTCACCGATGGTTAGGCTATGTCTCCGTCTTTTCGTCATGCCTTTTCTGGCTGTTACAATCGCTTTTTCAATCTCCTTCTTGGGGTTTGCGATGCTTTCAGGTAAACGGTTGATGCTGAGTGCAACATCACTAAGTGTGGTGCCAATCTCCTGTTTGAGTAGGCCCGTGTCGGCCAGCATCCAGGCCTCTGTCATCTGAACAGGGACCAAAGGCACTGCGGTCTTGCAGAAGGTGTCGTCAGACCTACGGTTCAATTCGGCAATCGCTGGATGAATTCGGTCTGCGAAAGCTTTCTCATCATCACGGGAATCCGCATCAGTATGTATGCATAGCACGGTCATTCCGAATTCACGGAACCCCTTCGCTGAAGCATCAAGCACACAGTCCACAAACCCGGAACGCTTCGGCAGACTTTCTGATTGAGAGAGCTCGAAAACTTCTATCTCAATGTCCTGCTTTGAGTCAAATGCAATTGACTCAAAGGTTCTTGACACGACACCTTTCAGGAAACGGAGATCGGTATCACCCTCGGCCGTCAGTCCTATGAAAAGTTGATAACTCATGCAGCTCGGAGAACATCTATCCCACGCTCCACATCGGTTGATTTCAAGTACTCCATTACGGTGGATACGGTGAGGCTTCTATCCTTCTCGGAAAAGGCCATGGTTGATTGCGACCTGTTCTCTACCTGGACAATCATGGTCTTAAAGAGTTTTACCTTTTCGCTTACACCACTTCGTTCTTTGCCTGCAATCAGGGTTCTCAATTGGGCGTAGTGAACCGAAACATTGTTGTCTTCCTCCCATTGAACGGCTGCTCCCACAATGGCCGGTGAATGCGTGTTGACAATCACCTGGCGGAGTGGTGGCACGTCATCATCATCTGTTTTCTCTTCAAGATCGACACTAAGGTCTTTTAGCAGTTGCAACATCGCCTTAATCCTGAACGGGTGGATACCATTCTCCGGCTCCTCAAAGCAAAGCAGACCTGTGTGAAGGTCATCTTGCTCAAAAATGCAGAGGGCGAGGAAGCGGAGTGTTCCTTCAGAAAGCACTCGCGAGGAGAATTTTCTCCCATCATCTCCAGTGACCTCAATGACAAACTGATTGTTCTCGCGGTCATCCAGAACATTCACATCTGTGAAGGTGGGAAGAAATGAATTCAACTTACGCGAAATCTCTACAAGACTGTAATTGTCCAACTGCTTGATCCTGAAAAGTGCGGCAGCAAGGTTGCTCCCGCTTGAGGAGATGACATCTTCCCCCGTCTTCTTGCTGGTCGGCTTCCTCAACTCGTCAGGATTGAGCTGTAAAGACCTCCAACTTCTCATTTCCTCCTTCGCAGCGAGAATGTGTGGGAAATCCACGGTCTCGAAACTGCTCAGAACAGTCTTGGAGGCACGGATCAGAGGGAAGAATCGCTTCTTGCCCTGTTTGCCGTCCTGTGGGACTATCACGGTCGGAATACCGTTCTCCTCCACCGTGTCCATGTAGAAGATTCCTCTTCGGCTCTCAACCTTGGGGCGCCATGTGTCACGAACTGCCGAGGGAATTCTCTTTACCCATTCATCTGTTTTGTGCTTGATGGTATCGAGTTTTTCGTACTCCACCTCCAAGTCCTCTATCCCGTTCTGGTTGACAATTCTCTTGATGATCAGTTCATACCTCAGCCTCGTGTACTTGAGCTGTTCCGAACTGCCCCAGGCATCCTGAACGTTTCTGTTAACAAGCATTTCTACCGAGAACCGCATCTTGTCTGCATACCAATCGTCACCATATTTGGTGAAAAACTCGTTGAGTTCTCCTCTGTCAAGGGAGTTGAATGCGCTTCGCAGGTTCTGTTCGGCAAGGGCAGAGAGCAGACGAATGGCATCGAAAAGATTGCTCTTGCCCGATGCATTGGTGCCTGCGATGATGGTGAACGGGGTGAACTCCATCTCAAAGTCCTGAAAGGATTTGAACCCGTCTATTTCGATTCTGGTAATCATCGCCTTGCTGAAAGTGATTGCGAAGGTAGTTGAATGGAAGCACGCTGTCGAGCCTACCCCCTCAACTCCGCCCCCAGCTCCTGCTTGAATCTGCCCACAAGTCTTTCCATCGTCTTCTCGATGGACTTGTCCTGTAGTGTGGCAGTGTCATCTCGCAGGATGAAGCTGACGGCATAGGAGCGTTTTCCTTCGGGGATGCCCTTACCCTCATAGACATCGAAGAGATCCACTTCGCGCAGCAACTTGCGTTCTGTCTGATGGGCGAGCTCCTTGATGCGGACGTATTTCACTGTCCTATCCACCAGCAGGGCAAGGTCGCGCCTCACAGACGGGAACTTCGGCAGGTCGGTCACCGTCAGCTTGTTGATGGCCGAGGCCGCGAGTACCGCATCCCAATTCACATCGGCAAAGAAGACCTCCTGATCGATGTCGAACGTGGCGAGGATGTCCTTCCGCACACTGCCAAATCGCGCCAGCACTTTGTCCTCCAACGAAAAGGCCATGCCGTAGGCGAAGACAGAATTCTCCGTGGGCAGGTCAGTGAGCTTTGCTTGGATGTTCATCCGTTGCAGCAGTTGGCGCACCGTGGCGTGGATGTGGTGATAGGACACATCGCCCTTTACCGCGTTCCAACGTTCAGGCTGGAAACGGCCTGAGAGGAAAATGCCGAGCGACTGCCGCTCGCTGTAGGGCCATTCCTTGTTTTTCTCCGAGAAATACAAATTACCGAACTCATAGAACCGCACATCGGGGTGCTGGTGTCGGATGTTGCGCGACACGCTCTCCAACCCACCGAACAGCAGGGTCTGCCGCATGGAGTTGAGGTCGGTGCTCAGCGGGTTGAGGATGATGACCGAACGTTCAGCCTCGGCTGAGAGGTGCTTTTCGATATAGGAAGAACGTGTCAGCGAGTTGTTCATGATCTCGTTGAAGCCCTGCGCGGTGAACATGTCGGCTACCATGTTGCGCAGCATCTCGCGGTCCTTTTCAGGGCTGTCCGTGAGAGGCACGCGCAATTGGCCGCTGCCCTCGACACGGTCGTAACCATAGACGCGCAGCACCTCTTCGATGATGTCGGCCTCGCGGGTCACGTCTGTCTTGAAATTCGGCACCGATAGGCGCAGCCCTTCAGCATTTCTCTTTTCGATGAAAATGCCGAGGTCTTCGAGAATGCTGACGACCGAATCCTGCGGAATGGCCTGCCCTATGAGGCGGTCGATATTGGCGAATTTCACCTCCACCTTGAAATGCGGGATGGGATTCGGATAAATGTCGGTAATGTCAGAGGTCTTGCCTCCCGCAACTTGCTGAATGAGCAGCGCGGCCCGCTTGGCGGCATAGACGGTGATTTCTGGATCAATGCCGCGCTCGAAGCGGAACGATGCGTCTGTGCTCAGTCCTTGGCGCTTGGCCGTCTTACGGATGGTCACAGGGTTGAAATAGGCACTTTCGAGGAAGACGTTGACCGTTTGCTCCGTCACACCCGAATTGGCACCACCGAAAACCCCAGCGATGCACATGCCTTTGTCGGCATCGCAGATGAGGAGGTCTTCGGCCTGCATGGTGCGCTCCACCTCATCGAGCGTGGTGAACATCTCTGCGGATTTTGCGGTGCGCACCACCACTTTCTTCCCCCCGATCCTGTCGGCATCGAAGGCGTGGAGCGGCTGACCCAGCTCGTGCAGCACGAAGTTGGTGACATCCACCACATTGTTGATGGGTCGTGAGCCGATGGCCTTCAGTCTGTCCTGCAACCACTGCGGAGACGGCCCCACTTTCACTCCTTCGATGTAAACGCCCACATAGCGCGGTGCGGCTTCCGTGTCTTTCACTTCAATGGTGATGGGGCTTTCGCACTGTTGACTGTAGGCGGAAACATCGGGCCATTGAAGTTCCAGGTTCTCGAACCCGCCTTTTGAGGAACGGGCCACCGCACGAAGGTCGCGCGCTACCCCGATGTGGCTCATAGCATCCGCGCGGTTGGGCGTGAGGCCGATCTCCAGCACCTCATCGTTCTCTACCTTGAAGAAATCGGCAGCAGCAGTGCCCACCTTCGCATCAGCGGGTAGCACCATGATGCCATCGTGGCTCTGGCCCAGACCGATTTCATCCTCCGCGCAGATCATCCCTTCGGAAGCCTGCCCGCGGATTTTCGACTTCTTGATCTCAAACGGTTCGCCTTCTGATGGGTAGAGTTTCGCACCCACAGTGGCGACCACCACTTTCTGCCCTGTGGCCACGTTCGGAGCACCGCACACGATATGGAGTGGTTCTGCTCCGCCCACGTTCACGGTGCAGACACTGAGACGGTCGGCATCGGGATGTTTCTCCCGCGTGAGCACCTCACCGATGACGATGCCTTCCAAGCCGCCCTCCACGGACGAGAACGGCACCACATGCTCCACCTCCAGCCCGCTGTGGGTGAGGAGTTCGGCCGCTTCGTGAGCCGAGAGGTCGATGGGGAGGTACTGCCGCAGCCAGTTGTAGGAGATGTTCATGCCCTGAAATGTAAGGCCGCGAAGTTACCCCTGACCTATGCACCTTCCAAGGCAAGTTGTCGCCATTCGGAACGGGCCAAGCGGTAATTTCACGCCTTCTACACATGCGCATCGTTAGGCTCATTCTTTTGTTGGCGGTCATCGGGCCTGCTCACGTCCTTGGTCAGGCGTTGTTCATCGATGCCACCCAGTCGACCGGTATCGACCACTACCAGCGTTCTGAGCTGCATATCGGAGGCGGGGTCGCCATTTTTGATTTGGACAATGATGGATGGGAGGATATTTACCTAACAGGTGGTGAGGACCGGGATAAGCTCTACCGAAACAATGGTGACGGCACTTTCACAGAGGTGGGTGTAGATGCGGGATTCGGTTTCACTGCCGCTGTAACGACATTCGGAGTGACCACGGGCGATGTTGATAACGATGGTTTTCGTGATGTTCTCATCCTCACCGAGATGCCCAACGCGAACATGTTGTTCCTCAACAATGGTGATGGTACTTTCACGCGGTCGGTTACGGCCTTTGATTTTTTCACTGGGCAACGAAGTGTATCGGCCAGCTTCGGTGATGTGAATGGTGACGGATTCCTGGACATTTACATCACCAACTATGTTGATGTGGCCAACGTTCTCTTTGAAGGGCCGACTCCTGTGGGGTTCAATCACACATGTTTTTCAGATCAATTGCTGGTCAATAACGGTGATGGGAGTTTCACCGATGCAACCGCGTTTTATGGGATAGATCAGCAGGGATGCGGACTTGCCACTGCCTTCACCGACTTTGACCTTGATGGTCATATCGACATAATGGTAGTGAACGATTTCGGCCAGTGGGTCATTCCGAACGCACTGTATCGCAATCTTTTGCCCGACCAGTTTTTTGAGGATATGGCCCCTGAGACCGGCATGGACGGGGGCTTCTACGGTATGGGGGTTGCCATTGGGGACTACGACCGCGATGGCGACCTCGATTATTACATGACCAATATCGGGGCCAATTTCCTTTACCGCAATGACGGAGGGCTGTTCACTGAGCTGGCTGAAACGGCAGGCGTCATTAATGACAGCGTAAACGGACTTAACACAACTGGTTGGGGGTGTTTCTTTTTTGATGCTGATAATGACGGCTGGCAGGACTTGTTCGTGGCCAATGGTGAGATTCCTGCTGCTCAGTTCATTGCCAACTCATTGGAGGATCCTGATAAACTTTTTCGGAATAATGGTGATGGCACATTCACCGACATCACCTGGAATGCGGGCATAGGGTCACTGCACCGAAGTCGGGGCGCGGCCTTTGGCGACCTCAACAATGATGGCCACCTCGATGTGGTGGTCAACGGGGTCAGGCGGCTCACCAGCGAACCTGCCACTGCCAAGGTTTATTTCAATGTCTCGGAAAATGGGAATAACTGGCTCAAAGTGAAGGCTGAGGGCGTTCATAGCAACCGCGATGCGTTCGGAAGCATCATTCGCATCGTTGTGGAAGGGCAGTCGCAGGTGCTTGAGGTCAGCGGAGGGTCAAGTCATGCCAGCCACAACTCTTCCATTGCCCATTTCGGTCTCGGTTCGGCCACCGCAGTCGATTCGGTCATTGTGCGTTTTCCTTCGGGTACGGAGCGGTCACTTACGGATGTTGGGGCGAATCAGGTCATCCACGTGGTCGAGGATGACATCGTCACAAGGGTCCATTCGTTGGACAATACCTTTTTACAGAGAGTCGGATTTCGCGATTTTGAGGTCATTGGAGGAGGTTTCCGTACAGGGGAACTCAGAGTCTTGGATATGGCAGGGCGAATGCTTCACCGCGAAAGTGTCAGTAGCCGGTTCTCAGTGCCGGAGGAACTCAAAGGGTTGCTTGTGATCGAATTGGTCTGGGACAGCGGTGCCCTAAGGGAGCGCGGAGTCTTTCAGTGACCATGGGTCAGCGTGAAATCCAATGTAATTGTTGATGTTTCGATTAAGTAGGTTTCAAATGCCACCATCTACTTTTGCATTCTATAAAAAACTCAAACCATGAGAAATCTATACTCCTCGCTGACCATTGCTTTCGTGATGCTCATTGGCCTTGCGGCTCATGCGCAACAACCCTGTGGGTTTTGGTACGTGTCTCCCAGCGGGTCAGGCACTGTGGGTACGCCAGACCAACCAGTGTCCTTGGACTACGCTTTGGCCAACGTTGATCCCTCGCGCAACTACATTCGCATGCTGGGAGGCAATTATCCTACTCCCAACAAGATATCTATGATCGATGATGTTGTCATTGAGGGCGGTTATCAGATTTCTGGGGCCGATTGGGTGCTTAACACCAACGCTCCCACCAATATCAACATCACATCAAGTCTTGAAACGGCTCAGGTAGGTGGCGTCACAGTGGGTCATCACATTGGAATTGAGGCGGTCAATGTCTCGAACTTCGTTCTTCGGAACTTGACCGTCAATGTGCAGATGGCTGG
Source organism: uncultured Chryseobacterium sp. (assembly GCA_964500205.1). GTDB lineage: Bacteria > Bacteroidota > Bacteroidia > UBA10329 > UBA10329 > UBA10329. The sequence continues at coordinate 229,696 of CAZCNS010000001.1, read as the reverse complement.
GGCCACAGGCACAACTGATAGCCGGGGAAACTCCATTTATGGTGTCTATCTGAACAACGCGACAGGCTTTGAGCTCACCATGGTCAAGGTCAATACAGGTGCAGCAAGCAAAGGGGCTGACGGAGAGAATTCGACAGGCTTTGTTGGTGCAAACTCCACTGGAGGGACTGGAGGAACTGGCAGGGGTGGCTGTAGCACAGGCTCTGCAGGTAATTCAGGAGCGGGTGGTGGAGGCGCAGCCGTTCCCTATGGAACCTCTGTGCCAGCAGCTTCAGGTGGCAGTGCTGGTGCAGGTGGTGCCCAAACAGCTGGGCCGGGCTGTAATTTCCTTAATTGTAATGGGAGTAATCGTAACGGCAATCCTGGAGCAACAGGCGGTGCCGGTGGCAATGGTCATAGCTGGACGCCAAATGACCCCAGCCCGACCCCGGTGCCAGCCGATCCTTTTTTCGTTCCTGCCGACCGTCAGGATGGCGGTGACGGGGCTGTCGGTGGTGGTGGAGGTGGTGGCGGAGGCAGCACAGCAGGAACTTGCGTATGTGTGAGCTGTGCAGGTCGTGACGGTGCTCAAGGCGGGCAAGGTGGCCGTGGAGGTCGTGGAGGCCGCGGAGGCTTTGGTGGTGGTGGTTCGTTCGCTGTTTACAGTGTCAACTCCTCAGGAAGCATCAGTCATAGTGACCTGACGCCAGGGTCGGGAGGCGCTACCAGTGCAGGTGGATCAGGTGTCTCAGGTGAGCTTGGTTCTGTCGGGGGTACGGCTGGATGCAATGGCTGTGTCTGCGCCAACAGATGCGGAGGAGCCGGTGGTGACGGTGGCGTTGGCGGCACAGGCGGACGAGGTCGTGATGGCGCTTCAGGTGCAAGCATTGGGCTGGTACAGACAGCGGGGTCAGTCGTGCAGGTGCAGGGTGCAGGTGTTCCTACCGATAATGGCCCTGTGACCGTTAACCAGTTTTCGGGTTGCACGAACTCAGAGATAACTGTAGCGAAGGGTGGTGGAACCTTCGACCTTTCGGCAATGGGCGGTGCTCAGTTGGTCGATGATCTCGGCCCGGGTTCGTCTTCTTATACACCCGCATCATCGACTGCGGGTATTTTCTACTCTGCCACAGGACAACACGATGTGGTCGTCAGTGGAACTTCTTTCAATGATATCATCAATATCACCGGGACTCGGCCTCTGCCTTCATTTGAGGTGCTTTCTCAGGGTGTTCCGGTTACGGCCCTCTGCGGCAATACCACTGCTACTTTTCAAACTGCCGATGTAGCAGCACAGTATGAGTGGGCTATAATCTCGAATGGTGCTGCTTCACCGCCATCAGGAGGTGCGGCCAATGACATTACTACGCATGTGTTCCCTGCCGAGGGGAGTTATCTGGTGCGCCTCCGAGTCAAGGACGAATGCTGTGGGTGGTCCATCCCCGTGTTCCAGGAGGTCAATGTGGGTGCGGGGCCTACTATTTCCCTTGGCAATGACACCAGTATCTGTTTCCCTGGATCGATTACCCTCGATCCCGGAGTGGGATTCAATAGCTATGCTTGGGCACCAGGCGGACAGGACACCCAGACCATCACCGCCTCAAGTCCTGGCACATACACGGTTACCGTCACCGATGACAGCGGCTGTCCGGGAGTGGCATCCGTTCAGGTGCAGGGCAATCCTGCTGTGGAACCTTTTGTTCTGCCCAGTGGCCCGACCTCTTTCTGCCCTGGTGGCAGCGTCACGCTCACAGCCAATGATGGATTCCAGTCCTACACATGGAATGATGGGGTCACTCAAGGTTCCGCTATTACCGTTTCAGAGTCAGGAACCTATTTTGTTGCTGTTGTGGATGGCAGCGGTTGCACAGGGGCCTCCGTTCCAGTCAATGTGACCGTGTTCACTCCTCCGTCAGCCAACATCGTACCTTCCGGAACGGTGGTCATCTGCGAGGATGAGAGTCTCACTATCACAGCACCTGCCGGCTTCGACTCCTACCAATGGTCTAACGGCCAGACAGGCCCAAGCATCATCGTGAATGAGACTGGTGAGTACTCGGCTGTGATTACTGATATCAATGGTTGTGTCACCAACAGCTTGGTGGCAGATGTGACTGTCCACATCCCTGTCGTTCCGACCATCGTGGCCAATGGCCCGGTGCAGTTCTGCAATGGCGGCAATGTGATTCTGTCCATAGAAGAGAACTATGCGTCTTATTTATGGAATAGCGGTTCTACGACTTCTCAAGCGGTCATCACCCAAAGCGGTTCCTACTACATCACGGTTATGGACCAGTTTGGCTGTATCGACAGTTCACTTCAATCTGCTCCTGTAGATGTTACAGTTTGGGCTCCGCAGCCAGAAATGAGCATTGTCGGCAGCACCATTATCGTTACCGACTCTACTAATTACAGTGGTTTCCAGTGGTATTTGAATGGTAATGTGATTCCGGGGGCAAATGGGCCTACATACGCCATCAACCCTACAGGAAGCGGCAACTACGAGGTGGAGGTGACCGATGCCAATGGTTGCACGGGCCGTTCCCTGCGCTTTGAGATGACATGCTGTGTGGGCATCACCGACCCTGATTTCGAGGGTGAGGTCAATGTCTATCCTAACCCAACCAACGGAGAGTTCATTGTTGAGCTGGATTTTGTGACGGGCAAGCAAGTGACCGTGGAGCTGATGGACATCACAGGCCGAAGTCTCTGGGTCGATGGCATCGGAGTGGTGGAGACGATGCGTCATCAATACGACCTCTCCGAGCAGGCCAATGGGGTTTACTTCCTTAGGGTCACTGCTGATGGCAGTATGGCCTTTGTGAAGCTCATCAAGCGGTAAGTCCCGGGGCTTTTTCCGGTAACAAATCGGCCTGCTGTGCGTAACAGCACCCGTTCGTCTCACCGCACGGGAAAGTGTTTTGACCGGAAAATTACTTGCTACTGTTATTCTCTGCCTGTGCCTGTCCCATTTGGGGTGGGCGCAGGTGTACCCCGTGCGCACACTTGCTGCTGAGCATGGGTTGACCAACACCCGTGTCAGTGCTATTGCTCAGGACGCCAATAACTTCATTTGGATTGGTACTGATGCTGGCTTGAGCCGCACGGAGGGCCGTTCTTTCATCAACCTTACGGGCTCGGATGGGCTTGCGGGAGATAAGGTTACTTCGCTGGCTGTGGACGCTGAGAATCGCATCTGGGCAGGTCACCGTGAAGCAGGCATTTCGGTCGTATCGCGCGACACCATCATTCATCTCAATGAAGGGAACGGCCTTGTTAACAATGAGGTGCATGCCTTGCTGTGTGCATCGGACGGCAGCATTTGGGTCGGCACGTTTGGTGGGGTCGCGGTCTTCAAGAATGACCAGCAAGCCACTTTCACCGAGGAACATGGGCTTCCATCGGCCAATGTCCGCACGCTTGTTGAGGATGCGCAGGGTCGCATATGGGCGGGCACGTTCGGTTCGGGCATCGCCATTTTCAACGGAGAGGAATTTGAACCTTTCCTGCCTTCCAGACCATTGCCAAGCGGACATGTCACCGCGTTGTTTCCGATGGGAGATGACATGCTCATTGCTACGATGGGTGGGGCCTTTCGCTACGATGCCTCCACACGACAGCTTGCCACTGTGCTCTCTGCTGTTGGGCAGGTGAATGCTCTTACAGTCCGTAACGATGCCATTTGGTGTGGCACGTTCAATGGCCTTTCGCGGCTGCTGCGTGATGCGACCTTGCAGTTGAACGAGCAGAACGGTTTGCCTCACAGTGAGATACATGCACTGCTCACCGACCGCGAGGGCAACCTGTGGGCGGGCACTCCCAAGGGGCTGCTCTGCATCCCCCACGCGGCCCTTTCCTTCTTCCCGACCGATGGCTTGAGGAACTTGGAGGCGAATGGCCTCTTCCGCGACAGCAGAGGTCGCATCTGGGCGGGCAACGCGCTGGGTGGGGCGGGCCGCAAGGAGGGTGACCGCTTCGTACGCGCATTCACAGACCCCGACATCAACGACCACATCATCGGCCCTGTGGCCGAGGACGCGGACGGCAACCTCTGGTTCGGCACGCGAGACTTCGGGGGGCTGTTCCAGTGGGACGGCAAGCGCATTTACAACTATTCGGATGCATTCGGCCTGGCCGACAACAACATCAATGCGCTGCAGCTGCTGAAATCGGGCGAACTGCTCATCGGCACGGCCAACGGCCTCAGCACCTTCCGCGATGAGGATTTCGAGTTTGTCGATTTCTCCGATGAGCCTGGCACGGCCCACGTCACGGCCATGACAAGGATGCAGGACGGCAGCGTGGCCATCGGTTCGCTGAACGGGACGGTCTCGCTGCTGCGCGATGGAAGTGCCTCTGAGCTGGCCGGTTCATCTTTAATAAAGAACAGGGTGAACCATGTTGCCGCCACTGCCTCTGGCATCTGCATCGCCACGGAGGGCAACGGTCTTTTTTTTCTGAAGGATGAAAAAGTTCGTCATTTCAAGGATATGCATGGCCTGCCTGACATGAACGTACGCAACGTGGCCGAGGTCGATGGTAAGGTCTTCATCGGTACATCCCACGGTATTTTCAGTGTGGAACTGATGGACACGCTGCTCCGCGCACAAGCCATCGATGCCCGTTCCATAGGCGGGGTGCTGGAGTGTCGAAGCGGCTCGGTGCTGCGCGAGGGAGCAACGCTGTGGTTCGGCACCTCGCGGGGCATGATGCGCCTCCAGACCCGCGAGCTGCCCGACATGATCCGTCCGCCTCACCTTTTTTTCGAGGGATTGGAGCTTTTCTACAAACCTGTGAAATGGGGCAAGGCCGGCTACGACACCGATGCCGAAGGACTGCCAAAGGGGCTTTCGCTGCCACACGGGGAGAACTACCTGCGCTTCCATTTCAAGGCCATCAGCACCACCGACCCCGACCGGGTGCGCTACCGCTGGCAGTTGGATGGTTTTGAGAACGGTTTCGGGCCGTACACCATGGAGGGCACGGCTAACTACCCCAACCTACCTCCTGGCCGGTACACTCTACGCGTTGAGGCCTGCACGGGCGATGGTGCATGTGTTAACGAGATGCTCAGTTACAGCTTCACCATCCGCCCGCCCATCTGGCAGACATGGTGGTTCTACGTGCTGCTTGCTGGGGCGGCCGTGGCAGGCACTTATGCTTTCATCCGTTATCGTGAAAAGAAACTGAAGGAGGAGAAAATGCTGCTGGAGGCCACCGTGAATGAAAGGACAAGCGAGTTGAGAGAGCAGAAGGAGATCGTGGAGGGACAGAACCATCATATCCTTGAAAGTATCAACTACGCCCGCAATATCCAGATGGCGATGCTGCCATCGGAGGAGGAGATGGGCCGCGCCTTCCGCGACCATTTCGTGCTTTATCGCCCCAAGGAAACGGTGGGAGGCGATTTCTATTGGGTATATGCCAGCGGAACTTGCACGTGGGCAGCTGCGGTGGATTGCACGGGGCATGGTGTGGCAGGAGCATTCATGAGCATGATAGGCTCTGATCTGCTCAATCAGACAGTGATAGAGAAGAAGCTCACCGACCCGGCTCTCGTGCTAGCGGAACTGGATAGGGGCATCAAACTGGCCTTTGCGCAAAGCGCATCGGAGTTCGAGGCCGACAAGGGCATGGATGTGTGCCTCGTGCGAATCGACAATGCTGCCGGAGAGCTGCATTTTGCCGGTGCACAGCGGCCGCTTTACGTGTTGCAGGGTGATGCGCTGAAAGAGATAGAGGGCGACCGATGCTCCATCAGCTCAGTGAGGGGCGAGAGAGAACCTGTCTTCACTACGCACAGAATACCACTGTCGCAGGGCATGCGGCTGTTTCTGTTCTCCGATGGCTATGCCGACCAGTTCGGAGGTTCAAAAGGCAAGAAGTTCATGACAGCAAAGCTCAAGCAGTTGCTCATCTCCTGTCACGACCGTCCCTTTACTGAACAGAAGGCCGCTCTTGAGCACGCCCATGACTCTTGGAAGGGCAGCGAGTACCCGCAATTGGACGACATTGTGGTGGTGGGGATCGAGCTGTGATGCTGACTCACTCCAACTTCGCCAGATACATTCTTATGGCATTGGAAAGGCCCACATAGAGCGCATCGGCTATCAGCGCGTGTCCGATACTCACCTCCAGCAGTCCAGTAATGTGCTGTTTGAAATAGGCAAGGTTCTGAAGATTGAGGTCGTGTCCCGCGTTGAGGCCGATACCTTGCCTCAGGGCGGTATCTGCAGCAAGGATGTATGGCGCGATGGCCTTTTCGCGGTCGTTCGGAAATCCGACAGCAAACGCCTCTGTGTAAAGTTCAACGCGGTCGGTACCGGTGAGTTTGGCAGCTTCCACCATCTCAGGCTCGGGGTCAACGAATATGGATACACGCATGCCGCCTTCCTTTAACCTGCCTGTGACATCTTGCAGCAGTGCGCGATTGGCAATGGTGTCCCAGCCTGCGTTGGACGTGAGCACTCCGGGAGGATCTGGAACCAAGGTCACCTGAGTGGGTTGCACCTCCAATACCAGCTTCAGGAAGTCTTCTGAAGGGTAACCCTCCACATTGAATTCTGTGGTGACCAATGGTTTCAATTCCCTTACATCCGAGTAGCGGATATGACGTTCATCGGGCCGTGGATGAACGGTGATTCCCTGAGCACCATACTGTTCGGCCCTTATTGCAGCATCTGTGACGCTGGGGATGCTGCCGCCCCTGCTATTTCGCAGTGTGGCTATCTTGTTGATGTTTACACTGAGTTTAGTGGTGCTCATCTCGCGGTTATCCTGAATCCTATGTTTCGTTAGTGCAATGCTTTCATCATTGCCCCCGATGTCAGCGAACAGCGTTCACTTTCTTCGCTTCACCGACCATGTGAACGTAAAGCGCGACACCTCAGTGCCATCGGGCATGCGGCCCACAGTCTCCATGGGCACCAGCACAGGCTCGCCCGTTCGGCATGTCTCCTCTATGGCCGCGAACATCTTCGGCACGTCAGCACAAGTGAATGTCGTCAGTTTGTCTGCCTTCTTGGTGAAGTCCGCCTCCATGTGCGCCACCAGCATAGCGATGCTGTGCCCTGAGTTCTCGATGGCGAAGAGTGCCGGCACCCCGGTGCTCATCTCTGCCGCCATGCTTTGCGCTGCGAAGTAGATACTGTTGAACGGATTCTGACTGCGCCATCCGTAGGGCAGTTGCACCTCACATGACTCGGTGTCTATGCGGGTCAGCCTGCAACCTGCGAACCATGCCAGCGGCAACTTTACCAACAGGAAGAAATCGTACAAGGTGCGGTTCAACATCCGCTTCTGGAACTTCTGTGCTTTGGGGGTGAGCTGTGTCGCCATCGGGTCTATCGTATGAGGTGTGCTCGGCAAAGATGCACCTCCCCGCCCGAAGGCTGTGGTTCTTGACACGGGTTTTGGGCATTTCTTTCCCTGAAAGATTGGACATGCCACCTATTCCCCGCACATTTGCACGATATGACGATAGAGAACAGTGGAAAATTGATCAGCGCAGGGCTGGTGGCCATGCTCGGCACCGGTCTTGGGGCGGTGGGCGATGTGCTGCTGCTCCACGCCTCCGGTGCGGACTATTTCGCGGGAGATTACCTCTTCATGGCCGACATCGAACCTCCGCGCATGATGTTGGGTGCGCTGCTCGGTGTGCTGTTCATCCCGCTCGTGCTGGCAGGGCTTTGGCAGGTCCATGCTGTGCTGAGTCCAGTGGCCCCGAAGGCCGCTGCCATCGGGTTCGCACTTGGGGTCTATTTCTGCTGTCAGGGCGTGGTGGTACATGCGCTTTTCGGTGGGGTCGGGCTTACCGTGCATGACGGTGCCGAATTGGGCTACCGCTGGTTGCCACCCATGCTCGATGCGCTCTCAGGCATCACTGTCACTCTTCACGTGTTGCTCTCGTTACTTTTCGGATGGGCCATTTGGAAGCATGACACAGTGTTCCCGAAATGGGTTGCCGTTCTCAATCCGCTCACACTTTATCTCGTGCTTGCATCGGCTCTTTTCTGGTGGCCTGTCGTGGGATACTTCACTGCTCCGGCTGGCTTCAACCTGAGTTACCTGTTGTTCTTCGGAATTACCACTTTTTGCATTCATAGATCAGGAGAGGGCAGATGAGATTATTGATGATGATGATGTGGTTGTGGGCGCAGTGTCCGCAGCATTTGTTTGCGCAGCATTTCAGAAGTGACACAGTGGCCGTTTGGCAAGGCTTCGAGCACCATTGGACCTACAATCACCGGCTCAACCGCATGGGCAATTATCTCCTGCGCACCGATGAGGGATACGAGGTGGTTCACTCTGCAGCTACGGGCACAGGGCCTGACATCGGCACGTTCACAGCCCGCTATGCCAAGCTGCATGTGGACGGCCTGCATCACCTTACTGATACCGCTGTGCTGCTGCTTCCGGGCAGGGAGAAACGGTATATCACCTCCGAGCGCTGGATCACGGTCAGTGTGCCTGACCATCTTAGAGGCCATGGATTCGATGTGGTGCTCAACGGTTTCGAGGCGCTCTCGCGCAAGAAGGCCGAGAAGCCGAATATGTTGAGAATGGGCATCGACAGCATTGCCCACGATGGCGATAGATTGCGGTTCAGGGTGTCGGTAGAGGCCATTTTCAACTGCAATTCAATGGAGTGTCCTTGGTTAAGCAATAAGGTTGACTACGAGTTCGTGATCGGATACCTTGTGCTCGTCCATTCGGGCCTTGAATCAGCTTCCGACCTCGAGAGCGCACAGGTACACTGGAGCCGGCAGCGCAAGGGGCGCATACCCGAGGCCGTGTCTTTGCGCCATGCTGGCTATGGTAATGATTGGAATTTCACGGCTTTCCGATCTATTTCCATAGAGCTTAACCGCGCCCATTACTTTATCTCGATAGGCTGGTCATTGCTTCCCGACCAAAAGGCCAAGTTTCTTTTCGCACAGTATGCTCCCGGCATGAAACGCGGTAGTGCCTATCCGGGCTTCTCGCGGTTCTCGGTGTACAGACGAGGCTACGCCACGTTCAGGACGCGGCTGGCACATATCGGCTTCGGGGCTGCTGTGCCGCTTGTGGAGTACCGCTCAGTGAGCAGTGCCACGGGCAAATGGCGCGGCCGCAATACCTCCTCTGTCACCGAAGACGCTGTGCAAAGGCTTCAGTTGGAATTCTGACCACTCTCTTAGAAGAAAGCCCGCACCTGCACATTGCCCGTGTGGATGGCATCGAAGTCACCGCTCTTGCGGCCGTTGTAGGTCAGGTTGAGCTGCATGTTCTTGCCGAGCTTGGTCTGGAACAGCAGTGCCCACGTGAAGTTGGCCCCATCCTTAAGGCCATCCAGCATCTCGAACTCCACCACCGTGCCCTCCAGGCCATCATAGGTGATGCTGATGAAGTTGAAGTTCGCGCTCACGCTACCCCGTTGCAGGATGTTGTACTTCGCCTCGATGCCCGCATCGCGGAGGTAGGCCCCCGTGATCTGCTCCTCACCGAGGTCGTTGATGCGCTCCGTGTAGCGGAACGAGCCGCGTATCCGCATCTTCGTCCCCATCTGATAGACCAGCTGCGGCTCCACGTGGTAGTATTCGATGTCGAAATTGTTGGTGTTGAAGAAATCTGAGATGCTGCTTTTTCGGCCTGGCTCATACTCCATGTTGAGGGTAAGGAACTTGGTCATGTTCCAACGGGCCTTGAGGGTGTGCGAGATGCGCGACCTCGTTTCAAAGCCGCTGGCAAGCAGAGTCTTGGTGCGCGTGTCCTGATAGGTGTAGTCCCCCCCTGCCTTGGAGCTGCTCCGGTTGAAGAAGAACGTGTTCCGGAAACTACTCGTGAGTGTGACCAGGGAGGTGTCGGCCACGGAGGTGAAGAACGGGTCGAAGGCTGCCAGAATATCCGTGCGCTGAATCCTTCGGTCCATGCTGTAGATGAACTGGTTGCTGAGGCGCGAAAGGAATTTGAGCACTCCTTTCTTGTTGCCCCATAGGATGCGCGGGTTGATGTTGATGGCCTCGTTGAACTGCGTGGTGTAAACCCGGATGAAATCGTCCGTTGGGATGAACACACGGATGTATTTGGCCGTGTCCTGAAATATGGCCGGCACGTATTCGTCCAACTCTTTCACGCTGTTGCTATTCTGATCGATCCAATTGAAGGTGCCCTGACCAGGAGGGACCTCCAGATAGACGAACTCCTTGCGGCTCTCCAATCCGGATCCCACCTCGTAGAATGTGTTGCTGGTGATTGCCCCCTTGAGCACCGAGAGGTAGTACTCCAGTCGGTTGATGAGTGTGTTGTCGGGCTGCTGGCCGGAGAGCAGCTCGTCCATAATGCTGAGCCTGCGGTAGGTAAGCGTCCCTTTGAGCACGCTGTTGGGGTTCTTGCCCAGTGTGCCGCTTACCCCGAAGCTCTCACCTATTGTGCTGTATGCCAGTTCGTTGTTCTTTGGAAGCCGCTCGTCCCTGCGCTGGTAGAACACCGAGTAGCCGTTCTTCCAAGATGAGGGGCTTCGGATGTAGATGCGGGCATCGTTCCACATATAACTGGCCGCCAGCAGCGAGTCGGAGGCGTTGGCGAGGAAGCGGTTGTCCTCGAACTCGTTCCTTCCCCCGATGACAAACCACTTGAACTTCTGCTCCACATCGAGGATGAAGCGCCCGAAGCGGTTGTCGGTCACCTCCCCGTCAGAGGTGATGTGGCTGCCTGTGAAAGTCATTGAGAAGCCTTTGTGGTTGGCGTTGGCATCGAAGCCATGCTGGTAGGCGTTGAAGATTCCCCGGTTGATGAACGAGCGGAAGGTGTAGGCCGCCTCGCCCGTGCCCTTACGCACAGCGCCCACCGTGCCCGAGGTGATGAACTGCGCCACAGGCGTGACGTTGAGGTTCAGGTTCCAATCGCGCTCGAACTCCACTGTCCTGAACCGCTCGATTGGGCGGAAGGTCTCGCTCACGTGCTCGAAGTCAACGGAGGTTTTCAGTGCCCATTTGGAGGAATCGCCACGGCCATCGAGCGGTATCAGGTGGTCGTATCGCAGCTTGATTCCGTAGCCGAGGTTGTCCTCGTTGTCCACGCTTGAGAAACGGTTGAGGTCGGTGTTCGACAGCGCGGCCTCCACGCTCACTTTCGCATCCTTCCCGAGCAGATACTCTCCTCCGAGGGTGTAAAGCTGGTTCTGCTTCGGGGTGACGATCTTCTGCACGGGCAGGTAGCGGCCTCTGCGCTGGCCTGTTATCGAATCGGGCGGCACCCACAGGTACACCCGCCCGTTGGCCAGGCTCTGCGTCTGGATGTAATCACCGTTGCCGATGCCCACATCCGAGAACACGACCTGATAGTAGGCCGAGGCGGGGTCGAAGCTTTGTACGAATATCTCCTCGAAGAATGCGGGAATGCCCATTACCGTGACGGTGGTGTCGGCCCTGCGGTAGCGCACCTGGTCGTTGCTATAGCCCAATGAGTCAGCTGAGGGCAGCACCGCAAGGTCGAGGTTGTCGCCTATCGAGTCGAGCAGGCGGTACTGGTCCTCGTTGATGTTGATGTTCGAGACCGGGTTCTTGCTGTCCTGCTCCGAGTACAGGTTGAACCGCACCTTCACCCTGTTCTTCTCGTAGTTCAGCCCCGCGTGGAACAGCGAGCGCGAGTAGTTGCGCTCCGAGTACTGGAATTCCACTACCACGCGCCTATCTCGGCTCATCATCTGCTTGCTGGTGAAGGTCAGTTCGGCCGTGTTGTAGTTGATGATGTAGTCGTTCTCTTGTCCGCGCACCATCAGTTTGCCGTCTATGAAAACCTTCTCCGTGCCCGCTATGATGATGATGAACGGCTCATTCTCCGCCCCGCGCAACAGATACGGGCCCTGGTTGCCCTCCACGCCTTGGAATATCTGCCGGCTGAACTTGCCTTTGGAAAGTGCCCCGCTGCCATCGACTTCGAGGAAGCCGGGGTTAGGGTCGGTCACACGCTGCTTGCGGATGTCGAAGCGGTGCTTGATGCGCAGGCCCTGTGCTCGTTTCAGGAAATTCATGAAATAGCCACCCGGTGGGCGGTCTATGCGGAAGTCGCCCGCTGTCAACTCGGTCCGGTCGGTGAAAAGCTGGATGTAGATCTGGTCAAAGTCCTGCAGCTGTTGCGTGTTGCCCTCGGGCTGGAACGGGATGTTGTTGTCCGTGATCACGGCTTTGATGCCCACCTGTGGGGTTATCATGCCGCTGAGGTTCAGATTGAGGCTCGATGTGACCCCGAGATCCTGGTTGTTGCCCACCTGAACGCCCCGCGAAATCGAGCCGCTCTTCGTCAGGCTGCCCATGTCGAACAGCTCATCGGCTTTCCTGCGCCTCACCTGATATGTGAACGGGTTGATCGGCTCGTTGACCCGTGTCCGTATCATCGAGGGGTCCTTGTTGAAGGTCCTTTCAGAGAAAAGAATGTTGAAGACGCGGTAGGTGGCCGTGAGTGTCCTTCCCCTTAGCTCGGGCAGTACTATCAATTTTCCCGAGAACCATTCCAGCAGGTAGAGTTCATCATCTACCGGACTGTCGGTCTCATCCAACAGCCGGAAGCTGTCGGGGATGATGCTCAGGGTGTCGATGGCGATGGTGTCGGCCGTGACCTCAAGCGCAGCGGTGCGCAGGTTGGTCTGACCCTGTGCCGAGGCGGCCACAGTGCAGCATAGCAGCAGGATCAGAAGGAGAAGCTTTCGCATCAGGCCGTGGAGGGGCGAAGGTCAACAAGATCGGCCGTTCACATCCCGTACATTTTTCCTTGGTGAAACCAAGGATAACGCAGAAATAGGAAGTATGTGTTTGCTCATAAATGACGGATCGGTCGGAATATGCTGCATATCTGCGTGGTATGCCGCTATCGATGTGTGATTCTGAATTTGAAGCCAAAACTGTTGGACACTTAGCTTTGTCAAAAATCAATGCACATGAAATTCGCAACCAAGGCCATTCACGCAGGCGTGGAACCAGACCCCGCCACAGGGGCCATCATGACCCCCATCTATCAGACATCAACCTACGTGCAGGCCGCACCGGGCGACCACAAGGGCTATGAATACTCACGTACCGGCAACCCTACGCGCAACGCATTGGAGAAGGCCATCGCGGAGCTGGAAGGCGGCAAGTACGGAGCGTGCTTCGGCAGTGGCATGGCCGCTACCGACTGCGTGATCCGCATGCTCAAGCCCGGTGATGAGGTCATCAGCACCAACGACCTCTACGGGGGCACCTACCGCCTTTTCACCAAGGTCTATGAGCCGATGGGCATCAAGTTCCATTTCGTGCCGATGGGCGATGTGGAGTCCGTGAAGGCCAAAGTCAATGCCAATACGCGCCTGATCTGGGTGGAGACGCCCACCAACCCCATGATGAACATCATCGACATCAAGGCGATGGCGGTCATTGCCAAGGGAGCAGGGGCAAAACTGGTGGTGGACAACACCTTCGCTACGCCTTATCTACAGCGTCCGCTGGAGTTGGGGGCCGACATTGTAATGCACTCCGTGACCAAGTTCCTCGGAGGGCACTCCGATGTGGTGATGGGCGCATTGGTCACTGCCGATGACGCTATCGCGGAGCGGATGTATTTCCTGCAGAACAGCATCGGTGCGGTATGCGGCCCGATGGACAGCTTCCTCGTGCTGCGTGGGCTAAAGACGCTCCATCTCCGCGTGCAGCGTCACTGCGAGAACGGGGAGAAGGTGGCAAGTTTTCTCAATGAGCACCCCAAGGTGGCCTACGTCAACTGGCCCGGCTTCGCGAGCCATCCCAACTTCCTTGTTGCCAAGGCGCAGATGAGCGGTTTCGGAGGAATGGTCTCTTTCTCTTTGAAGGAGAACACGGTGGATGCGGCCGTCAAGGTGCTGTGTGCCACAAAGCTTTTCGCCCTTGCCGAATCACTGGGCGGTGTGGAATCGCTCATAGGGCATCCTGCAACGATGACTCACGCCTCCATCCCCAAAGAGGAACGTGAGAAGACAGGCGTGGTCGATTCGCTCATCCGCCTCAGTGTGGGTCTGGAAGATGCGGACGACCTGATTGCCGACCTGCGTCAAGCCCTCGACTGATTCATTTCTTAAAGGAAAGGACATGATACAGTCAATGACAGGCTTCGGCAAGGCATCGGGGCAGTTCCGAAACGGGACCTGCACTGTTGAGCTGCGCTCGGTCAACAGCAAGCAGCTTGACCTCAACATGCGCCTCGCCTCCGCATTCCGCGACCGCGAGGCCGACCTGAGGCGTGAGCTGGGCAACGCGATCGTGCGTGGCAAGGCCGACCTCAGCATGTACATCGAAGGATTGGAGGAAGGACGTGTGCAGCAGCTTAACCGCGAGCTCTTCGACCGATATGTCAAAGAGCTTGGAGCGGCTGCCGAGGCCAATGGTCTGAGCACGGAAAACTTGCTTGGTGAGGTGCTGCGCCTTCCTGATGTGATGCAGCCGCTGCGACCCGAGGTGAGCGATGATGACTGGCCTGTTATACTCGGTATCGCCAACGAGGCAATGGACGCGTTCCTTTCCTTCAGAAATACCGAGGGCGAGCAGCTGGCCAATGACCTGCGCAGCCGAGTGAATCACATCCATGCCTTGATGGAGCAGGTGGTCCCGCTGGAGCCTGAGCGCATCGCTACCGTACGGCAGCGGCTGGAAGAGCGGCTTGCGGAGCTCTCGCAGCAGTTTGAGATGGACCGCGGCCGGGTGGAGCAGGAACTGGTTTTCTTCATCGAGAAGTATGATGTCACCGAGGAGAAGGTGCGTCTGGCGGCCCATTGCCGCTACTTCATCGAGACGATGGAGACCGACCCACACGCAGGTCGCAAGCTTTCATTCATAGCGCAGGAAATGGGCCGCGAGATCAACACGCTCGGCTCGAAGGCCAACCATTCGGGCATTCAGAAACTCGTGGTTCACATGAAGGATGAACTGGAGAAGGTGAAGGAGCAGGTGCTCAATGTGCTTTGACTCGCGTCCACAGCCCTGCATTCCCACCCATCGGGATGGCTACTTTTGTGCCCCGCCTTCTGAATCAGAAAATGACCATCACTCAAGATTATATCAGCAGTCTTCGCAAGCGACTCGAAGCTTTGCGCGGCTATCTGGAGATCGTCCGCAAGCTGCGTGAGATCGAGGAGGAGCAGCAGACCACCCTCGCCCCAGGGTTTTGGGATGACTCTGAGCAGGCAGAGGCCCTCATGAAGAAGATCAACTCCAAGAAGGTGTGGACCAATGCCTTTGAGGCCGCGGCCACTGCACTGGACGACCTTGTTGTGCTCTATGAGTTCAGCAAGGAAGGAGAGGCCACACAAGAGGAGCTGGAAAGCCAGCACACCTCTTTCTTGGACAAATTGGAGGATCTCGAGTTCCGCAACATGCTCGGCAGTGAGGGAGATGAACTCAATGCCGTCCTGGAGATCAACTCCGGGGCCGGTGGCACCGAGAGCTGCGACTGGGCCTCCATGCTCATGCGCATGTACATCATGTGGGGCGAGAAGAACGGGTTCAAAGTGAAGGAGGTTGACATTCAGGAGGGCGATGTGGCCGGCATTAAGAGTTGTACCTTGGAGTTTGAGGGCGAATTCGCCTACGGGAATATGAAAGGCGAGAACGGGGTTCACCGCTTGGTTCGCATCTCACCGTTTGACAGCAACGCCCGCAGGCACACTTCGTTCGCATCGGTTTTCGTCTATCCTTTGGTGGATGACCGCATCGAGATCGAGATCAACCCCTCTGATTTGGAGTGGGACACCTTCCGGTCGGGCGGTGCAGGAGGTCAGAACGTGAACAAAGTAGAGACCGGTGTGCGCGTCACGCACAAGCCATCGGGCATCATCATCCGCAACACCGAGAGCCGCTCGCAGGGCCAGAACCGCGAGAATGCTCTCAAGCTTCTGAAATCCCAGCTCTATGAGATCGAGCTGCGCAAACGGCTTGATAAGCGTGCCGAGATCGAGGGCAGCAAGATGAAGATCGAATTCGGGGCGCAAGTGCGCAACTATGTCTTCCATCCCTACAAATTGGTGAAAGACCTTCGTTCCAATCACGAGACCAGCAACGTGCAGGCCGTGATGGATGGGGAGATCAATCCGTTCATCAAGGCATTCCTGCTCCAGTTCGGGGGCAAGAAGGAGAAAGAGACCGCCTGACAGCTTGTGCCCTACGCTCATGAGAAAGGGTTTTTTCATCACAGGCATAGGAACAGAGGTGGGCAAGACAGTGGCATCAGCTGTCATGGTGCGTGCCTTGAACGCCTTGTACTGGAAACCCGTGCAGGCAGGTGACCTCCAAGACACCGACACCGATAAAGTGGTTCGGCTCACAGGATGCCGCTCTCATCCGGAGCGTTATCGACTGCGGCTACCCATGTCGCCTCATGCGGCCGCAGCGGCAGAGGGCATAGGCATTCAGGTATCCGATTTCCAACTTCCAGAAGGTGATGACACTGTAATTGTCGAAGGCGCTGGAGGGGTGCTCGTCCCATTGAATGACCATGACACCATGCTCGACCTAATGGTTCATCTGGCACTCCCTGTCATTGTGGTTTCCCGACATTACCTCGGCAGTATCAATCACACACTTCTGACGGTGAGCGCACTGCGTTCACAAGGAGTGGCGGTAGCCGGCATTTTGTTCAATGGCGACCAGAATGAAGAGACAGAGTCCGTCATCCTTGGCATGAGTGGGCTGCCTTCACTCGGAAGGATTCCAGTTATGGAAGAACTGACCACGGAATCGGTCGCGAGTGTGGCCCATGGGATCGGGGCTCACATCCGCTCCTTGGGGATCATCTGAACGACCGCATAGTCGCGGTGCCCAAGAAAGTTGTCGCGGAAACCCTTGAGACGTGCGCTGTGTATGGCGAACACCTCGTAGCTCGCCACGTCATCGTTGCGCTGCATCATCAGTACGGCATCCGGGCCTGTGAAAAGCTTGGCATTCTTGTCCATCAGCGACCGCACTGGGTCGATGTACACCCCGGTGACCAGATCGAGGTCTCCTTCGAGCATCCTTTCCAGCGCAAGCTCCTTGGAGCGAATGAATGCGATGCGAACAGTATCGAGATAAGGGAGTCGGTTGCCGAAAGCATCAATGGCAAAGTAATCTTCATGTCTTAAGAGTAGAAGTTCCTCCTCAGTGATAAATGGAATGAACGGCCCAGCACCTATGGGCTTGGCATCACAGTCCTCCCAGCCCCGCCTGCTGATCACCCCGGCAACCGGTTGGGCTAAAATGTGAAGGAAACTCTCGTCAGGACGTGTTAACGTTATCTGAAGTGTGTAATCATCCAGCACCCTGATGCCGGAGATATTGTCCGTGAGTGCTTCATGATAGGCATCAGCACCTTCGATCCTCCCTTTGAGGGACATGTTGAAGGCAGGCGATGCGGGGCGGCAAAGAAGATGAAGGGAGAATGCCACATCATGGGCGGTCACCTCCCGGTTTCCTTTAAGGCAAGGCTCAGCATGGAACTTCATGCCTTGCCGGAGATGAAACATATACGCCCTCCCTGATGTGTCGGTGTCGATTCGCTCCGCCAGACCAGGCATTGGTTCCAATGAAATCGGGTCCAGGCGTGTCAGTCCCAGATGGATCTGATTGCCGATGCGGTAGCCCGCCACGTTGGCCAGGTCCTCTGGGAATAAACCGAGCGGTCGGCCGTTCTCTACCGTTCGGAGGGTGCCGCCAAGGTGTATCCCGCCTTTAGCCTCACGGCCTGCTGGTGGCGTTTGACCGTCATTGCAGCCTATCATCGCACTTGCCATAATGACTACGACAGCGAAAAAGCGCGTCTTAAGTGGAGCTGTTGCCATAGGGTGTTACTTTTAGCAACCGAATGTACACAAAGAAATAATTCCCTGAGAAGCGAACACAGTTTAGATTCGTCATTGAGTATTGATCCTTTTTTATGACATTTGCCACAATCCCGTAGACCGAGGTCGGCCAGCCAACTCAAGCTGCAGTTCTCACAGTCCCACGGAGTATAATTTGATAATCATGAAGATGAAAAAGAACGGAACACTGGCCCTGATTATGCTGCTCACCTGCGCTGCACCAGCCGTTGCAGGCACTATCCTGCTCGAAGGTAACTATCATGGAAAGAACCTGTACGTGCAGAATCCATTCGCCTCGGAAGGAGTGGGTTTTTGCACTTTTGAGGTGAAAGTGAACGGGCAGACCAGCACGGACGAAATCAACTCAAGTGCGTTCGAGATCGATCTCAGCTTCTTTCAGCTTCCGCTCGGCTCGCCTGTTGAGATCCGCATCATGCACAAGGACGACTGCAAGCCGAAGGTGGTCAACCCTGAGGTTTTGAAGCCTATGAGCACCTTTGAGGTGACCGCCATCGGTATCGACAAGAGCGGTGAACTCTCTGTCACCACCACCAATGAGACCGGCCCGCTCGCCTACAAGGTGGAGCAGTTCCGCTGGAACAAGTGGGTCGAGGTGGGCGAGTTCGAGGGCAAGGGCAATCCCGAGAAGAACGAGTACAAGGTACAGCTTACCACCGTACACAGCGGGCAGAACCGTTTCCGCGTCAAGCAGACCGATCATCGCGGCAAGCCCCGCTACTCTTTCGAGACCAAGACCACCGCGGTGATGCCCGAGATTACTTTCCAGCCTGGTGACGGCAAGAAGGCAGACGATGTCATCACCTTCTCGGATGCCACGCTTTACGAAATCTACAACTCCTTTGGTAACATCGTGTCCAAGGGTGTGTCCAAAAGTGTGAACGTCAGCAACCTTGAGAAAGGCACCTACTATCTGAATTACGGTACGCAAACGGCCACCTTCAAGCGTTGACCTTATTTCTCATCCCAGAAAAGGCTGTCCTGTGCGGGCGGCCTTTTCTGTTTTCAGCCGATAGATATAATGATGAACAACATCGAACATCTTGGAATAGCGGTCCGCGACCTCGAGGAGGCCATTCCCCGCTATGAGAAACTTTTGGGCACCCATTGCTACAAGCGTGAGGCGGTGGAGTCGGAGGGAGTGGTGACTGCCTTTTTTCAGACCGGGGTCAATAAGGTAGAACTGTTGCAGGCCACGCGTCCCGAAAGCCCGATCGCCAGGTTCATCGAAAGCAGAGGAGAGGGGTTGCATCATGTGGCGTTCGCAGTGGACGACATCCATGCCGAGATGGAGCGGTTGCGCAGGGAGGGTTTCCGTCTGCTCAACGAGGCACCCAAGGCAGGGGCTGACAACAAGCTCATCTGTTTCGTGCATCCGAAGGACGCACACGGCATGCTCACTGAGCTCTGTCAGGAACGCTGACTGAGAATGTTCAGCACCGTCTCTCCTCCGGTGAGGTGGTAGGCGTGCAACCCGGCATTGCGCGCACCTTCAACGTGCTGAGGCGAGTCATCTATGAATAAGGTCTCTGACGGCACCAGGCCATTCGCCTCCGTCACCATTTGGAAGATACGCTTCTCTGGCTTGCGCATGCCCACATCGCAAGAATAGTAGGCGGCCTCGAAAAGTCCAGCAAGTCCATTAATGCCGTGCTGGGCCTGAACCTGCTGTTCAAATGCGCTTACGTGGATGGCATTGGTGTTGCTGAGGAGAAAGATGCGCTTTGATGCGCCAAGCGCCTGAAGCAAGGTCAGCCGTTCGGTTGGCAGGTCCAACAGCATGGCGTTCCATGCCCCATCTATCTCCGCATCGGTCACACCAGCTTGAAGCGAGGGCCTGATGCCGTGTCTGAATTCATCCGGAGTGATCTCGCCCCGCTCAAATCGATCGAACAGCTCGCTCTGCGCCAGTTGGGTGTACGAGCTGGAGAAGTTCGCGAACCCCAGTTTCTCGAAAGCTTTGATGGTAAGGTGATAATCGATGTTGAGCAGCACCCCGCCCAGGTCGAAGATGATGTTGGGGAAGTGCCTTGGGTCTTTCATCAGCGAAAAAAAAGAGGGCCGCATCGTTGATTCTGATGCGGCCCTGCGTTCTTGGTGGTGGGCCCAGCAGGGCATGATCCTGCGACCCCTTGATTATGAGTCAAGTGCTCTAACCAACTGAGCTATGGGCCCGTTTTCCTGATGGAAAGGGGTGCAAATGTAATTTTTTCATCTTCAAGTGAGGATATGTTGAAGGCGTTTTTCGTAGGCAGGGCTGATGTTTTCTCCTCCTTTAATGACGATGAATGTTGTAGTTCTCTGATTCAGCGAGTTGTGGCTAACTTTGACCATCGGTTAATACTCGAAAAGTCATGAGAATCCGTCACTTGTTTTTTTGTGCTGCGCTTGTCGCTGTGGCCATGGGTTTGAGTTCATGTGCCCAAACAGACCTCTCCAGGATTGAGGGCGAATGGAGGTTGTTTTACACGAATCATCTGAACGACCCTAATATTTACATCTATGAGTTCACTGCTGATGATGAGCTTATCGTGACGCGTTTTCCATTTCCTACGGATGCCAATCCGAATCCGGACCCTCAGGTGATAGGCCGTGGCAAGTATGAGCGGAAAGCGGAATTTCTTGATGCGGTCATTACCATTTACGAGGTGATCACTCAGAACTCTGCTCTTCACACACAATTGAGCAGTTGCTGTATGGGTGAGGAACGTGCCGATTGGGAGATTCTGAAGATCAACAATGAGGTGCTTCAAATAGGAACCCCTGATGCGGGGGGTTATGTGATGCGCGAGTTCACACGCGAGAACTGATCGCGCATCTTTGTGCCTTCATTCATGTCGAAGGCCAAGACCTCTTTCCTCTGTCAAAGTTGCGGATACAGCTCCCCGAAATGGGTGGGCAAATGTCCTTCGTGCGGTGAATGGAACAGGCTGGTGGAGGAGGTCATCTCCAAACCGAAGACCACGTTGGCTTCACGGATCAGCGATGTGAAGGCTGTGCCGCGCATCATCTCGGAGATAGAGCATGTCGAGGAGCAGCGGCTGTTCTCGCCCGATGCTGAGTTCAATCGCACCGTGGGAGGGGGCATCGTCAAAGGTTCGGTGACGCTGATAGGAGGGGAGCCAGGCATCGGCAAGTCCACTCTGCTGCTTCAGCTCGCGCTCCACTGGAGGGGAGTTAAGGTGCTTTACGTATCTGGGGAGGAGAGCGAGCAGCAGATACGTATGCGGGCGCAGCGCGTAGGCATCGGCAATAGCGATTGTGTGATCCTCACAGAGACATCGACCACGCTGCTGTTCAAACACTTCAGGCAGGTACAGCCTGACATTGTGATCATCGACTCCATTCAGACGGTCTATTCCGAGCTGATCGACTCCACGCCCGGCAGCGTGTCGCAGATACGTGAATGCACGGGCGAGTTCGTGCGCTTCGCGAAAGAGACAGGCACGCCCGTCATCCTCGTGGGACACATCACCAAGGACGGAAGTATCGCGGGGCCGAAGATCCTGGAGCACATGGTCGATACCGTGCTGCAGTTCGAGGGCGACCGCCATTACCTGTTTCGCATCGTCCGTGCTATCAAGAACAGGTTCGGAAGCACTCCGGAATTGGGCATCTATGAGATGGATTCCACAGGACTGAAGGCCGTGTCAGACCCCTCACGTCTGCTTGTTCCCGACCGCGAGGAGCAGCTCAGCGGAGTGTCAGTCTCCGCGATGGTCGAGGGGGTGCGGCCCATGCTCATCGAGACACAGGCATTGGTCAGCTCGGCAGTTTATGGCACACCGCAGCGGTCGGCCACGGGTTTTGACCTGCGTAGGCTCAACATGCTCCTGGCCGTGCTGGAGAAGCGTTGCGGCTTCAACCTCGGTTCCAAAGATGTGTTCCTCAATATCACAGGCGGTATGCGGGTGGACGACCCGGCCATCGACCTCGGAGTGATCTGCGCCATCCTTTCGTCCAATGCCGATCTGCCTATTCCCGCTGGCACCTGCTTTGCTGGCGAGGTGGGCCTCAGCGGGGAGATACGCCCAGTGAATCGTGTGGAGCAGCGCATTGACGAGGCCGCCAAGATGGGCATGAAACAAATCTTCGTTTCTGACCGCAGCCCTGTGAACAGCAACGCCAAAGGCATCCGCATCGTGCAGGTGGGTAAGGTGCAGGAGGTGTTCGCCCATCTTTTCGGTTGAGTTACATTCTTTCAGACCATACCCTATGCATATCGACTTCAAAGAAATAGTGACCGCAGGCATGGTGCTCTTCGCGGTGATCGATATTGTGGGTAGCGTACCCATCATTGTCGACCTGCGCAAGAGAGCTGGGCACCTGAGGTCGGGCACTGCCACGATAGCATCGATTGTCATCATGATCGCCTTCCTTTTTCTGGGAGAGAGCATGTTGAAACTCATTGGAATCGGGGTCTCCGACTTTGCCATTGCTGGTTCACTCGTACTCTTCTTCATTGCATTGGAGATGATACTGGGAATAAGGCTCTACAAGGATGACACCCCGTCCACGGCATCCATCGTACCGCTGGCCTTCCCACTTATCGCAGGTACGGGTACGCTCACCACGATCCTTTCCTTGCGGGCCGAGTATCATGTGGAGAACATCATCATCGCCATCGTGCTCAATATGATTCCGGTGTACTTGGTGCTGAAGAATACCGAGCGCATCGAGCGCATCCTCGGCCCGGGCGGTATCAGTGTGCTGCGCAAAGTATTCGGCATCGTGCTGCTTGCCATCGCGGTCAAGCTGTTCAGGACAAACGTGGGGGTGTAGGAATTCCGCTACCTTCGTTCTGCAAAACGTGGAAGTAATGGACGGCATTAGCATAGTGACCGACAGCAAGGGCAAGAGGACGGGACTTCTCATTGACATCAAGGAGTTGAAGAAGCGAAGGACTTCGGGCCGTGCTGTGGCCTCCTACATCGACATGCTCGAAGATGTTGAGGACATCATAGATGTGCAACTTGCTGCTTCCGAGCCTTCTGAGGACTGGGAAACAGTGAAGCAGCGTCTCAAGGACAGCGGCCACCTGAGTAAGGATGTATAGCATCCGAATCAAACGGTCTGCCGAGAAGCAGATGCGTTCTCTGCCGTTGAATGTGGCGGACAAAGTGGGGTTGGCAATCAATGGCCTTGCTGAAACTCCGAGACCCCACGGCTCAAAGAAACTGAGGGGGTTGGATGACACGTACAGGATACGTGTTGCCGACTACCGCGTGGTGTATACCATTGAAGATGACGTGTTGATAGTGGAAGTCGTCAAAGTAGCTCATCGCAGGGAGGTGTACCGATAGTCACAAACGGGCTAACCTTATCCTTTATCTTTGCCCCATGCAATACCTCAAGCCCATATTCTCAGTGATGATGGCCGTGCTGGTCACGCTGTCGGGCATGGGCTTCTTTGTGGACCACATGGTTTGCAGTATGAGCGGTCAGCATTTCATGGCCATCAACGCGCAGGTGGACCACTGTTCTGAGACCTGCACGCTGCCGGCTGAAGGCATGTCTATCCAGCGTCATTGCTGCGATTACGATTCCAACTACTTCAAAGAGGATTTCCTGACACAGCAGAAAGATGAGCGCGAAACCATCACGCACTCGGCTTTCCATTTCATTGCTGTCAGCGAGTTCCTTCTGCGAGAATTTCCCTCCGGGAATGATGCGGCCATTGCCCGCGTCCCCGACCTGCCGCCACTGCCATCGGTGCGCAGGCACGTCCTCCATCAGGTCTTCCTGATCTGATACCCGGTTCTGTTATCCCCGAGGCTTCGGGGCGGGTTTTTCTTTTTCCATTAACAGAACCGTTTCATCATGAGAACTTTCATCAGTGCCCCCATTTCTGGGGAATCAAGAAAACTGAAAATTGAATATAGAAAATCGTCCAGGCCATGGTTGGGCTGCGTGGATGCACGACCAACCATTTTCCATTTTCCATTTTCCATTTTCCTCACCCTTTTTTCCATTTTCCATTTTCCATTTTCCGCCTCAGCTCAAGAGCTGCGCGGCTCGGTTCACGGCCACTCCGACAGCGGGCACACGCCTCTGGTCGGGGCCAACGTCATCTGGTCGGGTACCACCGATGGAACCATCACTGATGCAGACGGGAATTTCTCCCTTCCCGTAAAAGAAGGTCTCCCCGGTGTAGTGGTGGTGAGCTATGTGGGATACGCTTCCGACACCATTACCGTGACATCTGCCTCACGTCCGCTGGAGGTGAGGTTGAAGCCGCAGGTGATGCAGGGCGTGACCGTTTCCGAACGCCAATCGGGTGTGGAGTTCAGGCTGATGGACCCGATCGTGGCAGAGAACATCAACAGTTGCGAACTGCGCAAGGGCGCGTGCTGCAACCTTTCGGAGAGCTTCGAGACCAATGCCTCGGTCGATGTGGTGATGAACGATGCGGTCTCAGGTGCCAAGCGCATCCAGATGCTGGGGCTGGACGGTACTTATGTACAGATTCAGGCCGAGAACGTGCCGCTCATCCGAGGGCTGGCATCGAGCTACGGCATGGGACTCATTCCCGGAACGTGGATCGAGAGCATCCAGATCATCAAAGGTCCCGGGTCGGTGGTGAACGGCTATGAGAGCATGAGCGGCCAGATCAACCTGGAGTATTTCAAACCCAAAGAGGCCGAACGGCTGTTCATCAACGGCTACGCCAATTTCGGGGGAAGACTCGAACTCAATCTCCAGACCGCCAAGCAGTTCACCGAGCAGGTGGGTTCGCAGCTCTACGTCCATCTCAGCGGTATCGTGGCCGAGAACGACATGAACCATGACGGCTTCATGGACATGCCCAAGTACACCCAGATGAACGTTTTCAACCGCTGGACATTTGACGGGAAGAACACCTTCGGGCAGGTGGGCATCCGTGCGGTGTATGACGACAAGGTGGGGGGGCAGCTCGGTTTCCGCAGCGGCATGGAACGCACCGTGGAGCTGCCCTTCGGCATCGGCATCACTACACGACAGGTGGACTTCTTCTCCAAGACGGGCTTTTTCGTGCCCAATGTGGATGACATGAGCATCGCGCTCATCACCAACTGGCGCTACCACGACCAGATGAGCTTCTTCGGAATGAAGGATTATGATGGCACTCAGCGGAGCGCCAACCTCAACCTGCTGACGCGCAAGGGCTGGGACAGCGACCGCCACGAGCTGAAGGCGGGCGTCTCTTTCCTCTATGACCATTTTGATGAGGTGTATAACGACAGCACGTTTTTCCGCATAGAGCGGGTGCCTGGGGCGTTTGCGGAGTATGCCTTCAACATGCCAGAGAAGTTCTCGGCCCTCGCGGGTTTCCGTGCCGACTACAACCTGATGTACGGGTGGTTCCTCACCCCGCGCCTGCACCTGAGGTACAACCCCACGCAGAATACCGTGCTGCGCCTCACAGGCGGGCGTGGCTACCGCACCGCCAACGTGTTCGCGGAGCATGGCGCGGTGCTGGCCAGTTCGCGCACCGTGATGGTGATGGAGAGCCTCCGTCCCGAGGTCTCGTGGAACTACGGTGTCAGTGCCACGCACACCTTCAAGGTGTTGGGAAAACCCGCCTCGGCCACGGCCAGTTTCTACCGAACGGACTTTGAGAATCAGGTGGTGCTCGACCTCGATGCTGATGTGCGTCAGGTGCAGTTCTACAACCTCGATGGCCGCAGCTACTCCAACGCCCTGCAGACCGAACTGAGCTACGAGCCCGTCAAGCGCCTCGAACTGCGCGCGGCCTACAAGCTCAACGATGTCAACGTGACCACGGCAGGGCAGCTTCAGCGCAAGGTGTTGGCCGAGCGGCACAAGATCCTCGGCACGGTGCATTATGCCACCAACTTCGAGAAATGGAAGTTCGACCTCACGGTGCAGGGCCACGGCCCGCGCAGACTGGCCGACACCCGCGCCAACCCCGAGGAGTACCGCCTTGCGGAGAATGCCCCGTGGTACATGACCATGAACCTGCAGATCACCAAGAAGTTCAAGTGGTTCGAGGTGTATGCGGGTGCGGAGAACCTGACCAACTTCGTGCAGCGCGATGCCATCATCGCAGCTTCAGACCCCTTTGGCGACTACTTCGATGCCTCGCAGGTCTGGGGGCCAACGATGGGCATCAACCCGTATGTGGGGTTCAGGTATTCTTTGAAGTAGGGGGCTGTGCTGTGTGGGATGATTCCACGTACACTTCCATGTGTGATATCACTTAACTTTGTACTTCATTTTTCCAATTCCATGGAATTCGGTCCCATCACCATCGACCCAGCAGTGCTCGGAGGCACTCCTGTGTTAACGGGTACCCGTGTGCCTGTGAAGACGCTGTTCGACTATCTGGAGGGCGGTGACCTGATAGACGTTTTCCTTGCCGACTATCCAACAGTGACCCGCGAGCGGACGGTTTCGGCCTTGATGTTAGCCGCCAAGGCGCTGGGCGACTCCAAGGTGCTTCATGCGCTGGCTGCTTGACGAGAACCTGCCTCATGGTCTCCGTGACGACCTCGCGGAGGCAGGCGATGTGGCGACTGCACAGGAAATGGGCTGGGCAGGGTTCAACGACCACAGACTTCTTACCCCTGCATCTGAAAAGGGTTTCGACTATCTGCTCACCATCGACAAGAACCAACGGTATCAGCAGAATCTCAGCAGATTCAGTATCCGTGTGGTGGTGCTCATGGCCGTGAACAATCGGAGGAAGACGCTGCGGCAACTTGCCGTCAAGGCCGTGAGCGAGGTTCGGCAGGGTTTTGAAGGCCGTGTGATTGAGATTCGTTGAGAACATTCCTGTGACCCGTCCTCAAAGAAATTCGAGCGGTTGGAGGTGTATGCGGGCGCGGAGAACCTGACCAACTTCGTGCAGCGCGATGCCATTATTGCCAGCAGCGACCCTTATGGCCCGTACTTCGATGCCTCACAGGTCTGGGGGCCGACCAAGGGGATAAACCCGTATGTGGGGTTCAGGTATGCGCTGAAGTGAGGGACGAGGGGCAGTCTCAAAAGACCACAACCACGCGGTCATCGTGCATCTCCACAAGGTCGCCCTGCTCCAAGGCCGATTGCATCAGGGGAACCATTGTTCGCACAAGGCCGAGGAACTGCCTCGCACGCATATTGCCCACCTTCACCATGACCAGCTTGGCAGGCTCACCCTTCACCATCTTGCTGTGGTAGAAGTCGAGGTCTTTGGTGATGAGGATGCGGCTTTCCGCATGGCATAGGGTCAGAATATCGGTGTCGGGCGTGTTGTTCTTCAAAGCGAGCGACCGTGTATGCACCGCATCATGCCCATGGTCGCGGAGAATGGAAGCGACCAGCGGGGGGAGCTGCGCATCTACAAGGAACCTCATCATGCCGCCTTCAGCACTGTGCCCTTCATATGTACGGCCATGCTGGCGTAGGTCAGCGCAGCCAGCACATCCTCACGCTCAAGGTCAGGGAACACCTCCAGCAGGTCGTCAACGCTATCGCCTGCCGACAGGTGGCTCAGGATGGTCTCCACCATGATGCGCGAACCCCTGATGGTCGGTTTGCCATGGCAGATGTCAGCACTGACTGTGATACGGGAAATGACCTCTTGGCTCATAATGCGAAGTTAGTGGTGATTACATGACGATGACCCGTACTGCCGAAACTCCTTGGCGGGTAGCTACCTGAACACAATAAGTGCCACTGCCCACTGGAGGGATATTTAGGATTGTGGAGCTTCCTGCTGAAGGGGCAGCCTCGCAGATCGCTCTTCCAGTGACATCGAGCACTCGTGCCCAGATGACAGGTGTTTGTGACACGATCTGCCAGGCTTCGAAAGGTCTGATGTTCCCAGGACGTATGCCCCAAGTCGCCTCACCAAGGTATTCGACAGAAGTGTGGGTGTACTCAATGGTCCAGGTCTGTCCTGAACAGCCGTTGTCATCGGTCCATGTAGCCCAGAAGTTGCCGCTGGATTCGGGCACATGGACATTGCCTGTGGCACCTTCTATTGGCGTACCGTTGAAATACCATTGGTATGATAAGTCCTGAGGATAGGCGATGAGCTGAGTGCCCTGCACCGTCACGCTCACATTAGCCCCCTCCATTTCTATGTCCATGGCCCCATAGGTGTCGGGGCATCCTTCGGCATTCTGAACGGTCACGGAATAGATGCCGCTTTCGGTCACCTCAATGGTCTGCGTGTCCTCCCCTGTTGACCATTGGAGGCCGCTTCCCACATCCGCCACCGACAGGGTGAGCGTGTCGCCTTCGCAGGCAGGGGTCTCACCATCCAGACTGAGGAACACGGACCCGTTACATCGACCGAGTTTCATCACAAAGCCGTCATCCAAATCGCCATAGAAAACTCCTGCCAAGACCACATCTGGTCCTGGATCGAAATCGGTGGGGCCGTTGTGTGCCCCTGCGAGGTATATCTCGCCTTCATCTGAGAGATCCAACTCCATGAACCTGCCTTGTCTGGTATTCTCAAGGATTCCGGCCCATCGGTACGACCCATCTGTTTCCAAAATGAGCAGAAATGCATCTGTCTGTTCGGCAGAGGTGAACGGCACGTTCGCAGACCCGGGGTCGGCATCCACCGTGGCGCTGATATGGCCCGCAGCGAACAACGTTCCATTGGGCAAGACCTTCATGGCCTCGAATCCATCCTGTCCGATGCCCCCGATGGCGTGAGCCCATAGCAGATGGCCAGCGGGGTCGAGCTTCAGCACGAAGGCATCGCTGCTCCCTTCTGAGGCAAGGGTATGAACGCCCTCGTGAGGGTCGAAATCACCTGAGCCATAGAATGTGCCGCACAGGTATATGTTGCCTGTTGAATCAAGGCAAGTCTCGTAGGCATAGGCTGTGCCACCGCCTCCGAAGGTGTGGCCCCATACGAACTCGCCCGCTGTGTCAAGCTTCACCAGAAAAGCACTTGTGGAACCGAACGTTCCCGAGAGATGCACTCCTGTTCCAGGATCCAGATCCACCTGACCGGTCACGTAACCTGCTATGAACAGATTGCCTTCATAGTCTGTCACGGTGTGATAGGCGATGTCGTTCCCATACACATCTCCTATGGTCTTGGCCCAAAGGAGACCTCCGGCACTGTCGAGCTTTATGATGAAAGCATCAATAAGTCCCAAGGATTGAACCATGAGCGAATTGGGTCCCGGATCGAGGTCTGCCTGGCCATTGAAATGCCCGGACAAGTAATGATTGCCCTGAAGGTCTGTCGTCACGTCATGCCCAGTATCCATGCCATCGCCACCTACCGAACCTCCCCATAGGAAGGCTCCGTCCGTGTCATACTTGGCTATGAACGCACTTTGCTGAGCACCCGACTGCACCGTGAAGGTTCCCGTCCCCGGGTCGAGATCCATTGTAAAACGGAAATATCCCGTGGCAATGAAGCTGCCGTCATGGTCAATGTGAAGGTCGTTGCATTGGTCAGGCCCATTGCCTCCTATCTGATGCATCCAGATGGGCATGCCGTCATGGTCGAACTTGGCGAGAACGAAATCAGTTATGCCATTGACGGGGAATACCAGAGTGCCGGGGCCCGGATACATATCTGCTCCGAAACCGAAGGTGATTCCGGCTATGGCATGGCCCTCGGCATTCACTTCCAGTGCATGGCCGATCTCTGTATGTGATCCTCCGAACGTGCTGGCCCAATCAAAGTACTGCGCCTTGAGCAGACCAGGCAGGACGGTCATGGTTATTAGCAGGAAAGGTGTTTTCATAGCGGAGATGTTAGGGTGGGGAAGGTAATCACCCTACGTGTTTTCAATGGGCATATAAAAGTGTCATCAGGAGAAAAATGCTGCTCCCCGTGGTAGGGACGCGATACACGTGTCTCTATAACCGCGCGCCCACACATCCCTGTCAGGACAGTATAGCGGTCTCAGGCAATGGCGAAGGTGGTGCGGAGAACCTGACCAACTTCGTGCAGCTTGATGTCATCATCGCCAGTAGCGACCCCTTCGGCCCTTACTTCGATGCCTCGCAGATATGGGGGCGACCATGGGGATCAACCCTTATGTGGGGTTCAGGTATGCGTTGAAATAATGGCATGTTTCGTGCTACCATTGCTTTGTGAATTGACCTTTAGACTTTACCACCGATGAAAAACATCCTGATAACCCTCTTCCTCCTCTCCACTACAGCCGTCTTCGCCCAGAAAGGCATGGAGACCATCACCATCCAGACCTCTGCCGTGTGCGACATGTGCAAGGAGCGCATAGAGAAGGAGATGGCCTTCACCAAGGGGGTCACAGCTGCTGCGCTCGATGTGGAGAGCGCAGTGCTCACGGTCTCGTACCGCGAAGGGAAGACCTCACCCGATGCCATCAGGGAGGCGTTGAACGCGCTGGGCTACGATGCCGATGACAGACGTGCTCCGCAGGAGGCGTACGACAAGCTGCACCACTGCTGCCAGAAGCCGCGTGACAAGTGATTGGCCTATCAGTCGTTCACCAATGAGATGTCGAACTGCACCAGGTCGATGAATTCCTGTACGCGGTCCTCGATTTCCTCCTGCGATAGGTTCTGAAGCCTTTCGGTGCCGAATTTCTCCACGCAGAAGGAGGCCATCGCAGAGCCGAAGATGATGGCCCGCTTCATGTTCTCGAAGCTGATGTCGCGCGAGCTTGCCAGGTAGCCGATGAAACCACCTGCGAAGCTGTCGCCCGCTCCGGTGGGGTCAAAAACCTCCTCCAGCGGCAGGGCAGGGGCGAAGAACACACTCTCGTTGTTGAACAGCAATGCCCCGTGTTCCCCTTTCTTCACGATCAGGTATTTGGGCCCCATCGTCAGGATCTTCTGCGCGGCTTTCACCAGCGAATACTCGCCTGAGAGCTGACGGGCCTCTTCATCATTGATGGTGAGCACATCCACCCGGCTGATGGTCTGTTTCAATTCCTCCATGGCGATGTCCATCCAGAAGTTCATGGTGTCCATCACGATCAGTTTGGGGCGCACGGGCAGCTGGTCGATCACCGAAGCCTGAATGGCGGGCGTCAGGTTGCCCAGCATGAGGAAGTCACAGGCTTTGTAGGCTTCGGGCACCACGGGGTTGAAGTCTGCCAGAACGTTCAGCTCCGTGGCAAGCGTATCCCGTGTGTTCATGTCATTGTGGTAACGTCCGCTCCAGAAGAAGGTCTTCTCACCCTGCTTCACCTGAATGCCAGTGATGTCTGCTCCATGGGCTCTCAGCATATCGAGCGATTCTGCCGGGAAATCATCACCGACCACCGATACCATATTGATCGGTTTGTTGAAGTAAGATGCTGCCAGTGCGATGTAAGTGGCTGCTCCGCCCACTATCTTATCTGTCTTTCCGAACGGGGTCTCGATGGCATCAAATGCCACTGTGCCTACTGTGAGAATGCTGCTCATGCTTTGAATGGTGCTTGTTTCGAGTGAGGCGTCAAAGGTATTGGATCAGGAGGTCTGATTTTTTTCTCTTCGATATTGTCGGATTCTTGAAAGCCTCTTACATTTGCAGCCCTCAAATTCCTCCTTAGCTCAGCTGGTTAGAGTCCCGCACCTGCGGGATTGATTAGAGGGTAAAGCGGATAAAAAAGAGAAGTAAAGACATTTTCCTCCTTAGCTCAGCTGGTTAGAGCATCTGACTGTTAATCAGAGGGTCCTTGGTTCGAGCCCAAGAGGGGGAGCGGAAAGCAGCCCTGCCGACATAAGTTGGCAGGGCTTTTCTGTGCTTTCATTAAAGATCCACGGATGTTCTACATCTATGTTCTACACAGCGATTCGAGCGACATGTACTATGTCGGGCATACCCATGACGTACAACGCAGACTTGGAGAACACATCCATTCTGACAAGACCGACACGTTCACATCCAAGCACAGGCCGTGGAACCTGATGGCTGTCTTCGAATGCTCTGAAGAGAGATCCATGGCACTAAAGTGCGAGCGGTTCATTATGAAACAGAAGTCGAGACGACTCTTGGAGCGAATCGTGAGCGGGGAAACGTTGACAGGAGAACTCGCTCAGCTGGTAAGAGTCCCGCATGTGCGGGATTGATCAGAGGGTCTTCCGCAGTCGCGGAACCCAAGAAGGGGAGCTGAAAGCAGCCCTGTCAGCGTCAAGCCGACAGGGCTTTTCTGTGTCTTCAGCGTTTATTTCTCATAATTACACACCAGATGCTCGCAAGTGATCTGCAAGTACCCTGTCATTGAGCGATAAGGCACTCAATGAATCCCATGCATCTTCTTCTTGATGAACCCTGAGAGGGTCACCAGCACTACACCTGCTCCGATGGGTAGGAAAGTGTAGATGAGGAAGAAGGTGGAAAGCGAGTACATCTCTGAGATCTTGTCGATGAGGCTACCGGTCCATCCGGCCAGATAGTTGGCCAATGCGGAGCTGAGGAACCAGATGCCGAACATCAGCCCCACCAGACGAGCGGGTGCCAGCTTGCTCACATAGGACAGGCCCACGGGCGAGATGCACAGTTCGCCCAGCGTATGGAACAGGTATGCGAGAATCAGATAGCCCATGCTCACCTGCGCGGTCTGCGCGCCCGATGCGATGCTAAGACCACCGTATGCCAATACCCCGAATCCAAGCCCGAGTAAAATCAGCCCCAAGGCGAATTTCACGGGTGCGGAAGGGTTGAGTCTGCTCTCCCAAATCTTTGAGAAAAGAGGTGCGAAGGCAATGATGAAGAAAGAGTTGAGAATGCCGAACCATGATGCCGGCACTTCACTGCTCTCTGCGCTGAACTCGTTATTGATCATCCAAAGGGCGGCACCCCAGATGATGATGAAACTAAGTGCAAGAAAGAGATTCGATAGTGCGTATTTCGAGAACGTCTGCTTGAAAAGCATGGCCAGCACGTAGGTAACGATGGCCAACGGAGTGATGGACAGCAGCGTATTGGCCCATCGGAAGGCGGTTGCCGCTCCGCCCTCCAAAACGCGGCTGGTGTAGTCCTTGGCGAAGATGGTCATGGAGCCTCCAGCTTGCTCAAATGCCATCCAGAAGAAAATAGTGAAGAAGGAGAAGATTCCGATGACCATGAGCCGGTCGCGCTCCACGTTGGCAGGCACTTGGTCTTCAATGACCACTTCCCGTACCTCGCCCTTCTTGTAACGCTTGCCGATGTTACCGAAGATGCCTTGCGCGAACCAGAACTGCATCATTCCGAAGAACATGAAGATGCCCGCAAGCCCGAAGCCCCAGCTCCAGCCGACCTTCTCACCGATGTAACCGCACAGCAGGATGCCAAGGAACGCACCGGCATTGATGCCCATGTAGAAGATGGTATAAGCGGAGTCTTTCTTATCGCTGCCCTGCGGGTAAAGACCGCCCACAATAGACGAGATGTTGGGCTTGAATGCTCCATTGCCGAGTATCAGCAGACCGAGGCCGACATAGAACAGGAACTCTGTCTCAAACGCCATCGATGCATGGCCCAGGGTCATCAGCAATGCGCCCAGTGCTACTGCATTGCGGTGGCCGATGAGCTTATCGGCAAGGATACCGCCCAAGATGGGGGTGAGATATACCAGTCCCGTGTAGATGCCATAAAGCTTGAGCGCGTCCTCGCGGTCCCAGGCCCAACCGCCCTCATCCAGGCCACTGACGAGAAAAAGTACAAGCAAGGCCCGCATGCCATAATAGCTGAAGCGTTCCCACATCTCGGTGAAGAACAGGATGAACAGTCCGGCCGGATGGCCCATCAGTTGTGGCTGCTGTGGAAGGGTCATTTGTTTCAGTATGAGTTAAGAGCGGCTGAAAGTAAGTTATTCAGGTGTTCAGGAAAATCATCGATTGAGGAAACGGACACACTCGTCCCACGTCCCTCGCCTCCCTTTCACAGGTTCTTATTCAGGAAATCAGTGATCTTGGTGTAAAGGTGCAGCCGTGAGTTGTGGCCGTAGATGGCGTGGTCGAGGTCTGGGTACACCATCATATCGAAGGGCTTGTTGGCGGCAACCAGTGCGTCTATCATCGCCATTGAGTTCTGGAAATGCACATTGTCGTCAGCAGTGCCATGCACCAGCAGATAACTGCCGCGTAGTTTTTCCACATGGTTCACGGGCGAGTTGTCGTCATAGCCATTCGGGTTCTCCTGTGGGGTGCGCATGAAACGCTCGGTATAGATGCTGTCGTAGAAACGCCAGTTGGTGACCGGGGCCACGGCCACTGCCGCCTTGAAGTGGTCCGCGCCCTTGGTTATTGCCAAAGAACTCATATAACCTCCGTAGCTCCACCCGTAGATGCCAATGCGGTCTTTGTCCACGTATGGCAGTGTGCCCAAGTATTTGGCTGTCTCGATGTAGTCCTCGGTCTCGAGTTTTCCGAGTTCCAAGTACGTGCTGTGCTTGAAATCGCGCCCGCGGTTACCTGTGCCACGGTTATCAACCGACACCACAATGAAGCCCTGCTGCACCAGCATGTGGTGCCACATGAGCTTCTGGCCTTCCCATGAATCGTTCACGTAGTTGCTGCCCGGCCCACCGTAGATATGGATCACCACAGGCAGTTGTTCGCCCTCTTTCAAGCCGGCAGGTTTCAGTATCCAGCCGTTGAGCGGTGTTCCATGCGATGGGGTGAAGGTGAAAAACTCCTTCTTGGAAAGTTGCATCCCAAGCAGCTGGTTTGCCAAATGCTTATTGTCTTGCAGCACACGGATCAGCTTGCCTTTGGAGTCGAGCAGTGAGGTGACAGGGGGGGAGTCAGCGGTAGAATGACGATTGATGAAGTAGGTCATTCCCGCACTGAAATCGGCATCGTTCTGGCCCTTGTCTGGGGTCAGTTTCCGCTTCCACTTCCCGTTCAGCGATGCAGAATACACATGTCGCTGTGAGGGTCCCTCCTCTGAACTTTGGTAAAAGAGATCCTTGCCTTTTTCATCCACACCATAGAATGTCGTCACATCCCACTTACCTGATGTGAGCTGCATCACGGGCGATCCGTCCATATTGTAGAGGTACAGATGGCTGTAGCCGTCCCGCTCGCTTCTGATGATGAACTGCTTGCCACCTGTCAGAAAAGTCAGGTCGTCATTAATGTCGATGTAGGTCTTGCTTTCTTCGGTAAGGATAGGGCTGGTGGAGCCATCAGATGCATTGGCGAGCAACAGCTCCCATTTGTTCTGAAGCCTGTTGAGCCGTTGCACCGAGAGCACCTTTGGGTCAAGCGTCCATTTGATGCGCGGGATGTAGATGTCGGTCTCTGTGCCGATGTCCACTTTGGCACGGACGCCCGTGGCAGGGTTCACGATGTAGATGCTCACAATGGAGTTGGCCTCGCCCGCCTTGGGATATTTGAAGGTCTCTTTTTCTGGGTAAAGCAGTCCACCGTAGCGCATCATGGTGAACTCCTTTATCTGCTCCTCATTGAATTCGTAATAGGCAATGTAAGTTCCATCAGACGACCATTCAAAAGCTTGGGTAAAAGCGAACTCCTCCTCATATACCCAGTCTGCCATTCCGTTGATGATGGTGTTCTTGCGGCCATTGCTTGTCAGGCGTATCATTTCGCCAGAGTCGATGCGCTCCACCCAAAGGTCGTTGTCCTTGACGTATGCCACCCTGTCCGACCCGGGTGAGAAGGTCGCGTGAAACACCTGCTGCCCGTCCGCCAATTGGCGCATCGTTCTTGTGACGAGGTCGAAGACGTACCAGACATGGCTTGCAGAGTGGCGGTAGAGTTTTTGTGGTTCAGTGCCGATAAGCAATTTGGTCTCATCTCCATTGAAGGCATATTCCTCGATCTTCAGAGCCTGCTGGTTGAAACGCAGTTCAGCAGCGGTGATCAACCTCTCCACTTCCTCGCCCGTCTTGTATGTGTATTTCACCACTGTACGGTCTGTCTCAGCACCCGAGAGAGCCGTGTAGTGCTTCCCATCTTTCATGGAGCGGAGGCCGCGCACTCCCTCTGCCCTGAACACATTCCTTCCCCAAACGTCATCCAGCGTGATTGGCTGCGCAAAGACCTGCGCACCGAAAATGGCAAGTATCAAGAGTGCGAGAAGTGTTCTGAGCATGTACGAGATGATTGTTTTCCGCAAAGAACGTTACCGACCCAGCACCTTCAAAATCCCGCAACTACCCGATGCGGTCAATAGTCAAGAGAAACATCGCATCTCAAGTCCTGGGAGTACGTTCCGTTCAGATGTTTTTGTCGAAATTGCCTCGCAAAACCAGTGAGCAGATGAATGAGTTCTTGCCGATCACTCCGGATTTTCTTCAGTTTTATCGAGACCTTGCAGCGAACAACGACCGGGACTGGTTTCATGCCAACAAGAAACGCTACGAGAATAGCGTCAAGATTCCGTTCGAGGGGCTGGTATCCGAGCTCATACAGCGTATGCGAGAGGACGACCCTGCTTTAGACATCTCACCGAAAGACGCCATTTTCAGGATCAACCGCGATGTACGTTTCAGCAAGGACAAGAGTCCCTATAAACTCAGAAGTTCTGCAGTGATCGGTCGGGGTGGCAAGAAGGATACCGTTACTCCCGGCATGTACATCGAGGCCGGACCTGAGCACTTGGCGGTGTATGGCGGGGTTTATCTGCCCGATAAGGAACAGCTTTCGGCTATAAGGGGTCATATCGCCTCAAACCTTGACCGCTTCAATGACCTGCTGCACGATGAGTCATTCAGCTCCGTTTACGGGTCGTTGCACGGAGAGCGCAACAAGATCCTCCCGAAGGAACTGAGAGATGCTGCAGAGCAACAGCCGCTCATTTTCAACAAGGCCTTCTACTTTTTTACCCGAATGCCTTCGGACGAAATCCTGACACCGGACATCGTGGACCGTCTGATCGAACGCCAGCGTGCGGGCAGGCCCATGGCCGAGTTTCTCACAGAGCCGCTGCGTTGATGTTACCGTAACCTTTCACTCCCATTTTCAATGCTTTCCTTTGACTTCTCCAAAAATCTACCGATGAAAAGACTTCTTCTTCCCGCATTCTCCTTGCTGATCTGCTTGCCTGGACTTGCGCAGTTCAACCCGGACAACGCTCCCTACCATCACGGTGTAGCCTCTGGTGATGCTTTAGCTGACAGGGTTATCATCTGGACGCGGGTAACACCTTTGGATCCGAACGACAGCTATGATGTCGAGTGGCAGGTGGCGAATGATGAGGGTTTCACGGATGTTGTCGCTACCGGGTCGGTTTTCACGGACGGGTCGAAGGATTTCACCGTCAAGGCCGATGTCACCGGTCTTGCAGCCAACAGCTGGTACTACTATCGCTTCAATATGGAGGGGCTGATGTCGCCCGTTGGCCGCACCCGCACCGCACCTGATGCCATGGTCGATGGGCTTCGCTTCGCAGTGGTGTCGTGCCAGAATTTCGGTGGGGGAGTGCGCTACAACTCATACAACCATCTTAATCAGCGCGATGACATAGATGCTGTGATACATCTGGGTGACTACATCTATGAGTACGCAGCCACTTTGAGCGGCAGTGGCGTGGAGATCATGCCGCCCAACGAGACCGTGACCCTTAGCGACTATCGTCAGCGTTACGCCAGCTATCGTTTGGACGATAATCTCAAGGAGGCCCATCGCAAATGGCCATTCTATGTCGTGTGGGACGATCATGAGAGTGCCAATAACTCTTGGAGAGAAGGAGCCCAGAATCATGATCCCAACACCCAAGGCCCATGGGATCAGCGTCTTGCCAATGCCGAACAGGCATATTTCGAGTGGCTGCCCATCCGTCCGAAAGCCGAGGACAGCTATAGCATCTACCGCACCATACCTATGGGGCCGCTCGTTGACCTCATCATGATCGATACCCGTATCGAGGGCCGCGATGAGGAGGTGGGACTTACCGACCCGGCCATTGATGACCCCAACAGAACGCTGCTTGGAGCAGAACAGAAGCAGTGGTTGAAAGGTCAGCTTTCAAGCTCATCGGCTCAATGGAAGATCATTGGTAATCAGGTGATGTTCGCCCCATTGGAGGTGCCAGCCATCCCCATCATCTTCCCGCAGGGCGGAATCATCAATGCCGACCAGTGGGACGGGTACCGACCTGAGAGGACGGAGATCATAAGGCATATCAGTGATAATAGCATTGATAATGTGGTTGTCATTACCGGGGACATCCATACATCATGGGGCAATGATATCCCGCACCCGGATCAGAGCTATAACCCTAACACAGGGCAAGGATCGGTGGGTGTGGAGTTTGTGACCACTTCAATCACCTCGGGAAGTTCACCCATCAATATCGGTGCAGGAATAATCACAACTGCCAATCCCCACATGAAATTTGTTGATTTGGCGCAGAAGGGTTATCTCGTGTTGGATATCAATCAGCAGCGAGCCAAGGGTACATGGAACTATGTTTCCTCAGTGACCGAGGCGGAATACACCCACTCCGAGGGCGCTACATTGATCACCATCAGCGGTCAGAATTTTCTCCGCCCTGAGAGTGCGCTATCTGCGGAGAATATCGAACCGAGACCCTCTTCACTTGGCATGACGCTGTATCCGAACCCCACCACTGACCTGATCAACGTGAGCATCAACACATCGAAAGAGAGCACCCTTACCTGGGAGCTCTACGATGTGATGGGCAAGCTGCTCATCTCAAGGTCTTTGGGGCGGAATGCTCCTGGTGAGTACCGTGTGCCGCTGGACGTGTCAGCATTCACTCCCGGACTGTACATGGTGCGCGTTCACAATGGCAGCGATGATGCCACAAGTGCTCTGTTCGTCAAGAATTGATTTTACCGCTGGCAGATGCCGTTGAAGTCGCAGTGCTTGCACCGCTCATCGTCATCCGTCTGGTTGAACGGCTCTTCGGGGTTGAGCAGTCTGCTGATAACGCTGCCCACGCGGGCCGAGGCGTAGTCGGTCAGCTCAGTGCCCGACACCTCCGCCTTGCCCTCCAGCACCTTCAGTGGCTTCTCCATGTCATCGTGCCGCACGTAGAATAGTACCGGGTACATGGCGGCATCTGCATCCTCCGAGGCGTACATCAGCGCGTACATCATCAGTTGGAAAAAATGGTCGAGCCCGCTGCCATCGAACTCCTCGGGGTCCTCTACCTTAGATTTCTGTGGTTTTGACCCCGTCTTGTAGTCGATGATACGCACGGTGCCATCGCTCAGTCGGTCGATGCGGTCGGCCATGCCTTTTAGCCGCACCTTGGTGCCAGCGGATTCAAAAGTGGTCTGAAGTTTCTCCTCCAGTCTGAGCAGCGTGATGCCCATGCCCGACCGTAGCGTTTTCATGTCATGCGAAATGACGCGGTGAACGTACGTCCTCGCCACCTCCAGCGCGAGGAGGTTGCGACCCTCGGGCGGTTCATCGAGGGCCAGCACCTCGCGGAACTGCTTGTCCAGCTCGGCATCTACCTGCGGCCGCAATGCTTCCAATGCCTCCACCGTGAGCGGCCTGCCAGTGAGCGGGGTGTACAGGTGCTCCAGCGTGTTGTGAACTGCCGACCCGAAGGTGTCGTGCGCGATATGCTCGCTAAGGTCGCTTTGCTCACTGAATCCGGCCACATACCTGAAGTAGAATCGCAGCGCACAGTTGCGGTAGCTGTTCAGCGCACTGGGCGAGAAACCGCTTGCAGCGTGGGCCAGCAAACGCTGCATCTCCCTCTCTCCCTTCTGAATGGTGATCTTGGGTCGGAAGGCGGATGACTCGACCTGCTGTTTTACTTCAAACTCTCGGATGCGGATGTTCGCGCCCTGCTCCAGCCTGAGCTGATGCACATAGCGGCTCACCTCGCCCTTGCCCATGGCATCGGTGTCGCTGTCATAGATCAGCGTGACCCGCTGGGCGCGGTGCAGCAGGCGGTAGAAGTGGTAGGCCGTCACTGCATCGCGCTCGTTCTGCCGGGCAAGGCCGTAGCTGCCGCGTATGTCGTAGGTCAGGTAGCTGTTGGATGATGCGCCCGATGGCAGGTTGCCCTCGTTCACACCCAGCATGATGACCTCCTCGAAATCGAGGTTGCGGGTCTCCAGCATCCCCATGACCTGTAGGCCAGTGAGCGGTTCTCCCTTGAAATCGAGCTGCACACCACGCAGCAGTTGCCGCCAGAAGACGTGCAAGGTGCGCAGGTCGCCTATTTCGGGGTACTGCCGCAGCATGTCCGAAAGGCGAGTCACCATCTTTCCGATGCGGTGCAGGAATTCCATTTCCAAAGCCAGTGCTGGCAACTCACCACAGGTATCGCGTACCGTCCCGACAAGTTTTTCCAATCCTTGTAGAAAGCCCTGTGGCGTCCCGTTCATTTCCAGCAGCATGATGCGCTCCAGTGGGTGGTCACCCCCGGCCTCGGCAGGGCGTATGCTCACCTTGCGTCTGTCGGCAAGGCGCTTCAGGAGCTCATCGGCACGCTGGCCGGTGGCCGCGAGGAAGAATGTGTCGGTGCAGATGGCCCCGAGGTCGCGGTGGTAGAGCCTGCCATCGTGATCGGCACTGTTCTGCCACAGCGCGAAGAGCTTGCCGATGAACACCGCGCTCTGCGAGAACTGCAGCCCGTAGCCCATCGTGATGTTGATGCCCTTGAGCTTCTCGGGCAGGGCATGCAGCAGTGGCATCAGCAGTTGCTCATCGTTCAGCACGATGGCCGTGCGCTGAAAATCGGTCGTGGGGTCATCCTCCAGCCGCTTGGCGATGAGGCTTGCGGCCACCTTGGCCTGGCTCACCTTGCGCTGCACTGCGATGATGTCGAGCTGTTTGTCGGTCTCGCGCAGCCACGGCCGTGCCCATTCCCATTCCTTTTCGAGTCGGAGCACACTCTGCTTGGTAAGGTATTTCCGTATGTAATGGCCTGCCTCGTGAATCGGGTCACTGACATAGGTCGGGTCCATGTCCCACAGCAGTTGGCCTTTGCCGTTCTGAGTCCATGCCTGCATGATGGTCTCTTCGCTCACGGTCAGTGCGTTGAATCCCGCGAAGACCACCTTTTCCCAAGGATTGTCCGCAATGGCCTTGTCCACCTCCTCGGCCACCTTGCGGAACGCGATGCCCTGATATGCCTCTTTTTTCGCCAGAAGGGATTTTTTCAGTTCTGAATGAAAAACGGGGAACTGCCGCACGAAGTCAAGGTGCCGTTTCTGAAAATCGCTGGGCGGGCTGCCATCGGGGTTCCAGCGGGCGATGCGCTCCACCGAATGCAGGTCGTGGAACACGGCCTCCGCGTTCAGCATATTGAGGTCTATCTCATTGATATCCGCAAGGAAGGAACCCGCCCATGCCGCGAACTGTGCGATGGGCTGCGGTTCGTCCGCGTGCTGGCGATAGACCTCGAAGAAGCGGAACAGCAGCGTGGTCTTGTCGAGCAGGGTGAGCCCCGAACCCTCGGTCACGAAATCCTCGATGGAGCGTACGGTGGGTGCCCAGATGGCCTTGTCGGTGCAGTCGCCCAGCGCCTTGCGGAAGAAGACCCCGGCCCGTCTGCCTGGAAGCACCACACAGACTTTTGAGAGGTCTGTTCCGTGCTGCGCAATGAGCCTTGATGCGAGGTCGTGGAGGAAGGTGGACATGCCGTGCAAGGTAGTGAGTCACAGCATTGGCCCGGTCAAAAAATGACAGCGCGATCAGTGCCCGTCACTCCTCACATCTGACAGCAGTGGCTCCAAGCCAGCTCTGTCCACCTCGTTGAATTCGGTGAGCATGGACGCTTTCTCCTTGGGGTCTTTGGTGAAAAAAGCTCCGATGCGCAGCAGCAGCCCATCCTTGAACGACAGCTCACTGATGATGCTCTTGCCACGCACATAATGCCGATGGCAATGTGAAAGGGCAGGAGGGATGTTGCAGTCGAACATGGATGCGATCTTCTCCTCTTTTTCAGTTTCGGTGGCCCCGACCAGCAGCACAAAGACCCGTTTTTCCGTGAGATGATCCGTGTTTTTGC
Organism: uncultured Chryseobacterium sp.; assembly: GCA_964500205.1. Lineage (GTDB taxonomy): Bacteria > Bacteroidota > Bacteroidia > UBA10329 > UBA10329 > UBA10329. Next base: position 188,054 of record CAZCNS010000001.1, on the reverse strand, counting down.
TAAGCCATTCTTTCACCACGAAATCTCCCATGTAGATGGAGGTGATGATGACCACCGTATCGACCTCGCTCAGGAAGTCCGAAGGGGTGTCCTCGTGGTTGTGAACGGGCATTTTCAGTGCCTCTCCAGCCCAACTGGCGTATTGCCCCGCAGCTCCGTACCGGCTGCCGTAGATGATGATGCCTTTGTTTTCCATGCCTGCGAAGGTCAAGGCGTCAATTTATAGAGCACATGACGAGGGTCAGAATGCCCGCTGCACTCCGAGTACCCACCGGAAACGCCAGTGGTCGGCCTCCAAGGCGGACGGACGGCTCACGAAAAAGGGCATGTCGAAGCGCACGGTGAAAGGCTTCAGGCGCATCACCGGCCCCCATTGCTTCACGGTGAGGGCCAGTCCGAGGCCGGCATCGGCCCGAGGCATGGCGAATGATGGAGCGGCACCTTGCGGGTTAACGCTGATGATACCTGCATCACCGAACAGGTAGGTGTTGAGTCCGACCCATTTGCGAAGCGGCCACATATCGCTGCCCAGAACGCGGTCGAATTCCAGTTCGAGGTTGATCGCTGCACCGCTCATACCCCGGTAGGCAAGCACTTGACCATCTTCTGTGACCTCTGGGGCGAGGTAGCCCGCATATCCGCGCATATTCAGACCTCCGCCATGGTGAAAATGGTTCTGCACGGGTCTGTAGGCTGCCCATTGAGAGGGAAGGATGCCAGCGGAGCGTGTGATGTTGTTGTCCATCAGCTCCTCTGGCGATGCCCTGTCAAGGTAGAGCATGGACTCAGGTGCCCAATCGTTTCCGAATCCGAACTGTAGGAACACCCGCGACTGGAGGTTCAGCATCCACACACCGGTCTGATTCAATGCTTCTGCCCTGAACCAGTGATAGTCGCGTCCGGGCCCGACAAACGCGCTGCGCACATGGACCATTACCTGACCTTCACCCGAACCATAAGTGTAAGAGTAGGAAGTGCTGATGTTGATGGTGCTGTTCCAGCGGCCTGCGTCCCAAGTGTCACGGTTCAGGAGGTACGGTATCCCGTTTATACCGCTTCGATACATGGACAGATACCACAGTCTCATGGTGAGTGTGCCTGCTGCGTTCTGTTTAGAACCGCCTATGTGATAGCCGTAAAGACCCTCCAAGGCCCTCACGCCCAGTTCCACGCTACTGTTTCGCCATATCTCACGCAATGAGGTACGGTAATCACCGGTGAACGCCAAAGGCATGAAACCGTAAGGGTCGGTGCCTTCGGGCAGTCCCCACTGCCACAGGCCAGAGTTGGCCCACAGCCGTGCGCTGAAAACGTGGTCGAGGTCTGCCCGGCCACCCTCGGCATGCACCCCGAACTTGAGTCCGTCATAGCCGTTGTACCACATTATCGGGCTGCCCTCCAGCATATAGCGGGTACTGTCCTTCTCGTCTGACCAGTTCTTGGGGTGATACATGAACTGCACTGCCATGCCCTGCGATACCGAGTCAGCGGCACCGATGCTATCACCCTCTTGGGCCATACAATGAAGTGGCGCAAGCATAAGGAGCTGGAAGAGACGGAAAAGACGCATCGTGCGGTGCGAAGCTACGGATGCCAAGGGTCTTAGGGCGTTGCCATGCCTCGCACCGTAACTTTGCAACCATGCTTCAGGCGTCAGCACTTGAATACACCTACCCGCAAGGCCCGTCCTTCGCCTTCCCCGACCTCAGCGTGGCAAAGGAGGAGGTGCTTTTACTATTGGGGAACTCTGGCAGCGGCAAGACCACCTTGCTTCATCTGCTTGCAGGACTGATGAGGCCCTCCACTGGAAGGGTCAATGTGAACAGTACGGATCTATCCACACTTTCGGGCACTGCCATGGATGCTTTTCGGGGAAAGAACATCGGATTAGTATTCCAGCAGCCGCTTTTCATCCGGTCGGTCAATGTGATGGAAAACCTGCAGCTGGCCCGCACCCTTGCCGGGCTGCATGCCGATGAGGCCCGTGCCCGGCAGTTGCTGAGTGAGCTCGGCATTGCTGATAAGTCCGTGCAAATGCCGCAGTCATTGAGCATCGGTGAGCGGCAGCGCGTCAGTATTGCCCGTGCGCTGATGACCTCACCCGGACTGCTTTTGGCCGATGAGCCGACATCTGCCTTGGACGATGTGAACTGCCATCGCGTGGCAGAGCTGCTGCACGAATCCTCTCAGCGTCATGGTGCGGCACTCGTCATCGTGACGCACGACAGAAGGTTGAAAGACCGTTTCACCAATTCTGTGGAGCTATGAACATGCTACGCCTCAGCTGGGCCAATCTCATGGCCGATAGACTAAGCACCGCCCTCAGCATCATGCTGCTGGCGATCGGGGTGGGCATGGTCGGCTTCGTGCTGGTGGCGGGCGGGCAGATGCAAGACCGTTTCAACCGCGACATCCGCGGCATCGACATGGTGGTGGGCGCCAAGGGCAGTCCGCTGCAACTCATTCTTTCGTCCGTCTATCAGATGGACAGCCCCACGGGCAACATCCCCCTCAGCGAGGTGAGGCAGATTCAGCGTAATCCTCTCATCCTGCACAGCATCCCGCTTGCGTATGGTGACAATTATCAAGGCTACCGCATCGTGGGCACGGAGCCGCGCTACATCGAGCATTATCAGGGTTCTTTTTCTGAAGGAAGAATCTGGGAGAAGGATTTCGAGGCGGTGGTGGGCAGCCTGGTGGCGCAGCGGACGGGGCTGAGCATCGGTGACCATTTCCACGGCTCGCACGGACTGGTGGATGACGGCCACGTGCATGACGAATCCGCCTACCACGTCACCGGAATCCTGAAACCCACGGGCACGGTGATGGACAGGCTCATCCTCACCAACATCAGCAGTGTGTGGAGCATCCATGACGACCACGCGCACCACGAACATGATGAAGAAGAGGCGCTTGGACATGACGAAGAGCACGTCCACGGCCCAGAATGCGATCACGGGCATGACCACGCACATCACGACCATGATGATGATCATGAGCACCACGATGACGAGGAAGACCGCGAGATAACCGCGCTTCTCGTCAAATTCAAGAGTCCGATGGGCATGATGCAGTTGCCACGCCACATCAACGCGAATACTTCGATGCAGGCCGCGCTGCCTGCCATTGAGATCAACCGTCTGTATCAGTTGCTGGGCGTGGGATTCACCACGTTGCAGATCATAGGGATGCTCATCATGGCAATCGCGGCCATCAGTGTGTTCATTTCCCTGCTCAATTCATTGAAGGACAGGAAGTATGAGCTGGCCCTCTTGCGGTCGCTCGGTGCATCGCCTGCCAAGCTGTTCGGCATGGTCATCCTGGAAAGCCTGTTGCTGTGTGTCAGCGGCCATGTGGCGGGCACGGTGCTCGGCCGTGCGGGACTGGTGCTCATGGCGAAACTGAGCGAGGAGCAGATGCAGCTCGGCCTCGCGGGCGGCTGGCTGCCGATGGAGGAACTCTGGCTGCTGCCCGTCACCCTGCTTATCGGTACGGTTGCAGCGTTGATTCCAGCGGTTCAGGCATACAGGACGGATATTTCAGAGGTGCTGCGCAATGAGTGACGAAATGAAGGGAATCAGGGAATCAGCAAATCAGCAAATCAGTGCTTTAACCACAAAGGCGCACGAAGGGCTTTCACAAAGGCGCACTGAAGATTTTTCACACAGAGAGGCAGAGAGGCAAAGTGCGATAAATCGTCCCGCAGATGCGGGATCCATTGCAAATCGTCTATCGCAAATCTTTTCCCCCCTCGTCCCTCGTCCCTCGTCTCTCGTCTCAGTTTTCACGATAAAGAGTTTTTCGCGCAAAGACGCGAAGACGCAAAGGGCATCGGCTTCGTTTTTTCAAATTCCTCCCTTCGGGGGTCAGGGGGTCTCCCTCGTCCCTCGTCCCTCGTCTTTCGTCCCATTCATTTTCCTGCTGCTGATTTCCGCCTCAGCATTCTCCCAGCACCGTAAAATCGACTGGGACCTCCTCGCCAAGGTGGAGTGGTCGGAGAAGTATTCGGTGGAGCATGACGAGATGTTCTATTACCCGAAATTCGGGAAGGAGGTGCTTGCGGTGAACGGGCAGCCCGTGCAGATCAAGGGCTACGTCATCCCTGTGGATGTGGAGACGGGCTACTTCGTGCTGTCGGCCAACCCGTTCGCGAGCTGTTTCTTTTGCGGACAAGCAGGGCCGGAATCCATCCTCGAACTGCAACTGAAAGAGGGCGGCAAGAAATTCAAGACCGATGACGTCCGCACATTCAAGGGCACGCTGCGACTCAACTATGAAGACCTCATGCACTGCAATTACATTCTGGAAGAAGCGGAGGTGGTCAAATGATTGATGACTGATGATTGCAGATCGATGATCGGATTTCAGCACTGCGCCTAACTATTTTCCATTTTCTCTGAAACTGAATGAAACTCTTCCTCACCATCGCCTTCGCCCTCTCGCTGCAATCTGTGGTGGCACAGCGCATGGTGGAGTGGAGCACGCTGGCCAATGTGACCTTTTACCGCGAGTACTCGGCCCAATTCGGTTTTGAGGTGAATGTGAAGCCGCCCAAGTTCGCGCCCGAGATCCTCGCCTTGGATGGCCAGAATGTGAAGGTGCGCGGCTATGTCATTCCCGTGGATGTGGACCTTGGACTTTTCATGGTCTCCGCCAATCCGTTCGCCAACTGTTTCTTCTGTGGTGGTGCAGGGCCAGAGACGGTCGTTGAGCTGTTCGGTGCCGAGAAGTTCCCGCGCTTCAACACCGATGAGGTGGTCACTTTTCAAGGAAAGTTTGAAGTGAACAAGGGTGGCGACATGGGCGGTGTGCCCTACCAGCTCTTTCAGGCCAAGGTGGCCCGTTAGTGTTGCTGTCAGTCCACCACACCCCTCGGAATGCCCGCTGGCAACCTCGTCAGCATCTCGTAATTCAGCATGTGGCTCTGCTCGCTGAATGAGCTGACCGTCACGGCTTTCCCATTCTGCCGTCCGATGAGCACCACCTCGTCCCCCGGGCGCACGTTGGGGATGTCCGTGATATCAACGCTCAGGCTGTTCATGTTGATGGTGCCCACGATGGGAGCCGTTTTTCCACCGATGAGCACATGGCCGAGGTTGCTCAGATTGCGGCTGTAACCGTGTGCGTAGCCGATGGGGACGATGGCAAGCTGCATGTTGCGATGCGCGAGAAAGGACGTGCCATAGCCGATGAAACAGCCCTTGTCTACCTGCTTCACGGCCATGACCCGCGTGGTCCAGCGGATGATGCGCTTGAGCAGGTCGGGCGTGTCGGGGCGGTCACCGCAGAAACGGATATGCGTCTCGCGGTTGGGCCAGAAACCATATTGCAGAATGCCGATGCGCACCATGTTGCCCCGCATCTCGGGATAGTTCAGAAGTCCCGCAGAGCAGGAGCTGTGATGGAAAACGGGTTCGAGACCAAGCGCTTCGAAAGCCTTCAGCGAAAGCTCGAAATTCTCTGCCTGACTGCTCACCCTGAAGTGGTTGGCACGGCTCTCGGCCCCCGCGAAATGCGTGAACAGCCCCTGAAAGATGATGTGCTCCTTGTTGTCCTTCAGCCACTGGGCCAATTGCGGAATCTCCGTATGACTGAAACCTGTCCTGCGCATGCCCGTCTCCACCTCAATATGCACTTTGGCGCGGATACCCAGCTTCTTGGCGGCTTCCAATGCGCGGTGCAGGCGGTAGTGGTCGAACACCGCGAATTCGATGCCCTCGGCCACGGCCCATTCCACAGACTCTTCCACCATCTGGCCCGTGATGAAAACCTGTGGCATCCGCTCCAGCCCTTTGCGCAGCGCATAAGCCTCATCGGACGAATGCACCCCGAAGCAGTCCACCCCAGCATCCATCGCCATCCGTACGAACTCGCATGTGCCGTGACCGTAAGCGTTTCCCTTCACCACGCTGCAAAGGCGAACGCCCTTCCCCATCCTTTTTCGGATGAAACGCAGGTTGCCAGCGAAGGCCGAGCGGCTCAGTTCTATGCGGGAGGTCTCAAACATCAGTCGGTCAGCACATCTTTAATGATTCCATGGAAAACGCGGATGCCCGTGGCCGTGAGCTGGTCGGGCCAGTCGTAGTCGGGGTTGTGCAGCGCAGGCTGGTTCTCGCCAGAGCCAAGTCCGAACATGCAGCCCTTGAAACGGTCGGTGAAGAGCCCGAAATCCTCGCCCCATTTGAAGGGGAAGTCTCTTTCTTTCAGTGGGATGCCGTTGTTCTGTGCCGCTCTGCGGACGAGTTCGGCCACCTCGGGATCGTTGCGGTTGGCGTGGAAACTCTGTGTGTAGGCGAAGGAAACTTTCAGATCGTGTTGATCCGCGATGCTCTTCGAGAGCGATTCGATGTCGCGCTCCAGTTTGCGGAGGTTGCCGTCATCCCAGCAGCGTACGGTCAGATGCACTTCTGCCTCATCGGCCGAGATGCCGTAGGACGTGTCGCCCAGCAGCACGTGGACGGTGGTCACCACGCGCATGTTCTTGTCGGCAGGCACGTTGTGGGCCAAATCGAGACTGCCTTTGAGGATGTCTGCTACGGCCAGCGCGGGGTTGATGCCGTGCTCAGGCTCTGCCGCGTGGGCTGTTTTTCCCTTCAGATGGATGATGATGCTGTTGACCGCAGCCGTGAAGATGCCATCGCGTACCACGGCCGTGCCCAGCGGATAGCCGGGAAGGTTGTGGAATGCGAACACCATGTCGGGCGTGATGGTCGCGAATTTCGGGTCTGCAAGCATGGCCTTGGCGCCCTCCCCGTTCTCCTCCGCAGGTTGGAACAGCAGATGCACCTTGCCTTTCTTCGGGCGTTCTGCGGCCAGTTCCTGTGCAAGACCACAGAGCACGGTGGCATGGCCGTCATGACCGCACATGTGCGAGACGCCTTCATATTTTGACCGATGGCCGAAGGTGTTGACCTCTCGGATCGGCAGGGCATCCAGCTCCGCACGGAAAAGCAGGGTCGGCCCCTCTTTACCCGAATCGAATGTGGCGACAATGCCGTGCTTCCCGACCTCCGTCAGCAGGCTGTCGGGGCTGCATTTTTCCAAAAAACGCTGCACACGCGTGGCCGTCTCGCGCTCATTGCCCGAAACCTCGGGATGGGCATGCAGTTCTTTTCTGAAAGTTTCGAGTTGTTGCAGGTCTGCGTTCATTCCATTGTCTTTTCTATGTAATCGGAGTTCATCACGCTTAATGCACCCATGTATTTGAGCTTGAAGGAAACGAGGTCGCCCACCTCATAGTTCTGTGTGGTGTCACCAAGATCGATCACCAGCATGTCCGAGCTGGCATCGGTCACAGTGATACGGTCATCATCGGGAATGAGGAATTCGGGATTCACATCCAACAGCCCCACGTCCAGAATAGCGCGGTAGGCCGTTTTGCCGACATCTTCTTCATTCACCTCAAAAACGTTTCCGCTTGGGTTCTCGGCCAGTACCCCGATGGGCACGCGGGGTTTCTCGGTCAGTTCGATGATCTCGGCATAGAGTCGGAACACATCATCGACCATGCCTTCCATGGTCTGGCCCGAGAAGAGGTCTTTTCCGAAATAAAGCCCTTCTCCGACCCTGAAGTGGTTCACCCCGGCCGGCATCTGGTGGTTGAGCAGCAGCGGTATGGTCACCGTGGTGCCCCCGGAGATCCAAGGTATCTCGCAGTTGAATTTCGCATCGATCAGTTGCTTGTAGAGACTGAGCTGGATGAGCTTGTCCTGCGATGGCATCACTCCGTGCAGGCAGTTGAGGTTGGTACCGATGCCTACCACGCTTAGATTCGGCAGTTCGAAGACGCTGGCGTAGAAGTCCATCAGTTCCTCGCCCAGCACGCCTTCGCGCAGGTCGCCCATCTCTATCATGATGATGACCTTGTGGATGCAACCTTGGTTCACGGCCTCGGCCGAAAGCAGCTGCATGGTGCTCAGCTCGGTGTTGAAACTCACGTCCGCGTAACGCACCACGTTGGGGATGTTGCGCTTGGCGGGCGGCTTGATGTAAACGGTCTGCACATCGGGGTTCAGCTTCTTCACAGCTTTAAGGTTGCTGATGCGCGAGTCGTGTATTTCCGTCACCCCGAGGTCGAGCACTTCGCGGAGATAGTCCGGATTGCCACAGAGCATCTTGGTGACCACGCCCCATTCTATCTTTCTCTTGGAGAATATCTTTTCGAGAAAAGCATGGTTGTGCCGCAGTTTCTGGCGGTAAAGCTTGACGAATGCCATGCCTCAGCTGCGTTTCAGTCGCATCTCCAGATACGGATTGGTAAAGCCGAATTTCTCGTAGAGGAACCTCGCTGGGTTGTCCTTCTCCACATGCAGCGCGATGTCGCCTTTGGCAGTGGCAATGGCGGCCTCCATCAGTTGTTTCCCGATGCCCTGCCCGCGATAGGTGCGGTCGGTGGCGATGTAAACGAGGATGTTCTCTGGGATATAGCCGCCCATATTGGTCTTGTTGATCACCACCACACCCACTGGTTTGCGGTCGATTTCTGCCACCAGCACAAAACCACCGAGATAGGGGCGGTCGCTCACGGCATATTCAACACAGCGTTGGATGTGCTCGCGCTTGTCGCCATACTGCTCCAAGTGTTTGTGAAGGAAATCGACAATCGCCTCGGTTTCGAGGGTGGTCATGGTGTCCACCGCGTTGATGGTACGGATGGAAAGCCGGGTGTCTGTGTTTTCGGTCATTGGCATTTGGCGTTTCATTTCCCACAGAAAGCGGGAATGAGGTGGCCGACCGGGGGATTGCAACGCCTGAGAGCGCAACAGGGGCCGCAGAGTGGCCGACCTGTGAATGTGCCGCAAAGGTACAGAATCGCGGCCCGAAGGGCGGATTCAGTTGCGTGGCATCAGATTCTGGTGTTGTGATCGGTCGTTTTTCAGCCGATCTCCGGCCAATCGACCGTGTTCTCGTCCAACATGCGCGGCCCCCACTGGATCTCGCACAGCTCACCGTCCTCCAACCAGAAATTGATGGCTGATGAGTCGCTTTGAACCAGATGACGGTCAGGATCCTCGTCATCGCTCCAGTCCTCAAAGACAAGGTCTTCAAAGCCCATGTCCTGAAGGTTCTCAAGCAGCTCATTGCGACCGAGACCGATCAGTTGACGGCCATTGAGGGTGGCCTCAGGGCTGCTGGTGGCTATCATGCCCATGCGCCAATCGTCTTCAATATCAAACGAGAAGGAGGCCTCCAGCTCATCGTAGTGCCATGCCTCGGCCTGCTCATCCAGGTCTTCGTCCATGTCCACGTTCTCCTCGATCTCATCGGGCATGCCGAGCAAGTTGCGGACCTGATCGCGGGTCATTCCGAATTTAACTGGGCCAAGGCCCTGTCCGATGATGATGGTGTGTGTGCTCATGGCTCTAAGTTGAGCGGCAAAGGTCAGATAAAAACGCTCATTTCGGTGAGCGATTTGCGCTTCAGATTGGGTACTTGGGCATCCTCAGCAGGATGGCCCACGGGTATGAGCAGGAACGGGCGTTCGTTGGCCGGGCGACCAAGTATTTTGCACAGGAAATCCATCGGGCTTGGCGTGTGGGTAAGTGCCACAAGACCAGCGTGATGTAAGGCCGTCAGTAGCATTCCTGTAGCGATGCCCACCGACTCGCTTACATAGTAGTTGTTTGATCGCTGACCTTCAATTTCCTCGTAAGCGCGCTTGAAAACGATGATTAGCCAAGGCGCGGTCTCCAAAAACGGTTTGTGATGGTCTGTGCCGAAAGGTAGCAGGTCTTGGAGCCACCTGTCGGGCATGCGGCCGTGGTAGTTCTCGTATTCTTCCCGTTCGGCAGCCTCTTTGATCTTGAGCTTGATGACGGGGTCGCTTATGGCACAGAAGGTCCACGGCTGCCTGTGCGCACCCGAAGGAGCGGTGCCAGCGGCCAGAATCAACTCCTCAATGACCTCGCGGGGCACAGCGCGGTCAGAGAACATCCGCAGCGACCTCCTCTGTTCCATGAACTTGCGGAACTCCCGTGCGTTGGCAAGCGACTCCTCAGCAGTGACAGGCTGTGGCAGAAAGGGGATGAAGTCAGGCATATTGTAGGGCTTGATGGAGACCAAAGGTTGCGAAAAACCGGTGATCTCGGCATTTGCCCGCTACCGGCTTACAATGAACCACGGGTTGAGCAGGTTCTCCTTGTTGTAGGTGAGCGGTGTGATGCCATCTTGCATTGTCACTTTGCAGCCCGCGGCCACTGCTATGGCATGGCCTGCGGCTGTGTCCCACTCCATCGTGGGGGCAAAGCGTGGATAAACATCTGCTGCACCATTGGCCACCAGACACAACTTCAGCGAACTGCCCATGGATACCATTTGTACTTCGCCATGTGTTTCCCGAAGTCCTTCCACGAAAGCGAGGGTCTCGTCAGACATGTGAGAGCGGCTGCCTACCACGGTGTATCCGCTTTTCGGTTGAGATACAGGCAACTTGGTGCCACTGGAGAGCAGGTCGTCCAGGTCCGATACTTGGGTGCTGGATTCGACTTCTGTAGAAAATGCTCCATTTCCAATGATGCCCACGAAGAGTTGCCCGGACACCGGAACATAGATGACACCCGCGATTGGATTACCGTTTTCAATGAGCGCGATGTTCACGGTGAACTCCCCGTTGCGCTTCACGAATTCTTTGGTGCCGTCCAGCGGGTCTACCAGCCAGAACCGCTGCCAGTTCTTGCGCTCATCGAACGGGATGTCGCGGCCTTCTTCACTCAGAACAGGTATCCCAGTGTCCTTCAGGTGTTCTGTGATCTGAAGGTGGGCCTGACGGTCGGCCTCGGTGAGGGGAGAGCTGTCAGCCTTAACATCCACTTCAAAGGCTGTTTCATACACCTTGAGGATAGCACTGCCACCGGCAAGAGCACCTTTGATGGCGGCAAGCAGCATATTTTCGGAAACATCTTTCATGGGCAAAAAAAAAGAGCGGCCCCCAAGTGGGACCGCTCGATTCATCGGAGGTCGCGAGCGGATTTGAACCGCTGTACGAGGTTTTGCAGACCTCTGCCTAACCGCTCGGCCACGCGACCTTTTCGGCCTGCAAAGATAGCAACTTTACTATTGACGGACCGCGTCTTTGTGACCGGGCCATACAAGGTGTTTCCCATGTATTTTTGCTACGCTTGTCCATCAAATCAACTGCCTCATGTTCAGACCGCTGACATTCATCTTGCTCCTTTTCTCTTTCTCCGCATTTGCTCAGCGCACCAGTCCTGTGGGCAAGTGGAAGACCGTGGATGATGCAACAGGAAAGGTGAAGTCCGTGGTCGAGATATTTGAAGACGGGGGCAAACTGCATGGGCGGGTGCTTGAGCTTTTTGATCCGCCCGAGCCAAACCCGAAATGCGATAAGTGCGCTGAGGATGATCCCCGTTACGGTAAGCCCGTAGTTGGACTTCAAGTGATCAGGAATTTGGTGAAGGACGGTAAGGAGTGGGTGAACGGAGATGTCCTCGACCCAGAGAATGGCAAGGTGTACAAGGCCAAACTGTGGGTTGAGAACGGTAAGCTGCAAGTGCGCGGTTACATTGCTTTCCTGTATCGCACGCAGACCTGGCTCCCTGCCGATTAAGTCTTCTCCAATGCCTCCATCTGCTGAAGCACTGCATGCGCCTCGGCTGTTTTCCGGTCGCTGGCAGAGCGGTCGGTGTGCGAAAGTTTGTAAGCCTCCTCGGTCAGCTTTGCATAGCGCTCTTCGAGTTTTTGCTTCTCCGTTTTTTTCTTGAAAAGTCCGAACATCCGTTGGTTTTTTAGATTGAACAATGGTGTCGGCCCGATGTTTCAGCCTTGGCTGTGCCTTCTGTTGAAACACGCTCTGCACAGCGGCTCGTAGCTTTCCCGTTCTCCGAGCTTCACGAGACGTTCGTCAGCATCCAAGCGATGGGAGTGGTGGGCGAGATCGCCACACTGCATGCAGATGGCGTGTACCTTGGTCACATATTCGGCCGTTGCGAGCAGTTCTGCCATCGGGCCGAAGGGTTTGCCTCGGAAGTCCATGTCGAGTCCCGCTACGATAACGCGCACACCGCTGGCGGCCAACTGGTTGCACACCTGCACCAACCCCATATCGAAGAACTGTGCCTCGTCTATGCCCACCACATCCACGCTGTCGGCCATCAGCAGAATGTTAGATGATGCAGGCACGGGGGTGCTTGGTATCGAGTTGCTGTCGTGCGAGACCACGGCTGTGTCATCATACCTGCGGTCCACCTCTGGCTTGAAGATCTCTACCCGCTGCCGTGCGAACTGTGCTCGCTTCAGCCTGCGTATCAACTCCTCTGTCTTGCCAGAGAACATTGAACCGCAGACCACCTCTATCCAGCCCTTGCGCTCCTTCTTGCCACGTGAATTCTCCAGAAACATCCTTTGGCCTTGACTTGAGGGTGGTTAGTTTTGTCGGTGTCGGATGGTCGCACTCCACACCTGACAAAGCTAACGCAAACCCGAAATCTTCATCACCGAATGAGCCTACTTGATAGCCACCTTCAACAGATTGCAGCAAGCATAGCGCATTTGAAGTCATCACCATCCGCCATTGCGCGCGATCTGCTGCTCGATGAGCTGCGCAAATGCTATGATGCCGTGCTGTCAATGGAGGTCGCGGCTGCTGAGGTTGCCCCAGTGGTGGAGACTCCAGTGACACCTGCACCTATTGAGGTCACTGTCACTCCGCAGACCTTGGTGGAGGAGCCTGCCGCTGGGCCTGCTGCTTCTAAAGAGGAGGCGGTTATTGAGCCAGAGGGACCTCAGCATACGGTGAGTGAAATCATCGCAGAGACAAAGTTGCAGGAACAGACGTCAGCGAAAGTGCCGGAGACACCTCTTGTTGAAACCGTCAGTGCTGAGCTACCTTCATCACGCCCTCTTCTGGGCAAGCCGGACGCAAAGCCCAATAACGAGTCCATTCTTGCCGGCAAGCTTAACCGAAAGCCCATCACAGACCTCAGTTCGGGCATTCCGCTCAATGAGAAGTTCGGTATCATCCGCAACCTTTTCTCGGGCAATGCCTCCGACTTCGGTGATGCGGTGTTGAAGCTCAACAATTCCAAGAGTGCGGCAGAACTGAAGCACTATTTTCAGTTGCTTACGCAACGGAGGGATTGGGACATGGAGAGCGAGAGTTACCAGATCTTCTTGGGCTATGTAGAGCGCAAGGCAGGGTCGTTGCAGCCCTCAGAGGCGGACTCCGACCATTAGGAAGTCATCGATCTGCTCGTTCTTGCCCATCCAAGTGAGCATCTCCTGTTCGAAATGTGCTTTTTGGGCAGACATGGGCAACGCACTCATGGTCAGTACAAGCTCTTTGAGCCTGCGATAACCGAATTTTTTCCCGCTGTCGCCTCCGAACTGATCCGAGACGCCATCTGAGAACATGTAGAAGCTGTCGCCTTCACTCAGCTCGATACTATGTAGGGTGTATTTGCGAACGTCCTCGTGCATCACACCCCCGATGTTGAAGTGGTCGCCTTTCACCTCGATGAGTTCACCGTTTCTCAGAATGTAGAGCAGTCGGTTGGCCGATGCGAAGCGCAGTTTGCGCGCGGTGGTGTCGATGGTGCAGAGGGCCACGTCCATGCCATCATGGTTTTCGGTGACGCCATGCTTCTGTTTCAAAGTGATCTGTATCTCCTCATGCAGTCTGTTCAGTATGGCCTCTGGGCTGGAGACCATCTCCACGTTAACGATCTGGTTGAGGTGGTCGTTGCCGATCATGCTCATAAATGCTCCTGGAACTCCGTGGCCCGTGCAGTCCACCGCTGCCAGATAGGTCTGTCCGTGCTGATGGGCGAACCAGTAGAAGTCACCGCTCACTATCTCTTTTGGCCTGTAATAGACGAAGCTCTGAGGCAGCACCTTGTGAATCTCGTCCATTGTAGGCATGATGGCGTCCTGAATACGCTTTGCATACTCGATGCTCGATGTGATGGCCCAGTTCTTCTCCTCCACGATCTCCTTCTGCTTGGCGATTTCCCGGTTCATGCGCTCCAGTTCAATGTTGGCGCGTTGCTTGGCCCTGTAGCGGGCGTAGATCAGGATCAGTGAGAACAGGATTAGTGCAGCGAGCACGAGAATGAAGTTTCTCACAGTCTTTTGCTTGGCCATCCGCAGTTCGCTCACCTCTTTCTCCTTGTTCAGCGATTCGATCTCCCGCTGCTTGCGCTCACTCTCGAATCTGGCCTGCAGCTGCGCCAGCTCACGCGTGCTGCTCTCGCGGTCGAGGCTGTCACGCAGCTTCTTACGTGCCTGCTCACTGTCATAGCTCTGTCGGTAGTCGCCCAATGCGGCATGCACTTCGCCCAATGATGCGTAGGCTGTCATCATGACGTTTGGGTTGCCGGCCGATTTCGCCTCGCGCAGGGCACGGTTGAGGTAGTCCAACGCCCGGCTGTACTGCCCTTGCTGTTGATATGCTTGCCCGATACCAGTCAAGGTGGTGGCGCTGTAGCTGCGGTCTCCGATTCGTTTCTCCAGTTTCTCGGCCTTGAGGAGGTTGCCCAAGGCAAGGTCGTACTGCTTCTCGTCCAGGTAGTACGCCCCGATGTTGTTCAGCGTGCCGATCTGCCCTTGCACATCCCCGATCTCCTCTTGAAGTTCCAACGCCTTCAGGGCTGTCTTTACAGCTTTATCCTTGTCTCCCCGCGTGAGATAGACCCCAGCCATATTGCCCAGCTTGCTTGCCATGGCATTGCGGTCGCCAACGGCCTCGCTGATCGCGTACGAACGCTCATAGAACTCCAGGGCCTTGCTGTGCTGCTCCTGTTGGAAGTAGATGTTGCCGATGTTGTTGAGGGTGTTGGCTTGTCCAACGCGGTTACCGAGTCCCTCGAATTCGCGCAGGGCCGCCATGAACATCTCCAGTGCCTTCTCCGCATTGCCATTGTTGCGATAGACGATGCCAATGTTGTTGAGCGCATTGGCACGGCCCACGCGGTCGTCTGTCTGCTCGAATATGCGCAACGCATTTTGAAAATAGGACAGGGCCCGGTCTCCATCGCCTCTGTTTTTATACACCATACCGAGGTTGTTGAGCGATGCTGCCACCCCGTCATTGTCGTTCAGGTCCTGTCTGATACTGAGAGAGCGCTCATAAGCAGTGATGGCATTCCCGTAATTCCCTTGTTTCAGGTGTACGTTGCCGATATTGTTGAGCGAGAGTGCTTCCCCAGACCTATTGCCGCGCTTGCGGTCGCCTTCAAGGGCATTGGTGTGAAAGGAAAGGGCCTTGTCATAATCGCCTTTGATGCGATGGGCCGTTCCTGTGTTGTTGTAAATGTGGCTGATCATGCCCGTACTGCCTGTGGTGATGCTCAGGCGGAGGGCTTCCTTGCTCAGTTCCAGTGAGCGGTCGGGGTTGATGCGCAGTAGAAGTTCGGAGGTTTTCACCAGCACAGGGATCCGCAGCGAGTCGCCTTTGCCTCCTTTTACCGCGTAGGTGGTCTGCAGCAATCGTTCCAGACTGTCCACTTCGGCCTGCTGCGCCATTACGGCATGGCCCGCCAGCAGCGGGACCATCATCAGCGCAACTAACGTTCGTCTCATCGACAGCTAAACTAAGCAGATAGCCCGAAGTATTCGAGCAATGTTGTTCGATACGTCAGCATCGGGCAACAGGTTCTTTTTGGGCAAAAAAAATCCCATCGGTCGCATGACCAATGGGATTCAGTATTTGACTTCCGTAATATCTCAGTTGGCTGCTGCCTCAACAGACACGAACGAACGGTCGTTCTTGCCTTTGCTGAATTTCACTGTGCCGTCTGTGAGGGCAAACAGGGTGTGATCCTTACCGATGCCCACATTGACCCCAGGGTGATGCTTGGTGCCGCGCTGACGGACAAGGATGTTGCCAGCGATGGCGCTTTGACCGCCAAAAATTTTCACACCAAGGCGTTTGCTGTGAGACTCTCTTCCGTTTTTGGAACTACCTGCTCCTTTCTTGTGTGCCATGGAATCGGACTTTTATCTGTTGACGTTGGTTGAGGGATACTTAAGCGGTGATACCATCAATCTGCACCTGCGTGAGGTACTGACGGTGGCCGTTCTGCTTCTGATAGCCTTTCCTTCTTTTCTTCTTGAACACTTGGATCTTCTTGTCCTTCAAGTGGCTGAGAATGGTGGCGGTGACCTTGGCCCCTTCAACAGTCGGAGCACCGATGCTCACCTTGCCATCATTGTCAACGAGCAGCACCTTGTCGAAATTGACCTTAGCACCTTCTTCACCTTCGAGACGGTGAACATAGACCTTCGAGTCTTTTTCCACTTTGAATTGCTGTCCCTGAATATCTACTATTGCGTACATGGGTTGCGGTGTTGCTGTTTTTCCAAAAAGGGCTGCAAATGTAATAAAAGAAAGGCTCGAAGCAAGCGGTGCTGAAAAAACGTTTCAACGACCGATCACGAGCCGCTGCGTGCTCACATTGCCGTCCACGGAGAGCCTCACCAGATATAGGCCTGCGGACAGACCTTCACCGATCACATGTGAATGACCACCAGCGCCTGCCATGCCATTGTGAACGTTGGCCACGGGCTGTCCGAGCAGGTTCAGAACGTCAAGCTGCACCAGAGAGGGACCGTTAAGGTTGAAGCTGACGGTGGCAGCACCCTCAGTCGGGTTCGGGTAAAGTTTCAGGCCGAGGGCATCAGTTGCCAGATCATTCACCGAGACGTTCTGATTCCTGAGCGGTTCGGTGGTGTACTGCACGAATGCAAGCATCATCTCATCATCGGTGGTGAGACCGAAGGTGACAGGCAGTATCTGACTCGGATCGTTGATGCGGTATTTGGCCTCTTGCACCAGACCGAGGCTCTTGGCAACAGGCACGAGTTCGTCAAAGTAACGGTTGCTGGGGTGAGACCAGTCGTAGAAGCCTTGGTTGAAGTCGTAGGTAGTATTGTAGAAACCTTCATAGAGCTGTTCGCCTTTGCCACCGCCAGGCAAACGCTTGTAGATGTCGTAGTCCGTGCCGAACTTGTGTGTGTGTGATGAGAGGAACCATACGTATATAGAATCGCCTTCCAGTCCGCAGAAGTACGGGTTGCCACCGCCAGAACCGCAGAACTTATTGTTGGTGAAGGTCTGTTCCGCCCCTCCGGGGAGAATGAACAGCTGGAGATTGATCAGCAGCTCGCTGTGCATCTCGATGAAGTCCTCGTCCTCTGCAAGGAAGAAATTGACATACGCCTCGGCAGCGAGAATGGAATCCCCGTTGGAGGCATAGTTGATGAGGTGGTAGTTCAGGTCAAGCACCCCGTTCTCCCGCACCTTGTAGGCAGTACCAACGGGTAGGTCTATGGTATCGGAATCGACCCATCCGACCATGTAACGTGCGTCCTGAAAAGCGTTCTGCACCGTGACTGGGCGCATTCCTTCGTCTATGGCCTCATCCGTGCCAGGGTCGAATTGGAACAGGAGGAAATGGTGCGACTCATCGTTGAAAACAGCCTCGAAACGGTTCACATTGAGCACATCGGGGTTAGTGAGCTGTTCCTTCTTGTAGAATTCCACCTCCTCACCCGGAGTAAGGAAGAACGGTCCCAGATGCATCTGATACCCCGTGCCAGGAGCAGGCGCTTCTGGGCGAGGGATGCGGGCCATGCCATTCACGTTGTAGTAATTGTAAAGCGTCTGCGGATCGACCACAGTGCCCGTCTGCTTGGCTCCGTACAGTATCCACTGCCTTATCAGTTCCACATCTTCCTTCGCAAGGGCGGATTGTCCTGAAGTAGGCATGGGTGCTCCCTGTGCAACAGGCAGGTCATAATTATCATCCCATGACGGATAAGCGCATTTGCGAAGCAGGAAACTGTTGGCAGGATAGCCGGGGTCAATGAGTTTGTAGCCCGCAGCTGCTGCCGAAGGGTTGGTCGGAGTCACGCCCACGAGGTTGGCATACAGGGCGTTGAGGTCTCCGTTCGTCTGTAGTATCAGATTGCCACTGGGGCTTCCGGCCGTGTGGCAGCCATTCACACAGCTCGCTTGAAAGATGGTGTTGACAGCGGAGAATGTTCCCTGTGCTAGAACTTGAACCGAGGCCAAGGTCAGCGCAAGTGCAGGTAAAAGTGTTTTCATCAATGAGTGGGTTAAGGAAGGTGCGATGATACGGTTACTTTTCTTCACTGATTGTCAGTCCTTTTGCCCGCATTGACAATATAAACCCCGCCCAGGACTACGGATGCTCCCACAAGTTGTAGGAGGCTGGGTCGCTCTCCGTCCAGCATGCCCCACATCAGTGCAAAGAGTGGCACCACATAGGTTACCATGGATGCGAACACAGGCCCTGCCTGCTGGATGAGCCGATTGAAGATGAGCACCGCGATGGCTGTGCCCACTACCGCAAGCAGCACAATGCCGCTAAGAGCAAGCCATGCTCCGTCTGGTTCGAGGCGCTCAGGCATGTCCGAAAGCATCAGGTAGAAGACGCAGGGTGGTCCCACCCAAAGGAAAGCCCCAGCCGTGAGCACCATGGTGGGCATGGTCTGCATGTAACGCCTCACCACGTTGAGATTGATGGCATAGCAGGTACTGGCCGCCACCACCAGCAGGGCCGGCCATTTGAACTCCGCCAGTCCATCAGAGAGGATCAGCATCAAGGCACCCGCAAGACCCACAGTAAGCCCTGCGATCTGCCATGATGTGACCTTCAGACGAAAAACCACCATACCGATCAGCACCGTGAGCACAGGAACCAATGAGTTCAGCATGCCCACAAGTGAGCTGTCGAGATGTCTTTGTGCAGCGGTGAATAGAAATGCCGGTATACCATTACCGAAAAGACCACTTACCAAGAGCATGAGCCATTCCTTACGCTTGACAATGCCTATCTTTTGCATGAGAAAAGGCATGGTCACCAGCCATGCCAGCCCGATTCGCATTGCGCCTACTTGGACATCCGTGAAATACACGAGTCCTTTTTTCATCAGAATGAAAGAGCTGCCCCATATCAGGCCGATGAGGAGCAAAATGGCCCAATTGCGCAGGGTCGGATTCATGCCGCAAATAACGCCCGCGTTGCTTCCGATTCTGTCGCAAGAGGTCACAAGTTGATATGAAGTGTCCGCGCAGGTAGACGAGGATGCCCCTACCTTTGTCCCATGGATGGAATGGAAGTGACCCTCAAGGTGCAAGGCATGACCTGCGGCCATTGCGAACGCGCTGTAGCAGAGCTCGCTGCCGAGATTGACGGTGTGAGATCTGCTGCCGCCAGTGCGTCTGGATCTACGCTACAGGTGAACTTTGAAGGAGGTGATGAGGTTATCAACTCCGTCCTGCAAAACATCAACAGTACAAACCTTTACAAAGCTTCAAAATCATGAGACACATTCTTTTCTCCGGCCTTCTGGTATTTGCTGGCGTGAGCCTGATGACGTCCTGCGGTTCTGCACCAGAACAGGCTGCCGATACAGCCACTATGCTTTCAGTGGACGAACTGGAGTTGCCCGCTACATTGGCTGTAACCATAGACGGGATGGCGTGTCCCAACGGTTGTGCCAAGCCTATTGAGAAGGCGTGCTCCAAATTGGGAGGAATGGCACTTAGTCAGGTCAGCTTTGCTGAAGGGAAAGGTTTTTTCACCTACGATGCTGCCAAGCTCTCTGAAGCGGATATCATTGCTTGCATAGAAGCCACGAATGGAGGGGGTCACTACAAGGTGATAGCCGCTGAAACGCAGGCACCCAACGCGGATACGGAGGAGGAGATCTTCAACTCAGAAGATGAGTCAGGAGACACGAGTGAGGAAGTGAACATCTGAGTTTGTAGGACTGAAAGTAAAAGCACGGGCGACCGTGCTTTTTTTTGCCCGCGCGTCTCGTATTCATTCAAAACAAAGTGATCAACGTGCAAATGACCTACGACCTGCTCATCGGAAACGAACAATGTACCACCGCCAGACCTCTGGAGGTGCGCAATCCATTTGACGGCTCGCTCGTTGGCACGACCTGGCTTGCTGACGGACGGGAGTTCGAGCAGGCCATTAGGGCCGCGGAGGCCGCACGGAGGCCGCTGTGGGACCTTCCTGCTCATGTGCGGGCCACTGCTCTGCGCCAGATAGCCGACAGCATCCGGGTCAGGAGGGAGGAGCTGGCCTTGCTACTGGCCTCAGAGAGTGGGAAGCCGCTGCGCTATGCCCTCGGGGAGATAGACCGTGCCGTGCAGACTTTCGCGGTGGCCGCAGAGGAGGCCACACGGCTGCCTGCCGAGTTGCTGCAGCTCGACACCACCGCAGCAGGAGAGGGCCGCGAGGGCATCGTCCGTTACTTCCCCGTGGGACTGGTGGCAGGCATCGCACCGTTCAATTTCCCGCTCAATCTGGTGGCGCACAAGGTGGCCCCCACCATCGCTGCGGGATGCCCCATCATTCTGAAACCCGCCTCATCCACTCCGCTGAGTGCGCTTGAACTGGCCCGCATCGTCAACGCTACCGACCTGCCCAAGGGAACGCTCACCGTGCTGCCGATGGACCGACAGGCAGGCAACCTCTTGGTGACCGATCCGAGATTCGCGCTGCTGAGTTTTACCGGGTCGCCCGAGGTGGGTTGGGCCATGAAGGCACAGGCGGGCAAGAAGCGTGTGGTGCTGGAACTGGGCGGCAACGCGGGCGTTATCATCAGTGCGGGCACCGACCTTGAAAAAGCACTACCGAGGCTGCTCATCGGGGCGTTCTCCTATTCAGGACAGGTATGCATCCACACGCAGCGGTTTTTCGTCCACCGTTCGCTTTTCGATGATTTCTGCGAAATGATGGCAAAAGGCGCGGAAGCCCTGCGATGGGGGCCGCCCACCGATCCGCAGACAGAGATTTCCACAATGATCGACCGTACCAATACCGACCGCATGGCGCAGTGGGTGCAGGAGGCCGTGGACGATGGTGCGCACATTGTCACAGGCGGTGTCGAGCGCGATGGCATTTATGCACCTACCATCCTCACAGATGTACCAGCGGAGGCGAAGGTCTTTACCGAGGAGGCGTTCGGCCCCGTCATCACCGTTCATCCGTTCGACCGATTCGAGGAGGCCATCGACCTGCTCAACGACTCGCGGTTCGGGCTGCAGGCGGGTGTTTACACCGACAGCATCGCGGAGATGAACCTCGCCTTCGAGCGTATCGAATGCGGAGGGGTCATCATCAACGATGTGCCCACTTTCCGCGTGGACCACATGCCCTACGGTGGCATCAAGGACAGCGGTTTCGGCCGCGAGGGCGTGAAGTACGCCATGCTCGACATGCTGGAGCCGAGGATACTCGTGAAGCCGAAATGAGCGTGAAATCCTGAAAATGTTCCGTGTGAAACACATTTATCCGCGCGGATTTTCAAGGTTTGCTTCCAGTTAAGAACCCGTTTTGAATTTCAATCCAAATGAAAAACATTCTTCTTGCCTTCAGCTCAATGCTGGTGCTCAGCGCCTGCTCAGATGACAATGGTGACCTCGCCTGCCGCACCTGCGACTCATGCACTGGACTTGCTCAGGCGTACAACGGTCAGGAGTTCTGCCCCGATGGCTTTGACAACGATGAGGATTTCGTGGCGTTCTTCAACACGATTGCGGCTGACGGGTGCGTGTGTACTGAGAATTGATCAACCGTTTTGATTGACATCAGGGGTCGTGGGTTGTGAAACCTTCGGCCCTTGTTGTTTTCTTGGCGGGAAGCTGCGAATACAGAGGGTTAACTTCGCAGCCCGCAAAACCGCTCCCATCATGCAGTACGACCCCAAGGAACTCGACAGGAAATGGCAGGCCGAATGGGCCAAGCAGAAGCCGTTTGCCGCCAAGGACAACAGCGAGAAGCCGAAGTACTACGTTCTCGACATGTTCCCCTATCCATCAGGCGCGGGGCTGCATGTGGGCCATCCGCTGGGCTACATCGCCTCTGATATCGTATCGCGCTACAAGCGGTTGAAGGGTTTCAACGTGTTGCACCCGATGGGCTACGACAGCTTCGGGCTGCCTGCCGAGCAGTATGCCATCCAGACGGGGCAGCATCCCGCCAAGACCACCGAGGAGAACATCGCCACCTACCGCAGGCAGATGGACAGCATCGGGTTCAGCTTCGACTGGGACCGCGAGGTGCGCACCTCCGACCCATCGTATTACAAATGGACGCAGTGGATCTTCCTCAAGCTCTACGACTCTTGGTACGACAAGGCCGCTGACAAAGCGCGGCCCATCGCTGACCTCATTTCTTTTTTTGGGAAAAAAGGAAATGCGGAGGTGAACGCGCATTGCGATGAGACCCCCGTTTTCACTGCCGATGAATGGAACGGTTGGGACGGGGCGAAACAGCAGACCATCCTGCTCAACTACCGCATCGCCTACCTGAGCGAGGCGTATGTGAACTGGTGTCCCGCTCTTGGCACCGTGCTGGCCAACGATGAGGTGAAGG
Source organism: uncultured Chryseobacterium sp. (assembly GCA_964500205.1). Lineage (GTDB taxonomy): Bacteria > Bacteroidota > Bacteroidia > UBA10329 > UBA10329 > UBA10329. Next base: position 165,681 of record CAZCNS010000001.1, on the reverse strand, counting down.
ACGGTTTCAGCGAACGGGGCGGCCATCCCGTGGAGCGTAAACTGATGATGCAGTGGAGCATGCGCATCACAGCCTACGCCCAACGGTTGTTGGATGGGCTTGACGGCCTCGAATGGAGCGAGAGCCTGAAGGAGCAGCAGCGGAATTGGATAGGACGGTCGGAAGGAGCTTCTATAAAATTTGAAATCAGAAATCAGAAAGCTGAAACGGGAAGCGCGGAACTTTCAATCGAGGTATTCACCACGCGGCCTGATACGATTTTCGGAGTATCGTTCATGGTGCTGGCACCCGAGCACGAGCTGGTCTCTCAGATAACGACAGTCGAGCAGAAGGCCGATGTGGAAGCCTACATCGCCAAGGCGAAAGCCCGCAGTGACCGCGACCGCATGGCCGATGTGAAGACCGTGAGCGGTGCGTTCACGGGGGCCTATGCCGAGCATCCGTTCACGGGCGCGCCCATTCCGATATGGATTGGGGACTATGTGCTGGCGGGCTATGGCACGGGCGCGGTGATGGCCGTTCCGAGCGGTGACCAGCGCGACTGGAATTTTGCGAAGCACTTCAACCTGCCCATCCCTTCCGTCATTGCGGGTTCGGAACTCGAACAGGGCGCGAACGAGAGCAAGGAGGGTGTACTGGAGAACTCCGACTTCCTCAACGGCCTGCCCGTGAAGGAGGCCATCAAAGTGGCCATTGCAAAGCTGGAGGAGAAAGCCATCGGCAAGGGCCGCATCAACTACCGCCTGCGCGATGCGGTGTTCGGCAGGCAGCGCTATTGGGGCGAACCGATCCCGATCTATTACAAGGATGGTGTGCCGTATCCGATAGAGAAACTGCCGCTCGAACTGCCGGCCATTGAGAAATATCTCCCCACCGAGACAGGCGAACCGCCCTTGGGCCGTGCCGATATCTGGAATTGGGAGCCGAACAGCGAACAGCTTGTAGCGAACGGCAAGGGCTATCCGATAGAGATGAGCACCATGCCAGGCTGGGCGGGCAGCAGCTGGTATTTCCTGCGCTACATGGATCCGCACAACCCCGATGCCTTCGCCTCAAAGGAGGCCATCGACTACTGGCAGAACGTGGATCTCTATGTGGGCGGCTCGGAGCACGCCACAGGCCACTTGCTCTATGTGCGCTTCTGGACCAAATTCCTCAAAGACCTCGGTTACTTGCCGTTCGATGAACCCGCGAAGAAACTGGTGAATCAGGGGATGATTCAGGGGAGGAGCAATTTAGTTTACAGGGTTCAAGGCATATTGATAGGTTCCAATGGTTCCCCATATCCTGAAATATTCCTTTCGAGAAAAATTAGGAGGTTTTATACCACCTACATATATGACAGTAGTTCACACGAATTTTCTCAAGAAGATCGCGACAAGGTTAAAGCTGTTAACGAGTGCATGAAGCGTATAGTTGAAAAACTTGGTATCGAAGACATCGACTATTCTGATTCAGTTGGCATTCATGTTCCTGTAAGCATGGTAGAAAACGATATCCTCGATTTGAACGAATTCCGAAAATGGAGGAGTGAGTTTAAGAATGCTGTTTTCCTGCTAGAAGATAGTAATGGCATGCCTACGCTCTCAGAGGTTGACGGCAAGTACATCTGTGGATGGGAAGTCGAAAAAATGTCCAAGTCCAAGTGGAACGTGGTGAACCCAGATGACATCATTTCCAAGTACGGGGCCGACACGCTGCGCCTCTACGAGATGTTCCTCGGGCCGCTGGAAGATGCCAAACCGTGGAACACCAACGGCATCGAGGGCACCTACCGCTTCCTGCGGAAATTCTGGAACCTGTTCCACGCGGGCGATGCGTTCACCGTGAGTGACGATACCCCCACCAAGCCCGAACTGAAGGCGCTGCACGCCACCATCAAAAAGGTGGAGGAGGACATTGAGAAGCTGTCGCTGAACACCTCGGTGAGTCAGTTCATGATCTGCGTGAACGAACTCACGGAGCTCAAGTGCAACAAGCGCGCGATACTGGAACCGCTGACCATCGTGCTGTCGAGCTTCGCCCCGCACATCTGCGAGGAGCTTTGGGAGAAGCTGGGCCACGCGGAGAGCATCACCTTCGCCAGCTATCCGAAGTTTGAGGCCGCGCATCTGGTGGAGGACAGCTTCAACTACCCCATCAGCTTCAACGGCAAGACCAAACTGCAACTGGAGCTGAGCACTTCGCTCTCGGCCGCGGAGGTGGAGGCCATCGTGGTGGCCCACCCCGAAGTGCTCAAACGCCTCGAAGGCGCCACGCCCAAGAAGGTGATCGTGGTGGTGAAGCGGATTGTGAATGTGGTGGTGTGACCTTTACAACGAGTAGTTTTCTGTTCTGAATGAAAGGCGCATTATCAATACAGCCCTTGATGGTCCTGGCTCTGCTTTTGGCGGGATTGTATGTTGCTCAGGCCCAGGATACCGACTCATCGCAGAATTTGGATTTCACTGAGGATGGACTTATCGGTGTGCGAATTACCGTTTGGCCAGAGTACACTGGCCGAAGTGTTGAAGCCGATGTGGCAAATGGGATTCAATACCCGATCGATGCGAAGCGTGAAGGCATCACAGGCATTGTGTATGTGTCATTCATTGTGAATGAATTAGGTGAAATCACCAAGGTCAAGTTGATACGTGGTGTTCATCAATCATTGGATGATGAAGCTATCCGCGTTGTGAGTTCGCTGGAAAAATTCGAGTGGCCCGAAACGGATGCTCCGATAACACCAGTTCAATACACTGTCCCTGTACAATTCAGGCTCAACTGAATCAAGGAACTGTTTAGGCGCAGTAGCACATCTTCGGATTTTTCATTACCTCCTCGTGGGAAATGAACTCACCCCTGTCGGCCTCTGCGATTCCCGCTTCTATCTCTGCCCGCTCCTCTGCGCTGATGGTATCCCACCAGTCCTGCTGCGAACGGGTAAGCAGTGTGCGAAGAGCTTCGAGCACGGACGGGTTCTGCTCGGCATCAATGAGATGCTTCAGTTCTGTTCGGAGGTCGAGGGGGGTCATGGCATGGGCGATGAGCAAGCCAAAGGTAGGAATCCAAGATGTTCATGATGCTGAAAGCCATTACCTTTGAATCACCAACTTTCCCAGCCATGGACATCGCCACCCTCCGCCAACGCCTTCACGGTCACATCGACAGGGCAGACCAATCGAAACTGCTTTCCCTTCTGAAAATTGCAGAGGATGATGGCGGGCAGTCCTCTATTCCGGAGGAGCTTCTCCCAGAGCTTGAACGCAGGTGGGAGGAGTATCTGCGGGGCGATGCCGAACCGCTTTCCTTCGAGGAGAGTCAGCGGTTGGCAAGGGCAATCCTGGACCGAGCGGAATGAGCTACTCCGTCTCGGTGCTCCGTGCTGCGCGGAATGAGTACTTGGACGCGGTGGAATGGTATGCCAAGAGAAGCCCAAAAGCAGCAGAGGGGTTCATGCTGAATTTCAGTTCGGCCGTACAGCTGATTGCGGCATCGCCTTCACGTTGGCCCAGTTATCACGGGCATTTCCATGAGTTCCTGATGAAGGACTACCCCTTCACTGTCGTTTACCGCATTGACGAAAGGAAGAACGCGGTGGTGATAGTCTCCGTCTTCCACCAAAGCCGCCATCCTAAAGGGAAGTACAGGTCGGGGGTTTGAGGGCCACGCTCAAGAAGGTGATCGTGGTGCCGAAAAGGATGGTGACCGAGGTGTTGTGAGGTTAATTCGCCTTCAGATGCCGTAAAATCTCCCTCCCGCATTCCTCAGGCACTTCCTGCATGAGCCAGTGCGTGGCCTGCAGCTCCACAAGGCGATACGGCCCTTTGATGTACTGAGCGGTGTTCTCAATCCCCGTTCGCCCGAGGGCGAAATCCTTCTTTCCCCAAAGCATCAGCGTAGGGGTTGAAATATCCCCGAACTGCTTCACCTCATCGCCTTTTTTCAGTAAGCGGTAATTGGCGCGGTAATAATTGAGGCTGGCGCGCATCGCCTCCTTGTTGCCAAGCACACTGAGGTACTCTGCCGTGTGGTCAGCGGGCATCTTGCGGTAGGTGTCGCGCAGCACTTTGGCGTCCTTGCGCAGTAGGAACCACTCTGCCAGCCCCTTCCATTGGAACCAGCCCATGTAGCGGCTCATCTTGCGTTGCTTGGGGTCGTGGCGTATGGCATCGGCAAAGGCGCGGAGGTGCGGCACGCTCATGGCCGTCCAACTGATGATGCGCTCCGGATGAAGCGTCACCACCGCCCAACCGATCGCGGAACCCCAGTCGTGGCCGATGAGATGGAAACGGCCGATGCCCAACGTATCAGCAAGCGAAATGACATCATTCGCCAGCTCACGGATATGGTAAGCACTAACCTCCGCTGGCCGAGCCTTGAGGCTGAATCCGCGCTGGTCTGGTGCGATGCAGCGATAGCCATCAGCGGCCAGTTTTTCCATCAGCCCTACCCACATGTAGGAGGTCTCGGGCCAGCCGTGCAGCATGATGACGGGAATGCCGCCCTCATTTCCTGCGAGTCGGACATTGAAGGTCATTCCGCTGAAAGTGATCTCCTGGGGGTTCATGGGCTGTGCGTGGATTTTTTGGATTGAAAGGGCCAGTAGCAGAAGTATTGAAAGGATAAGATGCTTTTGCATGACTGTCACGCAAAGAAAGGGCATTCGAGGCCCTGTGGCATGTTTAGTTTTGTCCGCATGTTCTTTCGCGATGTGATAGGTCAGGAGCGGCTCAAGCAGAAGCTTCGCGAGTCCGTTGCCCACGGCCGTGTGGCCCACGCGCAGATGATGGTGGGCCCAACAGGGGCGGGTGGTTTCGCCTTGGCATGGGCTTACGCCCGCTACCTTGCCTGCACCGACCGAAACGAAGAGGACTCCTGCGGGCAGTGCAGCTCGTGCAGACGATATGCCGCGCTCGAGCACCCTGACCTTCAACTCATTTTCCCCAAGAACAATACGGGAAGCGAAGGGTCCTCTTACTCTAGCAAGGACTTCGTGACCCGTTTCCGACCGGCCGTGATCACTGACCCCTACCTCAGCCTGCAGGACTGGCTGCGCTATCTCAATGTGGAGAACAAGCAGGGCCTTATCAACGTGTTGGACAGCTCGGAGATACTCCAAAACCTGAGCTACAAGGCGTATGAGTCGGAGTACCGGGTGGTCATCGTTTGGCTGGCCGAAAAGATGAACATCGAATCGGCCAATAAGCTGCTCAAGGTGCTGGAGGAGCCTCCCCCTCGCACGGTTTTCCTCTTCACCTGCGATAGCACCGAGAACATGCTCGCCACCATCCTGTCGCGAGTGCAGAGCCATCGCCTCGACCGCCTCAGCGAGGAGCTGATCGCACAGGGGCTGGTGCAGCAGGGAGGGTGTGACCCGCAGCAGGCCCGTCTGGTGGCCCACCTTGCGGACGGCAGCTTCGGTCTGGCCCGCCAGCTCATCCATGACCCGGACGCTGTGGCGGAGGCCGTCAATTTCTTCATCGACTGGATGCGAGCCTGTTTTCTTCAGAACACGGTGGTCATCGGGCAGCTCATGGACAAGTTCCAAGCTCTGGGCCGCGAGCGGCAGAAGCACCTGCTGACCCAAGCGGCAGGGCTGCTGCGCAATGTGCTGATGTACCGCATGAATCCCGATGCGGGTGCCATGATGATGCGTGAGCAGATGGCCTTCGTGCAGAAGTTCTCCCGTTTCATCAGTCCTGACAATATGGAGGGACTGCTCACAGAGCTTGATAAGGCGCACCTTCACATCGAGCGCAACGCCCATCCCCGCATCCTTTTCACCGACCTGTCCCTGCGCATTGCTGCGCTTCTGCAACAAGAGGCATTGAAAGCTTGAAGGGCCGCGTTTTTCGCACGTTTCATTCACGGGTCACGTTTGCAAAAAGAACGTAGTTTTGCCTCCGTTCAAATTTCGGGCACACCATCTCATCGCTATCCATGAGCAACGGACTACATAATCCTTCACGCTTCATCTTCCCAGGGGTACTCATCCTTGTTGGACTCGTCATTGTCTATTCGGCCGTGGTAGGTGGCCAAAACGTATACTGGCTTTTGGGCGGTCTGCTGATCGCACTCGTGGGGGCGTTCTCCCTGCTGATGATCTTGGACAAGCTGCCCAATACCATTCAGAAGGTATTGATGGTGGCATTCATCCCTTTGGCACTGGTTACGGCATACTTTGCTTACGTGAGTATTGATGAACCGATCAAATTCGATCAGGAGAAGAAGAGGCGTTACAATCGGGTGGTAGAAAGATTGAAGACCATTCGGGATTGGCAGATGGCCTACAAGTCGGTCAACAAGGTCTACACTCCGAGTTTTGACTCGCTTGTTGATTTCGTAAATACGGGGCAGTTCTCGGTGGTTAAGGCACTTGGAACGGTACCTGATACCCTTAGTGAGGCCGAGGCGGTAAAACTTGGTATTGTTACTCGCGACACGGTTCTTGTGGCCGTGCGCGATTCTCTTTTCAAAGAAGGAGGGGACATCAATCGCGTTCGAATCATCCCGTTCAGCAACAATGTTGAATTCAGCATGGAGGCAGGGATGATAGAGAAAGGGTCGGTGCAGGTGCCGGTGTTCGAGGTCTTCGCTCGTAACGAGTACATTTTCCCAGACATCGAGCCCGTGTACTATAAGCTTCACGAAGGCTTGAAGGTGGGCTCTATGACCGACCCGTCCACCAGTGGTAACTGGGAGTGATATCCTCACCGCAGCCCCTTACAGGCTCGCGGTATCTCTGCTACCGGATCGCGAGGAGGAACTGCTCGCGGACACCCTGAGTCTTTTCTGTGAGATTTCGCGCACCCATGTTTCGGTCATGCGTTTTGATGCTGCTGCGAGAAAAGCGGTCGATCAGCGGGATTGGTTATTCCCCTACTGTTCTGATGACACAAGGTGGGCTACTCTGGTCAGAACCATTTTCTCCGAAGAGAGGATAATTGGATTGAATGGGGTAGTGGTCACGGATGTTCGCAACTCTCTGATCCCGAACGACCTGCTTCCTGCTTCTGACGAAGGACGCAATGCCCTTTTGCACTTTGAGCTCGGTGACCTGAGCGGTCATGAGGTGATTTCTGCCGGAATCGGTGCTTGGGATGCAGAGGCTGTCTCTTTGTTGCCCAGCGAGATTGTGAGTCTGCTGGCCGGGGCAGTGGTGGTGCCCGAGCTGGCGGTTTGGTCGGGTGCGCTGTTGCGAAACACGGATCTGGGGCGGCATGCCTACATCCTCATGGGACAACGCAGATTCTCTCTCGCCATCATCAAGGACAGTTCGCTGCTGCTTCACAATGTTTTTGAGTTTGATGCTGCTGAGGATGTGCTCTACTTTGTCTTGGCCGCCCTCGAGCAGTTGGAGATTCCGCAGCGAGATGTGAAGGTGGTCGTAAGCGGTCAGGTTAAAAAGGAAGGCCCATTGATGGAGCTGCTGGGCAGGTATCTGCCCGGTGCTAAGTTGTCAGATCAGCAGGCCAACATCTCTTTTGCCTACTCATTCAAGGAGCTACCGCGTCATCGGAGTCCATTGCTTTCAAGTCTTCCACTATGCGTGTAATAAGCGGACGGCTCAAGGGCCGCACCATCAAACCACCGGGCAACCTGCCTGTGAGGCCCACCACAGACATGGCCAAGGAGGGTCTGTTCAACATTCTCAACAACCGTTTCGAGTTCTCTGGACTGCGGGCACTCGACCTGTTCTGCGGCTCAGGAAACATCAGTTTGGAGCTGTACAGCCGTGGTATTGATGACCTCACATGCGTGGACAGCAACGCTATGTGTGCCAAGTTTGTCAAGCAGCTGTTGGAGCAACACAGGTGTCCGTCTGCTCAGGTGGTTCAGTCTGATGCGTTCCAGTTCCTGTCGCGCACCGTGGCAAAGTGGGATATCATCTTTGCCGACCCGCCTTACGATTATGAGCAGCACCGTCAGTTGGTGGAGCTGGTAATGCATCGCCAAGTGCTCAATGCTGATGGTCTCCTGATAATCGAGCACCCTGCGACTGTGGACCTATCCGATCTGCCGGGCTACGAGCAGACCAGGCGATATGGACGGGTGCATTTCAGCTTCTTCTTCTCAGAATCTGACGAAGAAGTCGCGGGTTAGGGTTTTGTAACCGTCCGTGTAGCCGCGTTCACCTGCTTTCTCTTCCACTATCAGTTTATCTGTCACTGCGTCTGCGGGTTGCTGTGAGAAACAGACCAGCAGTCTCTTGGGCGGTCGGTCCGGGAGGGGAAGCACCTCTGTTTTCCGTGAAATATGGAAACCGAAACGTTCTGCTTCTTTGAAAAACTCCTCTTGTCCCTGAGTAGGGAAGATGATACTGAACCGACCATTTGGCCTCATCAGCCGCTTGACCTCTCGGAATAGTAAGGCGGGACTAAGGCTTACGGTGTGTTTTGCCACATGGAGCGCTTCGTTCTTCGGTGGTTGCGCATGGGTGAAGAAAGGTGGGTTGCAAACGATGAGGTCGTACAGGTCGGCATGTTCTGGCATCCATTCTGCCAGGTTGGTGCAGTGGACCTTGATACCTGCAAATGGTGCGCGGGCGAAGTTCTCCGCAGCAAGGGTAGCAGCTCCGCTATTGATCTCAATGGCATCGATCTCAACAGTAGCCTTTTGGGCCAGCATCAATGCAATGAGACCTGTCCCAGTGCCGATGTCCAGCACCCGGTCTGTGTTGGTCACCTTGGTCCATGCACCGAGCAGCACTCCATCTGTGCCCACCTTCAACGCATCCCGATGGTGATAAACACGGAATTGTTTGAACTGGAAATAGGGTTCAGCCATTGAGGTAGAGGTCAACAAGTCCCGGAGGTGTATCCACGCTTATCACACCCGTCTTTTGATCCAGACCGATGATGATGCCCTCCACGGCCGGAATCAGGATCTGCTTGCCTTGGTGTTCCACTTCGAGCACCGACTGCTGGGGAACTTCCATGATGCCGGTCACGGTGCCTATCTCACCGAGGTTGATGTCCTGCACCTTAAGCCCTATCAGGGCATAAAGTCCTTCTTGCTCCTCATCTTCAATCATTTCGGGGTCAACAAGGAGCTGTTTCCCGACAAGTTGCTCTGCCTGCTCCGTGGTGTCGATTCCCTCCAGCTTCAGGACAAGGGCATTGCCGACCAACGTGGCCTTCTCCTCAGAAAAAAAAGGAACCGGCCCACCCTGTACGAGGATGAAGACCGGTTCGTCTTTTTCTATGATCGGAACACCGCTGGCGGTCACCCGCACTTTGACCGCCCCCTTGAGACCATGAGGCTTGAGCACGCGGCCCAGCTCAGTCAGGTTAGCGGGGGTCAAATCACTCGGCTTTTGGCTCTTCCTCAGCTTCAGCAGCAGGAGCCTCGGTGGCTGCCTCTGCGGTCTCGGCAGGTGCTTCCTCAGCAGCTGCAGCCTCTGCAACGGCTTCAACTTCCTCGGCAAGTGGTGCCTTCTTGGCGGCCACCTTGGCAGCGATCTCGGCTTTCTTCTTGGCCTCAGCCGCGAGCAGTTCTTTCTTGGCGTCCTCCTTCGCCTTCAGCAGCGCTTGGGCACCTTGACCGATACGGCCTTCCTTGTCGCCCATCCAAGCCTCGAAGCGCTTATCGGCCTCAGCCTGGTCGAATGCACCTTTCTTCACACCACCTTGAAGGTGTTTCTTGTAAAGGACTCCTTTGTAGGAGAGAATAGCGCGGCACGTGTCTGTGGGCTGCGCTCCTTTGTCCATCCAGCTCAACGCGCTATCGAAGTCGATGTCGATGGTTGCGGGCTGGGTGTTAGGGTTGTAAACACCCAACTTCTCGATGAACTTACCATCACGTGGTGATCTGGAGTCAGCTACGACAATATGAAAGAACGCGTAGCCTTTCCTTCCGTGTCTCTGCAAGCGGATTTTGGTTGGCATTGAAAGTGTTTTTTGGTTAAAAAAATTTGAGGGCTGCAAAGGTGCGACTTTCATTTGAGGTGGCAAGCGGTGCGGGAAGTTTTTCACAACCATGCCTTAATGTCGTCCCGATGCCTGAATAAATGCGGGGATTGCGTGTTGATAAGGTTGGCTGTTAGCGGGGAAATAATCCCGGTAATACCACGTTTTAAAGAACTAACGCAGTAGGCCATGACCGTTGCAGTCGTCATATTCGTGGGTATGTTATTATACCTGACCATGGACCTTGCCATGCAGGACTGAGCAGTTGCTCCTCTCTGGGAGCAATGCCGCTCTTTTGCACGACCATCAGGTCAGGTTATGACCGTGGTCGAATACCACCTCGCGGCATAGGGGCTACTTTTGCCCCATAACGCTGACATGGCCGCACACATAACCATCACCGATCCTGTATTTGTCAAGCAGGAGAACTTCAGTGCGCTCGACCGCTGGTTGTTGCGCTTCATCCGAGATGAGCGGGACATCGTGTTCCCGAAACTGATCTTGCGTATCACAGCCTTGATGCTGCCGCTGGCGATATACATGTATTGGCCAGGTCAGTTCAACTGGTGGGTGGCTGCGGTATATCTTGTTTTGAACTGGGCCATTTTTCTTGCCCCTTACATTCTCATGCTGCATTGCACCAGCCATCGTCCACTTTTCAAGCGAGAGTATGACTGGATGAACAAGTTCATACCATGGTTCCTCGGCCCGTTGTTCGGAGAGACGCCCGAGACCTACTTCGGCCACCACATGGGCATGCACCATCCTGAGAACAACCTGAAGGACGACCTGAGCACCACCATGCCCTACCAGCGTGACAGTTTTAAGGACTTCATGCACTATTGGGCCACGTTCTTCTTCGGAGGAATCAAAGACTTGTATGATTATTTCACCAGAAAGAACCGACTGAAGCTGCGCAGGAACATCACTTGGGGCGAGGCAAGCTGGTACGGAGTGGTCATCCTTCTCTCTTTTGTGAATTTCAAGGCCACGTTGGTGGTACTCATCCTGCCGTTCATCTTCACAAGGTTCATGATGATGGCGGGGAACTGGGGCCAGCATGCTTTCATTGATGCCGATGCGCCCGAGAACTGCTATCGCAACAGCATCACTTGCATCAACACGCCCTATAACCGCAAGTGCTTCAATGACGGTTACCACATCATCCACCACATCAAGCCTGCCATGCACTACACCGATATGGCGCAGGAGTTCATCGACAACAGGGAGGACTACATCCGCGAGAGGGCTATCGTGTTCGAGGGGGTCGATTTCTTCCAGGTGTGGTTCCTGCTGATGACCAAGAACTACAAGGGTCTGGCTAAACGCTATGTGCAATTGGACGGCAGCCCGAAGGATGAAGCGGCCATCATTGCACTGCTAAAAGAGCGCACGGCCCGGATTCCTGCTCACAAGATGAAATGATGACGGACATGGAGCTGAGCGTCTTCTCGGACGGGCATTTCATGAAAGAGGCCCTAAAGCAGGCGCAGCTGGCATTTGAAAGGGATGAAGTGCCTGTGGGGGCTGTCATCGTCTGCAAGCAGCGCATCATAGCACGGGCGCACAACCTCACTGAGACGTTGAACGATGTGACCGCCCACGCTGAGATGCAGGCCATCACCGCTGCAGCCGACTTCATTGGGGGCAAGTACCTCAAGGACTGTACGCTCTACGTGACGCTCGAACCCTGTGTGATGTGCGCAGGGGCCTTGCAGTGGTCGCAGGTGTCCAAGGTGGTGTTCGGTGCTTGGGATGAGAAGCGCGGCTGTTCTACCGTGGGGCAGTTGTACCATCCCAAGACGGTGGTCAAAGGTGGTGTGCTGGAGACCGAGTGCGCTGACCTGCTCAGGGCCTTTTTTCAGAAAAAGAGACTGAAATAGCAATTCGTCAGGCCCCCACTGCGCTCAAAGTGCGTTCTATCTGACCGGTGTGGCGCGTCATGTGGTGGTGCATGAAACTCACGCTCTGAAGCAGATTCAACTTGCCTGCGAACGGATGTTTGAAAAGGTCGTGGGTGATGAGCACGGAATCGATGGTCTCATATTCCTTTCTCAACGCGGCACGCACCTCATCCCACTGTGCCCTTGCCTCTGCATAGGACATGTCGATGCCTTTCTCCAATTGAACGATGCGTGGAGCCTTGAACTTGATGGGCAGTCCGATCATGAAGTTCAGGAACGACTTCCTCATCGCAGCCATGGGGCTTGCCTTGCGGTGTCCACCCAGTTCCAATTTCTTTCTGAGATAACTCAGCGTGCCATTCTCGGCCTTGATGAGGTGTACGATAACCTCGACCACCGACCACGCATCGGGCGAGGGCTTGCGGGTGAGCGCATCTGCCGGCAATTTGTCCAGCCTTGCCAGCAGTTGGAGGCGCACGGCCTCGCTCTCATCGAATGTTCTCAGAAGCTGCTCTCTCATGGTGCTGTAAGTGTGTGTCGGGTGAATGGCTGTTCCAGTTTCAGTCCGTTCCAATAGAACCAGTCGCTGAATTGGGCATAGCGCACGGCATTGTCTGCCAGCCAACGAAGGAACGCATCCTTTTCTGATTCAGAGAGCAGGTGCATGGTGTACAGCTCCATGATGCCTTGCCGCTCCATTTCCTTCAGGAGAGAGTTGAGGGGGTCTTTTCCTTGAAAATGCTGTGCAAAGCAGCTTCTGAGGGCTACCTGTGCCGTCAGCTTATCCTCTGGGAGATCTGAGCAACGACCTACAGCTGCTGCTACGGCCGTTTCGAGTACATCAGGGTCGGGTTTCCATTTGCCCGAGACCACGGCCATTGCACTTTTGGCCACTTGGTTCATGATTCCGCGCCTCATCACGGCATCGTCCGAGATATTGAGGAAAACCTCGCCATACCACCACGCCCACAGGTGATCACCCTTGGCGGCCATGATCCGCGAGGCGAGGAAATAGTTGTCGGCATAAGCGGGCGCATTACGAAGCCCGGTCTCGCACACGGCCAAGGCTGTGGCCACACTGTCGCGGCCCACATAGTGCGCTGCGAGGCGGTTGTAAAGCATTCCTGTAGTGGGAAATCTGTGGATTCCCTCCCGCAGCATATCCTCCTTGGCGCGGTTGCGATTAAGGCTGTCGTAACAGTTCGCGAGCAGTGCGAACACCTCAGGCCCTGCGGCCTTGTGATACTGTAGCGGGTGCAAGATGCGCTCGGCCCGGTTGGCTTTCCCTGTCAGCAGGTAAGCGCGCCCAACCTCCAAAGGATAGTCGTATTCCGCAGGATGGGCGTTCCATGCCTTGGTGAGCAGCTTGATTGCCTCTTGCAGGTCGCCACGGTCCAAGGCGGCCATTCCCTCCTCACCGAGCTGCCGTGCCTTGTCATCCCGCTGTGCGCTCACAACCTTCAAGCACAGGAGCAGCAGACCGGTCAGCAGCAGTCGGGTCATCTTGCCACAGGGCCGCTCAGGTTCACCACCTCGATGGGGTAGGGCAGCTTGGACAGCCCTTCATAAATGGTGGCCTTGTCGCCCACCACCACAATCGCCATCTTGTTCACATCCACGTGTTTGCTGGCCAGACCGTTCACATCTTCTTCGGTCATGGACTGAAGGATGGCATTCTGCTGTTTGGTGAAGTCGCGGTCGAGGCCGTAAGTGAGGATGCGGCTCAGGAATCCAGCCTTCTGATAACCGGCCTCGTACTTGAGCGCATCCTGCTGCCCGATGGATTTCTTGGTGAACTCCAATTCTTCAGCCGTGATGCCGTTTGCAGCGTACTCGGTGAATTCGCGGATGAATTCAACAAGGGCACTGTCCGTGGCCTCTTTCTTCACACCGGCCTGCGCAACGAACGGACCCTCATGCCGGGTGCCGGTGAATCTGCTGAATGCACCATAGGTCCATCCCTTGTCCTCGCGCAGGTTGAGGTTGATGCGGCTGTTGAACGAGCCGCCTAGCGGGAAGTTCATCACGTAAGCACGGAACTGCTCACCGGTGGCGTCATAGGGCAGCGAAAGGTATCCGAGGCGTAGCTCACTTTGCGCTGCACCGGGTTTGTCCACCAGATAGATCTTGGTGGCACCTGCTTCTGGCGTGGCCGGTTCGGTGGGGTAGGAGACCTCTTTCTTCTCCCATTTTTTCAGGAAATCGAGTTTGGTCATGATGTCTTTCTCATTCACATCACCCACAATCACCATGTTGGTGATGTTCGGGACGAAACGCTCGTTGTAGAAGCGCTCGATGTCTTCGAGGGTTATCGTCTCCACTGTCGATGCGCTGCCCGATGTGGAAATGGCCATGATGTGTCCCTTGCCGTGCAGCACTTCCGCGAATTGATTGTTGGCCAGTGCAGTCGGCACATTCACTTGATTGGCAATGGCCTCCAGCTGCTCGAATTTCTTGCGGTTGAACTCTTCCTCTGTGAAGCTGGGACGGAACATCACCTCCTCGAGTAGTTCCAAGGTGCGGTCGAGGTTTTTGGTGAGGGAACTCACGCTTACAGTGATCTCTTCGCTGCCTGCCGAAACATCGATGGAGCTACCGAGTTTCTCGAGCTCGCTGTCCAGCTCCTCGCCCGAATAGTTCTCCGTATCCTCAGCCATAAGCGAGGCGAAAAGATTAGCGATGCCCGCTTTCTCCACTTCTGTGTAGCGGTGTCCAGTGAGTAGCGAGAATCTCAAGTAAACTTTGGGAATCTCATCGTTCTTCGCACCGATCACGGAAAGACCGTTGTCAAGTTTCGCCTGCCAGAAGTCAGGGATGTTGATGGTGGGGTTCGGGCCTGACGGGGGTTGCTGGCTACGGTCGAAGCTGTCCTGTTCGGGCGTGGGCTTCACGTAGGCGAGGCCCTCGTACTGCGCCATGTTCGGCTCAAGGGTGTAATCACGCTCATAGACGAAGTTGTCGGGTGCGGCCACAAGTTGCGGCTGCCCTTTGGGATAAACGCTCAGGATCACGGCAGGCTTATCCTTGATGTATTGCTCATAGACCCGCATCACATCTTCCTTCGTTACTGCATTATAACGCCTTATCTCTTCTCCGATGCGATTCGGATTGCCCAGCAGGTACTCTGCTTGCGCAAGTTGAGATGCTTTTCCAGACACCGTCTCCAAACCACTGATGACCATGCTCTCATGGGTAGATTTGAAACGCTCCAGCGCGTCATCGCTCACACCGGTCTCCTCAAACTCTTTCAGTGTCTCGCGCACCATGGCCTCGATCTCTGCGAGGGTACGGCCGGGGTAGGGCAGCACGATCATGTTGAACTGCCCGCCCAGCTCTTGGCACGGGTGGCTCACGTTGGACTGTATCGCCACCTGCGCCTTGTCGAAGTTCTTGTAGAAAAGCGAACTCTTGCTGCCTCCGAGAATGTCTGATAGCACATCGAGCGGGGCCTCGTCCGGGTGGAAATTCTGCACCGTTGGCCAGGTCATCATCAGCATCGGGAAGCGGATGTTGTCCTCGTAGGAAATGTACATGTCCTTCTCAAGCGTTACTGGCTGGGGTTGCTGTTTCTCCACTTCTGCACCACGAGGAATTGTGCTGAAATACTTCTTGGCCATTTCCAACACTTGCTTAGGGTCCACATCGCCCGCCACGGTGAGGGTGGCGTTGTTGGGGCCGTACCAACGCAGGAAGAACTGCTTGAGGTCGTTTACGTCCACACGATCAAGGTCTTCCAAGTAGCCGATGGTGGGCCAGTGGTAGGGGTGGGTTTGTGGGTATAGGGCCTGTGAGGTCTTTTCGCGGATGAGGCCGTAGGGGCGGTTGTCGTAGTTCTGCCCGCGCTCGTTCTTCACGGTGGCGCGCTGCACCTCGAACTTCTCCTGTGTCACCGCATCGAGCAAGAAGCCCATGCGGTCTGCCTCCAACCATAGGGCCACCTCCAATTGATTGTTGGGCATGGTTTGGAAGTAGTTGGTACGGTCGCTGTTAGTGGTTCCGTTGAGCGTACCGCCCGATTCGCTCACAATCTTGAAGTGCTCTTCATCGGCCACATTATCCGAGCCTTGGAACATCATGTGCTCGAAGAAATGGGCGAAACCCGAACGTAGTGGCTCCTCGCGTGCCGATCCCACGTGGTAGGTCACGTCCACATGCACGATGGGATCAGAGTGGTCCTCGTGGATGATGATGGTGAGGCCGTTGTCCATCTCATACTTGCTGTAGGGGATGACGAGCTCATCGCCCGTCTTCTCGATTCGCTCAACGAATCGAATGCCATCGGGAAGTGCGGTATCGCTGTTTGAGCAGGCATACAGCAGAATAGAGGCCATGAATAGGCCGAGGTGATTGAGTTTTCTCATTACGCGTTAATTGGGTTGCCAAATATAGACTGCGCGAAACGGGGAGAAAGGTGATTTGTGTTGACAGGAAAAGAGAAGGGCGGCCCTTGTGAGAACCGCCCTTCCAAATCCGTAAAAACGTTACGGTATCACTTCATGCCCTTTTTCGGCAGCCATGCAGCGAATGACTTGCCAGCTTTGGCGTAAGATTCTTGGATACGGACACCTGTGTCCCAGTCACCGTAACCGAAGGTCTGACCTGGGGCGCCTACGAGGGTCATAACACCGAGAGCAGATCCCTCATTGCCAGTTTCCACAAGTGAAATGGTCATGTCTACGAGTGAAGGTTGCTTGCCCACCATCGGGATATTCCATCCGGGCTCTGTGGTAGTGGTGTGTACCAAGAGGGTGTATTTCGCCCCGGAGTTGTTCTGAGAACCTTTCAGTCCCATTTTGCTCATCCCTTTGTTGAACAGCTCCTCGAACTTGCCGTGAAAACGCTTCTCACGGTCTGCCGTCCAGTCACCTTCCCATTTGTCACCACGGCCAGCTTCCTTCTTATTGTACTCGCCTTTCTTTTTTGCGATGTACTCGTCTTCTGGCACCGCTTTCTTGCCGATGCCTACTTTCATGCCATCATACTTGTAAACAATGTTCACGTCCTTTTGTCCGTCAAGGGCTTTGAAGGAGCCGGAGGTGAGGGTCATCCTCTGTGCTGAGGCTGAAAAGGCGATGAACAGTGCAAGCGCCAACGTCATTAGGGTGGATTTTCTTCTCATGGTTAGTTTGATTTTGGTGAATGACTGGCCCAAATGTAGGATTAGTTTCGTCTTTTCGACTACGTAGTTATGCTTATTCTGTGCTTCGGGTCTCTCCGTTGGGGATGTCTAATTTTGGGCACTCACACAAAGTCCATTTGAACCCGAACCTCGACCCTTCCGCAGAGCAGCAATTGCCCATCGACCGTGAGACCGAGCGCGCACTGCGGCCCAAGGGGTTCACGGAGTTCAGCGGCCAGGACAAGGTGGTGGAGAACCTCCGCATCTTCGTAGAAGCCGCCAAGCAGCGGGGCGAGGCACTGGACCACGTGCTGCTGCACGGCCCTCCCGGACTGGGCAAGACAACGCTGGCCAATATCATAGCCAACGACCTCGGGGTGAGCCTCAAGCTGACCTCCGGCCCTGTGCTCGACAAGCCGGGCGACCTCGCGGGCCTGCTCACCAACCTGGAGCCGAACGATGTGCTCTTCATTGACGAGATACACCGCCTCAGTCCTATCGTAGAGGAATATCTCTACTCGGCCATGGAGGACTACCGCATCGACATCATGATCGAGACGGGGCCCAATGCGCGGTCGGTACAGATTCAGCTCAACCCGTTCACACTCGTGGGAGCGACAACGCGCTCCGGACTGCTCACATCTCCGCTCCGCGCCCGTTTCGGCATTACATCAAGACTGGAGTACTATGATGCGGCAGTGCTGAAAGGCATCGTCACCCGTTCGGCCGGTATTCTCGGTGTGGAGATCCACAGCAATGCGGCAGAGGAGATCGCCCGCAGGAGCCGTGGCACGCCCCGCATCGCGAACGCGCTGCTGCGAAGGGTGCGCGATTTCGCACAGATCAAGGGCAACGGCACCATCGACCGCGACATCTCCCAGTTTGCCCTCAACGCCCTCAACGTGGACAAGCATGGGCTGGATGAGATGGACAATCGCATCCTCACCACCATTATCGACAAGTTCAAGGGCGGACCGGTGGGTCTCACTACCATTGCCACGGCAGTGGGCGAGGAGGGCGGCACCATCGAGGAGGTCTATGAGCCGTTTCTCATAATGGAAGGCTACCTGAGCCGCACCCCTCGCGGAAGGCAGGTCACCGAGCGAGCCTACAAGCACCTCGGGCGCATCAGCCCCAAGGACGAGGGGACGCTGTTCGGGTGATGTGTTCGCGCGCCCTTGCGTTAATCCATCCCCCCTTCTTGAGAAGTACTGATTATCTTGTCTTGTAGAGCCTTACTGACCCGGTGATGACCCTCGGTTCGAAAGTGCTGAAGTATTTGACGATGATGCGGTAGGTATAGACTCCCTGTGCCATGACATCTCCTCCCTCGCCCTTCATGGTTCCGTTCCACCACACTTCGGGGTTGTCGGTCTGCCAGACGAGCTTTCCCCAACGGTCATAGACCTGCGCGTTGTAGCTCTCGATCTCGTAGTTGGCGCCCTGCGGCCCCCATGTGTCGTTGAGGCCATCGCCATCGGGCGTGAAGGCATTGGGCACATAGAATGTGAACATGGGCTCGACCTCCACATACTTGTATATGGTGTCGGCACAGCCGTATCGCGGCTCGTTCCTTGCGATGAGCATCACGAGATAGACCCCTGAGCGTTCGTAGTCATGATCCGGGTGGGTCACGTTGCTGATGTTGCCATCCCCGAAATGCCATTCGTAGGAATAGGCATTCACACTCTCATTGAAGAAATCGACCGATGGGTCCTTCAATTCTTCTGGGCGACTACGGGTGATGAATGCGGCCTCGGGCCTTGGTATCTGCCCCACGGTTGCCGCTCCCTGCGCGGTGCATCCGCCCGAGTCGGTGAGCAGGACGGTGTATTCCCCTGGGTTCAGCATGGTGTTCCATCCTGAATAAGGGTCGGAAAGGTTGAAAATGTAGCTGCTGTCTCGGATGGCCGACCATTGATAGATGAACGGAGGGGTGCCGCCCTGCGGGACGGCCTGCACCGCACCGTTGCCAATGCCGCAGGTGTCGTTGCCAGCGATGACCGTTACTTGCAACGGTAGGGGCTGCGCTACGATGACGGTGGTGTCGTTGGTGCAACCCTGCCCATCGGTCACCACGATGGTGTACGGCCCTGGGCCGAGGTTATCGATGACAGGCGTGGTGCGCTGCTGCGGATCGTTCCATTGATATTCATAAGGTGCGGAGGAGCCGGATGCTTGAGCGAATGCGCGGCCGTTGGTCTGGTTGGCGCAGAGGATGTTGTCATGTCCCGCGTCAATGATCGGCAGGGGGCGCACCGTCACATCCTGCGTCACGTCCCTCACGCATCCGAACGAGGTGGTCACTTCCAGCGTCACAGGGAACGAGCCGTGCTCAGCATAGGTGTAGCTTGGTGATGCGTTGGCGGATGTCCCCGCATCATCCCCGAAATCCCACGCATGGGAGGAGATGATCCCGCTGCTGACCGCGCTGGTGTTGGAGAAGACGGTGGGCTGCCCGAAACAGACGGGGGGTGCTGCGAACGCTGGTTCAGGGGCCGGGTAGATGGTGATGTTACCCGTGGCAATGTCGGTACAGAGGTCGGCTGTCACCACAGCGAGGGTCACCGTGTAGCTGCCGGCATCGAGGTACTCGTGGGCCGGAGACTGCACAAGCCCCACGTTGTTGTCCCCGAACTCCCAAGCCCACTGGGCGATTACGGACCCGGTGACGGACGAGTTGTCCGTGAAGACGGCATCCTCCCCGAGGCAGACGTTGGCGGTGGTGAAGGCTGCGGTCGGGTTGGGATGAACCGTTGCGGTCAGGGTCACTTCGTCCGAGCAGCTGCCCGAGCTTGCGGTCAGGGTCACATCATAAGTGCCCGGGTTCAGGTAGGTGCGGGTGGGGTTCTGGGATGTGGAGGTACCCCCGTCACCGAAGGTCCAGTCCCAGCCGGTGAGACTGCCGGTCGCCACGGTGCTCGCATCGGTGAACTGGACAGGCTCTCCCGCACAGGCATTGATCACGGTGAAATCGGCAACGGGCAGCACCCCCACGGTAGTTGATTGTGTTACCGCGTTCGTACATCCCTGATCAGTGGTCACCGTCAGCGTGACATCGAAAACATCCGCGTCCCCATAGGTGTAGGACGGGCTGATTTGGTTGGATGTGCCCACGTTGTCCCCGAAATCCCATGCGTACGTGGCGATGGTTCCACCCGTGATGGAACTTCCATCGATAAAAATGGTCGTCTCACCAAGGCAGACGTCCGTTGCAGTGAATGCTGCGGTGGGTTGCGGGTTTACCGTGACCTGTTGGGTCACCGTTCCGAAGCAGCCTATTGCCGTGGTGACTCCGAGTGAGACGGGGAACGTCCCAGCCGAGGGGAAGGTGAAGGTGGCATCGGTGGAGATGACTGGTCCGCTGCCGAAATCCCAAGCACTGGCTGCGAAATTACCCGCGCTGGTGTTGGTGAAAACGGTCTCATCGCCTGCGCATTCGGTGGTGAAGGTGAAGCCTGCTGTCGGATTCTCCTCAACGGTTACAGCCACAGTCGTGAGGGGTGAGGTGCAGCCATTCTCGGTCACGGTTAATGTGACTGTCTTATTGCCTGGCGTGGCCCATCCGATCTGGTATGGCCCTTGCCCGGAACCGCTTGCAGGCACTCCGCCATCAAAATCCCAAGTGTAGGTTGCCCCGGATTGCCCCGTGCCCGTGTAGGTCACAGCGGTCGGCACTCCAACGCAGGCGGGACTTTCCACATCAAAATCAGATGTGGCCGAGCCCAGAATGCTCACGGTTGCAATTTCTGTAGCGGAACATGAATAGCGATCGACCACCGTGGCCGTGAATTCTGTTGTTTGAGGAGGAGTGACGTTGATGCTCGCACCGTTCATCCCGTTGTCCCATGTGTAGTTGTACGGGGTCGAGCCAAGCAAGGTGGTAGCAGTGAGTGTGACCTGAGTTCCCGCGCAAACATTGTTATTGCTCAAGTCAATGTTGATCTCTGGGCAGAGGTTCACCTCAATAACTGACCGGCTGTTACTGTTGCACGCAAGATCATTCCAAAACGTATTCGGATAGATCTGCACACATTGCTCACCATTCTCACATTGGTAATCGCAGGACCCGAAAACTCCTGTATTCCCATAGCCGCTGTTGTTCGGTTCTCCACCTGCCCAGTTCTGATAGATGTTCGGGTCGTTGTTGTTAGGTGGGAAATTGCCTGTGGTGCCGTCACTAGCAAACCAAAGGTTCTGTCCTGCCCCTACACGTTGGTATCCGATCCAAATGGTGTTCCCGTTGAATTGACTGGCATTCAATGCAGCCGCCACTGCGGCATTTTCCTCCGGGGTGTTCATCACAACGAGGTTTGCACCAAGGGCCTCGGCTGCTGCCTGAGCCGCAGCTGCAGACATTGAGTTGGGATTCACGAAATAGACACTGCACGGCTGTCCCTGCACTGCAAGTGGGACATATCCTGCACCGGTGAACGTGGCAGCTATTTGCGCGAGGTCACAGGTGGGCGATTGGGTTCTGCCAGCATGAGGAAACGTTGCCAATAGCACGATTCCAAAGAGGATACTTCGCAAGAAAACATGAAAATCCATGACTTTGCTCGGTCTCAAAGTGAAGCACAATGATACCCAACATCCGAAGAATGAAGGTTGATATTAAGGTAGGCAACACTTGGGTCATTTGTCAGTAGACTATCAAAACGACCAGATTTCCCTTCTATCACCGTGTCTTGTAGAGCCTTACTGACCCGGTGATGACCCTCGGTTCGAAGGTGCTGAAGTATTTGACGATGATTCGGTAGGTATAGACTCCCTGAGCCATGACATCTCCTCCCTCGCCCTTCATGGTTCCGTTCCACCACACTTCGGGGTTGTCGGTCTGCCAGACGAGCTTTCCCCAACGGTCATAGACCTGCGCGTTGTAGCTCTCGATCTCGTAGTTGGCGCCCTGCGGCCCCCATGTGTCGTTGAGGCCATCGCCATCGGGCGTGAAGGCATTGGGCACATAGAATGTGAACATGGGCTCGACCTCCACATACTTGTATATGGTGTCGGCACAGCCGTATCGCGGCTCGTTCCTTGCGATGAGCATCACGAGATAGACCCCTGAGCGTTCGTAGTCATGGTCAGGATGGGTCACATTGCTGATGTTGCCGTCCCCGAAGTGCCATTCGTAGGAGTAGGCGTTCACACTCTCATTGAAGAAATCGACCGAGGGATCCTTGAGTTCCTCTGGGCGGCTGCGGGTGATGAACGCGGCCTCGGGCCTTGGTATCTGCCCAACGGTTGCCGCTCCCTGCGCGGTGCATCCGCCCGAGTCGGTGAGCAGGATGGTGTATTCCCCTGGGTTCAGCATGGTGTTCCACCCTGAAAGAGGGTCTGTTTCATTGAATATGGAGCTGCTGTCGCGTATGGCCGACCATTGGTAGATGAACGGAGGGGTGCCACCTTGCGGGATAGCCTGCACCGCACCGTTGCCAAGGCCGCAGGTGTCGTTTCCCGCGATTACGGTGACCTGCAATGGCAGGGGCTGTGAAACGATGACGGTGGTGTCGTTGGTGCATCCTTGCCCATCGGTCACCACGATGGTGTATGGACCGGGGCCGAGGTTATCGATGACAGGCGTGGTGCGCTGCTGCGGGTCGTTCCACTGATATTCGTAGGGAGCGGACGAGCCTGATGCCTGAGCGAATGCGCGGCCGTTGGTCTGGTTGGCGCAGAGGATGTTGTCGTGCCCCGCGTCAATGATCGGCAGGGGGCGCACGGTCACGTTCTGCGTCACCTCGCGGACGCACCCGAACGATGTCGTCACCACAAGCGTCACGGGAAAAGAGCCGTCATCCGCATAAGTGTAGCTCGGAGACTGGCCGGTGGATGTGCCGCTTTCATCCCCAAAATCCCAAGCATGGGAGGAAATGACCCCGCTGCTGACGGTACTTGCATTGGTGAAAACGGTGGGCTGTCCGAAGCAGACTGCAGGTGCTGTGAATGCTGGTGCAGGTGCCGGGTAAACAGTGATGTTGCCGGTGGTGACGTCTGTACACATATCTGCTGTCACCACTGCGAGGGTCACGGTGTAGTTGCCCGCAAGCAAGTACTCATGGCTCGGTGACTGGGTGAGAGCTATCTGATTGTCCCCGAACTCCCAAGCCCACTGGGCGATTACGGACCCGGTGACGGACGAGTTGTCCGTGAAGACGGCATCCTCCCCGAGGCAGACGTTGGCGGTGGTGAAGGCTGCGGTCGGGTTGGGATGAACCGTTGCGGTCAGGGTCACTTCGTCCGAGCAGCTGCCCGAGCTTGCGGTCAGGGTCACATCATAAGTGCCCGGGTTCAGGTAGGTGCGGGTGGGGTTCTGGGATGTGGAGGTACCCCCGTCACCGAAGGTCCAGTCCCAGCCGGTGAGACTGCCGGTCGCCACGGTGCTCGCATCGGTGAACTGGACAGGCTCTCCCGCACAGGCATTGATCACGGTGAAATCGGCAACTGGTGCTTCGACCTCAAAGATGGTGACCGAACCAGCCCCGATGCAACCGTCCGCATCGGTGGCGTCCACGGTGTATGTGCCCTCCGTGAGGGTCACAGTGGCAGTGGTCTCACCGTTGTCCCACAGATAGCTCGTTCCTCCGTTGGCGGTGACCGATACGTTCCCGCCTGGGCAGTGGCTCAGGTCACCAGTGAATGTCACGGTGAAGGGAGTCCCCTCGGTGACATTGGCATTTGCAGTCCCCGCGCATCCGTTGGCATCGGTGCCGGTGACGGTGAAAGTGCCCGTCCCTACATCGATGCTTGCGGTGGTGCTTGCCGCTGGGTCGTCCCACTGATAACTAATGCCTCCGTTGGCGGTGATGGTGGTCGTTCCCCCTGGGCAGTGCGTGAGGTTGCCTGTTATGCTGATGTCGGGTGCGGGCAGCTGAGGGCTGTTGCTGAAGGTTGCGCTCTGTGGCGATACGCAGCTGGGACCTTCGCTGGCCTGAACTGTGTAAGATGTACCCACAGCCATTCCGCTTACCGTTCCCGGCACAGCGACAGTGGGTCCCGCAGGCGTGAACGTGTAGGTGAGCAGAGGATTATAATTGCTGATGGAAGTGCTGCCAGCCTGTGTGCATGTCGGTGGCGCGGATGAGATGACCGGTGTGTCCAATTGTCCGCTTGCAGCCGCGTTGCTGAAAGGTGCGCTCGGCTCCGATTCGCAGTTTCCAACACTGGATGTCACCGTGTATTGCGTGCCAGTTATCATTCCTGTGATGATTCCCATGGCTCCTACTGATGGCCCAGCCGGTGTGAACGTGTAGGTGGTACCGGGGTCGTATCCGTCAATGGCACTACCACCGTCCTGCGTACAGGTAGGGGGCGCGGTAAGTACCGTTGGTCCTGGCGGTAATGTGACAGTGCCATTGAAGGTGATAAGAATGGCACCCTCGGCACCCCGGCCTCCGTTGGAATCGCCACCACCGCCACCACCACCGCCATAACTGGTCCCGGGCACACTTGTATTGACCCCTGCCGTGCCGCCTGCACCGCCAAGAGGGCCTGCACCGGCCCCACCAACCCCACCTATGCGGGTTCCCTGGGGCTGGGCGGCACCACCACCGGTACCGTCAATGTTCGTTGCGCCACCGGAGGCTGTGCCCCCCGTAGACGTCCCGCCAGGGTTTCCGTTGCTGTTCCCTCTTCTTCCGCCCTGTCCGCCACCTGCACTGAGGCTGATGGCGGTATTTCCTGCATCCGTTCCAGAGAAGGTGCTTGCACCTCCATTCCCACCATGGTTACCATCGTCACATTCGCCTTCTCCCACTCCACCGCACCCTCCGGATCCTACGTTGTAAGTGAAGGTTGCACCCGGAGTCACATCAATGGTAGTGGACACATAGGCACCACCCCCACCACCTCCGCCACCTCGGTTATCCCCACAAAATAGCCCTCCATTGGAACCATCGGCACCGCCACCTCCGCCTCCGCCACCACCGTACAACTCCACCGTGATAGACGTCACTCCGCATGGAACTGTCCATGTGCCTGCCGCAGCTGCTGCATTGCATGCCGCGGGGCCAGCCAAGACATCGTCTTGCGCACGCGCAGAAAAACTCAGAGTACTCAACAAGCAGACTAGCAGAAGGCCTTTAAGGAACTTCATTTTCCGGTGATTCTTGAGTTCTTGATTTTATTCTTAGCAACTTGTTGGTGAGTACCAAGGCAATGATGGTATCAGACGTCTTCACAGCGTCAAAGTTGCTTATTTGGAGAATGAATCCACTGTTACCTTTGCGTTTAGAATGAGTCTAAATAAAGATAGCGTCCAAAAGGCCCTCTCGCGGGTGCCATCTCCCGCGGGCAGCGTAATGCTGACCGAGAGCGGGGAGTTAAAGAACATACAGGTCTTCGGCAACGAGGTGGACATCGACCTCGAGATTCGCAACCCGGCCATGCACGTGCGAAAACGGCTGGAGGAACAGGTTCATGCAGCCATGATAAAGGCATTTGGCGATGATGTGAAGCTGAAACTCAATATCACTGCCAAGGCTCCTGAGCAGACCGCCAAGGGGCCAGAGTCGATGCGCAATGTGAAGCACATCATCGCGGTGGCATCAGGTAAGGGCGGTGTGGGCAAGAGCACCGTTACGGCCAACCTCGCCCTCGGTCTCAAAGAGCTGGGCTACAAGGTCGGTCTGGTAGATGCCGACATCTACGGCCCTTCGATGCCCATCATGTTTGATGTGGTGAACGAAAAACCACAGGGGAAAGTCGTTGACGGCAAGCAGTACATCGTTCCTGTGGAGAGTCATGGAATAAAGCTTTTAAGCATCGGCTTCTTTGCCGACCCCAATCAGGCCATCGTCTGGCGTGGGCCCATGGCAACCAAGGCCATCAATCAGCTATTTGCCGATGCTTGGTGGGGCGACCTCGACTACATGATACTTGACCTGCCTCCTGGCACTGGCGACATACACCTTACGCTCGTCCAAGCGGTGCAGATCACAGGTGCGGTCGTGGTCAGTACCCCGCAGGAGATTGCTTTGGCCGATGCCCGCAAAGGCGTTGCCATGTTCCAACTTCCGAGCATTAACGTTCCTGTGCTTGGACTGGTGGAGAACATGGCTTGGTTCACTCCTGCAGAGCTGCCCGATAACCGCTATTACATTTTTGGGAAAGAGGGGACGAAAGGGCTGGCCGAGCAGATGAAGGTGCCTCTGTTAGGGCAGATACCACTGGTACAGAGTATCCGCGAGGCCGGTGATGCGGGCCGTCCGGCTATCCTTCAGGGAAACACTCCTGCTGCGAATGCCTTCCGTGAAATGACGAAAAACGTGGTGGCGCAGACAGAGAAACGGATTGCGGAGTTTCCACCTACCCAACGACTTGTAAATCAACCGCGATGACAACCACGCTTACTCATTCCGACCCCCAGCTTTTCTCCAAAGTGGAAGCCGCTATCGCCACCATGCGCCCCTTCTTCGAGGCCGATGGCGGTGACATGACGTTGTATGATATCACTCAGGATATGGTGGCCCGCATCAGGCTTATCGGCTCGTGCCGCGATTGCCAGATGCGTGAAATGACGCTTAAGGGGGGGGTGGAAGAGGCCATCAAGCGGGCAGCTCCTGAAATCATGGCGGTGGAGGCGTATGAGGGAGTTTGAGCTGCTTGCGACCTGAGATTCTGACGCACGCAGCCGTTTTATCGCGATGTTCATAAGGTTTGTGTTCTGTCCCCCAACCGTCCACCGTTGCGTGTATCTCGCTTTTCTATCACATCTACTTTTGCAGCCGATTTTTAAGCTTAGATGTCTGACACGATAACCAAGACCAAAGAGGTCACCATACTTTTTGCTGGCGACAGCGGTGATGGTATACAGCTCACCGGCAGCCAGTTCACCGACACCAACGCGCTGTTCGGCAATGACCTTAGTACCTTCCCCAACTTCCCTGCGGAGATACGCGCCCCGCAGGGCACATTGGCAGGTGTCTCGGGTTTCCAGCTGCATTTCGGAAGCGTGGAGATCTTCACGCCTGGCGATGAGTGTGATGCCCTTGTGGTGATGAATGCGGCTGCCCTCAAGGCCAATCTCAAGAACCTGAAAAAAGGTGGCACCGTCATCTTGAACACCGATGGTTTCGATGCTAAGAACCTGCGCCTCGCCAAGTATGCGGATGGGCACAACCCGCTGGAGGACAATACGCTGGCTGGCTACACCGTTCATTCCATTGAGGTGACCAAGCTTACCCGCGAGTGTCTGAAGGACAGCGGCCTCGGCACACGCGACATCGACCGCACACGCAATATGTTCGTCCTCGGCTTCGTCCTGTGGATGTACGACCGTGGCATCGAGCCTACCCTCAATTTCCTGAAAGAGAAATTCAAGAAGAAGCCTGAGCTGGTGGAGGCCAATACCAAGGTGCTGCAGGCGGGCTACAACTACGGGGTCACAATCGAGGCCAGTGCATCGCGGGTGAGCGTGGACAAGGCCACGATGGCTCCCGGTACCTACCGCAGCATGACAGGCAATCTTGCAGCCGCTTTAGGACTTATCGCTGCAGCTCGCAAGTCCGGACTCGACCTCTACTACGGAAGCTATCCCATCACCCCCGCATCTGATATCCTGCATGAGCTTTCTCGCCACAAGAATTTCGGGGTAAAGACCTTTCAGGCCGAGGACGAGATTGCCGCCATCAGCGCGGCCATCGGGGCATCTTTCGGTGGTGCACTTGGTGTGACGGCCAGCAGTGGTCCCGGCATCGCGCTCAAGGGCGAGGCCATCGGGCTGGCACTGATGCTCGAACTTCCACTGGTGATCGTGAACGTGCAAAGGGGCGGCCCCTCCACAGGACTTCCCACCAAGACCGAGCAATCCGACCTTTTGCAGGCAATGAATGGTAGGAATGGTGAAGCACCAGTGGCGATCGTGGCTCCCGCCACACCTGCTGACTGCTTCCAGATGGCCTTCGAGGCTTGCCGCATCGCGGTGCAGCACATGACGCCCGTCTTTTTCCTCTCTGACGGCTACCTCGCCAACGGCTCTGAGCCGTGGAGATTCCCTAAAACGGACGACCTGCCTTCATTCAAAGCCGACTTCGCTACTGCGGATGACGTTGTTGACGGCACTTTCATGCCCTACAAGAGGAATGCAGCACTGGTGCGCAAATGGGCCATCCCGGGCGTGGCAGGGCTGGAGCACCGAGTGGGCGGCATCGAGAAAGAGGATGGCACTGGCAACATCAGCTATGACCCCGCCAACCATGAGCACATGGTGCATACCCGTGCCAAAAAGGTGGCCAACATTGCGGATAACATCCCCCTTCAAGACATCGAGGTGGGCGATGCCACGGGCAAGGTGCTGGTGCTGGGCTGGGGCAGCACTTTCGGGGCCATCAAGGCTGCGGTGAAGGAGCTTCGCGAAGAAGGCCACGCGGTATCCCATGCCCATGTGCGCTACCTCAATCCCTTCCCCAAGAACCTGGAGGAGGTGATGAAAGGCTTCGACAAGGTGCTCATCCCCGAGATGAACCTCGGACAGCTTCGGATGCTTATCCGTGCGGAGTTCCTCGTTCCCGCCATCGGGCTGAACAAGGTGCAGGGAATGCCGTTCACGAAGAATGAGGTGAAGGGGAAGGTTTTGGAGTTATTGGGTTGAGAAGATTGTGATTCATCAAAAAAGAGATTGTGATGGCTGAGGAGATATTGACACCTACAATGACCCCGAAGGAATTGGAGACCGACCAGGAGGTGCGGTGGTGTCCGGGCTGTGGCGACTATTCCATCCTGAAACAGGTGCAAAAGGTGATTCCTGAGCTGGGCCTGAAGCGCGAGGAGATCGTGTTCGTCTCTGGCATCGGCTGCTCTAGCCGTTTCCCTTACTACATGAACACCTACGGCATGCACAGCATCCACGGCCGCGCACCCAGTGTGGTGAGCGGATTGAAGGCCGTGCGGCCCGAACTGAGCGTGTGGATCATCACGGGTGATGGTGATGCTATGAGCATCGGTGGTAATCACCTCATTCATATGCTTCGTAGGAATTTCGATACGAATATCCTGCTGTTCAACAACCAGATCTATGGCCTGACCAAGGGACAATACTCACCCACATCGGAAGAGGGCAAGCTTACCAAGAGCACCCCGATGGGTTCTTTGGACCACCCCTTCAACCCTGCTGCACTGGCCCTCGGTGCCGATGCCACGTTCTTTGCCCGCAGCATAGACCGTGACCCGACCCATCTTCGCGATGTGCTCAAAGCGGCCAACGACCATAAAGGAACATCACTGGTGGAGATCTACCAGAACTGTAACGTGTTCAATGATGGTGCGTTTTTCGGGATGACCGAGAAAGAGACAAAAGCGCAGCAGACCTTGTTCTTGACTCACGGGCAGCCTTTGACCTTTGGTACTCAGAAAGAGTGGGGTATTGTGCTTGATGGTTTCACTCCGCGCATCGTGCCGGTGGCCGAGTATGGCACTGATGGCCTTTGGATACATGACGAGACCGACCGCAACAAGGCCAATATCCTTTCTCGTTTCTTCGGAGACCCGACAGCAGAGGGCGGATTGCCCCGGCCTTTCGGAGTTTTCTACCGTGAAGAGCGTGCCACCTACGATGACCTGATCAATAGTCAGGTGAACCGTGCAAAGGAGGCTTTGGGCGATGGTGATCTCGATAAGCTGCTGCGCGGAAAGAATACCTGGACAATAGCTTGATCGTTACCGTCTGAGGGCAAGTAAAGCTGCGGCCATGAATGGCAGTGCAGGCACTTTGTAGCGTACAATGGCCCCGATAACGGGCGTCACAAGTCCTGTGAGGATGAGGATGGCAATGGCGAACGACACGCACAGCCAAAATAGTGGCTGGGCCAGAAGAGCTTTGTCCATCCTTGCAAGGGCGAGGACGAGCAACAGTAGAAGCAAGATGTTCTCACCGATAGCAATCAGCATCAATGGCGATGTGACATCCTGTGGAAATGGCCTGAGGAGTGCATTGACCATTGCCATCGGCAAGGCTTTCAGTGTGGATAGTACCGAGCCATCCAACCGTGGGATGCTGATGGCACTGCCTGTGCGCCCGTAGTCCAGCAATACCTCGAAGCGTTCGCCCTTAGTAATGGTTGTTTCCGTTGAATGGTCAGTATAAGCTTCGTTCCATTTTCTAGAGGAGACATCTTTCATTATCATCACGGCTCCTCTGTCTTCGGAGAAAGTCAGGTCGCTGTGATGGTGCGCGGGGATGTAAAGCGTGTCGTTCGGGGCTTCGGTCTGCCGCACGTAAGTCCCGCCTCTAGCAAGCATGTTGAAATCGTGCTGCTTTTGCGCGAACCGTTGCAACACGTCCTGTTCGGGTAGGATTTTCCCGAAAACAACACCCAGCCCACCTGTAAGTACATAGATGCCGAGAAAGATGAAGGCGGGGTGGATTCTCGTAGAATGGCGGGCGATACCAAGTGCCACGATGCCCGGCAGCAGGGCTACCAGTGCGTAGCTTTTCACGGTGAGCAGAAAGAGGATGCTTGCGGCCATCAGGAGCGTATTTCTCACCGAAATTCCGCTGTCGGCCCAACTTTTCACCCCGAAAAGAAACATGCCGAGGCCGAGGAAGAGCAGAGGCTCCTTCAGCACACCCGAGCCCCAGAACATGACCCATGGCATCAGGAATACGCCTGCGAACAGCAACCGCTCCTTGTGCGGGGTCATCTGACGGAGGAACACAAAAATGCCTGTGAGCCCCACCATGCCAAGGAAGTTAGCCCACACATTATGCACCTGATAGAAGCCCAGCGAGATGAGCCGCACGGCCGCGTTGAAGCGGATGATGGTGTGCGTGTCGTTTGCCATCTGGCTGCCGTAGGGGCGATACCAATGGCCCATTTCGCTGTAGTAGCGGTCGAAATGGGGTGTGTCGTTGAAAATGCCGAACAACATGCGGAAGTAGTCCAGTGGCTGTTCGCGCAAGGCAGAGAACATCACCAGTCCGTCATCGAAATACTTCCAGATGTCAGCCGTGGCGCGGTCGGTGTAGTAGTGCGTATAGACCATGCTCAGGACGATGCCACTGAACACCTTTGCAACGAATACGCCTTGGAACCAGAGTACGGGAATCCTCCCGATGCAGAAGAACGACCACTTGCGGATGACCAGCAGAAACAGCCCAGCGTAGGCGGCAGTGAGGGCGGGTTCAAGGAGCTGGTTCATGCCCTCAAACGTAACGAAATGCTATTCCTCGCCTTCAACAGCTTTTGGCTTCCTGCCCGCGTCCTTCAACGCCTTGGTAATGATGAACTCCAACTGCCCGTTGGTGCTGCGAAACTCGTCTGCAGCCCACTTCTCCACCGCACTTAGTGTGCGAGGGTCAAGTCGCAGGACAAATGGCTTTTTCTTCGACAAAACTCAGTTCATTTTCTCCAGCAACACAACCAGACTGCCGTTTGGCTCAGTGGTCATGGAAATCGAGCGGTAGCCTTTGCGGCATTCCTCATTCAGTCTATCCTCGAATTTGTCCATGGACTCGAACAGTTTCTTCTTAAAGATCACGTACTTCTTCACGGCTCAATGGTTGAGGGTTCCTGTGTTCACAACGGGGCTGACGGCACGGTCGGAGCACAGTACCACCATCAGGTTGCTGACCATGGCGGCCTTGCGCTCATCGTCCAGATCCACTATCTGCTTCTTGCTGAGTTCCGCAAGCGCCATCTCCACCATTCCTACCGCGCCCTCCACGATTTTCTGACGGGCGGCAACAATCGCTGTGGCCTGCTGACGCTGGAGCATGGCCCCGGCAATCTCGGAGGCGTAGGCCAAGTGACTGATGCGCGCCTCCAGCACCTCGATGCCCGCTATGGCAAGCCGTCCCGCAAGCGCGGCCTCCAAGCGGTCGTTCACCACCTCACCGCCCGATCGGAGCGAGATGTCGGCATCCTTGTCCTCGAACTCATCATAAGGATAGATGCCCGCCAGTTCGCGCAATGCGGACTCGCTCTGAATGTGAACGAACTCCTCGTAGTTGTTCACCTCGAATGCCGCTTTGTAGGTCTCCTTCACCCGCCACACGACCACCGCACCGATCATTATCGGGTTACCGATCAGGTCGTTCACCTTGATGGGTTCGAGGTCGAAGTTCCTTGCGCGGAGCGAGATGCGCTTCTTGAGCATGAAAGGGTTGACCCAGAAGAAACCGTTGTCGCGCACCGTGCCTCTGTACATCCCAAATAGCGTTAGTACCATCGATTCGTTGGGATTGACGATGAAGAACCCGATGGCGAGTAATGACCATAGGCCCAATCCCGTGAGTGCGACCTTGTATCCTGTGGCTATCGCCAGATAGGTGTTGACGCCTGCTCCGACAAACAGCAGTGACAGCATCACCCAGCCCGACAGCGCCTTGAGCGAATTTTCTGCTTTCATGATTTTTCCTATTTATGGTTTGAAATGATATTGCAATGATATTACTTCAATTTGAGATGAGTGCGAATCGGGCAAAAAAAATCCCGCCCAAGTGAATGGACAGGATTTCAAGGAGTTTAAAGTTATGTTCTGCCCAGCATGAGGGCGGTCATTGCTGCTGCTTTCTGGATTCGATGATCTGCATGAGCTGGTCCATCTCCTTGACGGTCATCTCGTTGTCGCGGACGAAGAAGGAGACAAGGTTCTTGAATGAGCCATCGAAGTAGTTGTCCACAAGGCGGTTGGCTGTGTGTTTGGTGTACGCCTCTTTCGATACCAACGGAAAATACTGGTGCGTCTTGCCGAAGGCCTTGTAGCCCACAAACTCCTTCTTCTCCAAGATGCGGACAATGGTGCTCACCGTACTGTAGGCGGGTTTCGGTTCCGGGAACTGCTCGATGATGTCTTTCACGAAGCCTCTTTCAAGGTTCCACAGGATATGCATTGCCTGTTCTTCGGCTTTGGTCAGGTCTTTCATGGGGACAAATGTGTAACTATGTTTTTAGTGGCACAACTGTTTTCTTAGTTTTCATCATGGCGTGGGCTGAGCAGTATGCCGTCATTGCGAGCGGAGCGGAGCAATCACTCCCGGATAGCGCAGTGCTTGTATCAGGTAGGTTGCTTCGTCCTTCGACCTCGCAATGACGCCTCGGTCGTGACTTCCTCGCAATGACGCGCAGCCCCGTTTCTTTGCTGCATGAAAAGAAAAGCACTCATCACAGGCGCCAGCGCGGGAATAGGGGAGGCTACTTCCCGCACTTTGGCCAGGGAGGGTTTCGACCTCATTCTCACAGCACGGAGAGAAGAACGGCTCGAGGCCCTCGAAAAGGAACTGACAAGCTCATTTGGAATCAAAGTCAGAACTCACGTTTTGGACGTGCGCGACCGCGAGGCTGTGGCCGCGTTCACCGCATCGCTCGAAAACAGACGGATTGACATCCTTGTAAACAATGCTGGACTGGCGGCAGGACTGAGCGCATTGCACGAGGGAAGCGCTGACGACTGGGAGCAGATGATAGACACTAACATCAAGGGACTGCTCTACATCACCCGCGGAATAGCGCCTTTGATGGTGAAGCAGGGCAGCGGTCACATCATCAACATTGGCTCCATCGCGGGGCGGGAGGTCTATCCCAGCGGCAACGTCTATTGCGCCACCAAGCACGCGGTCCATGCCCTGAGCGAAGGGCTGCGCAAGGAGCTGTACGACAAGGGCATCAAGGTGACCAACATCGCGCCCGGACTGGTGGAGACGGAGTTCTCCATGGTGCGGTTCAAGGGTGATGGCAACCTCGCCTCGAAGGTCTATGCCGACATGGAGCCGCTCACCGCCCAGGACATCGCGGACTGCATCCTATTCTGCGTCACCCGCCCCGCGCATGTCAACATCGCTGATATGCTGGTGCTGGCCGCAGATCAGGCTGCGAGCACCATGGTGAATAGGAGGGGCATCACGTGAGTCCTTGCGACAAGCTCCGACAAGAATGTTCTATTTCGCCTGAAACAGGCTCACGTCCACATCCACGTAGTACGGGAACTTCATCAGGTATTCCACGGCCTCCTCAGCGGTTTTATCCCCGAAAAGGACTTCGTAGATCGTCTCAGTGAGCGGGGCGCGGAAGCCGAGGTGATTGGCCATTGCCCGGGAGATTTTTACCGTGTTGATGCCCTCGGCCACTTCCTCCATAGAGTTGAGGATATCCTCGAGGGTCTCTCCTTTGGCAATGCGGTAGCCTACGCTGAAGTTGCGGCTGTTAGGGCTGGAGCAGGTGGCAATCAGGTCTCCTACGCCTGCCAGCCCGAGGAAGGCTTGGAGCCCTCCGCCAAGATTCTTGCCCACATGCACCATCTCCACCAGCCCCCGGCTGATCAGCAGTGCGCGGGCATTCTCACCCAGTCCGAGACCTTCGAGCGCACCCGCTGCGATGGCGATCACGTTCTTCAGCACGCCAGCTATTTCCACGCCTGCTCTATCATGACTGCTGAAAACCTGGAAATTGGGGGTGCGCAAGGTGCGCTGTCCGAGGCGTATCACCTCATCGAACTCACTTGCCACGACCGTGGCGGCAGGTTGTCCGGCAAGGATCTCTGACGCAAGGTTGGGTCCTGCCAGGCATCCTACCCTGCGAACGATGGTCTCTTGCAGCATCACCTCGGTCATGGTGTTCACCAGGTCGGGATTGAGCTTGTAGCTCGCAGTGAGCTGCTCTCCACGGGGCAGCTGCACATCTACGCCCTTAGTGCCGTGAATGAGGATATGCTCTGGGGTGAGAAAGGGGGCCAGCTCCCGTATCTTCTCCCTGAAATTGGCCGATGGAAGAATTGGGTAAATGAGTTTGCATTCCCGGGCCACTTCTTCTATGTCAGTGGTGCTGCGCACGTTGGGGTGCATCTTGCGGCCACGGTTGTCGCCTGATGTCATGATGCTCTCATGCACCTCTGGCAAGCGGGTGTAGAGTATCACCGGTTGGTTCTCGGCCAGCAGGTTGGCCACCGCAGAACCGAAAGCCCCGGCCCCCACCACACCCACGGTGGGGCGGTCAGAAGTATTTGTGGAGGTCATATCCTACAGTTCTGTTATGATAGAAAAAGAGCAGTTTGATGTCTTCGCTCTGGTAGTCTCCTTCTGTATTGCGCACCAGAGGCATCTTAGCATGATAGACCCCGAGATTCACCATCCCCTTGGTCATTATCTCTTCCACGGAGCCTCCTTTGAGTTTCTTCTCAAGTTTGAGCTGCTTGTTCTTCCGCATTGTGCGAAGCACAGGTAACAGGTTTTCCACCGCCTCGTGCAGTTGCTCTTGGGGAATGACGAGGTCTTCGCTTGGCAGTCTCATGAGGCCGAACAGATCCATTCTTCGGTATTTCCTTTGAATGAGATTGAAGGCAACAAAGGCGATGATGTGGCTGCACATCACCACTGCCTCGGTGTGGTATGCTTTCACGATACGCTCTCCCAACATCTTAGTGTATTCGCCATCACGCTGCAGGTCACGGGTGATCTCACCATTGGAATAAAAGTACCGGCTTATGTCTACTGCCTTTCCCTGTGGGTCGAGGCTGTTGCCCTCGTTGTCGAGGCGGTTGCCGAAGAGGTCCATCGGTCTGCCGAAGCGAACAGCTATTTCCGAGGAAGCATTGAAGAAATTGTAAATGAACTTGGCGATCTTCATCGAGGTGCTGAAATCGTCATTCTCCACGTAGTACTGCTCCTGTCCGCTGTGTTTCAGGTGCTGGTCGATAAGGCTCTGAGCCTCCAACACAAAGTTGTAGTTGATGGTCACGGGTACTACGAAGATCTTTTTGGCCTGTGCCCCTTCTTTTAGGAAATTGAGTCGCTGTGCTTCCATCGTGGTGCTCAACAGACCCAGTTTCAGCCGTTTCTCGAGCATTCCGCTGCGTGACCGCGTTCCACCGGGAAAAAAGAGCCCGCTGCACCCCCTTGTCAACGAGAGTGTGCTGTAGGCTTTCAGGGTCTCGAGGTAGATGAGGTTCTTCTTCCTACGGTCCACCTTGTAGGCTCCTAACCGGCTCATGAACCATGCAAGGATCTTGATTCCGAATAGATTGAGCCCGGCCCCATAGAGGAAGGGAGGCAGTCCGATACTCTGTATGGCCCAACCGATCAGCATCGAGTCGAGGTTACTGAAGTGCGTGGGCACCATCACCACCGTACCCTTTCTTGCCAGCTCGCGGATATGGTCGATCTGACCTACGAGATGAATCTTGTCGTGCAGGTTGCTACGCATCTTCCAGAAGCGGGTCAGCCCCTTGCCTTGCGAGGCGTTGAGCAGACGGGCGAAAAGCGTGGTGGTGAACCCCTTAGCGAAGTTATACGCCCCAGGGTCGAAGATGCCTACGATCTCGTTTGCATACCGGGTCACAATGCGTTCCAGCAGCTCCTCGTGCCGCTCGGTCTGCGGGCTGTCATGGTCTGATGCGATCTGAACCATGTCGCGCTTCACTGAGGACCAGAAATCCTTCTCGTCCAGCGGGTCTGCCTTCCACGGCATCTGTGTCACACGGATGCGCTCCGAGTAGAGCGTTCGTGCCAGTTCATCTCGCAGTGCGGTTGGTCCACTGCCGATCTGCTCGCGGATATTTGCGATGCTAAGTACGATGAATTCCCTGACAAATGTCTCTCTGTCCTTGGAAAGCTGGTATATCGGCCAGTTCTCAGGGTCTGGCAGCACAGGGTCGTAGAGCCACCCTTCGGGATTATGTATCTTAGTTGCCACGGGGTGAAAATAGATTATTTTCCCTAGGGGTGTTCGATGTTTCAGAAGCAGATGGTACCAATGCTTAGATTTGATGCCTGTTTGTTGGTTTTCATCCTCTTATGAATTATTCGCTTATGAAGAATATTCTACTTCCTGTCGCAGTGCTTTTGTCTGCGAGTGTATTTGCTCAGAATGTCGGTGTCGGGGTTCCATCTCCACTGGAGAGGCTTGATGTCTCGGGTCGTCTTCGGTTATCATCTAACAACACGGCTGGTGCGCCCACAGGTGGAGCTGGCACCATCCGTTGGAATGCCACGGTGAATGCATTTCAAGGATATGTGGGAGCTCCTGTAAACGACTGGGTGTCGTTCGGTTCACCTGCGGGCCTGTTGAGTCAGACGCTTTCCAGCGGTCAGGTCTTCGTGGGCAACGGTTCTAACATTGCCACGGGCGTAGCTCTTAGTGGAGACGCTGCGATCACCAATGCGGGTGTGCTGACCATCGGCACAGGTGCGGTGACCACGGGCAAGATCCTTAATGGGACGATTTTGGATGAGGACATCAATGCCTCAGCGGCTATTGCGCGCACGAAGTTGGCGAGCGGCACTGCCAACGCGCTTGTGGTGAACAACGGCAGCGGAGTGATGACCGGACTTGCCCCTGGCGCGAACGGCAACATTCTCACTTCAGACGGCACGCAGTGGCAGAGTGTTAACCCTGGCACCTTGTTCATCAGGAACCAGAATGCCGCCACACAGCCTACCTCCGATTTTTGGATATCTGGCACTGGTAGGGCAGGCACGTCTTTCCAGTCCCCTGTTTACACACGGGCGGACGCGGGCACGGTATCCATCCGTCCGAATACGGACGCTGTGACCGCGATCCAGTTGCAGAACGCGGCAGGGACATCCATTCTTAATGTGGACGCTAACAATCAGCGAGTGGGTATCGGTAGTGTGGCACCTGCAGAGCGGCTTCATGTCGATGGCAACATCATGTTGTCGCGAGGGGCAGCCCGTAGAATCTACGTTGCCGACCCCTTGGACAACAACCCTGCTCATGGATTGGAGTTGAAGGGAGGGAGTGTCCAGCCGGCCTCGGCAGAGGCGCGTTCCGGAGGAGGTGTTGATATCATTGCCGGTTCAGCTCGAGCATTAGTTGCTGGGCACACGGGTGGCAGGATACTTCTTCGCACAGGCGGCAATGTGGGCAATAGTGCCAGCCCTCCGGGTGATATTGTTTTTCAGACGGGGGATCCCACAGCCGGAGATGCAGGGACAGCCAATGAGCGCATGGTGGTAAAGGGTGCCACAGGAAATGTAGGCATCAACGTGGCAGCTCCTACGCAGCGGTTGGACATTGACGGTCAGGTACGCATTCGTGGCGGTGCGCCCGGTGCGGGCAAGGTGCTGACCTCCGATGCCAACGGGGTGGGCGCTTGGACCGACCCGACCGTTGGCACAGTGACCAACGTCACAGGCACAGCTCCCATAGCTGTTGCGAACAATACTGTTGCACCTGTCATCAGTCTGAATGACCTTGGTGTTACCACAGCGAAGCTTGCAGACAATGCGGTGACCAATGCCAAGCTGGCCAACATGGCCGCGAACACCGTGAAAGTGAATGCGACCGCTGGGGCTGCCGCACCGACCGATTTTGCGGTTGGAGCCAACACTGTGCTTGGCCGGCAGGGCGGTAATATTGTAGCTGCGCAGGTTGCCACAGGTCAAATCGCTGATAATGCGGTGACCTTCGGGAAGATACAGAACGTGACGGGAAACAGACTTCTCGGAAATCCTACTGGTGCTGCGGCATCCCCATCCGAGATACAACTCGGAGCGGGACTATCTTTTTCAGGAAACACCTTGAACACGGTTAACAATGGCACAGTCACGAGCGTAGCGGCCGCCAATGGACTGACCTCAACTGGGGGCGCTAATCCTGTTATTACCCTTGGTGGATCTTTGACGGGAGCTACAACTGTTAATGTCGGCAGCAACGCGCTTAATATCACTGGTGGGCAGAGTAAGATTGCCATTGGTGAGGGGGCACAGATAGAAACTGGCGGAGATCGTGCAGTGGCCATAGGTAGTCAGGCACGCGTCAATGGCACTGAGGGTGTTGCCATTGGTGTTGGTAACACAGGAACTAGCACCGTAACCCGCGCTGGTGATTACTCACTTGCGATTGGACAAAACATCGCTGCTTCCGGTGGAACCAATAATCAACCCGTCATTGCGATAGGTAGTGTCCTTAGTAATAGTACTGCGAATTCAATCATGATGGGTGTAGGCAGTAGTGTTCCATCAGTTAGCCTCAGGGCGGGTAGCGGAACTACTCCTGGAAACGTGGGCATTGGCACTGCAAATCCCCAAGCCGCATTGCACGTCAATGGCTCTGCAAGGATTGATGGGGGGGTCCGTGGGGGCTTTAGACTTGTAACTGCCGATGAAGTGCTCACAGCTTCTGACTACTACGTTCATGTTGGTGGTGGATTTACGATTACAGTTACCCTGCCAGACGCTGCGTTGGCAGGTGCAGGTGCCATACTTTATTTCCGGACTCAATTTGGCGCTGGTACAAAGACGTTCCAGTCAAGTTCTGGTAGTCAAATCAGACTTCTGGGTAGTCCCTCTTTACTAGCGAATTTTATCCTGACAGCGCCATCACATCAGGGAATGATTTTTATTTCCGATGGATCCGCTTGGAATCAAATCTCGAATTGATTTTGCTGCTCGGGCGAAATGTGACTGTCAGCGAGTGATTGCCAATACTACACTGGTCAGATCGCGCTGATTAATGCTTCACTCATTCCGGATTGATTAAATCGAAGTTGAGCAGTCGAGTCTGTTGTAATGGGTGATTATTGATTTATAGCTTCTATTATCAGGATATTTCGGTGCTGAGCGCTATGAATTCCTTGATAAAAGCCTCTCTGGCCTTAGAAAGCTGGTATATCGGCCAGTTCTCAGGGTCTGGCGGGACAGGGTCATAAAGCCACCCTTCGGGATTATGGATTTTGGTTGTCACGGGGTGAAAGTAGTTTGGGGGGCAGTGGCATTTACATTGCAGATGAGATTGATGCTTAGATTTGTTTCCGAATTGTTGGCGTTCACCTGCTTAAGCATCAAATTCCCATGAAAAGAATCTTACTTCCTGCCGCAGTGCTTTTGTCTGCGAATGTGTTTGCTCAGAATGTCGGTGTCGGGGTTCCATCTCCACTGGAGCGACTTGATGTCTCGGGTCGTCTTCGGTTATCATCTAACAACACGGCTGGTGCGCCCGCAGGTGGAGCTGGCACCATCCGTTGGAATGCCACGGTGAATGCTTTTCAAGGATATGTGGGAGCTCCTGTAAACGACTGGGTGTCGTTCGGTTCACCTGCGGGCCTGTTGAGTCAGACGCTTTCCAGCGGTCAGGTCTTCGTGGGCAACGGTTCTAACATTGCCACGGGCGTAGCTCTTAGTGGAGACGCTGCGATCACCAATGCGGGTGTGCTGACCATCGGCACAGGTGCGGTGACCACGGGCAAGATCCTTAATGGGACGATTTTGGATGAGGACATCAATGCCTCAGCGGCTATTGCGCGCACGAAGTTGGCGAGCGGCACTGCCAACGCGCTTGTGGTGAACAACGGCAGCGGAGTGATGACCGGACTTGCCCCTGGCGCGAACGGCAACATTCTCACTTCAGACGGCACGCAGTGGCAGAGTGTTAACCCTGGCACCTTGTTCATCAGGAACCAGAATGCCGCCACACAGCCTACCTCCGATTTTTGGATATCCGGCACTGGCAGGGCAGGCACGTCCTTCCAGTCCCCTGTTTACACGCGAGCGGATGCGGGCACGGTATCCATCCGTCCGAATACGGACGCTGTGACCGCGATTCAGTTGCAAAACGGGGCAGGGACATCCATTCTCAACGTGGACGCTACCAATCAGCGTGTTGGTATCGGTACGGTTGCGCCTGAGGAGCGGTTGCAGGTAGACGGAAATGTGCTGCTCAGCAGGGGCGGAACAAAGACACTGCGGGTTCAGTCTGCCAATGCGGGCAATCAAGGTGACACGTTGCGTGTTGTTTCGGGCAGCGCTGCAAGCACTGGAGGAGCCAGGTCTGGCGGCAGTTTGCTGTTGGAGGCCGGCAATGCTTACACGCACACGGACAATACCATGCGGGGAGGCAACTTGGTGCTGCGTTCGGGAGGAAACCGTTACCCGAATCCGAGTCAAGGTTCGCAGTGGGGCGATATAGTTTTCGAGAGTGCTCGCAATGTGAGTTCATCGTCAAACTCATCCTCGGTCGAGCGTATGCGAATCCAGGGTCCCAGTGGCAACGTAGGCATCAACGTGGCAGCTCCTACGCAGCGGCTCGACATTGACGGTCAGGTGCGCATCCGTGGCGGTGCGCCCGGTACGGGAAAGGTGCTGACCTCCGATGCCAACGGGGTGGGGACGTGGACGGATCCGACTGATATAGTCACTGCCGAGAACGGACTGACTGAAACTGCCCCAGCCACCATTCGTTTGGGTGGAGCACTCACGCAAGCCACAACCGTTTCTGGCTTGACCGCCACCAATAAAATGAGTTTTACAGGAACAGGCGTGGATGCGTTCAATGTAGATGGAATAACCTTATCTATTGATGCAACGAACGATAGAGTTGGTGTCGGCACCAATTCACCAACTGCTAAATTGGATGTGTCTGGAGGAAACATTGCTCTGAACGATAATCAAATCAGACTCAGGGCTGGTAATGACGGTAATCACTACGTAGCCCATTTAGGCGGATCTTTTGATGGTCCGATACTCCATGGCAATCAAACAGTGTATCTGAGCACTGGTCAGAATAGTGAGGGGATTCGTATGCTGGGAAGCGCTTCAGGTGGCACTCAATTGGTAGTTGATGCAAGTTATGATCTCGGTACAATGCCACCATCCGAATCAACGCTGATACTTGGTTCGCGAGGAGGGGTGGAAGGAGCGCAGATTCAAATGAATAATGCGAATTCAGCTGGCACGGCTTGGTTTATTGACGTGGAAACGAATGATTTACGTTTCCTAACAGGGAACAATTCAACGGGGTCATCTGCGTTGGCCATGAAGTTTGAGTCTAATGGAAGACTGGAAGCAGAAGAATTTAACACCCGGAGTGGGAGGTTCAGATCGGCTCAACGAGCTGATTTCTATCTTTCATTGCAAAATGACAGAAATATGGTGCTGTATGATGGTGGAGCTATTTGGTCTTCTGGGACTGCTGTTTCTGATATTAGAACGAAGAAAAATATTCGGCCATTGGAAAATGTATTGCCAACTCTCATCGATCTTAGCACCATTCGGTTCCAATATAAGGATGAACTTAGCCTTGGAAGTGAAGATCACATCGGGGTTATTGCACAGGAGATACTTGAACATTTTCCAGATATGGTCTATTACGATAAGGAATCAGATCGCTACATCGTTCATTATGAAAAACTTACGACAGTGCTCCTTAGAGGCCTGCAAGAGCAACAAACGATGATTAGGTCGATGATGGATGAGAATACCACGCTAAAGGCATCGGTATCCGAACACAGCGTGCAGATGACCCAGCTGCAGTCCGAAATGGAGATGTTCAAGAATCTCATACAGGTTGGTAGCACAGCTGGGAAGTAGGCTAAATTCTCAAGTTTAGGTGTGTAGCGAATCATGATGCAATGACTCTTGGTACGCTTGAATTTTTTGACGTTCACCATCTGAACAGAAGTAAGCTGCGGTCAGTGTTGCCAATCTAAATGTAGCGATGAGAACCATGGTAGGCTTGTATTGGAATGCTGGACAGCTCGTCAAAACGTTGTGCTATCATTTCCACTTTTTTTTACTCAGCGTGGTTCCTCTGCCAAATTGCCCTTAACTTTGATTTGATTTCGAAAAATGGTAATTATGAAGCGACTGCTACTACTCTCCTCTCTTCTCGGCTCTGCGTTAGGCACCAGTGCTCAATTGTATGTCCAAAGTGGCGAGACCGTGACCATCCAAAGCGGTGGTGTGTTGCACTCAGAAGGTGACCTCGTTAATAATGGAGCCATATCAGGTCCTGGATTCATCGATCTCCGTACAGCCGCAGCGCAAAACATCAGTGGTACAGGCACCATCGCAAATCTGCGGGTGAGTGGCGGTGCCAACGTTACTCCCTCCATCGACCTTAGTCTCAATCAGCTCGATGTGCAAGCGTCCAGCAGTCTCACCATTACTCCGAACCGCTACGTCCTTACCTCTGGCACCTTGACGAATAACGGGACTGTAACGGTTCAGAATTCTGGAAGCATAGTTCAAGCGCTGGGCAGCGGTCTTGCTGGTACTGGGACGTTCAATGTCCGTAGACAAGGAA
The DNA here is from genome assembly GCA_964500205.1 of uncultured Chryseobacterium sp. Taxonomy (GTDB): domain Bacteria; phylum Bacteroidota; class Bacteroidia; order UBA10329; family UBA10329; genus UBA10329. The sequence goes on along the minus strand of CAZCNS010000001.1, from coordinate 122,798 downwards.
CCTCGGCTGCCAACGTTTACAACTACTGGAGTTCTCCTGTAACCGCTGGTACAGTTCCAGGCAGTTGGGTCTACGATTTCAATCCTGCTACCAGCACACAGAATTATGACGATGATGACAATCCATCCGATCCGGGATGGCAGGCACATAGTGGCACTATGACCCCGGGAAGGGGTTATGCGAGTGCCGGAGGAGGTCTGGCCACATTCACAGGAACAGTCAACAATGGCCCCATCAATAGCCAAAGTCTTTACTACCGTGATTTCGACCCTTACAACCTGCCGCTGTCAATCACTGGAACATCCTTCAATCTGGTTGGTAACCCATACCCCTGCGCCATACGGTGCATCGACCTTGTTCAGGCACCGGAGAATGCACATGTAAACGGGGCGGTTTATTTCTGGGATGATGATTTTTCAGGGGGCTCCGGTTACGATCAGTCTGACTATGCCATTTGGAATGGTCTGGGCTCGGTACCTGGTCCTGCCGTGTCTGCTGGAGGTGGCGGTACCAGCCCCAATGGATTCATTTCCTCTGGTCAAGCGTTCATGATCAGGACACAAGGAGCCTTCACGCCCGGTGGTCAGACAGTGGCACCCTTGCATTTCAACAATACAATGCGCACAGATGCCTTGGCACAAGTGAACTATTCTAATGCGCAGTTTTTCAAGCCGAACTCTGATATTTCCCGACTGTGGCTTAGCCTGGAAGGGGATGATATGGTGAGCGAAATCCTGGTGGGAATGCTTGATGATGCAACAGATGGCGAGGACCGGCTCTACGATGCTGCCAAGATGCGCAACCCGCAACTTTCGCTCGGAGCTGAGAATGACGGTACTGAATATGCCATCATGGGTTTCCCGCCACCGCTGGGTTCAAAGGAGATTCCGTTGAGACTTTTCGTTTCTGAGGATGGTGATTATGTTTTTCATTCCAACACCATCGAGGGTTACGACAATTACGACCTATACCTCGAAGATCGCAGTACCTTCTCCTATTTCCCACTGTCAGAAGGAACGCAGATCGGATTCAATCTCAGTGCTGGCGACATTGCCGGACGTTTTTATCTTCACGTAGGTGCTCAACTGGTCACAGGTGTTCGTGACCTTGAAATTCCAGAGGTGAAGACATGGATACACGATGGCATGTTGAACCTTCGCACAATGAATGTTGATTTTGAGCGCAGCTCGCTTTCCTTGATGGACATGGCCGGTCGATTGGTTTGGACTATTCCATCGGTACATGCTGACCGTGCTTCATGGGATGTGAGTCACCTTAGCCGTGGCATCTATGTTGCTAGACTCGATGGGCCGAGTGGAATTTTCGGAGAACGGGTGGTACGCTGATATCAGGCTTTATCTTTGTAAAGAACGTAGATTCATGAGGAACATTTATCTATCAGCCTTTGTGTCAGTGGTATTCATGGCTGCAACTCCTGCTTTTGCGCAGGGGCCGCCTCCGCCTCCACCATTGAATGAGGTGCCGCTTGATGGCTTTTCAGCGCTGCTGTTGGCAGCAGGAGCGGGATACGGTGCCAAGCGCGCACTGGATAAAAAGAGAAAGGATGGCCAATAGCCATCCTTTCTCTTTTTAGTCTGGTCTCAAATCACGGTTACTTCAACCTGTCCTTGAAAACCTTCCTGAATTTCTCGAGCTTCGGCCCTACGACCATGGTGCAGTAGGGCTGATTCGGATTGTTTTCGAAATACTCCTGATGGTAGTCTTCGGCAGGATAGAATGTCCCGGCAGGCGATATCTCGGTGACTACAGGTGATGGAAATGAGCCAGAGGCATCCAGTGCTGATTTCACTTCTCGTGCCAAGCGTTCCTGTTCCGAATCATGGAAAAAAATCACGGAACGGTACTGTGTGCCCACATCGGCACCCTGTCTATTGAGTGTGGTGGGGTCATGTGCCATGAAGAACGCTTTGAGTAGTTCTTCGTAGCTAATGGAGGCTGGGTCGAATACTATGCGCACAACTTCTGCGTGTCCAGTGTTGCCGGAGCAGACCTCCTTGTAAGAAGGATTCTTCACGTGCCCTCCGCTGTACCCGGAAACGGCTTCATGCACGCCCTGAAGGCTCTCGAACATGGCCTCTACGCACCAGAAGCATCCAGCACCGAAAGTGGCGAATTGGGTTGTTTCATCTTGTTTCAAGTTCATTGGTGATTTGATTTCAGTGTTCAGGTGATGGTCTCGCTCACCGCATGCAGATAGCGGGAAGACCAAAATTGTTGTGATCAGCAAAAGCCAATCACTGACGGTATGGGGTGTTGACGACTTCGTTATCATCTCTGCTTAACATGGAAGCAGTCCGAAAGTTCCCGCTCAGAGCGTTCCTCGTTTTTCCTGCTCCCTTTCAATGCTCTCGAACAGGGCCTTGAAGTTGCCAGCCCCGAAGCCGCGTGCGCCCATCCGCTGGATGATCTCGAAGAACAGCGTAGGGCGGTCTTCAACCGGTTTGGTGAAAATTTGGAGCAGATAGCCTTCCTCATCTGCATCTACCATGATGCCGAGCTTGGCGATTTCGCTGATGTCCTCCTTCATGATTTTCATGTGCTCACCGAGCCTTTCAGGGATGGCGTCATAGTAAGACTGTGGCGGGGTGGAAAGGAACTCGATGCCACGACTGCGCAGGTCTGCCACCGTCTTTAAGATATCGTCCGTGGCCACCGCGATGTGCTGTACGCCCGGACCTTCGTAGAAGTCGAGGTACTCCTCTATCTGTGATTTCTTCTTGCCTTGCGCGGGTTCGTTGATCGGGAATTTGATGCGGCCGTTGCCGTTGCTCATCACCTTGCTCATCAGGGCAGAGTACTCGGTGTGTATCTGCTTGTCATCAAAAGAGAGGAAGTTCACGAAGCCCATGACGTCCTCGTACCATTTCACCCATTGGTTCATCTCGCCCCAGCCCACGTTGCCCACCATGTGGTCGATGAACTTGAGGCCCGTGGGCGCAGGGTTATAGTCGCTTTTCCATTCGCGATAGCCGGGCAGGAAGATGCCCTTGTAGTTCTTGCGCTCCACGAACATGTGTACCGTTTCGCCATAAGTGTGGATGCCCGAGCGGACCACCTCACCGAACTCGTCCTTCTCTACAGTCGGTTTCATGAAGCTCTTCGCTCCACGCGCAGTTGTCTCTTCCCATGCTTTACGTGCATTTTCAACCCAAAGAGCCACCACCTTCACTCCATCGCCATGCTTGCGCAGGTGGTCGTTGATGGGCGAGCTGCTGTTGAGCGGGGTGGTCAGCACGAGGCGAATCTTGTCCTGCTTGAGGACGTACGAGGCGCGGTCCCTCACCCCCGTTTCCAGTCCAGCATACGCCAACGATTGGAAACCGAACGCGGTCTTGTAGTAGTGGGCAGCCTGCTTAGCGTTTCCCACGTAGAATTCCACATGGTCTGTTCCCAAAAGCGGGAGGAAGTCCTGTGCGTCCTCGAAGATTTTCTCGAGGCCGTATTCAACGTTTTTAAGTTCTGTGCTCATATTCTTATCTGTTAAATCTCCGTTCACTCTATCCAAGAATTCCAATACTTCCCATCATCGATCTTCAACGCCTCCTCGGTCACCATCAGCGGTTTGAAAGTATCGACCATCACGGCCAGTTCGTCCGTGTCCTTCTTGCCGATGCTGCGCTCCATGGCCCCTGGGTGCGGGCCGTGGGGAATCCCCGCTGGGTGCAGTGAGATGTGGCCGGGGCCGATGTCGTTGCGGCTCATGAAGTCACCGTCCACGTAGTAGAGCACCTCGTCCGAGTCGATGTTGCTGTGGTTGTAGGGCGCAGGAATGCTGTCGGGATGATAGTCGTAGAGCCGTGGGCAGAACGAGCAGACAACGAAGGCGTCCGTCTCGAAGGTCTGATGCACAGGGGGCGGTTGATGCACGCGGCCAGTTATCGGCTCAAAATCGTGGATGCTGAACGCATAGGGATAGTTGTAGCCGTCCCAGCCCACCACATCAAACGGGTGCGTGGCATAGACGAGTTGGTGCATGACACCCTGCTTTTTCACCTTGATGAGGAATTCGCCTTTCTCATCGTGTGTCTCCAGGTCGGATGGTCTGCGGATGTCGCGCTCGCAGAAGGGCGAGTGTTCCAGCAGTTGGCCGAACCAGTTGCGGTAGCGCTTGGGCGTGTACATCGGGCGGTGGCTTTCCACAATGAAAAGGCGGTTGTCGTCCGTTTCGAAGTCTATCTGGTAGATCATTCCCCTCGGAATCAGCAGATAGTCGCCATAGCTGAAGTTCAGGTTGCCCAGCATGGTGCGCAGCGTTCCCGTGCCTTTGTGGATGAACAGCATCTCATCCGCGTCCGCGTTCTTGTAGAAGTAGTCGCGGAGGCTCTGTTGCGGTGCCGCAAGGATGATCTGCACATCGCTGTTCACAAGGATGGGCTTGCGACTCTGTAGGAAATCGGCCTCTGGCGTAGTGTTGAACCCGTGCAGTCGCAGCGAGCGCATGTTCTTCTCCACTGCCACTTTTGGGGTCACATCGTAGCTCTCCAGCATCTTGGTTACCTGTGTAGGACGATGCAGATGATACATCAGGCTACTCATGCCATCAAACCCGACAGTGCCGAAAAGCTGCTCGTAGTGGTGGCTGCCGTCCGCCTTCTTGAATACCGTGTGCCGCTTGTGCGGGATATTGCCGAGGGTATGATAGATGGGCATATTCCAGTGTTAGGGCCTCAAATGTATGGAAACGGGCGGGGGAGATAATTGACGATGGTCAGCGGGCAGGTTCACCTTAACGGTAGATTGAAGAGTCAGGGGGGCTTCCTGCGGAAGTTCTTGGTTGTAACCACGAAGGTGCACGAGGGGAAGTCACAAAGGCACACGTAGATTCTTTGTTCGCTTTCGTGGCCTTCTTCCCACTTTATGGAAGTTGATAACGCTGACTGCGACACTTCCCATTCCGACTCTTAGATTTCCTTCCCTGAAATATTACAGTCAAATTTTAAATTTTCAGGGTAATGAACGTCTAACATGCATCATTCGTGCCCTGTCAGCAACGGTGTAACTTCACGGCCATGAGCAGAGGGTCCAAGGTGTTCCCGGAGGGGTTGCATGTGACGAAGGTTTCGGGCGATGTGGTATTGTTCGATGAGGCCAAGCTTGCCCACTCACTGGAGCGCAGCGGGGCATCAGATGCTATCATAGCCGAGGTGCTGGACGAGGTGGCCAACCATGCGTTCGAGGGCATTCCCACCAAGAGGATCTACCGTATGGCCTTCGGCATTCTCAAGAAGAAAAAAGGTGCCTCTGCGGCCCGCTACCAGCTCAAATCGGCCATCGCAGAGCTGGGGCCCACCGGCTATCCCTTCGAACGGCTTACTGCAGCACTGTTTGAGCATCAGGGCTACAAGGTGAAGGTTGGACAGATGGTAGATGGCCGCTGTGTGCAGCACGAGGTGGATGTGATAGCTGACAAGAACGGAACAAGGCACATGATGGAGTGTAAATTTCATGCGGACCCCAGCCGCAAGGCCGATGTGAAGGTGCCATTGTATATCCGTTCCCGTTTCGTGGATGTGATGGAGGCATGGCAGCAAGCAGAACCCGGACTGGAGTGTGTTGGATGGGTGGTGACCAATGCCCGTTTCACCACCGATGCCATCGACTATGGACGTTGCATAGGGTTGCAAATGCTTTCTTGGGACTATCCGCACAACGGCAGTCTGAAGGAGCGGGTGGATGGCTCAGGACTATTGCCCATCACGTGTCTCACCACACTGCGGAAGAATGAGAAGCAGCAGCTTCTGGATGGTGGTATCGTGTTTTGCCGCGAGATTGCTGCCAATCCTGACCGTCTCAGTGGACTGGGCATCACCCTCAATCGCACAGATAAGGTTATGACCGAGGTGCGTTCAATATGTAACAACCTGAAAGTAAGCGAATGATGAAGGTAACAGTCCATTTTCTCGGTGCGGCAGGCACGGTCACAGGGTCCAAATTCCTCGTGGAGACCAACGGCATCCGCATTCTTGTCGACTGCGGTATGTTCCAAGGCGTGAAGGCTCTTCGTGAGCTGAACTGGCAGTGCTTCCCTGTAGACGCATCAACCATCGACATGGTGCTGCTAACTCATGGCCACATGGACCACTCGGGCTGGTTGCCACGTTTGGTTAAAATGGGTTTCAATGGGAAAGTGTTGGCCACAAGACCTACGTTGCAGATCGCGGAGATCATTCTGCGCGATAGCGCGAAGATTCAGATGGAGGATGCAGAGCGTGCGAACCGCGAGGAGTTCACCAAGCATAGCCCTGCCGAACCACTTTATGACCTTGATGATGTGGAGCTTGTTCTGCGGCATTTCAAGTCTGTCAGATTGAAAGAGGAGGTGATCCTTGCCGTTGGCATTTCTGCCCGATTTGTGAATAATGGTCATATCATCGGATCCACCTTCGTTGAATTGAAAGTAGGAGGGAAGATGCTGGTCTTCTCTGGCGACATCGGCAGGAATGATGACCCACTGATGCACCGTCCCGAGCGGCCCACAGAGGCGGATGTCCTCCTCATCGAGAGTACGTATGGCGACCGTCTCCACCCCCAGGAGGACACGAAGGACCGGTTGCGCGAGCTGATCACTACGACCATTGCTTTGGGCGGTTCAGTGCTCATTCCAAGTTTTGCTGTGGAAAGGGCGCAGACATTGATGTTCCTACTCTGGCAGCTTCGTTTGGAGAAGGCTATCCCCGATGTGCCTTTTATCATGGACAGTCCGATGGGTGCTCGTGTGCTCGATGTGTTCCGCGAGAATCCGGAATGGCATCGGCTGTCGTTCAAGGATTGTGAGGAGATGTGCAGGCAGTTCAATGTGATCCGTGACTACAAAGACACGCTCGAACAGGTGGCCGACCTTCGGCCCAAGGTGGTGGTGGCAGGCAGTGGCATGGTCACGGGCGGGCGCATCCTTGCCTACATGAAGAAACATCTCGGTAACCCTGACTCACTGGTGCTGTTGGCGGGCTATCAAGCCGAGGGCACACGCGGACGACAATTGCAAGAAGGTGCCGGGGAGATAAAATTCCATGGAAATTACCATCAGGTGAAGTGCCGTGTGGAACAGTTGGAGGGCCTCTCCGCCCATGCCGACCGCGCTGAGTTGCTCGATTGGATGAGCGAATTGGAGCATGCACCACAGCATGTATTCGTCATCCACGGGGAGAATCAGGCTGCGGATGCTTTACGGCTCAAGATCAAGGAAAGATTCGGCTACGAGGCGTCCGTGCCAATGTTGCACGACATTGCAGAGCTTGAACTCTGACCGCGAGGCAAAAAAAAGACCGCCACTTGGACGGTCTTTTCTGGAACATCGGGAAGCGGTTTCTCACAGTTTTTTAATCTCCCGCTCCGTGACCCATTTGGTCTTGTAGAGTTTGTTGTCGTACTGGATGTGGTACTTGTTCTCGCCCACCTCGATGACCGTGGCGGGGGCCGGAATCATGCCATACTCTACTTCCACGCGGTCACCCACTTTGTACTTTCCAGATACACCCGGTGCAGGCGAAGCAGCGGTCTTGAACCCTCGGATGCGCTCAATGCCGACCCACTCATCCCAACTGTCGCCCCAATCGTCATAGGTCACGAAGTACTTTCCGCCCTCGACCTTAAGGATTTTGCCGTCATACCAAGCTCCACTGCTCTCGATCTGGATTTTCTCACCTGCCTTCTGCGCTGCTGCGGAAAAAGTAAGGGTGAGTAAAATTGCTGAAAGAAATGTCAAGTGTTTCATTGTAGTGTGTTTTTGGGTTAATGATGGTTCAAAGATGCTGCGTTCTTTTCAATCATCATGCCAAAACAATGTTAAGTATTACCAGTCAGTCTTCTTCCCATTTCATGCTCCTTTCCACAGCTTTCTGCCACTGCTTGTAGAGTTTGTTCCGCTTCGCAGCAGGCATATTGGGATTGAATGTTCGATCCACCAGCCAGTTTTGACTTATAGCCGTTTTCTTGTAGAATCCCACAGCTATGCCGGCAAGGTAGGCGGCACCCAGTGCGGTGGTCTCGATGACCTTGGGCCTCTGCACGTCCACTCCCAGAATATCTGCCTGAAACTGCATCAGCAGGTCGTTGGCGCAAGCTCCGCCATCAACGCGAAGGGCCGCGAGCGAGATCTTCGAGTCGGCCTGCATGGCATCGAGCACGTCCTTGGTCTGGTAGGCCAACGAGTCGAGCGTGGCGCGGATCACGTGCTCCTTTGTCGTGCCACGCGTCAATCCGAAGATAGCACCACGGGCATACATGTCCCAGTAGGGAGCTCCCAACCCAGCAAATGCAGGCACGACCACCACTCCGGCCGTGTCGGGAACTTTCATGGCGAAGTACTCAGAGTCTGGCGATTCATCGATCATCTTCAAGCCATCACGTAGCCACTGAATGGCAGCCCCCGCGATGAAAATGCTCCCCTCAAGTGCGTATTCCACCTTACCGTCCAACCCCCACGCAATGGTGGTGAGCAGTCCTTTCTTGCTTTGAACAGGCTTCTCGCCCGTGTTCATCAGCATAAAACAACCCGTACCGTAGGTGTTCTTGGCCATGCCCGGTTTGAAGCATGCTTGGCCGAACAGCGCGGCCTGCTGGTCGCCCGCGATGCCCGCGATCGGGATGCTACCCCCGAAAAGTGATGCGTCCGTCTCGCCATAAACCGAGCTGCTGTCCTTCACCTCGGGCAGCACAGATGAAGGCACGTCCAGCTCCTTGAGCAGTTTCGAATCCCATTTCAGGTCAACGATATTGAAGAGCATGGTGCGCGAGGCGTTGGAATAGTCCGTCACGTGCGTCCTGCCTCCCGTGAGGTTCCAGACCAGCCACGAATCGACCGTTCCGAAGGCCAGCTCGCCCTTCTTGGCGCGTTCGCGTGCGCCTTTCACATTGTCGAGTATCCATTGGACCTTCGTCCCTGAGAAATAGGCATCGACCACCAGGCCCGTGCGCTTGCGGATGTCCTTCTCCAGTCCCTTCTTCTTCAACTTGTCGCAGATGCCAGCTGTTCTGCGGTCCTGCCAAACGATGGCGTTGTGGATGGGTTTTCCTGTGGCGCGGTCCCATACCACGGTGGTCTCGCGCTGGTTGGTGATGCCGATGGCCGCAATGTCCTTGGCGCTCACCTTGTTCTCATTGAGCACCTGGCGGGCTACTTCCAACTGGCTGTTCCAGATGTCCATTGGGTCGTGCTCCACCCATCCCGGTTTTGGGAAATACTGGTGGAATTCCTTTTGGGCAACGGCCACTGAATTACCGTCCTTGTCAAAGAGGATGGCGCGGCTGCTGGTGGTGCCTTGGTCGAGGGCGAGGATGTACTTGGGCATGATGGTTTTCTATGTTCGGATGTAAATATGCGGAAACCTACTCGGAGCGTGTCATTCGCTTTGGGTGCATGGCAGTGGGGAAGTAGTCCACCACAAAGACGGTGGCGTTGATTTCGTCCACGAAATACAGAATCTTCAGTTCAAAGTAGCGGGTCTCGCGGAAGAGAATGAAGCGGTATTGGAGCGTCTGACTGCCAAGCTGATGCTCCATCGAACCACGAAACGGTAAAGATGACAATGAATCAGTGGCCTTCTCCAAAGAGCGGTCTATCTCGAAAACGCGGCTTTCTGAGAAGTTGCGAAACAGATATGGAAGGATGGTGCGCTGAAATCGGTCACGGGCACCTTTGGTCACTTCTACTCGGTACGTTTTGCTTTCAGCCATTCCCTATTACTGCGATGAAACTCCTCCAATGTCATCACGTTACCGTTGTCGATGTCGTGCATGGAGGCTTCAACCCTTGCCCGCATTTCGATGCCCACCAGAAGTTCCTCCAGCTCATCGAGGGCCTTGACCTGATCGATCTGCATGATGCGCTCCGCAATACGTTTCTTACGTTGGATGACGATGGTGCTCATGTGCCGTGGTATTTGAAACAAAAATAGGCACCTTATCACTAATTCGTCTTTTGTATCCCGCCCCGTCCACCTGTAAGTTTGCCCCCCCAACCGCATCCTATTCCGTGAACAAGCCCAAACGCCACCTTATCACTGCCGCGCTGCCGTACGTCAACGGCCCGATCCACCTCGGCCATCTGGCGGGGGCATATCTCCCAGCGGACATCTACTCCCGTTACTTGAAACTGAAGGGCGAGGACGCGGTGTTCGTCTGCGGTTCGGATGAGCACGGTGCGGCCATCACCCTGCGTGCAAGAAAGGACGGTATCACCCCGCAAGCGTTGGTGGATAAGTACCATTCCATCTGCGAGAAGGCTTTTGCGGACTTCGGCATCCAATTCGACATCTATCACCGCACCAGTTCAGAACTGCATCACGAGACTGCTTCGCAGTACTTCAAGGAACTGCTAGACAAGGGCGTTTTTACTGTGAAGGAAAGCGAGCAGTATTTTGATGAGGAACAGCAGCAGTTCCTGGCCGACCGCTATATCATGGGTACATGCCCGAAGTGCGGTAACAACGATGCCTATGGCGATCAATGCGAGAAATGCGGCAGTTCGCTTAGCCCTAACGAGCTCATCAACCCGCGTTCGGTGCTGAGTGGCAGTGCGCCTGTGCTGCGGAAGACGAAGCATTGGTACCTGCCGATGGCGCAGCATGGCGAGTGGCTGAAAGAGTGGATTAACACGGGAAAGCTGGACGGTGCGGAGCATCACAATCCGTCAGAATGGAAGAACCATGTGGTGGGCCAGTGCAACTCTTGGCTTGATGGTGGCCTGCATGACCGCGCCATGACACGCGACCTCGACTGGGGCGTTAAGGTGCCCGTGGAGGGCGCTGATGGCAAGGTGCTCTACGTGTGGCTCGATGCACCCATCGGCTACATCAGTGCCACCAAACAATGGGCTGCCGATAACGGCAAAGACTGGGAGCCATACTGGAAGGACGAAAGCACCCGCCTCGTGCATTTCATCGGGAAGGACAACATCGTTTTCCATTGCATCATCTTCCCCATCATCCTCAAATCACACGGGGAATACATCCTGCCGCAGAACGTTCCCGCCAACGAGTTCCTGAATCTGGAGGGTGACAAGCTGAGCACCTCGCGCAACTGGGCGGTGTGGCTGCACGAGTATCTGGAGGATTACCCCGACCGCAAGGATGCGCTGCGCTACACGCTCTGCTCCATCCTGCCCGAGGCGAAGGACAGTGAGTTCACTTGGAAGGACTTTCAGGCCCGCAACAACAACGAGCTTGTGGCCATTCTCGGCAATTTCGTGAACCGGGCCGTGGTGCTGACGCACAAGTATTATGAGGGGAAGCTGCCACAGGTGGAAACGGACGCTTCGGTGCTGGAGGAAGCAATGTCCTTCTACTCCAAGGTAGGTGCACCCATCGAGAAGTTTCAGTTCCGACAGGGATTGGCCGAGGCCATGAACCTTGCCCGTCTCGGCAACAAGTATCTGGCAGACAACGAGCCGTGGAAGACCGTGAAGACCGACCCCGAGGCCGCAGAAAAGGTCATCGCTACCTCTTTGCAGATAGCGGCTCATCTTTCGCAGATCCTTGCTCCGTTCCTGCCGTTCACTGCGGAGAAATTGGCATCCATGTTGAATCTCTATGGAGAATTCAAGTGGGGTGAGGCTCCTGCGGTACTGATGCCGTCAGGCCACGTGATCGGTCAGGCCGAGCTGCTTTTCACCAAGTTTGAAGATGTTGATGTGGAGAAGGAAGTCGAGAAACTGAGAGGAAAATCGAAAATGGCAAATGGTGGGGGTGATGCCAATCATCAATCATCAATCATCAATCATCAATCGAACCCCTCGTCCCTTGCCCCTCGTCCTTCGTGCCCAATGAAACAGAACATCACCTTCGACCAGTTCCAGGCACTCGATATTCGCATCGGCACCATAGTGGAGGCCGAGCGTGTGCCGAAGACCGACAAGTTGCTGCGCCTGCGCATAGATATTGGTTCTGAGGTGCGGACAGTGGTATCGGGTATTGCAGGCAGCTATGCACCTGAGAATATCATAGGGCAGCAGGTGAGCCTGCTCTGCAATCTTGAGCCGAGGAAGATCAAGGGCATCGAGAGTCAGGGCATGGTGCTGATGGCCGAGGATTCAGCAGGGAAGTTGGCATTCGTGCAGCCTGACAGAAAGGTGGGCGAGGGCAGCGGTGTGGCTTGAGCCAGCTTGAATCGAAATCTTACTTTTGTCGCCCCGTTCTGGCCTCGTAGTTCAATGGATAGAATAGAAGTTTCCTAAACTTTTGATACAGGTTCGATTCCTGTCGAGGCTACGTGATTCGAAAGAGGCTTCCCAGTAGTGAGGAGCCTCTTTTTTTTCAGAAACCAATGCCAAGTCGCAGTCCCGGGTAGAAGAGCGTAGTTCTTACGCGCTGAGTCTCGGTATGGTACATCTCGTTCATGTCATCATACCAGTACCAGTTTTCACGGTACGATATGTTCTTGAAGTTGAGGTTGAAGAGTACGCTCATATTCAGTCTCCTGCGGGTATTGAATCTCACCCCTATTCCAGCACCTCCAATCACACCGCCACGCACACGGTCATTGTCAGACCACTGATTGTCCGTATCGCGGAGCAGGGCCGCATACCCAAGCTCCATAGCGTAGAATGGGGTCACTCTTCTGTTGAGGATGTCGCCTGAGTAATGAATATACACAGGCATATAAACCCCTGTTCCGCCATAGCTTCCATTTCCCCAAAGGTTGTTGTAGGCATGTGAAATGCTCGGTCCGCTCAGGTCGATTCCAACACCGAGACCAAGGTAACCGAACCGCCCGAACTTGTAGCCGTTCACCACGCGAAGGCCGCCCTGCGCCAGCTCAAGTAGCACCTGACCTTGCAGGAAATATCCCTTGCGCCTTGGAACCCATGGTTCGCGCACTCTGATTGAATCCCGCACTCTTGTTTCGCGCGAAGACCTATCGGGTGCGCTACTGCCGGGGAATACTGACAGGGGCGATTCCTTAGTGATGCGCTCCACGTCCGCGATCTCGATCTGAAAGATGCTGCCGCCAGCTATTTGTACCTTCAGGCTCTTGTTGGGCACCTGCTCCACAATGATGCCGCGCAGCACACTGCCGTTGTTCAGATAGACCACATCCTCCATACCCGACTGGGCTTTGGCGGTCATCAACATCATTGAAAGCAGTAGGAGAGGCAGGAGCAGCAACTGTTTCATGGGAGAGGGGAAGGTTAAATTCACCTTCAAAGGTCAGAAATAGCTGCTCTCAGTAATTGACTTTTGACAGGAATCGGCTGAAAATCACAGGGTCGGGCCACCCTTAACTTTGCATCCGCAATGACCGAACGGAACGACATACGAAAATTGACCCGCGATGATGTGGCAGCTTTCCTGGTGCAGCATGGCGAAAAGCCATTTCGCGCCAAACAGATAGATGAATGGCTCTGGCGAAAAGGAGTCCGCTCCTTTGATGAGATGACCAACCTTAGTGCGGCCACGCGTAACCTACTTTCAGAGCACTTTGCCATCAACGCAGTGCAGGTGGCCGAAAAGCAGGTAAGCAATGACCGCACCATCAAAAGTTCTTTTCAAACCCATGATGGTAAATTGGTAGAGGGTGTGCTCATCCCCACTGCCACGCGGATGACGGCCTGCATCAGCTCGCAGATCGGTTGCAGCCTTACCTGTGCGTTCTGTGCCACAGGCCGTCTTGATCGGTTACGCAACTTGAATGCGGACGAGATCTTCGATCAGGTGGTGCACATCATGCAGCAGTCGCAGTCGCATTATGGCATCCCGCTCACCAATATCGTCTATATGGGCATGGGCGAGCCGCTGCTCAACTATAAGAATGTGCTGGAGAGCATTGAGCGCATCTCCTCGCCCGAAGGTCTTGGCATGAGTCCGAGGCGCATCACGGTGAGCACGGCCGGCATTGCAAAGATGATCCGGAGGCTGGGCGATGACAAGGTGCGGTTCAACCTGGCCTTGTCGCTCCACGCGGCCAACGAGGAGAAGCGAAGCAGGATCATGCCCATCAACGAGAGCAACAATCTGACCGAGTTGGCTGCGGCCATGCGCTATTTCCATGAACAGACAGACATGCGCCCCACGCTCGAGTACATCATCTTCAAGGATTTCAATGATAGTCTGGAAGATGCACGTGAGTTGGCCGATTTTGCAAGGAATTTCCCCACCAAGATCAACATCATCGAATACAATCCGATTGATGGAGGTGAATTCCGAAAGGCCGATGAAAGGAAGGTGGATGCGTTCAAGGAATATCTCGAATCGCGGAACCTCATAGTGAATGTGAGGCGCAGCAGAGGAAAGGACATTGATGCCGCCTGCGGACAGCTCGCCAACAAGTCTGAGGTGGCGGCAACGTTGCGTGCTAAGTGAACATTGCGGTCCTTCGCGCCTTAGGGTCATGGGCCGAAGATGAGCGCATACGTACTTTCGGCCACGCAACGCACGGTGAGCACACTTGAGCAGATAAAAGCACCCGTTCGGGTGGAGATGGAGGAGTTTGAGGGACGGTTCCGCTCCTCGATGCGCAGCAACGTGGCCCTGCTCGACAAGATCACGCGCTACATCGTCAAGCGCAAGGGGAAGCAGATGCGTCCGCTTTTCGTTTTTCTCAGTGCGAAGCTCATCGGTGACACCAATGACAGCACTTATCGGGCCTCCACGTTGATCGAACTGCTTCACACCGCCACCCTCGTGCATGATGATGTGGTCGATGATTCAGACATGCGCAGGGGGTTTTTCTCCATCAATGCCTTGTGGAAGAACAAGATAGCCGTGCTGATAGGCGATTTCCTGCTGTCACGTGGGTTGCTGCTTTCTGTGAAGCACAAAGACTATCATTTGCTTGAGATAACATCGCGGGCCGTGGAGGAGATGAGCGAGGGAGAACTGCTGCAGATCGAGAAAGCCCGCAAGCTCGACATCACCGAGGAGGTTTATTTCAGCATCATCACCAAGAAGACCGCATCGCTCATCGCCAGTTGCTGCGCCAGCGGTGCGGCAAGCGTGACGGACGACAAGGCGCTGATAGAAAGCATGCGCCAGTTCGGTGAGACCGTGGGTATCGCTTTTCAGATCCGGGATGACCTCTTTGACTATGGCACCGATACGGGCATAGGAAAACCCGTTGGCATCGACATCAAGGAGAAGAAGATGACCCTGCCGCTTATCCACGCGCTCAATCAGGCCGATGATGCGCAGAAGCGATTCATCATCAATACCGTGAAGAACCACAACACGGACGACAGGCGTGTGGCTGAGGTCATTGAATTGGTGGCCAAACTTGGTGGCATCGACTACACCCGCCAGCGGATGCACGATTACCGCGACCGTGCGCTTACCATCCTCAACACATTTCCCGACAATGAGGCCCGCAGCTCACTGATCGCACTGGTCAACTTCGTTATCGACAGGGAGAAGTAATTCGGGATTTAGGACGGTCGATTGATAAATGCCGATATCAATCCGCATTCATCAATCAACAATCATCAATTCAGCAGGGCTTTCACTACCCCTGATATGGTCTTGCCATCGGCTTTGCCCGCCAGCTCCTTGGAAGCCGCGCCCATCACCTTGCCCATGTCCTGCGGGCCGCTTGCGCCTACTCTGGAGATGATTTCGGCAATAATGGGCCGCAATTCCTCCTCAGAAAGCTGCTTGGGCAGATACTGCTCGATGACCGTAGCCTCGGCCAATTCGGGATCGGCCAGGTCCTGTCGGCCCTGTTGAATGTATAGGTCTGCACTTTCTCTTCGCTGCTTCACCAGCTTCTGAAGCATCTTGATGCCCTCCTCTTCCGATGCACCATCAGCACCTCCAGCGGCAGTTGCTGCCAGCAGCAGTTGCGACTTGATGGCACGCAATGCGGTGAGTCTTGCGCTGTCCTTGGCCTTCATGGCCTCTTTCATATCGTTGTTGATGCGTTCGGTGAGGGTCATCTCTGATGGGATTTTTGAAGCTGAAAACCCTGCAAAGGTCGTGTTTGCAGGGCGAAATGACCAAGTGGGGTCATTCCAACTTCTGAGCTTCGCGACCTGTGTCTCATTCTATTGTGCGCGTGTATATTCGCAGCCCTGAAAATCAAGACCCTATAATTATGGTAATCGGAAAGATTCGCGAGAAGTCCACGCTGCTGCTCATCATGATCGGAGGCGCCATGCTCGCATTCATTCTGGGCGACCTTTTCTCGTCCAGCAATTTTCTTGTAAGCGGCTCGCAGACCGAAGTAGCGGTCATTGCCGGAGAGGCCATCGAAGGCCGCGACTTTGAGGCGCGGGTGCAACAGGCCATCGAGAATTACAAGAACCAGAGCGGACAGAGCAGCGTCACTGCCGCCACCACAGACCAGCTCCGCGAGCAGACCTGGAACCAATTGCTTCGCGAGATCATTCTCGACCGTGAGATGGAAGATCTGGGCGTGAAGGTGTCGGCAGAGGAGATATACGATATGGTGCAGGGTGCCAATCCACACCCGCAAGTGGTGCAGGCATTCAGCGACCCCAACACAGGCCAGTTTGATGCAACACAGGTGTACAACTTCCTCCGCAGGATGGATGATGACCCGGATATAAAGGCACGCTGGGTGCGTTTTGAGCGCGACATAGCCAAGCTGCGCAGGAATGAGAAGTACTACAATGCCATCCGCAAGGGCCTCTTTGCCACCAACCATGAGGCGCGTCTTGATTTCGAGGCAAAGAATACCCCTGCTAACCTGCGTCTGGTAGTGAAGCGTTTTGACAGCGTGAGCGATGACGACTTCACCGCGAGCGAAGGTGAGATCAAGCGGTTCTACAATGCCAACCTTAAGAAGTATGAGCAGGAAGCATCCCGTGACATTGAGTATGTGACCTTCCCCGTTGAGCCATCCAAGGACGACATGGACAATGTGCGTCAGTGGGCTGAACGTGTAAAAGAGGAGTTTGCGGCAGCGGATAACGACACGCTTTTCGTGAACCGCGAATCTGATGTCCGCTTCAATGCTTCCTGGACGCAGAAGGGCAACTTGCCCATCGCCATCGATTCCATCATGTTCGCATCGCAGAAAGGATATGTTCACGGCCCATACTTGGAAGGCCGCGTGTTCCGTCTGGCCAAGCTTATCGGTGTAAAGATGTCTCCCGACTCGGTGAAGGCACGTCACATCCTCATCACCCCCAACACTTATGGCAATGAGCGCTCCAAGCAGATCGCTGACAGCCTGTATGACGTGGTGAAGAACAAGAAGGGAGATTTCGCGGCCATTGCGCGGAGTATGAGCGAGGACCCAGGGTCTGGAGCACAGGGTGGTGACCTTGGCTGGTTTCAGGAAGGAATGATGGTACCAAGCTTCAACGATGCTTGTTTTGATGGCAAGAAAGGCGACATCACGCTGGTGCGGTCGCAGTTCGGTTACCACATCATCGAGGTTCAAGATCAGAAGGGTAAATCTGAGAAACGGGCTGTAGCAGTTATCCAGCGAACGGTAGACCCCAGCAGTAAGACCTATCAGATGGTATATGGCAAGGCCGATGAGTTCGCACGTGGAGCGGCCAAGGGTCTCGATTCGTTTGATGAGCTGGTCACGGAGAATGGATTGAACAAACGTCTGGCCCCCAACATCAAGGAGAACGACCGCGTCATTGCAGGTCTGGAGTCACCGCGGGAGGTGATTCGTTGGGCATTCAATGCGAACAAAGGTGAAGTGAGCAAGGTGATGGAGGTCGGTAACGTGTTCGTAGTGGCTGCCCTCACGGCCGTCCGCGATAAGGGACAAACTCCCATTGCCGACATCCGCGAGGAACTGGAGGCCGAGGTCATCAAGGAGAAGAAGGCCGAGCAGTTCATCAAGGAGTTCACTGCTGTGCTGACTGACGATATTCAGAAGGTGGCGGATGCCATGAACTTGCCTTTGGAGATCAAGGACAATATCTCGTTCAGTTCTCAGGCCATTCCGGGCATGGGGCGCGAGCCAGAGGTGATAGGCGCGGCCTCTGTGCTGCCTGTAGGACAGGTGTCCGGAGCGGTCAAGGGTCAGCAGGGCGTTTTCGTCATCAAGGTGGAAAGCCGCACAGATGCCCCAGTGCGCGACAGCTATGCATCCAATGCTCGTGCACTCAAGAGCTCGCTGGCATCGCGTGTTGATTATGAGGTGTTTGAGGCATTGAAAAAGCGTGCCGACATAAAAGACAACCGTTCTCGTTTCTACTGAGTCGGAATTTCAAACACAGCACCCTGTAATGGGCGTAGCGGTATCTGTCAAGATGACCGCTGCGCCCATTCTTGTAAAACGCGATTCAGGTCTGCGGATACCACTGGCTTTACCAGCAGGTCATCCATCGGGACTTTAAGCTGCCCGTTCTCATCTCGATCAAGCACGTTCCCACTCAGGGCAATGACAGGGGGTACCTCGCGACCAGAGGCTCTCATGCGTTCTGTGGCGGTGATGCCGTCCATCACAGGCATCTGCACATCCATGAAGATGATGTCGAAACGTTTGTTGGAAAAGGCATTCAATGCGTCCTCTCCGTTCGATGCGCAAGTGACCCGACATCCAAGCCTCTTGAGCATGGCCTTGAACGCTGCTTGGTTGATGAGGTTGTCTTCCACCAGGAGCACATCTTTCTTTAATTGAGGGTTAGAAACCGGAGCTTCCAGGGTTGGCTTCGCGGTGTATCCATCGGTCTGCTGAAGCACCGAGCCAGAAAGGCGCAGCCAGAAGGTACTGCCTTTGCCATAAACGCTCTCAACACCTATCTCCCCACCCAACATCGCGGCCAGCTTCCGGCTGATGGAAAGCCCCAGTCCGGTACCCTCCATATTCTGGGCTGTGGTATGGCCAAGTTTGGAGAAATCCGTGAAGAGCTTCGGCAGTTCTGAACTCGGGATGCCCACTCCCGTATCTTGAACTTCAAGCAATAGGCCCTTGTCATCGTGTGATGCCACAATACGCACTGTCCCTTTGTCGGTGAATTTGATCGCATTCCGCGTCAGGTTGCCCAGTATCTGCATCAGCCTTCGCCTGTCCGTCAATAAGTACTGACCCTCGGACTTGTTCTCGGTGTGCAGTGCTACTCCTTTGGCATCCGCCTCTGCTTTGAAGCGTTCGCTCAGTGAATTGAGCAGCGCATCCGTGTCGAATGATTCTTCGCGCAGCACGACTTTTCCAGCCTCCAGCTCAGCAAGGTGAAGCACGTCATTCACGATGGCCCTGAGGTCTTGCGATGCACTATAGATGCTCTCCACGTGCTTGCGCTGCTCCTCCTTAAGTCCGGACCCGAGCAGAAGTTCTGACATGGCCATCACACCCGTGAGGGGTGTCCGAATCTCATGACTCATGCTGGCAAGGAAGTCAGACCGGAATTTCAAAGAGTATTCCGCTACTTCTTTCTGCTGCCTCAGCTGCTGGTTGGTGTGCTGTTCAGTCAGGTCAATGAGTGAGCCTATGTGTCCAGAGTACTCCTCGTTGGCATTGAACAGGGGTATGGCCTGCTCGAAAATGTAGGTCGCATTTCCATCCTTATCCACTACCCGATACTCGATTTGATATGGTTGTTTCTCACGGAGGATGGTTCTCCATGAATCTCGCACGCGCTGTCTGTCGTCCGGATGAATTACCATCATCCAATCACCAGAGATAAGCTGCGATGTGGGGGCAGGTACCAATGTCTTTACACGCTCGTTGATGTAGACCGTCTGGCCGTTGCGGTCACACTGGTAAACCCCTACTGGCATGATCTTGGCCAGTTCCCTGAATCTTTCCTCGCTCTCTCGCAGTGCTTCCTCAGCCCTTTTGCGCTCAGTGATGTCTATGGACCACATGGCGATGCGGTCTATTACTCCATCGCTGTTCCTGATGGGGTTGATGTGCCGCTCGAACCATCGTTCTCTGCCGGCCAAGTTGAAGTGTTTCTCCACTTCCACTTTCTTGCCGCTGAATGCGCGTTCAGCCTCTGCAAGGAATTGAGGGATGCGCTCTGCTGGTGTCACTTCCACCGCGCTGATGCCTGGCCGAAGCTTCTTTCCGTAGGTGTCGCTCACATGCTGCGAAGCTGCATCGTTGAAAGCCAGGATCCGCAGTTCGTGGTCGAGCAGAAAAAAGGTCTGCGAGCTGCTGTTGAATACTGAACGCAGGTTGTCCTCGGAGATGAGCAGTTCACGCTCCGACCTACGTTTCTCTGTGATGTCAGACACCCAGAGAGAGACCATGCTGGTGTCCGAGCGGGCGTGCACCGGACAGAAGCGTACCTCCAGAATGCGGTGAACACTACCGGTACAATCGAATTCCACGATCACTGTGCCTCCATTACGCGCCACTTTCAGACCGCCATTCATCCTGTCTGTCCAGTTGGCGGCCACGATGTCCGAGATTCTCGTCCGAGGCCCGAGCTTTCCTTGGGCCTCCTTCCATAGCGGAAAGAGTTTTTCTGCAAAAGGATTATGGCTCATGATGCGGTCGTCCGCATCAATGAGTAGAAAACCTTGCGCCTCATTGCTCTCTATGGCCTTGAGCACACTGTTGCGGTATTTCGCCTCCTCCTCGTTGCGTTTGCGTTCTGTGATGTTCTCGTAGGAGTAGATCACTCCTACCAGATCGTCATCCGCACCAACAAGCGGGGAGAACCTCCCGTCTATCCACACATCGGGCCCTTTGACACCCTCCATCCTACGTTCCACACTAACGGTGCGACCCTTCAATGCCTGCTCGAAATTCCGCTTGAAGCGCAGGTGCTCATCATTCTGCACATAATCCCAGTAGGTGTAACCGGCCTTGAGAGGCTCACCGAAAAAGCGGGGCATGGTACGGGCCGCGCTTGAGTTGAACCACAGGATACGGTAATTCACATCCATCACCAGCGTGCTGCGTTCAGAATGCTCCAGAATGGAGAGCATCTCTTTGCTTGCGGCCAGTGGGGTAAGGTCTTTTCTTCCGAGGGTTGACAAGTCGAGGAGCTTTATTCGGTAATAAGACGCGTGGGTTGAAATAGGTGCATCCGCTCGTAAGAATACGTGTAATTAAAGCTAACGTTCTCTCAAAAAAGACCAATGCGGCCTATCAGCCGATGAAAGCGGTCCTTAATGCCGTGATATGTTGACGATGGTGTCAGCAAATGCCGATCGACACATCGCCCAACAGAATTTTCTCCGCCCTTACGAAAGTGTAATTTAGCCGCCCTATCGCACCCATGGCATCGGCAGAGGAAAAAGCGCATCGCAAGAAGATACTTGCCAGCAATATCACGGCAGTGGTCAGTATCAGTCTTGTGCTATTCATGCTCGGACTGCTGGGCCTTGTCATGCTTTATGCCGATGCACTTTCTGGCCACGTTAAGGAGAACATCGGTTTCACCATCTACATGAAGGACGATGCCAAGGAGGCTGACATCATGCAGTTTCAGAAATTTCTCGATGCGTCCGACTTTGTGCGTAGCACCAAGTATGTGAGCAAAGAAGAGGCAGCCGAATACATGCAGGAGGCACTGGGAGAGGATTTCCTCGGCTTCATGGGCTACAACCCGCTCAAGCGAAGCATTGACGTGAAGGTGAAGGCCGAGTTCGCGGATGCTGACGGCATGATCGACATTCAGTCAGAATTGCTCAAGAACGAGTTCATTCACGAGATAGACTATCCTGTGGACCTCATCCGCGTCATCAACCGCAATGTGCGCAAGGCGGGCATCGTCATCATGGTGTTCTGCGGGCTGCTGTCGGTCATCGCCATTACGCTCATCAACAACAATATCCGCCTCTCGGTATATTCCAAGCGGTTCATCATCAACAGCATGAAGCTGGTGGGGGCTACACAGTCGTTCATCCGCAAACCATTCCTGATAGAAGGTGTGCTGCGCGGACTGGTGGGCGCGGTGGTCTCGTGCCTGCTGCTGGCGCTGGTCATCCATTTGGCGCATGGTCAGGTACCAGAGCTTTTTGGCCTGAACGATGTGCAGATTGTGGGTACACTTTTCGCTGCGGTGCTTACGCTGGGTCTGCTCATCTCATTCCTGTCCACCACATTCGCGGTACGCAAGTACCTGAGATTGAGGGCAGATGAGCTGTACTATTGAGTTTAAGGTTTGTTGTTCAAGGTTTAAGGTTGGAAAGCAGGGTGGTTTTTGAGGAAAGGCAACGGTTCAGACAATGGTGGGTTTGGGGCCTGCTGTCAGGTGTGTTTGCCTTTGCCGTGTTTGATGCTTTGGTGGGAAGCTTCACAGGGGGCATTTGGGCGGTGCTACTTGTTTCTTGTGTGGTGGCGTTGCTATTTGTAATGCACCTTGATACCCGTGTTTCATCCGAAGGAATTTTTGTGAAACTTTTCCCTATCCACTTTTCCTTCAAACACTATCCTTGGGAAATGATTTCCAAGGTAGAGGTGCGCAAGTACAACCCCATCGCGGAGTTTGGAGGATGGGGCTATCGCTGGGGATTCGGAGGAACTGCAATGAACATCTCAGGCAACATGGGGCTTCAGCTTGAACTCACCGATGGAAAGAAACTGCTCATCGGCACACAGCGGCCTGATGACCTGAGAGCTGTGCTGAACCGATTGAACAAATCCTGAGCGTATCCAGTAGAGACGCAATGAATCGCGTCTCTACCGTGACCTGAAACCTTGAACATCACACTTGAAACTCTCTCTTATGTCCAACGAAAAATCCCCTTCCCAACCCACCTTTACTTTCGGGCGTGAGAATTACATCTTGATGATCGCGGGCCTTGTGGTGCTGGCCATCGGCTATGCGCTGATGGCGGGCGGTGGCTCGGACGACCCTAATGTTTTCAGCGAGGATATTTTTGACACGCAGCGGCTCACTGTTGCGCCCTTGGTGATCCTGTTCGGATTTGCCATCGAGATCGCGGCTATCATGTACCGCTCAAAGTCGAAGTAAGGCATGAGCTGGTTGGACGCGCTCATTCTGGGCATCATTCAGGGACTTACGGAGTTCCTGCCTGTCAGCAGCAGTGGGCATCTCGAACTTGGCAAGGCCATTCTCGGTGACGGCAGTCTGCCGGAGGAGAGCCTGCTCTTCACCGTGGTGGTTCATGCCGCCACGGCCCTCAGCACGGTGGTCGTTTTCCGAAAGGACATCCTTGAGATCCTGCAAGGGCTCTTCCGGTTCAAATGGAACGAGCAGACGGAGTTTTCGCTGAAGGTCATCGTGTCGATGGTGCCCGCAGCCATCATCGGGGTGCTGTTCAATGATCAGATTGAGGCCCTTTTCAACAAACAGATACTGCTCGTGGGCGCGATGCTCTGGATCACGGCTCTGCTGCTGTTCCTTGCCGACCGTGCCAAGCGCACAGAGAAGACTGTGGGCTACTTCCATGCGGCCATCATCGGTATTGCGCAGGCCATCGCCATCCTGCCGGGCATCAGCCGTTCGGGAGCGACCATCGCCACATCGGTGCTTTTGGGCATTGATAGGGAGCGGGCCGCAAGGTTCTCTTTCCTGATGGTGGTTCCATTGATTCTCGGAAAAATGGCGAAGGACGTGATGGACGGCAACATCGGCTCGGAGACCACGCAGGTTATGCCGCTGGTCATCGGTTTCGTGGCGGCTTTCGTGGCTGGTCTCGCGGCCTGCACATGGATGATCACTTTGGTGAAAAAGGCCCAGCTCCGCTACTTCGCCTACTACTGTTTCTTGGCCGGAACGCTGGCCATCGGTGCAACTTTGGTAATGTGACTTTGAAATTCAGCCCACGGATTCATTCATGGGAATCCGTGACAACCGACCTGCTCTCTGAAACCGTTTAATCGGTTTCTACCAATTGAAACAACATGATAGCGGGACACGGCCGCAATCGTTTTTCGCAAATCCCTTCGTCCCTCGTCCCATGTCCCCCGGCCCTTCTGTATTCAACTTCAAAAAGGGCGAGACCCTTCTCTTCGACAAGCCCATTGGCTGGACTTCCTTCCAGATGGTGAACCGTGTGCGGGGCATGATCCGCAGGCTCATCAATGAGCGCAATATCAAGGTGGGCCATGCAGGCACGCTCGACCCGTTGGCCACCGGACTCTTGGTGCTCTGCACAGGCCATTCGACCAAGAAGATAGACCTCATTCAGGCGGCAGAGAAGCAGTACACAGGCACCATTTTCCTCGGGGCCACGCGGCCCAGTTACGATATGGAAACGCCCGTGGACGCGACCTTTCCCACCGAAGACGTCACGGAGGACAGCATCTGTTCCGCAGCCAAGGCCTTTGAGGGGGCGATAGACCAGATTCCGCCTGTGTTCTCTGCCAAGATGGTGGAAGGCGAACGCAGCTACGACCTTGCCCGCAAAGGCGAGGCGAAGGAACTCGCTGCCAAACGCGTCACCATCACCGCGTTCCTCATCACAGATGTGCGCAGGGTTGAAGGAGGCATCGAGGCCGATTTTGACGTGACCTGCTCCAAGGGTACCTACATCCGTTCACTTGCCCACGACCTCGGTCAGAAGCTGGGCTGTGGTGGCTATCTGCAAAGCTTGCGCAGGACGCGCATCGGTGAGCACAAGGTGGAAGATGCGCTCACTGCCGAGCAGTTCCATTTCCTGCTTTTCGGGGAAGGGCCGAGGAAGGAGTTTGATGGGCGGATAGAGGGGAAGAGCTGAACAGCTTTCCGTCAATGGACCGTTTTTCATGGGCGGAGTTACCTTTACCAAGCAAAAGACGGCAGTATGAGCAAAGGACTTAACAGCAGGATAACTGTGGATGACAGTATCTGTAATGGCAAGCCCGTCATCCGGGGCATGCGCATCACTGTGCAGACCATCGTGGAGTTTCTGATGGCAGGAACTTCCGAGGAAGAGATTCTACATCAGTACCCGATGTTGGAAAAGGAGGATCTGGAGGCCTGCAGGCAGTTTGCCGTCTCTCTGATGGGCAACAGCTACTCCATCCGAAACCTTGCCGCGTGACATGCCCCGCTACCTGATTGACGTGAATCTGCCACGCTATTTCAGCGTCTGGAACACAGAGGATTATGTCTATCAGGCCAGTATTGACATTCGTAGTTCTGACGGTGACATTTGGGCTGCTGCCCGAGAGAATAGCTTGACCATCATCTCCAAGGATAGCGATTTCTCGAATCGAGTTCTCCTCTCATCCCCGCCTCCGAGGGTCATTCACATTCGGCTCGGCAACATGAGCATGACGGCCTTTCATCGCATCATCAGTTCTTGTTGGAACGATGTGCTTCACTTGTCAGAGACCCATAAGCTCGTGACCGTGTATGCGGACAGGATTGAGGCTGTACGATGAGTGCCGTCAAGGTTTTTGGACAAGTGATCGGTCTGCGGCCCTGTCACCTCACCACCCGCTTCGCCTCCACAACGCCTCCTGCCTGCACCCGTGCCACATAGATTCCCTGTGGCAGTGCGCTTAGGTCAAGTGTCTCGCTGATGCGCACGGACCGGCCGAAGCCCTTCTCGAACATCAATCTTCCGCTCATGTCGAAGAGGGAGAGGGTCACATCAGTATTGCGGTCGGCCATGTAGGTGAAACGCATCTGTCCCAAAGCATTGCTGCCGTGGATGCCCCATTCAGCAGCTGGCATCAGTTCTTCCATATCAGTTACAAGCTGCGCTTGAACAAGCTGTGTGGAGGTGGTGTCAAAACAACCGTTGGAGGCCGTGAGCGTGACCATGTAGTCATCTGGCAGGGCATAGGTGTGGGTGGGGCTGATCTCCGTGCTTGTGTTGCCATCACCGAAATCCCACACGAAATCCTCGGCCCGCTGCGAGATGTTGTGAAACTGCACGGTCATGCCATCGGGCTGCAGTTCGGCCATGAACTCTGAGGACTGGAACCAAGAGTCGGCACAGAAGCTTTGCGAGCGGATGATGACCCCTGAGTCGTAGATAGCGTCACCCGCATCTACGATCACTATCCTGAGATGATAGGTCTCGCCCGCTATCACGGGATATTCGAGATAGATGGGCGCGGTGTAGCCATCGTACTGAATAAGTTGGCCATCAGTATTGTCCACATAGAATTCTGAGTTCTGGAGATGATTGACGGAGTTGATGGCGATGTGAGTGTTTGTGCCCGGTATCCAGGCAACATTGACGGGGCCATCTACGGTCGGGCCATCCACGAAGAAGGCGAAGGCATCGTTGAACTGGCTGTTCACATACTCTGGGTATTCATCAGACCCAAAAACGAAATCGGCCACGAATATGGTGTCGCCCGCAGGGATGAAGTCGAACTCGATGATGCAGGCATCAAAAGTCGGGATTCCAAGAATGTAGGTCATGACAGA
Organism: uncultured Chryseobacterium sp.; assembly: GCA_964500205.1. GTDB lineage: Bacteria > Bacteroidota > Bacteroidia > UBA10329 > UBA10329 > UBA10329. The sequence continues at coordinate 96,634 of CAZCNS010000001.1, read as the reverse complement.
ATCGCCCGGCAGACCCAAGTTGGCCCCAGCATTGGCCGACTGATTCGGACCGATAGCGATGGTCGAGAGCCCGGTGGTCAGTATCACCCCATATTCCAAGCCCATGGATTCTGTGGTGTCAATCAGCAGCCCCAATGCCTGCGGATGGCCCGTGTATTGGATATTGGTCACATCCACACATCCGCCCAGCATGAAATAGTTGATGAGTGAGTCCACAAGCGGCTGCCATCCCATGTTATAGACCTCCACTGAACTGGTTTCACCGCCTCCGCGCTGTGATTCACTCCAGCCAACGCGCTCAGAGGCCGTCTGCTGGGCATTTGCAATCAACGGAAGAAGAGCGGTGAGTAGAAGAATATAGCGCACGGTGGATGGTTCGGAAGGTGAATTCGTCTTTTTGAAATGCGGAAATGTTTCACGAAAATAGCTACTCGATCACGAATTCAATATCCCCGTCTGCTTGTTGATGCTCTCTTGGTGGATGGCGCGGAAGAGCTGTATGATGAATTCCTCGCTGAGTCCAGTGCCGTCAGACTTGCTCAAGTGGCGGTCCATCAGCTGGTTCCATCTTCCTTCCTGAAAGATGGTCATGTTGTGCTGCTTCTTGAACTGGGCGATATCGTTCACCACCTTCATCCGGTAACTGAGCATCTCCAGCAACTGGTCGTCTATCTCGTTGATGGCAGTACGGAAATCCTCAACACTTTTGAGTTCAACACCTTCGGGCATCTCATCGCGCACCACCAGGTTGCGCATGATGTTGAACAACTGCACGGGAGTAACCTGTTGTTTACTGTCGCTCCAAGCCTCATCGGGGGTGATATGTGTCTCCACCATCAGTCCATCGAACTTGAGGTCGAGGGCCATCTGAGCCACCGACTGAATGAGGTCGCGGTTTCCCGCAATGTGACTTGGGTCGTTGATAAGCAACAGGTCAGGCATGGCCTTGCGGAATTCGATGGCCATCTGCCATTCCGGACGGTTGCGGTAAATGCTGTGGCTGTATTGCGAGACACCCCGATGCACTGCCCCGATGCGTGAGATGCCGCTGGCGGCAACCCTTTCCACGGCCCCGATCCACAGCGCCACATCGGGATTCACAGGGTTTTTTACCAGCACTGGGACCTCAACACCCGCCAGTGCATCGGCCACTTCCTGCACCGCAAAAGGATTGGCAGTGGTGCGTGCTCCGATCCACAGGATGTCGATGCCAGCCGCGAGCGCCTCCTCCACATGGCGGGCCTTGGCAACTTCGACCGCTACTGGCAGTCCGAGTTCGCGCTGCACGCGGTTCAACCAAAGAAGACCCTCACTTCCTATGCCCTCGAAACTTCCCGGACGGGTGCGGGGCTTCCAGATGCCCGCTCGGAATATGTCTGCTCCGATGGCCTTCAGGTCGCTCGCGGTCTGCATCACTTGGGCCTCTGTCTCTGCGCTGCACGGACCGGCTATGAGCAGCGGCCTTTTTTGGGCTGCAAGCGGCCATGCATCGTATTTGGTCAGAACGGAGGCTGGCTGTATCAGGTCTGTGGGGTTGGGTGACATGGCTGTTGCAAACTTACCCCAATTCAACAGGTGACGGGTGCGAGGTGTTCAGCGAGCGTTCCACAGTTGCACGACAATCATTGAAACCAGTGCGCCTGCCAAATCAGCCAAGAGGTCAACCAGCTCCCCAGTTCTACTGTCCACGCAGCAATACTGTAGATATTCCGTGGCCACTCCCACTGCCATGGCCCAAGCCATCACTACTGTCCAACCCCATCTGCGACTGCCAACGGCCAACGACAAAAGCATTCCCCCGAATCCGAATAGGCCCGCGTGCACCACCTTGTCCGAATGAGAGAACTTGAGCCACCATAGGGTGGGGAAACCTTCCGCCTCCTTGGTCAGTAGCCAAAAGATGACAACCGTCCACAGCAGTGCAGGTATGAAGTGCAGGGCCCGCATGGGGCGGGGCTTAACCTATGAGGGCCGCGTAGTCCTCAGCAGAGAGCAGCGAGTTGAACTGAGTCGGATCGCTCACTTTCACCTTGATCATCCAACCCTTACCGTAAGGGTCATTGTTCACAGCTTCGGGGTCACTTTCCAACTCCTCGTTGAATTCGAGCACCTCGCCTGCCAATGGCATGAACAGGTCAGACACGGTCTTCACCGCTTCTACAGTACCGAACACCTCGTCAGGTTCAAGGGTCTCGCCCACGGTCTCTACTTCTACATACACGATGTCACCAAGTTCGCCTTGGGCATAATCGGTTATTCCGATGATGGCGGTGTCGCCTTCAAGCTTCACCCATTCGTGTTCTTTGGTGTAACGGAGGTCTGCTGGAATATTCATGTCGGTGTTGTGGAGAAGGTGGGTCGGTTGCTTGGCTGCGAAAATAGGCTTTTAGCCAATCGGTCGGATTATTTCATTGCGCCAAAGTGAATCTGAGGCTGATGCCCGCTGCGTGGTTCTCGGTGGGGAATGCTGAGGACACCACTGGTCTGTTGACTGTGCCGTCATAGTATAGGCGTATGTTAATCCGTTCGGAGATGACATAGTCCGCATTCAGCTTGATGCTGATGAGGTTCTGTCCTGCAGTGGGCTGGTCCAGTCCTTCCTCCATCCTGCGGATGATGGTGCGCGTGTCGCGGATGCTGAAGTCCAGACGCAGGTTCAGGTCGCTCATGATGCGCTTCTGGTTCTTGCCGAATTTGATCGGGAACTTCACGTTGCGGAAAGTGTAACCCGCACCGATGATGTACTCCTCACTCAGCACCTCTGTCAGCTGGTTGTTGGCCAGGTTGAACGACAGCATGCGGCTGGTCTTGATCTCCAGCTTGGCCAACATCGAGTTCACGAAGTTGAAGTCGAGGCTGAACAGCGGGCTGAACTGCTCAGAGATGGTGATGGTACCGATCTGCAGCCGCGGAATGAAGTTGCCGGCACTGTCTCGGGCCAGTGGCACATCCGGACTGGTCTCCACTCCTTGAAAGAGCAGGTTGGTGGTAAAGCTGCTCACGCTGTACGTGCTGCGGTAGCCATGGCTGAAGGTGAGGTTCTTGGCGAACTTCTTGACGAACGGAATCTTGCCCAGCCCGTCATACATCACCCTCCAGTTGGGCATCGGTATCTTGGGGAAAGGGTTGAGGTCTATGCTTTGGGCATCATGAATGCCATAGGCCGCCAGAAATGCCGGTATTAGCACATCGGGCTGCTTCTCACCGTAGCCTTCATAGTACTCGCCTTCAGGTAAAAGCACATCAGGATATTCAAGTGCCAAGCGTTGTGAGATGATGGACCGGTTCGCCTTGAAGTCATCGAAAACTGGCGAGGAGTTGTCCTCCCTGATGCCCGCGAACGATGTTCCCAGTGTAAGGTAGCTCATGCTGAAATTGCCCATCACCACCTGATTGAAGCTTTGTGGGGCGTTCACGTCAGGATCCCACCGGAAGAACTCGCTCACGCTCTCTGTGAATGTCCTGGTAGCGGTCACATCAATTCGGAAGCCTTTGATGGGTTCGACCGTTGCCCTCGCATTGAGCGAGCTGCTGCGCGACTGCGTGAGCGGCATGTTCTGCAGGGGGTCGTCTGTAATCCACCGCCCGCGAATGGCCTCGGTGCGGATGTCGTAGCCCGTCTCCAGGTCATCGAACATGCGGCTCTGCCAGCCGAACAGGAAGGGCACGAACCCGGCCTGATTGTCCATGCTGTTGTCGATTCCGAAATAGTTCGTCCGAGGTCGGTAACCCGGTAGCGATGTGCCGTTGGTCTCCGAGTAGGTGATGTTGGCCGATTTCACCATCATCACCACCGAAGCCACCTGCTCGCCAATGGCCTTGAGCACTTCCAGACCAGATGGCCCCTGCTTTTTCTCGGTGCTGTCCTGTTCACCTCCTTTGGGCGGTTGAGGTTTCTGCTGCGGTCGTCCACGTGCCCGTGACTTCTGGTTTATCTTTTTCAGGAAAGGGATCTTGTTGTACAACTGGGTGAAGTTCATGTTGGCATTCACCTGCCAGTTCTGTGAGTTCTGGATCGTGTTGCCGAACGATGCCTGCTCGAACGCGCCCGTTTCTGGGTTGCGCTGAAGTGGTGCCGTGTTCCAAGAGTAGTTGCCGGTGTAGGCGGCAGTGGAGGTGACCCAACTGAACCACGGTATCTTGTTGATGGGCAGCGTCCAGTTCACCGTGGTGGAGTGGTTGTACTGCGTGGTACGCCCGCCTCGCAGCACGTTGGACCAGATGCTGTCGCGCATCGAGCTCCAGTTGTCGAATCTGCGGTCCACACGGCCATCAGGCTCATCCACCCGCCCGAAGTTGAAGGCATCGTACTGAATCTTGATGGCCTGCGTCAGGTCATATTTCAAATGATATTCCCTGTTCCAAATGAACGATTTCTGGAAGGTGGGTTCTATGAGTATGTCCGCGTAGTCGGTGGTGTTGCGCAGCAGTTGCTCCTGATACCTGCGGTCCATGTCGGTGCGGAATCCGATGCTTCCCGGAAGGTAGTTGAAGTTGAAATCCTTCACTGGTTTGAGCCACGGTGACTTGAGGAAGTTGCGCGACCATTTTTGGAAATTATCCTTCCTCTTCTGATAAAGGGCGAGCCGTTCTTCTTCCTCTTTGACCACTGCACCCGTTGCCTTTACCCGTTTGAGGCTGTCCACAACCTGTTTCTGTTCCTTGAAGCGGTTGTCCTTGTTCTCCTTGATCTGGTCTATGACCTTGTTGGTGAGTTTCAGCTTCGCAAATGGGCGTACGTTGTTCACCTGCGGGCGGTAGTCGTAGTTAAGCCCTCCACGGTACATTCTGGTCTGATTCTGTTCGTAGTAGGTGCTTCGCTCGTACTGTTGGTTGTAGGCGTAGTTGAACGAGAAGTTGGAGATGTCTATGGGCAGGGGCGCACCTTTACCTGTACGTTGTTTACGCACATCAGTAAAATTCATGCTCCGCCTCTTGATGTACGTCTCGGTGACCCTCCGCAGCGAGTCCCGTCTGTCCTCCGCATTGGGCTGCCCCTCGAAGCTGGCGAGTGTAGCATTCATGCTCACATCGGGGTCCAGCGGGTTGAATTCTGGCCTTGCAAAAGTCTCGGAGTAGCTGAGATACAGTGGCACATTCACAGCCCATTTGCTCGGTAGGAACATGCCCAGTGCCATGGTGGTGGCCAGGTCATAGTTCAGGGTGCTCTCCCTGTAACGGTCGCTGGGCTTGCTGTCGAATGCACCGAATCCGAACTTGGTGTAGTTCATCGCGGCTGTGATGGTGGCGAAATCGGCCAGTTTGATGTTGGCCTGTGAGGTGGCTGCCCATCCGCCTTTGTTGTCGAAGTCGGTGAGGCGCAGCTCATTCGCCCACACCTCCACACATTTCGCCAGTCCGTCATCGCCATCGTTCGGCCCGCGTTTCTTCGGGTTGCGCACCCCGATCATGATGCTCTTCACGTTGCCGAGGTTCGGGTTGCCCTTCACCACGATGCTGTTGCGCGGGCCGTGCGGGATCACATACCGCTGGTTGAGGCTCACCATCGGGTCGCTGATCAGCTCACGGTTACGCTGGGTCTTGGTTCCGATCAGCTCCTCGAAGGCCACGTCCACGTTGTTGAGCAGCGGCCACACTGCGAACCTGTCGGGGTTCGAGCTGGCATTGTAAACACCCGGTTGTGTGACGATGGCGGGCACTACATACTCGTAGTAATTCTGGTCGAAGTCCGTACCGAAACGCAGGAACACCTCAATGTCTCCATCGTTAAGGATTTCCGGGTCGATGGCCTCGGCATGGATGAACATCTTGAGGCGTTTATATGAGCGCACGTCCAGCGGCACGTTTTTGAACGCGGCCCGTGCATCTCCATCGGCCAGGTCGCAGGCCTTCAGCAGTAGGGCCTGTTCGTTGAGCTGGCGCAGCGATGTGCTGCTGTTGGGCGTCTGCTGGCGGTCGATGCCCGGTGGCAGCACGTAGTTGACCGGTTCCTTGCTGCCGTTCTCCTCGATGTTCACCACCGATATGTCGAAGATGCCGCCTGCCGTGCCGTCATCGGGCACATATTCACCTGGTTCCTGCAGTGGGAATTCGTAGCGTCTCCATTCGCCCCGTACCAGTTCCAAGCGGCCGAAACGGCAGATCACGCTGTCCTCGAAGTTTTTGAAGAACATCCGCAGGAAACGGATCGACCGCCAGTCCTGGATGTTGCCCACCACCCGGTCTGGGGTGCGCACCGGGATGCGGAACTGGTACCAGTTCACGTCAATGGCCTGTCCGTTGGGCAGTTGACCTTGGCCGGGGATGATGTCTGTGATGTAGTTCTGCCCCACTTGAAAATCCTCCCTGCGCAGGCTGACCTTGTACTGGAAATAGTTTTCAGCCTCCGATACCGTGTTGTCGCGGTTGATGTCCTCCACATCGGGAAGGGTAGTGTTCGATGCTTGAAATGAAGTACCGGACTGTGCAGCCGTAGGTGAGTTGTTCTCAAGTCCGTTGAATGCTCTATATCGTTCCAGAACCGATGCCTGTTGATTGTCCAGTTCATCGCTCCGGTAATATTGGAAGTTATCGTTGGATGGGTCTTCCAAGAGCTTGTCGCGGGCTGCGGGCGAGAGTGCTCCACCGTTGACAAGGTCGTTGAGCCGCTGAATATAGGCCTCATCAAAAAACTCCCGCTCCTGGTCGTCATTCAGACCATCCATACCGATGTCCTGAAATGGGCGTGATTCAGGGTCGTTGTCGAAAACGTTGATGATGTTCTGCGTGGCCGGTACGAGACCCCAGGCCGTAGTGTCCACCGGATTGGGGTTGTTCGGGGTGGGCAGTCCGTTCTCAAAAGCTTTTCGGCCATCGCGCAGGATATCCTCAGAGATGTTGCCGAGGTTGAAGTACAGATCACCGCCCTGGTGCTCGTTCTGACTGTCATAAACGTAGGGGTCCATCATCCAGAACTGGATGAACTCGATGTTGTTCTGCTCGAAATCGGGGGTGTTGATGGGCCGCATGATCCCGCCCCAGCGCGACTCGGGATCCTTAAGCCGCCCGTCCTGCTCCAGTCCCGCTGCCACCCTCTGCCCGTCAGACGTGAGGCCATCCACATCATAGTTGTAGGGACCTTTCTCGTAGGGGTAATAGGCCACATCGAACACTGGCAGGTTGGTCTGCTGGCCTTGTAGCATAGACTCTCTGTTGGGAAATATCTCCTGTTCCAATACGCCTCGCGTGTAGTGGTTGGAGCGGTCCTCCACGGTCAGGTGGTCAGGAGTCAGGGCGTTGTTTCTGTAAAAGAGCGGGTCAAGAATGTACCAGTTTGTCCGTGCGCGGTTCATGCCGAAGCCGAGGTTGTTGCTGAGCGTTCCCTCCGGGAACATACCTGCCGAGGTCTGGCCCTGCGGTGTGCTGGCATGAACCCAACTTTGGAACTGCTTGAGGTCGATGAAGTTCACACTGCCCTCGAAGTCGTCCACGTAAGCGATACCTCCGCGACTGATGGCCGGTGCGTTGCCGGGAATCAGGTGCGCGAACTCTCCTTGCACCGCTATGCTCGATGGTGCCTTGGTGTTTATGAGCGGAATCTTGTCCACCAGCTTGGTCAGCAGCCGCGACTCAGTGCGGTATGTTCCGTCCACACCCCAGATGGTGTTGTTGATCGGCTCGTCACCGATGTTCACCTTCTGCGTCAACGGACGCTCCATCATGTTGAGCACCGTGGCTCCGAGGGCGAAATCCTTGCTCACCACATAATCGAGGTGAACGCCCGAGAGCGTTTTCTGCTGGATGCTGAACAGTGAGTTGCTCTCGCTCGTGGCACGAATGGGCGTGTTGGAATTGAGCAGGCTCTCGTTGATGATGGTCACACGGCCCAGCACATAGTCCACCGTGTAGTCCTGATTCTCGATGAGTGTGGCTCCGCCTGCGGTCACGGTCACACTGCCCTCGGGTATGTTCATGCCACCGAGAGAGATCACTGCCCCGCCCGAGCTCTTGTAAGTACCCGCCAGCAGGAAGCGGTTTAGCTCGGGGTAGAATCTTGCCACCTGCAAGGTGCTGTCATACAGTTGTTTGTAAACGTATTTCTTGGCAATGTCCGTTTCGGCTGGCATATCGAACTGATCTTCCAGATGCTGCCCGAAGGGTTCGATTTTGGGCATATAAATTCGGCCCGTCTGGCTGCTGATGGTCACACCCTCCACGAAGTCGAAGAATCCATCGGGCGAGGGGTCGTTGTTGTTGTTGAGCTTGTCCATACCCATGGTGCGCAGCAGAATCTGGCTGGCTATGGCCCCTTCGGTGATGTAGTTGGTGCGCGTGCCCGACTCCACGTTGTCATAGATCACATCGAGCCTGAAATCCTCCCGTGACAGTTGGTAGGCCCCGATGTTATAGACGTTTTTCATCATCAGGTCCCACATCGGGAGCTTGGGGTTGGTGACGGTGCTCTTCAGCATTTTCACATACAGTGCCTGCTCACCGCTGACACCGTCTGTAGAGAATTCACCCACTTGATAAACTTGTCCCGCATACGTGTATTGATAGGCCACGGCCAGCACCTCATGCGGTTGCAACTCTCTGTTCAGCGAGATATAGCCCAGTTGCGGGTGTATGCGGTACTCGTTCTCGTTGAGGCGAGTGGCGAGTTCCAGCGGCTCATAGTCCTGCGAGTTGATGAAGTTGATGGGCGGGTTGGCCAGTGGCGCGAGTGTCGATGTCACCTGACTCACGGTTCTCGCAGTCTGGTACGTGGTGTACATCGTATTGTACAGGCTGTTGGCGTTGTTGTTCGGAACGCCCGCAGTAGCTCCCTGTGCCGGGCCTACCAGCGTGTTGTTGAAGGTGTTTCCGGGCAGTTCACCAAGATCCATGAAGGCCACGATGTTCCGCGAGTCGTCATTGAAGTTCACGCTCGTCACCCACACCTCGATGCGGTTGACCATGACGGGCGAGCGTATCAGCGGCAGCTCGCTCAGCCACTCGTCATAGTTGTCTCGGAAGAACTGGTTGAGGAAGAAGTGACGATTCGGCTCGTACTGGTCGGCCCGCACCTCAAAGGGGGTGATCTGTGCCCCGCCCTGTGTCTCCACCGTATTGGTCTGGCTTTTTTGCTGAGAGAAGATACCCGTGACAGTAAGCCGACCGAACTTCAGTGCCGTTTTCACCCCGAACAGGTTCTGGCTGCCCTGGATCAGCGAGCCCGACAGCGGCAGCGACACGTTGCCCGCCTCTATCAGCTGGATGATCTCGTCCTCATTGCCTCGGTACTCCAGTTTCATTTGGTTCTCGAAGTCGAAAGTGGCCTCGGTGTTGTAGTTCACCCCGAGCTGCATTTTCTCCCCGATCTTTCCTGTCACATTCATCTGGATGTTCTGGTCGAAGTCGAAAGTGGTATTAGTCTTCTGGTTCTCTGGCAGGGCAGGGTTGTCGATCTTGCTCACATTGATGCCGAAGCGCAGCTCAGCTGAACCCTGCGGGCGGATATCCACCGTGTTTCCCCCGAAAATGGTCTCGAACAGCTTGCTGTTGATGTTGAGCTGCGGGATCAGCGGCTTGCGCTTCATTTCAGCGTCCTGCCCCGCTTTTTCACGCCAGTAGTCCCGCAGCGATTGGGTGGCGTTGTATTCCTGGTACTCATCGAAACTCATGTACGAAGGGTTCCGGTAGTTTAGCCGGTCGCCCATGGTCTCGGTGATGTAGTACTCGCCTGACTCAGGGTCGTACTCGATGTTCGACTCCACGTTCGATGGTTTGCTCAGGTACAGCGGGTTGTCTTGACCCATCGGGGTCGGGTCGTATGTCTCAGGTATGGGGTAGGGCAGGGGGTCTTCCTCGGGCGGGGTGTCCACCGCGAACTTCTCCAGGTCCATGCGCAGACCCCAGCGGTCAGCTATGGATGCGTCTGTGACCACCGAGGCGGACAGGAATGTCGCCACAGCGATAACGACCAGAAGGTTTTGGAGAAATCTCGGCATCTACCCCTGTTGCACTGAATCAGAAACTGCTAAGTGCGTTTTTCACTATCTCACTCACATCGAGGTCTTTTCCATGCTTCTTGAGCACTTTATCTATGGCCTTCTCGGCCGCAGATTTGGCGAATCCGAGCGTCACGAGGGCCGTTAACGCTTCCTCGTGCGTTTTATTGCCCGCCAGTGCGATTTCCAGCGCACCTGTCTGCACCTTGCCCAGCCTGTCGCGCAGGTCAACAATGATCCGCTCGGCTGTTTTCGGCCCCACGCCCTTGATGCTCTTGAGCACACTCACATTGCCACTCACAATGACCTCTTTCACCCCGCTCGGGTCAAGCCCCGAAAGAATGGCGATGGCTGTGTTAGGCCCCACGCCTGAAACTGAGATGAGATGTCGGAACAACTCGCGCTCATCCCTGTTGTAGAATCCGTACAGCACGTGAGCATCCTCGCGGATTGAAAGGTGCGTGAACAGACGGCAGATGCCCTTCTCTGGAAGCTGGGCATAGGTGGTCAGGGAAATCTGTAGCAGATAACCCACTCCATCGCAGTCGATCACAGCACTCGCAGGATTGCGCTCTTCAAGAACGCCCTGAATGTGTGTTATCATCGTTTTTGTTTGACCTTAGCGTAGTCGTGTAGCGATGGGCGCGCGGTTTTAGCGTTTTTTAGGAAAGGGTTGCAAAAGTAATCGTTTACCTAATGCGCTTTTAATATCTGCGAACATTGATGGGGGTCATACTTTCGCAAGATGGTGAATCGGGTCACAGTCCTTTCAGGAGCGGGTATGAGTGCCGAGAGCGGTATCAGTACATTTAGAGATTCGGGTGGGCTTTGGGAGCAACATCGCATCGAGGATGTCGCCACACCCGAGGCATGGCAGCGTGACCCGTCTCTGGTGCTTGATTTTTACAACCAGCGCAGAAAGCAACTGCTCGAGGCGCAACCCAATGCCGGTCACCTCACGCTTGTCGAGTTGGAGCGCGCGTTCGATGTGAAGATCATCACCCAGAACGTGGACGACCTTCATGAGCGGGCGGGCAGTTCCAATGTGCTGCATCTTCATGGTGAGTTGCGTAAGGCCAGGAGCACAGGGCCATCAAAAAAAGTCTTCGGCATTGATGGTTGGCAATTAGATCTTGGAGACCGCTGTCCTCAGGGTTATCAGCTCCGACCGCACATTGTCTGGTTCGGGGAGGAGGTGACCGAGATGTCTCGTGCTGCCGAGATCGTCAGCACCTCGGATATTGTCATCATCGTAGGCACGAGCATGAACGTATATCCTGCCAACGGCTTGATTCGCTATGCCCCGCGCCACGCCAGGGTGTGGGTGATCGATCCGAATGCCACGGAGTTGCACAGCGTAGGTCGCGCTACAGTGCTGCGAGAGAAAGCCGGGATTGCGTTGCCAAGGTTAGTGGCGGATCTCGTATTTGAAAATTAAGTATCCCGGTTCAGGGAAGATTCTTTTCGGGTCTTGTATTGGATGTCTGAATTCGGTTCCGCGTCATGCACCGCTTGCGACAATTGTGGCTATTGTGCGGATGAACGGTGAATTACAGAAACCATGAAGAGATAAGGTTCAGCCGCATCCCTGCTCGTATCCAGTGTTTGGTGCATTGAATCTTAACAATATGTTTACCTAGCATCAAAACAGCATTGAATTCTGTAACTCTTGATGTACGTTTGTAACCAAATGAAATTTTGCTTTGTTCATTGATTTTCAGGCGCTTCGGGATTCTAAAGATGTACTTGGATTCACGTATTTCCATGAAAAGGACTTCATTAGTGCGTGATTGGTCGAATAAAGACCCGGGGCTGATTTGATTGATGTGCATGAATAATGTAAGGTGAACAGGTGCTGAAGGAATCGATGACGATGTGCAATCAAGCTGATCTAAAAATTCGTGAAGTATGACTTCAACTCTACCCAAAGGCGCTACTGCGGGCATTTCCTTAGGGCATAATAATGCGGTCCAGGTTTGTTCGTTGATTCGGATGTCAACCGAACTTGCCAAGTTCGGTTGGTTTGTGCTGTTGGCTTTCTCGGTGTTGGTGAGTTTGCATGTACGTGCCCAGTCAGGTGGAATGCCATCACTGACCTCCCAGGATCACAGTCATTCGTTCAGCGGGGTTGCATCCCGTGCAGTGGTGCTTACAGAAGCCGCCAAGCGGCATCCTGATTTCGGAAAGATATTCTTACCCGATTCCATGGGAAAGGACCAGCTCGATTTTGTAGAGATTACCGATGAAAGAACAGAGTATTCCGCACTGTTCCACAATTTCGCAACCAACACATCCTGCATTCGGCAATCTGATGACGTGCCACTCCACTATAAAGATGAGGCGGGCCTTTGGCGCAACGTAGAGGAGAAATTCCAAACAACGGAGGTCGCTGGGGTTTATGAGATGCCAAGATTGAAATTCCCAATCGGGTTCGATAGCCGTGATGGTTCATCGAATATCCGCTTCAGGGCCACTGGCGAGTTGATGGGTCTGGGAGAGAACATCAGTGTCAGTCAGAAGACGTTCGGTGGAGGGGTCGTTTTTGAAAGGCAAGCGCAATCAGTATCCGTGGAAGTTGGTGAACGTGAAGTGGTCTTGCGCGACATTTTTCCCGAAGTTGATTTCACTGGCACTTTCGGATTGGAGGGGGTGAAGACAAGTTATGTCATCAAAGACCGTTCGTTCGTTGCTGGGGGTGGGGACATTGTCACATTTGAAGAGGAGATATCGCTTCCAAATGGTTGGAACATTGGTTTCAATCAGCAAAATGGCCAGATGACAGATCTCGGTTGGCAAGGGGAACTTGTGATCACCGATGGGTCTGGTGAAGTCAAGGCTAAGATTCTGCCGGCCAGCGTGTGGGACAGTGCAGACCATGATGCCGACTATGTCAGGGATGAGCACAGCACCATTGGGGCATTTACACTTGTTCCATTGGTAGACAATCGGTTTAAGCTACAGTTGTCAATGCCCTCTGCGTGGCTGAGGAATCCTGCTGTCAAGTTTCCTGTGACGGTTGATCCAGTGGTGGTGGTTGATAATTATGATTTTCTGGGCACTTCCTCAACAGTCGTCTGGTGCAGTTATGCTCTGACGGCCAATCTGCCGGGTACGGTTAACGTAACTAACACGCGTAATTATTGGACTATCCAAGCCTGGAACGGTGCATGGACGAATGAGCAACGAACCCGAATTGTTGGTCCTTCAGGTACCACGGCAACCTATTCAGGTTGTTGCAGTTCTGGTGGTAATCAAGTGTATGATCTCTTCTCTGCCATTGGCAATGGTGCATTCACTAATTCTATCACATACAACTATGAAGCCTTCAATACGTGGCTGAACTATGGTTGTGTTACCACCATACAGTATTTCAGCAGAAGGTATGCGGAAGTTTATTACTGCTCCGCGATTGATGATGGTTCTATCACCGCGAATGGTTCTACAGGCACCATTAATATATGTCTGGGATCATCGGTTACCATTGCCTCGGTAGGAGGTAACACTGGTAGTTGGTGCTATTGGATATCAACCACTGGTGGTGCGAGTTGGAATATTGAAGCAGGAAGCCGTTGTAACCAAGGTAGCTTCTCCTATACCCCCAATGCGGTTGGAAGTTGGCTCTTTCACAAACGACACAGCGATGATTGTGGCTATTGCTGGGACGCAGGAAGGACTTGTACCTGTGTCAACTGCATTGTTGAAGTGGTCGTCCAGTCCAATCCCACCGCCCCGACAGGAATATCAGGTGTTACAACAGTGTGTAGTGGCTCCGCGACTACGCTTACAGCGACCGGTGGTTCCAATGGTTCAGGTGCCAGTTATCAATGGGGTACGGGCACTACCGTGGGAGCGAATATCATCCCGGGAGCCACTTCCGTCAGTTATACCACGCCCGCATTAACGTCAAACACCACTTACTGGGTGAGGAGGGTCGGGAACACTTCCTGCACTGCGACTACTGGAGGAGTTACACAGCAGGTGATTGTCAACCCACTGTCAATAGCTCCATCCTCAATCACTGCCAGTGCCACCACGCTGTGCGGTGGTACAACGACATTGACTGCGGAAGGTGGAATGATCGCGTACTATCCGTTTACCAGCGATCTTAACGATGCTTCTGGCAACGGTCTGCACCTCAGTGGTTCAGGAGGTTCTTTTGCAGGTGGTGGGATAAACCTAACCACGGCATCGAGTTACGCCTCTGCTGCCACGGCCGCGCTGAATACCGACAGGTATACTATTTCATTCGATATGATGTTCACTGCCAATCCTGACGGTAGTTGGCGTAAGATTTTCGGTTTCAATTCAGGCGGGTCTGATCGAAGCCCTGGCATTTGGAAGTTCCCGGGGACAATGCAGTTGCACTGGAGGCACGACCCTGGCAACACAGGTATCAGCGAAGCGCAGATATATAACCTTAACCAGTGGTACAATGTGGTTGGGGAGAAGAACGGGGCCACCTTCACTTTGTATGTGAATGGGGTACAAGTCGCTCAAGGGAATGTGGCCAACCCTAAATCTGCCGGCCTTGCAGCGCTTTGGTTTGGGGGTGCTCCTGTGCGACTTAGGGAATTCAGGATATACAATGGTAACCTGAGGTGGTTCTCCGGGTCTTGTGGTGGCACAGCTGTGGGCAATGGACCTCAGGTGACAGTTACTCCACCATTGGGTACCACCAATTATTTCGTTCGAGTAGAGGGTATTTGCAACACCACCGGTTGTGCTACCGTTGGTGTCACGAGGGTAGCGCCACCAACTGCCAGTGCAGGAGGAAACATCTCGCAATGCGGTACTTCGGCCTATACAGTGACAGGAGCCACTGCTGGAGGGACGTATTCAGGTGTTTCGTGGGCCACGTCAGGACTCACTGGAACGGGCTCGATCACAGCGGGAGCCAATACGTTGACCCCAACCTTCACGCCTACCTCTCCGACCGGAAGCGTCACGCTTACCATGACCGTCACAGGTAGTGGTGCCTGCGCTGGCAACAATCCGACCAGCTCCATGACTTTTTCATGGATATCGGCACCCTCGGCTGATGCTGGGCCTGCCACTGTAAATCAATGTGGCACCGCGGATGTCATGTTCACAGGGGCCTCAGCTTCCACGCCAGGAACCTGGAGCTGGACGCTTCTTGGAGGCGGTTCAGGCACGGGCACCCTCATCAATGGTGGGGGCAGTATCACCGCTTGGGGTTTCAGGCCGACTTCGCCAAGCGGCTCCCGCACTGTCAGGTTGTCCAATACGGGCTCTGGTGGCTGTGGTACTACGACAGTTACAGATGATATCGTGATCAGTTGGGCGCAGACGCCTGCCATTAGTGTCACATCTCCTCAGAACAGTTGCGCGGGAGCAGCACCTGTGGTCATTACTGGGCTCACCCCGAGCGGTGCATTTGGCGGCTTGTCATGGGCTTTGACTCCTTCAGACGGTAATGGGTCCATTACGGCCAATGGGTCAACTGCAACCCCGACTTTCACCCCTACCACTGCGGCAGGTCAGTATACACTGACACTTACGGCCACTGGAAACAGCTTTTGTACCGGTGTGAATCCGTCATCCTCAATGGTACTCAACTGGGCTCCTGCACCCACCATTACAAGTGTGGGAAGTAATCTGACAACATGCGGCACATCCCCTCATCCGATGACCGGAGCTACTGTGACTGGCACAGTAGGTTCCGTTACGTGGTCTGGCGGTGGTGGACTTGGCTCATGGTCAAATACAAGTTTGAGCGATCCTGCACAGTGGACATTCACCCCATCATCATCCGCAGCTGGTTCTTTCACCGCCACACTGACAGCTTTCGGATCAGGAGCATGTGCAGGAAATAATGCGGTTGTCTCTACCCGTGTGGTAAGCTGGTCTTCTCCACCTACGGTGAATGCAGGATCCGCGTTGACTGTTTGTAGCGGAACATCGGCCATAACCATGACCGGTGCCACAGCCGCGAATATCGGCAGCTACACTTGGAGTCTTGGAACTCCTCCAGGCACATGGAATCAGGGAGCCTCCATATCGGTAGCTCAATACACTACGAATACACCGAGCGGCAGTGTTACGGTGCAGGTGGATGTCACAGGTGTAAATGGATGTGCCTTTGAAACAGCACAGAGTTCCCGTTTATTGACATGGACCACACCACCGTCCATTTCCAGCGTTGGTGTTACCAATATCACTGATTGTAACACTCCCAATGGCTTCATTGAAGTCACCGCCACGGGCAATGAACCTTTAGTGTATTCTATTGATAACGGAGCTACATATCCTTACCCATCAGGATACATAGCCGGTCTGGGAGCAGGTGCCTACAATGTGGTGGTCAGGGATGTTAACAACTGTGTGACTCCATTTGTAGGTAATTCGGTTTCGATTTCGCTTCCAGTTGCTGTTTCGGCCAGTTCCGTTGCTGTTACGCAGAATGTGACATGCGGTGGTGGAAATGACGGTATCATCACCATCACTGGGATTTCAGGTGGTGCCGCTCCCTACGAATATACTCTGTCGGGTCCCGCTTCAAATCGCTGGGAGCCTATTCCTTTGCCACCGAATCACACCATTGACCAGCTCCCTGCGGGAACGTACGATGTCGTGATACGTGACAAGTTTGGTTGCATGTCATCCACCTACTCGGTGACCGTGACCCAACCGACACCTATTTCAATAACTTCCATTAACGTTACTGACATAGTGGGTTGTGGAGGTGTAGGTGCAGGTGCTATAGCGGTCACAGCAAGCGGTGGCACAGGTGGTCTGAGTTATTATCTGAACGATAATCTCGATAATGTCGCTCCATTCGGCTCATGGGGAAGTCTCACAGCAGGACGCTATGCGATTGAGGTGCAAGATGCCATAGGTTGCTCTCAATTGGCGGAAGCAAGGGTTTCGGCAGCTTGGGTTCCAGATGCTGGGATTGACTTTCAGATATGCAACGGACAATCCGTTCAGCTTCAGGGTGGCATCATCGGTCAGTTCCCTTCTACTTGTTTACAGGTATGCACGAGCAACTGTGGAATGCCTGCTGGTTATTGCGGAGCTGCGGCCACAAACACAAGTGACGATTGGATAAGTGCGGTGCAGTTTGCGGGCATAGCCCAAGCTTCAGGAAGTTCCACCTACACTGACTACACCGGTGTAGGTTCTGCGGCTTTGGTTTATCGTGGTTCAAGCTATCCGCTCAATGTTCAGGTTTCTAAATGCTGTTCAAATACAACTTGGAATCAGTGCGTCAGGGCCTATTTCGACTGGGACAGGAACGGCACCTTCGAGACCGCTATTGATGTGGGGTGCTCGACTGCAAACCCGAGCAGTCAGACAATAAACGTAACGGTTCCAGCGTGGGCAACTCTGGGTACCACCCGCATGAGAGTAATTGAGCTGTACAATGGTTACGCGAATGCTGATGGATGTGGCACATACACCTATGCGGAGGTTGAAGATTACAGCGTAACTGTTCAAGGTGAAGGGCCTTGCACTCCAACGGTAACATGGTCTAACGGTCTTGGCAGCTCCTTCACCCCGACAGTCTCTCCCAGTTCGACAACCAATTACACACTTACGATTAATGATAACGCAGGTTGTATACAAAGCGCCAGTGTTGAGGTGAGGGTGTCAAACCTTACTGGGGCTCCATTGCAAACAGATGTCAGTTGTAATGCTGCTGATGATGGCTGTATTCTGATTGACCCATCCGGAGGAGGCGGCATAGGGCCTTACTTGGAGAAACTCTCCACGGGTGAGTTCATGGTCCTTGGAGGGCGAAGAAGAGAGATAAGTATTGCGAGTGCAGCAGCACTTACCAACCATCAGGTCACCGTCAATATACCTCATGTGGCACCGATGCGTTCCGATTTCGGGGACATACGCTTTTTCGATGATAACCTGAACCCCATCCCTTATTGGGTGGAGAGCTATACACTGAACGGTACTGCCAAGGTGTGGCTCAGAGTACCCGCACTTGCAGCAGGAACGACCACCATACACCTCGTGTACGGAAACAGCAGCTTGAGCACTCGTAGCAATGGCGATGCCGTATTCGAGTTCTTCGATGATTTTGACTCGTTTGATCCTGCCAAATGGACGCAGGGGGTGATCGCTGCCACGGGTGGGACGGATTGGAGCCATCTCGGAGGAAGACTTTTTGGGGGAAACACCAACCGGACCTTGACGTCAGTTCCTGTTTTCTCAGGTAACTACATAACGGAGGGCAGGGTTTTTGAAACTGCTGGGGCACCGAATGGATTCACTTCGCTCGGCTTCCACGGAACTACTGCGAATGTATTTTCAATTCTTTCACACAGTGGAACAGCCTTTTGCCGGAATGATGCTAACTGGCCAAGTTTCGGAGGCTTCACGTCTGTGAATCAATGGACTCGAGACTACATCAGGGCAATTGGTGCCAACTCATTCGTTAGCAGAACAGGTGAGACATCTGGTGCCGTTTCCGCCACCTACAATAACTCCGGCATCTCTAATGAGCGTGTTCGTCTTGGGGCAAGGGGAGATGATGGCGCGTTCGATCAGAATTACGGTGCCCAGTGGGATTGGTTGTTTGTAAGGAAATACACTGCGACAGAACCCACTGCCACTGTAGGCCCGGTCGAGGCTTTCAACGAGGCATTCTGCGACCTCGCACCTGGTAACTACTCCATTACCATGGTGGATATGGGAGGATGCACGGACAGTGAGAACTTCACCATCACTCAGCCTGCGACTCTTGCTGTCACGCAGGACAACTACTCCATCGTTTGTCCCGGGGCATCCAATGGCAGTATAGATGTAAGTGTGACGGGCGGCACGCCCTCGTATGACTACAATTGGGCAGGTCCGAGCAGTTTTTCCGCTACTACTCAGGATATCACTGGGCGCCCTGCTGGAACGTATAACCTTACTGTGGCCGATGACAATGGTTGTACGGAAACCAATTCGTTCACGGTGCATGCCTATCCGACCATCCCGGTTCCGCCTGTCACTGATGCGGATCCTGATAATGTGTGTAACGGAGCATCGGTGGATCTCGAAGTGGGAGGTATGGCCCCAGGTGGCAAGGTGGTCAGCTTAACGGGTACCAACACTATCTCAAGCGCTGGTATCACCTCGGTGTCCAACACATTTACCATGGAGTTTTGGGCGAAACCCAGCAGAACGAGACTTTCAACTGCGGAAATGAGCACGGGAATCATTCCAAGTCTGGCTGCCAACATGCAAAGCTTAGCGATTAACCCAGCTAACCAAGGGGCTACAAATGCGGGTGCTGGTGTATCAGTCGGTACGAATGGTATCAGTGTGGTAGAGCACGGAAGCGGTTATTTCCCTTCTCTTCTTGTTCATGACATGCCGATAACTGATTGGGTACACATTGCTGTGGTTTACAATAACAGAGTACCTACACTTTTTGTGAATGGTTCTCCCGTGAAAACGGGGCTTGTGAGCGGAAGGGCCACTGTATATCCGAGTGTCGGTAGCGGATCGTCTTACGGTTACTACAATGGCCTGCTTGACAATGTGCGCATTTGGAATACTGCTCGCACGCAGGCGCAGATCCAAGCCAGCATGTATCTGGAAAGTGGAGCAGGTGCCATTGCGCACTACACTTTTAATAATAGCAATGGCAACGCGACCATTGGCACCAATCTCACTGTTAGCGGAGGCACTTTCCCAGATGCGGATCACCTCACCTATACATGGAGCGGTACAGGTGCTCCTGCGGCTTCCATCGCAGAGACCCAAACTACCGCTGCACTTTCTACGGGTACCATCAACTACACTGTCACTGCCTCTGCCTCTGGTTGCACTGGAACCACAAGTGCAAACGTGCCGGTCATAGTGAACCCCGTGCCCACGATGACCTCGGCCAATTCGGCCACTATCTGCAGTGGAGCAAGTCCTAACCTGACCTTGACCGCAAGCACGGCCAGCAATTTCTCTTGGACCATCGGCACAGTGACGGGAAGCGTCACAGGAGCAAGTGCAGGCTCTGGTGCAAGCATCAATCAGTCCCTGACAAACACTGGTGCCACCAATGCCACGGTACAGTACATTGTGACCCCCACTGCAACTCCGGGCGGATGTATCGGTACTCCACAGACCGTGACCATCACAGTACGGCCACCGTTCACGCCTGGAAGCATCAACACTACGGGACAAACCATCTGTAACGGGGGGAACCCGGGCGTCATCGGTAGCAGTGCGCCTGCTGCTGGGGGCGATGGAAACATTACCTATGAATGGAGGGCAAATGGGGTTCCCATCGCGTCTTCCAATGCTGCCACCTACGACCCTCCAGCAGGGCTTACCACCACCACAGCATACACGCGATGGGCTGTGGACGGCACTTGCAGCACTTTCTACACGCAGGCGGCAGGTTCATGGTTGGTCACTGTTCATCCTGTATTGAATGCTGGTACGATAGCCGCACCTCAGACCATTTGCTTCAACACTACACCAAGTGCACTTACATCGAGTGTCGCGGCCACCGGTGGTACAGGTTCTTATGCCTATCAGTGGCAGAGTTCACCTGATGGAAGTTCTTGGAGTAATATCGGTGGTGCCACATCGCCCGGTTTTGCACCGGGAGTCCTTACTGCCACTACCCATTATCGCAGGAACGTAACTTCAGGCAGTTGTGGCACAGTTAGTTCCAATGTAATCATCATCACTGTGCTGGATGAGGTGACGGCCTTGACTCCCGGCAATAATGGCCCGGTGTGCGTAGGTGGCTCCCTGACATTGAACGTTGGAACAGTGACTGGTGCCACATACTCTTGGACAGGTCCGAACGGGTTTACTTCCTCTGCGCAGAATCCTACCGTATCTGCATCCGCCACCGCCATCATGGCCGGAACCTATACGGTAGTAGCTACAGTAAGTGGTTGTCCGAGCCCTTCGGGAAATACTACCGTTACTGTGAATGCCACGAACACAGCTGCTGCACCATCGGCTACGCCAACGGTATGCGTCAATTCTCCGCTGACCGCCATCACCCACGCGACCACTGGTGCCACAGGTATCGGAGCTGCCACCGGTCTTCCAACGGGTGTAAGCGCTGGCTGGGCTGGAAACTTGATAACAATAACTGGCACGCCTACTGCATCGGGCACATTCAACTACAGCATCCCGCTCACAGGTGGCTGCGGAAGCGTGAGTGCCACGGGCACTATCACCGTGACCCCTGCCAACACAGCGGGAGCACCTTCGTCAACGCCCACTCTTTGTGTGAACACACCACTGACGAACATTACGCACTTTACCACTGGTGCAACAGGCATCGGAGTGGCTACAGGTCTGCCGGCTGGAGTGACTGCGTCATGGTCTGGCAATACGATAACCATCAGCGGCACTCCGACCACAGCGGTGGGAAGTCCATTCAACTACAGCATACCACTTACAGGTGGTTGCGGAACGGTTAATGCCACAGGCACTATCACTGTGACCCCTGCCAACACAGCGGCTGCACCGTCCTCAACGCCCACACTTTGTGTGAACACCCCACTGACCGCCATTACCCACCCGACCACGGGTGCTACAGGCATTGGTGCAGCTACGGGGCTTCCCACTGGAGTGAGTGCAGCATGGTCGGGTAATATGATAACCATCACCGGTACTCCGACCACTGCGGTGGGCAGTCCCTTCAACTACAGCATCCCTCTAACAGGTGGCTGTGGATCGGTAAATGCCACAGGTACCATTACCGTTACTCCCGTCAACACAGCGTCCGGGCCTTCGTCTACACCTACAATCTGTGTGAATACCCCGCTTACGGCCATCACACATGCTACCACTGGTGCCACGGGCATTGGTGCGGCCACAGGTCTTCCGACTGGTGTAAGTGCAGCATGGTCTGGTAACACGATAACCATCAGTGGCACTCCGACCACTGCGGTTGGCAGTCCCTTCAACTACAGTATCCCGCTAACTGGTGGATGTGGCTCGGTGAATGCTACGGGTACCATTACCGTGACCCCGATCAACACCGTGGGAGCGGCCTCGTCCACACCCACCCTTTGTGTGAACACACCGCTTACGGCCATTACCCATGCCACCACAGGCGCAACTGGAATCGGATCGGCCACGGGTCTGCCGACTGGAGTGACTGCGGCATGGTCTGGTAACACGGTAACGATCAGTGGGACCCCGACCACTGCGGTTGGTAGTCCATTCAGCTATAGCATTCCTCTAACTGGTGGCTGTGGAACGGTGAATGCCACGGGTACTATCACCGTGACATCTGTGAATACAGCGTCAGCACCGTCTACTACGCCAACGCTTTGCGTGAATACTCCGCTGACGGCTATCACCCATGCGACCACAGGTGCTACCGGTATTGGCGCTGCGACAGGTCTTCCGACCGGTGTGAGTGCCGCATGGTCTGGTAACACCATCACGATCACTGGCACCCCGACCACCGCGGTAGGTAGTCCGTTCAACTATAGCATCCCGCTGACGGGCGGCTGCGGAAGTACGAGTGCCACCGGAACGATAACCGTGAATCCGAGTACCCCGGCTTCCGTGTCCATCTCCTCTACCGCGCAGATCATTTGTCCTGGCACCGGGGTCACTTTCACTGCAACCCCGACCAATGGCGGTGCATCCCCTTCCTATCAGTGGCGGGTAAATGCCACCAATGTGGGAACTAACAGTAGCTCACTGGTCACTAGCTCACTGGTTCAAGGTGATGTGGTGACGGTTGTGATGACTTCCACTGCTGCATGTCCGACCGGTTCACCTGCTACCTCTAACTCCATCACCATGACGGTGATATCTCCCGCACAGCCGGTTGCCACTATCACCGCGCAACCTACCTGTGCCACACCGGGAGGGGCGATAGAGGTTACATCGCCACTTGGAGCTCAGTATGAGTATGCGCTGAACGGAGGGACATATCAGGCAAGCCCCGTGTTCACAGGACTCACCTCAGGTAGCTACTCTGTTACTGCGAGACTGGAGGACTCCCCGTCCTGCGTTTCCCCGGCTGGCCCGTCCCTCACGGTGAACAACACCCCAAGTGCCCTGCCGCCTATGACTCCGGTCATTATCTGTCAGGGCGGAAGCGGCAGCATCGTTTCCACAAACAACTGCATCGACAATTTCGTGATACCATTCGTGCAGAATACCATCTACGGTGGTTGGTTGCCTTCGGGTGATCCTACAGCTGCTGTTCCTTCAGGCGCAGTGAACACCTCCACCTGTGCCTTCGGTGGCCCAACGAGGACATATTCGGTGACCGAGTTTCAGGTATCTCTCACAGGGAATTACATCTTTGAGATGGCCGATAATGCCACATACAACGGTGTGGGTTACATCTACACGGGCAATTTCACCCCAGGTAGTTGCGCTTCGGGCACGTTGGTCCGTGCTGACAGTGATGGCGGTTCTGGAAATGAACCGAGATTGGGCGGTGCAGGGGGTAATGGCCCTATGAACCTTATCGCTGGGGTGACCTATTACCTCGTTTCCTCTACCGAAGGAGGGGCTGATGTGACAGGGAACACTTACACATGGAACATCACTCCGCCCGCTGGGGGTGACGTCATGTTCAATGAACCAGGTACGGTGGAATGGTACACTGTGCCTTCTGGCGGCTCACCTATCGCTTCGGGTGAAGTGTTCAACCCCGTTGGGGTGCCTGGATCAGGTCTTGCCAACACGAACAGCAGTGGGACATGGACATACTATGCCGCCTGCTCAAGCAGCCCGAGCTGTAGAACGTCAGTAGACTATCAGATTACTACGACTACCACTTTGTATAATGTCACTCCGGGAGGGGCCTCATGTTTCGACCCATCTTCACCTGTTGCTGTGGGTCTTTCAGGCTCTCAGAATGGTATGACTTACCGTCTGCTGCGCGATGGAGTGAGCACTGGGAATCAAGTGGTAGGAAATGGAAGTGCAATAGCTCTTGTTGGAAATACCACCATAGCTGGGGTTTACACTGTGGTAGCGGTCATTGGCCCATCATGTCTCATCCCAATGAACGGCTCGGTGGAGATTGAACCCTCGCCCTTGGCAGATGCAGGCTCCGATGTGACGCTCTGCGGGCCCACAGTGGGTCTTACTGCCACATCAGATCCCAACGTCATCGCCACGGAGGATTTCGGTACCCAGAACATCGAACTGACCAACGCCACAAATGGATGGCGGGTACACTATCTGCATGGGACACATCCCGCGAATCGCACGCAATGGTACATCAGTCGGTCAGGTGCCACCCCTTTCAATTTCTCCTGTGCCACTTCAGGCTCTGCCCTTGTTCTGATGGACAACAGGCTGCCATTCCAAACTGCTGTTCCTTGCGATTACGCATGGGACAATGGCATCATGGACGAGATCGCTTATCGCATCGCTCCTATAGATGCACGATTGTATACCTCAGTGAATGTGAGTTTCGATTATCGAATCGGTGGCAATTTCACAGGAGGTGTTGCGCGTGATTACATGCAGGTGATGTATTCGATGGACAATGGCGCCACTTGGATTGCCGTAAGTGCTGGCAACAATCCAGGCCCGATAACCAACATGTTGCGTCAGTTGAACGGTTCGAACAATGTATTCATCTCCACTACTGGAACCACTCAGGTAGGTACTGCTAACGTGACGCTGCCTGCCCAAGTAGCCGGAGAGTTCTTCCTTCTTGGGTTCCGATGGACGAATGATGGTTCTATGGCTGGTGATTACGTGGACAACATGCTGGTGGACAACATCGTGGTCACAGGAACGCCTTCCTTTAGCTGGGATCCTACCACGGGTGTGACGAACGCCAACACGGCAACCCCAACGGTAACCATCCCGGGTACATACACAGTCACAGTTACAGCGGGCAACGGATGCTCCTCCACGGATCAGGTCGAAGTGCTGCCAAGACCTGAGATCACCTCGGTTCTTGCGACCACGGTTTGCTCGGGCTCTGCCTTCTCTTTCACTCCGGTTGACGGTGTGGACGGTGTAATCCCAGCAGGAACCACCTACGCATGGTCTGCGCCCAGTGTGGCTGGTATCTCCGGTGCAGCGGCAGGAAGTGGTGCTTCAAGCATTACCGGTACGCTCACTAATAATACCAACGCTCCTATCAACGTGGTTTATTCGGTGACCCCAACTGGCAATGGTTGCACCGCAGCACCTTTCAATGTCACCGTGACGGTCAACCCCCGTCCCGATGTATCGAATCTGGCAACCAGTGTTTGTACAGGAACAGGATTCTCGGTCACTCCGGTCAACACCACGGACGGTATTGTGCCGAGCGGAACCACCTACACCTGGGCAGCTCCTTCGGTTACGGGTGGAATGACAGGTGGTGCATCAAGTTCGGGTACGCCAGCAAGTATCTCAGGCAACCTTGTCAACCCGACAAACACCGCTCAGACCGCCACCTACACCGTGACTGCCACATCTGGAAGTTGCGTTGCCAACAGTACGTTCAATGTAGTAGTGACCGTGAATCCTGTCCCTGCCATCACTGCTATGACCGCAAGTGTGTGCAGTGGCACATCATTCAATGTCTCTCCTGCGAATGGCACGAATGGAGTGGTGCCTGCATCTACGACATATAGCTGGTCCGCCCCAAGTGTTGCCGGTATAACGGGTGCTGCATCGGGAACGGATGCGGCCAGCGTAGGAGGCACGCTGACGAACACCACCTCTGCACCCATCAACGTGGTTTACAATGTGACGCCAAGCGTTGGAGGATGCACAGGTTCCGCTTTCACAGTAACTGTTACGGTCAACCCAGGCCCTTCGGTGACCAATATGACTGCGAGCGTATGCAGCGCGGCTGGTTTCACTGTTACACCTGTGGATGTGTCCAATGGTGTTGTGCCGAGTGGCACCACCTACTCTTGGTCTGCCCCTGTGGTGACCGGAGCCATGAGCGGTGGTACGGCAGGCAGTGGTGCAGCGAATATCTCGGGCACGCTGACGAACCCCACCAATAGCGCTCAGACGGCCACCTATACCGTTACCGCCACCACAGGTAGTTGCGTTGGGGCAAGCACCTTCACGGTTACTGTAACCGTTAATCCACGACCTGCGGTCACCGCCATGACCACTGCTGCTTGCAGCGGAACAGCTTTCACCGTTACTCCAGTGAACAGCACGGATGGCATCGTTCCAGCCGGTACTACCTATAGCTGGTCTGCCCCGTCAGTAAGTGGCGGGATGACAGGGGGTGCGACCGGATCTGGGGCATCTAATATCTCTGGCACGCTGACCAATCCGACCACTTCTGATCAGAATGCGGTTTACAACGTCACACCTGCCGCTGGCGGATGTGCCGGGCCTTCGTTCACCGTCACAGCCACCATCAACCCATCGGTCACGGTTCCCGGTCCTATCACCTTCACAGGTACAGAGCCGGCCTGTCAGTTGACCGCTGCGGGTTCCACCACCGATTACAACAGTTCCGCCACTGTTGGGGCCTTGCAATGGTCGTTGACGGGTATCTCCAATGCTTCTGGAACATTGTCGCCCACGGCCATCGATGCCTCCACAGGGGTAGTCACATGGCCTAACGGATGGTCGGGAAGCGTGACGGTGAATGCGGTGAGCACTGGTTGTAATGGCCCGTCAGCAGCTGCTACGCGGACAATCACCGTGACTCAGACAGTGGGTCTTCCAACGGCCATCACCGTGGCCAGCGGTTTCGATCCTCCTTGCCAGTTGACCAATGGCATCACTTCTACGACTTATGCCACCACAGCAGCTGGTGGCACAGGATTCACGTGGTCTTTGAGTAATGGTTCAGCAGGCACAATCGACCCTGCTACCGGGGTGATGACCTGGGCCAATGGTTTTGCCGGCACGGTGAATATCCAAGTGACGGCATCAGGTTGTAACGGGCCTTCGGGAATGGTGACCCGCACAGTCAACGTGCTTCCCACTGTGGGCGCTCCGACTGCAATCCTTGCCGATGCTGAACCGGTGTGTCAACTAACCAATGGAACCACGGTAACCAATTACTCTACCACGGCAAGCAACAGTTCGGGATTCAACTGGTCCCTCGGCCCAAGCAGCCCCTCGGCTGGCAGTATCGACCCTTCAACAGGCGTGATGACATGGGCCAACGGATTCTTCGGGACTGTTGAGGTGAGGGTAACCGCCAATGGATGCAATGGCCCATCAAGCCAAGTGACGCGCACTGTGGTGGTGGGCCCCGGACAGCTCAACCCGCCATATCGCACATGGACAGGTTTGGAGAACAACCTCTGGCAGGTGGACGGCAACTGGGACTGCGGAGGTGTGCCAACCGCCTCAGACCGTGTGCTGATTCCGACATCGCCCATTGGGGGAAACACTCCGGTGATTCAGAATGGAATCACGGGATGGTGTCTGGACATCGAGATCCAGAGCGTTGCAGCACCTCTCTTGGAAGTCCAGAACGGAGGTGTGCTGCGTGTGATGCAATGACCGGTTTTGCTGAGAGTTGGGCATGGGGAATTTGACCGCGAAGCGTCATCTTTGCCCCATGCGCATCCTTGTTCTTTACCACTCGCAGACCGGGCAGCTGCGCGACATCCTCGATCATTGCCTCGGGCCTTTCAGGGCCGACCCGCGTTGCGAAGTGGATTTCGTTCAGGTTCAGACCTGTCATCGGTTTCCTTTTCCATGGAGCAGCGAGGCTTTCTTTGGCATCTTCCCTGAGTCCGTCAACGGTATCCCGTTCGAGCTGGAGCCGCTGAACATTGACCTTGACCAGGACTGCGACCTCATCGTGCTGGGCTATACCGTCTGGTTCCTACAGCCGAGCATTCCTATCAGTAGCCTGCTGCAACACAGGGATGCCCAAAAGATGTTCTCCGGAAGAAAAGTGGTCACCGTCATCGGGTCGCGCAACATGTGGGTGCTGGCGCAGGAACGAGTGAAACAGCACCTCAAAGGGCTTAATGCGGAGCTCGTGGGCAACATCGCGCTCACAGACCGCAACATCAATCTGGTGAGCATCATCACCATCATCCGTTGGATGTTCAAGGGCAAGAAAGATGCGTTCTTGGTGTTCCCACCTGCGGGCATCATTCGGAAGGACATCGAAGACAGCACCCGATTCGGAGAAGTGCTGCATGATTTTTCCTTGAGACATGATTACTCTGGGATGCAGGACAGGCTCAATGATGCGGGTGCTGTGAACATCAACCCCTCGTTGTTGTTGTTGGAACAGCGGGCTACAAAGCTTTTCAAGATGTACGCGAGGTTTATTTCGGTGAAGGGAGAGTTTGGTGACCCCAACAGAGCGGGACGGGTGCGTTTACTCTCGCGACTTCTGCCTATCGGAGCCTTCATTCTGTCACCCATCACCACCCTATCTACTGCTATCGTTTCCGTTCTCAAGAAAAAGGACCTGCAGCGGCAGATAGCTTATCATTCGCAGAACGCGCTACGCGAATGACCGTAATGACCGAAGTCAGCTTATCAGAACGTTATGCACGCCTACCTTTGCGCCCCTTAAAAAAAAAACCCCACTGAGTCTTTGAAGTTGAGCGGAGTTTACATCACAGCAGTCTCAAAGTTCCTTCCTGGAAGTCCTGTCTCCAACGAAGAGATGGAATCCTACTTGGGCCTGATCGGAGGTAAGCCCTCCCGTTCACGGGCGATTGTGCTTCGCAACAACGGAATCAAGCAGCGGTACTACAGCATTGACAGAGAGGGAAGGCTGCATTATTCCAATGCGCAGATGGCTGTCAATGCCATCAAGGGGTTGGACAGTGAGGAGTTCCGTGTCGAGGATGTGGACATCATCGCATGCGGCACCAGCGCGCCCGACCAGACGCTGCCCAGCCACACGGCCATGATACACGGTCTGCTCGACTTCCCTGCCGAGCTCATCTCGCCATCTGGTGCCTGCTGCTCGGGCATGCACGCCATGAAATACGGCTACCTCAGCCTACTGGCCGGGGAGTCAGACTCAGCCATCACGGCAGGGTCTGAACTCATCAGTCCGATGATGAGGGCCCACCTTTTTGAGGGGGGCGAGGACGGTGCCAAACTGGAGGAGCTGCGTCAGAATCCCGCCATCGGGTTCGAGAAGGACTTTCTCCGATGGATGCTCTCTGACGGGGCGGGTGCAGCACTCTTGCGCAGAGAACCGAATAGGAAAGGCATTTCGCTCAAAATCGAATGGATCGATGGCCGTTCGTATGCGCACCGCATGGACACCTGCATGTATTCCAGCAGCGATAAGGACGCGGACGGCTCGCTCAAAAGCTGGAAGCAGTTCACCCCGCAGCAGTGGGCCGATCAGGCCGTTTTCAGCATGAAGCAGGATGTGAAGCTCCTCAGCCCGAACATCGTGCCTATAGGGGGTGAGTTCTTGCAGGAGATATGCGAGCGCAGAGGTTTCGACATCAGTGAGGTGGATTGGTTCCTGCCTCATCTCTCCAGCGATTTCTTCAGACAGAAGGTCTATGATGAGCTGAAGTCGAGAGGATTGCATATCCCTGAGGAGAAATGGTTCACCAATCTCACTGAAGTGGGCAATGTGGGCAGTGCGTCCATCTACCTCATGCTGGAGGAGATGTTCAACTCAGGCCGTTTCGAGGTAGGGCAGAAGATCCTGCTGATGGTGCCTGAGAGTGCGCGGTTCTCGTATTCGTACGCACTGCTGACGGTGGTGTGAGCGCCATAGCAGCCAGAAGCTGCAAGGATGTGATGGGCGGCCTCACTTTGACCTGACCTGCTCGCCATATGCTGCCCCTCTGCGACCCCCACAAGAACACAGAACCCCGCATAAGGTGGGGCGCTGCTGTTGTTCAGAATCTAATGTGAGCGGGAGGCTCACTCATAGGACGCACATGGCTGGAGCCATGCGCGGGCGGAGGACTTTCAAAGCAATCGTGAACATTTGTCTACCATACGGCCGCCCCGATGGGGCTTTATCTTGAACCTATCGCGATGAAGAGTTCCATAGGAACGCCCGTATGGTAGAAAACGCCACACATGAGGTCTTACAAGTCCCGAAGGGACGGCCTTTTAGAAAATTCTTATCCCGAACTCAGGTTGTTTGTGTAAACTTTTCCAAAAACAGAAACCCGCGCAAGGCGGGGCTGCTGTAGTTCAGGATCTGATGTGAGCGGGAGGCTCACTCATAGGACGCACATGGATGAGCCATGCGCGGGCGGGAATTTTGAAATAGGGATGAAATAGATCAGGGAACGAACGTTGGCCTATTGCCCAGTTGCAAACTGGGCGCGTTATGTTCCGCACAAGAGATCCTTCGGAACTCTTGCGCGAGCGCATTGGAACACTTGGCCGGGCGGGGGCGCCATGCACCGCTCTGCGCGGTGCGGAAGTAGCGCAGTTCGGGTTCGCTGCCCGTGATGCTGATGTTGTCGAGTGCTATGCCCGAGCTGCTGCCCGACATGGTGCCGCGCCACACGGCCCAGCGCAGCTGTACCACTGCGCGGTCATCGGCATCGGAGGGCAGCACAAGGTTGGTGAAGCTGTCCACCTGCCCATCGGTGCGGGTGCTGCTGTGGAGGTAGGCCGAGCCGCTGACAGTGTTCCAGCTCCCCGAAGTGCCCACACGGTATTGCAACACCACGCCCACGGTGCGGGCCTGTGCGCTCACCATCTCTATGTCATAGGCCACGGTGATGCTTCCCAGCCCCGTGGTGGCGATGGCCATCATGGGCTGGCTGGTGCCGTTGGTGCTGTTGCTGCTGGTCTGCACATAGAATCGGCCATTGCCTCCCGTGGCATAGCCGAAGCACCCGCCCGTGGTGCTGGCCGAGGTGCGGGCGGTGATGGAGAGCGGCCTGTAAAGCCCCCCTCGCCCTATGGGGAATGTGAAGGTCGGTATTCCCACCTACTCCCTCACCACCCGCTGCGCCCACGTGCCCGCCTCTGTCTCCATGCGCACCACGTAGATGCCCGCTGGCAGGTGCGAAAGATCCAATGCCGTGGTGTTAGAGGCATTGCCGCGCTCTGAGAGCAGCACCCTGCCCAGCATGTCCACGACCGCCACGGTGAGGAGGGGCTTGGTGGAGGTGATGGTGAGGGGGCCGGAGGTGGGGTTGGGGTGGATCGAGACTTCTCGTGAATTTCTCTCAATATCCTCCACCTCCGTCAGTGTGCCGCACACCTCTACGAAGTCGCCCCCCACCCACTTGGCCACGCGCAGCACCGTGTCGTTGTTGATGGTGGTGAAGGCCCCGCCCATGTACAGCTCCCCCTGATGCACCGCCAAGGCCGATATGTTGTTGTTGAACACGTCCCCAAAACCGCACCATTCCTCTCCGTCCCAGCGGGCGATATGCTCAGCAGCGACACCCCCAGCAGATGAGCATGATCCCACGACATACAAATACCCGTTGAACACCACCATATCCCATATATCGCATCCCGTACCAGAGGCTTCGGCCAGTCCACCGCCTGCGTCCTTCCATTGCTCACCGTCCCAGCGGGCGATGTTGGGGCCGGGGTTGCCCAGATCCGTGGTGAACCTCCCAGCAACATACAGATCTCCCTCGTAAATGGCGAAGCATGACACGATGCCCATACCACCCCTGATGCCATTGCCCACTTTATGCCATTGAGTGCCGTCCCAGCGGCCTATGCGATCTATGTCCAGCTCACCGTCTATCATGTTGCCGCCCACATAGAGGTCGCCCTGATATTCGATGGCGCAGCTGATGGCACCGCCCTCCCACACGGTGGTGTCGAAGGCATGCCACGCGCTGCCGTCCCAACGGGCCACCTTGCTGGCGGGGATGCCACCGATGCTGTCGAACCAGCCCACGGCTATCAGGTCGCCTTGATAAATGGCAACTCCACGGGCTGCGACCGAGGCAAGCGATTCCGAATGCCCATCAGGGTGCAGTAGGGCAATGCCGCATCCGACCGCAACAAGACTACCTCCGTACTCAATGAATTCCAGTGTGACGCTCGGACACCAATCATAAGGGTTTGTCCATTGTGTCCCATCCCAAGCGAATGCCGAACTGTTCAGAAGCTGGCTTGGCTGCACACCCGCCATTAAGACATCCCCATAGGAGCACAGGGTTTTTGTCCCCTGCAGCGTATTGGGAATACCACCACCTACCTGCTCCCAGTTCTGCCCATGGGCTATGAAATGGGCCACTACATGTAACACACCTGTCAGCGTCTGAATCCTCCTCATCTGTGCTTGATTATCTTCTTGGTCACCTGGCGGTCCCCGGCACTTATCTGAACGAAGTAGATGCCCGGAGCGAGGGCACTGACATCCATGCTGGTGCTGAACCTGCCCTGCTGCATACCATGGTCACGATAGGAAAGCTGCTGTCCGGTCATGCTGTGCAGACGTATCTGGATGCGTTCTGCCCCCGTGAGATCCACTTGCAGCGTCAAGGCATGGTCGGTCGGGTTGGGGTAGGCATTCACATTCAGACCCGATTCCACTTCCTTCATATCCTCTACAGACATGAAAGTGTCGTACCAGTTGAAACGGGTGATGAAAGCGTTGCCAGGATTGTTCGGATAGCCAGACGGAGCTTGCTGCCAACCGTTGTCACAACAGTGCCAAACATTATTGTCGGGATCGGATAGGTTGAGCTTATTCTCAAAACCGGGACTGTCGGAGAATCCTGCTATGTACCAATAGTAATCCTCGAGTATGCTAACGGTATTCGTGGTTATAGCATTGCAACGCTCTACCCGGGAGAAACCGAAGTATGTGGAGTAAAGTCTATCCCTGCTGTCGTCCATGATGCCCATGAAACCCTCGGAGTATGGTTGACTGGACGGGCTGCTTTGATCGAGCCAGCCACCGGCATCTCCCGGAGGAGCCTGATAGACATTGGATGATGCAGTGCCATTGGTCTCGCCAACGAAAAACAGGTAGTCACGGTAGTCCACCGCAAGGTCGGTTATCCTGTCATTGCCCGGCCCTCCATAATAGGTTGCCCAAGTGATGTAACAGTTCCCGAGTTCGAGAATGAACCCGTCAGAGTCGCCTCCGCCATACACCGCATCCAGTTCCACAGCCTGTATGTGGCCATTGCCACAGGCAGGGAACAGGCCAGTTCCCTCGGTCTCGCACCAATCATCTTCTGCCACATCGCTGGAGGTGCTTCCTCCTATGGCCACGGTCCCGTTAGACCGTATGGCGATCGCATTGCCCACATCAGCGCCCCCGCCCCCGATATAGGAGCAGTACTCGTGTGTCAGTGACGCATTGAACCGTGCCGCGAAGGCATCGCTCGCCCCGCCCCCGTAGGGCTGTGCATAGCTTCCACCCGTGAGGGCCAGCACAGGGAAGTCTGAATCACTCCCGGTCTCTCCGGTGATGTAGAGCCTACTGCTTCCATCAAAGGCAAGGTCGTTCACCGCGTCCCGCTCCGCACCGCCATAGAAGGAACTCCATTGCAGTGCCCCTGCCGTGCTGAACCGGGCGATGAATCCGTCCGATGCCCCGCCACCGTAGGCATTGCCGTTGTTGAAGCTGCTGGAGGTGTTGCATTTGGGGAAGCCCGCGTCCTGCGGCACACCGCAGGTGGTGGCAGCATAGGCGGAAGTGGTGGTAAGTCCTCCGATATAGATATTGCCCGAAGCATCCGTGGTGATGGCATGCCCGATGTCGTTGCCGCTGCCCCCGAACAGGGTGCTCCAAACGTAACCCGCATCTGGATCACCACCACTCTGATTGTCTATTCCAACTACGAATGCATATTGCGAGGCGTTGGCATTGGACTGCTGATAAACACCGTCAATGTTTGGTGGGAAATCACTGCTTGTTGAGCCCCCAGTGATATAGGTCTTTCCACCTGTCCCCGTGCCGGTGGCCTTGAGGGCCAGTGCCTTGTCACTGCCTGTCCCGCCCCAGTACGTAGCCCACATGAGGCGGTCACCATCGGGTACCACTCCAGCCATGGCCCCGTTGGCCGAGCCGAACTTGGCGATGAAGGCGTCCAGGTCTCCGGGAGCAACTGTAATCACACCATTGTTAGTTGGGAAATTGCTACTTGAGGTGAATCCACACATATAAACGTTTCCTTCCGTATCGGTGCTCACGTCCATGGCCTCGTCCAAGCCGTTTCCCCCGAACTGAGTGGACCACTCCGGTTGGCCAACGTGTGCTGGATCCGCCATCAACTCCTCCCCCAACCTGAACACCAGCACCTCCTCGGGGTCGTAGCTGCCTATGCTGGTGAAGCGCAGGGTGTCGCCTGTGAGGGTGAGGGTCCAGTCGGGCTGCCAGCCGAGGTCGTAGTACTCGTTGTCGGGGCCTATGCGGAACACATCGGGCCGTGGGAACACGTAGTTGCCCAGGCTGCTGGTGACGATCACCAGGCCCAGCTGCTCTATGAGCACCACGTTGTCCGCCCCGGCTATGGTCATGGTGATGTCCTCGGGGTCCCCACCGGGGTGTATGACGAACTCGAACTTCATCCAGCTGTTGTTTCCGGAGACGTGAAGGTCGGTATTCTCATACAATCCGGGATACACCACCCTGTTATATGATGGTGTGAGGGTGACACCCTCGGGGCAGTGGGCCAGATAGTAGTTGTAGTGGTGGGGGTTGAGGCCCAGGCCGAGGGGTTCGGCATCGCGGGCGGTGTACTCGAAGTTAATGTCCACGCGGGCGAGGGTATCGGGCGTGGAGGCGATGGTGTCTATGCGGGCCTGCACGAACGAGAGGCGGTTGTCGGCACAATAGACCATGGGGCTGGCGTTGTGGCTGTAGATGCCGATGTCTACTCCCTCACCACCCGCTGCGCCCAAGTGCCTGCCTCTGTTTCCATGCGCAGCACGTAGATGCCCGCTGGCAGGTGCGAAAGATCCAATGCCGTGGTGTTAGAGGCATTGCCGCGCTCTGAGAGCAGCACCCTGCCCAGCATGTCCACGACCGCCACGGAGAGGAGGGGTTTTGTGGAGGTGATGGTGAGGGGGCCGGGGGTTGGGTTGGGGTGGATGGAGACTTCTCGTGAATTTCTCTCAACATCCTCCACCCCCGTCAGCGAGCCGCACACCTCCACAAAGTCGCCCCCTGTCCATTTGGCCACGCGCAGCACGGTGTCGTTGTTGATGGTGGTGAAGGCCCCGCCCATGTACAGCTCCCCCTGATGCACCGCCAAGGCCGATATGTTGTTGTTGAACACGTCCCCGAAACCGCACCACTCTGAACCGTCCCAGCGGGCAATCTTATGGGCGGGGATCCCCCCTGCATAGGCGCACTGCCCAACGGCATAAAGGTCACCGTTGAACACGACCATGTCGCGCACTTCACAGCCACCACCGGAGGAGGATTGAAGACCGCCCCCCACATCCTTCCACTGCTCCCCGTCCCAGCGGGCGATGTTCGGACCCGGATTGCCATTGTCGGCAGTGAACCAGCCCCCCATATAAAGGTCACCCTCATAGATGGCAAAGCACGAAACGGTGCCCACCCCTCCCCTGATGCCATTTCCCACCTTGTGCCACTGCGTGCCATCCCAGCGGCCTATGCGGTCTATGTCCAGCTCACCGTCTATCATGTTGCCGCCCACATAGAGGTCTCCCTGATACTCAATGGCGCAGCTGATGGCACCACCCTCCCACACGGTGGTGTCGAAGGCGTGCCACGCGCTGCCGTCCCACCGCGCCACCTTGCTGGCCGGGATGCCACCGATGCTGTCGAACCAGCCCACTGCTATCAGGTCGCCCTGATAGTGGCCGAAGCCACGGGCAACGACCGGGGCGATATTCAACCATTCAGAATCCTCAAACACTGCAATGCCACATCCCGCTATCACAGTCAGCTTCCCCTGATACTCCGTGATGTCCAACGTGGAGTTGCCGCCCTGACACCAATCGTAGGGATTTTCCCATTGCGTTCCGTCCCACACGAAAATGGGGTTATGAAAAGGTTGAGAGGTTTGAACCCCTGCTATCAGATTTCCTTCATGGGAATACAGCACCCTCGGACTCTGAAGTGATACAGGTATGCCACCGCCCACCTGCTCCCAGTTCTGCCCGTGTGCCATAAAATGGGCCACTACAACTAACGAACCTGTCAGCGCTTGAATCCTCCTCATCTATGCTTGATTATCTTCTTAGTGACCGTGTGCATACCAGCAATTACTTGAACGAAATAGATGCCGGATGGAAACCCGCCCATGTCCACCTCTGTGGTGAAGCTGGTGTGCTGCATCCCGTGGTCATCCGAAGAAAGATGTTGGCCGGTCATGCCGAAAAGATTCACATGTATCCTGCCCGAACCGGCCATGTCCACCTGCAGGGTCAGCGAGCCGTCCGTGGGGTTGGGGTACGCGTTCACATTCAGGGCGGGCAGGGGAGGTTCAACATCCTCCACCCCCGTCAGCGAGCCGCACACCTCCACAAAGTCGCCCCCTGTCCATTTGGCCACGCGCAGCACGGTGTCGTTGTTGATGGTGGTGAAGGCCCCGCCCATGTACAGCTCCCCCTGATGCACCGCCAAGGCCGATATGTTGTTGTTGAACACGTCCCCGAAACCGCACCACTCTGAACCGTCCCAGCGGGCAATCTTATGGGCGGGGATCCCCCCTGCATAGGCGCACTGCCCAACGGCATAAAGGTCACCGTTGAACACGACCATGTCGCGCACTTCACAGCCACCACCGGAGGAGGATTGAAGACCGCCCCCCACATCCTTCCACTGCTCCCCGTCCCAGCGGGCGATGTTCGGACCCGGATTGCCATTGTCGGCAGTGAACCAGCCCCCCATATAAAGGTCACCCTCATAGATGGCAAAGCACGAAACGGTGCCCACCCCTCCCCTGATGCCATTTCCCACCTTGTGCCACTGCGTGCCATCCCAGCGGCCTATGCGGTCTATGTCCAGCTCACCGTCTATCATGTTGCCGCCAACATAGAGGTCTCCCTGATACTCAATGGCGCAGCTGATGGCACCGCCCTCCCACACGGTGGTATCGAAGGCATGCCACGCGCTGCCGTCCCACCGCGCCACCTTGCTTGCTGGGATGCCAGCGATGCTGTCGAACCAGCCCACGGCTATCAGGTCGCCCTGATAGTGGCCGAAGCCACGAGCGGCATTGGTGGCAAGTTGTTGCCACTCATCGCCAACATGAATCGCAATGCCACAGTCACTTGAGCACACCAGATTGCCACCGTACTCAAACAACGTCCCTGTCAGCCCGTTAGGACACCATGCGGAATGCCGCTGCCATCCGTTTTCTTGAAGCACCAGCAAGGCCGAATCCGCACCTGAGGTGATGTTCTTTGCCACGATAAGTGTTTCATTGAGCACATGCATACCCCTCGGATAACCTGAAAGACCCCCGCCCACCTGCTCCCAGTTCTGTGCCCATGCAGCTTGCAGCGACAGGAGAACTATACATGCACTAACTCTGACACTTCTCATCTGTGCTTGATTATCTTCTTGGTGGCGGTATGCGTACCTGCACTCACCTGAACGAAGTAGATGCCCGCAGCGAGCGCTCTGACATCCATGTTTGTGCTGAACCTGCCGTGTTGCATGCCATGGTCACGATAGATAAGCTGCTGTCCGGTCATGTTGTGCAGCCTTATCTGGATGCGTTCTGGCCCTATGAGATCCACTTGCAGCGTCAAGGTGTGTTCGGTCGGGTTGGGGTAAGCGTTCACATTCAGCCCCGCTTTCGGGCCTGCCATCTCTTCTACCGACATGAAGGTGTCGAACCATGTGAAGCGGGTTATGAACCCGTTTCCGGGATTGAACGGCTGGCCCGTGGACTCCTGCTGCCATCCGTTGTCGCAGCAGTGCCAGTAGTTGAGTGACGGATTGGAGGCGTTGAGCCGCTTCTCAAAGCTGGGACAGTCCGTGAACCCTGCTATGTACCAGTAATAATCCGACTCCACATCCACTGTGTTCAGGGCGATGGCATTGCAGTAGTCCACCGAACCACCGGGGGCCGTATAACCAAAGTAGGTGGAATATATCCTATCATCGGTGTTGTCAAAGATCCCCATAAACCCGTCCATGTCACCTGCCAAGGCATCCACATCGTGCCATCCGCCCAGATCGCCCGGAGGTGCCTGATGGATGAACGGTGTGCTGCTGCTCTGGGTTTTGCCCACGAAGAAAAGGTAGTCCCTGTAGTCCACGGCAAGGTCGGTGACGGCATCCGTCCCCCCGCCCCCGTAGTAGGTGGACCATACCATGTCGCAGTTGTCGAGCGCGAGGATGAAGCCGTCCGAATCGCCACCGCCATAGACCGGGTCGTCAAAGCCATCCAGCTGCAGGTAACCGCCATCGCAGATGGGGAACCTCCCGCCCGTTGCCACCGTGCAGAGGGTGCTCACAGGGGTCTCGCTGGAGGTCTGCCCGCCCACATACACCGACCCTGAAGGGCCGATGGCGATGGCATTGGCCACGTCAGCACCGTCACCGCCCACATAGCTGCAATACTCATGGGCCAGCGAGGCATTGAACCGCGCCACGAACGCATCGGTGGCCCCGCCACCGTAGCCCTGGTCGTAGCTGGTGCCGCTGCTCAGGGTGAGGGTGGGGAAGCCCGTGGTGCTGCCCGTCTCGCCCACTATGTGCAGCCTGCCGCTGCCGTCAAGGGCGAGGTCGTTCACCGCGTCCCTGCCGTCACCGCCATAGAAGGAACTCCATTGCAGCGCGCCCGCAGGGCTGAACCGGGCAAGGAACCCGTCCGATTCCCCGCCACCGTACGCATTGCCGTTGTTGAAACCGCTGGAGGTGTTGCATTTGGGGAAGCCCCCGTCCTGCGGCACACCACAGGCATTGGCAGCGTAGGCGGACGTAGTGGTCGTGCCCCCGATGTAGATGTTGCCCGAAGCATCGGTGGTGATGGCATGGCCGATGTCGTTGCCACTGCCCCCAAAGTGAGTACTCCACCTGTATCCGGACTCACTGCCGCCATCTGCATTGTCAATACCAATAATCAGCACATCAACATCCCCGTTGAGTGTGGTCTGTTGATAGCTGCCATCAATGCTCATGGGCAAGTTGCTGCTGCTTGTGCTGCCTGTGATATAGGTCTTCCCGCCTGTTCCCGTGCCGGTGGCTTTAAGGGCCAGTGCCTGATCACTGCCCGTCCCTCCCCAGTAGGTGGCCCACATGAGGCGGTCACCATCGGGCACCACCCCTGCCATGGCCCCGTTGGCAGAGCCGAACTTGGCGATGAAGGCGTCAAGATTTCCAGAGAAATCATTGACGCCTGTGATTGCGGCAAACTCACTGCTTGAGGTGTAGCCGCACATGTAAACGTTGCCGTCCGTATCGGTGCTCAGGTCCATGGCCTCGTCCAGGCCGTTGCCCCCGAACTGGGTGGACCAGTCGGGCTGGCCGATGTGCCGGGGATCCGCCACCAGCTCCTCCCCCAACCTGAACACCAGCACCTCCTCCGGGTCGTAGCTGCCTATGCTGGTGAAGCGCAGGGTGTCGCCCGTGAGGGTGAGGGTCCAGTCGGGCTGCCAGCCGAGGTCGTAGTACTCATTGTCCGGGCCTATGCGGAACACATCGGGGCGGGGGAACACGTAGTTGCCCAGGCTGCTGGTGACGATCACCAGGCCCA
The DNA here is from genome assembly GCA_964500205.1 of uncultured Chryseobacterium sp. Taxonomy (GTDB): domain Bacteria; phylum Bacteroidota; class Bacteroidia; order UBA10329; family UBA10329; genus UBA10329. Next base: position 57,240 of record CAZCNS010000001.1, on the reverse strand, counting down.
GCTGCTCGATGAGCACCACGTTGTCCGCCCCGGCTATGGTCATGGTGATGTCCTCGGGGTCCCCACCGGGGTGTATGACGAACTCGAACTTCATCCAGCTGTTGTTTCCGGAGACGTGAAGGTCGGTATTCTCATACAATCCGGGATACACCACCCTGTTATATGATGGTGTGAGGGTGACACCCTCGGGGCAGTGGGCCAGATAGTAGTTGTAGTGGTGGGGGTTGAGGCCCAGGCCGAGGGGTTCGGCATCGCGGGCGGTGTACTCGAAGTTAATGTCCACGCGGGCGAGGGTATCGGGCGTGGAGGCGATGGTGTCTATGCGGGCCTGCACGAACGAGAGGCGGTTGTCGGCACAATAGACCATGGGGCTGGCGTTGTGGCTGTAGATGCCGATGTCGGGGCGGGGTGCACCATCGGTGTCTATGAGCTGGCCGCTGTTGACCACGAAGTCGAGCGAGGAATTGCCTTCGGGCTGTGGCACACTGGTCACATACACCAGCATGGTGTCCTTGGCGGTGCATCCGTTCTCGCCCTCCACCTCCAGCACATACTCGGTGGTGGAGGCGGGCCATGCGCGGGTGACGGCCTCAGCCGCGTCCTCCAGCGCGGTGGAGGGTGTCCAGGCATAGTCCCACGCGGGCTGGTCCATGACGCCTATGGCGGTGGTGTCGTCCGCGCTGGCAATGGCGCGGTCGGGCCCGGCATCGGCATGGATGCCGCTGAAGTTGCCCCAAGTGTAAGGGCCGTAAAACTTCACCACATCTGTGGACTGGGCTGTACCATTCGTGGTGTTGCCCGTTGGGTTACTATTGCCCACACTCACCCACTTGTTACCCGACCATGCACAGACCAGCGGGTGGTTGATGTCAGTGATGCCGCAGGTCACATCGCGCCAGCCAATGGTGACCTTCACATGCGAGGCGCCCGCAGTGCGGTTGAACATCCAGTACTGTGTGCGGTCGAGGTAGTTGATGGGCGGTGTGTCGCGGCTGGCGTGGGCGAAGTCGGGGTCGGAGTCATGGTCGAAGTACTCGGCCACGTAGGCCGATGAGGTGGAGCCGGGGGCGGTGATGGAGAGGGGCCTGTAAAGCCCCCCGCGCCCTATGGGGAAGGTGAAGGCGGTGTTGCCCACCTTGCGCACACGGCCCTCCACGTGCGATGCGTCCGACACGCCCGACACCGATGCCCCGTGCCTGATGCTGACCAGGCCGTCATGCATGGTGCGGATGTGGCCGCTGGTGAGCACGAGGGTCTGGTCCACGTCCATGAGGTCCATGAGCAGCACGTGGCCCGATGGCTTGTTCATCCGCACATGGCGCGACAGGATGGAGTTGGCCTGCTGCAGGCGGAAGGTCTGCACGCCCGGCCCTGCCACCACGAACTGCCCACCGTAGGGGCCTCCGAGTATGATGTTGCCCGACTGCTGTCTGCAGTAGAGGCTTCCCATGATGACGAAGTCGTTGTACTCGCCCATGACGAGGTTCTTGCCCGCTGTGATGCGCAGGTGTACATCGGCCCTGGCGGTGTCCTTGGCATAGCGGGCGAAGTGGGTGTTGGCGGCCCCGGTGCATTCTGAGGTGACGCGCAGTGTGCCCTCATAGACGTTGCCCGAGCTGTAGGCGGTCACCGTGCCGGTGTGGGTGATCTCGGTCTCCTTCCGGAACTTCGACCCGCTGATGTTGAGGTCTATCACCTTCATGGTGCATTCGCCTTTCACGGTGGCGTCTGTCACGGTGAGCCTTTGAATGTCGAGGTTGAGCCTGCCTATGTCGGCATCGCTGTTCAGAATCAGTTCCTGAGTGCCGGCCCCCTGGGTGAAGAAGATGCCTGCACTGTCGCCCTGCTGGGTACAATCGTACACCCAGACGGAACCACCCACAAATCCCGAACTTCCGTCAAGGATGCGTTTGCCCGGGGCCATGGTCATGGTGCCGGGCGAGCCGAAGAAAAGGGTGCCGAGGCTGTTCTTGTTCACATGGATGTCGCCATTGACATGCACGCCACCGCTGGAGTTGCCGCTGGCGAAACCGGTGTAGGTGCCAGATGCACCTGCATCGTGTATGAACACATCGCCCTCGATGTAGGTACCCGATGCAAAGTATCCGAGCCTGACCCGGCCTCCCCTGATGGTCATGCCTGCCAACATGGTGTCGGGCATGGTATTGCCCATATTGAGGTTGGAGAACGAGGAGTTGTTCTCCACCTCCAGGTGGCCGATGAACATGTTGTCGCGCCAAGTGCCTGCACTGGAGGTCATCCTGAACCGTGCGCTGTCGCCCAGCACCGAGTGGCGCACGGAGATGCTACCTGCGGTGATGTCCACCTTGCACTGAACATTGGCCCCATTGAGGGTGGCCGTGCCGCTTGACGGTTTGAACAACCTTCCGTTGGTCACGGTACCTCCGCTCATGTTAATGTTGCCGTTGGCCCTGAGCTGGTGACCGTTGAGGTTCAGGCTGCCGCTGCTCATGGAGAAGTTGGCCACGATGACATTGCCACTGAGCAGTGGCGCATTGGCCGCGCTTACGATGGTCACATGGTCTGTGGTGGCGGGTACGCCCGATGGGGTCCAGTTGGAGGCCGTGGTCCAGGCGGAGCTGGTACCCCCGTTCCATGTTCGCGAGGTCTGTGCCCGCAGGCCTGCAGGCGCAAGGAGCAGCATGAGCAGCAAAAAGTGGCAGAAGGAGAGCGTTGAGGTGTTCATGATGAGGGGTATTTTGATGTACAGATATGGTCCGGGTCATTGGAACTCGGAGTAGGTCAATGAAAGCGGGGCACTGCCAGGGGCCGACACGGTGAGGTGAAAGTGACCCGCCTCGGTGAAGGTGCCGAGGTCGAGGGTGAGCTGCCCGTCCGTATGCGCCACGGACGTGCCATTGGGCAGCGCGCCCATTACACCTGCCGCGAACTGCCGCAGACCAATGTCACTAAGGCCTGGCTGGCTGCCAAGCCGCACCTGAAGGTCGGGCATCAGCCCCGGAGCGTTGAGATTGACAATGACCCTTCGAGGAAGTGCCATGCGGTCCATGTCGCTCAGACCTGTGGTGTCCAACTGGTTGAGCAATGTGACCACGAGCTGTGGGCCGCTCACTGGTGAGGGTGAAGTCTGGGCAAGCCCAGTCAGGGGAATTAAAAATGAAAAATTAAAAATGAAGAATAGGGGGACGAAGTGCTTTTTCATGGTAGATGGGTGTTGATGGAGTTGATGGGATCGGGGAAGCCCTGACAGGGTTCAGAACCCTGTCAGGGCTGCAGGGACGAGGGGCAAGGGACGAAGGACACACAGAGGTGTTTTTCCGTCTTTCCCCAGCCACTGCTGGTAACTATTTCCTCTTTCTCATTTTTCAGCTTTTTGAGCGAAGCGAAATCCCGCCATAGCGGGACACGTTTCCTGTTTCAGCTTTTTGAGCGAAGCGAAATCCCGCCATAGCGGGACATATTTCCTCTTCTCATTCCCCTTCCGATGCTTCGGGGTTCAGAGCAATGTTGACCTCCGGCAGGGTGCTGTCGGCTATGGTGACGGGTTGGGTGTGGGTGACGTAGCCATCGAGCGATGCGCGGAGGGTGTAGCTGCCGGCCGTGGTGGCGGGCAGATAGAACAGGCCCTCGCTGTCGGTGGTGACGCTGATGTCGGTGCCTTCGAGGCCCACCTCCACATCGGAGAGCGGCAGTCCGGTGGCAGCATCGGTGATGACGCCCTTCGCGCTGTAATCCTCGGGGGTGGGTGTCTCGCCCGGGCTGGGCCTGTAGGCGATGCCCCACTCGCGGGCCTTCCTGCGCTGGCTGGAGGGCTCGTCCCTGCGGAAGTGGAAGAGCACCTCGTCCCATACATCCTGCAGGATGTCATCGGCCTCGTTCCAGAGGGCGGCCACGTCTTCCTGCTCGCTGTCGTAGGCGGTGCGAAGGTTGCTGAGCTGTTCGAGCCGCGGACGCAGGGTGTCGCGCATGGATTCCACCTGTGCCGCTGTGGGGTTGGAGAGCGGTGCGCCCCCCTCGCCTGTGCGCGCTGCCTCACCGCTCACGATGTTGCCGGCCCACAGCATGAGGTCGGCATCGGTAGAGAGCCTCGGCACGGCCCCGCTGCTCACATTGAGCTGGTAGAATGCCCTATCGGATGCGGGCAGCTCCTCGCGCAGGATGGCGTTGTTCAGTCCCCCAATGAAATGCGATATGTAGAGGCGCATGAGCCTGCGGCCCGGTGCCACTTCCGCAGTGGCCTGTGCCTGCCTGCCGAGGGCGGAGCCGCGCTCCTGGATCTCGCGCAGGTAGTCGGGCAGGAAGGCATCGAGCCGGGCGTAGGTGTCTGCACTGAAGGCCCGGCTGCCTAAGGCGGTGCTGTCGTACTTGGCCTTGGCGGTGCGCATGGCGTTGATGCGCTGGTTGTCGGTATTGGGTCTGTCGAGTCTTGGCATGGCGGTAAGTAATTAAAAATGAATAATTAAGAATTAAAAATGAGGGCGCGAGGGGGCATCAGAAAGGTTTTTCACGGTCTCGGGCGGTGGCCCGAAGGCCCCAGAAAGGTTTTTCACGGTCTCGGGCGATGGCCCGAAGGCCCCAGAAAGGTTTTTCGCGGTTTCGGGCGATGGCCCGAAGGCATCAGAAAGGTTTTTCATGGTCTCGGGCGATGGCCCGAAGGCTTCAGAAAGGTTGCCGACACCGATGAGAGCGGTATGACAACGGTCGGATGCATGGGCAGGGGAGAGGGAGAATGTGGCCATCGGTCATGGAATTCATCCCCAAAGGAATCGGGGCCGACAGCATCTTAGCAAACGATCTTTTTTCGATTATTGCATTGAGAAAGGTCATTCTGATACACCATGACCGACCTGAAAGCCTGATGAAGACTGATTCTCTGCATCGTTTTCTGCACTCGATAAATCTCGGTGAGCAGCGCATGTGCAAAAAAGTTTTGGCTTCAGACAAAGGCAAGTGGGCCAAGCAACGCATGCGGCTCTTTGACACGCTGATGCGCCAAGAGACCTACGATACCGCGAAGCTGGCCAAGGCCATAGGCGATGCGGCCTACCTGAAGGAACTGCCCACAGAGAAGCACAGGATGTTCAAGCGGCTGATGCACACCGTGATGGAGCATCGGGCCATCGGCACAGACAATGTGGACCCCATGGAGAAGCTTCGCGAGTCGCAACTACTGTTCTCGCTGGGCATGCGCCAAGAGGCCATTGCCACTGCGCACGCAGGGTTGGAGCGTTCCAGACAGATAGGCGACCCGCTGTCTGAGACCTGCCTGCGCGAACACCTTAGGCAGGTCCACATGTACGGCATGACCGCAGAAGACCTTCCCCTGCTTGAGCACAACGGGGAGTTGCTAGTGGCAGCGGCCGAGCGGACGGTGAGCATCATGCAGCTTCATGTAGAGTCCGACAAGGTGGAACGCCTCTTCGAACGCTATCGCATGGCCACGGACAGCAGGGTGCGCGAAGAGCTGGATCGGTACATGAGCCACCCTCTGCTGAACTCGTACACGCTATCCTTCTCGCAGCTCGCCACCTTGCGAAACTACCGGGTGTCGGCCATGTATCAGGAGGCTATCGGCAATCTGAACATGGCCTTGAACTTCATGGGGCTGACCCTCACTTCGCTCGAAAAGTTCCCGGCCCACAGCCAGATGTGGCCCGAACTCCTCATATCGTGCACCTCAGACCTTATTTATCTGCACGTGCGTCTCGGCTGGACAGCAATGGCGCAGGACCTGCTGCAAGGGTTGGAAGAGCAGGTGAACCCCCAGACCAGACGGGACCGTGCCATGGCCTTCGCCCACCTGGAGGTGAGCCGTCAGCGTCTGCAACTCGGCATCGGAGACCCGCAGGGGGTGTTGGCAAACGGGGATCGGGTGCGGGAGCAACTGGAGCACTATGGCGACCTGATACCGGACGGCCTGCGCCTGAGCCTATGCTACAACATCGGGATGGCACACCTGATCCTGGGCAACGATGGTCAGGCCTTGGCCATGTTCTCGTGCATCCGCGACATGGGCCGCAGGCATGTGCGTCTCGACCTGCAAGGAATTGCGCGGCTCTTCCGGCTATTGCTGCTGATGGAGCGCGACACCCACGACAGTTTTGACCACTACCTGCGCAACAGCCGCAGGTTCTTCTGTTCTGACCACCCCTCCTATCCCGTAGAGGATGTGGTGCTCCGATGGTTGGCCAGCATCAAGCGCAATCCTGATGGCACGCTGCCGGGTGGACGACTCAGCGACCTGTACGCTGCGCTCGCACCTATGGCAAAACAGGGGCTTGCAGGGGCCGCTGCACTGCGGGCCTGGGCAAGAAGCCGCGCAGGGGTCAAACTTCGGCCACAGGAATGTTGACATTCAGGCAGTTGAGGATATGCAAGGCATTGAGGCGTGCGTTGCCCGCTGTGCATTGCCCACATCGGTCTCTCAGGCACACCGTGAGAGCAGCAGCAGGTCGGCCAAGGCCAATGCGGTGATGGCCTCGGCCACCACGGGCACCCGCAGCGCGATGCACGCATCGTGGCGGCCGCGCACCTCCAAGGTCTCCTGCCCACCGGTGGCAAGGTTCACCGTCTGCTGCGCCATGCCGATGCTTGAGGTCGGTTTCACAGCGATCCTGAACACCAGCTCATTGCCATTGGTGATGCCCCCGTTGATGCCGCCCGCGTTGTTGGTGGCGGTGAGGCCATCTGCGGAGGTGATGGGGTCGTTGTGCGTGCTGCCCGTCATCCTTGCCGCTGCGAATCCCGACCCGAATTCGATGCCTTTGATGGCCGGGATGGAGAACGCCAAGTGCGCGATGACCGATTCCACCGAGTCGAAGAAAGGCTCGCCCAGCCCCACGGGAATCCCTGTGGCGCGGCATTCGATGATGCCGCCTATGGAGTCGCCTGTCTCCAGCGCCCTGTCTATGGCTGCGGCAATGTCGGTGGAGTTGCCTGCCTCTATGAGTGTGGCCTGTATGCTGATGCGGTCGCACACCTTCTTGGCGATGGCTCCGGCCGCCACCAGACAGACAGTGAGCCTGCCGGAGAAATGCCCGCCACCACGGGGGTCGTTGTGCCCTTTGAATTTTGCCCGTGCGGTGAGGTCGGCATGGCCGGGGCGGGGTGTGTCCTTGAGGCTGTCGTAGTCCCTGCTGCGCACATTGGCATTGCGGAAGAGCACGGTGATGGGCGCACCGGTGGTGTGGCCTTGGTACACGCCACTGATGAACTCCGGCTCATCGGCCTCGGTGCGGGGTGTGGTGCCTTTGGCCCCGCTGCGCCTGCGGGCAAGGTCGGGCAGCAGGTCGGCCTCTGAGAGAGCGATGCCGGGCGGGCAGCCGTCCACCGTGACCCCCACCGCAGGGCCGTGCGACTCACCGAACACCGAAACCCTGAATACCCTGCCGAAACTGTTCATGATGCTTTGTGAAGCCTCAAAGATGCAAGGTCTTGAAAGAAATGCGGGTAGGATTTGTTCACCGCCTCCGCTCCTTCGATGGTCATCGGGCCATCGGCATTGAGCGCAAGCAGCGCACCGAGCATGGCGATGCGGTGGTCGTTGTGCGCATGCAGCACACCTGACCTGACCGTGCCTCCCGCGATGAGCATCGTTTCATGCTGCACGCTGGCCTCGATTCCCGCGTTGTGAAGCACATCGAGAATGGTGGCACACCGGTCGCTCTCCTTGTGCAGCAGGCGATGCACCCCCGCTATGCGACATTGTCCGCTGCTGCCTGCTGCCAAGGCTGCCAGCGGAGGGAATAGGTCCGGGCAGTCCGTGGCATCGAAGGTGAACGGGTCGAGTCGGCCACGGGCCGCGGTTACGCTGCTCTCGGTCACTTCGACCTGTGCGCCCACTTCCTGCAGCACATCCATGATGGCGCGGTCGGGCTGCGATGATGCCACTTGGAGTCCGGTCAGGGAAACACGGCCCGCCAATGCTCCTGATACCAGCAGGAATGCCGCACCGCTCCAGTCGCCCTCCGCCTCGATGGCGGTGGCAACGGGCCGCTGCCTTCCCTGCATTCGGAAGTATTCGAGGTGCTCGTGCTCCACCGTGATGCCGAACTGCCGCAGGGTGTCGATGGTCAGTTGTGCGTACGCTTTGCTCTTGAGACCTTTTACACGAATGGTGCTGTCATGCTCCGCCATCGACAGGGCGATGAGAAGTCCCGTAAGTACCTGCGAGCTCAGCGAACCATCAATTTCGATGTTGTTGTTGGAGATGCTTCCAGATATGGTCATGGGCAGCCGGCCGTGGGTGGTCTGCGCCTGTTTGCCCAGCTGAGTGAGCGCATCGGCCACGGTAGCGAAAGGCCGCTCCATAAGCGACCCCTCACCGGTTATCGTTGTCTCATGGCCGAAGAGCGCTGCAATGGCACTGAACATTCTCGCTGCCAGGCCCGACTCCCCGCAATGGATGCGCAGCGGTGTGGTCGGTAACATTCCGGAGGAGACTACGGTTATCTGCGGCCCATTGACCCGCACCTCGGCTCCCAAGGCGCGAATGATGGCCATCACCGCGTCCACATCCGCGCTGCTGCGGTAGCCATTTATCAGGGTATGCCCCTTAGCGAAGGCCGCTATGGCCAAGGCCCGCTGCAGGTGGCTCTTGGAGGGAGGTGCCACCAAGCTGCCTGCCACACCACCGGGCATCACGGTCTCAATCATGGATGGGGATGGGCTTGATGAGCGCGTCACCGATGCGGTTCAGCAGCACGAATGCCAAGGTGTTGCCATTCCGTTTCTTATCTCCTATCAGCAGACTTTGCAGCGCTGTCATGTCGAGCGATGCAGTATTCGTGGGAAGCCCGGCCCTTTGAAGTAGGTCTTGTATCCGTTTCGCATCGACCGGAGACAGATGCCCGTGGCGCACCGCCATGTCATTGGCGATGCACATGCCCAGACTCACCGCCTTGCCATGGGCCATGTCGTAGTGCTTCTCGATGGCATGGCCGTAGGTGTGTCCGAAGTTCAGGAGCTTACGCAGACCCGCCTCGCGAGGGTCACGGTTCACGATGTCCACCTTCACACCCACCGAGGTCGCTATGAGGCGATTCAGGGCCTGTCGGTCCTTGCCGAGCAGCTTTGTCATATTATCCTCCAGCCAGTCGAAGAGCGGGGCGTCAGCAATGCAAGCATGCTTGATGCACTCCGCGAGGCCGTTCGACAGTTCCTCATCCGGTAGCGTATCGAGGAAACACGGGTCGCCTATCACAGCGTCCGGTCGGGCAAAGGTGCCGATCAGATTTTTGAAAGGCCCACTGTTCACGCCTGTTTTGCCTCCAATGGCCGCATCCACCTGCGCAAGCAACGTGGTAGGCATCAGTGAGAAACTCACCCCCCGCATGAAGAGCGAGGCCACCAGACCGGTGATGTCGCACACCACACCCCCGCCAATGGCAAGCAGATGGGTACCTCGGTCGGCCCCGAGTTCCACCAAGTGTCTGCACACCGTTTCTACCGTGGTCAATGACTTGGTGTGCTCACCGGGTTCGAGCACGATACGTGGTATTCCTTGTGTCAGTTGTCCATGCAGATGTTCCACATGCGCATCTGTGATGATGATCAGACGCTCCGGTAGCGATCGAACGGCCTCACTGGCCGTCATGCCAACGTGAACGGATGTTCCGTTGCACTGGAAGGTCTGCGCTGCCGTGTCCATGTCCATGGCAAAGGTAGGTGCTGGGCAGACCTCCGTTTCCGGGCAGAGCGCCACATTCGATGGCCCGGTGTAACGTTGCGCAACTTAAGTCGTATCTTAAGCCTCGTTCAAATGTGCCTGAAAAACCGATGGAAGAGAGGATACATCTACTGTTGATAGACGGAAGCGATGCTGATCTAGCCACGGTCGAGCGCGAACTCAGGGCGGCAGACTTCCTTTACCGGGCCACCCACTGCGGCAGCGATGAGGAGGCCATTCGGGCATTCATTGCCAAAGAAGACCGGCCTGACGCAGTGCTCTGCCCGTTCAGCCTCCCGGGCATCAATGCTGTGAATGTACACGACAGCCTGAGAGGCTTCGGCTGCGATGCCCCGTTCATCCTCCTCGCGTTCGACCTTGCGGAGGATATCGCCATCGAGCTGCTCGAAAGTGGCATGGAGGACTATGTGATGCGCAACTCCCTCAAGCGGTTGCCAGTGATCATCCGCAAGGCCATTCAGCGGCACGAGACGAACATGGAGCTGCGCCACAGCCGAGAGCAGGCGCGTAGCAGTGAGCAGGCCATGCGCAGCATGGTCAACAGCACGCCCATGCCCGTGGTGATGCTGGACCGTGAGCTACGGTTCATCGTTGCCAGTGAAACGTGGTACGTGCAGAGCAATCGTGTGGGTGTGCAGTTGGAGGGGCTACCCTACTCGGAGGTCGTGCCCGGTCAGCATGAGCACTGGAAGCGACTTCAGCAGGAATGCTTGCAAGGCAAGTTCGCCAGCAGTGATGGCGAGAGCTTTGAGTATGAAGGAAAGACCTACTGGACACGTTGGCGGATGAACCCTTGGTATCGGGGCGATGGTGAGGTCGGTGGCATCGTGATCTTCTCTGAGAACATTACGGAGGAAAAGGAGTTGGTCGAGCGCCTCAAGCGAAGCGAGTTCTCATTGAAAGAGGCGCACCGCATCGCCAAGCTCGGCAACTGGTCATGGCGGGTGGGCACATCGGTGGTCTGGTGCTCGGAGGAGACCATCGCCATGTTCGGGCTGGACAATGAGCCTGGATTGGTACAATGGTCGGAGATGCTCAAACGGATGCATCCGGAAGACAGAGAGCAGATCAACCAGCTTTTGCAAGGAGAACTGCTGTCGCAGTTCTCCGAGACGCTGCATTTCAGAATAGTGATGGCCGATGGGTCGGAGCGGCACATCATGTCCTGTGCCCGTGTCGATACAGATGATGATGGGAGACCTTATCGCCTCATCGGAACCGTGCAGGACCAGACCGCGGAGAAATTGAAGGAGCAGGAGAAGGAAGAGTCGCGCAGACTGCTGGACAGGATCTTCGCCTCCATTCCTGATGCGCTTATGTATGCAGACAGCGATCGTGTGGTGCGATGGGCCAGCGATTCGGTGAAGGAGGTCTTCGGTCATCTGCCGGAGGAGATGGTGGGCGACACTACCCGTAAACTTTACCTCAGCGATGAGGACTATGCCCGATCGGGGGGCGATGCTTTCAGCGAGCGGAACCTCGGTACCCCGATCACTGTGCAGCGCAACTACAAGCGAAAGGATGGCGCAGTCTTCTCTGCCGAGACCACCGGCATCACCATTCTAAGACCAGATGGCAGTATTCAAGGCTTCATCGGTTCCACCCGCGACATCAGTGCCCGGTTGGAGGCGGAGCGGGCACTGCGCGAACGCAATGAGCAGATGGAGCTGGTCATGGAAGTGGCGCACCTCGGCACGTGGTCTTGGAAGTGCGATTCAGTAATATGTGAGATAGACGCCAAGTGTGCAGAGATCTATGGTTTGACTGCCTCCCAGGTCTCATTGCTCGACCTTTCTGAACGGATTCATCCGGATGACCGCCACCGTGTGACCAACAACCTTCAGAAGGCATTGATGGAAGGTACGCTCTATACCGAGGAGTACCGTTTTACCAGGCCAGACGGCCGTATCATGACCTTGCTCGATCAAGGCAAGGCTGTGTATGATCACAATGGAGTGCCTACATACATGCACGGCATCATCATAGACCGGAGTGAACGGGCAGAACTGGAGCGTGCCATGCTGGAGCGGGAGCAGCTTTTCCGCGATATGGCCGAGAACATCACCGAGGTTTTCTGGCTCACAGACTATCAGGCCAATCAGATCCTGTACATGAGCCCTCAGTGTGAGAGGGTGTTCGGAAGAACCGTGGAAAGCGTATACGAGGAATCGAGCTCATGGACCGACAATATACACCCGGAGGACAGGTTCGGTATCATCGAGAAATTCAGGCAGCTTGCCCCAAAGGGAGAATTTGATGTGGAGTATAGAATCCTGCACCCTGATGGTCGATTGGTCTGGGTGCGCGACAGGGCATTCCCCATTCGCGATGAACAGGGTAATGTGCTGCGCATCGCGGGTCTAAGTCAGGACATCACCCGCGAGAAGCTGCTTCGCGAAGGACGCTGATACTGAATGCCGCATCGAAATGCCCGCCCGGTGCAAGGGCCACTGCACTGTCTTTTCTGAAAATGTCGTTCGTTCCGTCTGCATCGTCCGCGCAACCGATCCACGGCTCGATGCACACATAGCCCGCACCCGGTACCGACCAGATGCCGAGGTGGGGAAAACCCGCAAAGCGCATCCTCACCGACTTGCCACTCACCGTGTTGACAAGGGCCGCCTCATCTGTACCCACATGCTTGAACACGATCGCATCCTCACTGAACAATTCGTGAGAAAGCGCAAAGCGGTCACCATCCTCAATGAAGTCGCGCACCTCGCCTGAGTACAGTCCGCCCTCGGTCAGCAAGTGCCGCTGATAATCGCCTCTGCGCCCCAACACGATGGCGTGGTCGGTGTGCTCACCGCCATCTCCGCACGGTATGGAAAAGGCCGGGTGCCCGCCCAGTTGAAAGGCCAGAGGCTCGGCTCCGTTGTTCTTTACCAGAAATGACTGATGAATCGTATCCCCATCAAGGCGGTACTCTGTCTCAAAAATGAAATCAAAAGGATAGCTCTCCCTTGTGCGCTCATCTGAAGTGAGACTGAGCCGCACATGTTCCTTTCCATGCGAAACGACCTCGAATGCGAGATGGCGTGCAAAGCCATGGCGGCCCATGGGATACGTCTTGCCATGGGCGGTGATACACCCGTCCCGCGATTCGCCTACCGCGGGGAACAGGATCGGGGCATGGCGGCCCCAATAGGTTGGGTCTGCGTGCCAGAGGTGCTCGCAGCCATCGCGGAGGTCGATGATGCTGGTCATTTCCGCCCCCGTTAAGCTAATGTTAACAGAGAGAGTGCCGTTTTCAATGTTAAGTTTTTCAGTCATGACTGCGTTTGAGAACATTCTCTTAAAAAGTCCGTTACCTTTGTGTTACCAAAAAGTTAACACACGGTTCTTATCGTTAACATACACCATCAAATATGCCAGCCATGAAAATCCTGAGCCTCATACTTGTTCTTGCGGTCTCCTTCGGTTCGGAGGCCCAAAATACTACCACACCTGACGTGAAGAGCATCTTCGAGAGAGAGGGCGAACGTATCCGCGTCACTCATTTTCATGAGAACGGCCAAGTACGCGAAACAGGCTATTTCCTTGGAACCGTGCCAGATGGCAAGTGGGAGACCTTTGATGAGACCGGCAACAAGACCGCGGAACTCAATTACCGCAATGGCAATCGCCATGGTGAGTTCCGTGTTTGGGACAGTTTCACAGACAGTTACACCGAGGTGAAGTACAAGGACGGTGCTATTCTCGCTGCCGATCGTTACGTCCGTGAGGCGGGTTTTGCCCGCTCAGAGGACTGACCATTGAGCATTTTGCAGATCGTTCAGAAGCCCGCGCCAAGCGGGCTTTTGTTTTTCTGACCTGAACCGCCTCCACTCGAGGTCAAGTCCAAGCCTCTGTTCAGCCCACGGTTTTAACCGTGGGACGGAGGCCGTGAACGTTGTCGCAGAAACCGTTTCAACGGTTTTCTTCAAAAACTCGTTGTCACAGACAGCGACAGCCCGTTAGAGGCGGGGATGGTACGGCAGATACCGCCCACGCACATGATGCCTTCGCGCTGACGGCCATAGCCGAGGGTCACACGGGTGGCATTGTGAATGTAGCCCACGAAAACGCTCGGGTAGTGCTGCCTGCGGGCCACATCGCGGTTGCCATAGTTCCATTGGTTCATCACCGCCACGAACAGGTGCGGTGACCAGGTGTACTCCAGCAGTGCCATGGCCCAGTCACCGAGGTCGGCCCTGTCCTGCACCCAAAGCCCCTGAAGTTCCATGCGCAGCGCGTGTCGGGGCTTCAGTTTATAGGTCATGTCGATGATGCCTATGTTGGTGAACAGCGTTCCGAAACCGGCCAATCCTTCCACCACGTCCTTGTTGTAGGTGATATTGAGGTACTGGGCGATGAATTTGAACTTCTTGGATACTGTTTTCTGGATCTCGAAGTTGATGTCTCTGAAGTAGAGCTCGCCCAGTCCGAAGGTGCTACTTGTGAGGCCGCTGCCTTCTGGGGTCACATCAGAAACGAGACCGTGCACCTGGGAGTAGTTGAAACGCATGGACATACCGCGCTTGCCTCCCAGGTTGGTGTTCTTGGGGATTCGGTAGTCGATGTCCACTTGATAGGCCCATTCTCCGTTGGGCTGCGTGGCGTAGGGGTACAGACTGCCCGATAGTTGGTAGGTGTGCTGCTGCGTGAGCGCAGGCAGGTAGTTGATGTTCAGGTCGAAGCCTGCCGCACCTCGGTCGGAGCGGAAGTCGAGGTTGTCCGTGCGCTTGGCACTCACGGCCACACCGAGCCCCTTCTGCGAGTAGGTCAGCGTGCCGAGGAAAGATGACCCGGGGCTGTAATTCCTCCGTTCGGTTCCTTCGTAGAAGATGGTGTTGGTGGCCTGCGGGTCGTTGTCCTTGTGAACGTACTCCGCGCTGAAGAACCATTTTCGGTAGCGAAGCCCAGCTCTGAATGCGTAGGCGCCCACGTTCTCCGGTAGGTCGAAGTCGGGATCGGTGTCCTCTTGATATTTGCTTACGAAACTGCCACCCACTAAAACGCGCAGTTCCTTATCCTCCATTGCTTTGAACGTTTCATTGAAATCGATCTCGCCATCGAAGCCCCGGACTATGCCTTCGCCCATTTCCCAATAAAGCCGCTGCTTGCCGATGAGGGCCTTGAGACGCACCCCGCCAAGAATATGGGCCTTCACCCTCACCCCGTCCAGAGCATTGTCGAAGCCGAGGGCGCGCTCCTCGTAAGCCCGCAGTATCATGCCCGACCCGAACTGTTCGAAGAAATTCCCTACTGTGATGCTTAGGAAATCGTTGTCGAAGCTGGCGTAGCGGTAGGCGATGCCATGGCCTCGGAAACGTGTGTCGAAACCCAGCATCGGGTTCATGTAGTTTTCATAGCGGAGCCCTGCCGAGAAGTTGCCTTTGGTGTAGATGAGGTTGGCAAAGCCGTTCATCAGCAGTTTCTCCGGCACAGGTTGCGCTCCGATGGCCGAGTCGGGGTTGTAGTACTGCGCATCGAACTGCACGTTGCCGTGGATCTCGCCCCACTTGCCCTTCTCCTTGATGTTGCCGTTGGATTGCGAGGTGACTGGAGTGGTCATCTGCTCCGCATCGTGCATCGGGATGTCGGGTGAATCCTGAGCGAATCCTGCACCAGAAACCAGCAGTCCCAAGAACGTCAGCAACAACGGAGAGTAGGATGTTCTCACAGCGAGTCTCTTGTTTTGATGTGACAATTCGACAATTCGAGCGTGCTAACCGAATGAGGCAGGGTCAACAACCGTTAGCCCTTCTACTTTACCGAAATCCTTCCTGTCCGCAGTAATGAGTGCCAGACCCCGCACCATGGCCGTGGCGGCAATGAAGGCATCGGGCAATTTCAGTCTGCTGGCCTTTCTGATAATGATTGTCCTTTCCACCACTGCGTCATCAATCCCATAAGTGACAAGGCCGTCTGCGAACTTCCTGAGAATCACCTGTCCGTCAGTATTAGTACCGGGATAGGACAGCAGTTCGATTCGGGAAATCAGTGAGATGCTCACTTTTCCAGATGAGATGAGAGATACTGCGTTCCCAGAGAGTCTGCCAGACAGATAGTAGATGAGAACGTTGGTGTCAATCAGAAATCCCTCTCCCACTCGTCTCGGCTTTTGTCCACATATCTGAGGAAATCCGTTAACTGCTTGTCCGTAAGGTTTAAGGCCCCGCTAAAGGAGGAAAGGTCGATGTCGGACGGTACAGGCTGGGCTTCGTCTTCTGAATACACGAGGACTTCCACACGCTTACCCACATAAGCTTTCGGTATGCTCACCAGAATGCTGTCCTTGTCGGGAGTTACCACTGTGCGAATCATGTCGGGTTCAGATAAATTGGGAATACAAATTTAGCCACTATCGCACCCCAACCAGCTCTTTCACCTTAGCGTACAGATGGTTCTCATCGCCCGGTGAATAGGCGTTGTGCTGAAACACCACCTGTTTCTGTCCATTAAGTAGGAAGGTATGCGGCACGGTGTTCACGTTCATGGCACGTTTGAGGTCGGCATTGGCATCGAGGTAAACATCGTAGTCCCAGCCTTTTCCATTGACGAATGGCGGCACCTTGGCCACATTGCGGGCATCATCTATGGAAATGGCGATGAGCTTTACACCTGTCTCCTCCTGCCAGTCATCGTAAAGCTCTGCGATGGTACTGAGTTCGAGCACACAGGGCTTGCACCATGTGGCCCAGAAACTCACTATGATCGGTTTGCCATCATTCTTAATATCACCCGTGCTGAAGGTCCTGCCGTCCAAGGTTTTCACATTCACAGAGGGAAAATCCCAGTCTTTCTTGGCGATCTGTGCGCTGACCGATACGGTGCATGTCACGGTGAGGATTAAAAGGGCTTTAAGGGTTTTTCTCATGGTTTCAATTGAAAAGTGAAGGGCCAGAAAGCTATGCTGACAGAACCTTCCGGACTCATGATGGATAGTGATTCATCACTTACTGATCACAACTCTCATGGTCTGAATGTAATCATCAGCCTCGAGCGTAACAAGATACATGCCAGCCGGCACGCCATTGCTGCTGAGGGTGACAACGTGCTGGCCGGGATTCAAGCTGCCCATCGGCTGCGTCATCACAGTCTGACCCAGCGTGTTGCGCAGGCTTACCCTCACATTTTTGTTCGAATTGAGATTGAAGCGCAGTACTGCCTCACTCTGAAAAGGATTGGGGTATACGATGAGTCCCGTGACGGCATCGACATTTTCAACATTGGCCACACCGCCCACATTGAATAACCGAGACTCTACAGATGCAAATTGTCCTCCTTCGTAAACAGTGACCCCGTTGCTTTCAATCTTGTAGAATCCATTTCCGTAGGCGCAGCAGATACCATCACCAAACTCATCGATGATGATGAACTCATGGCATCCGTTCTCCAAGGTGAAGGTTTCTGTGATGGTCTGATTGTTCCCGTAGGGGCCTCCGGAAGATATCACGTTGCCATTGGGCCCTACGAGTTCCCAGGTGGTTTCGTCACCGTAGTTGTCAGTCAGAATGGTCAGAAAAACCTCGTTCCCTGAATTGCGGGCTGGAAGGAATCCTGTCATCATGATATCGTTAGATTGCTGTTGGTCTCCCTGACCGTTGGGGTTCTGTGTGGCTACCCAAAGGGTGTTCTGTTCCAGATGACCGAATGCGATGGTAGGTAGGTTGATCTCGGTGCGCGCAGCAGTAGCCAGATCGCCCGTCCAGTTGTAGGTGCTGGCAGGGCCTCCATTCACAGAGTAAAGAATGTCAAGACTCGTCAGCGGCTCACTGCCAAGATTTTGGATGGTGACTTTGGGTGATATCTCGTCACCACAGACGAATTCACCGATCTCTGTGAAGAATGGCAGCGCATCGAAGGCATTAGGCGACACGTACTCCAACTCGGCCATGCTTCCAGTGATCACGTACTGGTTGCCCTCGGCCACCCAAACGGCCACTTCGAGGTCGCCCATTACGAGAGGAATGCTCCTGATATCATCGGGAAGTGTGTAGGTGTAGGTGTCGGTGAAGAACGAACCTTGCTCAGTGTTGCTGATGGTCGCGCCCCATTGCCCCGTCAGGAAGTGACGCAGTGCGTGCATGTGCTTGTAGTTGCCATTGGGCAGGATCGCACTTGGATTGGCCTCCGCGCCCACCTGAGGCCCTTCGATGTTGCTTTGCATCAGTGCCACGGTGAGGCGGTTGGTCGCAGCATCACTGTTGGCCGTGTAATAGGCTTCTACCACCACGGTCAGTTCCCGCGTGGCGAGATTGACCGATGCACGTGCTGCCACATTCACAGGCGATGCCTCTGGCAGCACCTGATTGGCGGCACTGGTCCAATTGCCCCGACCCATTCCTGTACCACCAGTGTTCTGTCCGAGGCCTTGGAAAACTTGTCTGTTAACAGTGGCTGCCGGATATCCGGACACTGCTGCCTGCGAGGTGAGCGGCCCACCGAAACTGGTCCTAAAGTCGGGCTGGCCGTCATCAGGTGCAGCAAAGCCTCCCACATGCACATTCACCACGACCACGCGTCCTGGATTGTTGGCCACAAGCTGATTAGCGATGGAATGCCCGTTGGGGCAGAACGTGCAGTTGATGCCAGTGAACTCCTCCAACACCACATTCCGATTCTGTGGAGTGGTGCTAACAAAAGTTTGAGCGCTGGTGATGGAATTGAGAGCGATGGCCGCAAACAGCAGTAGAGTTTTTTTCATTGAGAACAGATGCGTTGATTTAAGTCAAATGGGGCTGCGAATTTACCTACACGTTAAGATTTGTTAATCCCGACAAATGACCTTTTTTGCAGTCCCATTCGCAACTGCCGGCATGACCAAACTATTGACCATCATATTCGCCTTGACCCTGATTTCGGGCAACAGGCATGACTTTCATGTATCCATCTCGGAGATGGAGCGCAATGCAGACAGCGGAAGGTTAGAGATTGCGGTGAAGGTCTTCACAGACGATCTGGAGGAGGCTATTGCACGCAGGGGCCTGCAGCAGGCAAACATCGGAACATCCACTGAGCATGACAGCGCGCAGGTCTTTATTGACCGTTACCTGTCGGAGATGCTCCTTGTATGGGATGACAATGATCCGATCACGTTGGTGTATCTTGGTTCGGAGCCATCGGCAGATGCTACTTGGTGTTATCTCGAATCAGAACCCCTAAGAAGCCTTGGTCGGCTTAGAGTTCGCAATTCCCTGCTGTATGAGGTCTTTGATGATCAGGTCAACATCATTCATTTCAAGAATGACGGGAAGACCAAGGCCAAGATGACCGACCGCTCCTCGGCAGAGGCGGTTTTTTGACTGCGCTCAGCGGATGACCGTCACTGTGCCGGACTGGAAGAACCGTCCATTCTTCTCTTGTCCCGGCCACACGGAGCCGTTGCTGAACAGAGCGTCTATCTTCCACACGTAGGCTCCCTGAGGCACTGATTCTCCGTTGTAGCGACCGTCCCAACCTTCGGCAGGCTGGCCGTCTTCCAATGCTGTTGATTCCCATACGCGGTTGCCCCACTTATCGAAGATCATGCAGCGGTAGGCCGCCAATCCACGACCTTTAGGAAGAAACACACTGACTTGCGGGTCGGCATCGTTCACGCTCATGGCGTTGGGCACGAACAGTGTTCCGAAGAAATCGACCGATATGTAACGCTGAACGGTGTCCACACATCCGTTAGCATCAACGATGGCGAGCGTCACCAGTTTGCTGCCGAAGAAATCGTACTGATGCGTGGAGGGTGATCCGAATCCTGTGGCTCCGTCACCGAAGTCCCAGAAGCTGTCTATGTGCGGTGTCGATGTGTTGTTGAATAGTACGATGCCTGCTGGAACGGGCTCATCTACCGAGATGAATTCGAAATCCGCCACCGGGTTGGGCCATACGGTCACAACATCACTGTAGGTGATGGAATCGGAGCAGCCACCCGCGCCTTCTACCACCAGCGTCACAGAGTAATCGCCCGGCTCCTCGAAGAACCAGGTCGGGTTCTGGTTCACCGAGCCGTCAGGCATACCGAACGTCCAACGAAAAGACGTGGCATTCTGGGAGGTGCTCTCAAAGTCAACTTCAAGTGGCACGCATCCTGATGGTGTGGACCAAGTGAAGTTGGCCACAATGGTCGGGAACACTTCAAAAACCTGCGAGCTGGTGTCGGTGCAGCCGAACTGTGTTGAGGCCACGAGCGTGACCGTGTACTGCCCTACCGAATCATACACCGCAGAGGCGTTGGCTGATGAGGAGGTCTGGCCATTGCCCAGATTCCATTGAACGGAAGTTGCCCCTTGCGACTGACTCAACAGGTTGACTGAGGCAGGAACGAAGCAACTTTGCAAGGAAGACATGTTGAAGTTGCTCACTGGCAGCGGCCGCACGTTGATGATGCCATTGGATGTGCCAGTGCAACCATTGTCGCTGGTGGCAGTGAGCGAAACGGCATAAGCCTGCGATGCATCGTAGATGTGAATCGGGTTCTGCTCATTGCTGGTGTTGTCATCACCGAAATTCCAGTTCCACTGTGCGATGTTTCCTGAGTTGATGGCGGTGGAATCGAAGAAGAGCACAGGCTCGCCAAGACAGACATTCTCGGCCGCAAAATCTACCTGAGGCAGAGGGAATACACTTACTGTGCGCGTCACGGTATCCGTGCAGCCTCCTTCGGCAGTCACTATAAGTGTCACTGAATAAATTGAGTCCTGCGAATAAGTTGCGGTGGGGTTCGGCTGTAGCGAGGTGGATCCGTTGCCAAGTTGCCATTGCCAAGTAATGATACTTCCGCTGCTCACTGAGCTTTGATCGTTGAAGAACGTAGGGTTGAAAAGGCAGGTGTCGTTGGCTGTGAAAGCTGCTGTTGGGGCAGGATTCACGGTCACGGTGGATGTGGCGGTGTCCGAGCAACCTTCGCTACTCGAAACCACCAGACTGATGTCGAAGGTGCCATGCTGCCCAAAAACGATGCTCGGACTGGTGTCGTTGGAGAAGGTGCCCGCCAGATCCCAACTCCAAGAGACGATGCTGTCAGGCATAATGATAGTGGAGTTATCGTTGAAAAAGGTCGTATCGCCCAAACAAACGTCCTGTGTGGTGAATGCAGAGTTTGGCACTGGATTCACAAATACCGTGACCGTGTCGGTGTTCATGCATGTGAGCAATTGAATGGTCACCACGTACTGTGTAGTAACGGTCGGGCTTGCAACGGGATTGCCCACATTCGGTGACGAGAGTCCGATGGGTGGGAACCAGTTATAAGTGTCTCCTCCAGCGGCACCGAGTTGCACCTCATCGCCCGCGCAGATGGTCACATCGTTGCCAGCGCTCACCGCCAGCGGCTCCACCCGCAGTGTGTCTGCCGATTGGAAAGTGAAGGTGCAGCCGTTATCATCGCGCAGGATCAGCGTTGGTATGAATGCACCCGTCTCCGTGTAGGTGTGCGTGGCCGTGGCTCCTGTTCCGAGCGAGCCGTCCCCGAAATCCCATGTGTACTGGGTGGCGTTGGTGGCGTTGCTCTGGTAGGTGATGTCATAAGGCGGGCATCCTACCGTGTCGGGGAAGAAACTGAAATCGCCCGATGGTCCGGCAAGTGTCACAAGGTCAGGCATCACGATGGTGTCTGTGCAGCCATTGGCATTGGTGACAACGAGTGTCACGGTGAAAGTGCCGGACTCAGTGTATATGTGCGAGGGGTTGGCTATGTTGGAACCGTTGCCATTGCCGAAATCCCACTCGTAGGAAAGCGCCCCGACACTTTGATCAGTAAAACTCACCAACAGCGGAGGGCAGAAGGCAAACGTGGGGAAGGCGGTGAAGTCCGCGGTCGGCCCACCGAGCATGATGTAGTCCACCTCTGTAACCGTGCTATCGCAGCCATTGGCATTTATCACTGTTAATGAGACCGTGTAATTGCCAGAGGACGCATATACGTGCGTTGGGTTTTCCTCGGAGGAAGTGTTCCCGTCTCCGAAATCCCAGAGGAAACCGATGGCCTCGGCAGAGGAGGTACTCGTGAACTGAAACTCATCTCCAGCGCAGCCCAGTTGCGTATTGACCACAAAACCGGGAGCCGCCAAGGGGAGACTTTGAACAATGTCCACGGTTGTATCGGTATTAACGCATCCAGCATTGTCCGTAGTTGTGAGCGATACCGTGTAATTCCCTGCAACGTCATAGATGTGGGTGGGATTGGGGTCTGCACTCGTATTGCCGTCTCCGAAATCCCAAAGCCAAGACACTATTGTGCCTTCAGGAGTGGTCTGGTCAACAAACGAGACCGTTAAATCATCGCATCCAAATGCTGTGTCCACCGCAAAATCCACGAACGCCCCTGTCGCTGTGATCAGGTCAGGCACGATGATGGTGTCCAAGCAGCCGTTGATGTCGGTGGCCACCAGTCGGACGGTGTAGGTGCCTATGTTCGCGAAGGTGCGGTTGGGGTTCAATGTGGTGGCAGAGGATGCGCCACCACCGAAATTCCACTGATACGAGACTGCATCCACGCTTTGGTTGGTAAAGCTGACCAGCAGTGGAGCACAACCCTCCGTGATGTTCTGAGTGAAAGCGGCTTCGAGCTCTGTGACATAGACCGTATCACGTCTCGTGTCCGTACAGCCCGATGTGTCGTTGAACACAGTGAGCTCGATGAAATACATGCCGGGGTCGTTGATGATCCGGGTGACGGTAGAGTCCGTGTTATTGGTAGAACCATCTTCAAAGGTCCAGAAGAAGCTGTCGTCCCCGATTGAGGTGTTCGTAAAAGTGAACGTGTTCGGTTGGTCGCAACTGTACTCGAGGGCTGTCCGAGCGATGGGCGGGCTCACATAAATCATGTTCTCCGCGATCACGGAGTCCGGACATCCATTATTAAGGGCAATAAGCGTGATGGAGAATGACCCTGTGTCCTGATAGGTGTGGATGGGATTCGGAACCACATCGGTCTGTTCATCCCCGAAATCCCAGAAGAAGTCGGTGGCCCCGGAAGAGAGGTTGGTGAACTCGAACTCACCTGGGCAGATCACTTGCGGGGTCTGGTCGAAATCGGCCACCGGAACTGTGTAAGCGAAAATGTAGTTAGGCCGCACCAAGGTGTCCAAGCACCCAAGTGAGTTCTCTATGATAAGGGTTATAGTGTACCGCCCCGTGTCCTGATAGGTGTGGGTTGGATTTTGAAGGGTGCTGGTATTGCCATCCCCGAAATCCCACTGATAGTTGATGATCTGGGAAGCTGAAACGCTCGAGTCGCTGAAGTTGACCTCCAGCGGCAGACAGAAACCGAACACATCGGGCAGGAAATCAGCCCTCGTCTCAGAGACGTTGATGCTGGTGGACTGTGTAGTGCTGCATCCTTGCGGATTGGTGGCAGTGAGGCTGGCGGTGTAGATCCCGTTTTCCGTGTAGGTATGCGAGGGCGACTGCTCAGTGCTTGTGTTCCCATCCCCAAAATCCCATAGGTAGTTCAGACTTGCGCCCACAGAATTGTTCGTGAAATCGACCACAAACGGTGTCTCACAAGCCTCCGTGCCGCTCGGAGTGAATGCCACGAACGGTATGCCACCGATAGAAACAAGGTCAGTGCGCACCTCAGTGGCCTGACAGGAACCTGCATAAGATGCCGTGAGCGTTACGGTGTAGGTGCCGGGCGATGTGTAAAGGTGGCTCGGATTCTGCTGATTGCTACTGTTGCCGTCCCCGAAATCCCATTCCCAACTGGTAGGCGGGGGAAAACTCATATCGCTGAACTGCACCGGGTCGCCCAGGCATCCTACGGTCAGGCTGGGGGTGAAGTCGATGACCGGGTTCTCCACGATGGTGATGTGTCCGGCAAAAGCCTCCGTGTCATCGCAGCCGATCTCATCGGTCACCGTTAGCGACACGTCATATACGCCTTCTGTTTCGTACGAATGAGTGGGATTTTGAGTGGTACTGGTATTGCCGTCCCCGAACTGCCACAGGTAAGTCAGCTGTCCCGTGCCCCCAGATGACTGGTCTGTGAAATTGACGTTCACTGGCGGGATGCAGCCCACCAGCGGGTCGGCATCGAAAGCAGCCACAGGGCGGTTGCTGTTTGAATTGATGAGACCGGGAAAACTCTCATTGCTTGTGCAGCCGTTGGCGTCCGTGAGCAGCAGTGTCACATTGAAAGTGCCTTGCGTGGTGTAGGTGTGTGTCGGATTCTGTACCACGGATGCGCCACCGTCACCAAAATCCCAAGACCAAGCGGTCACAGGTGCATCGCCAGGTATGCTCGCGTCAGTGAACTGCACATCAAAAGGAAAACATCCGATGCCCTGAGACACCTCCACCTCAGGGTTGGGCGGGGTGAAAACAGTGATGAATGCCGTCTTCACCTCTGTGTCCGTGCCGCCCGGTCCTGTCACAGTGAGGGTCACAGTGTACGTGCCCGGAGTGATGAAGCTGGCAGAGGGATTCTGAGCGGTCGAGTTGTTGCCGTTGCCCAGATTCCACTGATAGCTCAGGCCCGCACCGGTGCTCTGGTTCTGAAAATTGACGATCAGTGGGCTGCAACCAGAGGTCACCGGAGCACTGAATTCGGCAGTCACCTGCGCCAGAGCGCCTGTTACAGCACTTGACAGCAGAAGAATTGCAAGAAGGAGAATACGCCTTTGAAGGGTCATTCGCTGAGTTTTGGCCTGAAACAGAACGCGAGCGCCTCGGTCAGGTTGCGAGCGGCAAAGTAAACCATACCCGTTGAACCTCAGTCTAACGCTGCCTACTTTTGGACACTCATAAATGAGCATGCGTTCTATCCTACTGATACTGTTTATGTCAGCCTCGCCTTTCGTAGCGGCTGCCCAGCCTGTTGACGGTATCATCGGCAAGAAGCGCAGCCGTGTGCAGCAGATGCTCCGTGAGTACCGTATCCTCGATTACCAGAAAACAAGGGTTGAGTATGCATTGGATAAGGGCCTGCGCCAGACCGTCATCTTCAAGAACGACACCTGCACAGCCTTTTTCTGGGCAGTGAATACTGACAGGGTGCCGGATTTCATGGGCCGACTTCAAGCGTACGGTTACGCACTTGCTCCCGACAGCTCACTGGTACGCAACGGTATTGTGGTCCGTTCGCAGCGGCTCGAATCAGGTAAGGCGGTGCTTTTCTCTGCCAGCTTGGATGAGTCGATAGCGGTCAGCGATGTCGCCCAATTTGGAAGTACGCAGAAGAATGGTGGTGATAAGCAAGTAAAGGACGATACCCCGCGTGTGCGAGGCCCCATTGTCCTGCCGTTGCCGCTGATGCAGCAGGCGGCCCTGATCGAGGACGCGGATACTACGGTAAAGGTGAAAGACCCCACGCGCAACTGGGTCGGAGGTGCTGACACTGAGGTCATGTTCCTTGGTTATTGACCCCGCCCGTAACTTTTCGTGATAACGGATGGTCAGCCTTCAATGCTCACTGTGAGGTCTTCCATCACGCGTACAATCTCCGGGTGCTGCCTCTCCCGGGCTTTCATTTTTCTGAAAATGACCTGCTCACCCCGTCTCAAGGGCACCAGTGCCTGTTTCATCTGATCCGTGAGCTTGTTGTCATAAGTCTTGAAAGTGCGGCCCCGCACCACCATCTCGAATGTGAACACACGGAGCATCTCGTTGCATTCGTTTTGCATCAGCACAAGCGAGTCGGCCTTCATGAGCGCAAGTGCATGGGCAGAGCTGATGGAGGGCAGGTTGTTTACTGTGACCTTCAGTTCGCGACATTCCTGCGCTAGTGCGTTCGAGATTGGCTGGAGAGCAAATGTCATTACACCCCAAAGGCAAATGGTCGAGAGTTTGATGGTCATGGGTCAGAACCTGATGGCTGCAGGTGATGCAGCAACTACAAGTTTACCCAGTATCCAATTCCTTTCTGCAATCCTTTGCGCAGAGGTTTTCAACGGGGATTCTAACAATGAACGGTCAGAGTCCTCTGTTGCTCAGTGCTTTGCCGTTTCGAGCAAAATTGCTTGTGCTGATATTGGCATCACAGTGGGATGTTGCCGTGCTTCTTTCTTGGAAGCGTCCTCGCCTTGTTCTTGAGCATGGAGAATGCCTTGATCAGCTTCTCGCGGGTCTGTGACGGCAGAATCACCTCGTCCACGTAGCCCTTTTCTGCTGCGCGATAGGGGTTGGCAAAATGTTCCACGTATTCGGCCTCCTTCTCCTTGAGCTTGGCCTCTGGGTCGGTAGCGGCCTTGATCTCGTTGCGGAAGATGATCTCGGCAGCACCCTTCGCGCCCATAACCGCTATTTCGGCCGTAGGCCAGGCGTAGTTCATGTCCGCACCGATGTGTTTGCTGTTCATCACATCATATGCACCACCATACGCTTTGCGCGTGATGACCGTGATGCGCGGCACGGTGGCCTCGCAGAAAGCGTAGAGCAGTTTGGCCCCATTGGTGATGATGCCATTCCACTCCTGATCGGTGCCAGGCAGGAATCCGGGCACATCTTCGAACACCAGCAGCGGGATATTGAAACAGTCGCAGAAGCGCACGAACCGCCCGCCCTTTTGCGAAGCCTTGATATCGAGCACACCCGCAAGCATGGCAGGTTGGTTGGCCACGATGCCGATGCTCTTGCCGCCCAAGCGGGCAAAGCCGACCACAATGTTCTCCGCGAAATCCTTGTGAACCTCAAAAAAAGACCCTGCATCGCACACGGCCTCAATCACCTCCTTGATGTCGTAGGGCTGGTTTGGATTCTCAGGGATGATGCTATCGAGCACCGCACGATGCTCATCGGCAGGCGAGTAGGGCAGGGCAGGGGCCTCCTCCTCGCAATTCTGCGGAATGTAGCTGATCAGTTTCTTCAGATGATTGATGCACTCCAGATCATTGGCACTGGAGAAATGTGTCACCCCGCTCTTGGTACTGTGGGTGCTGGCCCCGCCCAACTCCTCGCTTGTCACCTCCTCATGGGTCACGGTCTTCACCACGTTGGGGCCGGTGACGAACATGTAGCTGCTGTCCTGCACCATCATCACAAAATCTGTAAGGGCTGGCGAATAGACCGCCCCGCCCGCGCATGGTCCCATGATGGCAGAGATCTGTGGGATGACCCCGGATGCGAGTGTATTCCTATAAAAAATGTCCGCGTAGCCGCCCAGCGACACCACGCCCTCCTGGATGCGCGCCCCGCCCGAGTCGTTGAGGCCGATGACGGGCGCACCGTTCTCCATAGCCATGTCCATGATGCGGCAGATCTTCTCGGCATGCATCTCGGCCAGCGAGCCACCGAACACCGTGAAATCCTGTGCGAACACATACACCAACCGACCATGGATGGTCCCGTAGCCCGTGATGACCCCGTCACCGAGGAATTTCTGACGCTCCAGTCCGAACTGTGTGCTGCGGTGCGTGACGAACATGCCGATCTCCTCAAAACTTCCTTCATCCAAAAGGAAATGAAGCCGCTCCCGAGCGGTCATCTTGCCTTTGGAATGTTGCGAGTCGATGCGGTCCTGTCCGCCTCCGAGCAGTGCCTCGGCCTTCTTGGCCTCAAGGTGTTGGATTTTCTCTTGCATGAAAAAAAGTCTGTGAGGCGGGCAAAGATAGGGTCGGGAGGTCGGCAGGCTCAGACGTAGAACAGCGACCAGACCATCACCGACACGAAGGCTGCCAGCGGCCCGGCAATGATGAAGAACAGACCGCCCGTGCGAAACTCTTTCTGCTCTATGAGTCCAGTGCTGTAGCTGATGGCGTTGGACGGGGTGCTCACCGGCAGAAGCAGCGCACAGGAGCAACTTATCGCCACCATCACCGGCACGGCCACCCCGAACGGCAGCGGAAGGGCAAGCCCCAGCGGCACAAGGATGCTGGACGCGGCCGTGTTGCTCATCACATTGCTCAACAGCACGCCAACAAAGCAGAAGAGCAATGCTATGCCAACCGAGGCAACAGGCAAGGCATTGACCTGCCCCATGATGATGTCCGCGAGGCCCACATCGACCAGCGCGATGCCGAGTGCGAGCCCACCAGCAACCAGCATCAGCGTGTCCCAAGGCAGTCTGCGCACCTCCTGCGCCCCGATCACCTGTGTGAGGGTCAGTAGCACTATGGGCACGGCCGATGTGGCTGCGACAGGGATGCCGTGCAAGGGCTCTGTGACCCATAGGGATATGGTGGCTATAAGTGTGAAGATGACCGCCATCCGCTTGGCAGGCTCCACTTCAGTGTCGCTCTGCGGCAGCTGCGAAAGGTCAAGGATCACTGCGCTGAGATCGGTCTTCCTGATCAAGTATTTCCAAAAAATCCACACGAGAAACAGCCCCGTGGGCATTCCCACAGCCATCCACTCGATGAAGGTGACCTGCACGCCAAGCTCTGCCAGTGCACCCACCGCGATGGCATTGGGAGTGCTGCCAATGATGGTGCCGATGCCGCCCACCGATGCCGCTGCGGGGATTCCTACCAGCAACGCTTTTGAATACGGTGATTCCTTACCCATCAATCGAACCACGGGCAGTATGGACGAGACCATCATGGCGGTGGTGGCCGTGTTGCTCATCACCATGCTGCCGAGGGCCGTGGTCGTCATAAGGCCCAGCAGCAAACGGTCTGGTATGGCCCCGAATCGCTTAACCGTCCAGCGGAACAAGGCGCGGTCCAGTTCGGCCTGCCTCATGCCCTCGGCCAGGAAGAAACCACCCAGCAACAGCCAGATCACGTTGCTCGTCCAGGTGCCGATGTACATCTCCACTGGGGCCTCATGTTCCAGAATGAAATCGGTGCCAAAGCCCACCAGCAGCATCGCGATGAGGAAGATGCCCACCGCAAAGGGCGGGATGGCTTCTGTTATCCAAAGGCCGATGGCAAGGATGCCGAGCAGGAACACATAGTCCACTGCATCGCCATAGCCGAGCTGGCGGAAGAAGTAAGTGAGCGTAAGTGCTATGGTCAGGTTGCCCGTAAAGGTCGAGGTGTTGAAAAGCCATGCTGGCTTCAACTTCCTGTAGATGCGCGTGGCCGCCTGACGGGAATCACCCCCTGTCATCAGGTCCTGTAGGTCATGGCCAAGACCCACCACCTTGTCCACCTGAAGGGTGTGATAGATCTGTCCTGGCAGCTTCCGATGCCAGCGCTTCTTCTCAGCAGTGTTCTCCTCGCTCATTAAGAGCGCGAAGTAACTGTATTCCAAAAATGCAGGGAAGAACATCTGTCAGCAGATGTGCTTCGTTTTGACATGTATGGGTTTCTTTTTGCAGAAGTGAACCGAATCCTTTCACCGTTGTTCCTTTGGCGCAGCGATTTCCTATGGACGATTATTACAGCAGCCGACCCAGACTCGAGCCGGATGACTTTTACTACTCCGATGAAGGCTATATCATCTTCACGGAGAAGTATCTGTTGAAGCGTGGCTATTGCTGTAAGAACGGTTGCAAGCACTGTCCCTATGGCTTCGACCGCAAAGCTGGCCGTGTCGTGAAGCGCGGCTAAGTCTCGGAACAAGGCTTATTTGGGCTAAGTTTGCCCCCGCTTCAACAACATGGAATCACGCATCCTGCTCGATAGCCAAGGCTTGGCACGCTCCATCGAGCGCATTTGCTACCAGCTCGTGGAGCAGCACAATGATTTCAGCGATTCAGTTCTCATCGGGCTGCAGCCCAGAGGGGTTTTTCTTGCACGGAGATTGAGACAGGTGCTTTCGAAGATGACAGGCAACGATTCCATCCCGTTGGGGGAACTGGATGTCACCTTCAACCGTGATGACCATCGCAGACATGCCGATCCGCTCATCCCATCGCCCATGAAGATGGACTTCCTAATTGAGGGAAAGAATGTTGTTCTGATTGATGATGTGCTGTTCACGGGCCGTACCATCCGTGCCGGACTTGATGCCATGCTGGCATTCGGTCGGCCTTCGCGGGTCGAGCTGGTGGTGCTCATTGACCGTAGATTCAGTCGCCATCTGCCCATCGAACCCAATTATGTTGGCCGCAGGATAGACTCAATCGCCTCGGAGCATGTGGAGGTCACCATTTCAGAGAGCGGGGATGGTGACAGTGTGAAACTCATCTCAGGTAAAGGAAAATGAGCCGTCTTTCGGTAAAGCATCTCCTCGGCATTCGTCAGCTCACCCAAGAGGACATAGAGCTGATTTTTCAAACGGCCGACAGCTTCAAGGAGGTGATCAATAGGCCGATAAAGAAGGTGCCCACCCTCCGTGACATTACCATTGCCAATCTCTTCTTCGAGAATTCCACAAGAACAAAGCTGTCGTTCGAACTGGCCGAGAAGCGTCTCTCTGCCGATGTGATCAACTTCGCTGCCTCCGGTTCATCGGTAAAGAAGGGCGAGACGCTGGTGGATACCGTCAATAACATACTGGCCATGAAGGTCGATATGGTGGTGATGCGCCACTCGGACGCAGGGGCTGGCGAGTTTCTTTCTCGCAACGTGAAAGCTATTATTGTCAATGCAGGCGATGGTGCACACGAGCACCCGACACAGGCGCTACTGGATGCTTATTCCATCCGTGAAAGACTGGGCTCGGTAGAGGGGAAGAAAGTGGCCATCATTGGAGATGTGCTTCACTCTCGGGTGGCCTTGTCCAACATCCACGCGTTGCAGAAGCTTGGTGCAGAAGTGATGGTTTGCGGGCCGACCACGCTCATCCCCAAGCACATTGGCTCTTTGGGCGTCAAGGTGGAGCACGACCTGCGCAAAGCCCTCGGATGGTGTGACGTTGCCAATATGCTGCGTATCCAGCTCGAGCGTCAAGATGTGCAGTATTTCCCTTCCATCAGAGAATACGTTCAGCGTTTCGGGTTGAACAGTAAGGTGCTCGAAGAGCTTGGCAAAGAGGTGCTGATCATGCACCCAGGCCCCATCAATAGAGGTGTGGAGATCACTTCTGATGTGGCCGACAGCCCCAATGCCATCATCCTTGACCAGGTAGAGAATGGGGTGGCCATCCGCATGGCGGTGCTTTATCTGCTGGCAGGACGCGTGTCTGAATGACTTATTTGCCATCACCCGACAGCTGAATGAGGTTTATTTTTAATTTCGCCCCACACCAATCGCACCGCGATGAACTTTGAGATAGAGAAGAAGGAGGGATACGCTATTGTCCGCGTATCAGCCGAGAAGCTCGACAGTCAGGTTTCGCCTGCACTCAAGTCAGAACTTGTGGTGTTGAACGCTGACGAGTTCTACAGCATCATCATCGACCTCACCGAAACGCGCTACTGCGATAGCTCCGGGCTCAGTGCCATTCTGGTGGCCAACAGGCTTTGTAAGAATTCCGGTGGTACCTTCGTGCTCTGCGGACTCCAACGGTCTGTATCAAAACTCATCTCCATCTCTCAGTTGGACACCATACTCAACATCACCCCAACCTTACCTGAGGCCATTGATTTCGTGGCTATGGAGCAGGTGGAGCGTGATCTCGACCAAGAAGACTGAACTCTAACCCGAATCTTTCAAACCAAAACCAATAAACCAAATCCTAACAACCATGAAGAAAACACTACTTTCAATCGCTGCCGGACTTCTCTCCGTGAGTGTAGTCTCTGCACAGTGTACGCCCGATCCCCAGTACGCTGACGTCCCTTTCGGTCTTTTCCCTGACAGCGTTCCTTTCGTTGAGCAAGGGCCTATGGGTGGCGTGGCATTTGAGACTCAGATTGACATCAAGACTTTCGTTGACACCGTGGTTCCCAACCCGCTTGGTGGTAACGTGAACATCAAGATCGATGCTTTCAAGATACTCAGCATCACTGGTCAGCCAGAAGGTTTTGAGTGGACAGCCGGTGGGCCTACTTGGAATGAGGCGGAACTCACATGGTTCAACAATGGTGCAGGCGGTCCGTGCAACGAGCTAACGCCAGTGCAGGGTTGCATGAGTATCACTGCTGATGCTTCAGCCACAGCCGCTGCTGCACCGGCTACAGGTTTCACTGATTACCCGCTGATCGTTTCTGTGGATGCTCGTATCGCGTGCAGCAGCCCGGATATCAGTTTCTTGATTGCCAATGGGGCTTGGTTGAGCTCCGTTCCAGAGAATCTTGGTGGTGGTGCTCTCGAGGTAGCGGATTACGTTCTCCGCGTTTCCGCTGCCAACAATGTAGCCGAGATGATCAGCACTTCACGTTTCGATGTGGGTCAGAGCTTCCCGAACCCTGCTACTGGTGAGACGGTGATTAGCTTCAACACCCCGACAAGCGGTGTGGTTGAGTTCGCAGTTTACAACATGCTGGGTGTGGTTGTTCTTTCTGAGGAGATTGCCTCTGAGTCTGGTCTGAACGAGTACCGTTTCGATGCCAACAGCCTCTCTTCAGGTATGTACGTTTACACCATGCGTCACAACGGTAGCACTGTTACCAAGCGCATGATTGTGAAGTGATAGACATTCAGTTTTGAAATCAATCCCCGTGTCCTCCCAAGGGCACGGGGATTTTTTTGTTCAACTGTAAATGTCCTGTCGGTTGTAGGAGGGCACGAACGGTCGTCCCTCTGCCTTGGCAGAGAACCATTGGTGGAAGCATACCAGCTCAGGGGTCTGAACATGCCACGCTGTGCCCTCCTCAGTGCTGTATAACTGTGACAGGTCTTGCACATGAGATTCGGCAACAGCGGCAAAGTCGTAGCCTTTGCCTCGCAGACGGACGAGCAGCTCTGCAATGATGAGATCACGTTGCCGCGGATTGTGGTCTCTCAGCCCGTCACGAACGAATTGGCGCAGGTTCACCGTCAACGAGTCGGCATGGTCGAGGTCACCACGTTCTATGCTGTTCATGATCGCGAGTATGCGATGTCCGAGGTTCCAACCTTCGCGGTCTTTTTCGATGGCCTGACTGCGTGCCAACAGCCTCGTCACTTCCGAATGGTTGTAGGTACAGAATTCGAGACACGCACCCAGATAGTTTACAATGGATTCCTTGAATGAATCCGATACGATCGCTGGATTCGCCCTTATGCTGTGCAAGGTAGTTCGCGCCTCGTGCATTCGTCCAGCATAGAATTGCGCATAGAAGAGGTACTCCGAGATCAAACCGTGGTTTCGAGTTTGCTCTCTGAGGTGTTTCAGTGCATTGGAGAAGTGCTCCTCTGCCTCACTGAAACGGTGCGACCAAAGGTCATTGCCTCCCATGTTGGCATAGGCCGTTGCAAGCCGCACCCGGTTTCTGATGGACGGATTGTTCTCCACCAGTTCGCTTAGCTCATTGAGGTGAGTGCCAGCCTTGTCCAGTTGCCCTTGTAATTGATACATCTCGATGCGCAGTAACAGCGCATAATACCCTACCGTGGCCGACCCTGTCTGAACGTGAGCCTTGTATAATTCATTAGCACGCTCTGTCACGAAGTGGATGCGCTCCGGTTCTGGTCGTACCCTGCTCAGTCCTTTGAATCCGTAAAGTCGCGTAACCTCATCGAATGAGATGCGTGCCATCATCTCAGCATCGCGCCATTGGCAGAGCTTTTGAAGCTCTTCTGTGAGCAGGCGCATGGAAGACTCCTCTTTCCTCTCTTGCCCGTATTGCATGCGCATTAGCTGGAGTTCCACCAGATCGTGAAACAGTTCGAATTGCAATGCTATGCGCTGGATTTTCCTTAGCAGCCTCATTCCTGTCTGTCGCTGGCCACGTGCTATGAGCAGCTGTATGGTCACTTTTCCGGTGGTCACGCGGGCACGGGCCTGAGCTGCCTCATCGTAGTTCTCAGGCCGGTCTATGTTCACGTCCAGGGTGAGCGAGGTCAGCATCTTGTCCGTAAGCCTGCTGAGTAGCATTCTGCGAGCGTCCTCGGTAGGCACCTTTTTTTTCAGCAGATATACTACACGCTTATCGTCCGGATATTTCTCCAGCAGGTCGAGTAGGATAAGGGTCTTTGGCTTATGTCCCTTTTTCCGTGACTCGAAGCATTGGAGATAGTTGCGGAGCACCGCAAGCTCATTGTCATCCATCAGGGCCAGAATGCCGCGTGTTCTTGCAATGCTCTTGGGACTCATGTCGCTTGTCGATCAAATGTACTCCACATCGATGAACGACCAAACCAAGAGGTCATGCATGCCATATAACCTCTCTGTAACCAAACCATTCATTAACCAAAAAAAAACAAGGAAACATGGAACTTTTAATCGCTTTTTTGATCGCTTTCGGAGTCATCAACTCGAATGACGCGGATGCGTTGATGAAAGATGCCGACAAGGTGGAATCCATCTACAGGTCAAGCGGGCTGTCCGACAAGGATCTGGAGGCATACAAGAAAAAGATCATTGAGATCGAGCAGGACGGTATGTGACTAATGACCGTGCATAAGTACAGCTTCCCATTTTGCATCACATGGTAAGTTGTCGGTAACGTTCTGAAGGCTCCGCTGACCGCGAGGGCTGCCCTGAGGAAGAGGGAGACCTGGAAGGGTTTCCCTCTTTTTAGTGTGATCGGGTCAGACAGGGTTTTTGTCAGACCATTCTTTTCAGCCGATTCTGAAGTTGGGCCTTTGGACAAGGGAGTGAAATGATTCTGCAAGAAAAATAAAGGCCGAGACACTGTTGTGTCCCGGCCTTACCAGACGGGTTTTGATCGTCACGCGCTCAACCCCTCAAACGCGATCGGCCGCCTTGGTGTCACTTGTTCTTTTCAAGCTTCAGACCTTCCAAGTTCTTTGTGAAGAGCCTGACGCGGTCAAAGTCGATAAGTCCTTTAGCCCGTAACTCATTGAGCAGCGAAGTGGCAAACTGACGCGAAGCCCCTGTTATGTTGGCCATATCCTGATGCGTCATGTAGTGATGAGACACGATTCCACGGTCACTTTCCTCACCGCGGTCGCTGGTCAGGTCAATGAGAAGCTGAATGATTCGTGAACGCGAGTCAGATAGAACGTAATCCTCGATCTTGGTCTCTACGCTGCGCACCCTTTTTCCGAAATGATCTATGACCCGCTGCATCAGTACAGGATTCTTAGCGACCAATTCTCTTACATCGGATACTTTCAGGGTGATGTAGGTATTAGGCATTCTGATGGCAATAGCATGCTCATCACGGTCTCCATCTACTGTAAGCGCAGATTCACCGAACACATCTCCTTTGCCAACGATTTTGCGCAGCAACTCACGGCCGCGGGCTGAGACCGTGCAAAGTTTTACCATTCCAGAAGTGACAAGGTAGATGTGCTCTGCAGGGTCACCTTCGCAATACACAAAGGATCGTGCCGGCCTGGTTCGCAGCGTAGCTCCCTTGGCCACGGTTTCCAGTTCCTCCGCAGATATGCCTTCAAAGAATTTGAATTCTGAAAGCATCTGAGCAGTAATCTTATTTTCCATGTCAGTTGTATTTACAGGAACAAAGTTGGGACAAATTTTTAGAATAATCCACGATTTGTGCGATTACCCCAAAAAAAATTACGTGAAACGCGTAGCCGTTAATGTTGCTGCTTTTACAACGGCTTGGATTCAGTGCAAATTGAAGGATAGTGGTTCGTCCAAATTGAGAGACGGAATCATGCAGCGAACCCGGCCAGTGCCATTTTTTCTGCACTCGAGCATGCTGAGGTGAGATGATCGCTAAGGATGCGGCTTACAATGCTGTCTGCGTTGTCTGGATAGTTGACCCGGATCCGCGAGCCGTCCTCCAGCCAACGCTCCAGCGTGGGCAGGTGCTTTGGTTTGAGCGATGGCAGCACAGGGATGCCCATGTTGGCGAGGGCCACCGCATTGCAGCGCTGCTCGAATTGCCCTTTCATCGGTATGACGCAGAGTTTCTTCCGAAGGAATAGAGCCTCTGACGTAGTGCCGAAACCTGCAGCGCAAAGCACACCGCTCGATGTCGCCATGCTGCGGAGGAAAACCTCCGTGCTGATCGGGCTGACGAGGATGTTTCCATTTGTCTCCTGTTCCTTGGCGTGTTTGGAGAAGACCTCCCAACGCACACCGCCCAGCCGACCGAGCACCTCCATCACCTTGGCGTGGTCGTGGGCGGGCAGATAAACCGTGTGATGACCCAGGTCGGAAATGGGCATTTGCCGCACCTCATTTCGGATGATGGGGGTGCTTGTCATACTGTTGTACCGTTGGAAGTGGAATCCATAGGCCCGTGTGACGGGTGCATAGTGCGACAGAATGAAGCGGCCCACTGGGTCTATGGCATCGGCTACGGGAACGCCCTCGGTGAACAGCGCGGCTTGGTTGCTTAGTCCGATGCACGGTCTGCCCGCCATCAGACATGCCCATGCTGATATCGGCTCGAAGTCGGAAACCACGAGGTCGTAGTCCTGCACGGGTAAGCTGTTCACCTCGCGCAGAAACCTTCGGAAACGGTTGGAAGCGTACGTGGCGTACAGGTCTATGCCACCATTTTTCCCGAAAATGAAACTAAGGCCATGGAAGCGGTAGGTGACGGGGAATGGCAACTCCAGCTCGCACTGTGTGCCACTGAGCAGCACATCGACCTCGGCCCTTCGCATGAAGTGGGGAATAATCTCGATAGCGCGGCCAAGATGCCCATTGCCTGTCCCCTGTATGGCGTAGAGTATTCTCAAGCAGCTTTGATGTTGAACTCGGTGAGCAGCTCCGCGTAGAGCTGGGTGGCGGTCAGCTCGATCACATGATCGTTCTCGGGTTGCGCCTCCTCCGCGAATTCCCGCGCATCATATACATATAGTGACCACTCGCCCTTGTCATACTCCAGCGAAGTGAGGTTCTCCACCCAGTCCCCTGAGTTCATGTATTCGATGGAGCCGTACTCGGTGGTGATGGTGGAAATCTCTGGGCGGTGGATGTGCCCGCAGATCACATGGTCGTAGCCGTTTTCGATACCTATCTCCGACACAGTATTCTCAAAATCATTCACGTGAGCGATGGCCGCCTTCACGCTGTCCTTCACTTTTTTGGATAGCGACACCTTCTCTCGCCCCATTCTCTCCAAGACCATGTTCACAGCTCTGTTGAACAGAATGAGCAGGTCGTAGCCCATGCCGCCCAGCTTGGCGATCCATTTCGAGTGCTTCATGGACACATCGAACACATCGCCATGGAATACCCAGGTCTTCTTGCCATCGAGGTCGAGCACCACCTTGTTGTCTATGACAAGGTTGCCGATGCGCTGCCCTACGAACTTGCGCAGCATCTCATCATGGTTGCCCGGAATGTAATAGACCTCGGTGCCTTTGGACAGATGGCGCATCAGCTCCTTGAGCACCTTCATGTGCGAGCTGGGGAAATAGCTCTTGCTGAACTGCCAGATGTCGATGATATCGCCATTGAGCAGAATGCGCTTGGCGCGGATGCTGCGCAGGTACTGAACGAGTTCTTTGGCGTGGCACCCGTAAGTGCCGAGATGCACATCACTGATGACCACAGTATCAACGTGTCTGGGTTCTTTTTTCACTGGTCGGGCTGTCTATGTGGCGGGAAATGGTGAGCATGATGCGGAGCCCCGACCGCGTGATACGTCCCGCAAGGCGATAGGGCCAAGTGCTGCCCACAGGGCGGGTATCGGCACGTAGCGAGCGGAGGGCTATTCTTGAGGCGGGCAGGTCTGCCGGCCCGGAGGTCAGGATGCGGAACTCTTGGAAAGCGGCTGTTCCCGCTGATACCATTGAGGTCGTCCTTGGTTGGTGCAAAGTAGCGGGGGCTGTTTTAACAGGAGTGCCGTGGCGGATTACCGATTCATTAAATGATGCCGGGCCAAGGTTGTGGTGATGTTATCAATCAAATGTCGTGTCCGTATTTACTTGCGCGCAAGCCTTTACACCGGATCGAGCTACATTTGTGAAACATTAGTGGACGATGAAATTTTTTCATGCGGTTCACAATAAATGTGAAAACATACCGTTCAAGGGAAACGAGACTCAGTTCATTCACTCCTTAAAGCAGACGTCCATAGCAGGTTTCTACTCTTTCTGAAGTTTTTCATTCACCAAAAGAGAGAAGCCATGAGACTGTCTGCACTGAGCGATCAGGAGCTTGTCAAGCTCTACATCAACGGCAATGAGAGAGCCATTCACGAGCTCTTCGAGCGTCATCGTGACCGCCTTTTCACCTACTTGGTCCTGTTGCTGAAGAACCGGCAGTTGGCCGAGGACCTGTTTCAGGATACACTCATCAAAGTGATCGACACTCTGCGCGGTGGCCGCTATAACGAAGAGGGGAAGTTTAAGCCATGGATGATGCGTGTAGCCCACAATATTGTGATCGACCATTTCCGTCAGCAGAAGAAAATGCGGCTGCAGCATAGCACCGAGGACTTCGACATTTTCTCGGTCATGTCCAATGGTGATCCTACCAGGGAGGACGAGCTGGTGAGCGAGCAGATCAGCGAGGATCTGAGGAAACTCATAGCCATGCTGCCTGAGGACAGACGAGAGGTGCTGATCATGCGTATCTACGCCAAGATGCCGTTCAAGGAGATAGCCTGGGTCACCAACACGAACCTCAATACGGCCATTGGCAAGATGCGCTATGCCGTCATCCATCTGCGGAAGCTCATGGAGGAGCAGAATGTCAGGCTGGTGGCTTGACATGCGTGGCTGATGTGGCGTAAACTTGCGCCCATGCTGCTGCCAAGTGAGAACAGTTTCAGGGCGTTCCGTCAGTTGTTCCGCGACTGTCTTTCACCCCTTCATGACGCTTTGGAGTGTGATGCCATCTTCCGCATGGTGGTGGAAGACTGCCTCGGCAGACCGTGGTCGCATCAGTTGCTGGACGAACGTTTTACCGAAAGTGACATCAACCGCATCTCACCCTTGCTGGAGCAGCTCCTTGCCGGTCGTCCGGTGCAGTATGTTCTGGGCCAGGCTGATTTCATGGGCATGCGACTGCGAGTGGATGGCAGAGTGCTGATACCTCGCCCTGAGACTGAGGAGCTTTGTGGTATCATTCTTCAGGAGAACCCAAAGGAGAAACCGTTGCGCGTGCTTGACATCGGTACAGGGAGCGGCTGCATTCCCATTGCGCTGAAAGTGAACGCGCCCGTCTGGCAAGTGTCTGCCGTGGATGTGGACAGCGGTGCCTTGGAACTGGCGCAGTCCAATGCGGTCGCTAATAATGCTGAGGTGACTTTCTTTCAGAGGGACATCCTTGCTGCGGAATACCTCCCCGGCAGTTACGATATCATAGTCAGCAATCCGCCCTACGTTGCCGAGCACGAGCGCGATACGCTGATGGAGCATGTGGTGGTGCATGAGCCACACCTCGCGCTGTTCGTACCGGATACTGATACACTGCTTTTTTACCGCGTTATCGCCCGCCTTGCCAAGGACGCTCTGATTGCGGGTGGCAAGCTTTATTTCGAGATCAATGAGCGTTTCGGTGAGGAAACGCTCCTATTGGTTGAGTCAATGGGGTTTAGCGAGGCCCGTCTTCTCTCCGACCTGAGCGGAAAGCACAGGTTCGTGTCTGCAAAGGTAGTTCAAGGCCTTGTCCGCTGAAGACTGTTGTCGCCAGACGTCAGCTGCCAAGCCACGGGCCGCCTTGTGCGAAGGGTGGGTTTTTTCAAGGTCTGCGTGAAGACCCACGTGGCCTTGGCGTTTTCGCTGTTCAGGTCGAGGAGCATGTAGCCGTGGTCGATGAGGTTCACGTAGCGCAGTTGTGGATTCCGCTTCCGAGCCTTGGAGTAACTGGCTGCGATCTTGCCCACCAGCTTGCCCTGGATCTCGTCCAAGTTGCTGCTCGAGATGCTCTGCGCCACGAACTCCGCTCCGAAAACCCCTTTGCCCGTTTTGCGGTCATAGACGTTGCGGTCGTGCGGGTCGCGAGAAAGTTCACTGGCCCAGGCCGTGTGGATGTCGCCCGTAATGACCACCACATTCTCGACCTCATGTTTTTCAATGGCATCGAAGATGCGGTTTCGGTTGCCCATATACCCATCCCATTGGTCCATGTTCCAGCGTCTGCCCTTGGCGAATTTCCCGAAGTCTATCGGACTCATCATCACGTTGTTTCCGAGCACTTTCCATTTCGCCTTTGAATCTTTGAGCCACCGAGTGAGCCTTTCGGTCTGATCCCGTCCCAGCTTGGTGCGCGATGTGTCGTAGCGGGCGGGGTCGTCATAGCTGTCCACCATCGGGTCGCGATGCAGGCGTCCGTCAAGCATGAAGAGGTCGGCAAGTCCCCCGAAGTTGAAGTCGCGGATGATGGTGCTGTCGGATGCCGTCATCACCGGTATCCACTCGAAGTAGGCCCTTCGTGCGTCCGATTTCCTTTTCTCCCAGCTTCCTTTGGCTGCTGTATGCCGCTCGGCCCCGTCTCGGTGGCAGTTGTTGGCGAACTCGTGATCGTCCCAAATGGCGATGATGGGATGGAGGCGGTGCATTTCCATCAGGTCGCTATTGAGGCGATACTGCGCGTAGCGGCTGCGGTAGTCGCTCAGAGAGATGATCTCGTAGGGCGGGATATGCGGATGCAGTGCCTCCGCCCTGGCTCCGCCCTCGTAGATGTAGTCCCCGAGATGAATGACGGCATCGAGGTCGTTGCGCTGCGCAATGAGCGCATAGCCGTTGTAGTTGCCGTATTGGATGTGCGCACAGCTCGCAACTGCAAATCGGAGCGCATTTGGATCTTTGGGTGCGGTGCGAGTGCGGCCTGTGGCGGACGTATCATTTCCTGTGATGAAATGAAAGAAATAGGTAGTTCCAGCCTTCAAACCAGAGGCATCGACCATGACAGTGAAAGCGGAGGAGGAATCGGTGGTCACCTTCCCGCCCGCGACAACGCTGGCCATCAAGGTGTCCTCGGCAATGGCCCATTCAACGGTAAGCGCGCTTTCTGTTTTTCCCGGGAAAAGTTTGGTCCAAAGCAGCACCCTGTCCGGCCGGGGGTCGCCCGATGCCACCCCGAACGGGAACAGCGGGGCGTCATTGCCCAGTTTCGCCATGATGCCCTCGTGGAACTGCTGCGCCAAGATGTTCATCGGCAGTAGGAATAGCAGGAGCAGCAGTCGGGACATCGATTCTCAGAATTTCGCTACCAGCTTTATGTTCAACTGCCTTGAGGTCAGATAGTTCGGTACAGCCCACTGGCGGTTCGTGATGTCGTTGATCCAGAGGTATGACAGTGTGTTGTTGGTGCCCAGCAGGTTGAACACCTCCATGCTCACCCAAAGCGATTTGAGATAGTGCAGCGGGTTGCTCCTCGGAAATTCACGTTTCTCTCCCTTTATCATATAAGAGAAACCAATATCAACCCTGCGGTATGGAGGGATGCGCAGCGTGTCGCGGAAACGTTCGTTATCAGGCGGGCCGAAAGGCATTCCTGTCCCGAACACCAGATTGAGGTGCATCTTGAACATCGGCAGCTTGGGCACATAGTCCTGAAAGAAGAGCGAAAAAGTGACCCGCTGGTCGGTGGGGCGGGGAATGTAGCCGGGCTCCACGCGGGTGCTGTCGGTCACCACATTGTTCTCTGTCACTCCAAGGCGTATCACTTCCCCGTCCGAGTTCAGGTAGTTGTAGTAGAAATCGTCCTTGATGTCTTCTTGCACGGTCATCAGGCTCATGCTGGCCCAAGATTCAATGCCCTTCACGAACTCCCCGTTCACCTTCAGGTCGATGCCCGTAGCGTAGCCCATCGAGTTGTTGGTGGCGAAATAACGGATGCGCACATTGTCGATCACGTAGGGCACAAGGTTGTCCATGTATTTGAAATACGCTTCAGCCACCAGCTTGAACGGTCGTCCCCACGCCCGGAAGTTGTAGTCTGTGCCTATGACCGCATGGTAAGACTCCTGCGCCCTCAGATTGGTGTTCAGCTGGCCGTTGAGGTCGCGCAGCTCCCGGTAGAACGGAGGCTGGTAGTACATACCGCCCGAGAGGCGGAATATGACATCGCGCTTCCATTTCGGGTTGAAGGCGTAGTTGAGCCTTGGAGTGACGATAAATTGCCCGTTGGCGTCCCACCAGTTGAACCGCGCCCCGACCGTCAATGTGTGACGGCTCGTATCGCTGAAGAACCACGTGTTCTGAATATGTCCCATCAGTCGGTTACTGCTAAGGCGCAGTGTAGTGTTGAGCCTGTCCTGCACCACCAGTCCCTCCGATGTCTGCGGGATGCTGTAGCCTGCCGAGTCGATCATGTTCCACTCGCTGAGCTCATCGCGTATGTTCTCATGCTGATATTGGAAACCCCAGTCGAGCTTGCGATGGCCATCGAGCCAATGGCCGAGATAGCGGGTGCTCGCCACGTTCACGGTCAGGAAGTTGCGGGCGTGGTTCAGAAAAGTGCCGATGCCTCGGTTGAAGGCCACCTCGCCCAGATTGTCAGACCCGAAACTGTTGTCCAACACACCCAGCCAATACTGGCCCTGCACATCGAAGGTCTCGCTCTCGTTGCTTCGGTAGGCCGATGCGATGAACTTGTGGCGCAGGCGATTGGTCGGTCTGTACTCGGCCATCAGCGCGCCTGTAACGGTCTCGAAAGTGTTCACCTCCTGCCCATCGAAGAAAACCGTGAAGCGCAGCGCCTCGCTGATCGTGCCGAAATCGGTCTCACGGTTGTCGGGGATGAAGCGGTACTGGTTCAGTGAGTAGTGGGCAAGAAGGCTTACGTTCCACTTGTCGTTCACCTCGTAGTTGATGAGCGCCTGTGCGTCCCAGAACTGCGGGCGGTAGTCGCCATCGGTATCGAGGCTTCCCAAAACGTATTGGTTACTTCGATAGCGCACGCCCCCGATCCACGAGAGGCGGTAGTCCTTGGTGGCGCCCTCCACATGCAGCGACCCGCCCAACAGGCTGCCCGATGCCGTGGCCTCGAACGAGCGGGGCCTGCGGTACTGAACATCGAGTACACTAGACATCTTGTCTCCGTACTTGGCCTCGAAGCCACCGGCCGAGAAGCTGAGGCTCTCCACCATGTCGGGGTTCACGAAGGTCAGACCTTCTTGTTGCCCGCTTCGGACGAGGAACGGACGGTAGATTTCCACATCGTTCACATAGATGAGGTTCTCGTCAAAGTTTCCGCCCCGCACATTGTACTGTGAGCTGAGCTCGTTGTTGGATGTGACCCCGGGCAGGGTCTTGAGCACAGCCTCGATGCCGCCTC
This sequence comes from uncultured Chryseobacterium sp., assembly GCA_964500205.1. Classification (GTDB taxonomy): domain Bacteria; phylum Bacteroidota; class Bacteroidia; order UBA10329; family UBA10329; genus UBA10329. Next base: position 14,624 of record CAZCNS010000001.1, on the reverse strand, counting down.
CCGAGGTTGGGATAATGACGGCCATCTTGGGGTCTATGCGTTGGAGGGTGGTCTTGCGGTTGCTGTCGTCCGAGATCAGCACTTCGTCCACCACGTTGTCCTTCAGTTTGAGGATGCGGTTGAGGATACGCACCTCGTCCGCTTTGGCCGTGATCTCGTAGGTCTGCGGCACGTGGCGGATGTGCGAGAAGGCCAGTTTGACGGCCTTGTCGGCAGGGACGCGGATAGTATAGGTGCCAAGGCTGTCGGACGAGCTGCCGATGGAGGTGCCCATCACCGCCACGCTCGCGTAGGGGATGCCGCGTCCCTCCTCATCTTGCAGAACGCCCTGCACTGTGGCCGTCTCTTGCGCCATCAGACCCATTGAACAGCACAGCAGTATGATGGTGAGGGAAGCTCTCAACAGGGAGTGGGAATGGTCAATTCTCAATTGACGATGGGCAGGGTCCAAATCAGCAATCAACAATCATCAGTGATCAATCACGTTTCTCCCTCTTCTTGAAATCCCCGTTCTTCCATGCCTTGATGAACTGGGCCCATGCCAGTGGGTTCAGCAGATTGTTCGGAGGGAGTTGTCCGGCATGATAGAGTCTTGCGGCACGTTGCTGCATAGCAAACTTGAAGTTCTCGCTGCCGTCCATGCCCATGGCATCTGCCCGTTCTCGCATTTCGAACCACTCGAGGTTGCGTTGGGCGATCTGCTTGTCGTCCTCTGGCAGGCGCAGGTCGAGGAATGCTTGCCGGAACTGCTCTTTGGTAGGCCAAGGATAGACCACTGCCTCCTGAAGTAGGAACGTGTCCACGCTCATCATTTGTATAAGCGAGTAGTTCTTACTGTGCAGTGTGTCGGGTATCACGAATTCGCTGTCTTTGAAGCCGATGTAGGTGAACACGATCGTATCACGCGGTTCGGCCACGAATGAGAAGTAGCCGAAGTAGTCGCTGATGGTCCCCCTACGGGAGTTCTTTACTATGATGTTGGCAAATGGAATGGGGTCCAGTTTCTCTGCCGTGAGCAGCACTCCCGAAAACTGTATCAGATGTCTGTCCTGTGATGGAAGGTCTTTTCTTTCCTGCGCCTGCGCGGTGTTCAGAGTTGTCAGCGCGGTCATCGTCAGAAGAAGAGAACGGAGAATGGTCGATGGCATGGTCTCGGAATCTGTGTTAACGGAAAAACACCCTGAAAATTTCATTCATGGACAAAACCGTTAAGCACTTCCACAATGCTCAACATGAGGTCCTCGGCCTCTGATATTTCCAATTCAGACATTGCGTCCTTGAAGCGGTGCAGCTCTTCGCGCAGGGTCAACTGGTCGCTCATCCCATCCCAGTTCTCGATGATGGTCAGCACCTCTAATATCTCCAGATAGCTGCCTGTGATGGCAACGTTCAGCAGCATGGGCAGTCGGTGTGATGTGTCGAGACCGCATTGCCAGCACGCTTCCAGCATCTGAGTCCTGATGTCCGCAAAGCGTGTATCGGTCAGGTGATCAATCAGCACATCAAGGGCCTTGGGATCTTTCAGGTCGAAGAGCAGCTGCAACACTTGCTGCAGGACGGCTTCATTCTCGCTCTCAGCAAGCAGTTTCAACAGCTCGGGTATCAGTGATGCGTCTCCGCGAGCCTTCAGGTCATCGATGGCCTGGCCCACCACTGCGGCATCATTGCTTTGCACGGCAGCAAGGAGCCGCTGGTGTTGATGGTTATCCTTTTTTTCCATGCCGAGGGCGCGAAGTTAACCACGCATCGGGAGGTGCGGGGTTGAACATCCGGCATTGGTCGCTGTTATCTTTCCCGACTCAAATCCAGCGACATGCCCCTCAAGACCCTCCTCCTCAATTATGCTCTCACCGCCCTTGTGTTCTTTGCCATAGACCTCGTTTGGCTGGGAGTGGTCGCCAAGGGTTTGTATGCGCGTTATCTTGGTTCTTTTCTCGCCCCCAACGTGAATTGGACAGCAGCCATCATCTTCTACCTGTTTTTTATTGTCGGAATTTTCATCTTCGCTATCCTGCCTGCCGTGGAGAAGGGGTCCTTGAGCCATGCAGTGGTTTATGGTGCGTTATTCGGCTTCTTCACTTATGCCACCTACGACCTCACCAACCTTGCCACGCTCAAGGACTGGCCTTTGCCCATCGTATTCATTGATATTGCGTGGGGTTCTGTGCTCACCGCGCTGGTCAGCCTGGCCGGTTATCACATCACGCGCTGGGCAGTTTAGGCTATTGGCATGCTGCGGTTACCTTTGCCGCCCTTCAAAAAGCATCATCATGGCCCTTCAATGTGGTATTGTCGGTCTGCCCAACGTGGGCAAATCCACCCTTTTCAACTGCCTGAGCAACGCAAGGGCGCAAGCGGCCAACTTCCCTTTTTGCACCATAGAGCCCAACGTGGGTGTCATCACAGTGCCCGATGAGAGGCTGGAACAGCTTGCTGCCCTTGTGAAACCGGAGCGCGTGCAGCCCACTACCATCGAGATCGTGGACATAGCAGGTCTGGTGAAGGGGGCAAGCAAGGGCGAAGGACTGGGAAATCAGTTTCTCGGAAATATCCGTGAGACGGATGCCATCATACACGTGGTGCGCTGCTTTGACGATGGCAATGTGGTACACGTGGACGGAAGTGTGGACCCGGTGCGCGACAAGGAGGTGATCGACACCGAGCTGCAGCTAAAGGACCTGGACACCGTGGACAAGCGCATCCAGAAGGTGCGAAAGCAGGCTGAGACCGGCAACAAGGACGCCAAGTTGGAATTTCAGGTGCTGTCCATCATCAAAGAGACATTGGAGAAGGGCCACTCGGCCCGTGCTGCCGAGTTGGATGAGAATCAACTCATCATGGCGCGCACCTTTCAACTGCTCACACTGAAGCCTGTGCTTTACGTGTGCAACGTGGATGAGGCGTCCGTGGTGAGCGGCAATGAGCACTCCAAGCGGCTGGCCGATTCGGTGGTCAACGAGAAGGCCGAGGTCATCATCATCAGTGCGGCAATGGAGGCCGACATCGCAGAGCTGGAGACCTACGAGGAGCGAATGGAGTTTCTAAACGATGCAGGTCTCAGCGAGGCAGGGGTCAACAAGCTGATTCGCTCCGCGTACAGGCTCCTCAACCTCCAGACCTACTTCACTGCCGGTCCGAAGGAAGTACGTGCATGGACCATCCGCAAAGGAATGACCGCACCGCAAGCAGCAGGTGTGATTCACACCGATTTCGAGAAGGGTTTCATCCGCGCAGAGACCATCAAGTTTGACGACTTCATCAAGCTTGGCTCTGAGCAGGCCGTCAAAGAGGCAGGCAAGATGAGCGTGGAGGGCAAGGAATACGTGGTGAACGATGGCGACATCATGCACTTCCGCTTCAATGTGTGATCCTCAGATGCGTTTAACTGCGGGTTTTGCGGATGTAGGGTCGCATTCAGTCCATTTTCTCCTGAAAAGGTGATGAGATTGTCTTTCTGAGGGATGTTGTGAATAAAAAATCCGTGATTCACGTAGGATAAGACGAACTTCAAAGGTTCTTTTTCCCAATTTCGCTGTGTTGCTCCAAGCAAGGTGAAAAGAAGAATTGGAATGAAGAAGAACGGGATTTTACTGAACCCTGAGGCCAGTGAGCCCGATACTTACCAGGCTCCTGAAACAAGGTATTTCAGGTCTAAGGAGCTTTTCGACAAGGCGGTTGGTGAGGATTTCATTGAGCATGTGAACGAGGGTACGCTGCGTGGAGGTCTCTACCTGGTTGGACTTTCGCACGGTGAGTCACCCTCCGGGGCCTATGCTTATATCATCGATAATTTCAACCGGATCAGAAACCAACATCAGTTGCGTTTCACGTTTGTGAACACGCCATTGGTGAGACAGCGCGGTCTGAAGGGGGTAGTGGATGCCAAGGTGTTCCTCACCCAGCTTATCCGAAAGGGTTTTATTAGGAAAGAACAGATCATAGGCCGCGCACTGAACCGTGAGGTCATGGAGCAGTACGCCAAGGATTTCTCTGCGGAGCTGCAGACAGTGCTCGACATAGATGGCAAGAAAGGCATGGACTACGTGTTCCTTGCCTCGGACCCCACAGGTAGGGTGGCGGGTATTGCACGCAAGTCAACGGCATTCAGCTCCAAGGAGATAGCGGTTGTGGTTGAAGACCGTAAGGAGCAGGAACTTACCGGCACTCCTCATTTTCTATTGCAGAGCAAACGCATCGCCTTTTTGGCTACCAAAGCTGACAAGCGCAGACCGCTGGCTTGGCTCTATTACCGTTGGTCATTGCCTGACGAGAGTCCGAGCTTCTTGCGCTACATGGACAACGTGAAGAAGCGCATGACAGTGTTCGTGGACGACCTGGCGCTCACTTGGCCCCAGGTCACGTTGGTGCGGGAAACGCCCTTTGGCCCCACGAATATCAAAGTGGACATGGCCAAGCCGTTCAATGAGAAGTCTAAACGAAAGCTGCCGGTGGTGCTGCTGGTACACGGCTTCCTCGGTCTCAACTCCTATGACGCACTGCTTACCGCCATTCCCAGCCATAAGTACATTGCTGCGGCCATGCACTATGGCTCGGTGCCAAGCGACCTGCCTCCGAAAGATTACTCCAAGCACATTGTCAAGAACATCAATCACGTGGTGAAGTATTTCGGTGAACTGGGGCACCCGGTTTACATCTTCGACCATTCGATGGGCAACATCTATTTCCTGATGATGGATCGGGACTTCGATGAGTTGGACGGGGTCCGCCAGTATCTGCGTGGCCGTATCGGGGCAAATCCTTTTTTCGGAGAAGAGGCCCGGCACGCGATGCTCGGTTTCCTGGACAATGTGATCTTGCCATCGGGTCAGGGCATTGTGGCCCGCACGTTGTTCACGGCAGCCCGTAATATTGTGCCGCTCGATTCGCGCGTGGGTGTGCGTAACCGTGGCATTGCCCTTGCCGACTGGCTAATCAGCAAGGATTCTGCCTTCCGAGACAGGGTTTGGAAGGCTGCCAAGGAGCGGATCATGCACCTGATGTCCAATTTGGGTTCACTGCCGCACCTCAATCGCATTCCCTTGGAGCAAGCACTGAGCCGGCTGCCGGCCAAGCTGTTCGCTATTCAGACGCATTCGGCACTCATCGAATCCAAGGCTTTTGACAAGCAGGTGGGACTCCTGAATGTCACTTCCAAGGGCATTCCGGTGCTAATTCTCAAGAGCGAGCGTGACAGCGTGGCAAAGTATGTCCCCCGAATCTACAGGGGTGAAGGCATAGAGGTGATCGATGTGACCGATCATGATGAGAAGGACATGTTCCGAGAGCACCTTTACCACATGATTCAGCCTTTGCACACGAGTACCATTATCGACCGTTTTATCGGTGAGGTGGAGTTGAAGAGGGAAGTTCCCCTGGAGGTTCTTCAGGCTTGAGCTTTCATTTATCCCCAAGAAAAAGGTCGGATACCGCATGGGCATCCGACCTTTTTCTGTTGGGAGATTTCACTATCACATTTTGACGAAACGACTCATCGCATTGGAGGTCAGGCCAGTGAACCTCGCGATATAAGTTCCGGCTGCCAGACTGGAGACATCTATTCTCACGGTTGTCTCGTTGGCCTTTACGGATATGGTCATCACCTTGCGACCATCCGCTGCCATCACATCAATGACCCCAGCAGATGAGGCCGCAGGCAGATTGATGTTCAGTATGTCTGTGGTGGGAATGGGCCATACCCATATTCCTGCGTTCTCTATATCTGCCATGCCCACCGCGATCATGGTATACGGCTCTGATTGGGTGATGCAGCCGTTGGCATCGGTCACTTCCACAGTGTAGTTGCCCGGGCCTTGGTGTGGAAGTTCAGGGCCATGGAAATTCTCTACGGGGGCACCATCTATGTACCATTGATAGAAACTGCCCGGTGCGTTGGCATTCAGAGAGCTGCCATTATCCGTGATAATGGGCTGGGTGACATCGAAGACAGTCACGTTGACCACATCGGAAGTTGAGCTGCATCCACCTTCATTGAACACTGTCACCGAATGCTCACCTCCAGTGGATATGACGCTCACGGCCGAATTGTCCCCATTGCTCCACTGATAGGCATATTGACCTGCTTGCGTGGCCAGTCTAAGGCTCTGTAGCGGGCAAATGATCAGGTCTCCGCCATGGAATCGGCCCAGAACCGCCTTGGCGTTCCCACTTCTCACTGCCGCATGGATGGTGGCCCCCACTTGTTGTGAAACCATTACCACAGGCACGGTGACCGATGCTCCGCCAACGCCCGAACCCATTTCTATGGTCACAGGGTCGGCTACATTATTTACCACAATCACCCCCACAGCACCTGCGTTCTGCGCATTGAGTGCTTTGTTGCCGAACTCGCAGTCGCCCCGGTAGACCACTGCAATCCGACCGGCTACCTGATTCGCATTGAACGCGGCAGAGCAGAGCAGACTATCGTTGGAGTTGGAGCGCGCAATCACCATTTCGGCTTCCACACTGACGCTGGTCAGTGCCGGGCTGCCCCATCCTGCTCCGGGCAGCGCGTACGGGTAACTTCCTTGCACAGCGGGCGTGTTCAGCATTACGAAACCAACGTCATCACCCGAAATGAGCTGAGGAACTGGTGGCACAGGACTTACCGTGACAGTGCTGATGGCCGTTGCAGTACAACCGTTGGATGTTCCGGTCACAGTATAGGTGGTGCTTGCAGTTGGTGATGCGGACACAGATGCCCCTGTGGTGCTGCTCAGACCAATTGCAGGGCTCCAAGAGTAGCTACTGGCACCAGATGCTGAAAGCGTGGCTGCGCTTCCCTCGCAAAGCTGAACTGTCGCGGAGTTCAACACGATTACCGGACTTGCATTCACAGTTATGGCGTTGTTCATGACCAGCTGATCCTGACCGTAGGCATTGGAAACTGCAAGCGTCACATTGTAAGTGCCCGGAGTGTTGTAGGTGACGGAAGGTGACGGGTCACTGGAAATGGATGGGGTGCCACCTGGAAATGTCCACGTGTAGGAGGTAGGCAGGTTGGTGCTCTGGTCGGTGAACTGCACAGTGTTCCCGGCACACAATGCCGTTTGTGACATGCTGAAGCCTGCGCCCGGAGGTTCCGGTGCCAGCACACAGTTACCTGAGAGCTGGACGTTGTCCACGTATATATTATTGCCGTAATCGTTGTATGTCTCAAAGCGGAGCCGCACGTTGGGCTGGCCGTCAAACTGGCTCAGGTCAACCGTGAAACATCCTGAACCCAGGTCGCCCCCGAAGCACCAGTCGATGCCGTTGGTGGGGATGAAATTCTGGTTGAGAATGCCGTTGGTGGCGAAGGTCCCAGTGCCATCCTCTGCTACTGCGAGCACACGGTGAGGAAATGATACCCCTCCGTTCGTGCTCACATAGATGATGAGAGAGTCACGATAGTCCTGCGAAAATCTGCGGTGAGCGTGCTGAAGGTCGAGTTGTATGTTGGCATGGCCCGAAAAATCGAGCGGGGGACTGATAAGGCCATCGCGCTGGCCCTGCTGATCGTAGTTGAAGTGATTTACTCCTGCGGCCCGCGTTCCGTTGGTCGCGCCCGCCACGGTGCTAATGGCCCATGTGATGCCGTTGTCCGGATTCTGTACCGTCCATCCGTTGTCTGCAAAAGTGCCGTTCTCAAATGTCTCTGCAAAGAAGACGTCTGTGCCACTTGGCGAGATTTCCACGAAGTTGTTCTCAGTCTGGGTGTTGCTCCCGAATGCGTTGGTCAGCGTAAGAGACACGTTGTAGTTTCCTATAGACGTGTAAGTTACCACGGGGTTTTGGAGTGTGGAAGTGGAAGGATTACCACCGGGGAAGCTCCATAAGTAGGAGTTCGGAAGACCGGCTATTGAGCTTCCGAAGAATTGAACGCTTGCACCCGGACACCGCACCGTGTTATCAGCCTGAATCACAGGCACGGGAGGCGTGTTGATGGTCGTTTGAGCACAAAGCACGGCCTGATAGGCGTTGATGCGGCCGGCTCCGAGCTGTCCGATAAAGTTGCCGTTCACCCCGTTGATGTTGTCAGCAGTGGAGAGCACACAGTTGGTTATCTGTGTTTGTGTCATCTGCGGATTCACGGATTTCACGAGGGCGCAGAGTCCTGCCACCATGGGAGATGCCATCGAGGTGCCTTGAAGGTTGGCGTAACCTGGATTGTAGTTGCCCGTGAAGTAGGTGCTGTATATCGCGCTGCCGGGAGCAGATATGTCTATCCAGTTCCCATAGTTGGAGAAGTTGCTCTTGGCATCGTTGGTAGTGGTACTGGCAACGCTTATCACATTGTTGTACCCGGCAGGGTAGAAGATGGTGGTGACGTTGTCATTCCCCGCGGCAGCCACATTTACGCAGCCTGCGGCATACGCGTTGTTGATGATGTTCTGCCCGGTCTGGCTGTATCCTGAGCCACCCCACGACATGTTGATCACATCCGCATCGTTCTGATAAGACCATACCACCCCTGCATAGGCATCACTGATGAACTGGCTCGAATTGGAGCTTTTCACCGGAATGATCTTCACATTGAAACCGATGCTTGCAATACCCACATTATTGTTGGTGGCCGCTGCTACAATTCCGGCCACATGGGTTCCATGGGTCATACCGGTCTCATTCGGCATCGCATTGTTGGTATTGCTTGAAACGTCACGCCCTGGCAGCAGATTAGGAATCAGGTCGGGGTGGGTGGTCAGCACCGCATCGTCCACCACAGCCACTTTTATATTAATGTTACCGGTGGATATGTCCCATGCCTGCGGAGCCTGAATGCGATGAAGCCCCCATTGGTTGGGGTTTCCTGTCGCAGGCCGCAGATCGTTGGGTGTAAGTGTGGGGCGCATCACGGGTACACGCTCAGCATAGCGCACCACCTCCAGTTTTTCCAGCTCCGCAGCAAAGGCATCCTCATGGCCCTCGGCATCGAAGAAAAGCTGATACACCTCACTGATGGCCGGATCGATGGCAAAGTGGAAGGGCTTCCTCACTCGGTACAGACCGAAGCGCTCACATATCTCAGCTCCCAGGAGTGCTTTGAAAGGAGCAAGTTCCAGACGGTCATCCGTGTTCACAATGCCTTTCGTCCGGGTCGGGTCTATTTGCACCCACAGCTCACCGTCATAGTAGTCGTAACTGAGATTCTGCCCGATGGCTGTGAAGGCGAAGAGGCAAATCAGGGCGATTACAATTGAGGTAGCGAGATTCTTCATGGATGAAAAGTTCATTTGATGCATCAAAAAACGGTATTACGCCCTTATGGTTGTATTAGAAACGTTTGGTAAATGCTTGGTTGTCGCCCCGCGTACGTCTTAGGTTCTGTCATCCCAAAAAGAACTCCGCGGTGGTGGGCGCAGGTATATGAAAGAAGGCCCCGTCATCTTGATTCAGAGACGGGGCCTTATGAAGTGTCTGACGATGATTTTTATGCCAGATCCTTCAGATCCTTGATAAGGATGCTGGTGCGGTCGAAGTTGATCACCTTCTTTCTGCGAAGCTCGTTAAGAACAATCGTTACCAACTGACGTGATGTGCCGGTGATGTTGGCCATGTCCTGATGGGTGAAACCATGGTTCACCATGATCTCATCGCCATAAGCCGATCCACAACGGTCTTTCTGCTCCTTGATGAAGTCGATGATGCGGGTGCGTGCATCGTTGAAAACCAGCTCTTCCAAGCGCTTCTCAGAGCGGGTTAGACGCTCACCAAGCTTCTCAATCATTCGCTGTCCAACCTCAGGATTACGCTTGATGAGTTCTTTGATCGCCTCCAGCGGAACACGTAGTACATCCGCCCCAGCTTTGAACGTCCCAGCGAAGTCCGGGCGCTCTGCAATGCCAGAGATACCCAGTTCACCGAACATTTCTCCAGGGTAGAACAGGTTTTTGATGACCTCACGGCCTTCTTTGTTCACAGTACCGTTTTTCACCACACCATCCACCACGAAGTATATCCAATCAGATGGCTCCCCGGGTTGGTAAATGAAGGCGTTCTTTCCGTAAGACTTACTCTGAGAGTAGCGTCCGAGGAAATCCTGCTGCTCGATGGGCAGGCCACGGAGCACCTCGATGTGGGCAAAGAGATCTGTTTCTATCAGCATGACATTTTGTTTTTAGTTCGCTGCAAATCTCCGCAGTCAGCTACGAGAATCACGTATAAAATCGTTGCACAGACTATGAATTTCGTCTTCACAGTTGCAACAAATCCCTGTGTTTGTAGGGTGTAAATACTTTGAAATGCGATGATTGGTCTCTTGCTATCGCTTGGTGATGAGCGAAGCCGATATATTTGCCATCCCAACCAAACTACCTGTCCACACAACATGAAAAAGTTCTCCTCCTTGCTGCTCATTGCCCTCACTGGCGCGCTGAGCGTTTTTGCTCAGCATGACCATTGGTGCGGTTACGATGAGTACCGCGACCATCTTGATTCGCAGTTTCCAGGCTACACCCTTCAGGCGGAAGCTGCACGTGAAGAGATGCTTCGCAAGATGGCAGATGACCCATCGTTCGGTGAGTACCGTGGTGGGGTTCGTTACATCCCCATTGTTTTTCATGTGGTCTGGAACACTTCCGCACAGAACATCAGTGATGCGACCATTCTTGCACAGCTTGACCGGCTCAATGCCGATTTCAGCTCGTCCTACCTGAATACCCAGGCTTCGGCATTCCAAAATGCGGGTGTCAACACGCAGATTCAGTTCTGCCTTGCCAGCACCGACCCTCAAGGCAATCCTACCAACGGTATAACCCGCACACAGACCAATGTCACCAACTTCGGGGTCAGTGACAATATGAAGTCCAATGCAACAGGAGGGCGTAACCCTTGGCCCCATCAGTCCTACTATAATGTCTGGATTGCCCACATCGGATACAGCACCACCACGGGCGGTACGGCCGGATTCGCCTATTTGCCTGCTTGGGGTTCCCAGTTCGAGGCAGTGGACGGAACGGTAGTCGCTTATCAAGTAATTGGAGCCAATGAGACTACGCTTACGCACGAGTCGGGCCACTATTTGGGACTGAATCATACTTGGGGCGATCTCGAAAGTTGCGCCAATGATGATGGTTTTGCCGATACGCCCAACTGTAGCGAACCAAGTTTCGGTTCTTGGCAGAACAACGGCTGCCCACTCACTAAATCCACTTGTGGCAGCCTTGACCAGGTGGAGAATTTCATGGACTATGCCTCATGTCCAACGCTCTTCAGTGCTCAGCAGTCCGCATTTATGAACAATATCCTGAGTACGAACTACAGCTGGGGTCAACCTGGTCGTGCCGGACTTATCAGCTCAAGCGGTTGTGATGGTCAACAGACCGGAGATGCGCCCATTGCAGATTTCACAGGCGTGCCAACCACCGTTCCCGTTGGCACCAACGTCAATTTCACTGACCTGAGCACCAACAGCCCAACGCAATGGAGTTGGACTTTCGGTGATGGCGGCACATCCACGCAACAGAACCCCTCCCGCTCTTATGCGGCTCCGGGCCAGTATACCGTTACCCTCACGGCCACCAACGCCAATGGTAGCGACACTGAGACCAAGCAGAATTACATCACGGTCACTCAAAACGGAGGAGGAAATGGCGGTACCACCACCTGCGACACACTTGTATACCTTGACGGTGAGTTCATAGCCGTCATCAACCCAATTGATGAGCCATCTTTTGAAGCCGCACTTATTGATAACGATCAGGCAGCGGTAGTCGCCAATCTGGCAAATGCGGGTTATACGTCCGGGTGGATGAACTTTTTCGAGGAATTGACGCCAGGAGATACCAATTGGATATGGGGCGCCACCTCCTGGCATGCGAACGCTACTATTGCTGCCGACAACTGGATCACCTTCGGCCCCATCACCATCCCGTCCGATGGTGCTGACCTTTCTTGGCGACACGCTTTCTTGGATATGGATTTCCGGGATGGATATAGAGTGATGCTCAATACCAGTGGCACCGATGTCGCGGACTTCAACGGTGGAACTGTGCTGTTCAACCTTCCGGACAACGATGCCTCCACGGCTGCGGAGACGGCTTGGGGTATCCGGACGGTCAACTTACCTGGTGCAACCTATGCAGGCCAGCAGGTATATATCGGTTTCCACCACAATGCGTTGGATATGTACGTGCTTTTCCTTGATGATATCATGATGTACGGTTGCAACGCGGCACCGGTCAGTGTGGCCGATAGTGAAGGCAAGGATGTTCTTGTTTTCCCCAATCCGTCCAAAGGCAATTTCACGGTACTGTTGGATAATGCAGCACCCAACCTGATGATGTCAATGGTGGACGCCATGGGCCGCAAAGTCTGGTCACGGCAGTTGTCTACGCAGGGCCAGAGTCGTGTTGAAATAACCACGGATGGCATGTCGGCTGGTGTTTACACGCTGATTTTCAATGATGGTGGCGAGGTTCGTTCTCGCAGACTGGTGCTCAGTAAGTAAGCAAGGAAGGATGAGAGCGTGAGGCGAGGGTCAATTCCTCGCCTCACTGCGTTTTCCGAGTATCATCTCCGCGCTTTCCAGACCGACCAGACTACCAAGGGCCACGCCCATGCCTCCCAATCGCACTCCGCAGCTTACGTGGGCTGAGATTGGTCTTAGCAGCGTGTCACGCGTGCCGCCCACACCCATTACCCCCGACCATCGATGAGCGACCTGATGAGGGATTCCCGGAAGGATCACCTCGCGCAAGAGTTGCTCCAATCGCTGTTGAACGACATCCGTGAGTCCGGTCTCGCTGGTGGTCTCTCCGGCTATGTCGAGGTTTCGTCCACCACCAAGCAATATGCGGTCACCGAGATCCCGGAAATAGTAGTAGCCGGCATCCATGTGAAACGTTCCTCTTACACGCAGTCCCTCGATGGGTGAGGTGATCAGAACCTGTGCCCTTGCCGGCAGCACATCCAACTCTGGAATCAGTTGTTTCGCAAATCCATTGGTGGCCACATGCACATGGCCGGCCTTCACGGTGAAGTCGCTGTCGAGCAGTACCTCTGCACCGTTTCCTGTGTCCGCGATAGACCGGATACCGAGTCCAGTGATGAGTTCGACATCTGCATTCCGTGCCATGTCCGTGAGTGACCTCATCATCCTGCCCGTCTCAATAGACCCCTCGGCTGCATTGCCGATGGTCAGGCCCACGCTATTCATGCCCATTTCTCGGGCCATTCCTTGGCGTGACGAGTAGGTCTCTTCCTTTCCTGTGAATGGTCGAACCATACGGTTGGCCTCCGATATCAGGTCAAGACATCTTTCTCCCAAAAGGCTGTCATTTTCCATGAAAAGTTCAAAACCACCGCACGACCGATAGCCGATGGCCTCGTCACCAAGCATGGACCGAAGCAATCTCAGTCCCTCTATTCTCTTCCCCACCCTTGCAAAGACCGCGTCTTGAGATTGTTTATCGAGATCTTCCAGCAGTTCGCTCAGACTTCCGAAGCAAGCGAATCCTGCGTTCTTGGTGCTTGCTCCCGATGGCAGCGGGCCACGCTCCATCACCGTCACACGCAGGTTTGGAGCCTGTTTTTTGAGGTGAATGGCGGTACTCAAACCCACGATGCCCGCACCCACCACGAGCACGTCTATTGCGGACAGATGCTCGACCATTTCCCAATAGCTGAAAACAGGTGGCTGCGGTGTTGGGAATAATGGTTCCATTTGCGGAGTTTTGTACGCTTCAAAGTGAAACAAAATAAGCCGCTCAAGGGTATGTCCGCTGATAGGTAAACTTTTCACAAACGAGATTTGAACGCTCCCCTGCGCTTTTTGATGAAATCGGCCCTGCTGTTGATGTTGGCCTTCGCCTCGTTGCCACTTCTTGCGCAGCAGCGTCATGTTGCACTCACGGGTGGCGTGAAGGAGGGGCGCAAGAATCTGGAAGGTGTCAAGGTCACGGTCTTCAAGAACGGCCGCTCCGATAAGTCAATCGCAACACCAGGCAGTGGTAAGTTCTCTTTTCCGATAGATGTCAACTCCGATTACATCATTGAGTTCTACAAAGCGGGTTACGTCACCAAGAAGATCTCCTTCAACACGACTGTGCCGGACAGCCAGGACATGGTATGGGGTTTCGATTTCATCGTGGACCTTTTTCCTGATGTAGAGGGATTAGACAAGGCCATATTCGTGAATCCTGTCGCGAAGATTCAATACAGCGAGCGTTATCAGGAGTTCGACTACGATCTTGATTACTCCATGGACTTCCAGAAAGCTGAGGAGGAGGTGTTCAAAAAGCTTGAGCAGATCAGTAAAGACAAGGCTGAGCAGGAAATGGCCGCTGCGCAGGCCGAGCGTGAGCGGCTTGCTCAAGAGGAAAAGTTGAGGAGGGATGCAGAAATGCAGGCTGCTGCTGCTGCGAAGGCCGCAGTTGAGGAGGCGAAGCGTCAGGAAGAGGAGAGAAAGGCACAGGAGGCCGCAGCCAAGGCCGCTGAGGAGGAGCGGAAGGCACAGGAAGCCGCTGCTGCGAAGGCCGCAGCTGAGGAGGCGAAGCGTCAGGAAGAGGAGAGAAAGGCACAGGAGGCCGCAGCCAAGGCCGCTGAGGAGGAGCGGAAGGCACAGGAAGCCGCTGCTGCGAAGGCCGCTGCCGAGGAAGCAAAGCGCCAAGAGGAGGAAAGGAAGGCGCAGGAGGCCGCAGCCAAAG